>NZ_BAZR01000095.1 GCF_001315105.1 Paenibacillus sp. JCM 10914 | reverse complement strand
AGTTGTAGTCGACGATGTCCGTGATGCGGAAGTCGTAGACGCGGCCGATCACTTCGACAGGTTCGATATCGGTGGCAACATGGTGGGCCAGATCCAGGTTGGCGCTGGGCTGGGTGCTGAAGTCTGGCGGCGCATTCTCGGCAATGGTCCGGAAGTAAACGTGGTAATCCCCTTCATCCACCCATACCGGCAGGAAGAACTCGGTGTCGAGCTGGTTGGTCGGGATCGTGATCCAGGTATTCTTCGGGTAAAAGGTACGCTTGTCCCCGCTGTAGACGTCAAACGGAAAGTAGACCTGCTTGGACCGGACGTATTTGGCATAGTCGCGATGCCCGTATCCCGGGATGTTCCGATGCTGGCCGGATGTTGGTATCCGCACGGTAAAAGGCCGATCCAGGATGAAGGCAGAGCGCGCAGCATTCGGCACCGTCTTCTGGTTATGGGCTTGATCATCCGTGACAGAGGCATAGTTAACGACCGGCGTATGGACGGTGACGGTATTGATCTGA
>NZ_BAZR01000094.1 GCF_001315105.1 Paenibacillus sp. JCM 10914 | reverse complement strand
AATTGTAGTCGACGATGTCCGTGATGCGGAAGTCGTAGACGCGGCCGATCACCTCGACAGGTTCGATGTCCGTGGCAACATGGTGGGCCAGCTCCAGGTTGGCGCTGGGCTGGGTGCTGAAGTCTGGCGGCGCATTCTCGGCAATGGTCCGGAAGTAAACGTGGTAATCCCCTTCATCCACCCATACCGGCAGGAAGAACTCGGTGTCGAGCTGGTTGGTCGGGATCGTGATCCAGGTGTTCTTCGGGTAAAAGATACGCTTGTCCCCGCTATAGACGTCAAACGGGAAGTAGACCTGCTTGGACCGGATGTACTTGGCATAGTCGCGGTGACCGTATCCCGGGATGTTCCGATGCTGGCCGGATGTTGGTATCCGCACGGTAAAAGGCCGATCCAGGATGAAGGCAGAGCGCGCAGCATTCGGCACCGTCTTCTGGTTATGGGCTTGATCATCCGTGACAGAGGCATAGTTAACGACCGGCGTATGGACGGTGACGGTATTGATCTGG
>NZ_BAZR01000093.1 GCF_001315105.1 Paenibacillus sp. JCM 10914 | reverse complement strand
TCTATGTGCCGAGAATCGAGAAGACGGAGCGCGTGGGCCATATGCTGCCGCTGTCTTTTGCGCAGCAACGGCTATGGTTCTTGGACCGGCTATTGCCGGACCGGGCACTGTACAACATTCCGGGTGCGCTGTATGCCAAAGGTGAGCTAGACGCGGAGGTATTGCGTCAAAGCCTAGCCGATCTGGTGGAGCGCCATGAAGGATTGCGAAGCACGTTCACGGATGTGGACGGCAAAGCGATGCAGGTGATCCATGAAGAAATGGCGATTGCACTAGGAGTAAGCGACCTGCACATGCTCGGGGAAGAAGCGAAGCAGGAAGCCGTAAAAGAGCTCGCCCGAGCGGACGCACGAATGCCATTCGATCTGGAGCAAGGTCCGCTCTTGCGGACACATCTGGTGCAGCTGGCGGAAGAGGAGCATATCATCCTCTTCAATATGCATCACATCGTGTCGGACGGCTGGTCGATGGGCATCTTCTTGCGCGAGCTTCGGGCGCTGTATGAAGCGCA
>NZ_BAZR01000092.1 GCF_001315105.1 Paenibacillus sp. JCM 10914 | reverse complement strand
TCTGGGTGGCGGAGAAGGACGGTTGCTGCTAGTGGTACACCATTTGGCGGTGGACGGGGTGTCCTGGCGGATTATACTGGAGGACTTGGAGACCGCTTATGGCCAGGCGGAGCAGGGCGAAGCAGTCAAATTACCGCAGAAGACATCGTCGTTCCAACAGTGGGCGAAGCGTCTGAAGGCGAAGGCGTATGAACTGCCGGAGCAAGAGGTGAAGTACTGGAGCTCGGGGTCGCTAGTGGACATGCCAGCATGGCCGGTGGATGAGCCGGAGGGAAGCAACCGGGAGCAAGACGCGGAGCAGGTGACATTGTCGCTTAGCGAGGAAGAGACGCAGGCGCTGCTTAAGGAAGTGCCGCCGGTCTATCGGACGCAGATTAACGAAGTGCTGCTTACGGCATTGGCGCAAGCGATGCAGGCGTGGACGGGTTCGGCGCGCTTGTTGGTGCATATGGAAGGCCATGGCCGGGAAGAGATCGGCGGGGGACTCGATGTGACCCGGACGGTGGGCTGGTTTACGAGTTTG
>NZ_BAZR01000091.1 GCF_001315105.1 Paenibacillus sp. JCM 10914 | reverse complement strand
TCCTGAGGACCGGTTGGGCCTGTTGAACCCGTGGCTCCTGTTGAGCCAGTAACTCCGATCGCTCCGGTGGCGCCGATGGGGCCAGTCGAGCCGACCGATCCGGTATTTCCAGTTGGACCCGTAACCCCGATCGGGCCAGTGGCTCCGGTTGCTCCTGTTACCCCCGTTGAGCCGGTTGCTCCCGTTATGCCTGATGCCCCTGTTGGACCTGTAACCCCGATTGGACCGGTTACTCCGGTTGCTCCGATCGGACCTGTCGGGCCGGTTGCACCCGTTACACCCGTTGCACCCGTCGGACCAGTTGAACCGGTGCTGCCGATTGGACCTGTTGCTCCTGTCACACCCGTAGCGCCTGTTGAACCTGTTGCACCGATCGGACCTGTCGGACCTGTTGAGCCAGTTGATCCCGTTATGCCTGTTGAGCCGGTTACTCCTGTTGGACCTGTGGATCCTGTCGAACCTACCGATCCGGTATTTCCGATTGGACCTGTTACTCCTGTTGGGCCGGTGTTGCCGGTGGGGCCAGTCGAACCGATCAC
>NZ_BAZR01000090.1 GCF_001315105.1 Paenibacillus sp. JCM 10914 | reverse complement strand
CGCGATATGCATGGAACGGTCGTTTGAGATGGTGATCGGGGTGCTGGGCGTGTGGAAGGCAGGAGCCGCTTATGTGCCGCTGGATCCGGCCTACCCGCAAGAGCGCCTGACCTATATGCTGGAGGACAGCCGGGCCCGGCTGCTGTTGACGCAACAGCCAATTGTAGCGCAATGGTCGGAAGGTGAGTGTGTACGTCTATGCCTGGACACCGACTGGGGTAAGATCGCCGGTGAGAGCGAAGAATCGGTGCCGGGCGTGGCGAAAGCGGAGGATTTGGCTTACGTGATCTACACGTCGGGTTCAACTGGAGAGCCCAAAGGGGTTATGGTGGAACACCGGAGCGTGGTGAACTTGGCAGAGGCACAGATCGAGGCATTTGCGGTAACGGCGGAAAGTCGTGTACTGCAATTCACCTCATTCAGCTTCGACGTATCGGTATCGGAGATGACGATGGCGCTACTGTCGGGGGCAAGCTTGCATGTGGAGCGTGCAGTGCGTCTGTTGCCGGGACAGGATCTGTTAAGCGTGCTGAAGGAGAAACGGATAAC
>NZ_BAZR01000089.1 GCF_001315105.1 Paenibacillus sp. JCM 10914 | reverse complement strand
TGTGGCTCCCGTTACTCCTGTGGCTCCGGTAGCCCCAACTCCAGTGACTCCCGTTGGGCCTGTTAATCCAGTCGGACCGGTTACCCCCGTCACACCAGTAGCTCCAGTGGCTCCAACTCCAGTAACTCCCGTTGGACCTGTTAATCCAGTCGGGCCGGTTACCCCCGTCGTTCCTGTTGCTCCGGTTAGACCCGTTATTCCGGTAACTCCCGTTGGGCCCGTTATTCCGGTTGGACCTGTCAACCCCGTCGCTCCCGTTACTCCTGTCGCTCCGGTAGCCCCAACACCGGTGACTCCCGTTGGACCTGTTAGTCCGGTTGGACCGGTTACCCCTGTCACGCCAGTAGCACCTGTTGCTCCCGTACCACCGGTAACTCCGGTTGGGCCCGTTATTCCAGTTGGGCCGGTTACTCCTGTTACTCCAGTAACACCCGTTGCTCCAACTCCAGTGACTCCCGTTGGACCTGTTAATCCAGTCGGGCCGGTTCCCCCTGTCACGCCAGTAGCTCCTGTTGCTCCTGTGCCTCCGGTAACTCCTGTTGAGCCCGTTAATCCAGTC
>NZ_BAZR01000088.1 GCF_001315105.1 Paenibacillus sp. JCM 10914 | reverse complement strand
AATCTGGAAGTGTCGCCTTCAAATGTTCGCGTAGCTCACCTTGCTCTGCGTCCCCACTTGTGACAACGTACGCCACAATCGTCTTGTCCGATGCCATATCGTCACGGATAATCACGGCCGACTCCCGTACAAGCGGATGACGAAGCAGCGCAACCTCAATCTCCCCAAGCTCGATCCGGTAGCCCCGAACTTTGACCTGCTCGTCCGCACGGCCTAAGTATTCCAAGTTCCCATCTTGCTGCCAGCATACCAAGTCTCCGGTCCGGTAAAGGCGCTTGTTCCACTGCGGATGAACGATAAATTTCTCCGCCGTCAACTCCGGACGATTCCAATATCCACGTGCCAAACCGGCGCCTCCGATATACAGTTCACCCTGCACGCCAATTGGCACCGGCTGCATCTCACCATCTAGCACGTACACCTGCGTATTAGCGATCGGACGCCCAATGTGCGGTGTCGCTTTAGATTCCTTTTCTACCAATGCATACGTAGAATACGTCGTGTCCTCCGACGGTCCGTACAGGTTGTACACTCGCGTGACATGTTCAAGACTATATAACTG
>NZ_BAZR01000087.1 GCF_001315105.1 Paenibacillus sp. JCM 10914 | reverse complement strand
GCCGGCAAGTTCGCTTTGGGGCCGATCAAGGTACGCACACCGGAAGGCAGCAGCAGCCAATCCAGCCGGCCGACCCAGGTCTTGGACTGGCTTAGCTTCTGAATATAGTGCTGCGTAAATGCCCCCTTCGACATACCGGCAGGAGCGCCCCCATGGTTATAAAGATATGACGCGGTATCCTGCATTTCACTTAGCGGCACATTACGCAGCCTTTCGTTGAGTATGACGTAGCGCTTCTCCGTATCCTGCGGCGAGCCGATCTTGATGAAGTACCGATTGCCGCTGTGGTAATACAGGTCTACCTCCTGCCGCCCGCTGCCATCCTTGTGGACAAACGTAAAGCGCGGCGTGATGGAGATGCCGTCCCGGGCGGTAAACATATTGCCCTTGGTCTTGAGGTCGAATTTGAAATGGTAGCCGGTCTTAACCGCTACGTTCTTATACCCTGCCACCGGATGCTTGCCCGGTGCGATCGGGAGGGTATAGGGCAAGACGTTGCCGCGGGCCGCCCCGTCCAAGTCGCGCAGTCCGCTCCAGTAGGACGCGCCGCTGGGGTTCACACTTCCTTTTTGCTGGCGGAAGACGGTTTCCC
>NZ_BAZR01000086.1 GCF_001315105.1 Paenibacillus sp. JCM 10914 | reverse complement strand
AACTTGTGCCAATTCTGAGATCGTCTGGTGCTCGAAAATATGTCTCGGAGCCATTTTGATTCCCATCCGATTCGCCTTTGACACGATTTGGATACTAACGATGGAGTCCCCGCCAAGCTCAAAAAAGTTGTCGTATATGCCAACTTGCTCTACTCCCAGTACCCCACTCCAGATTTCTGCCAATTTTTCTTCTACCCTCGTTCGCGGCGCCACATAACCCTCTTTTGGCATTTGCTCCGGTTTCGGCAGCACCTTGCGGTCCACCTTGCCATTTGGGGTCAACGGCAGTGATGGCAACATCACAATCTGTGAAGGTATCATATAGTCCGGCAATTGATCTCTCAGCACCAACCGCCAAGTAATCGGCTCCTCTGTTTCCTCGGATTCCACCACATAGCCGACAATCCGTTTCTCGCCTGGCTTATCCTCCCTGACCACAACCGCTGCGTCCGATATTCCCGCCACGTTTCGTAGTGCCGCTTCGATTTCGCCTAGTTCGATCCGATAGCCTCTGATTTTCACCTGGTCATCGATCCGTCCCAGGTGTTCCAGGCTGCCATCCGCCAGGTAACGTACCCAGTCCCCGGTCCGGTACATTCGCTGTCCGGGTTTA
>NZ_BAZR01000085.1 GCF_001315105.1 Paenibacillus sp. JCM 10914 | reverse complement strand
CAACGGGTCTGCCAGGTGCTACCGGTAATACGGGAGTCACAGGAGTAACAGGCATCACGGGTGCAACGGGATTAACGGGTCCAACGGGTCCAACGGGTCTGCCAGGTGCTACCGGAAATACAGGAGTAACAGGTTCCACGGGGACGACGGGATTAACGGGTCCGACAGGTCTAACGGGGGCAACTGGCGCTACAGGAGTAACAGGCGTCACAGGTGGTATTGGTTTAACTGGGGCAACTGGTAACACAGGGGCGACAGGTTTGACTGGAGCGGTTGGCCCGACTGGCCCAACAGGAGCTCCTGGAGGAGTGACGGGGGCAACAGGCCCTACGGGGTCTACAGGTCCAACAGGAATTACCGGAACAGCGGGGGTAACTGGTGCTACTGGAGCAGCCGGAGTAACCGGAGTAACCGGCCCGACAGGTGCCACGGGATTAACAGGTTCAATGGGAGCCACCGGAGTGACGGGAGCAATAGGTGCTACTGGTGTGACAGGGGTAACGGGTCCAACCGGAATAACAGGTCCAACAGGAGTTACCGGATTAACGGGCCCAACCGGAGTTACCGGAGGCACAGGAGCAACAGGTGCTACTGGTGTGACAGGGGTAACGGGTCC
>NZ_BAZR01000084.1 GCF_001315105.1 Paenibacillus sp. JCM 10914 | reverse complement strand
CGTTCCGCCCGTAGCACCTGGTGCCAAATCTCCGCCAGTTTTTGCTCTGCTTCCGTACGAGGAGCTACGTATTCTCCCCTGCCAACTACCTCTGGTGCCGGCAACGCCTTGCGGTCCAGCTTCCCATTTGGCGTCAGCGGTAGCGAGTCCAACGTCATAAAGTACGAAGGCACCATATAATCCGGAAGTGTCGCCTTCAAGTGTTCGCGCAGCTCACCCTGCTCTGCGTCCCCACTTGTGACAACGTACGCCACAATGGTCTTGTCCGCCGCCATATCGTCACGGACAATCACGGCCGACTCCCGTACAAGCGGATGACGAAGCAGCGCCGCCTCGATCTCCCCAAGCTCGATCCGGTAGCCCCGGACTTTTACTTGCTCATCGATCCGTCCCAAGTATTCCAAGTTCCCATCTTGCTGCCAGCGCACCAAGTCTCCCGTCCGGTAAAGGCGCTCGTTCCACTGCGGATGAACGATGAACTTCTCCGCCGTCAGCTCCGGACGATTCCAATACCCACGCGCCAACCCGGCGCCGCCGATGTATAATTCGCCTGATACACCCGGGGTCACCAGCTGCATCTCACCATCTAGCACGTACACCTGCGTATTAGCGATCGGTCGACCGATACTAGGCATTTTCCCGTCTGATTCACACTGCTTCATCGTCGTGCACACCGTTGCTTCCGTCGGTCCGTAACAATTGAAGAATCCTCGTCCCTCTCCCCACTGCTCCACCAGTTCCGCCGTACAGACGTCCCCGCCGACGATTACCGTCCGCAGATCCGGAAGTGTTTCGGCCTCCATCGTGCCCAGCAACGACGATGTCATCGACACAGTC
>NZ_BAZR01000083.1 GCF_001315105.1 Paenibacillus sp. JCM 10914 | reverse complement strand
AGTTGCCAACTTGCCGACAAAGTTCATTACCTCTTATTTCAATCCACGCACCTGAGTAAGGTGCGACTCGCTGAACAAGATCAATGACCACAACGCCAAGATATTTCAATCCACGCACCTGAGTAAGGTGCGACAGGTAAGGGGCATCGTCATTCTCGATCAAATCCTATTTCAATCCACGCACCTGAGTAAGGTGCGACAAACGGTGTGGATGCAGCATCCCTAAGAACTGGTTTATTTCAATCCACGCACCTGAGTAAGGTGCGACGGGGGAAAAACGTTCCCCTGTCATCCTCATCGATATTTCAATCCACGCACCTGAGTAAGGTGCGACCGATAATCTACGCGAGGAGCTGGGATCATGATCATTTCAATCCACGCACCTGAGTAAGGTGCGACCAAGACAGTCGAAGTACGGGAGGCGGTTTAGCTATTTCAATCCACGCACCTGAGTAAGGTGCGACTGGGACGCACTCGATGCGCTCAAAGCGTTCGCCCATGATTTCAATCCACGCACCTGAGTAAGGTGCGACCGGAAACAAAGCGATTAGCGACAAAGATAAGGAGGACATTTCAATCCACGCACCTGAGTAAGGTGCGACCTTAACCCCCATACCCCATATAAGGAGAGATAACGGATGATTTCAATCCACGCACCTGAGTAAGGTGCGACGCCGTAAAAGGCCCTTATCCATCCCCTTTAGAGAGATTTCAATCCACGCACCTGAGTAAGGTGCGACGATAACTTTCCTGAGTACAAAGGTACCTAGGATAATGCCATTTCAATCCACGCACCTGAGTAAGGTGCGACCAAAATCGATGGCGATAGATTCATAGATCCACCAATTTCAATCCACGCACCTGAGTAAGGTGC
>NZ_BAZR01000082.1 GCF_001315105.1 Paenibacillus sp. JCM 10914 | reverse complement strand
TTGCTGGGGGTACTCAAAGCAGGAGGCGCGTATGTGCCGCTGGATCCGTCATATCCGCCGGAACGTCTCGCATACATGCTGGCGGATAGTGGAGCACTATTGGTGCTTACGAAGGACGGTCTGTCCGAACGTTTGCGTTTTACCGGTAGCATCATTGATCTGGATAACCTTGCCTTAGGGAGCGGTTACGAGGCTGCGCCAAAGAGCGGCGTGACGTCAGGTAATCTGGCCTACGTGATCTACACGTCCGGTTCGACAGGCCAACCGAAAGGGGTTATGATCGAGCACCGGTCGGTCATGAATTTCATGCAGGGAATTACGGACCGAATTGCTCTAACGGAAGGTGGGACGATGGTGTCCGTGACGACCATTTCGTTCGATATCTTCGTGCTGGAAACGCTCCTACCGTTGACGAAAGGATTGAGAGTAATCTTAGCGGGCGAAGCAGAGCAGAGCGATCCTCATTTGCTGGCAGACTTGGTGGAGCGTTGCGGAGTTGAGATGATTCAAACGACACCATCGCGGATCAGGCAGATTCTCGGTGGAGGGAATACAGGGTGGATGCAACGGTTGACATACGTCATGATCGGTGGTGAAACTTTACCGGCCGGGTTGCTGGAGGAATTAAAAGGACATACGAAAGCCCGGATTTATAATATGTACGGACCTACGGAGACAACGGTATGGTCGTCGGTGGAGGAATTGACGGAGGCTCAGCAGGTGAAGATCGGTGGAGCAATGGCTAATACCCGGTTCTACGTTTTGGATGTGGAGGGTCAAGCGTTGCCGGTCGGAGTGGCAGGGGAGTTATACATCGGTGGAGAAGGCGTGGCACGGGGGTATTGGAATCGTCCGGAACTAACGGCGGAGAAGTTTGTGCCTGAGAAAGG
>NZ_BAZR01000081.1 GCF_001315105.1 Paenibacillus sp. JCM 10914 | reverse complement strand
TATAGGTGATAATCTCCCCGTTGAATAAGTCCAAAATGGGTGATAGATACAGCTTTTCTCCAAATAACTTAAACTCCGTGATGTCCGTCACCCATTTCTCATTTGGCGCCTCTGCCGTGAACTGGCGGTCCAGATGATTCGGTGCAGTCTTGCCAACGGTCCCTTTATACGACTTATACTTTTTCATGCGGACCAGACATTTAAGGCCCATCTTTTTCATCAGCCGCTGAACCTTCTTGTGGTTTACTTTCCATCCACGGATTTCTAGTTCATCACGAATACGGCGATATCCGTAACGCCCCTCATGTTCCGCGTAAATGGACTGGATTTCAGCTTCCAAATCGGTATTCGGATCTGGTTGGTTCATACGTGCTATAAGGTTGTAATAGGTGCTGCGCGGGATGCCCGCCAGCTTTACGAGTGCCATCACCGGATATTTACGCCTCAGTTCCCAGACGGCCTGTGATTTGTCTCGTTTGGTGATTTTTCCTTGTTTCGAACTAAGGCATTCAACTTTTTTAGATACTCATTTTCCATTTCAAGCTGCTTGATACGTTCTTCAAGTGCTTCGACAGACCCTTCAACTACGGATCGTTTGATAGACGATTTGGAATCTTTCTTCATGGATGGACGCCCCTTCCTTTTTGGCTCAAGGGCTTCTATACTACCTGTCTCCATCTTTCTTTTCCAGGCATGCAGCATAGAGAAGTCCGGAAGGTTGAAAAGAGCGGCGGTATCCATGAGGGAAGCATCTGATTGAGCCATATGATTGAGTACGTCCAGTTTAAAGCTTGCCGGATAATTTGTATAGCCGTTAGTAAAGGTAGACTCACCATGCATCTCATAGAGCTTCAACCAATATTGGAATTGGGACTTCGTAACGCCCATTTGATTTGCGTATTCCGTCTGCGAAATAAGAGTAGGGTCATACCCTTGAATTATCGCCAACTTCCTA
>NZ_BAZR01000080.1 GCF_001315105.1 Paenibacillus sp. JCM 10914 | reverse complement strand
TTGGTCGGTCTTTGCTTGAATAGATCGACTGATCTTATCGTTTCAATTCTAGGCATTTGGAAAGCAGGCGGCGCTTATGTGCCACTGGATCCGGCGTATCCTCAAGAACGTCTGGCCTACATGTTGAAGGACTCCAAAGCTTCGGTGCTGCTTACGTCGGAAGATGTACTTCCCCTACTGCCGCACACGGAAGTGCCAACGGTGTGTCTGGATCAGGAATGGTCTAGGGGTAATGACGCCAAACTTAATTCGGCAGCGACCACGGACAATTTGGCATACGTTATTTATACTTCAGGTTCAACGGGTCAGCCTAAGGGGGTCATGATCGAACACGAAGGAATTAACAACCTGGCGTATGCGCAAATCAATGAATTTGGAATCGGGAAGTCGGACCGGATTCTTCAGTTTGCTTCCGTCAGCTTTGACGCTTTCGTCTCTGAAATGGTCATGAGTCTTTTGTCAGGAGCATGCCTGGTATTGGCTATCCAGGATCGACTGCTCCCAGGTCCAGAATTACTTGACTTGCTGCGGGAGCATGAAATCACATGCGTGACCTTGCCGCCAACCGCGCTTAGTGTCATGAAGCCTATAAACCTTCCAACATTAAAAGTATTAATTATAGCTGGGGAAGCCAGTACGTCTGGGTTGCTATCCGAATGGAATTCCAGCAGGAAGTTGTTTAACGCGTACGGCCCGACTGAATCGACGGTTTGCGCGACGATCCACAAGATTGAGGACGAAGAAGGAACCATTCCGATCGGCCGTCCTATCGCTAATACCCAAACGTATTTGCTGGACCGAAATTTGGAACAAGTACCTATCGGTGTTCCTGGCGAAATTTATATTGGTGGAAAAGGGTTGGCCCGCGGTTATATTCACCGTCCGTCATTAACAGAGGAACGTTTCATCCGTGATCCGCACCGTCGATTTGGCAATCGCCTTTATCGAACGGGAGACTTGGCCAGATATAGAAGTGACGGGGTAATCGAATACTTGGGACGGATGGATGAGCAAGTG
>NZ_BAZR01000079.1 GCF_001315105.1 Paenibacillus sp. JCM 10914 | reverse complement strand
CATCGTTCACCAGACCGATGATAGGCTGGGTGTTCGGGCACCAGGATCCACCGATCAGAATGTTGTGCGTGCCGTCTGTCTTCAGCAGCTCTTGCAGCTCATGGTATGTGATGTGCTCGAATACCACATCCTTGCCGCGGAAAATAGCGCGGTTCAGTTTGTCATCATAGACTGTCGTGAAATAGTCCTCCGCTGTAAAGATGTCATGCTGCGCGACCTCCTTACCGTTCGTCTCCACAGCGATCGCTTTGAACACCTCGCCCCACTCGGACGAGGCGGAGGCGATGATCGGCGCTGCCACATCCGCTTCCGTGCGCCCTTTCTCATAGGCGAACAGGAATGGCTCCGTGATTTTGTGCGCACTGACTCCTTGGCCATAGCTCACCTCTGCACCGGTTGCCGGCAGGTTCAGCAGATAGTTGTTCACCAAGTCGACGAACAGCTTCTTGTCGAAGTCGGCGGCGTTTTCGTCTGTGATATCCAAAGTTGCCCCGTCCAGACGGGTGTCGAAATTGTAGATCTTTTCGACGCCGTAGGCTTTGGCCTGTGCGTTGATCTCAGCGATCTGCGTCTGCGTGGCTTGGCTCCACGCGCCGCCGATCAGCACCAGATAGGTGCCTTCGCTATTCAGCAGCGTCGACAGCTCATGGGCGGTCACGGTCTCGAACACGTGGTCCGTCTGGCTCAGCGACGGATACACGCGCTTGAAGTAGTCGAACGCTCCTTCGCCGCCTGGCTCTGTCCCCGATGCGGGGACGACGACCTCAACAGCCGGTCCTGCGCTGTAGTACAGCTCGGTCGGCGTAGTAGCCCCCGCATTGTAGCCGGTTTTGGCCGCATAACGAACCTGGTACGTCCCCGGTGCCAGCCCGGTAACCGTCTCGTTCGTCGCACGGGTGTACGTCGCGCTGCTCGCCAGCTTGTACTCCAGCGCTGTCGTCGTGCCTGTGATCCGGCCGTCATGGACAGCTGTATGGCTAGGCGCAACGCCTGCCAGTCCTGAAGGTGTCAGCTCCAGGCGGG
>NZ_BAZR01000078.1 GCF_001315105.1 Paenibacillus sp. JCM 10914 | reverse complement strand
TCAAGCCATAGCTTCGGTGGTGTGTTTAGCCCCGTTACATTTTCGGCGCAGAGTCACTCGACCAGTGAGCTATTACGCACTCTTTAAATGGTGGCTGCTTCTAAGCCAACATCCTGGTTGTCTGTGCAACTCCACATCCTTTCCCACTTAACACACACTTGGGGACCTTAGCTGATGGTCTGGGCTGTTTCCCTTTTGACAATGGATCTTAGCACTCACTGTCTGACTCCCGGATATAAGTCTATGGCATTCGGAGTTTGACTGAGCTTGGTAACCCTTGCGGGCCCCGCACCCAATCAGTGCTCTACCTCCACGACTCTCAATTCCGAGGCTAGCCCTAAAGCTATTTCGGGGAGAACCAGCTATCTCCGAGTTCGATTGGAATTTCTCCGCTACCCCCACCTCATCCCCGCATTTTTCAACATACGTGGGTTCGGGCCTCCAGTGCGTGTTACCGCACCTTCACCCTGGACAGGGGTAGATCACACGGTTTCGGGTCTACGTCCACATACTAATATCGCCCTATTCAGACTCGCTTTCGCTGCGGCTACGGCTTCTCGCCTTAACCTTGCATGGGAACGTAACTCGCCGGTTCATTCTACAAAAGGCACGCCATCACCCATAGATCGGGCTCTGACTTCTTGTAAGCACACGGTTTCAGGTTCTATTTCACTCCCCTTCCGGGGTGCTTTTCACCTTTCCCTCACGGTACTGCTTCACTATCGGTCGCTAGGGAGTATTTAGCCTTAGCAGATGGTCCTGCTGGATTCATACGGGGTTTCACGTGCCCCGCACTACTCGGGATCCGTCTCGGAGGGAATATACTTTCGACTACAGGGCTTTTACCTCGTATCGCGGGCCTTTCCAGACCTCTTCGTCTAATATGTTCCTTTGTAACTCCATGTGAGACGTCCCACAACCCCAGAGAGCAAGCTCTCTGGTTTAGGCTGTTCCGCGTTCGCTCGCCGCTACTGACGGAATCACTCTTGTTTTCTCTTCCTCCAGGTACTTAGATGTTTCAGTTCCCTGGGTATGCCTCCTCATATCCTATGTATTCAGATACGGGTAACTGACTATTACATCAGCTGGGTTTCCCCATTCGGACATCCCCGGATCGAAGCTTGCTTACAGCTCCCCGAGGCAGTTTCGTTGTTCGCCACGTCCTTCTTCGGCTCCTAGCGCCTAGGCATCCTCCGTGTGCTCTTAGTAGCTTAACCAA
>NZ_BAZR01000077.1 GCF_001315105.1 Paenibacillus sp. JCM 10914 | reverse complement strand
CACCTGGCACCAAATCCCCGTTAGCTTCTGCTCCGCTTCCGTCCGGGGGGCTACGTACTCTCCCCTGCCAACTACCTCTGGTGCCGGCAACGCCTTGCGGTCCAGCTTCCCATTGGGCGTTAGCGGTAGTGATTCCAACGTCATAAAGTACGAAGGCACCATATAATCCGGAAGTGTCGCCTTTAAGTGTTCGCGTAGCTCACCCATCTCTGCGTCCCCACTTGTGACAACGTACGCCACGATGGCCTTGTCTGACGCCATATCGTCACGAACGATCACGGCCGACTCCCGTACAAGTGGATAACGAAGTATTGCTGCTTCGATCTCCCCAAGCTCGATCCGGTAGCCCCGGATTTTCACTTGATTGTCCATCCGTCCCAAGTATTCCAAGTTCCCATCCGGCTGCCAGCGTACCAAGTCTTCGGTCCGGTAAAGGCGCTTGTTCCACTGCGGATGAATGATGAACTTCTCCGCCGTCAGCTCCGGACGATTCCAATATCCCCGTGCCAAGCCGTCGCCTCCGATATACAATTCCCCCGGTACCCCCACGGGCACCGATTGCAACTCACTATCTAGCACGTACACCTGCGTATTAGCGATCGGTTGACCGATCGGAATACGGGTTTCCCCGTCCCATGCCGGAATCAGATAACAACATGTAAACGTCGTATTTTCCGTCGGGCCATAGCCGTTGATCAGTTGAAGCTCCGGATTTGCCTCCTGCACCTTACGCACATGAACTGGTGATACCACATCCCCGCCAACCAGCAGCTTCCTTACACCTCTAAACACATCCACTCGGGTATCGACCATGGTGTCAAACAGCCCACTCGTCAGCCACAACATGGTCACCCCGTAGCGTTTCACCACCCTTGCCAGTTCCTCTGTACCCGGGCCTTCTGCGCCGAGCAGGGCAAGCCGCGCTCCGCTAAGCAAGCTCCCCCATATTTCAAAGGTTGCCGCGTCGAACGAGACCGGCGCCGCCTGTAATAGCACGTCCTCCGATTTGATCTCTGTGTACCACTGCTCCTTCACCAACCGCACGATTCCCCGGTGGGGAACGCAAACCCCTTTGGGCTGCCCCGTCGATCCTGAGGTGTACATCACATACGCCAGATTCTCCGCCGTCATTTCGCTTACCGGATTGCGCTGTGACTGTTCTACCAGCGTTTCCTCAATCCCGTCCATAAGGACGACCGAGCCCACATATGACGGTAGACTCGAAACGTATTGTGATTCCGTCATCAGCACCTTCGGCTGCGTATCCGCCAGCATGTATGCGAGACGTTCCGGCGGATATGACGGATCCAGCGGCACATACGCGCCTCCTGCTTTGAGTACCCCCAGCAAGGCAACGATTAGATCCACCGACCGTTCCATGCAAATCGCCACAAGACGCTCCGGTCCTACCCCTTGCTGACGCAGGTAATGCGCCAGTTGGTTGCTTCGTCGATTCAGTTCCGCATACGTCAGCGTCACGTCCTCGAAC
>NZ_BAZR01000076.1 GCF_001315105.1 Paenibacillus sp. JCM 10914 | reverse complement strand
AAAAAACCAGCTAATACTTGTCAAGCTTTCACTCTTGGTTATTCATAAAATTGTTGCTATACTGTTTTTAGCATGACAAATAACCTTCATTGGCGTGAAGGTTATGGTTAAATATGGTTTTTAAGTTTGAAAGGGCTGACCTTTACTAAGAATGGCGTATACGTGATGGAGAAGCTTGTTGGCGCAAGCAATCACGACCACCTTGTAGGGCTTGCCCTCTTTTCTTTTCTTGTCGTAGTAATCCCGAATTTTACTGTTAGTATTACCACGAATCCCACATTGTACCGCTAAATATAACGCCCGACGAAGACGTTTGGAGCCACGCTTTGTAATCCGTGAATGGGTAGCCACGAATTTCCCCGAACTAAAGATCCCGGGATCTATCCCCGCAAATGCGACAAGTT
This sequence comes from Paenibacillus sp. JCM 10914, assembly GCF_001315105.1. Taxonomy (GTDB): domain Bacteria; phylum Bacillota; class Bacilli; order Paenibacillales; family Paenibacillaceae; genus Paenibacillus_AQ. Next base: position 1,141 of record NZ_BAZR01000076.1, on the reverse strand, counting down.
GCTTTGCATCCTTAAACTGTTTTACGTCTCCAATCTCAGCAACAATCGCTGCTGCAAGTTTATCACCTATTCCTGGTATACTTTTTACCAACGCTACCTCAGGAAGATTCAGCGCGATCTCGTTTATCTGATTCTCTAGTTCACTTAATTGTTCTGAAAACGCAAGTAACAAGGTGATCATCCCGCATAAAGCAACGGTTTGCGACCGACTCCTCGGTTGATTCAGCCAGTCGGGTAATGTTTCCCTAAGTCGCTCTGCTTTCTCTTCTATCCACCTGTTCGAATGTGATCTCCCTGAACCTTCCCGAATCGTCTCACTTACATTCTCAACCTTCCCCGTTAAACAATGAGCTAGGACCTTTAGTGAAGTGACGGAGAAGAGATCACGAAAAATTTGTTCATAAGCCGGAAATACTTGATCTAATAGTGCCCTCGTGTTTAACTTTGCTTGAACGAACATCCCTGTTACAAACTCGTGTTGTCGAGTTACGTGTTGAAGCTCTGTAAACGTCTCTTCCCATGTACGATGCGGTGCGACATCTCCTCGATAATACATATTTGCTAAATGCCAAGCATCTGCGGCGTCTGTCTTCACCTTGCGTAACTGTGTCCCTTTTGCTCGTTTGGACTGTAATGGATTGACGATATAGTAAATCCATTCACTTCGTTCTAGATAGGCAGCAAGACCTCGGTGGTAGTGTCCTGTTGCTTCTAAAACAACGACAGGTTCGAGCATCGTTTCGGCCCGTAACTCAGCCAAAATCTCTCCTAGACGTTCAAATCCACTTTCACCGTGCAAGATGCTCTCCAACTTCCCATACGGTTCATTCCTTCTTAAAAAAGCTTGTACCACACTAGAGCCTTTTGCCACATCAATTCCAACCACTGGACCCATAACATACCCCCTTACAAAAATCTGTTGCCGGCATTCCCACAATGGTTCCAAACCCATAGCTTCGCTTGTGATGCGAGGTCAATGCCTCTACCAGCTCAAACATGGTCATTGGTGATAGTGGGAGAACAGTTTTTATGACGGGGTCAAACGCCCCTAAAAGAGCCTCGTTCTCCCGGCTACCGCCATCGTAAAACGCCCATAAAAAAAGGCCAACCAGAAATAACTGGTTAACCTGATAATACGAAA
>NZ_BAZR01000074.1 GCF_001315105.1 Paenibacillus sp. JCM 10914 | reverse complement strand
TTTGGATAAGCCCTCGACCGATTAGTATTGGTCAGCTCCATGCATTGCTGCACTTCCACCTCCAACCTATCTACCTCGTCGTCTTCAAGGGGTCTTACTAGTTGGGAAATCTCATCTTGAGGGGGGCTTCACGCTTAGATGCTTTCAGCGCTTATCCCTTCCGTACGTAGCTACCCAGCCATGCTCCTGGCGGAACAACTGGTGCACCAGCGGTACGTCCATCCCGGTCCTCTCGTACTAAGGACAGCTCCTCTCAAATTTCCTACGCCCACGACAGATAGGGACCGAACTGTCTCACGACGTTCTGAACCCAGCTCGCGTACCGCTTTAATGGGCGAACAGCCCAACCCTTGGGACCTACTTCAGCCCCAGGATGCGATGAGCCGACATCGAGGTGCCAAACCTCCCCGTCGATGTGGACTCTTGGGGGAGATAAGCCTGTTATCCCCAGGGTAGCTTTTATCCGTTGAGCGATGGCCCTTCCATGCGGTACCACCGGATCACTAAGCCCGACTTTCGTCCCTGCTCGACTTGTAGGTCTCGCAGTCAAGCTCCCTTATGCCTTTGCACTCTTCGAATGATTTCCAACCATTCTGAGGGAACCTTGGGGCGCCTCCGTTACTCTTTAGGAGGCGACCGCCCCAGTCAAACTGCCCGCCTGACACTGTCCTCGCACCGGATCACGGTACCAAGTTAGAACCTAGATACGATCAGGGTGGTATCCCAACGTCGCCTCCACACAAGCTGGCGCTCATGCTTCAAAGGCTCCCACCTATCCTGTACAGATCGTACCCAAATCCAATATCAAGCTGCAGTAAAGCTCCATGGGGTCTTTCCGTCTTGTCGCGGGTAACCTGCATCTTCACAGGTATTAAAATTTCACCGGATCTCTCGTTGAGACAGCGCCCAAGTCGTTACGCCATTCGTGCGGGTCAGAATTTACCTGACAAGGAATTTCGCTACCTTAGGACCGTTATAGTTACGGCCGCCGTTTACTGGGGCTTCGGTTCACAGCTTCGGATTGCTCCTAACCGCTCCCCTTAACCTTCCAGCACCGGGCAGGCGTCAGCCCGTATACTTCGCCTTACGGCTTCGCACAGACCTGTGTTTTTGCTAAACAGTCGCTTGGGCCTTTTCACTGCGGCCCCCTCGTGCTATTCACACTACCGGGGCACCCCTTCTCCCGAAGTTACGGGGTCATTTTGCCGAGTTCCTTAACGAGAGTTCTTCCGCGCGCCTTAGAATTCTCTTCTCGCCTACCTGTGTCGGTTTGCGGTACGGGCACCTTCACCTGACTAGAGGCTTTTCTTGGCAGTGTGAGATCATGACCTTCGCTACTGTAATTTTCACTCCCCATCACAGCCCAGCCTTATTGATGTGCGGATTTGCCTACACATCAGCCTCACTGCTTGGACGGACATCCATCAGTCCGCGTCACTACCCTCCTGCGTCACCCCATCGTTCATAACGGTTTACGGTGGTACAGGAATTTCAACCTGTTGTCCTTCGATTACGCCTTTCGGCCTCACCTTAGGTCCCGACTTACCCTGAGCGGACGAGCCTTCCTCAGGAAACCTTGGGCTTTCGGCGGATCAGATTCTCACTGATCTTTTCGTTACTCATACCGGCATTCTCACTTGTATGCTGTCCAGCGCTCCTTACGGTACACCTTCAACCTACATACAACGCTCCCCTACCCCTGAT
>NZ_BAZR01000073.1 GCF_001315105.1 Paenibacillus sp. JCM 10914 | reverse complement strand
TCACGGATGCGCCCGAATCCGCCAGCATATAAGCGAGACGCTCCTGTGGATACGACGGATCCAGCGGTACATACGCGCCACCTGCTTTGAGCACACCCAGCAAAGCGACGATTAAATCCGCCGACCGGTCCATGCATATCGCCACAAGACTCTCCGATTCCACCCCCTGCTGACGCAGATAATGCGCCAGTTGGTTACCTCGTCGGTTCATTTCCGCATACGTCAACGTCTCATCCTCGAACACAACCGCTTCCGCACCTGGCGTCCTCGCTGCCTGTTCTTCGAACAGCTCATGCACAGGCTTGTCGTCTGAATACGGGCTTTTCGTTTCGTTCCAATCATAAAGAAGCTGCTGATTTTCACTTACTGACAACAGAGAAATCTCTTCTAACTTTTTACTTGCAGATTCTTGCAATCTTTCAGCCAATGATTCGATTTGGTAAACGATCTGTTCAATAAACGAATCCTCAAAACGACCAGAATCATACATCATTTTTACTGACAACCGTTTACCGGGAACCACCAACACAGTGACAGGATAATTGGTTTGTTCCTTACCAATTACCTCTTGAATAATAAGGTCTTTCCTTCCCGAACTCGTTGATGCAACCTCCGCCGGAGTATTTTCAAACACCAGCAGGCTCTCAAACAACGGAGTCCCGTTCGGGAGCGTACTCCAATTCTGAACCTGAAATAAAGGGCTGTATTCGTATTTACGGAGAACCGCTTGTTTCTTCTGAAGACCCTTGAACCACTCTTCGAGCGTTTGACCACCATTCATTTTCACTAATAGGGGCAACGTGTTGATAAAGGAGCCTACCATCGTATCGATTTCCGCTATCTCCGCCTCGCGGCCCGAAACAGTAACACCGAACAACACATCTTTCTTTCTCGAATAATGGTGAAGAACCATCGCCCAAATGCCTTGCATAACCGTATTGATTGTCAATTGGTGATTCAGAGCAAATGCTTTGACTGACCAGGAGACTTCCTCCGAAAGGAGAACTGTTCTTTCCTTATATTCCGTTTTATCGTATTTTTTCAGAACGTTATCCGAAGGGAGCACGGTCGGGGAATCAAAGGATTCCAGTTCCTTTTTCCAGAATCGTTCCATCTCACGTTCATCCTTTTGTTCCAACCAACGAATGTACGCGGAGAACGGTCGCGAGATTTCTAAATATGCACGTTCTCCATCCACGCCCGACATATACAATCTTTGGAATTGTCGGAGTATAAGTGATAGGCTCCAGCCGTCAAGTAACATATGGTGGTATGTACATACGAAAGAATATTCTTCTTCTCCCGATTGCACGAGAACCAGCCTCATCAGAGGAGGAAAGGATAAATTAAATCCGGTCTTCCGATCTTCCGTCAAATAACGCTGAAGCTCCTCTTCCTGTTGTTCTCTATTCAATGACGTCCAGTCCATCATTGAAATCGCGAGGGATCCATGCTTGTAAACCACTTGAAGCGGCTCATCCAACCCGTCCCATACAAATGAAGTCCTGAATACCGAATGACGGTTGACGATTTCTCCCCAAGCATTCTTAAACTTATTTGTATCCAGATTCCCTTGCAATCGAACTACGAATTGTACACGTAGCTTCCAGCTTCAGGGTCATAAATAGTATGAAATAACATCCCTTTCTGAAGAGGGGTCAGTCTGTAGATTTCTTGGATGTCATCGGTATTCGACACGCCAAAAGACTGAAGTTGTTGCCGGTCGACAGCGAAGTACGGTAAGTCTTCGGGTTGCTCTCCATCATGGAATTCAGCTACTGT
>NZ_BAZR01000072.1 GCF_001315105.1 Paenibacillus sp. JCM 10914 | reverse complement strand
CGCGGTGTCAGCTTCAGCCCCGCCTGATTCGCCCGCGAGACGATCTGTATGCTCAAGATCGAGTCCCCACCCAACTCGAAGAAGTTATCGTGGATACCGACCTGTTCCGCCCGTAACACCTGGCGCCAAATCTCCGCCAGCTTTTGCTCTACTTCCGTACGAGGGGCTGCATACTCGGTCTCGCCAACTACCTCTGGTGCCGGTAGTGCCTTGCGGTCCAGCTTCCCATTAGGCATTAATGGTAGCGAATCTAGCGTCATAAAATACGAAGGCACCATATAATCCGGAAGTGTCGCTTTCAGGTATTCACGTAGCTCCCTTAGCTCTACGTTACCGCTTGTGACAACATACGCCACGATGGTCTTGTCTGACGCCATATCGTCACGGACGATAACAACCGACTCCCCCACAAGCGGATGACGAAGCAGCGCAACCTCAATCTCCCCAAGCTCGATTCGATAGCCCCGAACTTTGACCTGCTCGTCCGCACGGCCTAAGTATTCCAAGTTTCCGTCTTGCTGCCAGCGTACCAAATCTCCCGTCCGATAAAGGCGCTTGTTCCACTGCGGATGAACGATGAACTTCTCCGCTGTCAGCTCCGGACGATTCCAATATCCACGCGCCAACCCGTCTCCGCCTGTATATAACTCCCCCCGCACACCCACGGGCACCGGCTGCATCTCACCATCTAGCACGTACACCTGCGTATTAGAGATAGGTTTGCCAATCGGAATTACTCCGTGATACTCCCGGTTGCGTTCCACTTCATAGTAGGAGGTAAAGGTCGTGTTTTCCGTCGGTCCGTAGCAGTTAATCAAACGAACGCCCGGCCATTGCAATACTTTACGAACATGACTCTTTGAGATCGCGTCCCCGCCCACTAGTAACTGGCTTACTCCGCGCAGCGACTCAACTTGTTCGTCCACCATCAAGTTGAACAGACCATTGGTCATCCAAAGCGTCGTAACTCCTTGCCTGATGATCATTTCTCCAAGCTCACTTACAGAAGGTGTCTGCGTCGACATGACGATCAGGCGCCCCCCGTTCAGCAGACTGCCCCAAATCTCGAAAGTCGCCGCGTCGAACGAAATACTCGCCGTCTGCAAAACGACATCTTTCTCTCCCAGTTCCACATAGGAAGGATGATTCACTAATCTCACGATGCCGCAATGTAGTATACATACCCCTTTCGGGCTACCCGTCGATCCTGAGGTGTACATAACATACGCCAGCGATTCAGCCGTTCCCACAAGCTTTAAGTTGCCTTTTCTACAGCGCCCGATAGCAAAACCATCCCGATCCAAGCAAACCGTCTGCACCGTAGAGTTCGGTATCAGGCCTAAATATTTCTCTGTCGTCACCACCACGGATGCGCCTGAATCCGCTAGCATGTAAGTGAGACGTTCCTGTGGATATGACGGATCCAGCGGCACATACGCGCCACCCGCTTTGAGTACACCCAGCATAGCGACAATTAAATTTGCCGACCGTTCCATGCATATCGCGACAAGACTCTCCGGTCCCACCCCTTGCTGACGCAGGTAATGCGCCAGTTGGTTGCTTCGTCGATTCAGTTCCGCATACGTCAGCGTCACGTCCTCGAACGCGACCGCTTTCACATCCGGCGTCTTCGTCGCTTGTTCCTCGAACAGCTCATGTACAGGCTTATCATCCGCATATGGGCGCGTCGTTTCGTTCCATGCCTGCATTTGCTCAAGCTCGTCATCGCCCAGCAGCCCAATCCGGCCAACCGCCTGCTCTGGATCCTGCGCCACCGCCTCCAGCAGCCGGCGCCAATGCCCCGCCATCCGCTCGATC
>NZ_BAZR01000071.1 GCF_001315105.1 Paenibacillus sp. JCM 10914 | reverse complement strand
CCCTGCGTATGCAGCAGGCGCCGGGCCAGATCCAGCGAGGCCATGAGCGGATACGAGGGGCTCGAGCTTTGGATCATGGACAACCGCTGCCTCAGCAGTCCACGGTCCAAACGATCCCCTTGAACGTGCAGCATGGCCCCCATCGTCATCGCTGCGAGCATTTTATGCGTGGATTGCACCACGCCATCGGCACCGCAGGCTAACGCACTCCTCGGCAGCTCCGGATGATGCCCGTAATGGGCGCCGTGCGCTTCATCAACGAGCAAAGGCAATCCCCGCTCATGGCATGCCTCGGCAATCGGTCTCAAATCGCTGCCCATTCCGTAATAATTCGGCATTGTTACCATAAGTCCCTTGGCTTCCGGATAAGCATCCAATGCGCTCCTGATCGTATTTAGCGATGGCGCAATCGCCAAACCACTATGCTGATCGAACTCCGGTCTAAGAAAGACAACTCTAGCTCCTGCCAGCTTCAACCCGTTCAATATCGACTTATGCACGTTTCGCTGCACCAATAACATATCCCCCGGCGTAGCGCACACCGTCAAAATAAGGGCCAGATTCCCCGCGGTACTGCCACCGACCAGGAAAAAGCTCTCATCTGCACAGAAGCAATCGGCAGCCAGTTCTTGTGCCTCTTGTATAATGCCTTCCGGTTGAAATAAATCATCCATCTCGCTGATCTCGGTCACATCCACACGCATCGCATCCAGCAACATTCCTGCAACTTGTGAATGACTTTCATAAATACGGCCATTCTTATGGCCTGGAACATGAAAAGACGTGCCTTTACGTTCTCGATAACGATCTAATGCGTCAGCGATAGGCGCACGTTCTCTATGTGTAGTCATCGACATATCCTTTCGGATTACATTCTCTAACCTATTTTAACGCAATTTGAAACGCTCGCCTATGCCCACTAACACCGCTCGTCTCAAAAAACCGCTAATTACAAACAAAAAAAGGCCTTCATTATTCAGGCCCGTTATCATATTTCTAGCACTTATGCATTTTTAGGTAAAGCGATCTGTTTTAATTGATGAATAAAAAAATGATATTTGGCGTCCTCGGCATTCGTATGCACGATCTCCGACTCACAATCCTCACATACAAATTGCGAGACGATCGTAATTCCCTCCGCTTTCGGTTGGTTGCATACGATGCAGACGCGATCCGTCGACTCTTCCATAACAATCCCACCTTGATCCTTTTCCTATTAGTATGACACAGTTTCTATTATTTTAAACCTTTTCATAGGGTAACAATCTATACTTAGTTATATGTAACCCTTTATTCTATGGTGTCTGTACCTTTTTTTAGCTTCATAAAAATATGATTTGTACCGATAAAAAAATAAAGACTGTTGCCTTCTGTCTATTGATTTCCATTTCATATGAAGGGGGACGGCACTGCACAATGGCTGACCCACATGATCAAGCTACATTTTATCATTATCGACTAATCAAGAAAATTCCGCTCACCCGAAAGCTAACCATGCTCTATCTCGGACTGCCGGGACTGGTCGCGATTGCAGCCGGCATGCTAATCTCCGTCTACACCCTCATTTATTTTGTACTGGCATTACCCATCATGATCTGGATTCATTATGTCATCGGACATACGATGCTCACGCTCCTTGGGTCCGTTTATCGAAGACGATGGCGCTTTCGGCTCCAGCTCTCCTGGCTTGGCTTTGCGCCTCATCAACATGCAAGCCGACGGGTCTTTACGAAAGTGCAGTTATACACAAGCTCAATCGGGTTTCTGTTATGCGCCATTATGGCCTTCTTGCTGCCATGGCCCTTTACGCTGTCGCTTGTATTTTGGCACGTGTGGCTACATCTGCCGTGGAGTTATATCTTGCTTCGATTGACCGGACTTCGCAAGGATGGCATGTTGAAGATGAACGAGCAGGATATGTCCTATTATCTACAGTAACCAATACATAAATAAAGACCTCTTTCGAAGTCCGAAAGAGGTCTTTATTCGTTCACTTTATTGCTTTCCAATCCTTGAATCATCTGTTTCTTAAATTGAGCCGGCACTGTTATTATAAGAAAATCGTCATGCACCGTAAGATGGACGATATTTTTTCCCTTTTCAAACACTAAAGAAGAACCACTATCCTCAATTTCCTTCTGCGTCCAGCCCCATGATTCAATCTCTTCTAAATAAACCTCGGGAACACTCTGATCTTCCTTCAAGCCAGGCAAGGCATACCGTACATAATCCAAGTCGCTGTTGCCTGTCGTTTGTTCCGTCTTATTCGCTTCCTTGGGAACCGGAAATGACTTCACATTAGCCGCACCATCAAAGGATTTCCAGCTAGGCTGAGAAGATGCTCCACAACCGGAAGCGACCAATAAAATCGTTCCTGCACATATAATCTCTGCTAGATGCAGATTCCTTCTACGCAACATGTAATTGTCCTCCTTCCCCCACAATAACCGGTTTCCAGATGAATATTCATTGTTGTTTGGTTAATGGAGAACCTACCAATCAGGCCTTACTTCCTATAGCCTGCGTAAACCGGTAATCATTTACCTCGTTATGCCTATACCTATTATACTGATTTTCTTCATTGGAACGGTAACAAAATCTTCATCTGTTTGTGTCTTTTTTGGGCACATGTTATATAACAGCTTTAATTTTGCCATGGCGTATTGTCCATTCACGACAAAATAAAAACCACCATCGATTACATCGACAGTGGTCTTTCGCTTGGCGACGTCCTACTCTCCCGGGACCCTTCGGTCCAAGTACCATCGGCGCTGGAAGGCTTAACGGTCGTGTTCGGTATGGGAACGCGTGGAACCCTTCCGCCATCGCCACCAAACGGCTCAGATGCTTGATCACCTGAAAACTAGATACGAAACGAATCTGCAGCACATTGAAATATA
>NZ_BAZR01000070.1 GCF_001315105.1 Paenibacillus sp. JCM 10914 | reverse complement strand
TTGCTTTAATGGAATGTCCACCGAGATTAAAGAAATTATCGGTTACCCCGACCCTCTCCACTTCGAGAACTTCCTGCCATATTTCCACCAACTGGCGTTCTAATTCGTTTCGCGGAGCGACATATTCCTGCCCCCGTCCCCATTGCGGCTTGGGTAGCGCCTTTCGATCCAGCTTCCCGTTCACTGTGACCGGCATGCTCTCCAACACCATAAAGTGCGCAGGTATCATATACGAAGGTAGCCTCTGGGCCAAATACTCTTCTAATCCGGGGGTCTCTTCCCCGTTCTCCAGCACTGTATATGCGCACAAATACTTCTGACCTGTTCCGTCTTCATGGTCAAGCACCATCGCTTCCCTCACTGCGGGATGCTTCATCAGCGCTGACTGGATTTCACCCGGCTCAATCCGGTACCCTCTGATCTTGACTTGATAATCCAAACGACCCAGAAATTCGATGTTTCCGTCCGCCATCCACCTCGCCCGATCTCCCGTCCGGTACATTCTCCCACCATGCAGACTTGAATACGGATCAGCTACAAACTTCCGTTCCGTCATTTCCGGATCCCCTACATAACCCGACGCCAAACATTCCCCGCCGATGTAAATCTCACCGCCCACTCCTTCCGGGCACGGGTTCAACCGTTCATCCAATATGTAATAACGGGCATTCTGAATCGGCTTCCCGTACGGGATGCTCGCCCATTCCGCCTTCACTTCTTCAATCCGGTAGTAGTTCGACCATACCGTTGCTTCCGTTGCTCCTCCTAACGCAACCGTCTCCACCTTTTCGAAATACCTCTTCAACGTGCCCGAAAGTTTCAACGGAATCCAATCTCCGCTCAGAAATACCGTTCTTAAGCGACTCTCCCTCAACTCCTCCTGCATATACGGGAAATACGCCGCTACCTGCTGCATCGCCGCAGGCGCCGAATCCCAGAACGTAATCGGTTCTTTCCATAATCGCTCCGCCAATTTCTCTGGCTCACGGATCTCTTCCTCGCCCGCAATATGTACGGAACCTCCCGCGGCTAACAACCCGAACACATCATACACCGACAAATCGAAGCACATCGACGTGACGAATAATATTCGATCCTCTGCCCCGATCTCAAACGTCCGGTTCACCCATTCGATAGATTGATGACCGGGCGATGGCAAACCGCTACCCCTTTGGGAGTACCCGTAGACCCCGATGTGAAAATGATGTACGCCAATTGTTCAGCATCGACAGCCACCGCCTCGTATTCCAGCGATTCTGCTCCTGCTTTCTGCAATCCGTAAATCTGCTTCTCCCCGTGTGACTCAACTACCGTTTCCTCCATGCAAACTGCATGCATTAACGACGGCACCTCACGCAGTAGTCCCCGAACAACTGGTAGTTGCCTATGAGTCGTCAGCATATGTTCCATGCTCAGCGATTCCATGATCCCCGCAATCCGAGACTGCGGCCAACCTGGTTCGAACGGTACATAGGCTCCGCCCGCTTTCAATACGCCCAGTACTCCCGCGACCATGTCTGGGCCTCGTTCGGCCAAGATGCCGACCGGCTTGCCGGCCCCCATTCCTAATGTCCGGAGCTGCATCGCTAGGCGGTTCGCCTTCTCATCGAGTTCTCGATACGTCCACTGCCTGTCCTCGAACAGCAGTGCCACCGCATTGGGCGTTTGTCTCACCTGTTCCTCAAATAGACCATGAAGCGTTTTGTCCCTAGCGTATTCCTGCTCTGTCAGATTGTTTTCAATGGTCAGCTGCCACTTTTCTTCCTCACTCACCATGACGATCTCTTCGTTTAGAATATCCGGGTGCATGCTAACGGTCTCAAGAATACGGCAATAATGCCCCATCGCCCGGCGAATCAGTTCTTCGTCATAAACCGCCGCGTTATAGGTAAACTTGACGGACATTCCGTCGTCCTCCGGTAACACGATGATGTTAAAATCATAATGTGTCTGCTCAAACCCGCTTACTCCTTCGATTTGGAACCCAACGTTCCGGTCATCCAGAGAGGGGGTCTGTACGAAATTTTCGAATGCCATTATTTGGTCCACCAGCCCTTGCCTTAACGAGCTGAACGATTGAATGTCCACAAGCGGAAAGTATCCGAATTGCGTACTTTCCAGCGCTTCTTCTTGCGCCCGCTGGACCGTCTCTGCGAACGAAACCTCTCCCTCCAATCGGATTCTTACGGGAATCGTGTTGATAAATAAGCCCACCATCGACTCGATTCCCGTTACCTGAGCTTCCCGGCCCGAAATAACCGATCCGAACACGACATCCCGCGTATGGTTGTATTTACCCAGCAAGACACCCCAAGCTACCTGAATGACTGTATTTACAGTCGCACCGCACCCGTTCCCGATCTGTACTAAACGGCGTACAGTCTCCGCATCCAGCTTTCTTATTTCCTCCCGTTGGAGATATTCATTGTTCCGCTCCGCTGACATCGGCAGTTTCGGTAGGGTCGCCTGCTCTTCATAACCAGCTAAATAATGCCGCCAATATTCCGCTGCCTCTTGTTTATCCTGCTGCTCGTACCAGCGGATGAAGTCGCTGTATGGCCGCACGCTGTTCAGGATCGGTGCTGTTCCCGTGTAAAGAGCCCCGTACATCTCAAAAAAATCTTTCATCAAAATTCCCATCGACCAACCGTCCACAACGATATGATGAAAGCTCCATATCACTTCAAACGTGTCCCTACCCGTTTGGAAGATCGACGTTCGCATCGGAACATCTTCGGACAGGTCAAAGCCGCGGATCCGATCCTCTGCTTTAAACTCTTCGATTCGCGCATTGATACGTTCAGGAGTCCAATCGGCCAGACACTCCGAGGTCACTTCGGCCTGTCTTTCAGACAACACCACTTGAAGCGTTTTTTTGGTTTCCTCGTAAAGAAAAACCGTTCGCAAAATATCGTGCCGCTCGATTAAG
>NZ_BAZR01000069.1 GCF_001315105.1 Paenibacillus sp. JCM 10914 | reverse complement strand
TCGGTATTCCGGCGCACTAGGGAAGGGTCCAGCATCTCTAGATGCTGCCCGAAGCCGCTATATTCCCGATAGCTCGTAGCGACATCGCGCCAACCTGTCTCCCTATTCCGACCCTCCGAGATGATGCAGTGAATGTTGGCCTTGATCCTTCCTCCATTTACGATACCGTTCAAGTACTGGTTGTATAGCAAACTACGTTCTATAACCTTTCGCCGAATCGGTTCCACATTCATAAATGCGTGCATCTTCTCCAACTCAGGCAGCTCCTTCTCGACTTCTGCACGCATCTGCTCCATCGTCTGATTTATCCTCTCTGTCCTGCGTGTCGCGTCGATCATCACCAATTCCCGGATTTCTTCGCCATCCTCCTCCATTGCCTTAGCCACTTCGTATGCTAAATTCCCACCCGCAGAATATCCCACCAACCTGTATGGTCCTTGCGGCTGGATTTCTCGGATCATCTGTTTGTACCTCACAATCCGCGCTTCATCCTCGATGAAGTCAAACCCATACACCGTAAATCCTTCCAATTCTTCCGCTAATCCTTTGTAGACACTTCCGTATCCTCCTGCTGGTGGAAAAGCGAATATCGGTTCTCCAGAGGGATCGCCGAACTGAAGCACGGGCTTCTCCGACTCCCAGTCGGTTACTTCGCGTAGCCTTTCCGCCAATTGCCGGATCGTCGGGTATCGGAACACATACGGTAATGGAAGCTCCACCTGCATCTCTGCATACACTTTACCTATCAGCGCCGCCGCTTTCAGTGAGTGGCCACCCAGTTCGAAAAAGTCACTCTTCACACCAATTGGTCGCACATCCAGCAGTTCCTCCCAATACGATGCCAACTTCTCTTCCCACTCGTTCTCCGGCGGTGTATACGTTTCGCCCCGTTCCTGTCCTTCCGGTGCCGGTAAGGCCTTCCGGTCTATTTTTCCGTTAGACGTCATCGGCAGCTGAGACAAGAATACGTATGCCAATGGCACCATATAATCTGGGATTAGACGTCCCAAGCCACTTCGAAGATCTTTCGCCTTCAGCTCTTCGGATGCTACGATATAAGCGCATAAATATTTCCCACCTTCCCGCTCTTCTCGGTCCATCACGATCGCTTCTTTCACGCCCTCGAGTCTGAGAAGGGCGCTTTCTACTTCGCCCAGCTCTACGCGGTAACCTCTAATTTTGACCTGATGGTCCTTTCTTCCTATAAACTGCATATTGCCATCCGGCAGCATGAGGCCCACATCACCCGTCTTGTACATCCGTTCACCTTCTTCCGGTAAGAACGGGTTCTTCAAGAATGATGTCCCCGTCTTCTCCGGATCCTTCAGATACCCCTGGGCAACCCCGACTCCTCCAATGTATAGCTCCCCCGGTACTCCGTATGGAACTGGGGACAAGTACTTGTCCAAGATGTAGAAATAGCTGTTGGCGATTGGCTTGCCGTAGGGTATGCTACTCTGCTCCTCCAACACTTCCTCGATTGGATAGTAATTGGACCATATCGTCCCTTCCGTCGCTCCTCCGAGACTCAGAACCTCCGTCCCCGGAAAATGATTTTTGATCCGACTAGGCAGATTTACCGGAATCCAATCCCCGCTCATGAACACCAGACGCAAGTCACTCTGCTGCCATTTTTCGTCCTGCCGTTCCATATGCTGAATCAAGTAGTTCATCGTCGTGGGTACCGAATCCCAGAATGTAATGCGGTGTTCCTCCATCAAACCCTTAAGGCGCTCTGGATCTTGTACCTCTTCCGTTTGGGCTAGAACCACCCGCCCTCCGGCCGCAAGTAAACCGAAAATGTCATAGACCGACAGGTCAAAACACATGGAAGTGATAAATAAAAGTGTATCCGCTTCATTCACCAAGAACCGCCGATTCACCCACTCAATCAAATTGACCACCGAACGATGTCCAATCATGACCCCTTTGGGCATTCCCGTGGAGCCGGACGTATAAATGACATACGCGCGTTCCCTTGCAAGCTCCGGTAGATCCAACGGTTCAGCGGAATACGCCGCAAGCAGTTCCGCATCGATCCGTACCGTCCGATCGTGTTCGAACTCCGATGCACGATCCGTCACCAGCGCGGCGATCTCCGCATGGTCCATGATGTATCGCTTGCGCTCTGCTGGATATGCCGGATCAATCGGCACATACGCCGCTCCTGCCTTTAGAATGGCCAGCATGCCGATAACCATCGCAAAACCGCGCTGCGTCATAAGGCCTACGTGAGCCCCCATCGCAACTCCCTGCTCTACCAAGTGCCTTGCAAGCCGATTGGCTTTGTTCTCCAACTCACCGTATGTCATCGATTCGTTGCCTAATACGAGCGCCGGTGCATCTGGGTTCCTTCTCGCTTGTTCCTCCACCAGCCCATGCAGCGTTTGCTCACTGCTATACGCCTTATCCGTGTCGTTGAAATCGTAAAGGATTAACTGGCGTTCTTCCTGCGTCAGCATCGGGATAGCCGAGATTTGAGTATGAGGATCCGCAGTTACTGTCCAAGCGATCTCCATTAAATGCTGCGCCATCTGCTCGACCGTTTCTCGCTTGAATAGACGGGTGCAATATTCGAATTGGAACAGCAGCCCTTCCCCCAAATCTTCCACAATCACGTTCAGATCAAACTTCGCTGTCCCAGAAAGTTCAGCGTCGTACGCACTTATTCGGATTTCATCGCCAAATCCTTCTTGCAACGCAGGCTCCACTATGTTCTGGTACACAAGCATCACTTCAAACAACGGGTTTCGGCTCATATCCCGTGAGATATTAAGTTTGTCTACTAGTTCTTCAAATGGATAATCTTGATGCTCGAACGCATGAATCGCGTTGATCTTAACCTCTTCCAGAAATGCTTCAAAGGTTTTGTCCCCTGTTGGCCGATTTCGAATAGCCAGCGTATTAACGAACATACCCATCACCCATTCCAAATCGGTGTGGTTCCGTCCAGCCACTGGCGAGCCCACCACGATGTCCTCTTGCCCCGAATACTTTAACAGGAGCACATTCAGAAGTCCGAGCAATACCATGTAGACGGTCGTTCCCGTATCAGAAGCCAACCGACGCAGCGCACGGGATAACTCCAGATTTATGGGCTGACTAAAAGACGCTCCCTCAAAACTCTTGACCGCTGGACGAGGATAGTCTCCAGGAAGATCCA
>NZ_BAZR01000068.1 GCF_001315105.1 Paenibacillus sp. JCM 10914 | reverse complement strand
GCTCCGCCAGCGTTTCCACGATCCCGTCCATTAGGACGATCGAACCCGTATATGACGGTACACTCAAAAGGTATTTCGATTCCGTCACCAGCACTTTTGGCTGCGTATCCGCCAGCATGTAAGCAAAACGTTCCTGTGGATATGACGGATCCAATGGCACGTACGCGCCACCTGTTTTGAGTACGCCCAGCAACGCCACAATTAAATCCACCGACCGGTCCATGCATATCGCCACAAGACTCTCCGGTCCTACTCCTTGCTGACGCAGATAATGCGCCAGTTGGTTGCCTCGCCGATTCAACTCCGCATACGTCAATGTTACGTCCTCGAACACAACTGCTTCCGCGTCCGGCGTTCTCTCCACCTGTTCCTCAAACAACTCATGCACAGGCTTGTCATCCGCATATGGGCGAGAGGTTTCATTCCAATCGATGAGCAGACGATCCCGTTCATGCTCGTTTAAGGGAGTCCAAAACGCTAATGTCTTGGCAGTACACTGAGAAAGTGATTTAAGCAAATAAAGTAAATGACGAAGCAAATCATCAGCAAAAGATTTAGTGAAATCATTTGAATTAAATAACAGCTTTAATAATAATCTTTGCCCTGGAATTGTAATCAAGTTCAATGGATAGTTGGTATTTCCAAACCCTTCAACATTTCCTAATTTCAAGTGACTATCGGTTTCAGGTTCGCTTTGGATCGGATAGTTTTCAAATACAAATAAAGCTTCGAAAAGAGCGGTATTTCTGGAAAGTCCGCTCCAATTGTGTATATCCGTTAAGGAAGCATACTCATATTCCCTCGCTTGTATCTGTTGCGTTTGAATCTCTTTTAACCAATCCGACACTATCATGTTAGGCTTAATGGTAACCTTTGTCGGTAAAGTGCTGATAAATAAGCCAATCATGTTCTCAGCGCCCACAAAATCGTGTGGACGCCCGGAACCAGTCGTGCCGTACAATACATCCCGATCACCGCTATAGATACTCAGAAGCTGAGACCATGCACCTTGAACCAAAGTCGCAAGGGTCACCCTAATTTCCCGTGAATATTGCTGCAAGGCATCGGTAGCCTCGCTAGAAAGGTAGAGCTCAGAAGTTTGAAACTTACCACCGTTGTCGGTTGTTCCGAATGTGTGGAATTTAGTTGGAGTTGTTATTCCCTTCAGGTATTTTCTCCAGAAATTCTCAGCCAACTGATTATCTTGTTGCCGTAACCAGTTCACATAGTCCCGATATGGTCTTACTTTTGGCTGTTCTGGCATTTTACCGGAACAAAAATCCCGATATGCGGTGAAAAGCTCATTAATAGCTATATGAGAACTCCACCCGTCCATAATAATATGATGATAGGTCCACACGACATGTACCGATTCCTCTGACAATTTAATGACTGCAACTCTCATTAAGGGGAGTTCGGTTAATTCAAATCCTTTGTTACGCTCTTTCCTATTAAAGCTTTTTAGCTTCAATGTTTGCTGATCGCTCGAAAGGCCAATCAGGTCGATTACGGACATATTAAATTCAATGGAGTTAAAAACAGCTTGAACAGGAGTGTCCGTATCTTCCCAGACAAATAATGTTCGAAATGCAGAATGCCGTTCGATGAGCCATTGCCATGCACGTTCAAAATGAATCAAATCTAAATCCCCGTCCACTTGGAAAGATATCTGAGATATATACGTATCCTTGTCCTGATCACGTAGGGAGTGAAACAGTATTCCTTGCTGCATTGGAGTCAGTGTGTATAAATCATAAATTTCGTTCAACTTCTAGTTCCTCCTCGTGGTCGACAATTTCGTAAGAATTTTGGCGAGACTCTTTTCCGAAAGGTTTGCATCCGAGAAATCCATAATGCGGTTGGAAGCCGCTTCGGTCCATGAGCTCCATCGCTCAGTAGCATCGAAAAGAAGTTTAGGCAGCTTATCCATGGCTTGTAGGTTAATAACCTTTTGATCATAGGCACCTTGGAAATAAATTTGATCGTTCAAAATAAATGAATTCACAACTATCATCGAATGCAAGCTAGTTTTCGTAAAAGACTGGAGTTGCAAGCCTAATGGCTGTAAGAACCCATTTTTCAAACTTTCCCCGAAATTACCTAGGTACCTAAATGTCATGCCATCGTTAACAGAGAACTCCTGTGCATCTTTGACCAGATTGTGCAAAATACTATGATCAAGGCTTGCAGAATGAAACTTTTTCTGTGCTTCTTTTATTTTTTTGTATATCAGCGGGACATCGAATGTTCCTTCCGAACAAATTAATAATGGTACTATAGCTGAGTACCTGCCGATTACCCTATAAAGATCGATATTTAGGTGAGTATCGGAACGAACATCCATTTCCAGTAAAGTTGGAAGATCTGTCCTCCCAATTGACTGTAAGAGAGCTGATGAGAAGCAAGCCAACAAGACATCTTCCACGGAGACATTTTTGTTAGAGCATTCATCGTAAAACCGTAAAGTTTTTTCTTTGCTTAACGAAAATTGAAAATTAAGCATTCGATGTTCAGCCACACTTCCCTTGTCGACGAGCGCGTTCATGGCATTCGAAATCCCCAACCAAAGTGGTTTTTTCATTTCAGGCGAAGTAGATCCCGAAAACCGTTCCAATTGATTGCTCCAAATCAGGTAGGTAGAAGAGGTTTGAGGTAATTTCACATTTTTTTCCTTATTAGCTAGTTGTCGATAAGCCGTTTGGAGATCTTCTAGCAAAATGGTCCATGAGCTACCGTCCATCACTAGCTCATGAGCTGCGATAATTAGCTGGTCGTCGGCATGCCCCATTCGAATGTAGGTGAATAGCAACATCGGACCATTCTTTACATTTAATTTTAGAGGTATCTGCTCCAATATTCCCTTGACCTTTTCCTCCTGCTGGTTACTCAGCATTAAAGTAAAGTCAATCCTTTCCAGCAACACATCATCATTTGTCAAATCCGTTACTTTCAATTGCCAGTGCCCTTCGCTCTCTAATTTGAATCTCAGTCGCAGTGCGGCATGGTGCTTAGCAACAAGGTGCAGTGCGTCTCTCAATATATCGATGTCCAACGTCTCACTGGCCAACAAATGCAATAATTGATACTGCCCGTACGAGTCATTCTTAAATTGACTTAATATCCATTGTTGTATCGGCCCGAGCCCCGTCTCGAATCCACCATCATGGAATTCCTCTACCGC
>NZ_BAZR01000067.1 GCF_001315105.1 Paenibacillus sp. JCM 10914 | reverse complement strand
CCAACAGTGGGCGGAGCGTCTGAAGACACTGGCGTCTGAACTGCCGGAGCAAGAGGTGAAGTACTGGAACGCGGAGTCGTTTACGGACGTGCCAGCATGGCCGGTGGATGAGCCGGAGGGAAGCAACCGGGAGCAAGACGCAGAGCAGGTGACGTTGTCGCTTAGCGAGGAAGAGACGCAGGCGCTGCTTAAGGAAGTACCGTCGGTCTACCGGACGCAAATCAACGAAGTGCTGCTTGCGGCATTGGCGCAAGCGACACAGGCGTGGACGGGTTCGGCGCGCCTGTTGGTGCATATGGAAGGCCATGGCCGGGAAGAGATCGGCGGGGGACTCGATGTGACCCGAACGGTGGGGTGGTTTACGAGTTTGTACCCGGTTGTGGTGGATATAAGCGGAACGTATTCAATAGGGGCAGTCCTAAAGAACGTGAAAGAGCAATTACGCAATATACCTAACAAGGGTATAGGCTACGGAATTATTAAATACGGACGAGACGAGTCGTTCCCATATGGGCCGAACGCTCAGGTAGGGTTCAATTATTTCGGACAGACGGATTCATTTCTGTCGAAAGATACGATGCTGCAGACAGCGCTTGAATCGGCCGGGGCGAACGTGTGTTCAAATGAGCGGCGACTCCATTTTATCGACATATCCGGGGTCATAAGCGGGGGATTGTTGTACATTACCTGGACATATAGCCGGGAGATGTATAAGCGTGCAACGATAGAATCCGTAGCCGAGGATTTTATGTCTCGACTTAGAGATATTGTTGCGCTGCCGGATTCAGAGACACAAATGTGTTATACACTGTCTGATTTCCCGCAAGCTCGTATGAGCAATAAAGAACTCGATACGCTTGTCGGTCAACACAGAAATATTGAAACGATTTATCCATTGACTCCGTTGCAGCAGGGGATGCTCTTTCATTCTTTGTACGAAGCGCAATCAGGGGATTATGTTTCGCAGCTTCTGTTGACAATAGAAGGGCATTTTGACCCGGTTGCGTTGCAGAAGGCTTGGAATTATCTCATTGCCAGGCACTCACTATTCCGGACAACCTTTGCGTGGGAGGGCTTGGTCTCTCCACATCAAATTGTGTACAACCAAGTCACCATAACAATTGAGCAATTGGACTGGAGAGATAGGTCTCCTGAGAGTACAGCCGCAGCTTTGAAAACGTATTTGCAAACCGATCGCGAAACGAATTTCAAACTGCATGAATCGCCTTTGATGAGAATTACACTAATACGTGTAGATGATGTAACGTATCAAATGGTCTGGAGCCATCATCATCTGCTGATGGATGGATGGAGCTTGCCGATAGTCGTTGGAGAGCTGTTGGCTCTATATCGTGCGCTCAAAGACAAGGTAGAGGTTGTGCTTGAACCTGCTCTACCGTTTATTAACTATATCGAGTGGATACAACGGCAAGATTCAAAAGAGGCTGAGACGTACTGGCGAAATGAATTGCAAGGATTTAGAGCACCTACATCAATTCCGATAGGAATCGGAGACGGTCAGGGAAAAGATGAGCAAAGTTTCACTCTTCCTGATGAGTTGACGCAATCGTTGACTCTATTCGCTAAAAAGAATCAAATGACTTTGAATACTCTGGTCCAAGGTGCTTGGTTATTGCTACTAGGGTATTACAGCGGTGAGCGCGACGTGGTTTCAGGTACGACAGTAGCTGGCCGGCCTGCACATTTACCCGGGGTGGAATCGATGGTTGGTATGTTTATTAATACACTTCCTATCCGAATGGTTATCGACGATACGCCCGTGCTTGCTTGGATCCGAAAATTGCAAGAGAAACAAATGGAAATAAGTCAATACGAACATTGTTCTTTGGTGGATATCCAAGGATGGAGCGATGTGCCAAGGGGGAGCTCTTTGTTCGAAACAGTGTATGTTTTCGAGAATTATCCGATCGATGTCGAGGGAGCGGAAGCATCTACTAGTGAATGTGACGGTGGAGAACAGGATTTCAGAATAACGGGAATTCAAGGTATAGAACAAACGAATTACCCGCTCTCCTTACAAGCTACACCCGGAGATAACCTTGTGTTGAGGATGTTCTATGACCGGCAAACATTTAAGGCAGATGAAGTCGAGCGAATGTTGGAGTACATGGTAAGGCTGTTGCGTGAAATGACAGAGAAATCGATGGAGCCTGTAGAGACGCTCCGATTAATGTCAACGGAAGAATATGACCGGGTGGTTGTGCAATGGAATGCTACGAAGGCGCCTTATCCAGATCATGCTTGTATCCATACGTTATTTGAATGGCAGGCGAAAGCAACACCTGATGCGATGGCAGTGGTATATGGAAACAGAGCTTGGACATATAAACAACTAAATGGTAAAGCCAACGCATTGGCGAGGCAACTGAAAGAGAGAGGAATCGGACCTGAAGAAGTAGTGGCCGTGCTAATCGAACGTTCCCCGTTCATGCTTGTTGCCCAACTGGCCGTGCTGAAAGCCGGAGGCGCATTTTTACCGATCGATCCTGAATATCCGGCTGATCGGATTCTCTTCATGTTAGAAGATAGCAAAGTCAAACGACTGATTGCCAATAAACAAAGGTTGCCGTTGTCGGAAGATAATCTATCCGAACTAGAGTTCATCAATTTGGTTTCTCAAGACAATGAAGTCGACGAAACTTATGACGATTTAGAGGAGAACGGCAGCCCAACTGGATTAGCGTATGTCATTTACACGTCGGGATCGACCGGTCGGCCAAAGGGAGTCATGGTGGAACATTTGGGAATGGCGAACTTATATGCGTTCTTCAGGAATGAGTTTGGCATTACGCCGGAAGATCGGATCATTCAGTTTGCAAGCATGTCATTTGACGCCTCTATATGGGAAACGTTCATGGCATTGTTTACCGGGGCTTGTCTTTATCTACCAACGCAAGAAATTATTCAAGACGTTGCAAAATGTGCGGAATGGATGAGCAGGCACCGAATTACAGTGGCGACTTTGCCGCCTACTTACGTAGCGCAAATAAGACCCGAGGACATTCCTTCCTTGAGAATACTCGTAACGGCAGGTTCAGCGGCAAGTTCGAAGACCGTGAGGAACTGGCAATCACAGGTATCTTACATCAACGCCTATGGTCCGACGGAAGCAACAATTTGTACGACTTTTTGGAAAGCGCGTAGTCTTGAGGTCAAAAACGTGCCTATAGGTGAGCCGATTCCAAACGTCGAGGTA
>NZ_BAZR01000066.1 GCF_001315105.1 Paenibacillus sp. JCM 10914 | reverse complement strand
TTCGAACAAAAGCTTAAAAATATAGTGGGCATGAAGCAAGTAGCGGTCTGGTTAGAAGAGCAATATGAGCAGCGTCCACATCTTCACCTTCAGGATATATTGCCGGATAAATGGATATCCCCAGTGAGTGGTTTTCACGACGGTAGTATCGTGTCTTCCATAGGGGGGGGCGGTGAAGAAGCTTCTTCTTCTGCCCCACTTGCGATGAGCGAAGGAGAAGCTTTGGTGAATAGGCCAGACGAGCCTCAGACTTTAATCGAAGCACTGCAACGGGCGGTTCGGATATCGGCTGACAAAGGAATTCTGATCGTGAATGAAATCGGCAATGAGCGGTTTCTTTCTTATAGTGAACTATGGCACCGAGCGTCATGTGTGCTCACAGGACTGCGAACGCTGGGACTGAAGCCGACGGACGTAGTCCTATTCCAGTTTCGGGACAACATGAGTTTTCTGACGGCGTTTTGGGCTTGCGTGATGGGAGGTTTCTTACCTGCAGCATTGGGGGCAGCGACGCATTATGATGAACGAAATGCGTCCATGAGCAAATTGTACAATGCTTGGACGTTGCTTGAGCGGCCGCTGGTACTGACGGATGAGGCGACGGAAGGAGAACTGCGGGAAGCTGTGAAGAGCTGGCCGGAGACGGAGGATGATATCCGCGTGGTCGTACTCGAACCGTTGCTGGTTCATGTACCTGCCCGACAAATGTATTCGGCGACATCTAGGTCCCAAGCGCTAAACCTGTTGACGTCGGGAAGCACGGGACAACCGAAGTGTGTACGCCATCGCCATCAAAGCGTGACGACAATGGCACAATCACAAACACAAGCACTTCAACTGAGTTCAGATGATGTGTGGCTCAACTGGATGCCGCTGGATCATGTGGGCGGCTTGGTTATGTATCATCTTACAAGTGTGTATGCAGGATGCTCACAAGTATGCGCAAAAGTAGAGGCGTTTGTGCCGGAGCCTTTGCGCTGGTTGGATTGGATCGATCGTTATCGGGTGACCGTAACATGGGCGCCTAATTTTGCATTCAATCTGATCGTAAGTTTAGAGGAAGCAGTGAAGGAACGAAGATGGGATCTGACTTCTGTCCGTTATGTGATTAACGGAGCGGAGCAGATCATGCGCAAAACGGCGCAGCGCTTCTTGACGATGTTAGAGCCCCACGGGTTGCACGCTTCGGCGATGATTCCAGCTTACGGCATGTCGGAGATCTCCTCAGCGGTCGTATTTTCACATACACTCAACGGTCATGACGAGACAAGTGGTTTCCATATATTACGTAAAGGGTCACTGAACGGCAACGTCAGTCCGGCGGGACTGGAGGACCGAGATAGCGTATCATTTGCAGAGCTGGGCGGGCCGATACCGGGCGTGAGTATTCGGATCGTGGACAGCGCCAATCGGCTTTTGCGTGAAGGACGAATCGGACGGTTGCAGGTGAAGGGTCCGACCCTCATGGCGGAATATTATAATAATGCAGAGGCCAATGGGGAAGTGTTCACAGACGACGGATGGTTTCACACAGGGGATTTGGGATTTCTGAAGCAGGGTCGACTGACACTTACCGGGCGCGAGAAGGATGTCCTGATCGTGAATGGAAATAACTACTACAACTATGAAGTGGAGGCGTTTGTGGAGGAGGTCACCGGAGTGGATCCGACTTACGCCGCCGCATGCGGGATAGCGGATCAAACCGGTGGGAGCGACCGACTGGTCGTCTTTTTTTCGAGTACAGACAGGGATGAAGAGACACGGTTACGAATTGGCGCAGAGATCCGAGAGCAGTTGATTCGCCTAGTGGGGATTGATCCTACCTACGTCATTGCGATGGACAAAGAAGAGTTCCCTAAAACCAACTCAGGGAAAATTCAACGCGGGGAGCTAACGAAGCGGTTGTTAGGTGGGAAGTATGAACGGGAAATGAAAGCGTGGGACATCCGGACGGAGAACGAACATACGTTACCCGATTGGATCTATGAGCAAGTGTGGATGGAACAGGCAGGGGACTTCAAACAGGAGGTTACCCGGACAGGGACCTGCGTATGTTTTACGGACGAGTCAGGCTTAGGTGAGAGGTTCGCTAAAGCACTTGGAGAAGAGACGGTCGTGCTGGTGGAAAAAGGGGGTTCATTCGAGCGGCTGAATGAAAAGCATTATCGAATCAACCCAAAGGAGAAAGCGGACTATACGTCGCTGTTTGAGGGATTGGAAAGACAAGGGACGGCGGTGCGGCATGTCATGCACCTGTGGGGTTACGAAGCGAAGGCAAACGGAGTTCAAAGTGTGGAGCAGTTAAGGGAAGCGCAGTATGAAGGTGTGTATAGCTTACTGTTTATTGCGCAGGCACTGGGAGCGACCGAGCTAGGATCGGGCATGACCCTGACGGCGATAACCAGAGGGATGCAGGCGGTTAAGGATGGGGAGCCAAACGTATGGGATAAGGCGGCTCTGGCGTGGATGGTAAAGACGATGGGATTGGAATATCCGGGATGGATGTGCCGACATGTAGACCTGAAAGGGGAAGAGGTCGGGCAGGACGGGGACAACCTGTTGAGGGAATGGCAGAGTGAGGACGGAGAGACAGCGGTCGCTTGGCGTGAAGGGGTCCGCTGGGTGCCCGTGCTGAGAAAGACACAGATGGAGGAACGTGTGAGAGATATCCCGCTGCGTGAAGGCGGTTCATACCTGATCAGTGGGGGGCTGGGGGGCATTGGACGACGGCTGGTCGCTGAGATGCTTCGGTCGTATAAGGCCCGAGTGCTGGTGATAGGGAGGACGCCGCTTCCGCCGCGAAAGGATTGGACGGAGGTGTTGGCGGGACCTGATGAGGGGATGTCCGAACGGATCCGAGCCTACCAAGAGTTGGAAGGGATTGCCGCCGAAGGCGGTAGCATCGAATACCGTGCGGTAAGACTTAGCGACCTGGATGAACTGCGAAGAACGGTCGAGCGTGTGGAGCAAGATTGGGGCAGTCCGCTGGATGGAGCATTGCACCTAGCAGGAACAATTGAAGAGGAACTGCTGGGGGATCAGACGGTGGAGCAATGGGAAGCTTCCTTCGAGTCTAAAGTATATGGAACTTGGGCGGTGCATGAGCTGCTTCGTGAGCGGGAAGGCACTTTCCTGGTTTGTTTTTCATCGGCTCGTACCTTGTTGCCAGGTTTGACATTGGGAATATACAATGCCGGAAACGGATTTATGGAAGCGTTCACCCGAGCACAATTTGGCAAGTCTCCGGTGCGTATGTCCTGCTGCGCCTGGAGTCAGTGGGATGAAATTGGGATGGCACGGGGG
>NZ_BAZR01000065.1 GCF_001315105.1 Paenibacillus sp. JCM 10914 | reverse complement strand
TGTCACGTCCTCGAACACAACTGCTGCTGCGTCCGGCGTTCTCGCTGCCTGTTCCTCGAACAGCTCATGCACAGAATGCTCCCGTGGATACGCGGTCCCCGTATGGTTCCATTGTTCGGTTACAAGTTCGTTCTCTTCCTCTGTCAATATGCTCAGGGTGCCGAGCGGTTCGTGAATTTGTAATGTTATAGCCAAGAGCAATTGATTTAGATACGCGATAATTCTATCCACTGAGCTTTCGTCAATCAGATTCCCATCGTAAAGTATCTTAAGTCCGATTTGCTTCCCCGGCATAGCTACTAAAGATAGGGGGTAATTGGTTTGCTCAATACCCTGCACTTCTTTAATTTCGATCCCTGTATTGGAGTCCAATGTATCACTAGTGCTGGTCGGATAGTTCTCAAATACGTAGATAGTTTCGAACATCCGAGTTCCTCGCGGTATTTCACTCCATCCCTGAATATCCACCAAAGAACAGTACTCATATTGCCGCAGCTCTAGATTCCTCATCTGAATTTCCTGCAGCCAATTATATATGGAGAGTTTTGTATCTATATGGATACGAAAAGGCAGGGTATTTATAAACATACCTACCATATATTCAACTTTAGCAATTTCCGTTGGCCTGCCAGAACCAGTCACACCGAACACGATATCCGTTTCTCCGCTGAAACGACTAAGCATAAAAGCCCATGCTCCCTGAATGACTGTATTTAATGTCAGTTGGTGCTGCTTCGTAAATTGATTTAGCTTCTGTGTTAAGCTACCAGATAAATGAATTTCTTTTTCAGTGAAGCGCCCCGGTCGGTTAAAATCGTTACTTTTAAATCGTTCTAACGGAAGTGGTGTCGAAACTTTGAACTCTCGAAGCTCATTCCTCCAAAATTCTTCCGCCTTCCATTTATCCTGCCGATTTATCCACACAATATAGTCTCGATAAGGTCTTACCTGAGGAAGATGAATAGGCAAATTGCAGACAAGCGCTTCATAACATTCGAAATATTCCTTAAGGATGATCGAAATACTCCAACCATCCACCAAAAGATGATGACAGGACCAGACCATCTGATAACTTTGATCGTGTAAATGAAAAAGGGTTACTCTTAACAGTGGTGCTTGAGTAATATCGAATCCTCTCTTTCGATCATTCTCCAAAAATTCAAGTAACAATTGTTCCTGCTTAGAGGTTTCGAGATGTGTCCAATCCACATTTTCTAGCGGTACCTCAACATGCTTACGAACTACTTGAATATATTCTTCCACGTCTTCGATCAGGAATTCCGAACGTAAAACCGAATGTCTTGCGATAATTTTAGCCCAAGCAACCTGCATGTTAAGAACATCCAGAGGGCCTGCTAACTTACAGGAAAATTGAACGATATATCCTCCGGAATCCGGATCGAGAAGTGTATGATAGATGAAACCTTTTTGTAAAGGAGATGCTGGAAAAAACGTTTCGATATTTTTCATTCCGTTGATTTACCTCCTTATAGTATTGAAGGTTCATGCAGATCGAAAGGCAGCATGAACCTTCCTTTCAGAAACT
Organism: Paenibacillus sp. JCM 10914; assembly: GCF_001315105.1. GTDB lineage: Bacteria > Bacillota > Bacilli > Paenibacillales > Paenibacillaceae > Paenibacillus_AQ. The sequence continues at coordinate 2,064 of NZ_BAZR01000065.1, read as the reverse complement.
CTATTGCCTCTTTTTTAATTGTTTCATGACTTTGTCTAATGCACCTTGGTTCCAACCGAAATCCTCAAAATCGGAAGTCACGTAACCTTCTGCATCTGGATTGTTTCGGTGAGTGATTAAATTGCCTAGGGATTCTAAATAGAGATCGGCGAGCTGTTTTATTGTTTGTTCCTCAAATACTTCTCTTGAATAAAACCATTTTATTATTAATTTTCCGGACGAGATGTTAATCACCAGGTCAATCAAATGCTGCCGCTCGGAGGACGGATCCATATTGAAGCCGACTACACCAGGGACCTGAGCAAAAAGTGATTCATCCGAGTAACCAAGATCGATTTGTCCTAAATAATTGAAACTCAATTGCGGCATCTGCATGCCACGAAGGACGATAACAGCTGGGTCTTCCTTTGCTAAATATTTGAGAATTCCAAAATCCATACCCTTATTGGGTATATTCCTTAATTGTTCTTTAATGTTTTTGATCCTTCCGTTAAGTGTTGATTCATTCTTCAGATCTAAAAAAACAGGGTACAAAGAGGTAAACCATCCAATCGTTCGAGTAATATCTACTTTATCTCTAAAAGTCTCTCTTCCGTGACGTTCCAAACTCACTGCAAGTTTTTCATTACCACTCCAGTTGTAATACGCTTCAACTAATGCCGTTATTAATATTTCATCAATATGTGTTTGAAACACAGACGACACTTCCGACAACAACGCCGACGTGTCTTCTTCCGAGAACTCGTTCTGTACGATTGCAATACTCCCTTCCATATTCCTCCCGCTTGGATTATCAACCGGAAAACCATTGATCTCTGTCAACACTTGAGCAGACCAGTAAGCCTTTTCCTGCTTCATTTCTTCCTTTAAGGCAAACTCATTAATCATTTGAGCCCAATCCAGAAATGAAGTTGTTTTAGCAGGTAGTCTCAGTTCTTCTCCTGAATTATCCTGAAGGATAAGCGTATGCAGATCCTCAAATAAAATCCGCCATGAAACACCGTCAATAACCAAATGATGAGCCACAATAAACATCCTCGGTTCAGCAGAAGAACCCAAGTCGAAATACGCTACTTTAATCAACGGACCTTCCTTAATATCGAAACTTTCTTGAATGGCGGCAGCTGTCTTACTAATCGCCAATTGTATTTCGTCGTATGAAAGCATAGAATAGTCAAACCATTCCAAGGGAATTGTATCTCCAACATCCTCATTAACTTGCCGCCATAAACCCTTCATCTCAGAAAAGCGCATGCGTAAAACGTCGTGATGTTCTACAAGATGTGCAAGCATTCTCTTCAAGCTTTCTACGTCTAGCCTATCGCGCATTTGAATCATCATTGACTGGTTCCAGTGATTACGATTAACGATTGGTTGCTCAAAAAACCAATGTTGGATCGGCGTCAGTGGTGCTTCTCCCCTCACGAGTCCCTGCTCAGCCTCTACCACCATTTGCGTGCCCGCCACCTCGGCTAGCTCCGCAATCGTCTGATTGGCGAACATTTGGCGCGGCGCTAGCTTCAGCCCGGCCTGTTTCGCCCGCGAGACGATCTGCATGCTCATGATCGAATCGCCGCCCAGTTCGAAGAAATTGTCATGGATACCGACTTGTTCCGTCCGCAACACTTGGCGCCAAATCTCCGCCAGCTTTTGCTCTACTTCCGTCCGAGGGACTGCGTACTCTCCCCCTCCAACTACCTCTGGCACTGGTAGCGACTTGCGGTCCAGCTTCCCATTAGGCGTCAGCGGTAGCGATTCCAGCGTCATAAAGTACGATGGCACCATATAGTCCGGAAGCATTGCCTTCAGGTATTTGCGTAGTTCACTTAGTTCCACGTCATCACTTGTGACAACATACGCCACGATAGTCTTGTCTGACGCCATATCCTCGCGGACGATAACAACCGACTCCCCCACAAGCGGATGACGAAGCAGCGCAACCTCAATCTCCCCAAGCTCGATTCGATAGCCCCGAACTTTGACCTGCTCGTCCGCACGGCCTAAGTATTCCAAGTTCCCATCTTGCTGCCAACGCACCAAGTCTCCGGTCCGGTAAAGGCGCTC
>NZ_BAZR01000064.1 GCF_001315105.1 Paenibacillus sp. JCM 10914 | reverse complement strand
TTGCTGCTGACGTCCCGGCCTGCGTGGCACCGGTGGCGGCGGCGTTAGGCATAGGCGCCGCCGGAGTCTCTGCGCCAGCCGCCGTGCCGCTGGCTGCGCTTGCCGAACCCGAGGCAGCTAAAGAAGCAGCTCTCGCTGCCTCAGCTGTGCTTCCCATGGGAGCAAGCTGCTGTTCAAGCGCTTGCAGCAGTTGATGCAGCTGCGGTCCGAACACCGCCTGATGCAGTCCTCTCACACTGTCAGGCGATACCGGCAATCCCCGGTGAAACGCAATCGCCGTTGATTCTGTCCATTCCGCTGCCGGTATATGTACGGGCTTCATCGCTAATGCTTCACGAAAAAGCGCAATATTTTCCTTCGTTAATGGGACGCCTGCCGTCTGCATGCCACGAATCATCTCTCGGTTTTCCTTGGTGTCTGGAAGACCGGCAAATTCCAATACCTGAGCCATCGAAGAAGGCGACAAGGGTTGCCCCGGAGTCTGACTGAGCGGCTTTAAGACGGCCGTCCCCCCTTCTCCTGGAGGCTGAACTTGAAGCAGCGCCGATTCTCCGGCACGAAGCGGCGCCTCCAGCTTGGCCTTCACCTGGACGCTTGAATCTGCACGACCGCGGTCTGACCGTCCTCCGCTACGTTCATCACAACCCCGCGAACGACCTGACCCGGCCTCAATTCTAATGTTTTAACTTCTCCCGGCTTCTGCTCACCCAGCAGTCCGCGAATCATTGATCCGATGTTCACGATTGATCCTCCCACACATCCTGTTTCCTTATATATCGGCAGCAGCCCGCCTTTTAACTAGGGCGGGCTGCAACGACTGTTTCTATTTCTAAAATAAAGATAATTGCTTGATCTCCATATTTCGTAAAAAGCTTCGACGATGCATGGCCGTAGGTCCACGCTGCTGCAACTGCTCTCGATGTAACTTGGTAGCATAACCTTTATGTACAGCAATACCATAACCTGGATAACGCAATTCCCATTCACCTTCACATAGACGGTCACGTGTCACTTTGGCTACGATTGAAGCAGCCGCTATCGATTGACTGTTGGCATCCCCTTTAATGATCGCACGCTGAGGAATGTCACAATCCACTTTCTCTGCATCAACCAAGAGGAAATGCGGCTCCACATCCAAGCATTCTAACGCCAGCTTCATAGCAAGTCTAGCCGCTTGTTTGATATTAATCCGATCGATCGTCTCCGCGTCAACGTGCCCAACCCCTACAGCGAGCGCTTCCTGTATAATTTGTTCATACAACGCATCCCGCTTCTTGGCACTTAACTTCTTCGAATCATCGATACCTTCCATGATGAGCCTTGCGGCAGTATGACCGCGGCAGCCACCACGTCTCCAAACAGGCAACCTCGGCCCACTTCATCTATGCCAGCAATATGTATATATTCATTCCAGTATTCACGTTCATATTGTAATAGATCTGTCATCATTCAACTCCCTATCCAGCCCGCCCAATATCATCGGTCTTCTATTAGACTATCATATCTGATGTTCATCGTCATCCTCCATGAACTAGAATGTTTGGACAGCAAAAAACCGTTTCTCCCGGCAGTCCGGCAAAAACGGTTGACCTGTGCTCTGTATCAAGAATCCCATTATGATCTCAATATGGGGATTCCATGGAATAACGCCCAAGCTTGCCCGCACGCAATTCACGCAGAAACACGCTTGATGCTTTTTCCAAATCCACTCTGCCGCCGCTAATAATACACCCGCGTTTGCGACCGATATCTTCCATAACCGAGACGATTTCATCCGGATTCTCTAAATCCGCAGGACGTTCCTTCAGCTCAAATCGCTCTTTCATTGCATCCCAATAGTAATTGGCAAAATATTTAATCGCAAAAAACGCGATATCTTCCACATTCAAAATCTCTTCTTTGATCGCGCCCGTCACCGCAAGCCGGTAGCCCACATTCTGATCTTCGAATTTCGGCCACAAGATACCCGGGGTATCCAGCAGCTCTAACTCGCCGCCTGCCACCTTGATCCACTGCTGCCCTTTGGTCACGCCTGGTCGGTCTCCTGTCGCAGCGATGTTACGGCCAGCCAGCCGATTAATCAGCGTGGATTTGCCAACATTCGGAATACCCACGATCAGCACACGCATGGCGCGGGGATTCATACCCTTGGCAATCTGCTTGTCAATCTTCTCTTTCAACAGCAATTTGATCTGATTGGGAATATCCTTAACACCAGTCCCAGTATAAGAATCTACCGGGAAGGCTGTATGTCCATTCTTTTTGAAATAAGCCAGCCACTCCCTCGTAACTTCAGGGTCAGCCAAATCCGATTTGTTCAACATAATAAGCCGCGGTTTGCCTTGCAAAATCTCGTCAATCATTGGATTTCGGCTTGAGAGCGGAAGCCTCGCATCGACCAGCTCAATGACAGCATCGATCAGCTTCAGCTTCTCCTGAATTTGGCGGCGCGCTTTGGTCATATGTCCGGGGAACCATTGTATTGTCAAACGTCGTCACCTCTACTTTGCTCTGCAAACGTTCATCGTCATTGCTTGCTTCTATAATTATTATGTTCAATGCTAATGGTTAATAAGCCCGATGTCCCTGACCGGCCAGAAGATCAGATCTGCCCTTCCAATCACATCATCCAGCGATACGTAACCGATCATACGGCTATCCGTACTGTTGGAACGGTTATCTCCCATTACAAATATATGCCCTTCCGGCACCACGCCATCGGTTACAAACGAGTTTGGAAAGTTGGTGTTATTGTACAGTCTGTCATTGGCATGAGACTGGTCAATCGCTTCCTGTATGTAGGTTTCGTCCACAGGCTCTCCATTAACCAGTACCGTGTCACCTTCAACCTTAACCGTATCGCCCGCTACCGCAATCACGCGCTTAATGAAATCTCTTCCTTCGTCTGGAACATGGAACACGATAACTTCGCCCCGTTCCGGCTGGCGGATATTATATAAGATTTCATTCACAATCAGTTTCTGATTGGATACAAATGTCGGCTCCATCGAAGGGCCTTGCACAATAAACGGTTTGAAGAGAAGCCAGCGAATAAGCACGACAAGTACCAGGGCGATCAGCAGCGCCTTTAGCCATTCCAATAATTCATTTTTAGCTTTCTTAGGCGGATTTCCCGCATTGGATGGCATAGCTCCTGGTGTTGATCTTTCTCCATAACCCACCGTCCTTCACCATGAATCATAATCGCGCGATCGCGATTTTTAGATATAGAAAAGGGGCTTGTATATACGCACAAGCCCCTTTTATCGTCTTGTTATTAACGACGAATTTCTTTAATTCTCGCTGCTTTACCGCGCAGTTCACGAAGATAATAAAGCTTCGCACGACGCACTTTACCACGGCGAGCCACTTCGATTTTATCGATTTTTGGCGAGTTGATTGGGAAAGTTCTTTCCACACCAACACCGTAAGAAATTTTACGAACGGTAAAAGTCTCACTGATTCCGCCACCGCGACGTTTAATGACAACACCTTCAAACAACTGGATACGCTCACGAGATCCCTCGATTACCTTAACGTGCACTTTTAAAGTGTCGCCAGGACGAAAGCTCGGAATATCTTTGCGAAGTTGTTCTTGAGTAATCGCTTGAACGATATTCATCTATGACTCCCTCCTCTCACACAGGCGTTCTTGCATCTTCCGGAAATCTATGTATTTCCTTCATTATCCGCAGCGGACCACCGTATTCACAACAAAAGAAATAGTACCACATTTTGCAGTTTGAATCAAGCATTTCATCTTTACAGCTGCTGATACGCCTGAAAAACCACTTTCAGCACGCCGAAAGTGGTCCAGGTCTTAATTTACGGATTCTTCACGCATTTCTTTATGACGCTTATTGTAGTAGTCCAGAATATCATCAACGGTTCGGAATTGTACTTCTGTATGGTCTGCTTCAGCTTGATTGTTATTTATCATATCGTTCTCTGACAAGATGGTTGCCTCCTATTGCGTTCCTGCTGTCTCGCTTCCAATCAGTATTAACCACAATTTCGGTAGTTGTAACATGTAATTCATGCCAAGACGAAGGAGTTACGTTCCGATTCTAAAAATATTCAAGCTAGCTGCTGTCTGTGTCGCTGTTATATTTTTATCCTGTGCTGATAAATTATACAATTGCACCGTATCTCCGAAATTCATGTTCATAATCGCTGTTCCTGCGACGATCCCATCCATGTCATTTGAGCTCATATTCGAAGTCGTCGTTGTATTACCATTCACCACAACGCCAAAAATATTCGGTAACGAATGTCCCGTTGCCGGTGCAACTTGCCAACTGAAGAAATAGAATCCTGCCGTGACAATTGTTAATGTTGTCGTGCCGTTAAAAGTCACACCCTCAAGCGAACTTTGAGAAAATGTTATGGGCGAAGCAGCGCTCACCGATTGTGTAGTGCCTAATGCATTAAACAGCACGGTGGCACCGATCGTTGGCCCCGGTCCAGTTGGCCCCGTCACACCCGTAGCACCAGTATTACCTGTTGCTCCTGTTGGGCCAGTGAATCCGGTTGCTCCTCGTACACCTGTAGCTCCAAGCAAACCTATCCCTGTAGCT
>NZ_BAZR01000063.1 GCF_001315105.1 Paenibacillus sp. JCM 10914 | reverse complement strand
TGTTTTGCAATCAATATTGAAGGAGAGTTGTCATGTGTGAAATAGACAAATCTATGATTTCTAGTTAGTTTATCAATGAGTTTGGTGATGGAATTTAGCACGTAACCAAGGACGTAAGAGTTGGTATATCATCGGTTAATCATGGATTGGTTAATTTCGTTGGATGATCATCCTAACAAGAAACTGTGGACAGTGATTTCGAGGAAATACGTAGAAGTTTCGAAATCCTGTCCTCAGACGTCCGTCACACATTTTTTCGATTGGTTGAATTGAAACTCTAATGACAGGGAGTGTGAGTTTGGAAAACGATGTAGAACCAAAGATGAGCCTTTTACAAGATATGCGCAGATATTCTATTTGGCTGGGTATATCGGTCGTATTCTCTATTATCAGTGCAGTGACTTATATTTTATTGGCCAATGTTTTCAATCAAATAATCGAATCGGTCTTGTCCAAGGAAGAGGGGAGCCTGGGAGGACAAATTAGCATAATCGCTGCGATCATCGCTGTAGGAATGCTCTCCATTTTTATGAACCGTTTTTCGTCGGCGAAATTTAGTGCATCTGTCACGCACCGTATTCGAATTCGGATTTATCGCCATCTGAAAAGAATGACAGTGGAACAAGCGGAGAAAAAACAAGTAGGCGATATTGTAGCACGTCTAACGAACGATCTTCCTTATGTAAACGAATTTTTGAAGAAAAAAATAACCAATTACTTCTATCATCCTATCATGATTGTATTGTCACTCACCTACTTAATAATATTAAATTGGCAATTACTACTTTCATGCATTTTGGTTGTTCCAGTCTTTATTCTAATTGTGAATATTACCACTCGCCCCATTACAAAGCTATCCGAGCAAGCCCAACATTATGCGGGAGAGGCCAATTCCGTTGCACAGGATTCCATTTATGGAATACAGATGATCAAGATTTTTGCCACCGAAAATCAGATGGAACAGAAATATTCTTCCGTATTGAGGGACTCTCTGAACAAGAGCCTATTGTTGGAAAAGAAAAAATCTGCCCTCGGTTCCATTCAAATGATTTTACAGAGCCTTCCTATTATCATTTGTTTTGTGTTAGGGGGCTACTTCACCATTTATGGACGTCTACAACCAGGTGAATTAATCATTTACATGTTCCTTCTCAATTTTATGGTGCAGTCGATATCCGAAATTCCAGGATTAATGGCTGATTACCGAGAGCTTAAAGGAATAGTCAAAAGGATTGGAGACTTTTTTGTCTGGCGGACAGAATCTTGTGATGAAGGACAAACAACGACTGGCTTGCGCATAGTTACTCCGATTCATCTGGAATTCAAGGACGTAAGTTTTTCTTATCAAGACCGCCATAACGTTCTTCAGAACATAAGTTTTGCTGCGGGTCCAAACCGAATAGTTGCCGTTATCGGCTCAAGCGGTAGCGGAAAAAGTACGTTGTTCAAATTGATTTGTGGATTTTACGACAATAGTGGTGGACTAATTGAAATGAACGGAACGGAGATCGGGCAAATTGATAGGCAACATTTGCGGAGTTTGATTTCCATTGTTTCACAAGATAGTTATTTGTTCCCGGTTACTATCGCTGAGAATATTGCACTCGGAAAACCGGAAGCCTCGCTTGAGGAAATTATTGCCGCTGCCAAATCGTCCCACGCTCATGACTTTATTATTGAGTTGCCTGAGGGCTATCAGACTATGGTAGGAGAAAGAGGAATGAGTTTGTCCGGTGGGCAGAGGCAGAGGATTTCCATTGCACGCGCCATCATTAAAAATGCCCCGATCATATTAATGGACGAACCTACCTCCGCCTTGGATATGGGGTCTGAAAATGTACTGCAAGAAAATCTGACCGCATTGTGGAAAGATAAGACTGTTCTTATTGTTACACATCGGCTAACCACCATTCGAGACGCAGATCTTATTCTAGTTTTAGATCAAGGGAAAATCGTTCAACGGGGAACTCATCATGAGCTTCTCGAGAAGGACGATGGGTTGTATCGAAGATTACATGATCAGTCTGATGGTGCCATGTTGGAAGAAGAACGACTGCAGAGGATGAGCTTATGATATCGAACATTTCTTCGTTGTTCTTGGAACTTAAACGGGTGTTGTCTTTTCTCAAAGGTAATCGACGTGGTTTTTTAATTGGGATGATAGGCGAAAGTGGATTAAAAATAAGTTTAGTATTTGCACAAGCGTATGTTTTCAAGTTTATTGTCGAAGCGGCAGTTGAAAAAGACACGACCTTCATCAATCAAGCGATCCTATTAATTTGTACGGTCGTTCTTTTGGTTATCGTTAGCACTCCATTTTTTAAGTACATGGGTGTAGCTGGGATAAAAAAGACGATTGCAGGTCTAAAGACAACTTTGTTTGGCAGAATTATTCGGCTACCCATCGCTTTTTCAGAGAAAACACATTCTAGTAACCTGTTGTCCAGGTTAACAAATGATGTTCAAAGCATCGAACGAATCTATCAAGAGTTTATTTATTCTTTGTTTTATAGCGGATTAAGTTCTTCGGTTTTTGTAGCATTTATGCTTGCCATTGAATGGAAGCTGTCCGTGATTTTGCTTTCGTTTACTCTTGTATCTGTTGGGCTCAACATCTATATTTCGCGTTCGATCCGGTCTCACAGTGATTCATTGATCAAGCAATTGGCCATATGGGCTGGTAAATTCACCGATATGCTGAACGGATTTAAGGAAATAAAAATGTTCAGATCGGATAGGTTGGACAACGTTTACGAGCAGACAGCTGATAATGTCAGAAAATCATCCTTAACGCTGGGATATAGGGAAGCATCCTTAGAGTCAATTAATTATTTCATCAGTTTGTCCAATTTTATGGGTACCTTCGTCATAGGCGCTATTCTTGTCGTTGAGGGGTCGGTTGGGCTCGGAACATTAATGGCACTTGTACAAATCCAATCAAGTCTGACATTCACAGTTTTGGAGTTTGGTAGACGGATCCCAGAATTACAGGTCTCACTGTCGGGGGCCAGGAGGGTTACGGATTTACTGGATGAGGAAATGGAGCCACGTTCCTGGCCGATGGAAGGAGCCATGTCTCGTGAATCGGCTTTTATAGAACTGAACAATGTAGTGTTTTCTTACGAAGCTGGTAAACCAGTAATTGACAATGTGAGTTTGACTGTCGGGAAGAATGAGATGGTTGCAATTGTTGGATCGAGCGGTTGTGGGAAAAGTACTTTACTCAAACTCCTTCTCGGGTTCTATCCAGTCGATCACGGATCGGTACACATAAATGGCAAACCTATTACTGACTTTAGCTTGACTGAACTTCGGGCAATGATGTCTTTTGTATCCCAAGACTGTTATTTATTTAACGGCACAATAGAAGAAAATATCAAGCATGCGAGACCGAGTGCCACTAGGGATGAAATCATAGAGGCATGCAAGACTGCCAACGCGCTTGAGTTCATAGAGGGATTGCCGGATGGTTTTCAAACTAGATTGGAGGCGAATGGACAGAATCTCTCCGGTGGGCAAAAACAACGAATAGCGATTGCAAGAGCTGTACTAAAGAATGCACCGATCCTTCTCTTAGATGAAGCTACTTCATCCCTGGATACGGAGTCAGAAGCGTTAATCCATTCGGCACTTGAAGAGTTGATGAAAGATCGTACCACTATTAAAGTCGCTCATCGTTTATTCACGGTTATCGATGCGGATCAAATTCACTTAATGGACAAAGGCAGAATCGTAGAATCTGGAACTCATGAGGATTTGATCAAGCGTAATGGTGCTTACCGTCGCTTAATTCAGTTTAACGAAGATGGCATATAAAAAAAATTATGAAAAGGGGAATTTCAGTGATCTATGACAGTGTCCTTTGTAATTTGGGTAATACCCCGATGATTAAATTGTGTATCGAGGAACAACCTGCCTTGAATGTCTACGCAAAAATGGAATTCATGAATCCGACGGGAAGTGTAAAGGACAGAGCTGCCTCTTATGTACTCAAAAGTATGTTGAATGCTGGAGTCATTGATCAAGACACTGAAATCGTAGAGTCCTCTTCAGGAAATTTCGGCATTGCTCTTGGGCATTATTGCAGATATTATGGTTTGAAATTTCATTGCGTCATTGACAGTAACATTTGCTTGGAAAATGAGAATTTGGTCAAAATGTTAAGCTACAAAACCTACAAAATAGCGGAAAGGGATCATACCGGAGGTTATTTGTTAAACCGGATTAAGAAAGTGAATCAACTCATATCAACTATTCCTAACTCGTACTGGATTAACCAATATTCAAACCTTCAAATGGGAGAAGCTTATTATAAATCATTAGGCAAGGAGATTTGTGAAAGCGTTGCGGAAATTGATTATGTATTCATGGCAGTTAGTTCGGGGGGAACCATCTTGGGTGTATCCCGTTGTATTAAAGAGCGTTTCCCAAACGCGAAGGTAATCGCGGTGGATATAAAGGGCTCGGTGATTTTCGGTAATCCTCCTGAAAAGCGTACAATACCAGGCATGGGTTCCAGCATGGTGCCTGAACTTGTCAAACATGCTTTCATTGATGAAATAATGATCGTTGACGAACCGACAATCATTCTTAGTTGCCATGAATTTTTCTACAAGTACAACATTTTAGCAGGCGGTTCCTCAGGAGCTGTACTGGCAGCCATCAAATCATATTTTGCTAACAAAGATATAGCTGCTCCGTTGAACGTGGTCACCGTTTTACCGGATAGGGGCGATCGATATGTCAGTACGATCTATAATGAGGCTTGGTTTTCCGAGTATCTTCAAGTAAATGAAATGAAATAGAATTATAAATTTAGTAGAGTGGGGGATTGGAATGAGTGGAACGGTAGACATTCAACAAATCTATTCCTTAACACCGATGCAGGAGGGAATGTTGTTTCATCGTCTGCATGATGAAGATCAGGCTTATTTTTTGCAAATGCATTTAAAGCTGCGGGGTGAGCTTGATCTTCATCTTTTTCGGCAAAGCGTTAATAA
>NZ_BAZR01000062.1 GCF_001315105.1 Paenibacillus sp. JCM 10914 | reverse complement strand
TCCTGTTGCTCCTGTCACCCCCGTGCGCCTGTTGAACCTGTCGGCCCGGTTACTCCTGCTGGGCCGGTTACTCCTGCTGAACCTGTTGCTCCTGTCGAACCGGTAACACCCGTGTTGCCGGTTGGACCTGTTACTCCCGTTGCTCCTGTATTACCCGTGGCTCCTTTTGAACCCGTTGCACCTGTCACACCTGTCGGGCCGGTTACTCCTGTTACTCCGGTGGGGCCAGTTGAACCAGTGGTTCCTGTATTTCCTATTGGACCTATTGCACCTGTATTACCAGTTGACCCAGTTGGACCCGTTGAACCTGTAACCCCGATTGGGCCTATTGAACCCGTAGCGCCTGTTGAGCCAGTAACTCCAATTGGTCCGGTTGCCCCTGTTGGACCTGTAACTCCAGTTGCTCCTGTCACACCCGTGGCTCCTGTTACTCCTGTCGGGCCGGTTACTCCCGTATTCCCGGTTGGACCAGTTACTCCCGTTGCACCCGTTATTCCAATCGGACCTGTTGCTCCTGTCGAACCAGTGGCTCCTGTATTTCCTGTTAAACCTGTTGCACCTGTATTACCAGTTGACCCAGTTGGACCCGTTGAACCTGTAACTCCGATTGGACCGGTCACTCCGGTGTTTCCGGTTGGGCCGGTTGGACCTGTTGAACCGGTAACCCCGATTGGGCCAGTTGCTCCGGTTGGACCTGTTGAACCCGTTACGCCAGTTGCGCCAGTTGAACCGGTGGCCCCGGTATTTCCGATTGGACCTGTTGCTCCCGTTGAGCCGGTAATTCCGATCGCTCCTGTCGGGCCGGTGACTCCCGTATTTCCGGTTGGACCTGTTACTCCCGTTGCACCCGTCGGACCCGTTATTCCAATCGGACCTGTTGCTCCTGTCGAACCGGTGGCTCCGGTATTTCCTGTTGGACCTGTTGGACCTGTTGGACCTGCTGCACCTGTATTACCAGTTGCTCCAGTTGGACCGCTCACTCCGGTGTTGCCGGTTGGGCCTGTTGCTCCTGTGTGACCAGTGGCTCCGGTTGAGCCAGTAACTCCGATTGCTCCGGTCGGGCCGGTTGAGCCGGTTACGCCTGTTGGACCGGTGACTCCCGTATTTCCGGTTGGACCGATCGCTCCCGTTATACCCGTTGCTCCAGTCACACCCGTAGCGCCTGTTGCTCCCGTTATTCCGATCTGACCTGTCGGGCCTGTGACTCCCGTTGCACCCGTAACTCCAACTGGACCGGTAGCTCCTGTTGGACCGGTCAAGCCGGTTGCGCCCATTATACCCGTCGCTCCTGTTGAACCTGTTATTCCGATTGGGCCGGTTGCGCCAGTTGATCCCGTTATCCCTGTCGAGCCGGTTACTCCTGTCGAACCGGTGGCTCCTGTTAGACCCGTCGACCCGATTGGACCTGTTATTCCCGTTACTCCTGTTGCTCCGGTCACACCCGTTACTCCGATTGGTCCGGTTGCTCCTGTTACTCCGGTTGGCCCTGTCGGGCCGGTGACTCCTGCTGGACCTGTTGCTCCTGTCGAACCGGTTGCTCCGATTGCTCCGGTCGAGCCAGTCGAACCTACCGATCCGGTATTTCCGGTTGGACCTGTTACTCCCGTTGCTCCCGTTAAACCCGTAACTCCGATCGGACCTGTCGGGCCGCTTGCTCCTGTTGGCCCTGTTGGCCCTGTTGCTCCTGTCGAACCGGTAACACCCGTGTTGCCGGTTGGCCCTGTTGGACCGGTTGCTCCGATTGCTCCGGTCGAGCCAGTCGAACCTACCGATCCGGTATTTCCGGTTGGACCCGTAGTTCCAATTGGGCCTGTTGCTCCCGTTGCTCCCGTTATGCCTGTTGCCCCAGCTACACCCGTGGCACCCGCCGGGCCGGTTGTTCCTGAAGGACCGGTTGGGCCGGTTACTCCCGTATTACCAGTGGCTCCTGTTACTCCTGTTGAGCCAGTAACTCCGATCGCTCCGGTCGGGCCAGTTGGACCTGTCGAGCCAGTTGAACCGGTGACTCCAATTGAACCCGTTGAACCTGTTACCCCGGTCGGGCCGGTGACTCCTGTTACTCCGGTTGCTCCGATCGGACCTGTCGGGCCGCTTGCTCCCGTTGAACCCGTAGTGCCAATTGAGCCAGTGGCTCCGGTTGGACCTGTTGGGCCTGTTGCTCCCGTTGCTCCGGTGGTGCCGATGGGGCCAGTCGAGCCGACAGCTCCCGTTGATCCTGTTGGACCGGTCAAGCCGGTTGCGCCCGTTATACCCGTCGCTCCCGTTATGCCTGTTGCTCCCGCTACACCCGTTGCACCCGTCGAGCCTGTTGAGCCAGTAACTCCAATCGCTCCTGTCGGGCCGGTTACTCCTGCTGGACCTGTGGCTCCTGTCGAACCGGTCACACCCGTGTTGCCGGTTGGCCCTGTTACTCCCGTTGAACCGGTAACCCCGGTCGGGCCGGTTGCACCCGTCGAGCCGGTTACTCCTATTGGACCCGCTGCTCCGGTAGAACCTGTTGGACCGGTTACTCCTGTTGCTCCTGTCACACCCGTAACGCCCGTTGAACCTGTTGCTCCGATCGGACCTGTCGGGCCGGTTGCGCCAGTTTGACCCGTAGTTCCAATTAGGCCAGTGGCTCCGGTTGGACCTGTTGAACCCGTTACGCCAGTTGCGCCAGTTGAACCGGTGGCCCCTGTATTTCCGATTGGACCTGTAACCCCGGTTGGACCTGTTGAGCCCGTGGCTCCGATTGCTCCGATTGCTCCGGTCACACCTGTCGGGCCGACCGCACCGGTGTTGCCGGTTGGACCGGTGACTCCCGTATTTCCGGTTGGACCGATCGCTCCCGTTATACCCGTTGCTCCGGTCACACCCGTAGCGCCTGTTGCTCCCGTTATTCCGATCTGACCTGTCGGGCCTGTGACTCCCGTTGAACCTGTAACCCCGATTGGGCCTGTGGCTCCAGTAGCCCCTGTTGGACCGGTAACACCCGTTGCTCCGATTGCTCCGGTTGGGCCTGTTGCTCCTGTAATACCAGTTGCTCCCGTGACACCGGTGGGGCCTGTGACTCCCGTTGAACCTGTTGGACCTGTTGGACCGGTAACTCCAATTGCTCCCGTTGCACCCGTAACTCCAACTGGACCGGTAGCTCCTGTTGGACCGGTCAAGCCGGTTGCACCCATTATACCCGTCGCTCCTGTTGAACCTGTTATTCCGATTGGGCCGGTTGCGCCAGTTGATCCCGTTATGCCTATTGAGCCGGTTACACCTGTCGAACCGGTGGCCCCAGTATTTCCGGTTGGACCCGTTGAACCTGTAACCCCGATTGGGCCTGTGGCTCCGGTGGCTCCTGTTATTCCCGTTACACCCGTCGGACCCGTTGAGCCGGTGCTGCCGATTGGACCCGTTACTCCTGTTGCTCCGGTCACACCCGTTACTCCGATTGGTCCGGTTGCTCCTGTTACTCCGGTTGGCCCTGTCGGGCCGGTGACTCCTGCTGGACCTGTGGCTCCTGTCGGACCAGTTGCTCCGGTGGAGCCAGTCGAACCTACCGATCCGGTATTTCCGGTTGGACCTGTTACTCCCGTTGCTCCCGTTAAACCCGTAACTCCGATCGGACCTGTCGGGCCGCTTGCTCCTGTTGGACCCGTTGTACCTGTAACCCCGATTGGACCTATTACTCCCGTTGCTCCTGTATTACCAGTGGCTCCGATTGGTCCGGTTGCTCCGGTTGGGCCAGTTGCTCCGTTCGGACCTGTTGCTCCTGTATTACCAATTGTTCCCGTGACACCGGTGGGGCCTGTCGAACCTATCGATCCAGTATTTCCGGTCGGACCTGTTGCTCCCGTTATACCCGTTGCACCCGTCGAGCCTGTTGAGCCAGTAACTCCAATCGCTCCTGTCGGGCCGGTTACTCCTGCTGGACCTGTGGCTCCTGTCGAACCGGTCACACCCGTGTTGCCGGTTGGCCCTGTTACTCCCGTTGAACCGGTAACCCCGGTCGGGCCGGTTGGACCTGTTGAGCCCGTGGCTCCGATTGCTCCGGTCGCTCCTGTTGCTCCTGTCGGGCCAGTCGAACCTACCGATCCGGTATTTCCGGTTGTACCTGTTACTCCTGTATTACCAGTGGCTCCCGTTGAACCGGTAACCCCGATTGGGCCAGTTATTCCGATCGGACCTGTTGCTCCTGTAACTCCGGTCACACCTGTCGGGCCGACCGCTCCGGTGTTGCCGGTTGGACCTGTTGCTCCCGTTGAGCCGGTAATTCCGATCGCGCCTGTCGGGCCGGTCACACCCATTGCTCCGATTGGTCCTGTCGGACCCGTTGAGCCAGTTGATCCCGTTATACCTGTTGGGCCTGTTACTCCGGTTGCTCCTGTCACACCCGTGGTTCCTGTTGAACCTGTTACTCCCGTCGGGCCGGTGACTCCCGTATTTCCGGTTGAACCTGTTACTCCCGGTGCACCCGTCGGACCAGTTATTCCAATCGGACCTGTTACTCCTGTTGGACCTGTGGATCCTGTCGAACCAGTGACACCGATATTACCAGTTGGACCCGCGACTCCCGTATTTCCGGTTGGACCGATCGCTCCCGTTATACCCGTTGCTCCGGTTGGACCTGTTGAACCTGTAGCGCCTGTTGAGCCAGTAACTCCAATCGCTCCTGTCGAGCCGGTTGATCCCGTTATGCCTGATGCCCCTGTTGGACCTGTAACCCCGATTGGACCGGTGACTCCTGTTGCTCCTGTCACCCCCGTAGCGCCTGTTGAACCTGTCGGCCCGGTTACTCCTGCTGGGCCGGTTACTCCTGCTGGACCTGTTGCTCCTGTCGAACCGGTTGGGCCTGTTACTCCCGTTGAGCCGGTTACTCCGGTTGGACCTGTGGCTCCTGTCGAACCTACCGATCCGGTATTTCCGATTGGACCTGTTATTCCCGTTGAACCTGTTGAACCTGTTGAACCTGTTGGACCTGTTGAACCCGTTGCGCCTGTTGAGCCAGTAACTCCGATCGCTCCGGTCGGGCCGGTTGGGCCTGTCGAACCGGTGGCTCCCATGACACCTGTCGGACCGGTGACTCCGGTTGAACCTGTCACACCTGTCGGGCCGGTTACTCCGGTGGCGCCGATTGGACCAGTCGAGCCGACCGCTCCGGTATTTCCAGTGGGGCCGGTCACACCCGTTGCACCCGTTGGGCCAGTTATTCCAATCGGACCTGTTGCTCCTGTCGAACCGGTAAACCCGATTGGGCCAGTTGCTCCGGTTGCTCCTGTTAGACCCGTAGACCCGATTGGACCTGTTATTCCCGTTACACCAGTTGGACCAGTTGAACCGGTGCTGCCGATTGGACCCGTTACTCCTGTTGCTCCTGTCACACCCGTAGCACCTGTTGAACCTGTTGCACCGATCGGACCTGTGGCTCCCGTTGCTCCGATTGGTCCGGTTGCTCCTGTTACTCCGGTTGGCCCTGTCGGGCCGGTGACTCCTGCTGGACCTGTTGGACCGGTTGCTCCGGTTGGGCCTGCTGCTCCGGTTGGGCCTGTTGAGCCAGTAACTCCGATCGTTCCGGTATTTCCAGTTGGACCCGTAACCCCGATCGGGCCAGTTGCTCCGGTTGGCCCTGTTACCCCCGTTGAGCCGGTTACTCCTGTTGGACCCGTTGCTCCGGTAGAACCTGTTGCTCCGATCGGACCTGTCGGGCCGCTTGCTCCCGTTATGCCTGTTGAGCCGGTTACTCCTGTTGGACCTGTGGATCCTGTCGAACCTACCGA
>NZ_BAZR01000061.1 GCF_001315105.1 Paenibacillus sp. JCM 10914 | reverse complement strand
GGGGATATATCCCCATACCCCTACATCACTATTTGCTCTTTGCCAGCCAACGTTTGAGTAAGCGCCATGCCCACATTGCGAGTACACAGAGGATACCCAGCGCAACCGCGCCGCCTATAATCGCTACCGCAATCGTTCCAGCCGTGCCAAATACATTCAGCATGCGTTGGAACAAATCTTGCGGACTTGGAAACGTCGGCGGTATGAATCCCTTCTTGTCACCTGTGTTGATGGTGGCCGACCATATCCTGCCTTGCGCATCCGTGATTGTGACGGTGTAATCGGTGTTGGCGGTTAGTCCTGTAATCGTATACTGGCTTGCGTTGAACGTGTCATTTCCACTGCCCCAATCGACTTCAAAGGGGCTTGTCCCGGAAATGATCTGTACAATGATCGAATCCATATTCGGGATCAGGTTCACATCGATTTTGTCCGATGGCACAACCGATACGGCATTAGATTTTGCGGAGACATTGCCCGATGTGTCATAAGCCGCCAATGCAAATTGGTAGGTCCTGCCGTTGGTCAGACCCGTCACCGATGCCGATATCGAAGTCGTTCTATGTATCTCCCGGTCATCTTGGTAAATCACATAGCCCGCCAAATCTGATTCCGTATTGGCATTCCATTTGAGCATTGCTTGTTTATCGGCTCCGGTTCCGACCAAACCCGTTGGCACCGCTGGCGGTGTCGTGTCTGGCGGTTTCCTTTCTAGGACAACCGAGGATGATCTTGCCGACTCATTTCGAGCAAAGTCTATTGCTGAGACCTGATAAGTGTATTTGACACCTTCCTTAGCCATCGGGATCGTAGCCGTTGTGCTTTTGGTTTCCAATACTTTGACTCCATCGACATAGACAAAATATTTGTCTAAGTCCGAATCCGGGACCGGAAACCATGTTAAGACTGCATCGGTACCGACGATGTTCCCGGATAATCCAGTTGGTACTTCTGGCGGTGTTTGGTCTGGCGGCTGTTTCACATAAGCTTCAAATTCGTACAAAATTCCTGCCTTACCACCCGGCGGTAAATTCGGACGAATCAACCTGACATCTTTGTAATCAACAGAATAGGTTTCTAATTGGCCAGTACCTTGCGTCGTTAGTTCTCCAAGTTGCACATAGTTAGGAGTATTGCCAGTAAAAAACCTTACACGTACTGGTGCCGATGAGATAATACGAATTTCTGAAATCTCAAGAAGTGGTGTAAAAAGTATTCCACCAGCAGTAGTAAGTGGCATCCCCGTTGTTTCGTCGTTGTCCCACCACTCGGTTTTCGATTCAGACAATTGACCGCTTCTATACTGATCAATGGAACCGAACCAATTGGTCTGGGCCGCAAAGGCGTTCCCCACCGGAAACATGCTGATCATCATGACAACTGCTGTACATAGACATATAAATAGCTTTCTCGTACCTTCACCTCCTTTCATTTGGTCATGAACCTCAGTAAGCCAGATACGACACCTGCAAAAAAGAATAAGAGCAATACGGAGAAGAAGGCATCCATTAATCCATTCCTCCCGGATCGTCGAGGTCTGATGATTGAAATAACCAACGCCTAGCCAGATCGAACAACGCGAGAACGAAGGAAATTCCTATCATCGTAAAAACAAAATCGATATAATCACTTCCTCGTAATTTTGTAGCCGACCGTGAACATGGCTAGAGCCGTCATAAGCATTAAGCAAATTACGGACCACATGAGATATTGATTTGTTACGTAGAGCGAATGGTTCAGAATGTCCACCTGATCGGAGAGGTGATTGACCGTATTATGTACATTCGTGATCTCGTCATTTAGGTAACCTATTGCTGTACCGTTATCCTGATTGACGGTAAGATTGTCGACCGCAAGGTCACGTATCTCCCGGAGAAGATCATCATTCATCGCGTACCATGACCATCATGCCGACACCATCGCGGCTAGGCCATGCAATAAGCTGTCCCGTAAAATCATTTTTTTCGTAGATGTCATAGAGTTCTCTTTTGTCGCCTTGGAGTCTCACGGCGGTTTGCATCTTTTCACCAGGCTGGGCTAAGAGTAATTCCGTAGACAATACTGGCCCTTTGTCAGTATCCTTGGTTTTTAATTCTTTGCTGGTGATAACTCCCTCAACTGTCACTATCACTAAATTCACTCCTTTTTATAAGAACAAGTATTTGGGTCCCGGAAACAGTATAAAAAAAATAAAGAATTTTGTCTAGCACTTTTTTCCTGATTCTTTAGCATTTTTTAGGTATAAAAGCATAGCCTTTTCTATTACGTCGGACCTACTTCCTTGCTTATCAATTTCATCAATCATCCATTTGGGTAATCTAATACCAAATTTTTCTCTTCTTAGGTGTTCTGGTAAACGGGGTCTTGGAATAACTCAAGCACCTCCTTTCCCGAGGAAAGAGGCAATGAAAAAGGCTACCTTCGGTTAGGTAGCCTACAAAAAATGCTATTTTCCACCCGTATCATTTTAAGCCTTTTTACGTTATAATATCATTTAGTAAATCCCGTCGGCTATGGGATTGTTAAGAGTCCATCATTCGGTGGGCTTTTTGTTTTTTATACCGATGTTATAAAGTCCGATTTCATATCCATTTTCCTCTACTTCTTTTAACAATTTGTATCTAAGATCATTACGCACAATGTATTGCCAATCCTTCCAATCCAGCACCCCGAGCAGATCTGCTTCCTCTACTTTTTCGGTTGCTACTTCCTCGTCACTCTTATCATCGATCAGGTACCGATCCTTAAGGCCGGGACTCCAAACCAATTGTTGCTTACCCTTGGTTGCCAAGGCATATTCCTTGAATTTACTTTCGTATTGCAGATCGCCATCTTCAACGATTGCCCGAAGAAAATCAAATGGGGTCATGCTACCTTCACGGCCCTTCTTGATGTTGGCTTGGTCATCTCGCTATCAGTGCCCCAACGCTTGTCCATCAAGTCGCCCCACTTGCCTATGTACGTGCTCGCTTCGGCCGCATCATGCATTTTCAGTCCATGTTCCCGGCTAGTATCTAATCCGTTTGCGGCACATGCGCCTGACCACATACTATACAGTTTGTCCTCCATTTCAACCCAATCCCATGGGTCAATCTCATACTGATGCATAAGTAACAAGTGAATATGAGGATGCCAACCATTCTGGCCGTACGTAATTTCAAAGGCTCGGATGCTCCCGATCAGACCAATCTCTTTTCGAAAATTGTTGTAACGCTTGCCGCTACGAAATTTATTTACAGACTTACCAAGTGCCAACAATAATTCATCTAGCTTATCTCGTGCAGAGTGTGAGAACGTCAATGTAACCATTGTACAGTGTCCTCCAGTATCCAAATGACCTTTGAATGCTGTCTTGAGTTCAGAACGCCTACGCTCCGAAATCTTGCTCGCACACACCGGACATACCCATACACTCCCACACACCATCAAACCGCCGTAAAAGGCCTTCTGCGTTGCCCTGTGCTTATATAAGTCTACGCCGCCGTATTTGTCGACCTGATGCCTTAAGCAAATCCCAACACGATTATTCGGTAGTATGTATTTACTCGCTGATTGCATCTGATACCGTATAAAACGCTCGTCTAAGGTCGAAGGTTCATTTTTTCGGGGTAATACCCTTAATTCTCCCGTTTTCTCCCTCGGACCATCCATTTGCTCAAAACAGGGTGACGGCAATTTCGTAGTTATTACCAAGGGCGCCGCTAACGCGCCGCGCTGTGCCATCCTATCACCCTTTCCCCCAAAGTTGAGTAGCTGCCGCCGCGGACTGCCGTCTCGCTATTGGCAGCTACTCAACTTTCCTTGCTTCGCAACAAACTGTAAATCTTATGGAATGTAAATATAGAAGCTATTGAAATTAAGATTAAGATGATCATGAAAACAGAAACTTTAATTAAAACTGGCAGCATACTCAACAACTCCTTATAAACTTCTCCATTTATCAACCACCGCTTTTTCTTCTTCACGGTTTTTATTCTGATGTAGCTGCCTGAAATAACCGGAATATCCGTCAACCTCTCCGTTCGCTATCATCTTTTCAATCTCAATCCAATCTTCTTCTGGAAGGGTCAACTTAATTTGTTTGTTGACCCCCATTGCTGGCCTACCCACCCTGCGCTTTGTTTGCATCTCACAACCTCCTAATATTCGTTTTATTCAAAGACCCATGGTTTACCTGTAATATCGTGATTTCCGTCTTGATTTAGGTAACCTACCTGACCTTTTGACTTATGATAGAAACGAATATATACATTTGCATCAGCATATTTCTTTGCAAATTCTTCGGCTGTTATTACCGCAAACTCTTCACCAGTACAACTTTTTTCAGCAATTTCATATCCCAGCTTTTCCTCTGCAATTACACTGTATTTCATAAAATATTCGCCTCCAATAATTTATGGTTACTCATATTATTAGTATAATATAAGTAACCACATATTACAAGTGAATCTATGAAATTAATTCCAAAGAAATTGCGAGTAAAACATAGAGAAAATCAAAAATGTCGCTAAACATGCATCCACCCCACTATGAAATGCCAATTCCCACGCTCTAAACGTTGAAATAGCAATTGTTTTCGATCATAAGCAAAACTGTAGTCTATATCCTGCGCCCGGAAGAACATAAAGGCATCATTCCTGGTGCCTGTTAATCTCATTTTTGAAATCGGCACCTCGCCGATCTGCAAGGCTACCAATTTCAAAAATTGTTCGTCGGTGATCTCCATCAGTGATTTTTCATCTAGCTGGGTCACACCGTTGACCACGTGAAAAATTTTATCCAGCATGCATTAGACTCCCTTCAGATAATTTTGCCGTTCTACGTTCTCGGCAAAGGAATCGTATTGTTCCGCGACCGTCTTATCAAACCACGTGAAACCTGACCCGTATTTGCCTTTGTTGCTCGGTTGATGGTACGCCACTTGATAATCGGGCCGAACTTACTTACGTAATTCACAAATTGCGTGACGCGCCGAAGAGGAACGGCCACATCTCGCAAGTCTTGCGCGGTATACCAAATATTCACCCCTGCATGTCGATGTTGCCGCCAGTGGGCCATAACCTCGAATGGTATGGCTTTCCACGACCCGGCAGGGGCAATAAGTCCAGCTTCATCGATAAGGATGACAGGGGAACGTTTTTCCCCCGGTTGCCGCTTGATATCAAAGAGTTCTTCGATTTGGGTATAACGGATTGCACCCTTAAGAGGAAAATTTGCATAGACTCGATGCCCCTTTTTCATTTTTTTCATCGCCATTCTGGTCATGAGATACGTCTTGCCTGCACCCGGTAATCCACAAAATGCTTCAATCATGATCCCAGCTCCTCACGAAGATTATCGTTTGCTTTCCGGATTCGCTCGTCCTGCCGTTCCCATTTCTCATATTCGCCTTGTTCCTTGGCGAAGCGATCACGCTGATCTACGATCTTAGCGACACGCCGCGCAAGCATGAGTCTTGGAAATCCTGATATCTCCGTCCTAATTTCCAGCCGACAAAACAACCTAATATGAATAAAGCTACCGCTAACATTAGCCTGCACCCCTTAGTAAATTGATTGCTCTTGTGATCCAGTAGTAAGCCGCCAGTACAAGTTGCAGGCCGATCCATAAGGACAGCACCGCGAAAAATTCAGATACTGGCAAGAGCATATTTGCTTTCTGCAGATACGGAACGATGAGTGCCATATCTTGCCCGAGGTTTCGGGTAAAACTCCAACTCCCGAGCACGACCGACATTGTGTTGATCATGCCCGTCACTGCGTTGAGTATGAAATCCATTGGGATAATCTCCTATCGTTCGGATTTTGGCATCCGGATCCAAAGCCGGTTCTAATCGATCGTTCGGAATTTGATCCAAAATGATGCGGCTGCTGGATCCGCAGCTGCGTTGTTTTCGAACCAAAACCCGAACATTACACCTTGAGTTGTGGGGTGAATCGCTGAATCAAATAGATTGCGAACATGATCCAGATCGTCGCGCCGCACAATTGCCGAAGCACATCGAGCCATTTCATTTTCTCCATTTGCTCGGCCGTGAAGATGCACGCCTTAAGCAGTTTCCCTTGCATATCCACCCCGTAAGGCAGACACATAGTGAGTTCCGTGGGTGTACCTGAATCCGGGTTTGGATAGACCAGCCCGCCATCGCCTGTTGTTGGGTCCTGCGGCAATTTACCGCCTGTGTTACCGCCATCATATGTACCTCTACCGTCATCACGCACGATAGGAGGACGCATGCCGCCTTGTGCGTTGTCTACAGCATCCTGTAGGCCCTTGCCAGCGTTATTGGCTGAATTGCCCCCTATGGCATCCTTGAGACCGTCTAGCGCGTTCTTGAGGTCGTCTTGGGCCTGCTGGGAGGGTTTCAGGGCATTAATTAGTGCATTGTTGATCATCGCATCCAGGTCTTTGAGCATATCGGGCCAATTGATGATAAACGCCGTGATCGGTGGCGTTTGTTTTTGCGTGTTGGACCGTGAGATTCGGCTTCCGTCCGGACCGATCAGCGCAATGTAAAACCAGATGCTCTGACCGTTTTCTAAGAAACTGGTGATGTGACTGCCTGATGATCCAGAAGCCGTAAAACTATCTATTTTCTGATAGCTACCTGCGCTATCGTGTGTTGCGGCATATACTTCAATCGTGTATCCTGAAATTGCGTTCTCATAAGCGATTTCGAGTTCGCCTGTACGCCAGTCGGTTGTCAGCAGTCTCAGTGATGGTGTCGGGGCTGATGCATCAACAAGACTACTTAATGGCGTTAATAGTAAAAAGACGAAGAGTGCCACTAACACTCTCCGCCTTGACTGGATATTGCTCATTATTTGGAACGTGAAAGCCATCCTTTGAGCAGTATCCAGCCCCATCTTGCAAGAATTACGAGAATACCGAGTGCAACCGCACCACCGATAATTGCTACCCCAATCGTACCCGCTGTACCGAACATGTCGACCATCTTCTGGAACAGCGATTGCGTACTAGGCATTGTTGGATCTGTAAATGTCATTGAATAGTTAACCTCCTGAAATACCATTGTTGAAATGGTGTTTTTATTTTGTGTTTTTTCACTATGTTAAAAAATCCTAATAGCGAACGCATTTTGTTACATCTCATATGCGAGGAATCACTTCCCTTCCTCATTTACCTGCTCCCGGTCATCCGAATGGGGTTACAGGTCACAAT
>NZ_BAZR01000060.1 GCF_001315105.1 Paenibacillus sp. JCM 10914 | reverse complement strand
GAGAAGCGGTTCATTAATATTGGAATCATCATTTTCATTATTCATTCGCATTACAACTTCACCCCCCTATGCCAAAAATGATTTTATCGAAAACTTATAACTAGTCACAATTAAGAAACCCCTGCTAAATAGAGAGTTTGATTTTATAATAATTATCAAACGGGGCTTATCGACTTATAATTTCTTTTTTAATATCCGACCATAACAGAAAAGGATCGACTTTTGCCACAGCTCTACTACACTCATCCGATACTTCGTTGACGTATCTAATCTTCCGCATGCCTACCAGAATGGAATGGATTCCCTCGGTCATGCGTAAAGCCCGTATGGCCTGACAACTAAATTTCTCATTAAGATGAAACTGACTATGGACAGATGTTAACTTGAGTTTCAATTCGCGAATTCGAATTCGGTCCGATTCTCTTAGAAAATACGATATCACCGAGTCAAATTCTTTAAGTTTGGCTATGTAATTCCGAGAGAGTTCATTCCACTCGCTCAAACCCAGAAAGTAATTTTCTTCAATCCAATGCATATCTGCAGAGAGATCATCAAACCACGATTGAAAAGAATATTGCCACATCATCAACGATGAGGAAATAGTTTTTCTGTGTTTTCGATAAAGGATAGAAAAACTAATCTTTCTTTTAATTTTCGTCCGTTCATCTTTACTGAGCTGTTTTAGTAAAGATTCAATAAACATACTTATCTGTTCTTCCTGTTCCTCAAGTTCGTCAAGACAAACATTTCTATCAATTACGGGTGCAAGTTCCGTTTCCTCAGGTATATCAACAAGACGGAGTGACAACATTTCTGTCATGGCATCGAAAGGACGGTTCACCAATACATTCAATTGATGTACAGAAGCAAATTCCAGAACACTTTGTTTATCGGGCAAGTTTTCCTCTGTTGCAGCGCTAGTCTCAAACAAATTCATGGGAAATTGAATGAAGTGAAAGTTATGATTCGTGGAGATTCGTTTTGCGATGTTGTGAAAGCGATCTAAAGGTAAGTATGTAAAATGATTCTTTGGTTGAGATAATGTATTGGAGCTGAGCCCATAACATTTGATTCGCCCACGCCTAACTTCCATTTCCAAATAATCAAATGTAACGGCAATTTGTTTTTCTAACTCTTGAAGAGCATCAACAAATTTAACATTATTGAGCTTGGCCCATAGTAAATATTGTTCAGGATTATGAAGGAGGAGACAGTCCAAAGTCTCCAATCTGAGTCTCCCCAAAATTCCCGTTAATTGGGATTCAAGAAACTCGGGGTGAATGCTATATCCGATTTGATCAGATAACTGAAACATACCCGGCACTGAATCTCCGTCTTCTATTTGAACAAACCCTGCTTTTGACACAATATATACCTGATTGCGGTTTAAAGATCCTTCTTCTACTAATTCATTCAATATTTCACCGATCAAATCTTCGCTTTCCCCCACCGAATAGAAGGCGCTGGTATCAATCAAATTAACTCCCCGCCGCAGCGCCAGTTTCATAGAATCTGAATGCCTTCTGTCAAATCGATATGTACCATATCCAACTTGACTTATGTAACAACATGAGTGGAGTAGTGATTGGTAGCTCATGTCTGGATGAGCTACCATAAATTCATAGGTTCCTTCAGTAGTGGCTGCTCCTACCAGCATCCATAACATCTCCGTTTCATTAATGTTTCCATTCCGATATGATTTTCTCCCGATGAAAGAGCAAAACGTTCAATCGCACAACGACGACGGTAACAGCAAATGAAACAAATAAAATAGCCGCATAGACCACTGGCTTGGACATAAATCCGCTGAAGATTATTTGACTAAGAGCCAACCCTATAATTGGAAGAACCACCAGCACACCAATTTGTTGCGCGGCAGGAATCGTTTTTACTCTCGAAGAAGCTACAATAGCAAGACCAACGGCGATGATAGATATCAATGGAACGAGACAAATCATTGTGATTATCCAGATTAAAGAGAGTTCTTTATCAGCATTTTTTAGTGGAAGCATAATAAAAACCAGAAAAGAAATCTGGCAGATCCAAGTCAGAAGAACGGAAGGGACGCAAAAAGCCAAAATCTTTCCAATGAGTAATTGAAAAGTCGAAATCGGGGTCAGGATGACAGACTCCAGCGTGCCGGTTATTTTTTCGGTAATAATACTAGATGTCGCAAACGTAAGAGGAACTACTGCCGCAACCAATAAAAAAATAGGAAAATACAATTTAGCCATCATGATCTGGCTGGATCCGCCGTCGGATGCTGCTAGTATTGGGTTCATTATTTTTATGATGTTTACCATAAATTCCATTTTAGAACCTTCCCTCGCATTTATTACAATAAAAGAGAATATTCCAAAAAGTACGAATGGCATGATTAAATTAGAAATCAACATCGATTTAGCGGCCTTCATTTCGAGCCACTCTCTTTTCATCACTTCATATATCATATTATTTCACCCGCTTTTCTTTGATCATAGAAAGATAAGCATCCTCTAAGGTTAGTTCAGCCTTAGAAATGAATTTCACTTCAATAGAGTTATGTACCAAATCGCGGATGATCAGTGGATTTGTTTTTTCCGAATCAGCGATTTGTAAATATATCTTGTCCTGATGCCATTTAAAATCCAGATGATCACTGTATTTGGACAATATAGCATTGATGATTTCTCTTTCTCCGTTCGTCTCTAAAACAACATTATGGCTACTCCACTCTTCTCTGAATTTTTCTGGAGTAGTCACGCTGACAATACTTCCGTTTGTGATCGCAAATCGATTACACAGTTGCTCAATCTCGGAAAGCGAATGTGAGCAGTAAATGATAGTCTTTCCATTCGACGCGAGTTCTTTTACTAGATCTTTCATTTTCTTTAAGTTAACAGGATCAAGATTTGCGGTTGCCTCGTCCAATAGTAGAACCTTCGGATCAGGGAGCAGTGCGCGAGCTATGGAGAGCTTTTGCTTCATGCCTTTGGAATAACGGCTCACTGGATCATGTCTACGATCCCATAAATCAAAGAGGTGAAGTAAGTACTCGATTCGCTCATTTTTTTTGGCTTTTGTCATCTGATAGCAGGATCCAAAGAAGTTCAAATTCTGTAGTGCAGTAAGCTTCTCATAATGTCCGGGGGACTCGGTCACAGCACCTATTAAACCTCGTATACGATCATTATCTTTCCCTACTCGATGTCCCAGAATATCGATTTCTCCACTTGAAGGAGCCAATAAGCAAGAGATCATACGTAAGGTTGTCGTTTTCCCTGCCCCATTTGGCCCTAACAGTCCAAATATTTCTCCCCGATTAACGGTAAATGATAAATCTCGAATAACTTGCATATTTCCAAAGTTCTTGTTTACTCCATTTAATGTAACAACTGAATCCACTTGAACACTCTCCTTATAATTCTTGTTTTTTGAACAAAAATACTCCGGATATTAAGAATATGAGCGAGATCAAACTTATCATTATAAAAGAAAAGTCAGATTGAGATGAACCATGAAGTACAATGTTCATTGCCTCTGAAGTTACAGCGTGTGGATTCACTCCTGAACTGGATGGAAAAAATCCAAGAACATAGTAACCTAGCAATCCAATGCCGGCCGCACCAATGCTGCTCTTTAAGAATACGGATGCAAATAGTGTCAACGAAATAACTAATAACAAGTTAGGCAAGTATGCTGCTATTCCTACTACCGCATGTGTCCAATGAATATCTCCGAATAATACAATTGTGTAAAAAGCTGCGATTATCATGGCTAATAGATAGCTGAGATAGATTAATAGTGCATATGCAATCGCTTTTGATGCAAAATACTGAAATCTACTAATAGGCTTCACTAAGACCATCTGAACAACACCGGACATTCTTTCGCCAGCAATGGTTCCCATCACGATTAAACACACCACAATTGGAGCCATTGAAGCAAATTTAGAAAGCGTAGAAGCAATTACCTCTTGGGCAGTCGGTTCGCTAATTTGGAAAACGACTCCCTCCGGTAGAGTTGAACTATCGATCAGCTTTGGTAACAATTTCAGTACAATCGGCTGAGAAAGGCCCAAAAGGATCATCACAAGCGGAGCAATTATAATTTTTAAGTTTCGAGACAACTCCATTGATTCTTTTTTTAGCATGGGGAACATGTTCTGGATCCGACCCCTTTATCTATTATTTTCCTTCCGTTACCTTGAAAAAGATATCTTCTAGTGTCATCTCTGACAGTTGGAAAGAAACCATTTTTACTTTACATTCCGAGATCAGTTGAATGATTTCTGAACTGGCTTCATCAACGTCGTTTGTTGTCACTTTAAAACTCCCCTGTTCCCGTTCTACCTGGAGAATCGAATCTTTGTGTGATAAAGTCGTGGCAAAAGTCTCGATTGCTCCATCGACACTGAACCGGATAATCGGATCCATAAATTTCTTCTTCAAATCATACATATCGGATTGAAGCACGATACTACCTTTCTCAATAATGACAACCTCATCAGCAACTCTTTCAATATCATCCAAAATATGAGTCGACATAAATATTGTTAAATCTTTTTTCAAACGTTCGATCAACATTAAAACATCGTATCTCCCTTTGGGATCGAGAGCAGAGACTGGCTCGTCCATTATCACGATCTTCGGGTTATTAATCAGAGCCTGAGCAATGGCGAGCCGTTGCTTCATACCTCCGCTATAACCGCCAATTTTTCTTTTCCGGGCATCCCACAAACCACAATCTGTCAACAGCAACTCCGTTTTCTGCTTGATCATTTTCTCATCCACTTTGAACAGAGATCCCGTAAAATGCATCCACTCCTCCCCAGTCATAAAATTATAAAACTGAGGGGACTGCGGGCAGTAACCCAATTCCTTACGTATATGGTCTTGTTGAGTAACGGCATCGTATCCAATCACTTTAACCACGCCTGAAGTCGGCCTACTTAGCCCGGCAAGGATGCGAATCGTTGTGGTCTTTCCAGCACCGTTGGAACCTAAAAAACCAATACATCCTTTCTTGTCAATTCTGAACGAAACATTTTGCAGTGCCGTTTGTTTTCCATAAATTTTAGTTAAGGAATCGCATTCAATCATCGACATTATTCAACTCTCCGTCCGCTATTATTATCTTTTCTTCCATATCTAGATGTCGTCAGAAATTTGTCGGATTTACAAGTGTTTCCATTCACTCGATGATAATAATATACCATTTTATTCATATTTAGGATATATGTAATTAATTTAATATATGGATTACTTATGGTTTAAAATCCTTTTTTTGGGATTTTATTATTCTCTTATTCCAGTACATTGTTAGGAGAATGATGTAAATTTCACTTGTTGGGAGATCTCTATTTTAAGCATAATTTGTCAGATAATTGAGTTATATGAACCTTCCTCTGGAAACTTCATTAACATCATCAATCACCATTTGAATACCTATTAATCTACCTTCCTCCAAAGCCCTTCGTTTCAGATTCTCCCTATGGATTTGCTTAATCTCTTCTGCAATCGGTAATTTATCGAAGTTCATAATTCTTACTGCTCCAGACAAATCCCTTGCAGGAAGCATCTTCCCTTTGTTGAACAAACTCGGCGCAAATGGAATGTCCAGCACGCCTTGTTCAAACGCTTTGACAGTTCCGATCGAAGGGTCTCCCACCCCAATTCAATAACTCTATCAATAATGCAGCGTGTTTCTATTCGCAACATATCGATTTCAAATGTTAACTCTTTAGTAGACAGTACATTTTGATTGCCAACCCAATTCAACATGGCTCGAGACATCCGAATTCCTTGAGCGTTCGATTCTGCCGTCGGGACACCTAGAGCCTCTTGAGGAGTTTTGACGATAATCTTCGTCACACCTGCATATTTTGCGGTCACACTCCCCCATGAAATGAGTGCTAGAGCCTGCGTTTCATCATTCGGAAAGGCTCCCATCCATTGATGAAGTACTGTGGTAAGCTCGATTCCCTCGTATTCGAAACGATCGAAATATTCTTGTGCGAGTTCCTTTAATACTCTTATGGCCGCTACATCCTGACATAAATTTCCCAATTGTCCGTAACCGAGAGTTATGCTTTTTACGCCTTGTTCTGCTGCCATTAAACCCTCTAGGATTGCAACCGCATTCGAAACACAAGGAGGTACTAGCGTCCCAGTCAAAGGTCCAAAAGGCTCCCGATTCAAGCGAATGCCTAACTCCTCATAAATCCCAACCAATTTGTCACAATATTGCCAATCAAGTAAGGAGCGTTCCAAACTGACTTTCTTTGCGTAAGGAATGTTATATGATATCCCGCCTCCCTCGTTCGAAGTCCAACCGGATGCATGCACGATTTCAGATAGAAGTCTCGCATCCGGAGTACCATGCCTTGCTTGTAAGGGCAAATTTACCGATTCAAAGACGAGCTTGCATTTTTCAACTCCATAATTTACAGCCGGAAAACCGTTAAGCATTGAGCGCCCTAATCTTGATGTCTCCCGAATTGCCTCTTCACAGTGTTCATATTGGTTTTGCCTCGTGAAGCTGTCTATTGTGGTTGGTAGGATATCTGCACCAGATTTTTCGAGATTATGCAATAATTTAATATGTTCTTGTAATCCACCTACTCCTGCTCTCGGTTGCAACAGAATCTTTCCTTCGCGATCCGCTTCTATCATTTTTCTGTGAAATGATTTATGTTTGGGAACGGATTGCAAATAGCTGGCCGCATGTTCAATATCAATCCCTTTTCCCGTATGCCATTGGTTTAAGACTTCTTTTCTAACTTTATAGAATTGATCTTCCGTCCATTTACGATGCATTAACTTCATCTATATCCTCTTTCCTTTCGGTTTTGAGAGAGTTAGGATACTGATGCCTCAGCGAAGTGCTGTAAATCCTCCTTTAAGTGTTCGATAGCAACTTGAGCAGAAGTTCCAGGAGGATAGACGCGGTCAAAACCCATTTCGGTAAATTTATCTCGAATATACGTCCATTCTTGGTGACCTACCACCAAATTCCCGCCTACATACAGCAGAATATTTGAAACCCCATACTCGACGCACTTCTCCCTTAACCCCATACATGCCAATTCTCCGTGCCCGTTTAGAGAAGAAACGATAATAGCATGGGCTCTGGACTCCACAGCTGCACGAACAAACTCTTCTTGGGAACAGAGTACCCCGATATTGATTACCTGCAGGCCGGCATCAGTAAACTGAATTTCCAGAATTTTATTCCCCACAGAATGGCAATCGTCTCCGATTACTCCCAGTACAATTCTGATCTTCAAATGACATGCCCCTTTCAGCGGCATCCCTAATTGCGATGCCGCTCTTCCTTTTAATTCTACAGAGATTACCTAACCAAAATGTCGTATAAAATG
>NZ_BAZR01000059.1 GCF_001315105.1 Paenibacillus sp. JCM 10914 | reverse complement strand
CGAAAGTAGCCAATCACGCGTCACAAGTCCCTTTGAGGTACTTATAGGTGCTGAAAGTAGCCAATCACGCGTCACAAGTCCCTCTGAGGTACTTGTAGGAGCCGAAAGCAGCTAAATTCGCACCACAAGTCCCTCTGAAGTACTTGTGGGAGCGGAAAGCAGCCAAATCACGCACTACAAGCCCCTCTGAGGTACTTGCGGGAGCCGAAAGTAGTTACATCCATGCGGTGCCCGCTCCGTACACGGACCGGGCACGGCACCACTCACTCCAACCACAGGCGAGTGAATGATAGCCGGAGGCAGGAGGATGGACAGAGCGACAACCCAGCGGAGAGGGCGTAATTGTACTGGAGAAGCGGCAGCGCTCGCCTTTGATTTGGATTTCTACAATCAATAGACCCATTCCGGAAATCCAAAATCAACAGCGATCGGAAGTACAATACGCACGCGTAGCGGCCGTTATCGTTTCACAGTCACAGTCATACATTCAAAATGCATCCCAGCACACAAAGGCAATCATTTCACTCGTATGTATTCCACATTCCGAAAGGGGAACCAATTATGAGCAACCAAACCAAAGAACCGAAGATCAAAGGCGGCAGCTTTGTCATCGAGAATCCTGATTTGCAGCGTATCCTGACGCCGGAGGATTTCACCGAAGAACACCGGATGATTGGGGAAACGGTGCGCGATTTCATCGACGGTGAAGTGGTGCCGCATGATGAAGAATTGGAGAAGCTCAATTATGAATTGACGGTCGACCTGCTTCGCAAAGCAGGCGAGCTCGGCCTGCTGGGAGCGGATGTACCGGAGCCGTTCGGCGGAATTGGCCTCGATAAAGTTAGCTCCACCATCATTAACGAAGCCTTGGCAAAGGGCTCGTCGTTTGCGCTGTCCTTCGGGGCGCACGTCGGTATTGGTACGCTGCCGATCGTCTTCTTCGGTACGACGGAGCAGAAGAACAAGTATCTGCCGGACCTCTCGACCGGCGCCAAGATTGCCGCCTATTGTTTAACGGAGCCGACCTCCGGCTCAGATGCGCTGGGTGCCAAGACCACGGCACGCTTGTCCGATGACGGAGAATATTATATTTTGAACGGATCGAAGCTCTACATTACGAACGCCGGATTTGCTGACATCTTCATCGTCTACGCCAAGATCGACGGCGAGCATTTTACTGCCTTTATCGTGGAGAAAGAGATGGAAGGCTTCACGCTCGGGCCGGAAGAGAAGAAGATGGGCATCAAGGGCTCCTCGACGCGGCCGCTCTTTTTCGAAGACGTGAAGGTACCCGTGGAGAACCTGCTGGGCGAGATCGGCAAAGGCCATCGGATCGCCTTCAACATTCTGAACATCGGACGGTACAAATTGGCAGCCGGTACCGTAGGTGCGGCGAAGGAGTCCATCGAGTTGAACGCGAAATATGCTAACACCCGCAAGCAATTCGATACCCCGATCTCGAAGTTCCCGCTGATGCGCAAGAAGCTGGCGGAGATGAACATCACGGCTTTTGTGATGGAGAGCATGGTGTACCGCACCGCCGGACTGCTGGATGAAGCACTGCAGGATATCGACTACAACAGTGAAGATGCCGGCATCCACTCCGCGGCCGCGATCTCGGATTACGCGATCGAATGCTCGATCAACAAGGTGTTCTGCTCCGAAGGTCTTGATTTGGTGGCAGATGAGGGGGTTCAGATTCACGGGGGTTACGGGTATATATCAGAGTATAAGGTGGAGCGAATTTACCGCGATTCCCGCATTAACCGCATATTCGAGGGCACCAACGAAATCAACCGACTCCTCATTCCGGGCACGCTCGTGAAAAAAGCGCTCAAGGGTGAAATCGCGCTGATGGAAAAAGCGCAAAGCCTGCAAGGCGAACTGCTGCAGCTCGTTCCAGGCCAGACCTTTGAGGGCACGCTAGAGCAGGAAACGCACTTCCTTGACATGATGAAGAAGATTTTCCTGCTTGCCGGTGGCTTGGCTGTACAGAAATTCGGTACGAAGCTGGAGCAAGAGCAGGAAGCACTGTCCAACCTGGCCGACATGATGATTGATATGTTTGCGCTCGAAAGCGCATTGCTGCGCGCACGCAAGCACATTGCCCGCACATCGGAAGAAAAAGCGACGAACATGATTGAGATGACCCAAGTGTTTGCATACGAGGCGTTCCAGCGCATAGAAACACTTGCCAAAGAGACGCTGGCCTCCGTGGAGTCTGGCGACATGCTGCGGATGCAGTTATCGGTTCTGAAGAAGCTGACACGCAGCAACCCGGTGGATACGGTCGCACTCAAACGCAGCATTGCTGCCCGTATCGTTAAGAATGAACGCTACACGGTGTAACGAGGGTGCCGTTCCTGTGATGAACTGCCTCGGTAGAGACAAGAGAATGTTCTGGGAGTAGGAGGAAACGAAGCATTCCTTAGGAAAGGGTTGGTTTTGTATGGATGCAAAGCCTTGGCTACCGTTCTATCCAAGTGAAGTGGCCCCCGCTTTTGATTATCCGAAACAGAATTTGGCATTATTTCTCGTCACGTCGGCGCAGAAGTACCCCGATCGGCCGGCGATGTATTTCATGGGCAAGAACATCAACTATAAAAGTCTGCTGGATTCGTCTTATCGTATGGCGAACACACTCCGCAGCAAAGGAATCAAGAAGGGTGATCGGGTAGCGATCATGCTGCCCAATTGTCCGCAGGTGGTCATCTCTTATTATGGCGCACTGCTGGCAGGGGCCGTAGTGGTCATGACGAACCCACTCTATATGGAGCGGGAAGTAGCGCATCAGATGAAGGATTCCGGCGCCAAAATCATCATAACGCTGGATATGTTCGTATCCCGGGTGGAGGCGGTCATTCAGGAAACCGAGCTCAAGCACATGATTGTGACGTCGGTGGCCGACTATCTTCCGTTCCCGAAGAACAAACTATATCCCATCAAAGCCAAGAAGGAAGGGCCGCTTCCTGTTGTAACCTACGGCGATTCCGTGCACAGCTTCAAGAAGCTGCTCGCCAGCGCATCGGATGATCCGATCTGCGAAACGGTGAATGCGAAGAAGGATTTAGCCCTGCTGCAATACACCGGGGGAACGACCGGCGTGCCGAAGGGCGTTATGCTGACGCACTACAACCTGATAGCGAATACGGTGCAATCCGCCAACTGGTGCTATAACGTGCAGGAAGGAAGCGAGCGATACCTAGCGGTCTTGCCATGTTTTCACGTATTCGGACTCACCGTACTGCTTAACCAAGCGGTATATCGTGCAGGTCAATTGATTCTCGTTCCGAAGTTTGAAGGTACCATGATTCTGAATTTGATCAAAAAAATGAAGCCCACGCTCTTCCCGGGTGCGCCGACGATGTACATCGCCCTGATTAACCATCCGCGAATCAAGGAATATGATCTCTCTTCCATTAATGTCTGCGTCAGCGGCTCAGCCGCACTCCCGGTGGAAGTTCAGGACACATTCGAGGAGATGACCAAAGGTAAACTTATCGAAGGTTACGGCTTGACGGAAACATCGCCGGTGACTCATGTGAACCCGATCTGGGGCAAACGCAAAATCGGTACGATTGGCGTGCCGGTACCTGATACCGATGCGAAAGTGGTCCATCCGACACCGGGGAGGAGATGCCGATTGGCGAGCCGGGCGAGCTGATGGTCAAGGGACCGCAGGTCATGACGGGCTACTGGAATCGTCCGGATGACACATCTGACGTTCTTCGAAATGGCTGGCTGTTCACCGGGGATATGGCGACGATGGATGAAGAGGGGTATTTCACCATTATTGATCGTAAGAAAGACATGATCATCGCCAGCGGCTTCAATATTTATCCGCGCGAGATCGAGGAAGTACTGTATGAACACCCGTCGGTCAAAGAAGCCGTCGTGGTCGGCACGAAGGACGAATATCGCGGCGAGACCGTCAGAGCTTATATCGTGCTTAAGGATGGGGCTCCACCGGACCCTTCCGGACTGGAGAAGTTCTGCCGGAGTCAGCTGGCCGCATATAAAGTGCCGCGCGAGTATGTTTTCCGCGAATCGCTGCCCAAGACGATGGTCGGCAAGGTGCTTCGCCGCAAGCTGCTGGAGGAAGAGGAGGCAGGCAAGCCGACGGGCTAATGCTTGGGCCTCGTGAAATCAACGTCAATACGTAAAAAGGAGGCGGCCTTATGCATCAAACGAATTCAAGCCACGACACGAAGGCCGGACAACCGGAATTCGACAAGGAGGCGTATATGGAGGCGATGGCCAAAGCCGCGGAACCTACCTTCTGGGGGTATCTCGCTGCAAGCTTGCGTCAGCCAGCTCGGAGGCGGTTGTTGTCACCCTGGATGCACAGCCCCACCATATGAATATGATGGGCATCGTGCATGGCGGCGTACTCTCCTCGTTAATGGATAACGCGATGGGCATCGCGGTCATGCTGGAACGACCGGGCGAATCGACGGTTACGAGTAACTTGAATGTGCATTTTGTGATGCCGGCCAAGGCGGGGAAACTTACCGTAACGGCAAGCATCGTGCATCAAACCCGCCGTTCGGTGACAACCGAATGTCGGATCACGGATGCCAAGGGGGATCTAGTGGCTATCAGCACGGGATCGTTCCGAGTCAAGTAGGAAGGAAAAGAAGGTATTTGAACAGCCTGTCTTCTCCTAAGGGGAGGGCAGGCTGTTTTTTATATTGGGATGAAGGAAATCTTGTTACTCTGCTTCTTGTCAGACCAAGAAAGCTATGGTACAATAAAAATGCTGTTTTTAATGTAGAATATGTTGGTCTTCTTAAGATAATAAATCCAGATGTTTACATACGTAGGAGGTGGAAGTCATGGTTCTATTTTTTGAAGTATTGCTCGTTGTTTTCTCCATCGCACTGATTACTGTCGTTCTTCTCCAAAAAGGGAAAAGCGCAGGTCTTGCTGGTGCCATCTCCGGCGGTGCTGAACATCTTTTTGGTAAAACAAAGGCTCGCGGCATGGATCTCGTCCTGCAGCGTATAACCGTAGGTCTGGCGGCTGGCTTTATGATCCTTGCGATCGTTGTAGCTATGTTGAAATAGTACAGACACGGAAACTTCAATGATGAACTCTCGCTTTTTCACTCTGGAAGAGCGGGGGTTTTTTTATTGTTTGGAGGAAGTGGGTTTTATTTCCTGTTTGGGTGATTGCCTGAGGATATCGAAGATTAAATTCGTGTATACTAGGGTATGTGTAATAAGTAGGTAAAGAATGGATAAGGAACAATGAAATTGCGGGTTCCCCGAGGTGATAATCATGATAACGGAACAAATACTACTGGATTTTATGCGGGAAACTGCGTATAAACCGATGACGTACCAGGAGTTGGAGCAGCATTTTGCGATTGAGGATGCGAATGAATTCAGGGAATTTCTGAAGCTGTTGAACGAACTGGAGCAGACAGGGAAAATTATATTGACGAGTACGGAGCGCTACGGCGTGCCGGAACGGATGGCTTTGCTGCGTGGACGCTTGCAGGCGCATCCAAAGGGATTCGCCTTTTTGATTCCCGATGACAGGGAGCATCCGGATGTCTACATCCATGCCAATGATTTGAAGAGCGCGATGAACGGCGACACGGTCTTGGTGCGTATTAGCTCCAAGCATAATGATGGCGGCAAGATGGAAGGTGAAGTGATTCGGATCGTGACGCGTGCCGTGACCGAAGTGGTGGGCGTGTATCAGAATCATGAAGCTTACGGGTTCGTGCTGCCGGACGACAAGCGGATTAACCGGGATATATTTATCCCGAAGCATGCCATTAACGGCGCTGTGGATGGTGTTAAGGTTGTCGTGAAGTTGCTCAGCTATCCGGAAGGAAGGGCGGCAGCGGAAGGTGAGATCATCGAAGTCTTGGGTCATAAGGATGACCCCGGCGTTGATATTCTGTCCATCATTCGTAAGCATCAACTGCCGGAAGGTTCCCGGAGGAAGTGCTGGCCGAAGCGGATGCCGCGCCGGATTCGATTACCGAAGACGAGATCGTGAAGCAAGGGCGGCGCGATTTGCGTGGCCTGAACATTGTAACGATTGACGGAGAAGATGCGAAGGATCTGGATGATGCGGTGAACGTCGAGCGTCTGCCGAACGGGAATTATCGGCTGGGCGTCCATATTGCCGACGTCAGCTATTATGTGCGCGATCGCTCGGAGCTGGATAAAGAAGCATATAACCGCGGCTGTAGCGTATATCTGGTGGATCGGGTCATTCCGATGCTGCCGCATCGTTTGTCCAACGGCATCTGTAGTTTGAATCCGCAGGTGGATCGTCTGACGATGTCGTGTGAGATGGAGTTCAACGAGCAGATGAAGGTCGTGAGCCACGATATCTTTACGAGCGTTATTCGAACGAAAGAGCGGATGACGTACAATAACGTGCGCAAAATCCTCATGGATGAGGATCCTGAACTCATGGAGCGTTATAGTGACCTCGTCGACGATTTCCGGTTAATGAAGGAACTGGCACTGAAGCTGCGCGACCGCCGGATGCGGCGCGGAGCGGTGGACTTTGATTTTGTGGAGTCCAAAGTCATTGTGGATGATAACGGGAAGCCTGTGGATATTGTCAAAAGAGAACGCTCCATCGCGGAGCAAATTATTGAGGAATTCATGTTGGCGGCCAACGAGACCGTGGCTGAACATTTCCACTGGATGAAGGTGCCGTTCATCTACCGGATCCATGAAGACCCGGATCAGGAGAAGCTGCAGAACTTCATGGCGTTTGCCGCGAATTTCGGTCACCATGTGAAGGGACGGGGCAACTCCATTCATCCGCGAGCACTCCAGAATCTGCTGGAAGCGATTCAAGGGACGAAGGAGCAAACGGTTCTTAGCACGATGATGCTTCGATCGATGAAGCAGGCCAAGTACGATGCGGAGAGCACCGGTCA
Source organism: Paenibacillus sp. JCM 10914 (assembly GCF_001315105.1). Taxonomy (GTDB): domain Bacteria; phylum Bacillota; class Bacilli; order Paenibacillales; family Paenibacillaceae; genus Paenibacillus_AQ. Next base: position 537 of record NZ_BAZR01000059.1, on the reverse strand, counting down.
CTTCGGCCTGGCGGCGGAGTATTATTCCCACTTCACGTCGCCGATTCGGCGTTATCCGGATCTGATCATTCACCGCGTGATCCGGGAGGTCCTGGAGAGCGGCGGTGCGCTGAATGAGAAGCGGCATGAGCACCTGACGGGCCGAATGGCTGACATTGCGCAGCAATCGTCCGAGCGGGAGCGTGTGGCTGTGGATGCGGAGCGGGATACCGAGGCGCTGAAGAAAGCCGAATTCATGCTGGATAAGGTCGGCGAGGAATTCGAAGGCATCATCAGCAGCGTGACCAGCTTCGGCATGTTCATTGAGCTGGAGAATACCGTTGAGGGCTTGATTCGCTTGAGCGCGATGACCGATGATTATTATCATTTCGATGAGGGCCATATGGCGCTTATTGGGGAGCGGACATCGAAGGTATACCGCATTGGCGATGATGTGAAGGTTCGCGTAGCGAAGGTGAATATGGATGAGCACACCATCGATTTTGAGATGGTGGATATGAAGCCGCGCCGGCAAGGCCGCGGCGGCGGGTTTGAAGG
>NZ_BAZR01000058.1 GCF_001315105.1 Paenibacillus sp. JCM 10914 | reverse complement strand
CGCACGGCGATGTCGGCGACCCACAGCAACAGGGCCGCCACCAGCAGCGGATAGCTCCAATCGTGGAGCTGCGTCCGCGAGGTCGCCTGGCGGTCGAATACTTCGGCCGGATTATCCCAGGATAAGACCCGGCCTCCGGTCGCTTCCGCCAAGCGTTTCAACGCATCTTCGCCGCCGCTGGCCGAAGTCAGGCGATATTCCGGCGAATACGGAACGACGAAGCCCGTTCCCGGAGCCGCCTGCACGGCATCCTCGCCGCTCGCATCTTCAAGTGACATAAGGAAAGCTCCCGGCTTTGACACGTGGACAAGGCCGGTATAACGCCCCGGCGCTTCCTGAATCAGTTCCACCGTCTGCTCGCCAGCCTCATCGTCTCCGATGACGGCATTCAGCTTTGCCGGCGGATTCTCGCCATCGGCCGTCACTTGAATCCGAACCTGATTCCCAGCCGCTTCCGTCGTTACCTCATAAGGAGAAGAAGTGAATTGTGGGAACGTCCATTTCACCATTTCGGTTAACGTATCCGCAAATTGCGACCACGACACCCACTCGCGCGACCACTTGCCGCTCAGGTCGCTCGTCCAGGCCACCGTGCGCCCGGATCCGTATTGCCAGCGTGCGAGCACCGGGTCCGGCTCTGGACTGGATAAGACCGTCTGTGCCGAAGACTTCGGCGTTGTAGCCACATAACCGAATAGTCCAGGCACGCCTTGCTGAAATAATCCAGACCAGTCCCCAGCGTTCTGTACCGCCGGGATGAACGGCTTGTCTACGATATACGATTTAGCCATTAAGACCGCTTCACGGCTGAACACGGCCGGAAGCGTCGTCTCGTCCTCTACATAATAATATCTGCCCTTGGCGGCTTCGGCCAAGGTTTGGAGCAGAACCGTATCCGAGTCCATCCCAACCGCGACCGACGACATCGTTATTTTGTTAGCGACCATCGTATCGGTCAGATCCTGATACCCGGAGTGACCTGCGGACTGCCCGTCGGTCATCAGAATGATGTGCCTTCGCTGAGACTTCACCTTCAGCATTTCATCCAGTGCCGAGGAGACGGCCGGATAGATATCCGTTCCGCCTGCGCTCGGGATCGACTGAATACTGCTCAGCACCTCTTCCTTGTCGCCCAAGGTTTGGGGCGGAACGACCCACCACGGTTGATCGTCAAACGCCACGACCCCAACCGTATCCTTGGGCCGCAACAGTTCGACCGTACGCATAGCCGACTCCTTAGCCAATTCAATCTTTTGCCCGCTCATGCTTCCGGATCGGTCAATGACCAGAATCAGTCCGAGCGAAGGGATCTCGCGCTTACCTTCGAGTTCCATCGAGACCGGGAGCGCTTTTTCGATCGGCGTCTTGAAATATCCACCCATCCCGAAGCTATCATCGCCGCCTGCCATCATAAATCCGATCCCGAAACTGCGGACCGCTTGTTCAATCATCTCCATCTGCTTGCCGCCGACATCACTGCCCGAGACGTTGTTGAAAATGATGCTGTCGTACATCGCATACTTCGCTGCTTCCTGCGGCAGCATCTGCGGCGGAATGACTTCCGTGCCGATCATGCCGGATTCCAGAGCGGCCGTGATATTGCCCGATGTACCTTCTGTCCCCTCGACAATCAATACGCGGGGCGGACCTTCGACTCGCGTGAAAGCGAAGGCTGCATTGTTGGCAGACGATTCATCCCCGTCCATGAAGATCTCTGCCCGGTAACGATGCAGTCCCGGATTCTTGGCCAAGCCCCTCACCGCAAAACGATTCTCGCCCGGCGTAACATCGACGCGTTCTCGGCCGACCTCGCGATTATCCTCGTAAATCCGCAGTTCGCCGCTCGTCTTGAACGTGCTGTTAATCAGCACCTCTACGTAGAACGATTCTGCCTGATACAATCGATCAGGCACCTTGATCTCTTCCACCGCAACATCCTTGACTTGCTGCTTCGACGCGGGCAGCACGTCTACCGCGATTCCCCGGTCTCTCAGCAGTCTGCCTGCGGCTGCCATGCTCCCGACATTCTCATCGCCATCCGAGATGAGCACGATGCGGGAATCGCTCGTGCCCTCGAACAGACTGCCTGCGAGGTGCAGGCCAGATTCAAGCCCCGTAAACCTTCCCTCGAGTAAGGCATTCAGCGAAGCCCCAGCTCCGTCCGAAGGGGTCAGTCGACGCTCAATTGCCCCTTCCAGACCGGTTGATACGATCGCCGTTCCATCCTTTTCTTCTTTAGCGGCAAGCGATTCTTGAATCCAGTTGGTAATTCTCGTGGGATCGCCCATACTGTCCGAGCGATCCGCTACATAGACGACCTGCTTATCCCGGAGCACAGTAAAGCCGTGCAGACCAGATATCATAAAGATCAATAAGAGAATGATACATGTCCTTAAGCATAAGGCCAGCTTCTTGCGAAAACCGCTTAAACGATAATCGGTGCGATAGGCATAGAAGAGAAAGAACCCTGCCGGCAGAAGCAACAGCAACCACCATGGCTGACTAAATTGAACGCCCACGCTGGTACACCCCCCATTCTGCTGCGATGACAGCTAGTGCCAGTAAAGCTAACCATGGCATGAGGGAACTTGTCCCATTCGCTTGCGACCCTGTCCCTTCCGCATTCGCCTGTTCTTTATCCGCCGAGGGTTCCGGGCTTGAAACAGCTGGGTGATCGGCAATTCTTGATTCACAGTCCAATCCGCTTCATGCGGATCTGCCGTGACCGCAAGCCAGTAATTAAGCTTGTCGCCCGCTTCATTTTGCTGTTCAAAAGCATATAATCCCGGAACTTCCGGGACGATCTGAACCGATGATATCCCCTGTTCATTACGAGCGACTTCCACTGTAGAAGATGGCGACTCGAGCGCCAAACCGCTCTTCGGGATCCATGCCGCCTTCGTTGTATCCGAAGCGATCGGAATATCTGCCTGGGCTCCGGCCACATACCGGCCAAGACCACTGCCTTTGCCAGAAGTCATCCAGGCTAGCGTATTGCTGACCATGACCGGAAATTCCGGCGATAACGGCAGATCGCTGTCCTGTAGCAGGAAGGAATACGACAAGCGTGGTCGTCCACCCTCCAAGCCAGCAAATACGATCGGCTGGTCGCCAAGCTTCATAACGGGCTCCCCCCACGCAGGTGATTGCTCGATCAACGTACCGAAATATACGCCGGACAAGCTGACATACGAAGTGATGGGATGTTTAGATAATACGGGGCGTCCGCCTTTGCTCCCCACCTTTGTGCCTTCGCCGCCAATTGTCCAAAGTGGCGTTTTCGCTGTCAGTTCCGCCCATTTCCCTTGCTTAAACTCTGCTGGAATGCTGCCATCCATCACCAACAAGTCGAATTCGCCGTCAGGCACGGGGGGTGCTTGCGAATCGGCATCCGGTTGCTCCGAAGCCTCGTCGCCGTCGTCGTTCTTTACACCCGATTCTGTCGTGGTAATTCGCGTCACCTCTGCCCCGCTTAACTGCAAGGCTTTCTCCAGGAACAGATTGCCGGACGTGAGTAGCAACACCCGCGATGTGCCGTGTGCCAGCCCAAAAGCAAAGGACTCATTATCCGCCGCATAGCCATCATCCTGCGCCAGCTCCAACCGATACACTTCCGCGAACGGGAGTCCTGTGAAGGACTCCGTCAGCTTCTGCTGCGGCTCCAGCTTCAGCTCCCTGCTGGTAAGCAGTTGCTCATCCCCGTAGAGATTGACTTCCACGGTGGATGCGTTACTTGCGTTCGTGCTCAAAACGGCTACACCTGTGTATGCCGCCTTGCCCCCATCGCTTTTCGCCGAAATGCCAAACTGTTCGATTGCTGCATTATATGGCTGCTCCCCCTGTATCTTCTCGACGGATACCGGAACTTGAAAGGCGATCGGCACTGTATCCTGCTTCCAGTAGCTGTCTGTAAAAATAACGACCTCCGCATCCGACGCCTCTCTCGTCAGTGCGGAAGCAAGCGACAGCGTTTCCCGATAAGCCGCCGGTCCGTAATAAGGCTGAAGCCCATCAAGTGCCTGATCGATGACCGAGCGATCGGTTTCCCGTGAAGTAAGCGTCACCGGGCTGGCCCCAATCGAGAGCAGCGTGATGTCGCTTCTTCTGCCTTGCTCCTTCACATAATCCTGAATTCGTTCCTTCATCAAATCCAGCCTTGTTGAAGTTTCCTCCGAACCGTCTGGCCCAATCTGCGCGCTCATGCTGCCCGAGGTATCCGCTACGATGACCATATGCGCACTGCCGCCACCGGATACCTTCATGAAAGGCTGCATCAGGGCGAAGACGAGCAGCGCTGCAACAAGCAGCTGCAGCCAGAGCAACAGCCGGTTCTGCAGCCTCTGCCATGGGCGGTTCGCTTCCAGATTGCGAAGCACCCGCTCCCATAGCAAGCCGCTCGGAACGGTAGTATCTACGTATTTCCGCTTGAACATATACATCAGAATAATGGCCGGCAGCGTTAAACCAAACCATAAACCGAGCCATGATTGAATCCCCAACCTGTCCCCTCCTTACTCCCGTGGGCTCTCTGACCATCTTTTTCAACTCGTAACCAGCCCTGCACCGGCAAGCACTCCAAACATCGCGTCGGTCAGGGGCATATCCGCTGGAATAAGGACGTAAGACATGCCGCGCTCTGCACACACCCGGGACAACATCATTCGATAACGCTCCAGTTCCTCTTTATAAGCATCAATCACCTTGCCCGTCAGCGCCACTTCTTTACCGCTCATCGTTTCGCTATCGACCAGACGTAAATCCCCAGCCAATTTAGGCTCAAGCTCTTCCCGAGACAAGACATGCACCAGCACGACCTCTTGGCCTGTGCCGGATAATAGTGACAGTGCTTGGAACAGCTCGTCTTCGCCGCCTTCCAGCCAAAAGTCGGAGAACACCCAAGTCATCCCCGGTCGCCTTGGTAATGTCCCCGGCACGGCCAGCGCCGCTCCAAGCTCCCTTCGCCACCGGTCTGAGCGCCCTGTAGAAAAGAAAACAGCCGGTGAGCCGAACCCTTTCCTCTCATCACCGGCAGCCTAGCATGGATGGAACGGCTATAACAAGCCACCTGAAGCCGATCATATGATGACAACGCCATATAACCTATACTCGCAGCCAGTTGTCGTGCAAGCAGCCATTTGGCACTTCCTATCGCGCTCTGATTATCACGCCCAGACGTTGGGGCAGAGGACTCTCCGCTTGAAGCCGACATCACCGCTCCCATCGAAGCCGAGCAATCCACGAACAGATTAACCGTCAATTCCTGCTCGTCCATGAATTGCCGCACGAAGGCTTTGCCGGTACGGGAATAGACGCCCCAATCAAATCGACGCACATCATCCCCCGGAGAATAGACGCGATAATCCGCAAATTCAAGCGAGGATCCCAGCTTGCGGGAGCGGCGTTTGCCCTGTTGCGTTCCGGCAATCCGGCGCTTGGCCGACAAGCTCAGTCGTTCCAACCGAGGCAGCCACTCCGGGGGCAGCAGATGTCCTCCTGCCCCACTCATGCCGAAGTCTCCAGCGCCTGCAATACTTCTTGAATGACATGATCTGTCGTGATGCCAAGCGCCTGTCCTTCGAAGTTCAAGAACAGGCGATGACGCAGCGCAGGCAATGCCACCGCCCGAATATCTCCCGTCGAGACATGCATCCGTCCATTGCATAGAGCGCGTACTTTACTGACCGAGATGATCGATTGGATTCCCCTTGGTCCGGAACCGAACTGCACGTATTTACGGACCGCCTCCGGTGCCGAAGCTTCCTCGGGATGGGTCATCATCAACAGGCGAACGGCATAATCCAAAATATCCTCGGCCACCAGCACTTCCTTGGCTCCCCGCTGGATCTCAAGCAGTTCCTCTCCACTCATCTGCCTCTCCACCTGGAATTCATGCGCCGACGTTGTACGTTTCACGATTTCCTTCAATTCCTCTGCGCTCGGATACGACACTTCAATCTTCAACAGGAAACGGTCCAGCTGCGCTTCAGGCAGCGGATAGGTTCCTTCGTTCTCGAGCGGGTTTTGCGTTGCGAGCACGAAGAAGGGTCTTGGCAGCCGATGCGTCTCTCCTCCAACGGTTACGGTCCTCTCCTGCATGGCTTCCAGTAAAGCGGATTGCGTCTTCGGTGTCGCCCGGTTAATCTCGTCGGCAAGCACGATGCTGCTGAATATCGGTCCGCTCTGGAACGTCATGCCCGTGCTTCCCTGCTGGCCGAAGGACAAAATGTTGGTGCCCGTGATATCGGTCGGCATCAGGTCGGGTGTAAACTGAATACGCGAGAACGACAATTCCAGCGCTTCCGAGACGGTGCGAACCAGCATCGTTTTGCCTAGACCCGGAATCCCTTCCAGCAGCGCGTGTCCCCCGGCAAAGATGCACCATAACATCTGCTCCACGACTTCTTGCTGCCCGACAATGACCTTGCCGATATGTTCCCGCAGGCCTGATATTTTCCCCATCCATTCCTGTGGTCTCACTGCGATTTCCGACATGGAAGAACCCTCCATCTTTTTGGTAAATTCATAGTTTCTCTATTCCTGAAAAAAAGCAGCTATTTGTGTTTATCATGTTACTTACGGGTTGGGGTTAATTTGCATGAAATACTCTTCGACCAGGCCTTGCATCTGGTCCGGGAGTTGGCTTCTCCCGAGCGATTTGCGCGCCTCGGCTTCGTAATCCCGATAGACTTCCTCGTACGGTCTGGCCGTACCGGGAATCGTTGGCGACACGCCGCCTTTCTGGATCTCGCCTCCGCTTCCCTCCAGTTCGCCCTGATCGTTCTGTATATTACCGCTGCCCTTATAGTCCCTTGGTATCGTCACCAGTTCACGACCTCCGGAGCCAAGCCCGGCCCCGCTGCCAGAGCCAGAGCCAGAACCCGAGCCGCTACCGGAACCTGAGCCGGAACCGCTTCCTGAACCAGACCCTGAGCCGCTACCCGCTCCTTGACCGCTGCCGCCGGCCCCCGCTCCTTGGCCCGAACCTTGCCCTTCGCCGCCTTCGGAACCACTGCCTTCACCGGATTCGCCCGACCCTTCGCCAAGACCGGCCTGCGCTAAAGCTTCGGCACTGCCTCCATTACTCCAGGCATCGGATACCGATATCCCGGCTGCCATCATCTGATCAGCCAAGCTAAGTCCCTGCTGGGCAAGAGCAGAAGCCAGTGCCGCTGCAGACTCCGATTGACTGCTCGAGGAAGTCATCGCTTGTGCCGCATTCGCGAGCTCTTCCGCCAGCTGCTGCAGTGCTTCCTCCAACTCCTTCGACGATACGCCGTCCTTTAATGCGTCCGCAGCTTGTTTAAGCTGCTGGGCCAATTCCTCGGCTCCCGGTTGCTTCGCGGCTTCTTCCGCTAGCCTTCTCAGCTCTTCGGATAATTGGTCCTTCTCCTCCTGGGACATCTTCTTCACTTGTTCGGAGAGCTTCTTCATTTCCTGCTTAACCATGTCCGCAATACCTTCGGCAAGCTTCTTGCCGATCTGCGACATCATGCTCTCCTGCTGCATCTTCTTAGACAACTCGCTCAGCGCTTTGGCTTTCTCTTCCTGCTGCTTCGCCAGCTTCTCAAGCTCCTTCATCGCTTCTTCCAGCTTCTCCAGTGCTTGCTCCGGCTGCTTCTCGTTCTGCAGCGCCTTTTTCAAGGCATCCAGTTTCTCTTGAAGCTTCTGCCTATCAGCAGGATCCAGTGTTTCCTTGTCAAGCTCCTCGGCCAGCTTCTCCGTCTTGGCTGCCTGTTCCTTTACCCACTCCTGTTGAATCTTCGCCGCTTCTATCTTCTGATCCATAGGATTAGGGATCAAGACCAGCACCAATGTGGCCACTAGCCCCGCACTGCATATCATAAGTGGCCGCTTCCGTTTAGGCGACGGGAGACGCCCTGGCAATTGCTCGGCGAAACGTGCGCCGTAACGCTCCGCCTGTTCCCGCTGCCACTGTGCGGCAGCGGTTTGTTCTTCCTTGAAGGAGAGCGCCGTAACCATCATATCGCTTCGTTCACTGCCGCCCGAAGCTTCATCCATCGCTATGGCTGCCTCTTTGGCAGGAATACGATGCAACCATCCC
>NZ_BAZR01000057.1 GCF_001315105.1 Paenibacillus sp. JCM 10914 | reverse complement strand
GACACGGTTTCTTTTGTGACGATAACCATGTGAGGTAATTTCAATCCACGCACCCATACAGGGTGCGACTCCGATTTTTAATCAAAACGCATCAGAAAATCGGATGTAAATCAAAATAACGTTAAGAAATTAATGCTTTTGGGGAAATTCCCCTCTCTTCATTTACTTTATCTGTAATTTTCCTGGTGCGAATCCCCCAGAGAAATCATGTTCACTTCACATTCGCACCAACTATAGAATCAGTAAGCCTTCCATGTCCAATGACTTCTTAATACCGATATGCTCCACCTTATTCTTGTAATTATTGCCGATTTGATAAAAACGGAGGCTATCCTCTTCCTTATCCATCGTATCGATTAGTTTTCGCTTAAGGACTGTGTACTCTGTTGCGTCCACAATGCATTCAAATACAGAATGCTGGACGCGTTGGCCATAATCTTGGCATATTTTCGATATTTGTCTTAATCTGCGCTGTCCTTCACTACTCAGTGTACTGACATCATAGGTAATGACAACCAGCATTTATATTCACCTACTTCCACAGAAATGGCGGGTATTCATCCAGATCGTTACGCAAGTGCCGGGCCAATAACAAAGACTGAACGTGAGGTACCAATCCCCATGAAATCTTCTCACCTAGATAAGGATGGGTTATCTTTTCTTGCTTTTTACTCTGCCAGGCAGACAAGAATTTTTTCCGACCGTCCACGGTTAGAAGAACGGCTCCGTTTTCTTTTTGAAGAAAGTCCTCCTTGGTCATCACCTTCTTGTTAATTAACGAAATCACAAAACGATCGGCATAAATTCCACGCAGTTCTTCCATAACGTCAAGCGCCAATGATGCTCTTCCCGGGCGATCTCGATGCAAGAAGCCGATATATGCATCCAATCCTACACCTTCTAATGCCGCAGTTACATCATTAGCAAGCAAAGTATAAGCAAGGGAAAGCATCGCATTTACATTATCCAGAGGTGGTCTGCGGGAACGAGTTTTGAAATAAAAATCCTCTTTTTGCTGTAAAATCATATGGTCAAACAGTTGATTGTAAGTGAGCGCCGCTTGCCCTTCCAGCCCACGAAGCCGTTCCAAATCTTCGCAATCTCGGATCATTAGCATGATGGCGGAAAGATGCTGTGAGGCAGCCTTAAAACGTTCGACATCAATTCGAAGCGGATAATCCCGCGTCATCCGTTCAAGCATCCACTTATGGTTGTATATCTTGCCTACAATAAAATTTCGGGCAATGTTGGCTGATAATTCAGGATCATTTGATAGTATGCTTTGTTTTTTTCGCAGCACGACATTTCCTTTGCTCTCTCCTATGACCCTAGCCAAAAATCTACCCGTCATACTCATGAACGTAATTGAAATATTTCGTTCCGCACAATATCCCATCAATGCAGGACTCGCGCCCGTGTAACCAAAAGCTACGATCGACTCCAGATTGTGTAATGGGAGCCTTCCCAATTTCTCCTGCTCTTTAAGTAGGACCACATTATCTCCATCTAGCGAAAGGTATACGTCTGGCTGCGTAACGAACAGCGTATTCAACAATTTCTTCATTCCCAAATTTTCCCTTCCACATAACTGCGTACGGTACGCTTGTTAGAATCTGTGGCAAACAAAGTGATTGCAGGGAACAACTTTGACAATAGGAACCGGTTTTGACCTTTGGTGTATGCCTTCGTTCGTAATAATCGTACATTTCACCAACCACATGTTTCACTCTATCCTTTATTTGCTCTGTTAGTTGAACTTCTGTCCTATGCTTTATTTCATTGTAAAACAAATATCCATACTCGATGCGACAGAGCAGCATCTCTTCAAGACACAACGCCTGAGCTGTCAATTGTAATATGTCAGCTTCGCTAATCTTTGGTTTACCTCTCTTATACTCGACTGGATAAGGTAGATATGTACCTTCTGCACCATGTAGAGATATACCTTGGTCATTCCGAATAAACTCGACTACATCACATATCCCGGAAATTTTAAGTTCCTGGGACTTCACAGGCATCCCACGAACGATTAGCTTATCCCCGCGTTTTTCGCGAGTAAAGCTGATCTGCTTTCGTGTGAAGATGTTGACCTTCTACCGTTTTGACATTTTCAGCCCATTGCTGTTCAATGTGAATCAATGCCCACTGCCGCTTACAAAAATCAAAATGTTGAATACCGGACAGCATTAGATAATCTTCTTCAGAATTAGCGTCCATCCAATACTTCAGCCTTTAATCCATCTAACTCGTATAGCTCAATGGCATAATCATCAAAAGATTTCGGTTCTTCCGCTTTTGGTCTAACTTGTAAGGATCGATGCACTTTCGCAGAAGAATATTGACCAAGTTTGGAATGATGCTTCCACCAGTACACCTGATGAACTTCCATGCTGCCCTCTGGTCTCGCAGAAGACAGGTCATTCTCAAACAAAGAGATCAAACTTTCTTTAATCTTCTCGGCGTCTTCATTCGTAAATCCGGTCTTCTCAGCAAGTTGTGTATTAATGCTGCCATAGAATACATATAGTCCAAAATCAACCCGATGCTTCATGCCCATGGTATCAGATCCCCGCTCTTTGCCTGGTTCCGAATTGACACTCTTCGTAATTTGCATGCTGCTAATATCGATTGGGTCAACACTGCGAGCCGTATGAATGGAAACGGGGCCTCTAACGCCAACCGATACGCCGCCACCAGTCCCTTTGAAGGCAAACACCTGACCAAAACCACGTACATCGATCCATTCCTGACAAGCAATACTCGCAAATTGCTCGCTGGAGATGGATTTGGATTTCATAAGTTGACGAAGTTCCGAATTGCCATCTGCGCGTTCACGCAAACTGCCAAACTCATCAGCCTTCCGATCATTGGACTGCACGAAAATAGATTCGCCCATATCCTGCAATCGATTTCGAATCTTTCGTTTAATCGCTACATCGGAAATCTCGCCATAACCGTCATAGTTTTGTCTTGGACGGTTTCCATTCAACGGATCTCCATTAGGGTTAGCGTTGTTTACAGACAAGATTACGGCGAAATCAATTTTTTTATCCAAGATGCTCATGATATCACTCCTTAATTATCGATGGTTTCTTCCGTCGTTACATCTTCCGGCGCATCCTTCTTCTGATATAGCGCGTGACGTTGGCTATAGTAACCTAGAAGATATTTGCCAGACAGTGCTTTATTATTAAAATCTTCTGATTTGAATTGATGACCAATTTCATCAATGATCCTCGTCCAATACGTGGCGCTCTTGCCCAGTCGAGCCTGATATGGCTGCATCGCGGCTTGGATCACTTGCCAAGTTCGTTCAGGGTGCTTCGCAAAAGCATTCATATAGCGAATAGCATTGGTTGCGCGTTTTTCATCACCTAACGCTCTTCTTTCAAGCACATCTGCCACGGCAAGCATCCGTCCGAACAAATAACTCCGATCGTCATTATCCAGTTCCAATGCCAATTCGAATCCCTCCTGTCGATCCATTAAATCCTTATTAATTAGCGCACAAGCAATACTTAACGTCTTCTCCCATTCCCAGATTTCCATAGAGACAGGATTCGAGGCGCGTTGAAAAACACTATTGATAATATCCTTCGGAACTCTTACACCATCTATAATGCAAGGAAGCATTCGTTCCATTAATCCTTTCACGAGTCTATCGTCAGCTCTTGGTCCATATGCTGCGAAGGCAATATCCCGAGTGGCCGGCGCTCCGTAAAAGGGAATGAATTGTCCTTGATCGTTCTTGCGATATCGGTGAAGCCATGCGCATGAAGTATGCCATTGGAGTAGCTTGTTGAAGTAAATCTCCTTATCCATGTTCCGATAATAGAGGACCGCCATTCGACCTGTCGTTGCCGAGTCCAATACAATAATGTTTACCCGTGACTCGATGTTTGCCGAAAGCGACTGTAATTTATTCCGGTATCCGTCTAAGGATTTAGCTAATTCGCTTGCTACCCCTTCTTTCAAATCGGACTTGATTACCACTGCTGGAATCTCTTCAGGATCCAGGCTGAACGTATCTTCGGTCGGTTCAGGTACAAACAAAGCATCATTTCCCCATACAAGAAAGACCCGCTCATCGATGATCTTGGCTTGAAGGTTAATCAGCCATTTCAGCGCATTATGTGCTTTTTGGGATACTTCATAACTAATATTTGCAGCATCTTTACTGTCGATGAACCGCCCTCTGAAAGTAAAACCGGACGTATCATTGGCAGATATTAATTTTGCTTTATCGGCAGCGTTACGGATTTTGTTAGCGTGACGTTCTGTGCTTGGTTGTAATCTTCCTGTCACATAGCAAACATCTTCGTCTCCTAACCGCTCCTGATAATATTGAAGGAAGGATGAGTACATTTCAGCATCTTTCCATACTTTTGTTAAGATACGGTCTGGTGAATGAACCGTGAATCGAATGAAGGCACTGGATTGATCGCCTGCTACGGCACCGAAGATCGCGGGTCTTACTGGAAATAACTCTTCATAGACGGAATCCCATTTTTCGATCAGTTTCTGCTCTCTATCGACAGCTAAGGTATTCTTGAACGCGACAAGGTCTCGAATTAAAGTTCTTTTGCTTAAATAATGGTATATGCTCTTAACTTTAGGGACTGCATATTTTGATTCAGCCCAATTTTGGAGCTCCTGAATATAAGTCTCGAATGGCTCTGCTCCCTTTACCTTACCGCCATAACTCACAAAGTCTCCCGCCACATAGATCAATTTGTCATGTAGAGGATATGGGGCAATAACGGATCCTGCACGACTTGATGATTTTTCAGTAGAAGGAATTAACGTACTTGATTCTTTTTTATCCACAATGACTTCAGCCGAATGAAACTCTCCGTCTTCCGTAACTAGTACTTCGATATGCGCGTTCTGCGTCGTGTGCGAGACAGGCAGCAGAGTGAACTCCCGATCATTCTTGAACTCCGGTTCACCGACCCTGTCTAGATTCGACTCATAAGTCTCGTACAAATTTAACAGCCAGCTCATGCTTGTTCCTCCCCTCCGATACTGGCCCATAATTGATCTGCTGATTCGACATTAGAGGAATCAAACGATTTTGGCATCATGTCTGATATCACGCGAACCTGGTTGCAATCTTCTGGTCTAGGGAATTCGATAATCCCATTCCTCATGACTGGATTCCACAACCGAACCTCCAATTGATTCCTCCCGGTCTCATCGGGATAGTTCAATCCATGGACCATAGTGCCCAGATGGATCTCACCATAGTTATCGTAGAAACTTTCTCCGTCATCCAATTCGCACGGCTCTACGTATGCTTGACATTCTCGCGTTCCCAGGAAAATATCGCGACGACCGCCCGCTTGAACGCTGCGTTTAAAGATATTATGATGCTTAAATTCGTTGCGATCGTAGGCCAGATCAGGGCGATTCATGTTGAATTCAAAATGAGCGGATACCCGATATTCCACATCTTTGAGATATGTATAGTTCGCCAATGTGTTACCCCCACCATATTCAATCGGGCGAACCCCTTTGGATTCCATGCGGATCGGCTTCATCACTCGAATGCGATCGACATACATGATGAGAGTGGGCTTCCAATAACAGCTTTCCACGATTCCTTTAATCGCTTGGTATGTCGGTACCTGATAGCTCAGTTTCTCTCCACCTATCTTCGTAAGTGGATCAGTAAACAGTGCATAGTCGCCATAAACCCGAAACTCTACCGAATTTCTCATAGTTTCACCTCCTTTCAGTGTAGAAAACAAGACTCACTCTAGTACAAAAGCTCACCCGACCAACTTTCGTTCTCGACATCCATACCAAACTCGTCGTTATAAGCCCCATCCTTGAGCACCAAAACCTTGCCATCCAAACAGGATTCGAGGCCCCCGCTTCGATCCAATCTTCTCAGTTCATGTTCAAAAAGGTTGACAGTATAGGCTTGGGCTCTTCGCATCAACTTCGTTAGATCTTCAATTCTTCCCGCACCGTTAAGCTCTGCAATAATCTCTTTACCATCCTCATAAGGAACCAGAACCGTCTTGGCCGGACTATCAATCACTCGAAAATGCTCAGCTGCAGTACGATAGCTGTTCATCAGAAATTGAGGAGGTCTTGCCTTATTTTGATTCTGGTATTCTTCAAGATATTTATTGTAACGAGGACTCGCAAACAGAAGCGAGGTCATTGAGATTCCAAGCTTGGGAATTCTATAGTCTAACTCTGATTCAGATTCGGAGTAAAACTCCTGAAAGTACCTTTTCATGGCGGATATGGAGAGCGGACTTCCTCCGTATAACTCTGGCTGATTTCTGAGATCAATCAGGATTTTTCGCGTAATTCTCTTCCCTCGATTGACTTCCGTGAGATGCTTCAGATTCTCTTCTGTATGATCAACGATATAAACCTGCTGCAAATCGTGTTCCCCGTGCCGATTGCATCGGCCGGCTGCTTGTGCGATCGAATCTAATCCCGCTAAAGAACGGATCACGCATTCAAAGCTCACATCCACACCAGCCTCGATTAACGCCGTGCTGATAC
This sequence comes from Paenibacillus sp. JCM 10914, assembly GCF_001315105.1. Lineage (GTDB taxonomy): Bacteria > Bacillota > Bacilli > Paenibacillales > Paenibacillaceae > Paenibacillus_AQ. Next base: position 3,306 of record NZ_BAZR01000057.1, on the reverse strand, counting down.
ATATCACCTTTTTGCCCGCTTGCAGATCTTCCCTCATAGATGCCAATTTTACCTTGCGGTGTGCAGCGCACATGGATGTGCTTAAATGATACAAAGTAATTTCACCATCAGTGTTGGCTGCCTTCATCTCTGAATAAAGATTTCGCACCACTGATTTGGTGTTAAGTATGATCAGGATGCTGTTTTTTTCTTGAAGTAGCTGCTGGGTTAGATCCAATATGGTTTGATTGGTCGATGATTCATTAGAAGCAAGGTCAACTAATTGTACTCGTTTAAAAGCCTCTGTCACATGATCCAAGTCTTGTATGATCTCCCCATCTGGGGCGATATTCAACTTATGCTTTACAAAATCCAGCGCAGGTTGAGTAGCCGTACATAATAAAATGCTTGAACCGCCATATGCACTCAAAAAATTCAGGGCTTCATTAAATAATGAGATACAGGGGGTCGGCACCTTCTGCACTTCATCAAAAATAAGAATAGACTGGCTTAGATTATGTAGCTTCGTGCGCTTTTGCTGCCCTTTGCGAAAAACACTTCAAGAAATTGAACCAGCGTAGTGAAAATAATCGGGACGTCCCAATTGTCTTTGACCAACTTCAGTTTTTGCTGGACATTCATGATCCCGTCATTATACTCATCGTCATCCTCAAGTTCTTCCACAACATTCGAATGATGTTCCAGAATATGTTCTCCATCCTGGAGAATCCTCCGAACTTCGGCGGCATTCTGTTCGATAATTGTAGTGAATGGCAGGATATAGATAATCCTTCTCTTGTTAGTATTTAGGGCATGTTTTAAAGCATATCGAAGGCTAGCCAATGTTTTGCCACCCCCCGTTGGGATGGACAACGTATAGATTCCAGATGGCTGCTCGGCAAACCGATCGCATTGTTCCGACATATGTCTGCGGAGAACAGGGATTGGCATTTCTGCATTCGGATGTTGCTTGTAGCGTTCAAGTTCAGTCATTAACTTCTGATAATATTTAGCAAACAAATTCGACGGTTCAATAGGATCTGGGAGTAACTTCCTGTTTTCTTCGAACTCCCGCGTATTGGTTCGGTCCGCATCAATTAGAGCGCTAAATACGTATTTAGACAAAAACATCATCTTAACTTCGCTATTTAACGTGGAACTGATCTGCCGAAAACGATGTAATTCCTCTACTGCACGATCCACATAATCATAGAAATTCCGCTCGTTCATGACACTTTCAAAGAACAACTGGACGCTTTTGTCGAATTCATCAATGTCCTGCTTATCTCGGACACGATACAAATACTTCAACTCAAGATCAGGACTAATGTAATCGTGAAGATAAGAATGATGCGATATAATAGCATTGCCAACGATTTCGGCAAGAAGACCTTTCTCCTTGGTATGGAATAAATGATATAAAAGGCGTCCCCCGGCGGTTGAGTGATCAACGCTACCTTTTCTTGGAGGAGCATCGGGGTTTTGTACGGCTTGTAAGATGTAACTCCTGAATTTGTCCGTGAACTTCCCCATATCATGAAGCATCCCTGCTAACCCCGTAATATGCTGCACACCAATGACTGAACCATACTGCTCAGCAAGCGACTTCACTTCAAGTAAATGCTGTTCTACCGTTTGAATTTGTTGATCTGATTCTCGGATATGGGCAATATAATGCAACTCCATTCCCCCATCTCAAACATAGTCCTAAAGATATATAATATAATTCTCTAGACCCACCCCCACTTCCTTCCTCTTCTTCTACAAATTTTCCATCTTTTCACGTTATTTCGATAATTATTGCAGCTAACTATTGAACAACAAAAAAGCACTGATCCGGTTGAGAGATCAATGCTTTAGTTCGTTCTTGGCGTGATACTTCAATTATAGGGTGTGAACGATTCAATCCACGCACCTGGGTAAGGTGCGACAGGCATCCAGTTCCTGTGAGCGGTATTCATATCCATTTCAATCCACGCACCTGAGTAAGGTGCGACTTCTACGGCCTGCTGTGTCGGCTCATGGTCACTATTTCAATCCTCGCACCTGAGTAAGGTGCGACTTCCTCGCAGTAAATAGTTCCGCGTTTGATTACGATTTCAATCCACGCACCTGAGTAAGGTGCGACAATGAGTCGCATAGCAAACCGAAGAAATCCGAAATTTCAATCCACGCACCTGAGTAAGGTGCGACTAGTTCTCGCTTTGATATTCCTTTACTTTCTAATTTCAATCCACGCACCTGAGTAAGGTGCGACAGGTAACAATAGACGGTGTATCCGTCGAGACGCAATTTCAATCCACGCACCTGAGTAAGGTGCGACGATGCGGACAGCAGCATGAGCGTTGGCTTTGTACGTATTTCAATCCACGCACCTGAGTAAGGTGCGACCATACAGCTCGTTATGTCTGATTATTTCGATATATTTCAATCCACGCACCTGAGTAAGGTGCGACTGCAAGCACAGCTTGCCGCGATGCAGTCCAGTATATTTCAATCCACGCACCTGAGTAAGGTGCGACGCAATTGACGGAGAAGCAGCTCGTCGGATCGATCAGATTTCAATCCACGCACCTGAGTAAGGTGCGACCGCGATATGAACTCGAAATGACGCCGGATTTACCGATTTCAATCCACGCACCTGAGTAAGGTGCGACCGGGAAAGCCAATGCCTAATGATGCAGGCCGGTATGCATTTCAATCCACGCACCTGAGTAAGGTGCGACAAGTTCATGGCATCAATTCAGCGAAGACCATACAATTTCAATCCACGCACCTGAGTAAGGTGCGACTAGAGAGAAATAGGAGGGGTTAATGATGGTCATGGATATTTCAATCCACGCACCTGAGTAAGGTGCGACATGGCACCGTTAAGGGAGGCCTTGAAGATCAAGTATTTCAATCCACGCACCTGAGTAAGGTGCGACTATGGCCTGGATACGGCGCTGGTGCGGTTTACCGTATTTCAATCCACGCACCTGAGTAAGGTGCGACTCGGTCTAAGCGCACTTCATCACCTCTTCTATATATTTCAATCCACGCACCTGAGTAAGGTGCGACAAGACGATGACGTCAAACCAAAACGGTTGTGGTGATTTCAATCCACGCACCTGAGTAAGGTGCGACGATCAATCTGCTGTTGCGGTGGTTGCTGCTGATATATTTCAATCCACGCACCTGAGTAAGGTGCGACACTCGTTGGGATGCGGCAATAGATGATATTGCGGTAATTTCAATCCACGCACCTGAGTAAGGTGCGACCCATACTACCTGTGCCCCTTGTCTGTAAAATTTCATTTCAATCCACGCACCTGAGTAAGGTGCGAC
>NZ_BAZR01000056.1 GCF_001315105.1 Paenibacillus sp. JCM 10914 | reverse complement strand
ACCCAGTAAAGCGACAATTAAATCCACCGACCGGTCCATGCATATCGCCACTAGACTCTCCGGTCCTACTCCTTGCTGACGCAGATAATGCGCCAGTTGGTTGCCTCGTCGATTTAATTCCGCATACGTCAGCGACATATCACCAAACACGACAGCTTCTGCATTCGGCGTCCGTGCCACTTGCTCTTCGAACAGCCTCTCTACAGTTCTCTCAACTGAATAATCAATAATGCCACCATCGCTCAAATTACTAAGAAAATGGCTATAATCTCGTTGATTAAGTAGACGAACAGATGACACTTGCATTTCTGGAGTTGAAAGCATTTGTCTTATAATTTCAAGCAAATGTTTTTGTAAGTTTTTCACAAGAACCGGATGAAACAGGGTCGAATTATACTTCAAATGTATCGTAGGGATAGCACCTTCAGTGAATACAACGGTTAAATCATAATTCGTCATTTCAAAGGAGGAAATTGCTTTAATATTCAATTCATCCGTATTCGAAAATAGTTCACCTAGAGGATAGTTTTCAATAACGACAATAGATCTGAATAAAGAATACAAATCTTTTTCATTCATGAAATCCTTTATATCCACCAAAGAAGTAGAATGATAAGGTTCCCTATGCAGAAGAGATGATTGAACATTTTTAAGCACATTTAAAATAGTTTCACTCGGTGAAGTTTTAATTCGTATGGGGAGCGTATTAATGAACATGCCGACAATTCGATCAACGTCTTTTATAGACTGGTCTCTTCCGGACAATGTGGTGCCGAACACTACATCCAATGTATTGTTGAATTTCTGAAGTGTGATGCCCCAAGCTGTATAAAGAAATGTAGCAACCGTCAATTGATGTGTTTGTATAAACTTATGTAAGTTCCTATGTATGTCATCTGATAACAGAAAAGAAATTTCATCCGTCTGTGTAATCGAATGAAGGCCAGCATTGAATTTCACTTCATAAGGTAATAGCAATCGATTCGAGTATCCTTCTAAGTATTCTTGCCAAAAGGCCCTCTGCGAATTAACGTCTCTGGTTCGGAAAAGCTTGATGTGCTCCTTAAATGAGGTTTTGCGTGACTCCTCAAGCGGCATTCTTTGAAGAAGACGTTTATAGTTATCCAAAAATTCTCTGAGGATAATCGCGAAACTCCAGCCGTCAATCAACATGTGATGAAAACAAATGATCATTTCGGCAGAGTTAGTACCTTTGCTGCAAAGAATAATTCGAAAAGGTGTCTTTTCTAAATCAAACTTGCTATTTCGATCGGCTGCCTTAATAGACTCGATTTGTTCGACCATGTCAGTCGTGTTGTCCAATACTCGATGCTCCCATTGCAATTCGGAATGTTTGAGAACAACTTGAACAGGATTATCTAAGTTTGTCCATCTAAATACCGCTCGAAGCATCTGGTTCGAGGCAATAACGAAAGACCACGCCTGCTTTAACAAATCCGGTTGTATAACCCCAGTAAGCTCCAAAGAAGTTTGTTCAAAGTATAACTCGCTTTCCGGAGATAGTAGAGTGTGGAAAAGCATTCCATGCTGAACAGGAGATAATCCTAATACATCTTCAACTAGAGCCTTATCTAATTTTCGGGGCGACATATACTTCCTCACTCTCATTAGTTAACTGAATAATTGATCCAGATCTTGTTGATTCACGTCAGCAGCATCAAAATCGGATGGAGTAAAAGTACGGTCTTCTATTTCTGAGACAAATTGAATAACGGACTTGATGTGGTCTAACAAACAGGTACAAAACTCTATCATTGTCTCTTGATAGTAGACTTGACTATTAAAAGAGATTTCAACACGTAGGACACGATCAACAATCATGCAATTGATATCCAATCCTGTTGACATTTCATTGTCACAAGATATCTCATCCTGTGCAGTGGCGAGAGCAAGAGAAAACAGTTCATTGTTCATTTCCCTATCAAACTGACCCAAATAATTAAATCGAATCGCTGTTCGATCTTGCTTTGAATGGCCCCATTCTTTTCTTATATACTTAAATAAGCCATAACCGATTCCATGGTTGGGTATCGACCTGATTTGTTCCTTTATACCAATCACTTGATCTTTCATTTCTTGTTCTGGTAATTTCATTAAGAATGGATAGAGCGAAGTGAACCAACCGACAGTTCTGGTCAGATCTATACCTTCTAAGTGCCTTCCATGGCTCTCCAGTTCGATAATAAATTCATTTTCTCCAGTCCAACTTTTTAAAGTTCTGGCCAAAGCAATCAATAATAAATCGATGACTTCCGTATTAAAGGCTCGATAGCATTTGGTTTTCAAAATCTCCGTCCATAGTTCATCCAACGTATCTTGAACAACTTCCTGGTTGTTATACCGCCAATCTTCAGGATTCTTGTCTACGGGCAATATAAAATCTCGCCTTTTTTCTTCAATAGGGGTCCAATATTCCCGCTCTTTCAATAGTCCACTCTGAGAGGAGTATTGATCTAAGAAATCCGTCCAGTTCTTTAGAGAGGCCGTTTTCTCGGCTAACATGGAGTTGTCCTGACTGGATGGTACTTGGTAAAGGAATGTAAGATCCTCCAAAAGAATTCTCCAAGATACGCCATCTACCAAGATATGATGAGCAGTAATAAATAAACGGTAGGAAGTTTGACTGCATTTAAAAAGTACCGCTTTAATCAAAATAGAAGATTCAATGTTGAATCCGGACTTATGCATAATTATTTGATGCCTTAACTCCCATTCCAATTCATCTTCGCCACAATGACTCAAATCTACCAATTCAATATGAAAAGGACGATCTAATAAGACATTGTTAATGAAAAATCGCCCTCTCGATTGATCCCAGTTCAGTCTCAATCCATCATGATGTGTAATAAGTAATTTGAAACACTGTTCTAATCGTTTTCTGTCTGGTGCGTTATGGAACGAAAGCAAAACCGATTGATTGTAGTAATTCGGATTTGTAAGATATTGTTCCATGAACCAGTGTTGAATAGGCGTCGGAACCATGTCGGCTGTTACAATGCTTGATCGTACATTTTTTCGAGAGTTTGTATTTTTACAAATTGGCAAATATCCACAATGGTCTGATGACTTAGAATATGTCGCACCTGAATAGACTGGGATCCATTATTAAATTTAGAAGCGATTTGGATCGCTTTGATCGAGTCTCCTCCTAATTCAAAGAAATTGTCGGTTGTACCGATTGATTCAACGCCCAATATCTCCCTCCAAATCGCTACCATTGATTCCTCTATTGCATTCATGGGTTCAACGTTACCCTTCATCTGTACTGAATGCTTACCCAAATCAGGTAACTGATTTAAATCAACCTTTCCCGAAGCCGTTAAAGGAAATTGGTCCAAGTAAATGAAGTGAGAAGGGATCATATAATCTGGTAAGTATTCCCTCAAATAACCACGTAACTCTGTCACTGAAGGGCGAGCTTCTGAAATGAGATAAGCAGCCAATTCGGTATGACCATGTTGGTTGAGCTTGGCCACGATGGCAGCATCAAATATATCTTTTCTTTTCGAAAGAGTTTGTTTGATCTCATCAGTTTCGACGCGATATCCACGTACCTTGACTTGACGATCTATTCTCCCCAATATTCAATGTTCCCGTCCTCCAACCAGCGCGCTAAATCACCGGTTCTGTAAAGGAGCTCACCATCTTTAATAACAAATTGAGATGTTGTATTCGCCTGAGAGTTCACATAACCGAGTGCTACACCTTTTCCCGATAAGCACAATTCGCCCGAAAAGCGTTTCGGACGTAAACGACCTTTGCTATCCAAAATATAAGCCTTTTGATTGGGAAGCGGTCTTCCAATAAGAACAGGCGATGATTCATCTTTCTTTATCGTATGACTAGTCGCATATATAGTGCATTCCGTTGGGCCATAGATGTTTTCGATAACAGCTGTAGGAAATACCTCGATTAACTCATTGGTAAGCTCTGCCGGAAATGCTTCACCCGCCACAAAAATATATTTTAATGAGGGCAGCGGTGAATCCGCACAGAAAGAGCAGAACCATTTCAATAGAGAAGGAACGAAATTGATATGCGTTATGCCAAATCTTCTGACATTTTCGTGAATCGCGCCCAAATCCTTCTCAGTTTCCTCTTCTGCGATAACTAAGTGTCCGTCTCCTATGCACCAGCCCAGCAGTTCTACGATGGATACATCAAATGTATAATTTGTTTTCAAAAGATAACTGTCACCAAAATTTGTAGGATATTTATATTGCACGGTTAGCAACAAGTTCATTAGACTGCCATGTGTAATCATTACCCCCTTCGGCTTACCAGTGGATCCCGAAGTGTAAATTACATAGGCTGGTTCCTCTGGATCAGGTAATTGCAAGCAGGTAAATACTGGTTGCCTTTCAAGAATGACAGGGTCTTTCAAAAATACTCCTTCTACGGGAAGAAGAGAGAACTCAAATTTCCACTGATTGATATTAGTTAACATTAATGCAGCAGAGCTGTCTTCCAGCATGAAACGTATCCGCTCCAGAGGAAAGTTCGGATCAATCGGTAAATAAGATGCACCGGCTCTTAACACACCGATTACACTGACCACCATATCGACGGATCGGCTTGTCAAGAGCGCAACCGTCTGCTTAGAGCCAATCCCCCTATCGTGCAAATAAGATGCGACTTGGCCAGTTTTATCCCATAATTCTCGATAGGTAATTTGCTGGTTACCGTATTTAACAGCAATTTGCTGCGGATATTCGGCTATTTTCTTCTCGAGCCAATGAATTACCGTCGGTTCTTCGACGGTGAACTCCATATTTGTATCATTAAATGTAAAGAGTATTTCTCGCCTTTCATTATCTGTCATTGGATCTATTTGGTTTGCTTTCATGAGAGAGGAATCCACCATCTGTTCCAGGATCCGCTGATAATAAATCGCTATTTTTTGAATCGATGCAGGTTTGAACAATTTCGTACAGTACTCAAGCTCCAACAGAGTCTTGTTAGCTTTCTCCACTATTTCCAATGTCATTTCGAACTTCGAGGCGCGTAGGGTATAGTCTACAGTTTTGAGTGGTCCATCTTCCCTGTCAAAGTCCAGTTCACGATGACGATAAACAAAGAGAGTATCGAATAAAGGATGCCGTCCCATATCCCTTTGTATTTCAAACCCTTGCAGCATTTGATCCATCGGGAAGTCTTGACGAGCGTGACATTCAAGTACAATTCTATGAACAAATGCCACAAATTCCGGAGATGTCAAATCCGTCGGCACGCTTATTCGCAAAGGCAACGTGTTGATAAACATGCCAACTGACTGGCTCCAACGATGCGGACGATTGTTAAAAACAGTTCCAAAAATAATTTCTTCTTGGTCAGTAATGTATGACAACAACAATGAATAGGAGGCTAGAAACACCGTATAAGGGGTAACTTGCCATTCGAATGCAGCTCTTCGGATTTGTTGCACCAGAGTTTCATTCAACTCCATCCGGATTCGATCGCCTTCCAATTGCTGATATGGCTGTCTCGGATAGTCTGTCATGAGATGCAGGACCGGCAGTTCCCCCTGAAGGAATCCCTTCCAAAAAGCTCGCTGTTCCTCCAATCCAATAGTTTCCTTTTTGTCCTGCAAGGTCACATAATCCGCAAACGCCAGATTGCCATCCATCTCATTCACATGTGTTCCCACATAGAGATTAATGAACTCTTCGACAAGCAACTTCATAGATAAACCGTCCGCAACGATATGATGGGTATCCATAATGATCATGCTGTAATTAAGTGGGAATCGGATGACCCCGACCCGAAATATTGGAGCTTGATGGAACGTGAACGGACGTACAAAACCATCAACAATCTCAGACCATTGAGTTTCATCTCCAACCAACTGTTCCACTAGGACTTCCGCTGTATTCAGAATTGAGTACATAATCTGCCCCTGCTCGACGAAAAAGGAAGCTCTTAACATCTCATGGCGAGATAGCAACATTTGAACCGCTTTGTCCAGCCGATCCGGTTGAATATCATCTACTTTGAAAACGACCGGCATATTATAACTGACCGTCCAGGGGTCCGTTTGCATAATGGCATAAATTCCACGTTGTTGGGATGAAACAGGATAAGCTTGCATCTCTTCTGCTTTCTGTAATTTGAAATCGTTACGAGAAGGTAGAGCTGAATCGACATACTCGGCCAATTGTTTAATGGTAGGACGATTAAACAATTCCGCCAGGGACATTGATACACCTAATGTTTCTTCAATTCGGGATAAGACCGTTCCCGCTATTAACGAATGCCCTCCGACCTCGAAAAAGTTGGCTGTGATAGGAATCTCACCCACATAATGTTTCAATTCTTCCAGCCAAATTTCGGTGATTTTCATTTCCGTCTTACTCCCCGGGCTGCCGCTTGGTTGATATACTTTCGACTGTTCGGAAGTAAACCTTGAGGACAAAGCACTCCTATCCACTTTGCCATTCGCAGTCACAGGAATGCTGTCTACCATAAACACATGATGAGGAATCATATAAGTCGGTAAATAAGGAGATAACGACTCACACACCTCATCCATAGTTATTCTATTTACTGAGGAGAGAAAAGCGCTTAATTTTTTGTTGCCATATTCGTCCTCTATCGTCAGAACTACCGCTTCCCGTACCTGAGGCATTTGGAGTAGAAATCTTTCGATCTCTCCAAGTTCGATCCGGTATCCTCGAATTTTCACTTGGTCATCAATCCGTCCCAAGTATTCCAAGTTCCCCTCTGGCTGCCAGCGCACCAAATCCCCGGTTCGGTAAAGACGCTTGTCCCACTGCGGATGAACGATAAACTTCTCATTCGTCAGCTCTGGACGATTCCAATACCCCCGTGCCAAGCCATCGCCACCAACGTACAATTCACCCGATACGCCCATGGGAACTAGCTGCATCTCATCATCCAGCACGAACGCCTGCGTATTAGCGATCGGGCGGCCGATGTGTGGCACTCCTTCACATGCCTCTGACGGTACGGTTCCTGCCGTTGTGACTACCGTGTTCTCCGTCGGTCCGTAGTGGTTAACTAATGTAAACGGAAGCCCTTCTGGCGCATATTGCCCTAGACGGTCGCCTCCTGTCAGCAAATAACGGATCTTCGTTTCCTCAGGCCATACCAGACCAAGCATGCTTTCCGCCAGGGGCGTCGGCATAAAGCTTAGCGTGATCCCCGTCCCGATCATCCAATCCCGCAATCGACTCGGCATCAGCCTCGTCTCTTCAGCAGGTATATACAGACTTGCCCCCTTAATCAGATAAGGCCATATCTCCCACCCCGAGGCATCGAAGGCAACTCCAGCAATTAGCGTAGCCCGGTCTCTTGACTCCACCCTGTAAGCGCCGCAGTGCCAAAGCACCAGGTTTAGCAGCGACCGGTGTTCGATCACCACACCCTTCGGGTGTCCCGTTGATCCCGACGTGTAAATTAGATAAGCCACATGGTCCGATGAAGCCTGCGCGCCGGGATTGTCTTCCCTGAAGCGATCGAGTGCAGAACCATCCCGATCCAAGCACATCGTCTGCACTCCGTCTTTCGACAGTAGGTCTAGCCATTTTTCTGTCGTCACCACCACGGATACGCCCGAATCCGCCAGCATGTAAGCGAGACGTTCCGGCGGATATGACGGATCCAGCGGCACGTACGCGCCCCCTGCTTTGAGCACACCCAGCAAAGCAACGATTAGATCCACCGACCGTTCCATGCAAATCGCCACAAGACTCTCCGGTCCCACCCCTTGCTGATGCAGGTAATGCGCCAGTTGGTTGCTTCGTCGATTCAATTCCGCATACGTTAGCGTCTCATCCTCGAACACAACCGCTTCCGCATCCGGCGTTCTCGCCGCTTGTTCCTCGAATAGTTTATGTATACACTTGTCATCCGCATATGGGCGCGTTGTTTCGTTCCACGCCTGCATTTGGCCGATTTCTGTTTCCGCTAAATAAGGCAACCCTCTTACCGGTTGTTCAGGAAAGGTAACGACCTGTTGTAACAAATTCAAATAATGATTGAATAATTGCTTCATCGAAGCTTCAGCAAATAAATCCGTATTATATTCCAACTGAACTAAGAGCTTTCCATCACGTTCCTGTACAAACATGCTCAAGTCGAACTTCGATGTATTCCCACTTTCCGCTTGCATCGTGAATCGATTCCCGTTCGCTTCCTTCGTTTCATACGATTGTTGCATAACGAAAAGGGTTTGAAACAAGGGATGCCGGCTTAATTCCCTTTCCACTTTCATTTCGTCAAGCAGCATTTCAAATGGGAGATCCTGATGATCGTTCGCACCTGTTGCAACGTCCCGGACGCGGGCTAGAATTTCTTGAAAGGTAGGGTTATTATTCGCTAGTTGAACTCTCAGCGCCAACGTATTGACAAAAAAACCGATAAGCGGTTCGACTTCCGTCCGGTTCCGATTGGCTATCACGGTGCCGACTATTAAATCTTCTTTCCCCGTGTATCGAAACAACAACGTGATGTAGACCGATAATAATGTCATAAACTGTGAAACACCGTTGCGTTGAGATAACTCACTGACCGATTCCGTTGCTTCCTTATCTAATAGCCATTCCAGCGTTTTGCCCCGAAATCGCTGCTGCGGCGGTCGAGGGTAATCCGTTGGCAAATCGATAACCGGGAGCTCCCCCTGCAAAACTTCCTTCCAGTACGCCATTTGCTTCTCGAACTGCCCCTGCTGGATCTGCTCTTCGTGCCACGCAGCAAAATCCGTATATTGAATGGAGAGTTCCGCAAGCGTGGGATTTCCACCTGCAGCATAGCCCTCATATAGTTGACTCAGTTCATCTAGAAATACGCCAAAAGACCAGCCGTCCGAGGCAATATGATGAATCGATACCAACAGAATGTGAGCTCGGGCTTTCAAGCGAAGAACTTGAGTCCGAATAACCGGGTCTCTCGTCAAATCAAACGGGGTATTCGCCTCTTCTTGGATCATCGACTCCGCTTCCGCGCTCGAGCGGACTACGATCAGCGGAACTTGTATTGGTGTATACGGCTCGATGATCTGCAGCGGTTTCCCGTCCATTTCTTCGAATCTTGTCCGCAACATTTCGTGCCGATTTACAATGGCCTGTACACTTTGGCGCAGTGCACCCATATTCAACTTTCCTTCGATCCGGATGCTCATCGTATTCGTGTAATAGGGGTTCTCTGGTGCCCACTGATATAGAAACCACTGCCGTCTTTGCGCACGGGATAGCGGGTGGCCTCCCTTTCCACTATGGGCTGCCGGAATAGGCAGTGCCTTGCTTGCTTCCCCCATCTCTACAAGTCGTGCTAGCCCTGCCAAGGTCGGCTCTGCGAAAAACTGCCGAAACGTCACCGCTTTCTGAAACCGGTCACGGACAGCCGAGAGCAATTGCATCACCTTGAGGGAGGCCCCCCCAAGCGAGAAAAAATTCTGATGCCTGCCGACACGACGCACCGGCAATAACCGGCTCCATATTTCCGCCAGTTGCCGCTCCACCTCTGTCTGGAGTTCCTCTTCTGCAGCATGATCCTCGAGCCCCTCCAGCGCTAGTCGGTCCACTTCCCCATTTAGCGTGACCGGAAGCTGTACGCGCTCACTTAGCGCAAGCTCCCAAGAGCGACCGAACTCCTGCGCGTCCGCATACTGGGCAAACTCTTTGCGAATTTGTCCACCTACTTCCCTTGCATCTTTCTCCCGGCTGAATGCGACATGTACAACGATCTTCTTGCTCTTTTCCGTCCGGGTAAGAGAACGAATATCTTCCTTGGAGTCATCCAAACCGATATATAGCACTGGCTTGTCCATCTGCAGCGTATACAGCAAAGAGGCGATGCCTTGATCTTCGCGGAGCGATTGATAT
>NZ_BAZR01000055.1 GCF_001315105.1 Paenibacillus sp. JCM 10914 | reverse complement strand
GTACGGGAACATCACCCTCAAATACAGACAACCAATATTCCTCTTGCTGTTTGTAACGGGCGGATTCAACAAACTTGCTCTGCCACACCGCATAATCCTTGTACTGGACAGGGAGAGGTGGTAGAATCTTTTGTTCGTACAAACGTTGAAGTTCGGAAAAAAAGACTTGTTTGGATATTCCGTCCGAAACAATATGATGCATATCCACCACGAAGACATGCGAATCTTCCGACAATTTTACAATCCCAGCTCTTATTAAAGGCGCACTGGAGAGATCAAATGGCCTGATCAAAGAATGAACATCAAGGTGTATAGAATCATTCGGTAAAAATTCTGAGTTGATTGTTTTTTCCGAGTACTCCAACTGAAAATCTACTACCTGATGAACAATTTGCACCAGTTCCCCCTCGACCATTGCAAATGAAGTTCGCAAGATTTCATGCCGGTTAACGAGCTCGAATAGTACCCGATTTAGCCGTTTAATGTCGAGACTTCCAGCGATGATTACAACTCTTGGACTGTTATAAGTTGTGGTTGGTTGAGAAATTTTATCAAGCAGATACAATCGCTTTTGTGCAGAAGAAACGGGATAATGAGTTGCTTCCGCAACCGGGATAATTGCATGATATGAGGACTCCTCCGAGACTGATATCTGCTTGGCCAGCTCCTCAATAGTCGGCCGTTCGAACACATCTTTCAAAGATAACTGGACGTTAAACCGTTTATGAATTTTGGAGATCAACATCGTTGCCTTTAAAGAATTTCCGCCTACGTGAAAGAAATTATCGTTCACACCTATCCAGTCAAGACCGATCAGACCGTTCCAAATATCTAGCAATTCGGACTCGATGTGATTCCCGGGAGGTTTGTATTCAGTGCCAGTCAGGACGCTTCCATCCGGTTCCGGCAATGCTCCTCTATCAATTTTTCCATTCGTTGTTAACGGAAGACTCTCCAAGTTTACGAAGTAAGCAGGAATCATATATTCCGGAAGTTTATCAGCCAAAAAATTCCTCAATTCATTTACGGTTAGATCCACTACAGTCACTATGTAAGCGCATAGGTACTGATCTCCACTCGAGTCGTGTTTCGGAATAACTACCGCTTCACTTATTGATTGATGATTATGCAAACAAACTTCGATTTCGCCGATCTCAATTCGGTTCCCCTGAATTTTGACCTGATGATCTATTCTTCCGAACGATTCAATTTGTCCATCAGACCTCCAACGCCCCAAATCACCTGTACGGTACATATTTTCTCCGGGCCTAAACGGATTCGGAATAAATTTATACGCATTTAAGTCAGGTCTGTTTAAATATCCCCTCGCAACACCTTTCCCTCCGATAAAAATTTCCCCGATCAATCCAACCGGTAAGACATTCATCCCGTCGTCTAAAATATAAACTTCCTGATTTGGCAGAGGTGTTCCCAAAGTTAAGATCGACGATGGATCCGCCGAATCGTTCAGCGGGTAATTAATTGGCTTATACGTCGAATTGACGCACGCCTCTGTCGCCCCATAAATGTTGAAAATGTGAAAATAGTCTGGGTTGGAACCCTTAAATTTGGCGATGAATTGTTCGACTACTTTTGCAGGAAGTGGCTCCCCACCGATGAGGTAATATTTGACATGGATTCTGTCATGCAAAAATGATGAATTCAGCATTCGAAATAAAGTAGGTGTGAAATCTCCGATATCGATCTGAAATTGGTTGAAAAACGAAATTAGTTCATCTGGATGCTTCCTAATTTCTTCTGGTACTATATGCATTGTATGTCCGAGCAATAAACTTCCGAATATTGGTTTTACAGACATATCAAAGTAAATCGGAGCCAGTTGAGCGGCTTGAAGCTGTCTTTCTGTCAGTCCGTGAATAACCTGGAAAAAAGTGAATATATAATGCACAACATTCCGATGTTCGATCATCACACCTTTCGGTGTTCCTGTTGTACCTGATGTGTAAATAACATAAGCAAGATCCGTTTCCCCAGTAACATGAATCAGGTTGGAACAGTCTTCCTCTTCTAAAGGATCGTCAATCAGAATGATATCACCGCTAAAATCAAGCCTTGACTTCAAATTCGCAGAAGTAACCACCATTAGCGCTTGGCTGTCATGTAACATGAACGATATTCGCTCAGTGGGAGCTTGTGGATCAAGAGGCAAATAGGCACCACCCGACTTGAGTATAGCAAGAATTCCCAGAACCGCTTCCAGTGAACGGTCCATCATAATCCCGACAATTGAATTCGGGTACACTCCTTTACGCCTTAACCGAATCGCTATTCTATTGGCCCTTTCATTTAACTCCCTATACGTCCATTGATGATTGCCAAAAACCAGTGCTACCCGGTCCGGTGTCTTCTCCACTTGACTCTCGAAGCAATCTTGAAGAGTCCTTCCATGCGGTGGAAGTTCGGTCACAGTTTGATTAAATCCTTGCACAAGTATCTTTGTCTGTTCTTCCGAAATTAACGAAACATTTGAAATCTTCTCGTCCGGAGAATGAACCAAATACCTAATCAATTGAATGAAGTGATTAGCCATTCTTTCAATCGTGTCTGCCTTGAACAATCTCTTAGAATAAACAAAATTTAAGCCGATAAGGTCTCCTAAATCTCTCGTTTCTAATGTTAAATCAAACTTCGTCCCCATTTGATCAGAATTTAGGAGATACGGTTCCATCGAGATTCCATCCAGTTCTACGGACTCGCCATCATTCACTATAATGACCGCATCAAAAATTGGATTACGGCTCATATCCCTTTTCAAATTCAATGCTTCGACAAGGTCCTCGAACAAATACTCCTGGTTGGCAAGACCATCTAAAACACTTATCCTAACTTCCTGTAAAAAAGAAGAAAATGTTTTATTTGAAGATGGATTGTTACGTATAGCGATCATGTTTACAAACATTCCCATCGTACCTCGCAGTTCCTCGTGAGGCCTCCCTGGAACAGGACTACCAACTACCACGTCTTCTTGCATTGAATACTTAACGAGTAGAATTTGAAAGAAGGCTAGTAAACCCATGAATAGAGTACAGTTATTCTCTTGCAGTAGCTGCCTCAATTTCTTGGAAAGATCCGAGTCTAAGGAGAAGGAATATTGAGCGCCTTCGAAGCTTTGAAACGGCGGTCTAGTAAAGTCCCTCGGCCCTTGCCATATAGGCAAGTCGTCGCTAGATTTTTTAACCAGTAATTCTCTTGAGCTAGATAAGATGTACTCATACGTCTATCTTGTTGCCAGACCGCAAAGTCTTTGTACTGAAGAGGGACTTCCTCTAAATGGCCGCCCTCTTGGTAAAAGAAGATAAAGTCGTTCCAAAAGACATTCTGTGACATACCATCGGAGACAATATGGTGCATATCCGTGAACAAAACTCTATAGTCTCCGTCAGTTATCCTGACCATACTTGCACGAAAAAACGGTGACACCTGCAAATTGAATGGACGGACCAAACTTTCCGCCACGTTTTGAAGGTCTTCCTCCAAGCAGGTCAATTCCTTCAAAGAAAATGGCACTTCTTGATGGACTTTTTGGTAAGGCTCCGCGTCGACCCATACTATGGAAGTTCTAAGCGTCTCATGCCGAGCAATAACTTTTACAAAAGCCTCTTCAACCCTTCGCACGTCGATATTTCCTGTTACTTTCAAAAAAGAGGGCATGTTGTAATTCAGGCTCTCTTCATTTAACTCGTTCAAAATCAGCAGTCTCTTTTGCGCAGACGAAATAGGATATAACTCCCGTTCCTCTGCTTTCGGAATTCTGTCCACATCCTTGCTTATATCGATAGATATTAGCCTCTCGGACAATTGCTCGATCGTCGGATATAGAAACAAATCTCTTAAAGACAGGGCTATGCGATGCTTCTTGTAAAGCAAGGAAACTACATTAGCGGCCCGTAGTGACTGACCTCCAACTGTAAAGAAATTATCGCGAACTCCGACACGCTCGCTCCCCAACACTTCTTTCCAAATCTCCGTCAGCAGTTCCTCTTTGCGGTTCCTAGGACCTAAATAGTCATCTCGGTGCAACTCTTTTATTTCCATTTGAGCTAGAACATTCCTGTCCGCTTTTCCATTTGACAAAAGAGGCATCTTATCTATAAAGTGGAATCGGCTTGGAACCATGTATTGGGGTATGCGCTCTATTAAATATTCATTTAAATCACTAACCTTCATCGCTTCACACACCACAAAAGCCCACAAATCATCTTCCCCGTTAGCATCCTGTCTAACAACTGCCGCGGCATTCTTCACTCCGTGACACTGGCACAAATGCGTTTCGATTTCTCCAAGTTCAATACGGTAACCCCGTATCTTAACCTGGTGATCGCTCCTCCCAATGTACGCGAGATTTCCATCCGGAAGCCATTTCACCAAATCACCTGTCAAATATACCCGCTCTTTCATCTCAGGGAGATTGACAAACTTTTGGCTGGTAAGCGAAGGGTTATGAAGGTAACCTCTTGCAAGTCCCATCCCCGCAATGGCCAATTCACCTATGACTCCAATTGGCTGATGATGAAGGTGTCGATTTAATACATACAAACTTGTATTATCGATTGGACACCCGATGGGAACAATATCCGCGTGTGCAAGTGGACTGCAGTTATATGAAGTAACGTCAATTGTAGCTTCCGTTGGACCGTAGAGATTAACCAGCTGAGCCCCGTTCCTGCTGTGAATCAAGTCATTAAAAAGGACAACTTGATTCCTCTTCAATGCTTCACCACTTGCAAATACCGTCCTAAGTGTAGAGAGGCTGGATGACCGCTCTGTTAGGTTAATGAAATCTAGAAACACTTGCAGCATTGATGGGACAAAATGGAGTGTCGTTATTTGATGATGGTCGATTGCCTCAACAATCGCGCTTGGATCCTTTTCTTCTCCAGGTGACAGTAAGCATACTTGCGCACCGGAAAAAATCCACCAAAACAATTCCCAAACCGACACATCGAATGCCGCCGTTGTCTTCTGAAGCACCACGTCGAGCGACGATAAAGGATAACGTCTTTGCATCCAATTCAGACGGTTCATCAAGGATCCGTGTTCGACCATGACGCCTTTCGGTTGTCCGGTGGACCCCGATGTATAAATTACGTATGCCAGATCTGTAGAAGAAATTGCAATTCCTAAATCGCTACCATCATTTTGATATATGGATTCATCGTCTAAATACAGAATGTGGCCGTCAAAATAGTCGGGTGTGTCTTCCGAGAAAGTTAACAGCAGGTTGGTCTTGCTATCCTTCAGAATGTATCTGGTTCTTTCTTCCGGATAATCCGGATCGAGGGGTAAATATGCCCCTCCCGATTTCAATACGGCCATGATCCCGATTAACATAGGAATGGATCTCTTACCCATTACGGCAACGGTTTCATTCGCTTTAATTCCAAGTTCGACTATTCGTCGCGCAAGGCTGTTGGATAATCGATTAAATTCATCGTAACTAATAACATGGGTGTCTGTGATGATAGCGGGCCGGGCCGCATGAAGTTCAACCGCTTCCTTCAGCAGATGGCATATGTGTGAAGACTTATGAGGAACAGATTCCGTACGATTGAAATCGAACACAACTTGTTTCTTTTCTTCCGGCGTTATGAGTTGAAAATCCTTCAATTGGGATAGTGGTGATTCTGTTACCTGACGGATCAGATGAATATAATGATTGGTTATCCGTTTCGCCGTCGCTTCAGTAAACAGAGCAGTTGAATACTCCAGGTGGATCTCTAAGCCGCCACTCTTCTCCTCAACCGTAATGGTCAGATCAAACTTGGATACCTTTCTTTCAACTAGATGGGGCTCGAATCGAAGCTCCTGGCCAATCATTAATCGTTCTGAATCTGAATCTTGAAGCACAAACAACACATCGAACAAAGCATTTCGGCTTAAGTCCTTTGAAAGGTCAAGCTTTTCTATTAAATCCTCCAATGGATAATCCTGATGTGCAAATGCCGACAACGTGGTTTCCTTGACTGCCCCGAGAAAATCTGAAAACGTCATTTCTTCGGAAGGGAAGTTTCGGAGAGCTAATGTATTAACAAACATCCCTACTGTATCTCCAATGTCTGGATGATTTCGTCCCGCCACCGGAGTCCCTACAATCAAATCATTCTGATCGGTATATTTATGAAGAAGAAGATTAAATATGGACAATAAAACGACAAACATAGTGGTTTCATGCTCGATGGCAATTTGTTTCACATTAGACAACAAAACCGCATCTGTGTAAGCAAGTAAGTAGTCACCATCAAAACATTGAACAGGGGGACGAGGGAAATCTGTCGTAAGTTGCAAAACAGGCAATTTACCCCCAAATGTTTTTAGCCAGTACTGTTCTTGTTCCGTAAGATGACCTGATTCTTCTTGTTTTTTTAACCAAACAGCATAATCTTTGTAGTGCAGTGTCACGTCAGGCAATTCGGTACCTTCGTATAAAGATACGATTTCTTTCAAGAGAATTTCCGCCGAGATTCCATCCGCAATAATATGGTGCATATCCAAAATAAGCAAATGCTCCAAATCATTCCATTGGCCGACACCGAACCGTATAAGAGGTGCCTTTCCCAATTCGAACGGTCTAATCAGTTCAGAAGCAAACAGATCGACAGTTGTTTCTGAAAAGGACGAAATCTTCATCGAGAAATCAACGACTTCATGAATGCGTTGAAACAGTTCGCCATCCAACCATTCAAATGAAGTGCGCAGGCTTTCATGCCGTTGAACCAACGTATGTATTGCAGTTTCCAAACGTTCAATTTGCAGCTCGCCTGACACCTTCAGAACAATCGGCGTATTATAACTTGTACCGACGTCTTGCATTTGTTCCAAAAGGAAAAGTCTCCTTTGAGCCGGTGTAAGCGGGTAACGAAGGAGCTCTTCCGCAGGTAATATTCGCTGATAGGAGCCGCTCACAACATCATTTTCCTTCACTAACTCAGCCAATTGCCGAATGGTTGGAAACTGAAACATATCTCTCAAATTCAAATGAATATCGAAGCGTTTGGCAGCTTCTCCAACAATCGTCATTGCCTTCAAAGAGTTACCTCCAATTGCAAACAACGAGTCATTGGTACTTATCCGATCCAGGTGGAGAACATTCCGCCAAATCTCCGCCAATTTTTCTTCCAACTCATTTCTCGGCGCAACAAATATATCAATAGATGCTTCTATCGTTAATTCCAGTTTCCTATAGTCAATTTTCATATTCGGTGTCAATGGAAGCTGGTTTATCGGTACGATTCGACTCGGCAGCATATAAAACGGAAGTGTTTGCTGAAGAAACCGATATACATCATCCGTCTCAACTTCATTGTCCGACACAATAAAAGCACATAGATGAGATTCGCCTGTACCGGTACGGATTAGGGCAGCGGCCTCCTTCACTTTTGGGTGCCCCAACAATCCGGCTTCGACTTCACCCAATTCGATTCTGTGCCCGTGAAGATTTACTTGTCGGTCTTCACGTCCGATAAGTAATAAATTTCCACCAGGCATCCATTTAGCCATATCTCCTGTTCGATACATTCTGCTTGCGGGTTTGAACGGATTATCGATGAATCTCTCTTCAGTAAGAACTGGATTCCGATAATACCCTCTTGCGACGCCCTCCCCACCTATATATAATTCTCCAATTACCCCGATAGGCTGGATTTGTTTATCTTCGTCGAGAACATAGAACTCGGCATTGGGAAGCGGTTTTCCCACAGGCATGTGTGCCAATGACATTATAGCTGGTCCTTCATAGTAAGAAGCATCGATGCAAGCCTCGGTAACTCCGTAACTATTAATGATCCGCACTTTGTCCCCAAATCTCGCCTTTAGCTTAGAATAATCATGAACGGGAAGTACATCAGAACCCAAAATCAGGAGCTTTAAAAAATCAATACTCTTACCATTTGAATGAATGTATTCCATCAATGGAACGATTAAGGCAGGTGTCGATTCCATTACATTGATTCTATACGCGGACATCAGATCATAAAGGGCTTCTAAATCCGCACGCGCTTCATTCTCGCATAGGACCAGCTGTCCTCCATTCAACAATGCTCTGCATAAATCACCGGCGAACACATCGAAAGAAAAGCTAGATAGTTGAAGCAATCTGATTCTGAAATCCTGGAGATTATACTCTTTCCTCCAAACAAATGCAGCGTTTATGAGGCTGCGATGTTCGATCATGACTCCTTTGGGCAATCCGGTCGAACCGGAAGTATAAATCACGTATGCGAGATCGCTCGGTTGATGGATATCTGGCAAATTTGTATCCTCACCAGAATATACCGATTCCTCAAGTGAAATCATTTCTCCGTTAAAAGCTTGTTGTGCCAGTATTTCATATTGCGGCTGCGCCACGAGGATTCCTGACTGGCTGTCGCGAAGCAAAAATTCGATTCTCTCCGCAGGGTATTCCGGATCAACCGGCAAATAAGCTCCGCCCGCTTTCATGACCGCAATTACGGCAATGATCATATCGGCCGACCGGTCTGCCAAGATGCCTACGGCCATTCCTGGTTCTAGCCCGGTCCCTCTTAGTTTTCTGGCTAACTGATTCGCTTTGGCGTTTATTTCTCTGTAAGTGTATGACTTGGTTGAATCGACAACGGCTATTAGATCCTCGCATGAGCATGCCACATGTTCAAACACTTTTGGAAACGTATCCTCCCCGGAGAAGAATAAACGATTTGAGTTGAAGTCATTTACGATCTGACTATGCTCTTGGGAAGACAGAATTCCAATATCTTTAATCGCAATGTCTCCTTTGTCACCCAGAACACTCAATAGATTCACATAGTGGCTGGCAAAACGAATCGCTGTGTCTTCATCCCATAAGTCCGTATTATATTCAAAAGCAAAAACGTAACCGTCTTCATTATCTTCGACGTCCAGTGATAGATCGAATTTCGAAACTGGATATTCGATTTCATAGGGACGAATGAACATCCCATTATTTTCTTGAAAAACGTTCTCTTCATGCTGCATGCTGAACATCGTGTCAAACACGGGATTCCTGCTTATATCACGCGACAATTCCAATTTCTCCACCAAAAGATCGAAAGGATACTCCTGATTCTCATATGCATCTAGGGAATTTTCTCTCACCTGACGCAAAAAAGATTCAAATGATTGCTCCGGGTCAATTCGGTTCCTAAGAGCTAATGTGTTTATGAACACTCCAATCATGCTTTCAGTCTGTTTATGGGTTCGTCCTGCCGCTGGAACACCGACGATCAAATCTTTCTGGCGAGTATATTTATATAACATAATGTTATAAGCTGCAAATAGTACCATAAAGGCAGTAGAATCCGTATTGAACGCCAACCGGGTCAGACGGGCTTTCATTTCCTTGTCTACCTTCAATTTTATTGTTTTTCCTTCATTACTTTGCCGCACTTGTCTTGGACGGTCGGTGGGCAACTCTAGTATAGGGAGCTGACCTGACAACACTCCGAGCCAATACGATTCCATTTGTTTCATCTCATCCGAGAGAACTCTCTCGTTAAACCAAGCCGTATAATCCTTATATTGTAGCTGGTTTTCAGGAAGGTGATTATTATGATATAAAGTTTGAAATTCTTGTAAAAGGATAGACATAGATAGGCCATCTGTGATGATATGATGCATATCCACAAAGAGTAATCGTTTTTCTCCCGACAATTCAATCATTTTCGCACGGAACAAAGGCCCTCTCTCCAACTCAAAAGGCTGGACGAATTGGAGCACTAATTCCCGGACTCTATCATCCGTTGCTTGTGTTACTTCCATCTCAAATTCAACTTGGTCATGAATCCTTTGCACAGGAACACCATCAATAATTTCAAATGTTGTTCTCAGGGACTCATGCCGAGAAATCAGCTTATAGAAAATATTTCGGATATGTGCCGGATCAACCTTTCCCTCGAACATGAACGTCCCTGGAACGTTGTAGGCCACACTGCTCGGATCAATCGTCTGTAGAATAAACAACCTCTTCTGGGATGGAGTTACCGGATATGATAGCATCTTTGGCAAAGATAATATCGGATCCTCTGGGGAAGCGGTCAACCGTCTGATCACATTCACTAAGCCCGATATCGTCGGCGTCTGAAAAACTAAGCCGACAGGTAATTTAACGGACATATGCAGCCTAATTCTGGCGGCGATAAGCA
>NZ_BAZR01000054.1 GCF_001315105.1 Paenibacillus sp. JCM 10914 | reverse complement strand
CAAAAATGAATCTATCTATTTCGAGGGAATTGGAAATCAAAGTCGCACTCCGAGAAATTATGGAGAACCCGACGATTGAGCGATTAGCTAGGAAGCTATCCGTTGCGGATAAAGAAGGTCCTTTCTCTATTCAAACGGTTGCAGCACAGGAATACTATCAAGTATCACCGACTCAGAAGAGAATGTACTTGATCCAGCAATTTGATAAAAAAGGCATCGGATACAACATACCTGCGGCTTTTCTGATCAGTGGTGCAATGGATAAAAATCGCTTGAAGCAATCGCTTTCTGAGTTGGCGAAACGACATGAAAGTCTAAGAACGTTCTTCTTTATTCAAGACGGAGAACCCGTTCAGAAAGTGCAGCCGTCGATTGACATTCCCCTGGAATTTATTACTGCTGAGCAATTGGAATTAGAGTATATCGTCCGACGTTTCATCCAACCTTTCGATTTAGAACAAGCGCCATTATTTAGGGCGGCTTTAGTGGAATATGAAGAGCAGAAATACGCTCTTTTATTCGACATGCACCACATCATATCCGATGGAGTATCTGTTAATGTCTTGATGAGGGAGTTTTCTGAACTCTATCAGGGGAATACGCTACCTGCTCCAGTATTGCAATACAAGGATTATGCCTTCTGGCAAAATCAGTTGAAGATAGAGGGACACTTTGAAGTTCAAGAAGCCTATTGGAGTAATATGTTTTCCGACGAAATTCCTTCTCTCCATTTGCCTTTGGACTATCCACGTCCAGTGATGAAAGGGACAGAAGGCGGTCAAATTGGATTTGTTGTTGATCGAATAACAAGGAATAAATTAGAGGAATTAGCTGCCGAAAGCGGTGCTACTTTGTTCAATGTCCTTCTGGCACTTTACACCGTATTTCTTTCCAAATTGACAAGTCAGGAAGATATCGTAGTGGGTACACCCGTAGCTGGGCGATCTCATGAAGATTTGCAGAACCTTGTAGGGGCTTTTATTAATACGTTACCACTAAGAAACCAGCCCTCATCGGAGAAAACATTCTTACAGTTTCTGTCGGAAGTAAAGGTAAATACATGGAGAGCTATGGAAAATCAAGATATTCCATTTGAAGACATAGTCGAGAAGTTGAATGTTCAACAGGATTTAAGCCGCACTCCGTTATTTGATACGATGCTGGTTTTCCAGAATATGGACAGTTCTGGTTTTTCTTTCGGAGATCTCTCGGTTGTTCCCTATGTTTGGGAAGCAGAAATTTCGAAGTTTGATTTGACATTTACGTTCATGGAAAACGGCGAGGAATTAAATGGTTTCGTGCAATATAACTGTAAGTTATTTGATAGAGAAACGATCAATAAGTGGTGTGCTTATTTCGAACATTTGCTTCGGTCTATTGGCGAACTGAAAAATGCTAAGCTGGCACAAATTGAATTAATTACGGAAGATGAAAAGAGTTTGTTAGATCGTTATAATGATACGGCATTTCAGGTTTCAGCCGAAGGTACCCTTCAGGAGTGCTTTGAAGTTCAGGCAGCTAGGACACCAAACCGGGTTGCTGTCACTATGGATGGAGTTTCCTTAACCTACCATGAGTTAAATGAGAAGTCCAACCGTTTGGCCAGAACGTTGAGAAGCGATGGTATCAAGCCCAATGATATTGTCGGGATCTTGGCAGATCGTTCCATTCATATGATAGTTGCGATCATTGCCGTTTTGAAATCTGGAGGGGCCTACTTGCCTTTAGATCCCGAGCTACCTGAGGATCGAATTCGTTTCATTTTAAGTGATTCGGAATCCAAACATTGCTTAGTGCAGCAGCATCGAATGGACGTGATCGATGGCTTCGGGGTAAATGTTTATATTTTGGAGGACGAGACGAATTATGATCCGAATGCGGAGAATCTTACAGCTATTGCAACAGCGGACGATGCAGCATACATCATCTATACTTCGGGCACAACGGGCACACCGAAAGGTGTGATCTTAGAACATCGGAGTGTTGTTAATTTTGTATTCACATTCTTTCATTGCATCCATGGCTTATCGGGAAATCCTCTAAATTTTTCCCAAATTGCACCTTTTTACTTCGACTCATCGATTAAACCTCTATATGGCTCTTTGTTACTTGGCCATTCCTTACACATTGTACCTGAAGCCGTACGCAGGGACGGAACTCAGCTTATTCGGTTTTTTAACGAAAACCAAATACACATCACAGATATTACCCCTACTCTTGTTCAATTAATCGTATCCGTTTCGGATATGAAGATCAGAACGTTGAACTATATGTTGATCGGGGGAGAAGCTCTCCCCGTAAAATTAGCTAACGATATCTTTAAAATGTTTGATCATCAACCGTCTTTGTTCAATGTTTACGGGCCGACGGAGTCTTGCGTCAATTCTACCTGGTACAGAATTCCTGAAGACCGTACGGTGATTCATTCTAATTATGTTCCGATTGGCAGACCCTTGCCCAACCAGAGAGTTTATGTCTTAGGGCCCTCAAAGGAGTTGCTGCCTACAGGAGTCGTTGGTGAGTTGTATATTGCCGGAGCCGGTGTAGCTAGAGGATATCTCAATCGGCCGAAGTTGACAGAAGAGAAATTTGTTCCAAATGTGTTCCGTCCGGGTGAGAAGATGTACAGAACTGGTGACCTTGTAAAATGGATGCCGAATGGGGATTTAGAATATTTAGGAAGAATTGATCATCAAATAAAAATTAGAGGGAACAGGGTTGAATTAAGAGAAATTGAATTTCATATGCTTCAGCATGACAAGATTAATAAAGTTGTAGTCACTCTGAAAAACCGCAGTTGGGGAGAAAGCTACCTTTGTGCTTATCTTGAATCTTCTGCAGATCTGACGATACGGGATATTCGGCTCTTTCTTCATAACCGGTTACCGGATTATATGATCCCCGGCCAGTTTGTAAGACTTCAACAAATCCCTGTCATGAGGAACGGCAAAGTGAACCGGAGCGCGTTGCCTGATCCAGAGCATCAAATGGATTCCGGAGTTGAGTATGTTCCTCCGACCAATAATGAGGAAAGTGAAATGGTACGCTTATGGGAAGAAGTGTTGTATGCGAACTCGATCGGGATTGACGACAACTTTTTTGATCTCGGGGGTCATTCCTTGAATGCGGCGGTTCTAAGCGCGGGTATTAAGAAACAGTTCTCTGTTGACCTCTCGATTAGAGATATATTTACTCATGCTACGGTTCGGCGACTTTGCGTTTATATGAATGCTTTTCAGCATACAGACTATCTACCGATTGAAAAGGCTGCCGAACTTCCTCATTATCCATTGTCTTCCGCCCAACAACGAATGCTTATCCTACATCAGCTTCAGGAGGATAAGACGAGCTATAATATGCCGGGTGTATTTAGGGTGTCGGGACCGTTGGAATCCGAACGGTTAGATTCAGCAATCCGAACGTTAATTGAAAGACATGACAGCTTAAGGACATCCTTTGATTGGATCGATGGAAAACCGGTACAGATCATTCACCCCTCCGTCGAATTTAGAATGGAATTCAGAAGGGCAACGGGTAAAGTAACCGAAGTCGACATACTTGGTTTTGTCCAGCAGTTCCACCTTGAACAGGCGCCTTTAGTCCGGGCATTACTTATTCAAACTGGAGAGCAGGAATTTATATTATCGTTTGATATGCATCATATTATTTCGGACGGAGTATCCATGAATATTCTCATGGATGAACTTACACAATTATACGCTGGAAATAAACTACTTCCTGTTACCCGACAATATAAGGATTTTGTTCTCTGGCAGAGGAAACGGGAAGAAAATGGTGACTTTGAACGTCAAAAAGAATATTGGCTTGATAGGATGAAAGATGATGTTCCCGTCATTCAATTGCCATTGGATTATCCCCGTCCGGCAGTTTATTCGTACGAGGGAGACTCTTATTCATTCCTTCTGGACAAATCGTTGACCGAACGTATCAAGTCGCTCACAGCAAGGACCGAATCTACTATTTTTATGTTTTTGATGGCGGTCTATCAAATTCTTCTGGCCAAATACAGCGGCAATAACGATATTGTGGTCGGTACTCCTATTGCCGGCCGAACCCATCATGATCTTCAATCGGTGGTCGGCGTGTTCATCAATACGCTTTGCATGCGCAATCGTCCGGAGTCGAATAAATCCTTTGTTGAATTCTTGGCAGAAGTCAAGCAAAACGCTTTGGATGCTTATGAAAACCAAGAGTATCCTTTCGAAGAGTTAATAGAAGCGCTGGGGGTTCATAGGGATTTAAGCAGAAATCCATTATTCGATACTCTGTTTGTCATGCAAAATTTTGCTCGGGTTTCCGATTATACAATTAAACTTGATGGAGTAACAGTTACTCCGTTAACGAATACAAACGAGAATGCTAAATTCGATTTAACGTTAGAAGCTTTCGAAGGAATAGGAGAAATAGAACTTCGCTTTAATTACAGCACAAATCTGTTTAAGAGAGAAACAATACAAATGATATCTGGACATTATGTCCAACTGATTCGAGAGATTGTGGAATATCCAAATATAAGCCTTTCCAAGGTATCACTTTTGTCATCTGAAGAGAAAGCACGGATTTTGCAAAAGATACATCAGGACAAACACATGGAACAAAGTAAACTTCCATCTGCCACCTTGCACGAGTGCTTTGAAGAACAAGCCTCTCTTACTCCGAATGCGATAGCAGTTGTGAGCGGGGATCATAACCTTACTTATGAAGACTTAAATCGGAGAGCGAATCAAGTGGCTCGATCTCTACGCGAAATCGGTGTTAATCCTCAGGATGTCGTCGCAGTTTATTTAGACCGATCAATCGAAATGGTCGTCGCAATTATGGGCATTCTTAAAGCGGGTGCAGCCTATTTGCCTTTGGATATCGAAGCGCCGGAAAAGCGGATTCGATCGATTCTCGATCAAACAGAAGTTGCTGTATTGTTGACCAGGTCGGAGCTCACGGATCAAGCCCCAGTCTGCTCACATGTGATCGCCATAAACGGCCCACTTCTGTGTTCAGGTGATACAGAAAATTTGACTAGCGTGAACAAAACGGAAGATCTTTGTTATCTTATTTTCACATCGGGTACGACTGGACTACCCAAAGGTGTTTTGTTAGAACACCGAAATGTTCTGAATTTTCTTGAGACTTTCTTCGTTATGGTATGGGGTAGAAATCCGGATCCCCTTCGTTTTTCATTGGTTGCGCCCTATCATTTCGATGCGTCCGTACAGACAATTTTCGGTTCTTTGCTTATGGGGCATACGCTATATATCGTTCCAGAGTCAGTACGTAAGGACGGCGAATTACTAGCTTGTTATTACGAGGACAATGGAATAAATATTTCGGATATTACTCCAACGCTTACTCGGCTTCTAGACTCAGCATGCTGGGAAGGGCGGTTAACATTAAGTCATTTGATTATCGGAGGAGAACAACTGCAAAGAGATTTTGCCGAAGCGTTTATGAAGAAGTTCCATTCATCGCCCACCGTGTTGAATGTATATGGTCCGACGGAGACATGTATCAGTTCAACGGCTTTTATACTAGATCACCATGAGAGTAATAATTGGGGGTCGAGCAAGCTGGTTCCGATTGGCAGACCACTTCAAAATCAGTACGCCTATGTAGTGGACAGCAACATGGAATTGATGCCACCCGGAATAACAGGGGAATTGTTTATTGGTGGAGATGGGGTTGCCAGAGGGTACTTTGGTCGTCCAGATTTAAACGAAGAGAGGTTCGTTTCCAATCCGTTTCGTTTCGGAGAAAAGATGTACCGAACCGGAGATATCGTTCGTTGGTTGCCAAATGGTTTGTTAGAGTACATTGGACGGAACGACCATCAAGTGAAAATAAGAGGCAATAGAGTTGAGTTAAAAGAGATCGAGTGGCAATTGGCCCGGCTTGAAGGGATTTCTGAAGTCATTGTGATGTCAATCCAAGATGATAAGGATCAACCAGTATTGTGTGCTTATCTGTTAATGGAATGTGAGTATAGCGTACAAGAATTGAGGCAATTTCTCCAGAAATCGCTGCCGGATTATATGATCCCCCAATTGTATGCGCAACTTGATAAGTTTCCTATGCTGAGAAACGGAAAGGTTGATCTTCACTCTCTTCGGGAACGGGCTAAGTCGCTTAAGCTCGGGGTTGACTTTGTAGAAGCATCTACTCCAATTGAGAAGAGATTGGCTGCTATATGGAAGGCCGTTCTAAATGTGGACCGTGTTGGTGTTCATGACAACTTCTTCGATTTAGGCGGACATTCTCTACGGGCAGCAGCATTAAAGTACCAAATTCATGATGAACTCTCTGTTAAATTTACGCTAAGGGAAATCTTTCTTAATCCTACCATTTCCGAACAGGCTCGCTTATGTGAAGACAAGGAGAGATTTGAAGATCTCCCGATTGTGAAAGCGGAGGAGAAGCCGTACTACCCGGTATCTTCAGCTCAAAGACGCTTGATGATTCTAAGCCAATTAACCGGTGAAACGACCAACTATAATATTACTCAACTTTTCAGCTGAAAGGGACCATTAATCAGGAAGCACTTGAATCGGCTATGAATCAATTGGTTCATCGACATGAAAGCTTAAGGACCTCTTTTCATTGGATCGACGGAGAGCCTGTACAGCAAATTCATCCGCCAGTCAGTTTTACCATTCATAGAGTGGAATTGGGGACGGAGACCATTGAGGAATGCGCCGAGCTGTTAATAAAACCATTCGATTTATGGTCAGCTCCCTTAATACGAATTCATTTAATCTCACGAGACGGTATATTCCCGTATTTGCTAATGGATATTCATCATATTATAACTGACGGGATCTCAACGGAAGTCTTAATGAAGGAACTACTGGAAATGTGCGTTGGAGGAACTCTTCCACCTAATGAAATCCAATACAAAGATTACGCGGTGTGGCAAAAACGGTATTTGGACTCGGATTGGTGGTATGAGCATGAACAATTCTGGCTCCAAACGTTATCAGGAGAAATTCCTATTCTCGATTTACCTGCGGATTATCCTAGACCACCAGTACAATCATTCGAAGGGGATCGGCATTCGTTTACTTTGGGTGAAGAGCTGATCACTCCCCTTCGCGAACTGGCCGCTAGGACTAAAACTACGCCGCATTCGATACTTCTAGGGGTCTATTACGTATTGTTGTCAAAATATTCAGGACAGGAGGATATCATCATCGGTATTCCTGTCTCTGGTCGCAAGTTTGCCTGCTTAACCGATGTTGTAGGTATGTTTGTTAACACGCTTGCTATTCGGAATTTCCCGGTTGGAGAACGGACGTTTGTTGAATTTGCCAATGAAGTCCAAGAGAGCTTTCTATTAGCGTTCGAGCACCAGGATTATCCCTTCGAGCATTTGGTAGAGTTGCTTGATTTGCAAAGGGATCTGAGCAGAAACCCAGTCTTCGATACGATGTTTGTGTTTCAGAACAATCTGCATACAGTAGATTGGACAAACCATGTTGAGGCACTTACGGTTCACTCAAATGTCTCAAAATTTGACTTGATGTTGTTTGCTGAAGAATCGGAGAATCGCCTGTTGTTTATGTTTGAATATTGCACGAAATTATTCAAACCTGAAACGATCCGTCGTATGTCCCTCCACTTCTTAGAATTGCTGAGAGAAATCATACTGGATAGTTCCCGAAGCATCAAGGACATTCAACTGGTGTCCACATATGAAAAGAGTATACTTGATGGCTTCCACGGTAGGAATGGGACAGGTGTGCCAAAGAAGACCGTGATTCATCAACTTGAGTACTTCGCAGAACAAAACCCTGATAAAGTCGCTCTTGTGTCTGGAGAGGAGCAACTGACTTTCTCTGAATTAAATCAATATTCGAATCAATTGGCCCGCTATTTGCAGAAGTGTGGGGATTTCAGAGAACAGTTGATTGGGATTTATATGGACAGATCACCCAAGATGATGATCAGCATTCTGGCGATATGGAAACTTGGTGCGGCCTATGTGCCACTTGACTCCAACTATCCTACAGAGAGACTACGCCACATTGTGGATGACTCTGGTATCTCATTCATTCTATCGGACGATTTGAGAAATTATCCGCAACATTTGTCCACTTTCTCGGAGATTTCTTGGATTGAAATAAACAAAATAGCATGTGAGTTGGATGCCACTGATTCGTCCAATATTGATGTTCCTGTTTCCATGAATATGTTGGCATACATTATTTATACTTCCGGTTCGACAGGAATGCCAAAAGGTGTAATGATCGAGCATCTCGGGATGATGAATCACATTTATGCCAAGTTGAGTGATTTACAAATTACGGAGCTTAGCATTATTGCTCAAACAGCTTCACATTGTTTTGATATTTCCGTCTGGCAGTTTTTTTCTACGATTGTATCCGGTGGCACTTGCATTATTTATCAAAACGCGCTCATCCATCAATTTGAACATATGCTGCTCCAGGTACAAAAGGACGGTGTTACTGTTTTGGAGGTCGTCCCTTCCTATTTAACCGCCTTATTGGAATATATAAAGACCTCAGGAGATGTCTTTGATATGGTATTGTCTCGGCTTGAATTCATGTTGGTAACCGGAGAAGCATTGAGCAAGCCCTTGGTCGAGTCTTGGTTTGTCAAATATCCAAACATCCCATTGGTTAATGCTTATGGACCAACAGAAGCTTCTGATGACATCACACACTGCATTATGGATAGGTCACCTGACGCCCATCTGATCTCCATTGGCAGACCTATTCAAAACATGAATGTTTATGTAGTGGATAGATATATGAATCTATGTCCAGTAGGAGTCAGGGGACAAATATGTGTTTCCGGTATCGGAGTAGGGCGCGGATATATCAATCAACCGGATAGGACAGCAAGGTGTTTCTGAAGGATCCATTTGATGACACCCGAGACAGGCTTTATTTAACTGGGGATCTGGGGCGTTATTTACCAGACGGGACGTTGGAAATTTTCGGACGGATAGATCAACAGGTGAAGATAAGGGGGTACCGGATAGAACTAGAAGAGATTGAGTCCATCGTACTCAAGATTGAAGGAATAAAAGAATGCGTCGTGATGAACAAAGTTGACCGCAAGGGTCAAGCGTATCTTTGTGCGTTCTACGTTTCGAATATAACCTACTCTGCCGATGAGCTTCGGGATTATTTGTCACAGACACTTCCAAACTACATGATTCCTTCTATTTTCATGTCACTGGTCAAGCTACCTTTAACTGCTAATGGAAAAGTGCACCGCCAATCTCTTCCCGAACCCGATGAGGAGAAACGCTCCTTAGAACATGAGCAACCTGTCAATGAACTGGAACGAAAGCTTGTGTCCATGTGGGAAGAAATTCTAGGGGTAGAAGATATAGGAATGGGTGATCATTTCTTCGAGATGGGCGGACAATCACTTAAAGCTATGCATTTCGTCACACGTCTGAACAAGGAATTGGGTGTGGAGTTGCCTTTAAGGAACTTGTTCCTATACCCAACGTTACGTCAAATCGCAGCTGCAATAGACGAGGTAAAGGCTGCGAACGGGAACATTTTCGAATCTATTCCACTCGTACCGGCAGCACTGCAAGATAATTACCCAGTTTCATCTAGTCAGAAGAGATTGTATATACTCAATCAAATAAATGGAACACAAACTAGTTACAATATGCCTGTTGCTTTGATGGTTGATGGATTGATCGTAATTGAAAAGTTAGAGAAAGCATTTCGTAAACTTATCCAAAGGCATGAGTCATTTCGGACTTCGTTCCAGTTCGTTAAAGGTGAACTAGTTCAAGTTGTAGATGATCGGGTTGATTTCGATCTAAGAGTAGAGCAAAGTACAGACGAACAAGATACTAAGCGGCAAATACGACATTTCATACGTCCTTTTAGTTTATCGATTGCACCTTTGTTGCGAGTGAAGCTCATCCGGATGGAACCGATGAAACACTTACTTCTTCTTGATTTGCACCACATTATTTCAGATGGAGTCTCACTAGCGATTTTCCAAAGGGAGCTTCAACTCCTATACAAAGGACTTGAGCTTTCGGAGATCCCTATTCAGTACAAGGATTATGCGGTGTGGCAGAGCAAGTTTGTTGAATCCGCCCGTTACAAACAGCAAGAGGAATATTGGTTGTCTGTATTTGAGGGTGATGTTCCCGTAT
>NZ_BAZR01000053.1 GCF_001315105.1 Paenibacillus sp. JCM 10914 | reverse complement strand
CAACCCGGGTGCCCAGTACTGGGCACCCGGGTTGCCGCCCCGTCAACACCGCGGTATCCGTTTGCGGATGGGGCGTGTTGCTGTGCTGCTGCCTTCCTGACTTCCTCTCCGACGATACGAGTCTTGATATCCCTCACATCAGCGGATGGATCAACATGTGGATCTAATGTTTCTTTGACGTTGGCTGTGTCCCTGCGATGGCGTGACGATGCGTCCTGACGAAGTTTCTTCTCCGGCTCACCGGGAAAATCCCATTTCCACACCCGGGGCTCCGGTACTTCTAATAGCGATATTGCTTCTACATCGTCGTGTGGCTCTCTCAACCTATTCATTGCATGCTGTTCTTGAAGCAATTCTCCACGCTTACCAGAAACGTTAACCCGCACCCGAGCCTTCGAATCTTTCATTCTGTCCCCTCCTGTGCCTGTTCCCGTATGCTTGCTTGGCAACTCTCTTTGGTTAAAGCTCTACTGATACTTATGAGATCGCTACAAATGGTAGAACTGTTCTACGAGAAAGGAGGGCTATCTTTATATTTATTTGATCATATAGAAGAAAGAGGACATGCCAACGCAAAAAGAACCCTGCCGCGATTGGCAAGGTTCTTCTGTCATGCATCATATTAATATTAAACCCAGGAGGGTTGTGCCTTGAAGATGGAACTCTCCTCGGACTCCACGGCAGCTTTCTTCGCCGGTGTTTTCTCAGAGGACTGCTCCTCCGTCGAAATGCGCCATACATCGGCTCCCAAGCCAGACAACTTCTCCGCCAAATGTACATACCCGCGGTCGATGTGCTGAACGCCGCCGACTTCCGTTGTCCCTTCCGACACGAGGCCCGCCAGTATGAGTGCCGCACCTGCACGCAGATCGGTAGCCGTTACTTTCGCGCCTTTCAGCTTCGCACCGCCGGTCACGATGGCCGAGCGACCTTCCACTTTAATCTCCGCATTCATCAGTTGGAATTCATCCACATGCATGAAGCGGTTCTCAAATACAGTCTCCGTGATCACACTTGTACCTTCCGATACCAGCAAGAGTGCCATCATCTGCGATTGCATATCCGTTGGAAAGCCTGGGTAAGGCAACGTCTTCATATCAACCGATTTGAGCGGCTTATCCGCAATTACACGAATTCCGTTCTCGTCCGGCTCGATCGTGACGCCCATTTCCTCCATCTTGGAGATGACAGGGCCGAGATGATCGGCAATGGCGCCTTCCACATACACGTCTCCGCCCGTGATTGCAGCCGCCGCCATAAAGGTACCTGCTTCAATCCGATCCGGAATGACATGATGCTTCACACCGTGCAGCTTCTCTACGCCTTCAATGCGAATCACGCCTGTACCCGCACCGCGAACTTTGGCGCCCATGGCATTCAAATAATTCGCCAAATCGACAATTTCCGGCTCTCGCGCCGCATTCTCGATCGTCGTCGTACCTTCAGCCAATGTGGCTGCCATCATAATATTTTCAGTGGCTCCTACGCTGGCAACATCCAGATAGATCTTCGCTCCGCGCAGTTTGCCATTGCTCTTGGCTTCAATATATCCTTGTCCGAGGCTGATCTCAGCACCAAGTGCTTCAAAACCCTTCAGATGCTGGTCAATCGGTCTTGTACCGATCGCACATCCTCCAGGAAGTGAAATCCGTGTTCTTCCACAACGAGCAAGTAAAGGACCCATGACTAAAAATGACGCCCGCATCTTCCGCACCCATTCATAAGGTGCTTCACATGTCGATATATGCTCTGCATTTACACGTATCACTTCATCCTGATATGTAATGCTCGCACCCAGCGACTCCAATACCTTGTTAATTGTGATGACATCGTCAAGAGGAGGCGCGTCAATGATAACACTTTCCCCAACTTCCCCGAGTAGAGAGGCAGCGATGATCGGAAGAACTGAATTTTTTGCTCCGCTGACTTTGACGCTTCCGGTCAGTCTTTTGCCACCGCGGACGATAAATTTGCTCATCTTGGTTTCCCTCCGCGTCCATAATTTTCCTTAGATTTCATGTGTTAGTATAAGCTGTTGCTATTTCCCTAACTTTCATCTTAACATCGATGTTTTTAGCTGAACAAGCGATTTTTGAACTATTTATGACTTCTGTTACGGTGCCTGCCATTTACAGAATCAGCACAGCCTGTCGCCGCCCGAGAAGGTTCTGTTATCCGCAGTATGACCCCTCGAAAGGTACCACGACCTTCAAATCCATGTCAATGCATCACATGTACCGGGGGAGCTGTATAGTCCGGAAGTCTTATCGTCCGCCCGATCATATCCATAACTTCAGTGTTAACATAATAAAATACGATTATTCGACATCTTCTTTACTCAAGCAACCTAACAGAGATATAACCATTCGCACAAATATTAAAACACATCGATTTCAATTTATCTATGTACGATGTACACGTCTTGCTAAAATATATATCGAATCATTTGACTCCATGTTATATAGTCAATTAGAAATTGCGCAACGAATCGTCCGAGCACCACAGCAAGCAGTAAATGCAGCAACTTTCCCTGCGGTCCCTTCGGATGACGGATGAACAAATCAAGCTTTAATTGCTGCAGCGCCCACCATGCCAGAGCAATACAGATTAGCGATACGACGATGTACAACAAGCCGTTAACGCCAACAGCACTGGTAAATGAGTTGGTCAGGTCTGAATTCATGCACCCTCCTCCTTCATCAATTATCGTGACAAATATAAGTCCGACTCTTCTATAATACTTGGCTTAGAGCCAAGAATCCAGCACTTTCTATATAACATTTCCTCGGAAATAGTCGCATTCCCTGATAATCAGCATTTGGAATCGTTTACAGGTTCTTAACGGAAGTCCATTACTGTCTAATATGCCTCCTTGTTTACGGTTTCAAACTTTTCCCAGTCGTTTTAGTTCAACACTTTCCCTATAATGTTCCAGCCTTTCTGCAAAAGAATACCCGGTTCCTTTTCAGAAACCGGGCTTTTCCTTGCCCACTATATTCTTCTCAGTCGTCCATAGTAGCTACATATATGGTGCCGAAGGCCGGAGACGAACCGGTTAATAAGGCAACAATCTGCAACGATCGCACAGATACAATCTGCTGCGTTTGACGTGGGATAACCCTTGTCATGGGTGTGGCCCCCAGTCGGGTAATGACTAACGAGATGGGTACATCGGAAAAATTGTTAACGCTAACATGAGCATGAATACCTGCAGCATTTTCATAGAAAGTCTTGCCGACATTCGGAGCCAAGGAGAAAATTTGTTGCGGGAGCAGAGAAGTCATAGGGATTACCTCCCTTCTCTCTTATATGTTATATCATATGTATCCGAATCTACTAAAGCTATAGATACTAGCATAACCCCTTCGTACATTTCATAGATTTGGCGCACACCAACAACGCAAAAAACAGCTTGGCCACCCCAAAGGGCAGGCCAAGCTGTTCACATCACGATTATTGATTAATCTTAATCCGGTTCATTGCTCTTTGCAGAGACAATTCGGCGCGGCGGTGGTCCACTTCATCCTGTTTACCAGCTTTGAGACGGGCTTCAGCTCTATCTTTCGCGGCTTTCGCACGCTCCAGATCGATCTCTTCCGCCTTCTCAGCGCTTTCTGCCAGGATGACAACCTTATCCTTACGGACTTCGACGAAACCGCCTTGAACCGCATAAGGGGTTCTCTGGTTGCCGATGACCACATAGACAGGGGCTATCTGAAGCGGTGTAACGAAGGAAATATGTCCAGGCAAAATACCCAGTTCTCCCTCCACTCCGCGCACCGTAACCCTGTTCACCTGCTCTGAGTAAACCAGACGGTCAGGTGTCACGATTTCCAACAAAAAGGTACTCACTTTCAATTCCTCCTCACCGTTTTCCGCGGAAACTCGCGAAGCAGGCCAGTCTTTCGTGTGGATCGATGAAGACCTGCTGATCACGAAAGCGTCAGCTTACAATGTTTTTGCTTTTTCAACTGCCTCTTCAATCGTACCTACGTACAGGAATGCCGCCTCTGGAAGATGGTCATACTTACCTTCCAAAATGACTTTAAAGCTGCGTACGGTTTCTTTAACTGGTACATATTTACCTGGGAAGCCGTTGAACTGCTCGGCAACGTGGAAAGCTTGAGACAGGAAGCGTTGGATACGACGCGCACGTGCAACAATCGCCTTATCTTCTTCACTCAGCTCATCCATACCGAGGATGGCAATGATATCCTGAAGCTCGTTATAACGCGCCAGAATCTTCTTAACGCCTTGAGCAACATTGTAATGTTCCTCACCGACAATTTCCGGTGCCAGAATCCGCGAGCTTGAAGCCAGTGGATCTACCGCAGGGTAAATACCCATCTCGGAGATTTTACGCTCCAGGTTTGTCGTTGCATCCAAGTGAGCAAATGTGGTTGCCGGAGCTGGATCCGTATAGTCATCCGCAGGTACATAAATCGCCTGAATGGATGTAACCGAACCTTTTTTCGTGGAAGTAATCCGCTCTTGCAAACGTCCCATTTCGGAAGCCAGCGTCGGCTGGTAACCTACCGCGGAAGGCATACGTCCCAAGAGAGCCGAAACTTCAGAACCTGCTTGGGTAAAGCGGAAGATGTTATCGATAAAGAGCAACACGTCTTTACCTTCTTGATCACGGAAATATTCCGCCATCGTAAGGCCTGTCAACGCTACGCGAAGACGCGCGCCCGGAGGCTCGTTCATCTGACCGAAGACCATCGCAGTTTTACTGATTACGCCGGAATCGCTCATCTCATGGTACAAGTCATTTCCTTCACGCGTACGTTCACCAACGCCCGCAAATACGGAGATACCGCCATGCTCTTGAGCGATGTTATTAATCAATTCTTGAATAGCAACGGTTTTACCTACACCCGCACCACCGAAGAGACCGATTTTACCGCCCTTTTGGTAAGGTGCCAGCAAGTCGATAACCTTGATTCCCGTCTCCAGCATTTCTGCTTGAGTGGAAAGCTCGTCATACGCAGGAGCCTCGCGGTGAATCGGGTTATGCACTTCGGATACCACGTCTCCTGCCTCATCGATCGGCTCTCCCAATACGTTAAACACACGGCCGAGCGTAGCGGAACCCACGGGAATGGTAATCGGCACACCAAGATCTACTGCTTCGATACCGCGAACAAGTCCATCCGTAGAAGACATCGCGATACAACGAACCAGATTATCCCCCAAGTGATTGGATACTTCCAGTGTCAAATTAATAGCTAGGCCGCCTTCCAATGTAGCTTCGATCTTGACAGCATTAAAGATCTCAGGAAGATGACCGCGTTCAAATTCAATATCAACTACAGCACCTGTAATGCTGACAACGCGTCCTTTTTTCATTGATTCGATTTCCCTCCTACCCGCTTGCCTCTAGCGGCAAACGATGATCGTAAAGCGGCAATCTTACACCGCATATCCGTAAAAAATATGATCTCATTTAAGCCTTATTGCTGAGCGTTTGCTCCACCAACGATCTCGGAGATTTCTTGCGTAATCGCCGCCTGACGGGCACGGTTATACGTAAGATTCAACTCGTTGATCATCTTGCTTGCATTCTTCGTTGCAGAGCCCATAGCCGTCATCTTCGCACCCAGCTCACTCGCTTTGGCGTTAAGCATTGCACTAAAGATTAGAGTCTCTGCATATTTAGGAAGAAGGACTTCCAGTACGCCTTCCGGAGACGGCTCATACTCGTAGCTTGTCAGAGAGTCTGTACCGCCAATGTTCTCCATTGGTAGAAGCTTGTCGATTTCTTGCAACTGCGTCAATGCATTTACAAACTGGTTGTAACAGATGAACAACTCATCAATTTGTCCAAGCTCGTATTCGTGAACAGCTGCATTGGCAATGGTCTTAATATCTGCATAGGTCGGGCTATCCGACAAATCGGTCAACTCATGCGCAACAGGCAGTCCACGTCTGCGGAAATAATCCCGCCCCTTGCGTCCGATCACGAACAGGGAATACTCATCGGTGGATTGATGACGCTCTGCGATGAAAGTCGATACTTTACGCAAAATGTTGGAGTTGGATGCACCTGCAAGACCGCGGTCGGAGGTAATAACCAAATATCCGGTTTTCTTCACTTCACGCTTCTCCAGCATCGGATGGCTGATACCTTGTGTACCTGCCGCGATACTCCCAACGACTTCCTTCAGCTTCTCAGAGTAGGGGAGAGCGGATGTCGCTTTCTCCTGGGCTCTTCTGAGCTTAGCGGCAGCAACCATCTCCATCGCTTTTGTGATTTGTCTTGTATTCTGAACACTCTTAATCTGCCGTTTAATATCACGTAATCCTCTTGCCATGTTTTCACCACCTTAAAACTTTGACAGAGTCAAAGTTACTTCGTAAGCGTAAACCTAGCTTTGGCAAAGCCAAAGCTGACTTCGTAAGCTTGCTTCACAAGCGATATACCGAACTTTGGCTAGGACCAAAGCTACGACTTCAGCATTCGTTAACAAGGTCAAATGCTTGGTTGTACACATCACTTTGGTCACAGCCAAAGCTACATTCCATATGATGAAAGAGGACACCGGGAACGACCCGGCTCCTCTTCAATGATGCTACCGAGGAGCTTACGCCGATGCAGCAAAGCCCTTCTTGAATTGATCAATTGCTGATTTCAATGCGTTCTCGTTATCAGCTGTCAGATCCTTCGTATCCTTAATGGATTGCAGGATTTCTGGCTTGTTGCTTCCAATAAACGCAAGGAACTCACTCTCAAAACGGCGTACATCGGCAACTGCAATGTCATCGATGTGTCCTTTAACAGCAGCGTACAAGCTGACTACTTGTTGTTCAACCGACAACGGCTGGTTTACACCCTGTTTCAGAATCTCCATCAATCTGGCACCACGGTTCAAACGAGCCAAGGTCGATTTATCCAGATCGGAACCGAACTGGGAGAACGCCTGGAGCTCACGATATTGAGCCAGATCGAGTTTCAGACCGCCTGCGACTTTTTTCATCGCTTTGATCTGCGCAGAGCTACCGACACGAGATACGGAAATACCGACGTTAATCGCTGGACGTTGACCCGAATGGAACAATTCGGATTCCAGGAAGATCTGTCCGTCCGTAATCGAGATTACGTTGGTTGGAATGTATGCGGATACGTCAGATGCTTGGGTTTCAATGAACGGCAACGCAGTTAATGAACCACCACCGAGCTCATCGTTCAGCTTCGCTGCACGCTCCAGCAAACGGGAATGCAGATAGAACACGTCACCAGGGTAAGCTTCCCGACCTGGAGGACGACGAAGGAGCAAGGACAATTCGCGATATGCAGCAGCTTGCTTAGTCAAGTCATCATAAATGATGAGCGCATGCTCGCCTTTGTACATAAAGTACTCACCCATAGCACAACCTGCATAAGGAGCGATGTACTGAAGCGGTGCAGGCTCGGAAGCGGAAGCCGTTACAATAATGGTGTATTCCAACGCACCATGACGACGAAGAGTCTCAACCACTTGTGCTACCGTGGATTGCTTCTGTCCAATCGCAACATAGATACATTTTACTCCGCTACCTTTTTGGTTGAGGATGGTATCAATCGCGATGGATGTTTTACCTGTTTGACGGTCACCGATGATCAACTCACGTTGTCCGCGACCGATGGGTACCATCGCATCGATGGATTTAATACCGGTTTGCAATGGCTCATGTACCGATTTACGATCGATAACACCTGGTGCACTACCTTCAACCGGACGATAGCCGGAAGCTTCAATCGGGCCTTTGCCGTCAAGCGGTTGACCCAGAGGGTTAACTACACGTCCCAGAAGGGCTTCACCTACCGGAACCTCCATGATACGTCCTGTACGTTTTACATGGTCGCCTTCCTTGATATCAGCGAAAGGTCCCAAAATAACGACACCCACATTGCTCTCCTCAAGGTTAAGCGCCAAACCGAACACGCCGCTTTGGAATTCAAGCAATTCCCCGGACATAGCGTTCTCCAGGCCGTGCACGCGAGCAATACCGTCACTTACTTGGATAACTGTACCCACTTCAGAGACGACAATGTCAGATTTATATTCTTCAATTTGACTTTTGATTAAAGTGCTAATTTCTTCAGGTCTGATACTCAACGTTTTCACCCCTATCTACTAAGCTTGTCTTCTGAAAGACTTTTCAAGACGCTCCAACTTGCCGGATATAGTTCCGTCATACAGCTTGTCACCGATAACCACTTTCAGTCCGCCAAGCAGGCTCTCATCAACGACATTAGTTACGCGAATGTTTCGCTGAGCCAATTGACCAAACTCGGCAGCGACATGATCTTTCTCCTGATCGTTCAGCGGGTATGTGGAGTACACCGTAGCGTCAGCCAAACCAAGGCTTTCCCCTTGTATCTTCACATAGCTGTCCAGCAGTGCATTGAACAAGTTGGAACGGCCTTTTTCCATAAGCAGTTCGATTGTGTTCAGTACAGGCTGTGACACCTTCCCAGAGAGAGCATTCTTTAGAACGCTCATCTTAACAGACCTTGGGATATTCGGAGTGGTGATAAACTTCTGGATGTCCATGTCATCCTTGATTGCAGTAACAACCGCTCTCAGTTCCTGTTCCACTTCGAGACCCTTCTGCTGCTGAGCCGCCACTTCGAACAGAGCACGCGCGTAACGCTTGGCTGCTACTGTTTCCTGGCTCATGGTCTGCCCCCTACCTCTTTAAGGTATTGGTTCACCAGTTCTTCCTGTGCATTGTCGCTTGATACTTCCCGCTCAAGCAATTTGGATGCGATCTGGACAGATACACTTCCAATTTCGCTGCGAAGTTCGGCAACCGCTTTGTTCTTCTCGCTCTCAATGTCGCGCGCAGCATCAACCTTGATGCGCTCCGCTTCTTCCTTAGCAAGATCAACAATTTGTTCTGCCTGCTTGTTGCCGGTTTGTCTGGAACGCTCGATAATATCGTGAGCCTCTTGACGAGCCTGATTCAGCGCCTGCTTCTGTTCTTCGACATAAGCATGTGCCTGTTCACGTGTTCTAGAAGCTTCGTCCAGTTGGCCTACAACCAGCTCACGTCGTTTCTCCATGATGTCGAACAGTTTGCCGAACGCAAATTTATTAAGCAGGACATACAGTAAGGCAAATGCAAGAACCGAGATTACAATATTCTCCCAAAGTACTTCCATGGTTTGAAGTCACTCCTTTCCGTTAATGCGAAGTGCAATCTTAACAAAACGATGGCGCGGATGGCATCGGCCCTCCACGCCAAACCGTTGTATGGTTATTAAGAAAATACGATCAAGAAAGCAATAACGGTAGCAGCGAGTGGAACTACCTCGACGATACCAACACCGATAAACATAGTTGTTTGAAGTGGACCAGTAGCTTCCGGCTGACGAGCGATGGATTCTACTGTTCTACTTACGATCATACCGTTACCCAAACCTGCGCCAAGTGCGCCCAAACCTACTGCAATAGCTGCTGCTAAAAATTCCATTGTTAAATATCCTCCTTAAATTTGGTTCATATTTGGTTAATATAATAGATCTCATTCGAAATGGCCGAGGAACCGGCACGTTTCGGCCGAGTTTATTAATGAGCTTCTTCGTCGTGAATCGTTGTTTGTGCAATGTACACCATCGTCAGGATGGTAAAGATGAACGCCTGCAATGCACCTATGAATATACTGAAGCCTTGCCATACAGCCAGGAATGGAATACCGAAGAATCCCATTTTCAAGATTACTGTAATCAGTACCTCACCGGCAAAGATGTTCGCGAACAAACGAATTGCAAGAGCGATTGGTTTCGCCAGGTTCTCTATGATGTTCAGTGGTAAAAACATTGGGAACGGCTCCAAATAATGCTTCAGGTAATGCTTACGGTTCAACTTCAATCCCAGATAGTTCATGAGGATGAATACAACGAGCGCGAGGCCTGCAGTTACGGAAATATCCGCTGTCGGCGACTTCCACCAGAGCACGTGCGCAAAATAGCCGTCAGCAAGTCCTCTTGTTGCCTCAATCGTCATCCCGAACACTGTGAAGTCGGCAGGCAGATCCGTGATAATGGCAAACGGCAGTCCAAGTAAATTGGCTACGAAGATGAATATAATCAGAGTCAGACCTAATGAGATATAAGCCTTGCCCTTCTTCAGATCCATAGTACTTGCTATGAGGCCTTGCACAAATTCTACGACCCACTCCATAAAGTTTTGCATTTTGGAAGGGTTTTCGACAGATAGATTCCGAACAGCCAGCCGTGCTAGTACAAAGACGATAATCCCCGTTACAAGCAGCATGATGAGCGCTGATAAGTCGAGACGAAATCCACCTAAATCAATAATCGGTGCGTCATGCATGAAATTGTTTTCACCCCTTTCCAATTAGCGCTGATCAATTCTTGTTCCTCAAGCTAACAATGATGCTGACTGGAACGGTCAGCAATTGGGGGATGAACAGACCAATAACGGTCGCGCCGAGTGATACCTGTTCAAGCTTGGCCGCCACCATCACAATCAAAAACGCGATGCAAAGTCTTGTAACAAATCCGAAGCTGAACCGCCTGCGTTCCTGGCTTACAGCCAGTTCCGCGAGCTGCCGCACTTTAATGGATAGATAGCGGACATTAAACAAACCGCCGACCAGCCCCAGGATCAACCCTGAAATTTCAGATTGATACACCGGATACAAAGCCCATCCCAGAAAAAAAGCAGCCAGTAAGAGTATCGTCACTCTCGTTACAATGTTCACAATGGATGTTGTTAAATCATTCAACTTTGCGCCCCCAGAAACTTTTTAATGAGAAGAGCAATATTCAAAATCCCTATAAAGAGCCCCAAAACGGTTCCAATCGCTAACCAGTATCTGGGCCCGTCCAGCAGATCAGCCAGCCATCTTCCAGCAAAAAAACCGATTACGATATACACGGCCAGCAAACCGCCGGCCCCGCTAATATACAGCGCTATCAACCAAGGGTTATCTTGACTTCTCGGATTTTTCATATGAACCTCTAATCCCAACTCATTTTACTGAATATAACAAGAGTTTGTCAATGAATCGATTTGATTGATTTTCCGTGTAGAATCGGCGTTTTTGAGCATTTGAATCGCTCACGCCCGGTAACCGTACAGTTCAACTGTATGCTGTCCTCTTCGGGCTCAGAATCCGGTAAACTATACCTTTGTGAACATTCTGTGAAATTGTTCCGGGCGCTCTTTCTGAACGCCAAAATGGTGCAAAATCGCTTGAACAATTCGCTGAGAAGCTTGTCCGTCGCCGTATGGATTCGCAGCCTGGCTCATCTTCTCATACAGCGTCTGATCCGTCAGCAGAACCTTGATACGCTCATACACTTTATCCTCATCTGTCCCTACTAGCTCTAGCGTGCCTGCTTCGATTCCCTCGGGACGCTCAGTCGTATCCCGCAGCACCAATGTCGGCACTCCGAAAGATGGCGCTTCCTCCTGCATTCCTCCGGAATCTGTAATCAGGAGATGCGTATGTGTGTACATGTTATTC
This sequence comes from Paenibacillus sp. JCM 10914, assembly GCF_001315105.1. GTDB lineage: Bacteria > Bacillota > Bacilli > Paenibacillales > Paenibacillaceae > Paenibacillus_AQ. The sequence goes on along the minus strand of NZ_BAZR01000053.1, from coordinate 6,069 downwards.
ATCCCAACCACATCGAGCGGATCAATCAACTTAATCCGAGGATGATCTCCTAGAATGCGGTGCGCCGGCTCTTTCACGGCCGGGCTTGGGTGCACGGGATACACAATGGCAATATCTTCGAACTCATCGGCAATCCGTTTAACAGCTTCAAAGATCTGGCGATGCGGCTCTCCTTGCGATTCACGGCGGTGTGCGGTCATCAGAATCAGGCGCTTGCCTTCTGCCCATTCCAGCGCGGGATGGGCGTAATCATCACGAACCGTGTACTGGAACACATCCGTAGCCGTGTTGCCAGTCACGTAAATGGTTGACTCCGACTTGTTCTCCTTACGGAGATTGTCCGCGGACCAGTCCGTCGGTGCAAAATGCAGATCGGCAAGGACGCCGGTCAGTTGCCGGTTCATTTCCTCTGGATAAGGATTTAACTTGTTCCATGTGCGAAGTCCTGCTTCGACATGTCCGACCTGTATCTGCTGTAGGAAGGCAGCATAGCTTGCAAGGAACGTCGTTAACGTGTCACCATGCACAAGCACAATGTCAGGTCTAGCCTCCCGCAGGATCGGCTCCAGCCCCTCCAGTACGCGCACAGAAATCTCATTGAGCGTCTGACGCTCCTTCATGATATTCAGATCGTAATCCGGCACAATCTTGAACACGTCCAGCACCTGGTCCAGCATCTCGCGATGCTGTCCCGTCACACATACTACGGATTCAATCTGCTCAGGATGGCGCTGAAGTTCAAGAATAAGCGGTGCCATTTTGATCGCTTCGGGGCGAACCCCGAATATAGTCATCACTTTCACTTTAGACATCGTAGCAACTACCCCACTTTACATGCTTGTTATTGACCAAAGCCCCAACTTTCCAGCTAACTTTCGACCATCGTTCGGTACACCGATCTTACTTCGTACCGTACAGGCGGTCTCCTGCATCACCAAGGCCTGGTACGATGTACCCATGGTCATTCAGCCCCTCGTCAAGTGCAGCTACATATATGTCCACGTCCGGATGAGCGTCCTGTACTGCCTTTACTCCTTCTGGAGCAGCTACGAGGTTCATCATCTTGATCTGAGAACAGCCGCGCTTCTTCAGTACATCAATCGCCGCGATCGCAGATCCGCCGGTTGCGAGCATCGGATCAATGACAATCAATTCACGCTCCGTCACGTCGGTTGGCAGCTTCGTATAGTATTCCACGGGCATTAATGTCTCCGGGTCGCGAAACAATCCGACATGACCTACCTTGGCGGCTGGCAGCAGTTTCACCACGCCGTCCAACATGCCAAGTCCTGCACGCAAAATCGGCACCAAACCGAGCATGCGTCCAGAAATGACCTTGCCTTGCGTCTCGGATACCGGTGTCTGAACGGTAATGGATTCCAGCGGAACCTCCCGGGTAATCTCGTAAGCCATCAACGTCGCGACTTCGTCTACCAACTCGCGAAAATCTTTGGTGTTAGTCCGCACATCGCGGATGAATGTAAGTTTGTGTTGAATCAACGGGTGATCACAAATCACCAATTTTCCCATGTCAGGTCCCTCCGGTTTACATACAAATGTGATATCAATATGGATGTATAATCATAGCAAGCTCCATAAATCCTGTCTATTATATCATTCCATCGGTCATTTGACACCTGCATCGGTATGTTTATTTACCGCAAGCCTTGCCTCGTCGCCGATATGCTTTGCAGCCATCATCTAGGCTCTCCAATTTCTTCAAGATTGATGCGATGTTGGAGAAGCCTATTTGTAAACATTAACTGTTGGCGGCTCCCCGTTATAGGTGGGAATATACAAGCAAAAGGGGCGGTCCACGTCATGAATTGACCCCACGTGGACCGCCCCTATATGGTTAAACATACTCTACGGACAGAAGATTACTAGTATTTCATTTCGGCATATAGCGGATACTGATCAGTCAGTTCAGCTACCAGCTTAGCGGCTTGTTGCAATGTTGCCTCGTCCTTCGGCTGCTTCAGGGTCATCGCAATAATCTTCGCGATCTGAACCATGGCCGCCTCATCCATACCGCGGGACGTGATGGCAGGTGTACCGATCCGAATACCGCTCGTTACGAATGGACTGGTCGGGTCAAATGGAATCGCATTTTTGTTGACTGTGATGCCAACCGAATCCAGCACCTTCTCCGCATCTTTGCCGGTAATATCCAGGTTGCGGGTATCAACCAGCATCAGATGATTATCCGTGCCGCCGGACACGATGTTCAAGCCTTCTGCAATCAACGTATCGGCCAGAACCTTGGCATTCTTCACCACGTTCTCCGCATATGTCTTGAAGGATGGATCAAGCGCTTCGCCGAAGGCAACCGCTTTGGAAGCAATCACGTGCATCAACGGACCGCCTTGGGAGCCCGGGAATACCGCCTTATCAATCGCTTGGGCCCAAGCTTTCTTGCACAGGATCATACCTCCGCGAGGACCACGAAGCGTCTTATGTGTAGTTGTTGTAACAAAGTGCGCATGAGGAACCGGGCTCGGATGAAGACCCGCCGCCACCAAACCGGCAATGTGAGCCATATCCACCATGAACAACGCACCCACGTCATTGGCGATTCCGGCAAGCTTTTCGAAATCGATAATACGAGGATATGCACTGGCACCGGCCACGATCATACGCGGGCGATGTTTGAACGCCGCTTTGCGAACTTCATCGTAATCGATGAGGAAGGAATCCTCCTGCACGCCGTAAGCAACGAAATTGTACAGCAATCCAGAAGCATTCACCGGACTTCCGTGCGTAAGGTGTCCGCCATGGGCAAGGTTCATGCCCAGCACCGTATCACCAGGCTTCAGTGCTGCGAGGTATACGGCCATGTTCGCCTGAGCACCGGAGTGCGGCTGAACGTTGACATGCTCTGCCCCGAACAATTCCTTCGCGCGATCCCGTGCAATATCTTCTACGATATCCACGCGCTCGCAACCACCATAATAGCGTTTGCCAGGGTATCCTTCCGCATATTTGTTGGTCAGCACCGTTCCCATCGCTTCCATTACCGCTTCGCTTACAATGTTCTCTGATGCAATCAGCTCGATGTTGCTGCGCTGACGCTTCAGCTCCAACTCCATCGCTTCCAGCACAGCCGGGTCATTCTTCCGCAAATGTTCCATCATGTTCATATCCTCCCATAATCCATATAGTCTTCATCATTCTCATGGCGACTTCACATATTTGATTAATCGCACAGAATCGAATCGTCTTGCTGCTGCAGCCGGTATACGGCCCGCTCCCCGCCAATCAGCTTGGGCCGGGTGTATGCCGCATTCACTCTTGCTTCGCCGATGTAGCGTTCGCTTGGCCTGAAAGGCACCGCTACCCGCTTAAGATGCATGCCGATCAAGGTCTCCCCGATATCGATGCCGGCATGAGCCTCGATCGATTCGGCCAGGCAGGGCTGTTGCATGGAGCGATAGGCGACGGATGCCATGGAGCCCCCTGCCCCGGGTATCGGTACTGCCGCGACCTCGTCCAGACGGAGCCGCTCCAGCAGTTCTCGTTCCACGACCAGCGCGCGGTTCAGATGCTCACAGCACTGATAGGCGACCGAGAAGCCATGCTCGGCCTGAACTTCCACAATTCCCTGAAGCAATTGCTGCGCCGTTGCAGATGCGCCTCCCGTACCAATTCGCCGTCCTACCACTTCGCTGGTGCTCACACCGACGACCAGTACTTTTCCAGGTCCCAGTCCTGCGATTACCGCTAGTTCCCGAAGTATTCCAACCGTCTGATCCCTCAACGAAACGTTAGCGTTATCCGTCACGAAACAGTCCTCCTCCGGTAATGGCATTGCTGAGTCACACCCATCAGATGCAAGACAGCCCTTAATCGTTCTTCAGGTAACGGTCCTCGATCGCCTTGATCTTGTCAACGCGACCGATGTGACGCTCACCCTGACTGAAGTCTGTCGTGAGCCACGCACTCACAATTTCCGCTGCAAGACCCGGGCCAACCACGCGTTCGCCTAGCGCGATCACGTTGCTGTCGTTATGTTCACGCGTAGCTTTGGCCGAGAACACATCATGGGTCAGCGCGCAGCGAATGCCGGGAACCTTATTGGCCGCAATACTCATCCCGATGCCAGTACCACAGATCAAGATTCCGCGGTCAGCTTCACCGGCTACAACTTTCTCGCACACAGGCAGTGCATAATCCGGATAATCCACCGAGTCCGAACAGTTGCAGCCGAGGTCCTCTACAACATGCCCAAGACCGCGAATAACCTCGATGATCTCTTCTTTCAACCGAATGCCTGCATGATCCGTTCCCAATGCGATTTTCATCTATGAAAAACCCCCTTGAATGTTTCGCTTCTGCGATTTAGCTTGTTCCATTATAACCTAATTCCACCGCAAAAGACGAAAAAAGAGCAGTCGGCGCACACAGGATGTGCGCCAATTGCTCTTTGCCCAGGCGACCGGCCGTATATTCCGATGCTCCATCGTGGTTTCATCCACTTCGTCGCCAGTTACACCGGATACATGTTTTTCACCTTCATCTTATAGCAATCGCAGATGAAAGGCAAGCAGGTTTTTTGCCCTTTATGGAAATGACGCGTTACTTATGCTGGTCAGCCTCCAGCTTGTCCAGTAAGCGAAAAAGGGAGGTGCGGATCTCCGCAGCCGTTGCCTCATACTCTTCTCTCGACCCGCCAAAAGGGTCTGATATATCAAAGCTCGGAATACGCTGACGAAGCTCAATGAGCCGTTCCCGGTCCGTATCACTCACGTCTTGTCCGAGCGACCTGGCTAGTTCCAGCGTTGCATACAGGCTGTCTTGCTCCTGCAGATCCTCCAGCACACGGCGGTCATCTTCAACGAATTCCTTAAGTGTGTGCATTTTGTCCGCTGCATGCGGAAACTGCCGAATCGCATATTGCTTATGGGACTGGGTTAATGTAAGAATCAAATCTGCCCATTGAACCAACTGGGCGGTTAGCGGTTTGGAAACGAGTGAATCACGAATATCCTGATCACGAAGTATGGATTCCGCATGATAGGATACCGGCATGCCGTCTACGGCCGATACGCCCGCAGATTTCGTCTCAATCGGCAGATGACGTTGCTGAGCCAACTTGCGCAGCATTCCCTCCGCCATCGGGCTGCGGCATGTATTCCCGGTGCAGACAAACAGTATATTCTTCACTGTCCCCCTCCTCCCGTTTATAGGTCTTTGGGGATATTGTATCAAATTTCGAACTAAAAAATAAACATGAGCCCAAATATAACCAAAATGAGTCCGCCCAACATCTCTCCGTACGCTCCAAGTTTACTGCTCACCTGACGCCCGAGCAGTAATCCCAGAATGGACATCAAGCCTCCTACTATACCGAAAATGATGACGATTAACAACACTTCTTCAACAAACATGCCGAGCGAAACGCCAACGGAGAACGAATCGATGCTTACGCTAAGCGCGAACAGCAGCATGCCCCAAAATGCGGTTGGATGCAGCTCTTTGCCTTCTCCCCCGCGCCATGCATTATAAATCATATGCAGGCCCAGCAGGAGCAGTAATCCGCCGGCGGCAAGGCTCGTAACTTCACCCAGCAGCAAACCTGCATAACGTCCGGCAAACAAGCCCAAGAGCGGCATAAGCATATGGAACAGAGCGATCATCAAGCTGATGCTCATCATATGCCCCCACCTGATGCCGCTTCGCAAACCGACGCCAATTCCAAGCGAAAATGCATCCAGCCCAAGCGCAACCGCCATCAGCAGAATCGCCGCAAGCTGTCCGGAATGGACAGACGCTTCCAACATGCCATTACCCCCAAGTCCCATGGTCTTGTACACCATATGCGGACAAGGGCTGATTGATGACTACACGATGGAAAGCTTGCAGGCAATAAGGAGGCTGAAATCTACCTGATCATAAGTTGGTAGATATTAGAGCACTTGCTCAGCCTGCATCGATAATGTGATGTCCCGCTGCCTTCAGCAGCCGATTCATCACAGCAGCGCCAAGCCCCTGCTCCGGGCATGCCTCGGCGACGATGAAGGTGACGCCTTCTTCGTCGAAGCGGCGCAGGCCGGCGTACAGCCGGCGGGC
>NZ_BAZR01000052.1 GCF_001315105.1 Paenibacillus sp. JCM 10914 | reverse complement strand
CCTTGGACGTGCGCCGCTTGATGTACAGCGACGCCTGGCAGCTGGCCAAGTCGTCGCTATGGCTGGGACACGGTGGAGAGACGTGGCGACAGTCCTATCTCGCCTTGCAGTCCCAGCCATATGTCGGAGCGCAAGTGCACAGCGGATACATGGATATCTTGTTGAATACCGGTATCATCGGTTTGGCGATCATCCTTGCTCTGATCATTTATATGTTACAGCGGCTAAGTGCAGCCCGCTCTATCTACATGCCTGCAGCGGCCGTGTTGTCCATCCATGCGATCATTGATTTCGATTGGAGCTTCGGAATCGTCTGGCTGCTGCTGTTATGGCTATCGATCATGGGTTTATCCGAGGAATCGAATCGGGAGAAGCTGGCAACGCAAAGAAGTATTCGATTTGTACGTTGGAGACCGAAAGGGTTCACCTTTGTTCTTCTCCTCTGCCTAATCGTCTGGTCTTCGCTGTGTGCGGTGCTTGGGATGAGTGAGCTTAACCTCCAGCTTGCCTCGTCAGCTCCTCCCGCGAAGCAGTCGGCGCTGCTGAAGGCGGCTCTGCGCTGGAATCCCGCGAATGTACAGGCGGCGATCCGCTTGTCCGCCTCGATGCCGCCAGCCCAACGAATCGATTGGTTGCGCCATAGCCTGGCTTACGCGCCCAGCCATCCCGGACTAAGCTGGGAGCTGGCCGAGTCCTATGCGCGGACGGGGCAGTCCGAATATGCAGCCCATTGGTTCAGTGCCAGTCTGCTGCTTGATCGGTTTCAGGCAAGCAAGCAGACGCAGGCGATTGTTGAGATGGCTTCTTTATCTGATCGCTATTGGCGTGCCGGGGCGTATACGGAGTCAGCTGAAACGGCGCAGTCAGCACTCGACCTGCTTCGTCGTTATCGTCAGCTCGCGATAGAGCTCAGTGAGATCACGCCGCTTCGTAATGATCGGGATTTCCGTGTAACACGGCTCGCGAGCCGTCAGGAAGAGCGCTTGAAGAAGGCCATCGAAATTCCTGTGGAATAGATGATGTGTTTGTTATCCGCCGAAGGCGTCCCGAAAGGCCGACGCTAACTGTCGCTCCGGGATTTCCCACAGCTCGGCAAGCTCTCCGCACACGTCTTTTTCCCACCAGTCGCAGAGCAGCTTCTTATTGCTGTGATTCTCGTGAATCCAGATCAGGTTGCCAATGACTTTGCGATAGTACAGATCCTCTCCTTGCTTGAGGGTATCGGGCGGAAGATACAGCTTGAGACGCTTGGTCGTCCGATATAATTCTTTGCTGCAGGCCCGCCGGATTCCGCGCGGGGATGGTGGTTTACTGCCGGGTTGTTTCGTATGGGGAGAATGCATGCGTTCTTCACTCCTTTGTTTCACCATATGAATGGGACCGGGCGAAAGACACAGCTTTGCCCACAAATGGGCGCAGTAGAAGGCATGTCCCGGGCTGTGTTAGAATAGGCTAGTAGAAGTAAGTAGCGCATAATGAAAGTGGGGAGCACGCGTGGACTTCTTTTACGAGATAATCGGTAAGCTGTTTGAGTGGATACAGCAACTCGGCTATTTGGGCATTATGCTTGGATTGATGGTAGAGGTCATACCAAGTGAGATTGTGTTGGCATACGGTGGCTATTTGGTATCCATCGGCGAAGTGAACTTCCTGGGCGCCATGTTATTTGGAACGGTTGGTGGCGTATTGGCACAGTTGTTCATTTATTGGATCGGCCGATACGGCGGCAGACCATTCCTGGAGCGATACGGGAAGTACATATTAATTAAGAAGAAGCATATCGATTACGCCGAGGAATGGTTCGCAAAGTACGGTACGGGCGTGATATTTACCGCGCGATTTGTTCCCGTCGTTCGTCATGCCATTTCAATACCTGCCGGCATATCGAAGATGAATGTGGGCCGCTTCACGTTCTTGACGACGCTGGCTGTGATCCCATGGACGGCTCTGTTTCTATACCTCGGGCTATTGCTTGGCGACCGGTGGGAGCAGATCGATGAGAAGGCTGGGCCGTACGTTCAGGAAATATTGCTTGGTGCGTTGGCGGTTATGATTTTTTATTTTTTAATGAAGTGGATAAAATCATCGAAAGTGAGGTCGTAAACAATGACGATGAATATGGCAAATCATATAGGCACAGGCAGATTGCCTCAGCAGTTTGTAGACGGAATGCAGAAGAATCAGGATACTTTCAAGCGTGGTTATGAGCAATTTACTTGGGATAACGAAGAGGACAAGGCGTTTTTTGAAAGCCTGAATGATCGCGACAATCTGAGGGTGCTGATTCTTGCAGCGGATTGGTGCGGCGATGTCGCCCGCAACGTTCCGGTCGTATTTCGTGCGATGGAAACCGCGGGCATCCAGACGGAAGTATTGATCATGGAAGAAAATCTGGATGTTATGGACCAATTCCTGACGCTGGGCGGTCGTTCCATACCGGTCGTAATCTTTTCCGACATTGAAGGGAATGTGCAAGGTACCTGGGGGCCTCGTCCAGCGCATGTACAGAAGTATATGATCGAGTTCAAAAAGGATAACCCGAATCGGGAAGCTCCGGACTATCAGGACAATATGGCCGTTACTCGTCAGAACATCGTGCAGGCTTATGGAGAAGGTAACGCGGCTCATGCTGTTATCATTCAGGAACTGCGCGAGCTGATCTCAGGTTTTTGATCATGGGGCTGCATATTGAGTCTTTCTCACTCGGACCACTCCAGACGAATGCTTATTTGTTGAAGGGCTCGGAGGAAGGAAAAGCGATTATCATTGATCCAGGAATGAATCCTGCTGCATTGATCAAACGCATTGCAGATCTGGAGATTGAAGCGATTCTGCTGACCCATGCTCACTTTGACCACATGGGCGGAGTTGATGAAATCCGGAAACTGAAGCAATGCCCGGTTTACCTGCATACTTTGGAGAGCGAATGGCTGGACAATGCCAAATTGAATGGTTCCACAAGATGGCCGCAAGTAACGGGGCCGCTTACGACCGACCCGGCTGAATTCGATCTGGCGGATGGACTTGAGTTGAATTTGATCGGGGAGACATTCACGGTATACCATACACCAGGACATTCCCCGGGAAGTGTCAGCTTTCTGTGTGGGGAGCATCTGTTCTCGGGAGATGTCTTATTCCGCTTAGGAGTGGGACGAACGGATCTTCCGGGCGGCAGGGAGCGAGATCTGATTCATTCCATACAACATACGCTTTATTCATTTCCGGATGAGGTAACGGTCTATCCTGGCCATGGTCCACGGACAAGCATCGGGTATGAGAAACAGCGTAATCCCTACGTTCCTGAAGGCACGTAGGAAGCCCAAACCTCGAATCCGACAATATTCGAGAAATTTTGTCTGGACAAGGAAAGACAAGATTGATACAATACGGTTAATTAAATGTTAACCATTGCGAAGCACGCAGACTGTGGATGTATTCCCGGTTTGCGTTCTTTTATTTTATGGGCATTTGTTTCGGACGTTTAGGGAGGTTCGCCTGTGAGTAAAGATCATCTGTCGCTATTGAACGGAAAGCCGACAAGGGGCGAAGAGGTGGGTCGGCAGAGTGGCGGTTGTTCAGGACAGACGGAGATTACATCCGTTGTCTGGGACAGGCTGGTGAAGGAAGAAGGCATGGTGCAGCAACCGTGGCACTATCGCCTGCAGGCAAGGAGATCGGAGTAAGTCAAATTTTTCTTGCGATGAATACGTGTACATCTAATTCAGGTCCTTGTAATGTAGTTGAACTAACAAGTCTGTATGATGCGGTGATCGACCCGGTATGTTACCGGGAACGGTCGCCGTATTTTTTTTGCGAGAGGATATGCTTGATCCGCAAAATGTGGCAAAAATAGATATAGATGCATTTGAACGATGGGGGATACTTATTCGTATTACATAAGGGAAGAGGAGAGAGGGTGATGGAACTACGATGAACCTTGAGGAGAGAGACCTGATCAGGCAAGCACAGCAAGGAGATGCGGCAGCTATGGCCAGATTGTTCAAGCAGCATTACTCCTTTCTATATAAATATATGCTCAAAGTTACGATGAATCCGACGATTGCCGAGGATATGACACAGGATACGATCGTTCGATGCATTGAGAATATGTCTCGATATAATGGTTCTTCGTCGTTCTCATCCTGGATGATGACGGTGGGTACCCGTCTATACATCGACAACACGAGGCGAAGGCAGCGGGAGAAAAAATGGATGGAGCAAGAAGGCGCCGATATTTCGAGAAGAATGCGTTGGCAGATGGAGCGACAGGGTGAGAGTTGGAGTGAAATGTTGGACGGGTTGTCCCGCTTATCCGGTGATCACCGAATTGCTATTTTGCTTAAGCATTATTACGGTTACAGCTACGAAGAGATCGGTAACATGCTGGACATACCTGAAGGAACCGTGAAGTCACGGACGGCATACGGAATCAAGCAGCTGAGAAAGGAGATGACAAGCGATGTCCAATGACCGGGAGAATGAGGAGCAGCAATGGCTAGATGAACTGAACCGCGAGTTCCGGCGCGTGGATCAGACGTTCGAGGATGGACCCGAGCCCTCCTTGAAAGGGTTGCAGATGCTGGCCGAGCATACGATCGCGCGGCGTCGCCGTCGTATGAAGTATGAACTTCTAATCTTTCTGATGGTTGCGTTCTCAGTAGTTGGAGGGGGACTCCTGGCCGCATTGGCCGTACCGATGGCGCTTGTGCTCATACAAGGAATCGGCATGCTGGCTGGCGTGGGCGTCCTCGTATTTTCGAAGAAGCTCAGGGAATCCGGAAAGAAGGGAATCGAATGAACCAACTAACGACAGCAGAATTATGGATCGTTATCGCTTCCTTTGCGCTCGTGTTGGTCCAGGGAACATGGCTCTTTCTCGATGCAAGGAAGCGGGGACTTGGCAGATACGCCTGGTTCTGGGGCATATGGGGATCAACCACGATGCCGCTTCCGCTGCTGCTTTACTGGATTTTTATTATCCGCAAGCGACGTTAGGAATCACTTGTATTACTTAATAAATATGGAAAGCTGGTGAACGTAATGGGAATGGAAAATATAAATTGGGGACTCATCTGGCCGATAATTGCCTTACAGCTCATTCTGGCCATCGTTGGTCTCGTGTCTCTGGCAAAATCAGAGGCAGCAAATATTCGCGGTCCGAAGTGGATGTGGGTACTGATCTTGTTGCTCGGTAATATTATTGGCTGCGTTGCGTACTTTATCATCGCAAGAAAAGAGGCCTGATCCATGAAACTTCTTACGATTTCTAATCTGACCAAACGCTTTGGAACCCTAACTCCGGTAGATGGAATCTCGTTTGAACTGGAGCAGGGCAGCTGTACCGCGCTGCTTGGACCGAATGGTGCCGGCAAGACGACAACGCTCCGAATGCTTGCCGGGTTGCTGTCTCCGACGCAGGGGCAAATTCAATATGCTGCAACAGGGAAGAGCCAGGATTCATGGCGCGAGCGAATCGGTTATTTGCCGCAGTACCCCAAATTCTACCCCTGGATGACCGGGATCGAATACTTGCTCTTCGGTGCGAGACTATCCGGACTGAAACGGAGTCAGGCCTTGATTCGCAGCCAGGAGGTGCTGGAAATGGTCGGTCTGGAGGAAGCGGCCAAACGCCGCATTTCCGGATACTCGGGCGGGATGAAACAACGGCTCGGCATTGCCCAGGCGCTGGTGCATCAGCCGGATCTGATCATGCTGGATGAGCCTGTTTCCGCGCTCGACCCGATTGGTCGGCGGGAAGTCATGGATCTCTTGCAGCGGCTGCGCGGTGACGTCACCATTCTGTTCTCCACGCATGTCCTTCACGATGCCGAGGAGATCTGTGACGATATGGTGTTGATGGTGGATGGCCGCATAGCCGAGATGGGATCGCTTCAGTCACTACGAACGAAATATCGTCAGCCTGTCCTGACGATCGAGGTAGAGACGGGGGAACGAGAGTTGAAATGGTTGCGCGAACTTTCTAATCGTTCGTATGTAGAGGGGATCGAAGTCGGGAAGAGGGGGGCTAAGCTGATGGTGAACGATATGACGACGGCCCGTGACGCTTTGATCCAGGAGCTTGCTCATGAAGGAATCGGATTGCTACGATTTGAGGCGGGTAATTCCACGCTGGAAGATATGTTTATGAAGGTGGTGGGTTCATGAACCGTTTCGTAATTTTTTATCGCAAGGAAATGCTCGAATCCGCCCGTACATTCAAATGGATATGGGTGCCTGCGGTGTTTCTGCTGCTTGGCATCATGCAGCCGTTATCCACGTATTACTTGCCTGAAATTCTGAAGATGTCCGGGGAGATACCGCCGGAAGCTGCTGCGCTGTTTACCGTTCCATCTGCGGAGAGTGTGATGGCATCCACCTTGAGCCAATTCAGTACGATTGGATTATTGGTGCTTGTATTGTCGGGGATGAATCTCGTGGCCGGGGAGCGTGCTACCGGGACGGCGGAGCTTGTGCTTACACGAACGGCCTCGACACTGCCCATGATCGCTGCCAAGTGGGCGGCAATGATGAGCTTAGTGGTCGCATCATTTATACTCGGACTGGCAGGGGCTGCTTATTATACGTATCAATTGATCGGTCCGATAGCCTGGAATACGCTTATCAGCGGTGGGACGATTTATGTATTATGGCTTGCTTGGATCGTAACCCTCATCCTGCCGCTCGGTGCAATCCTGCGCGGACCAGCCGCTGCGTTCATCAGTCTGGGCATCGCAGCGGGACTCTCCTTATTATCGGGGCTGCTGCCCACGCGGTTCTCGTGGAATCCGGGACGTCTTAGCAGCCTGGCTGCAGAGCGCATACTGGGCGATGGCAGCATTTTGTGGCAACCCGCAGTCGTTGCGCTGCTCATCATGGTGGCTTCCATCGCCGCTGCCGCAGCAATGCTCAAGAAGAGCCCGCTGTCTCCACAATCCTAGTTCATCATGAGAGATTCAGGTTTTATCCGAATCGCATGGACATCTCTATCTTTTTTTAGTAGACTATGAAGATAAAAAAAAGGATAGACAACTCAGGAGGTAGACGATGCTGCGTTTAGGGGAAAAGATTACAATCGTTGCGGACACCTTTGAGCAGAATATTCCAATCGGTCAATACGGTTATATAATCGCATATGACCGAAATCCGGATAATGCGTTCGATTATGTGATTCGGATTCCGATTCTCAACCGTAATTTTTTCGTGCCAGCGGAAGATATTGAGCTGGAGACGATTGTGTTGAAGCTGGAAGCCGAGCGTGTCGAACGTGAAGCGCTCATCGATTTCGCCCTGTCGACATATAATGAGAAGCTGTTTCATCAAGTCATGAACGGCGAGTTAGAGAGTGCGGAAGCGGAAGAGGAAGAAACGCAGGAGGCCATGTCCCAGGCGGATTTCATCAAACAAGTGAATCTTCGTGCTTGGATTTAGGATGGAGCATGTATTTTAAGAGTCGGCGGAAGCCGGCTCTTTTTTGAATGCAAGGTAGTCTGTGTACGGCTGTGGGGCATAATACCAAGCGGCTTCGGATTGAATCTTCCATGCTTCTACAATATAATGAGAAAAGTTATCGAGACAGACTTTACCCCTTTAACTGATAGGGGCATGAAGGAGGACGTAAAGGGATGAGCATTACGGATAAGGATGTTCAGCATGTTGCGAAGCTGGCCCGTTTGAATCTCACGTCGGAAGAAGAGCAGATGTTCACCGGCCAACTGAATGCAATTTTACAATATGCCGAGAAGTTAAATGAACTGGATACGGAAGGCGTTGAGCCGACGACGCATGTGCTTCATCTTAGCAATGTCATGAGAGAAGACGTGGTGCGTGAAAGCCTGCCAATCGAGAAGGTGCTGCTGAATGCACCGGATGAGGAAGACGATCAAATTAAAGTACCTGCTGTATTGGAATAGCTTGAAGGGAGGATATACACTTGAGTCTGTTTGATTACAAGTTAACGGAGATACATAACAAGCTGCAGAGCAAGGAGCTTTCCGTCACCGATTTGGTCGACCAAGCCTTCACCAGCATATCGGAGCGCGAGGATCGGGTGAAAGCTTATATTACGCTTGATGAAGAGGGTGCCCGTGCTTCTGCCAAGGTCTTGGATGCGAAGTTGGTTGCTGGCGGTGCACGCGGATTATTGTTCGGATTACCCGCCGGTATTAAGGACAATATCGTAACGGAAGGACTCCGCACGACATGCGCCAGTCAGTTTCTGTCGAATTTCACGCCGGTTTATGATGCGACGGTTGTCGACAAATTACGTGCGGCCGATAGCGTAACGATCGGTAAGTTGAACATGGACGAGTTCGCCATGGGGGGCTCTAATGAGAACTCCAGTTACTACCCTGTGCGCAATCCGTGGAATCTGAACCGGGTACCGGGCGGCTCCAGCGGTGGCTCGGCTGCGGCTGTTGCTGCTGGCGAGGCCTATTTCGCACTGGGATCGGATACAGGTGGTTCCATTCGTCAACCAGCATCGTATTGTGGTGTGGTTGGGTTGAAGCCAACCTATGGTCTGGTGTCCCGTTTTGGTCTTGTGGCCTTTGCTTCTTCACTCGATCAGATCGGACCATTGACCAAAAATGTCGAGGATTCCGCTTATGTTCTGCAAGCTATTGCAGGTTATGACCAGATGGATTCAACATCTGCCAAAGTGGACGTGCCTGACTATCTCAGCGCACTCTCCGGTGATGTATCGGGACTGCGGATCGCCGTGCCGAAAGAGTATCTGGGCGAAGGCGTCGATGCTGAGGTGAAGAACACGGTCCTGGAAGCATTGAAAGTGCTGGAAGGACTTGGTGCTACATGGGATGAAGTATCCCTTCCGCATACCGATTATGCCGTGGCTACGTATTATTTGCTGGCTTCTTCGGAGGCTTCATCGAATTTGGCGCGTTTTGACGGTGTGCGCTACGGCGTTCGCTCGGACAATGCCGGTAGCCTGATCGATTTATACCATGAATCCCGCAGCCAGGCTTTGGGGATGAGGTGAAGCGCCGCATCATGCTGGGTACATATGCACTCAGTTCCGGTTATTACGACGCCTATTATTTAAAAGCACAGAAGGCGCGTACGCTCATTAAGCAGGATTTCGATAACGTATTCGAACAATATGATGTGATCATCGGACCAACAGCTCCAACCACAGCGTTTGAACTCGGAGCCCAAGTAGACGATCCGCTTACGATGTATTTGAATGATATCCTTACCATTCCAGTTAGCTTGGCTGGCGTTCCGGCAGTTAGTATTCCGTGCGGGTTCGCAGACGGATTGCCTGTAGGCATGCAAATTATCGGCAAGGCGTTTGATGAATCAACCGTGCTGCGCGTTGCGCATGCTTACGAGCAACACACTGAACACCATAAACGGCGCCCAGAGCTGTAATTCGGCGGCAGAGAAGGAGGGAGAACAATCGATGTCTACATCCAAATATGAAACGGTAATTGGACTTGAAGTGCACGTTGAGCTGCATACGAAATCCAAAATCTTTTGCGGCTGCTCCACTGCGTTTGGAGCGCCACCAAATACACATACATGCCCTATCTGCCTTGGTCATCCGGGCGTATTGCCTGTCCTTAACCGCCAAGCTGTGGAATATGCCATGAAAGCAGCGATGGCGCTGAATTGTACCATCGGCGATGTCAGCAAATTTGACCGCAAGAACTATTTTTATCCGGATTCACCGAAGGCGTACCAGATCTCCCAATATGATCAGCCAATCGGAGAGAATGGCTGGATTGATATCGAAGTGGATGGGAAGACCAAACGTATCGGCATTACACGTCTTCATCTGGAAGAAGATGCGGGCAAGCTAACCCATGTCGATGGTGGTTACGCATCTTTAGTCGATTTTAACCGTGTGGGAACACCGTTAGTTGAGATTGTATCCGAGCCAGAAATCTCGACACCAGAGGAAGCGAAGGCTTATCTGGAGAAGATACGTGCCATTATGCAATATTGCGATGTCTCGGATGTGAAGATGGAGGAAGGATCGCTTCGGTGCGATGCGAACATCAGTCTTCGTCCTTGGGGGCAAGAAGAGTTCGGCACGAAGGCGGAGCTTAAGAATATGAACTCTTTCCGCGGTGTACTGCGCGGTTTGGAATATGAGCAGTTCCGCCAGGCCGAAACGCTCGATGAAGGCGGTGTAATTATACAAGAAACCCGCCGCTGGGATGAGACGCAGGCCAAAACGTTCTCCATGCGCGGCAAGGAGCAGGCACACGACTATCGTTATTTCCCGGACCCGGATTTGGTGACTGTGCACATTAGTGATGAGTGGAGAGAGACAGTTCTCGCCACGATACCAGAGCTTCCGGATGCTCGTAAGGCACGTTATGCTTCCGAATATGATTTGCCGGATTATGATGCCGCTGTTATTACAGCGTCCAAGCCACTGGCGGATTTCTTCGAGGATAGCTTGAATTATACCAAGGACGCCAAATCCGTCTCTAACTGGATCATGGGCGATCTGCTAGGTTACCTAAACTCTAGCAATCTGGAACTGTCCGAAGTGAAAGTCACCGGTCAAGGTCTAGGTGAGATGATCGGACTGATCGAGAAGGGAACGATCAGCAGCAAGATCGCCAAAACAGTCTTCAAGGAGATGCTGGAGAACGGTAAACTGCCAGCGCAAATCGTTGAAGAGAAGGGACTCGTACAGATTAGCGACGAGGGTGCAATCAAGAGCATTGTCGAGCAGGTGGTTGCGAATAATCCGCAATCCGTAGAGGATTATAAAGCGGGTAAACAGAAAGCAATCGGCTTCCTGGTTGGTCAAGTCATGAAGGAAAGTAAGGGCAAAGCTAATCCTGCCCTCGCCAACAAATTGCTGGTCGAGGTTCTGAACGGATAGCATCAAGATGTCATACAGATGATAAGGAGCTTGTCCTGATTAACAGGATGAGTTCCTTTTTTCTTAAACAATACGATTGTAGAGGATGAATAGGATGATTGCGAAGTTATCATTGGAGGATAGAGATATCGTTCGCCAAATCTGGAGCTTGCAGCATATGGCTTATCCGCTGGAAGCCAAGCTTATCGGTTTCTCTGAGCTCCCACCATTACAAGATACGTTTGATACGATTCGAAACAGTGGCGAGACTTTCTATGGTTTTATGAATGAGGACGAGGATCTACTGGGCGCTATTGCGATAGAAAAGGAGGCAGAGACGATCACGATCGCTCGCATGATGGTACATCCAGCCCATTTTCGTAAAGGAATCGCTGGAGCACTCGTGCGTCATGTATTGGAGACCCATGCGAATGCCTCTGTCTATATCGTCTCGACGGGTACACGGAATGCGCCGGCTGTATCGCTGTACACCAAATTCGGGTTTGCGCCGGACCATGTCTTTGAAGTTGCCCCAGGCGTGGAACTGACTGAATTCCATTTGCGGAATCCATTTTAAAACGTAAGTTCAGGATAGCCCATCCAGTTTTTTGCCAGTTACTTCATGGCCTGGTTGGGGTACTATCAAAGAAAACACCCTGGTGGATCCTGCATCGGAAGGAGGGAAGCAGGTTATGAATACATCTTCCGGACGCCAATCGGGACAAGGCAAGAATCAAGTACGCAAGCGGCGAGCCAGACGGGATGGCAGACCTCAGCACAAAAAGAGAAAGCTATACGCATTGCTGCTAGCAGCAGTCGTTCCTGGTTTGGGTCATTTATATCTCGGCATATACCGCAAAGGGATTACCTTTATGATGTTATTGCTGCTTGATGTATCGGCTCTTCTGTATTTCTCTTCGATTGGGATGCAGATCAATGTGCCGTTGCTGATTGTGTTGGGATTGTTAATACCGATTGGGTATTTCTATAATGTGTACGATGTGCTGCAAGCGGCGGAGTATGTTATCTCCAGGAGACGCCGTACAAGCACGGCTACCGTTAGTACAGACGCTAAGGCTCGTCAGAGCCATCCTTTTCGGAGGGAGCACAGTCTTGCTTTTGGACTCATGCTGGTTGTAGTAGGCACACTGCTTATATTGTTTCATCAGAAACCACCATGGCTGCAGATCGCGATTCGAGATTACGGTGCAGAATTTTCTGCGATTATGCTGATGATTACCGGGATCTGGGCCGGTGTTCGAGAAGCTCTGCGTTACCGCCGAGATAAACGGAACTCCGCGTAGCCAATTGATTTTCAACTTGAAACTAACGAAGCATTAGCATCAACGGGCAAGGGAGGAGACAGATGAAGCATAGAATCAGAGTAGGTCGTTATACAGCCGCCTTATTGCTTGTTATGACAGGTTTATTACTGCTGCTGGACGAATGGATCGGGACTGATTATATATTTCTGCTCCAACGCTGGTGGCCATTGCTGTTCATTTTATTTGGGCTGGAATATTTAATCCGGTATACGATTACACGGTTAATCGGCCGACGAGATGAGTTTCGATTCAGGCCCGATTTGCGCGGTGTTCTGCTTGCAGTCTGCGTGACGGCTTCCGTATTCGTGATTTCACAGCAAGAGCATTTTCTCCATCTGTGGAACCGGGTGAGTCTGAACCTAACGGCTGCGGGCGTTGATTATAGTGAAGCAGAGGGGAGTCAATTTACGAAACCCTTGCTGGAAGTGCCGGTGGATCTTGAGACCGAGAAGATCATCGTAGATCATCTAAACGGGGATATCATGATTTCTCGTCAGAGCGTCAGCAATATCGAAGTGGAGACCGAGATATGGGTTGATCATGAGAAGCCTGAGTTGGCTGAAGGAATTGCTGAGCAATCCATGATAGAGGCAACGGAAGGAAAGACGGTTACGGTTCGTGCGAAGGGAAAATCTTACGGTGAATCCGGTAAGCGGCAGCCGCGAATGAACCTGATTATCGCTGTTCCGAATGATCGCCGATTTAATTTGGAGATACGGACGATGAACGGAAGCATAACGCTAAATCGTTACGAAGCGATTGAGTATATTAATCTTGAGAGCGGTAATGGTCCGATTCAGTTAGATCAGGTATACGGAGACGTGACGGGTAAGACGTTAAATGGTGCGATTAGTGCAAGAAATGTAATCGGTGACGTTAAGTTATCCACCAACAGGGGGAATATGACGGCCGTTGACATTACGGGAGAGACGGATCTAACCACGCAAGTCGGTAATGTTACCGTCAAACGCACGCAACAGAATATACGAGCCAGCACCAAAAATGGGAATATTCTGGTCAGTGGTGTTGAAGCTTCTCTTAGCGCCGAGTCGCTTAATGGCGGAATTGTCATCAGGTCTCCGCATGTCGGCGGCAATTGGAACGTATATAGCGCGGTGGGCGAGATGAATTTTCACATTCCGTATGATGCGGACTACAACCTGGAAGGAACGATCAGTTATGGCCGAATCCTTACGACGCTGCCTAATCTTAAGATTGAGCAGAAGACGATTGCTGGAGAATCGGGCACGGCAGAGCATGCGATTCGAATCGAGGGCAACAGTGATTTGAATATCTATCGCAGCTATCCTGAGGATGATGAAGGGCAGCAGCCGGGTCTGCAGACCCCTCTGCCTCATTGACAAAAATCCAACAGGCATTTTACAATAAAGGATGAGAGCGGTAATACTATCGTTATCCTCAGTTCAATTTCGAAGGCGGTGGGCAACTATGGCAACGTCCGTACAGCATGCGCTGGAACAACTGAAAACGACCGGTGTCCGTATCACGCCACAACGTCATGCCATTCTAACTTATTTGGTCGAATCCAAGAGCCACCCGACTGCTGATGAGATTTACCGGGCTCTGGAGCCGAATTTTCCGAGTATGAGTGTTGCTACTGTCTATAATAATTTGAAAATGTTTATTGAAGCCAGCATGGTGCGGGAGTTGACTTACGGAGATAATTCGAGTCGATTTGACGCCAACGTATCGGATCATCATCACGTCATATGTGAGCAATGCGGAAAAATTGAAGATTTCAGCTATCCGTCCCTTGAAGACGTTGGAGTACAGGCTGAGAAATGTACGGGGTTCGAAGTGAAGGGACTTAGGATGGAGCTCTATGGGCTCTGTAGGTCTTGCAAATAATCTCCGGTGTTATATAGACAAACGTGCGGAATGTATATTCCTCACGTTTTTATTTTTATCGGGCTATTTTGAAATGGGGGGATTCGGATTGGCTAGGAGTAGGCCTCGGAGGAAGAGGCGTTCACGGAAAAATTCATTCATCTTGGGGTTGTTGATGGTTGCGGCGGGGATATGGTGGGCTTCTAGCTCATTATGGCCAAGCCAGACGTATACGGTGCCGGATTGGCGAGGCGTGGAGCAACCGATATTTGTTCAAGGAGAATGGGCAGATGCGTCTGCAAGAGGGACGGGTGAGCAATTGAAGCTGCCGCTGCCGGTTATTCAAGAGTACGTTGATCCGCATATCCATTACGAACAAGAGACTCGGTCCATTATCATCACGACGCCAGACGCGGTACTTCATTTAAACGTGGATCAAACGGATGGTTTGCTAAACGGCAAGCCCGTTACAATTCCTTATGCGCCAGAAAATGTAGACGGTACGATATACGTTCCGTTGAGTCCTTTGAAAGAGCATTTTGGTGTCGTGATTCATGAGAACACGGTCACAGGTGCCGTTATCGTTATGCGGGCGGGTGATCAGATTCAGCTTGCAGCGGCGGCACCTCGTAAAGCGGATGACACTGTGCCGCTGCGTGAGAGCGGGGAGAAGAAATCATCTATTTTAATGGACATGCCTGCAGGGGAGCGTCTGCGGGTGTGGAATGAAGCGGAAGAGTGGCTCTTCGTTCAGAGCGATAACGGTTACACTGGCTATGTTCAGCGCAATCATGTTGAGTTAGGCAATGTCAAAGAAATTCCCGTTCTCGCGCATTCACCTTCACGAGCGGAGACAGAGTGGAGCGGTAAACAGGTGAACCTCGTATGGGAAGCTGTATATAACAAGAATCCCGATACGGCACAGATCGGAGATTTACCTGGTGTTAATGTAGTAAGCCCTACCTGGTTTAGCATCGATGATGTGGAAGGGAATGTTTCATCCAAAGCGGTTAAGCCTTATGTGAGCTGGGCTCATAACCGGGGGATGGAAGTGTGGGCTCTGCTCGATAATGATTTCGATCCGGATTTAACAACAGAAGCGTTGTCTACGTTCGAACGGAGATCCCGCATTATCAAGCAAACGCTGGCATATGCCAAACAATATAATATCGATGGTATCAATATCGATTTTGAGAATGTATATACCAAGGATAAAGATCCCGTGGTTCAATTCACGAGAGAATTAATGCCACTTGCCAAGCAAGCAGGGCTCATTGTGTCCATTGACGTTACCCCCAAATCCAACAGTGAGATGTGGTCGGTCTTCCTGGATCGTGAGCGGCTCGGGGAGGCCGTTGATTACATGATGGTTATGGCATATGATGAGCACTGGGCTTCAAGTCCGAATGCGGGCTCGGTAGCTTCGCTACCTTGGACCGAGCGCTCGGTAACGCGAATCATCGAAGAAGATGGTGTGCCGCCTGAGAAGCTAGTATTGGGTATCCCGTTGTATACACGTGTATGGACGGAAGCCGCAGCAGAAGACGGTGCGACGAAGGTGTCGTCGATTGCGATCGGTATGCAGAGACTCCAGGATCTGCTTCAGGAGCAGCAGCTCGACGGTAAGAGCACGTTCGATGCAGCAAGCGGTCAGAATTATGTTCAGTATACCGAAGAAGATGCACTGAAAAGGATATGGATGGAAGATGGTGTATCCCTTCAATCGCGAGTGGAGCTCGCCAAGAAGCTTGAGCTTGGCGGCATTGCCTCCTGGAACCGAAGTTTTGCCGTTCCGGACACGTGGAAGGTGCTTGGGAGCATACACGATGACAAGTAGAGTGACTCATAAATTAATAGTGATATAAAAAATCCCCTCGCAGACTCAAAGGACTGCGAGGGGGTTTTTATATGGGGGTAAAACTATAAATTACGATTTGCTCTGTCCGGCTTCTAATTCCTCGGCTGTGATGTTGGCTTGGGCTGGATCCAATGTCAGGATGGTGTGGCAAAACATGCAGCGGTCGGTTTTACCGAGCATCTTGGTCAGCTTGCCACATTCCGGGCACTGTATTTGAACAGCGCTTGTCGAGAGCATCCCGGCCCAAAAATAAATAGCCAAACTTCCGGTCATGGTAATGAGCCCGATAACCAAACCGATGCCGGCGAATACCTTCCCGGCTTGTCCGAAGAATACGATCCCTGCTGTTCCGAGAACCATAAGGCCCATACCTAGCATGATGAGAAATAAACCCCATGTTCGGAAAGCGTTGATTTTTGCATTTTTAAAAATCATGCTCGAAAACTCCTGTCATTGAAGTATTGGTGTATGAATGAACGCGAAATGAGTAAGGTATCTTCTATTATGTATGGCAAGGGAGAATATCCATAAAGAAGTATATACTTTCTCATCTCCTAAAAGAAGGAACTTAACATGGACATGTAGAATTACATTATAACTGAATTGGCTGAACTTCGCCAAGGAATGTATGGAGGGGACCGTGGAACTGACCAATTATTCTTTTTATTATGGAAATACGGTTGGTGAGGAAGCAGTCGGGGCAATTGCGTATCACCCTGCGCACAAAGCACTGCATGGCTCACTTGTTCATGACTTTGATGTTCATCTCGTTGTCGTGTATGAAGGATTACCTGACGAGCCACCCATCCAGCATACAATTGTAGGTGGGGAACGCTGTCAGGTGCTTAGCATTGGCATGGATGAGCTGCAATTTGAATTATTACGAGGTACACATAAAGTACTAATTAAATGTTTCCTTGAGGGTGAGATTATTACGGACACGATGGAACGTTTATCCGTTCTTCGTCGTGATTTTCTGAGATTCGCTGAACCGATCAGGGAACAGAAGATGTTTATTGGTTTTGCTCATTTTTTGCAGAAGTATATGGATGCCAAGATGTTGTTGAAGGAACATCGGGTGTTGGATGCGTATCATACGTTGCTGGAAGGGCTGAAGCACTGGGCCGAACTGGAGCTTATTGAACGCGGGATACACCCCGAATCAGCCGTATGGGAGCAGATAACGGGATTAAATACACCCGTGCGTAAACTGTACGAGGAGCTCACAGTCAGCACGGAGACATTAGAGCAGCGAGTGGAGCTGGCATTGTTAGCATATGAATTCTCGGTGTCATCTAAAATGGAGAGCTGTTCTGCCTTATTGCTACGAGTATTGAGAGGCCGCAGGAACCCTTGGACTGTGCAGGAGATGATTCAGCATCCGGAATTGATCGCGATTCGAACAGAGCTGCCGATTGTATTGCGTAAACTGGTTTACCGTAATATCGTTCATGAAGTTCCTCTGTGGAAAGAAACCAGACCTCATGGCTCTGAGCCGCTTCGATATACGGCTAACGGATGAAGAAGGACGGGAGTCCTTCTTTTTTTGTATGGATTCAAAATGGTAAATGATTCAATTCACTGTTAGGTGAAGTCGAAAAATTTATTTAGCAAGAATGTTGACGAGCTGCTGTATTCTGTGATAAATTATAACTCGCCCCTTTGAAAGGGACATTGAGAATTCGAAAGTGAAGAATGTCGAATTCAAAAGTTTTCAAAAAAAAGTTCTTGACGAAACAGTGGGCAACATGA
>NZ_BAZR01000051.1 GCF_001315105.1 Paenibacillus sp. JCM 10914 | reverse complement strand
ACGCCGGCAGCTGCGCGAGAGCAGCGCTAGGTTGAGCGCGGCGGCGGTCAAATGCGCGGCCACGCCAGCGATGGCCGCACCCGCAATACCCAGAGGCGGTACAAGCGCTAGATTGAGCAGCAGCTTCAGACCGGCTGCAGCAAGGAGGTGAATCGCCGGCGCCTTCACGATGCCTACACCCTGCAAGAGCGCGGCCGTAATGGTGCTCATCGTTGCACCTGCAGCCGTAAACGCGATAATCTGCATCGTCAACGTACCGGCAGCATCCTCGTACAGCATGATATTAATGGGCTCTGCCAGCACCGCCAAACCCACCGATGCGGTCATGCCGATTAACCAGAACCAACGCAAGGCCATGCTGCTCTGCCTTATTACTCGGTCGTGTTCCCCTTTGAACTTCGCCTCGGCTAAAGCGGGTATAAACAGCACGGACAAAGAGGTCGCAAGCATCGTCACCAGCTGTACCAGCGGCAAGCCCCGATTGTAGATACCAAATTCCGCCATCGCCAGCGCTTCAACGAGTCCAGCCGACTGTAACAGCCGCGGCACAGTAAAGGTATCTACCAAACTAATCAACGGAACGGCTAATAGACCAAGGCAAACGGGGATGCCATAGCTAAGCAGACGCCGCAGTAGCGTACCCGCTCCCTCTCTAGTTACATCGGCACTCCGCTTCGTTTCCTTCATATCCCCGGCGTGACGTCTTGGAATCATCCCGTCCGCCCTGCCAGCTGATTAAGCCGGATATGTCTTCTCCAATACAGTCCCATCACCATCAGCCCAGCCGCCCCACCGGCCGCTGACCCAAGCATCGCGCCCGCCGCGATTATATCGGCATTAGCACCGATGCTTAGCATCCACAACAGCAGCGCGATCATGACCCCCACACGGACGATCTGCTCGGTAATTTGAGAGAGGGCGGTCGGCACCATATTGTGCAGACCTTGAAAATACCCCCTCAGCACGGACATCCACGGTACAAAGGCAAGTGCTAGCGCGCCTGCACGCAGGGCAGGTACAACTTGCGTGCTGCCGATCATCATGCCGATCCAGGGCGCACCTGCATACATTAAGCAGCCTAGTGCTAACCCGAACAATATCAAAGCTGTCGAAGCCAGTCTGAGCAATCTCTGGCTATCCTCAGGCCGTCCATCCGACTCATATTCCGCCACATATTTCGAGACGGCCGCAGGAAAGCCGCAGGCTGCCACCGTGATCATCATCATATAGAACGGATAGACCGTATTGTAAATCCCAAAGACGGCATCGCCGCCCATATTCTGTAGCGGGATCTTCTGCAACGTGCCGATCAATTTCGACAAGATCGCAGCTGCACCAAGAATAAACGCGCCTTGCAACAAGCGGGCGCCTGTGTGATCGTTTTTCTTCTCCATAGTAACTCCATTATAACCAACCAGAACGAACAGGCACAAAAAAACTCCCAGTCTGCTCTTCTGATCCTATAAAGATCAAAAGGCAGCGGGAGTTTGATCCAAATCTTCAACAAGCTTAACTTATTGCTCCATCTGCTTACCGAGGAAGCCAGCAGCCGTTTCCGACATTTTCACTTCCATCTCACCCATCTTAACGGATTCGTCCTTATTCAGCAGTATAACGCTGCCGATCGGGTCTCCTCCTGCTACGATCGGCGCGACTACAAAAGACGACAACGCCTCCGGATTATCCTTGCCAATCTCATACGTTCCGCTATTGCTCTCCAGTACAGTCTTCCGATTCTCCATGCAATTCTCCAGCAGGTTGCCGATAGACTTGTCCAGATAATCTTTCTTGGAGCCACCAGCTACCGCGATAAAAGTGTCACGGTCAGAGATGATCGTAATGTGTCCCGTACTTTCGTAAAGAGATTCTGCATACTCCTTCGCAAAATCACCCAATTCACCGATCGGCGAGTATTTCTTCAGAATGACTTCTCCATCCCGGTCAACGAAAATTTCCAGCGGATCGCCTTCGCGAATCCGTAATGTGCGTCGAATTTCTTTTGGAATGACCACGCGCCCGAGGTCATCAATACGGCGGACGATACCAGTAGCTTTCATGTCACTTGTTGCCCCACTTTCATAAGAAGATTTTTCAACTACTGTTCCATTCGGGAAGAGGATGTCCCCAGGTATAAGAAGTTAATGTCTGACCATAGTATTCATCCATTCCCAATTCCTTATACATCATCTACCCTCTATTGGTTGCGAAATCCAAAAATAATTCGCAGACCGACGATTCCCCCTGCCTCAGTAAAAAAATCCATAACGAGGCGTTCACAGCCCCGTTATGGATGGTAAAGCCTACTACGCTACGGGCTGCTGGTCCTAGAACTTAGTTACCACCATCACAGCACAATGTAACGCTTGTCTTATGTCGATCATCGAACTTTACTTATTTTCCGTCGCCTTCGGTCCCGGTCTCTGGTGCGTTGTCACCTTCAGCAGGTGTTTCCGCCGGGTTGTCTGCAGGTGGAGCCTCCTCACCCTCAGCAGGGTTGTCTGCTGGCGGTGCTTCGCTCTTCGGCAAGTCCATGCTTTCAATGATGTCGTTGAGCTCATTTTGCATGAAATGATCGACATTGGCTGACGCCAATTCGTTCAGGATACCATCTTTCTGATCAGCCGGCAGCTTATCGTACGTCATTTCCTCTCGCTTCTCCACCTTCATGACATGATAGCCGTAATCGGTTTCCACCGGATCGCTAATCTTGTCCAATTCGAGGGTCAACGCCTTCTCTTTAAACTGCGGCACCCATCGACCAGCAGGTTGGTTCTCATAGAGGCCACCGCTGTCCTTCGAGCCTGGATCTTCGGAGTATTCCTTCGCAATCGCGGCAAAATCCTCACCATTATTCAGTTTGGACTGCACTTCCTTCGCAAGCTTCAGGGCCTCGCCTTCGGCACGTTCCTTACCTTCAGGATCGGTAAAGCCAACGAGGACATGTCGGACCGTAATGCTTGTATAGTCCTGCTTGTTGGCCTCGAAATCTTTCTTGATGTCTTCCTCAGTGATCTGATTCTTCTCATGCTCCATGACGGTGATTACCCGAAGCATATAGTTCTTCAAATCCGCTTCCGTCAAATTCTGAGCTTCCAGAGCAGCGTTATACTGCTCCTCTCCCATGCCATTCTTCTGACCCTTGATCAGTTCGTCGGCCTGTTTCTCTGCAGCTTCTTTTGCTTTATCGTCAGCTTTGGCATACAAGTATTCGTAAGCTACGCCTTGTTTCGCCAAATACTCTTTGAATTCATCCATCTGCAGGAACTGAGCATACTCCGGCGACAGGAACTGAATCATACGTTGTTCCAAATCGAATTCCTTCTCCGTTATTTCTCCGCCCTGATATTTCACGACGACCTTGCTGGTATCCTCTTCAGGATTATTCTCGTTATCGTTTCCGCATGCGGCGATCATCGACATGGAGAGTACGGCAGTGATAGATACAATAAAGGTCTTCCATGCCTTGTTACTTCTTGACGGCATTTTGTAGTTCTCCCTTCAGGTTAAATGGCCCTTGTGCAGCCTCCAGGAATTGTTCAAGCAATTCCAGCAATTGTTGATCGGCAAGTCCCTTGCCCTTGATGCGAATGGCCATAGCCGGCCCTTGTTCAAATTGTACACGTCTTTCAAACAGATTTCCAATCTGCGCAAGTGCCGCCGTGTCAACCGCCTTATCCTGACCCTCATAAAATTGGATGAGCACGTCATCTCCCCGCTGGTTAACAGCATCAATTCCATACGTACGCCCATACACTTTCAGACGGGATACGGCCATTAGATTACTAACCGCGAGCGGCAATTCGCCAAACCGATCTAGCAATTCATCTTCGAGCTCTGCAGATTCGTCTATGGACGAAACAACAGCCACCTTTTTATAAATTTCAATTTTCTGAATACTGTCATAAATGTAATCTGATGGCAAGTATGCGTCAATACCCAAATCAATGGATGTGTTCCAATCCTTCGATGGCAGAGACGGCTCGCCCAGCATACTGACCTTGCGTTTTTGAATTTCCTCAGCCAGCATTTGCGAATATAGATCGAAACCGACAGATGCGATAAATCCATGCTGTTCCGCTCCGAGCAAGTTACCGGCTCCACGGATCGACAAGTCGCGCATAGCGATTTTGAAACCTGATCCGAGCTCTGTGAATTCCTTGATCGATTGCAGGCGCTTCTCCGCAACTTCGGTCAATACCTTGTCGCGCTGGTACGTGAAATAAGCATAGGCGATCCGATTGGAGCGTCCTACACGCCCGCGCAGCTGATACAGTTGGGACAAGCCCATTTTGTCAGCATCATGCACAATCAAGGTATTCACATTCGGAATATCGACACCCGTCTCGATAATACTCGTACTGACCAACACGTCATGCTCTCCATCGAGGAAATCCAGAATCGTCTTCTCAAGCTCCGTCTCCGACATTTGTCCGTGACCAACGCCCACTCGAGCCTCCGGTACGAGCATTGAAATCTGAGCAGCCATCTCCTGTATGCCTTGAACCCGGTTGTACAAATAATACACCTGACCGCCGCGGGCAAGTTCGCGTTCAATCGCTTCGCGGACCAGTGTCTGACTATGCTCCACAACGTAAGTCTGCACGGGGAATCGATTCTCGGGCGGAGTCTCAATAACAGACAGATCCCTTACACCGAGCATGGACATATGCAGTGTACGAGGAATAGGCGTTGCGGTTAACGTCAGTACATCGACATTGGTCTTCAGCTTCTTTAACTTCTCCTTATGTGTCACACCAAACCGCTGCTCCTCGTCAACAATAAGCAGGCCCAGATCCTTGAATACGATATCCTGAGACAACAGGCGATGGGTCCCAATCAGAATATCCACCGAACCTTGCTTCACTTTCTTAATGGTCTCGTTCTGTTCTTTACGGCTCCGAAACCGGCTCAGCACCTGAATGTTAATTGGATAGTTAGCAAATCGCTCGCGGAATGTCTCATAATGTTGCTGCGCCAGGATCGTGGTAGGAACGAGTAAAGCCACCTGTTTACCTTCAATAGCCGCCTTGAATGCAGCGCGAACGGCCACTTCCGTCTTGCCGTAGCCCACATCTCCGCACAGCAACCGATCCATCGGCCGATTCTGCTCCATATCCTTCTTAATCTCGGTAATGGCACGCAATTGATCCGGTGTCTCATCGTAAGGGAAAATATCTTCGAATTCCTGCTGCTCCGAGGTATCCTTCTCAAACCCATAACCCGGTGCACTCTGACGCTCTGCGTAGAGTTTAATCAAGTCATCCGCGATATCTTGAACCGATGTCCGAACCTTGTTCTTCACACGGGTCCATTCATTCCCGCCCAGCTTGTATACCTTCGGCTCCTTGTCCTCAGAGCCGACATATTTCTGAATAAGGTCGATCTGCTCGATCGGTACGGAAAGCTTGTCGCCTCCTGCATACAGGACATGCATGTAATCCTTGTGAATACCATTGATTTCAAGCGTTCCAATCCCCATATACTTCCCTATGCCGTGATTTTGATGTACGACATAGTCACCGACCTTGAGCTCGGTATAGCTCTTGATCCGCTCCGCATTGTCCATATTCTTCGTGCTCTTGCGGGTCTTGCGCTGTTTGGATGAGAACATCTCGCTCTCTGTAATGACGGCAGCATGAACCGAAGGCATCTCGTATCCATTCTGGAGATGTCCTTCAAGCATGACGGGTTCTTCAATGCCATAATCCTGTAATACCCGGCGCATGCGATCCATCCGCTCCGCATCCCCGGCAAGCATGATGACTTTAACGCCTGACTTCTTCCAGCGTTCCATCTCAGCCTTGAGCACGTTCATCTGACCATGGAAGTCTTGCATGCCACGTGTCATCACATTAACGATGTTCTGCGGCTGCATTCGCGGTACCTGGCGCAAAAAGATGGAGATCAACAGGGAGGATTGGTAAGGATGATGGTAAATAATCTCCTCCGTATCGAGCGATAGCGGTAACTCTGGAAGTGATTTACCGTGCTGCATCAGATGCAGACTCCATTCTGCTTCATCCCGCTCCAGTTGCTTCGCCGTTTCCATGAGCCTGGCAGGTTCATCCATGACAAGGATCGTGTCTTGCGGCATATAGTCATATAAATGCGTCTTCTCCGGGTACAGCAAAGATATATATTTATAAATTTCTGGAAAATAGATACGTTCCCGCATCATCTCAACTTCACGCTGGATCTCATCGCGCAGACGCATCTTCGCCTGGCGGTCACTCATACGCTCAAGCTGAGCATCAAGTTGCCGCAGTACCGCATCCGCTGTGCGGGCAAGACGTTCTTCGTCAGCAATGATCTCCTTACAAGGCGTAATCACGACTTCACGGACTTTGTCGATCGATCGCTGGTCAACAGGGTCAAACGTTCGGATCGAGTCGATGTCTTCATCAAACAGTTCTACCCGATACGCAAACGAGGTCGTCATCGGATAGAAATCAATAATGCCACCGCGAACACTCATCTCGCCCCGGGTCTCAACACGCTCTACCCGCTCATACCCCATCTCGATCATACGATTCAGGAAATGATCCAGCACCAGGGTTCCACCGTCACTCAGAACGATTCGCGCGTCCGACATGACTTCCGGTGCTGGTAGGAGCCGGCGCACTCCAGAGAACGGCGCAACAACAATACCCCGGAAACCTCGGGCACAACGGACAAGTACATCGATCCGCTGCGCTAAGGTCTCGGGGCTTGAAACTGCCGACTCCGCCGCAACAAGCTCATTGGCCGGGTATAGCAACACCTGGTCGGATGATAGCGCTTCCTGTAAATCATCTGCAATTTTCTGTGCGGAGAACATGTTATGGGTCACAACGAGAAGCGGGCGTTGCTGTTCTTGATGAAGAGCAGCCAGTAGTATTTGCCTGGACGAACCGGAAAGACCGGAAATTAATTGCTCACGCATACCGGCGGTAACGCCAGCAGCAATGGATTTAAAATCCGAGTCCTCCGAAAATACATCAATAAGTGCTTGTAACAAAAGGGGCACCTCTCTTATGCAAAAGAAATGAATTTCTTTAACTCTATCTTTCATGGAAGTTTCATGGACGGTTGACGAAAATAGGTACGAAAAAAGAAGCCTTAAGCAGAGCTGCCAAGGCTAAAACAGCGGTCACAGCCGCTGTATGACTTCTACAAAAAAGCACTCTCCCCATTATACGCTTATTGCAGGGGATTTGCCAAAAGACTAAGTTCCGGGTGCGCCTCAAGCGCTTCCCGGCAATGATCACAGGTAACTCGAACCATGACTTCACCATTAAAATCATACGCTATTATATCCTTGCGTTCCTCGGGGGTCAAGGAATCAAAGCCAAGTTGAGCCTCGGTAATCAAGTGTGAATCGATTCGGCCCTGAAATGTCCTACAGTGCCTGCAAACATAGGTTATCGCCATCATATGCCTCCTGAAGGTCTTATATACCTTCAGTATGCCCGGATTTTCCTTGTTTAAGACGGCAATCTTCCATCTCGCATGCTACTTGTTGAACTTCGCCATCGTTCTCTCAAACGTATGCTCCAAGCTAAATTCGAGAGCGGCACAGGTTTCATCGATCATACTCTGCAGTTCTTCCCGCTCTTTCTTCGGAAATGTGCTTAATACATAATCAACAATCGCATACCCTGGTTCCGGTCTTGATATACCCATTCGTACCCGGTTGAAGATCTGGGTCCCTGTATGCTGAATAATCGACTTGATCCCGTTATGTCCTCCCGCACTGCCTTGGTAGCGCAGGCGAATTTTTCCTACGGCAGTATCCAGATCATCATATACGACAATCATATCTTCCAGACTGACTTTGTAGTAATCCATGTAGGCGCGGACCGCTTCGCCGGACAGATTCATGAACGTCATCGGTTTGATCAACACGGTTTTGACGCCAGCGATCGTTCCCTCCGCGATAACGGCCTTGCATTTGTTCTGATTGAATTTCATTCCATGGCGCTCGGCCAGTGCATCCAGCGCCATAAACCCAACATTATGGCGTGTCTTCTCATAAGCAGGACCGGGGTTGCCCAGTCCAACAATCCATTTCATCACGAGTACGGTTCCTTTCACGATTAATACTTTCTTCTTTCGCTATTTCTGAGTACAATATGAACTAAGCAATCCGCGTAAAACTGCTCTTATAAGAAGGTGAATCGGCATTGAAAGCCTATGAACAGAAATTAACGCACCACAGCCATTTTCAATATCATATGAAACATGGCATCCCTGTTCAAGTCTACGAACTCGGTTGTCACATCAACGTCGGTCTCATTACTGCTGTCGACACCTACTTTGTAGAGCTTGAAGGAACGTTGTATAACCGCAGTTCCTTTACCTTTATCTCAAGACCAGGATACTAAAGCCCAGCTTCAACGTCTTTGCAACCCGGAGTTATGAAAACGTTTACTTACCGATCAACCGTCTCACTCTTCACGATCAGGAGTGACCCCGCGACCATAGCCGATTAGGGCTACATCTTCCCGTGAGAAAGACGTAGCCCTGCCTGGCACGGTTTGTTTATTCTATTTCAAACAATTTACTAATCGACAGTTCCTCATGCACACGGATAATAGCTTCTCCCATAAGCGGCGCTACTGACAAAACCGTCAGCTTATTCGTTGGATTCGGATGGGTAATCGGAATCGTATCCGTAACCACAACTTCCTTGATTGGCGAGTTCTCCAGCCGCTCATGCGCTGGGCCTGACAACACGGGATGCGTACAGCAAGCGTATACTTCTTTGACGCCACCCTCCATCAACGCATTAGCTCCAAGCACGATCGTGCCTGCCGTGTCGATGATATCATCGATCAGAATGGCTGTTTTGCCTTCGATATGACCAATGATGTTCATGACTTCACTTACATTCGGCTCCGGCCGGCGCTTGTCGATAATCGCCAATGGCGCATTCAAGAAATCAGCAAGCTTCCTCGCGCGGACTACACCGCCATGGTCAGGCGATACGATGACCGGATTCTCGATTTGCTTCGAGCGGAAGTACTGGGCGAGAATCGGCACGCCGAGCAAGTGGTCTACAGGGATGTCGAAGAAGCCCTGAATCTGCATCGCATGCAGATCCATCGTAATGACGCGATGAGCTCCTGCTTTCTCGATCAGATTCGCTACCAGCTTTGCCGTAATCGGATCCCGTGAACGCGCTTTGCGATCTTGACGGGCATATCCGTAATAGGGAATGACGACATTAATGCTCTTCGCAGATGCCCGCTTTAATGCATCCACCATAACCAGCAGTTCCATCAAGTTATCATTGACCGGCAGACACGTAGACTGCACGACATAAACATGACAACCCCGGACGCTCTCCGACAACTTAACTTGAATCTCGCCGTCGCTGAAGCTGGTCGTATGCGATTCCCCCATCGGTATCCCGATGTAGTCCGCGATCTGGTGAGCTAATTTGGGGTTGGAGTTACACGTAAATATTTTTAATTTGGAATCAAGATAAGTCATAGAATAAAAACCCTCCGTGCTGGTTCTTTGAATTAGGCTGTCCGATCACCGCTGCTTATACGTAACGGGAGCAGGCGTATTACGATTTGTTATTCTTCTTGGCTATTGCGCGCGAACGAATCTCCTCTGCATAGCCAGGCTTGTTCTCCTGACGCGTTCTGGCAATAGCCAGATCATTATCCGGAACGGATTGTGTAATGGTGGAGCCGGCCACAACAAATGCGCCTTTGCCAACCTTCACAGGTGCAACCAGGTTCACATTACTGCCGATAAAGGCATCGTCTTCAATTTCCGTAACGGACTTATTATATCCATCATAGTTCACGGTAATCGCACCACAACCGATATTCACGTTCTTACCGACCTTGGCATCACCAATATAGCTTAGATGGGATACTTTGGAACCATTATCGATCACGGCATTCTTCACTTCAACGAAGTCACCGACCTTAACGTCCTCACCCAGCTTGGCGCCCGGACGCAAATAAGCGAACGGACCAACTGAAGCACGTGCCCCAACCTCCGCATGGCTAAGTACGGAGTGCTTAACGCTGACACCCTGTGCAATAACGGAATCCTCAATATCGCTATCAGGTCCGATCACGCAATCCTCACCGATTACCGTATTCCCTTTGAGTACCGTCCCAGGATACAGAACCGTATCAGAGCCGATCGTAACATCCGCTCCGATATAGGTGGAAGCTGGATCGATAATAGTCACACCATTCAACATATGGGCACGGTTGATGCGTTCACGCATATAGCCTTCGGCTTGTGAGAGAGCTAATCGATCGTTCACTCCGATTGATTCCGCATAGTCATCCGTTTGATAAGCCAGCACGGTCTCACCAGCTTCTTTTAGAATGCTGACACAGTCAGTCAAATAGTATTCTTGTTGCACGTTCTGGTTCGTGACTTTCTCTAGTGCCGCGAACAGCTTTTTATTGTCAAAACAATAAGTACCGGTATTAAATTCAGTCACTGCATCCTCTTCGGGGCTGCAATCTTTCTGCTCGACTATGCGCAAGACGTTCCCATCTTCTCCACGAATGATCCGGCCGTAGCCCTTCGGATTATCCGTGCGCGCGGTAAGCACGGTTACGGCTGCATTGCTGCTCTCATGGAGGTTCAGCAAATTCTCCAGCGTCTCAGGTGTTACCAGCGGGGTATCCCCACACACAACCAACGTAGAGCCCTCTTCTCCACCAAGTAAATCCTTAGCTTGTTTGACGGCATGTCCCGTACCGAGCTGCTGCTCCTGAAGAACATACTCGGCAGTATCCTGCAAATAGGAACGAACGGCTTCTGCGCCATGTCCGACCACCACAACGCTACGTTCGCAATGAACTTGCTGCACGGTATTCACTACATGGCCAACCATCGGTTTGCCACAAACGGGATGGAGCACTTTATATAATTTGGATTTCATTCTTTTGCCTTGCCCAGCGGCAAGTACAATTGCAAATCTTTTCAAGGGCACTTCCTCCTCCTCTTGAACTCACTACTGAATATATATCATTCTACAAAAAAAGAAAAGAGAGCCAAAAGTATGGCTCTCTTTTCCTTGAACCCCAATTGTAAAACTTAAGCGCCTTCTTCAATCACTTCTTCTTCCGTAGCTGCGCGCTCATACTCGGCCAGTACAGCCGATTGAATCTTCTCGCGGGTACCGGAAGAAATGGGATGGGCAATGTCGCGGAATTCTCCATCAGGAGTGCGTTTGCTCGGCATTGCAACAAACATTCCATTGTTCCCGTCGATGACGCGAATGTCGTGAACGACAAATTCATTATCGATGGTAATGGATGCGATTGCCTTCATTCTCCCCTCAGAATTAACACGGCGGAGTCTGACATCCGTAATTTGCATATGTGTTCACCACCTTTTTCCATCAGAGACTTGGTGTATAATTCCACATAGCAAACCCGAAATCCTTCTTTTTCTACTACAAAATGTCCTAAAAACAGGAATTTTTTTTAGAAAGTGATATTTTCGACAGACTTCGTGCT
The DNA here is from genome assembly GCF_001315105.1 of Paenibacillus sp. JCM 10914. Lineage (GTDB taxonomy): Bacteria > Bacillota > Bacilli > Paenibacillales > Paenibacillaceae > Paenibacillus_AQ. Next base: position 16,850 of record NZ_BAZR01000051.1, on the reverse strand, counting down.
TATTCGAATGAAAACGCTATTATATCGACAAAAAATGCCGTTCTAATCCGCAAAGTAATTACCTGGCTTGACCGTGATTCTCTTGGTTTTGGCATCGACATCGCTTAACATCGCAAGCGAAATATAGTCCTCCAGTAATCTTTCGTCCGTCTCAACTGAGCCGGACTCGACCAATACACCCACGCCAGCCACTTCGGCATTGAACTCACCCAGCAGATCAACCATTCCTTGAATCGTACCACCGGCCTTCATGAAATCATCCACAATCAGGACTTTGGAACGTTCCTTCAGTGCGCGCCTCGATAAGGACATCGTGTGGATGCTCTTATGGGACCCGGATACATAATTGATGCTTACAGCCGATCCTTCCGTGACCTGATGGTCCCGACGAACTAGTACAACCGGCAGGTTAAGCTGGGCTGCGGTGGCATAGGCCAGCGGTATGCCTTTTGTTTCCACCGTCATAACCACATCGATATCGCGGTCAGAGAAGGCTGTCGCGATAATCTTGCCCGCTTCGTTCATGAGGGAAGGCTGTCCGAGCAAATCGGACATATATAAATATCCGCCCGGCAGAATACGATCCGATTGCTGAAGCTGCTGACACAGTTCCTCCGCAAATCGCAGCGCATGATCCTTGCGCAGCTTCGGCGTATACCGTACTCCCCCTGCTGCTCCAGCCAAGGTCTGCAGTTCGCCAAGCCCTTCACTTTCAAATACGTCCTTGATGATCGCTAGATCCTCGCTAATGGACGACTTGGCCGCTCCATATCGCTCAGCGAACGTCGTCAGCGGGATTAACCTATGCGGTTCCGATAATAAATATTGGGTCATGTCGACCAATCGTTCGCTTCGTTTTAATTTTTTCACAAGGGTTCCTCGCTAAATCCGAATATTATATGTTAAATATAACACTTTTGTACGTATTTATACAACTAAGTATGATAATCGCCCCTAATCTGTCAATCTTAACCGTTAGGAAGTAAGCAGGCGAACAGCATACACCTCTTTACAGAATCCACGAAGCCCGTTATATATGCGCGCGACTTTGGATTCCTTGGACACGAGTCCGAATACCGTCGGCCCGCTGCCCGACATCAGCGCCCCGTCAGCCCCTAACTTCAACATCCCTTCCTTAAGCTGCTGTACCTCAGGGTGCAGCTTCAGGGTAACCTCTTCCAATACATTGCCCAGCGATTTGCACATCTGGTGGAAGTCACCCTCTTCAAGCGCTGCCACCATAGCCTCGGCGGAAGGGTGATGCTGTATACGTTCGCTGCGGAGACGTCCATAGACTTCGGCCGTGGATACGTTAATTGGCGGCTTCGCCACAATAACCCAGCTCTGTGGCGGGGTTGGCACCGGCGTTAGCACTTCTCCTCTCCCTGTGGCTAATACCGTACCGCCCGTCACACAGAAGGGCACGTCAGAGCCAAGCTCAGCACCGAGTTGAAGCAGCTCATCCTGCGGGATATCGAGTCCCCATAATCGATTGAGACCGCGCAGCGTTGCCGCAGCGTCACTGCTGCCTCCAGCCAGTCCGGCTGCAACCGGAATTTTCTTGTCCAGGTGAATGTGTACGCCCTGCTTGACGTCGTAGCGATCTTTGATTAGTCTGGCTGCCTGGAAGGCCAAATTCTTCTCGTCCAGCGGTATGTAGCCTGCCTGCGAGGTTATGATGATCGTATCTCGTTTCTGCTCTGACATTTCGAGCCTGTCCGCGAGATCGATCATCGTCATGACCATCTCCACTTCGTGGAATCCGTCGGCCCGCTTATGGAGCACATCGAGCATTAAGTTGATTTTGGCCGGTGCCTTTTCGTATATTTTCAAGACGTTCACCTATCCTTAGCTTTTCCCATATGCTTGAACTTACCATATTCCTCAAAAAACATCTAATGCCTTTATATTAACAAACTCCGGCAATGAAGTCATGGTGTATAGGGCCTTGATGATAAGTTCATTGAATAATATACAAACAAGTGACTCTCTGATCAGAGAGTCACTTATCTATATCCTTGCCTGGATTGATGATATTAGCCCCTGTTCTACAAATCCGATTTGCTGGCAGCGCGCTCAGCGAGCTCGATCGCACGTTTGACCATATTGCCGGCATCCTTGGCTTTAATGCTTCCCCAGCCCTCTTTTTCCACGGTGTCGTAGAAACCAAGCTCCTTGGCTAATTCGGTCTTCAACTGCTCTGACATGATGCCTCGTCGCTTTCGGCTCATCATTTCCCGCCTCCTTGGAAGAATATGAGTATGGCATGACATACAGCGTGGCACAAAGGCCTTACGCTTTCTTATTATGCATCTGCACCACCTTAACCATCCCCAAAAAAGCATGGCAAACCAAAAACAGCCCCCTCAAGGGGCTGCTCTTATCGTTATGACTTGATATACGTAATTCGCATCTGGTTGTCATCGCCGGTCACCATGATCTCCACGGTTTCAGTCAGAATATCGGCATAACTGTAAGACACGCGTTTAAAGGTTTGCTGGTCCTGATCCAGCTTTACAATGAAAACAGAAGGGTACGTTTCTTCCAAAACACCAGTACGCTCGACGGTCTTCCTGCGGCCACCGTTAGCTCGAAGCGTAATTTTTTGCCCCAAATGGGCATCGAGACTGCGTTTGATTTCCAACAGCGCGTTTTTAGCCATTGTCGACGACCACCTCTTTCCTTGTCCATTATACCGAAAATAAACCTTTTTGTCAAATCAAAAACATTAATTATATCAGCATCAAAAATACATTGTCAACGACTTTTTTTCGACTTTGTATTTATCGTCTTTATTTGGTTTAATATGCACCATTATGACAAGGTTTATGTATAATTTCCGACATTTTCTTCGATGTTCCCTGGACACAGCAAAAAAACCCCAGCCATTGTGGGGTTTTCTGGTTTAACTTATTGATGGTGTTACCTTGAGCGTGGACAAATCCTGTAGTTTAGGGAGACCGATGCGATAGCTCCCTCTCGTCTCAATGCCTCCTACGCCTTGACTGCCGCTGATCGTATTGTGAATAACGTCATGGATGTTCACAGTTTCCCTCAGCGAGGTATACGACGCCTTAGAAGCCACGTAGACGGGGTCCAGCGCATGGATGAGAATTCGACCCGGTGAGCTGGCAAAATTCGCTCCTGCCTGCAGCAGCGCTTCAAAATGCGACTGACATGCACCTGCAACAATAACCAGAGAATCCAGATTCCGTTCATATTGACGTGCCACCTGGATGGCTGACACAAAATTATGTGAGTTCTTATAGCTGTCCAAGCTGTGCAGGTCATACGGCTGACGCCGTTTAAGCACACCATCATGACCCGTAATCACGACGATATCAGGTCTTACCCGGGGAAGAAGACGATACAATGTATCAGCCATCGCTGACTCATTAATATAATGACCTTCCGCTGGGACCCGAAGCTGGTTGTATAGACTCATGCTTTTCTTCAGATAGAGGGGATCACCGTCCAAATGCAGCACTTTGCCTGGCACGTCGAAAAATCCTTTATCCGTGAACTGACCGCCCTCGGTATTTCTCAAGTTGGCCAGCTGCCTCTCACTCTGTTCCTGTCTGTGCTTCTGCAGGCGGTCAAGCGATTCATTGGCTTTGATCTGCGCCTGTTTCGTTCGTTCGCTTAGCGTGGGATGCGGTACCATTACCAGATCGTCGGCGGGAGCATCGGCTAGAAGCCGGAAATCCGTCCCTTTAATGACAACTGACTGATGCCGCATACCTTCTACCCGGAACGTTACATCGCCGCCGTAGGATTTACGTACGACCAAGTCTCCCAAGTTCATCACAACATCACCCCTACCCTATGGTATGGGCCTCTGTGACTATTGGTTCGTATTGAATGTTAATTTATCTGATTTCGGCATTTGGGTACCATCATATCGGAATCGTCCCCATACGTCCGCTCTAACGAATCCCGGCATGATGCAACACATTACTAAGCCGGGCATATTCCTCGATGCTCAGCGTCTCGCCGCGCCTGACGGGTTCAATCCCTGCCTCCGCCAGAAGCTCTTCCAGCCGTTCACGCCCTTCTCCAGGGAAGAAACGACTCTTCAGGTTATTAGCAATCGTCTTCCGCCGCTGGGCAAAGGAGGACTGAACAACATCAAAGAAAAACGCTTCGTCTTCTACGTGCACTGGCGGCGCTTGACGGACAGCCAACCTGATAACCGCCGATTCAACATTCGGTTGTGGGATGAAGACCGTATGCGGTACGACACAGACCAGTTCAGGCTCACTATAATATTGCACAGCGATGCTTAGACTGCCGTAATCCTTGCTTCCTGGGGCAGCTGCCATTCGAACGGCTACTTCCTTCTGGATCATGACTACAATATTCTCCAGCGGTAGTTTCTCTTCCAGCAGCTTCATCAGAATCGGCGTCGTGACATAATACGGCAGATTGGCAACCACGCTAACCTTGGACACATCTTCGAAGTCTTGACGAAACAGCTCATGCAAGTCCACTTTCAAGACATCTGCATGCTCTACTCTGACATTGTCATACGGCTCCAGCACTTCTGTCAGAATCGGTATGAGCCGTTGATCGATCTCAACAGCTGTGACTTTACCAGCAGTCTGGGAAAGCTTCTCTGTCAATGCACCGATACCCGGACCGATCTCGAGCGCTCCTTTGGTGTCGTCCAGTTGCGCAGCTTCTACAATGTTATGCAGGATATTCTGGTCCACGAGGAAATTCTGCCCCAAGCTTTTCTTGAAGGAAAATCCATGCCGCGCAATAATATCCTTGGTACGTCTAGGTGTGGAGATATATTCGGTTCGATTGTTCATAGGTTATTGGCCCCTCTCTTCCAGCTGTGCAAGTGCAGCCAGAAACTCTTCACGCGAGATTTGAAACATCCCCATCCGTTTATGAAACTGTTTGCTATTACCATAGCCTATGCCAAGCAAGTTGCCCATAAACATCCGTCTGGCCGCGGCATCCGGGTGAGCCGTCAGCCTCGCTTCGATCAGATCTCCCAGCGTGATCAGGCTCTCCTTGCCGGCAAATGAGGTATGGACCCTTGCTAAAGCGTGCCGAATCGCCTCAGGCGAGGCGTTCTCTACGCCGATATCCCTTTACGGGTCGCTTCCTTCTCCGGGATGAATGCATGCTTGCAGCCGGGCACATGCTGATCAACGATTTTGCGAATTCGTTCACCTGCATGGTCTGGATCCGTTAATATGATAATCCCCCGCCGCTCTTGGGCGAGAGCAATACGCTTTAGAATCTCCTTGTTGATGGCAGAACCACCGGTTTCGATGGTATCTGCCTCGACGGCCCGTTTAACGGCCACCGTGTCGTCCCGACCTTCTACTACAATCACTTCTTTGATCATATTCGCTTGTACGCTTCCTTCCTCACTAAGACCCAAAGCCGCGATGCGTGCGCAAGGGTAAGTCTTAAACAAAACAAAAGAAGAGGATCAGATCCTCTTCTTAATCCAGTATATTATAAGCTACATAGTATAGCATTAGCATGACAAAGTAAATTGGAATTCATGCGTTTAGACGCATGCCGTTTAGTTTAATTCAGGTTTAACGGGACCTATGACATATACAGTACGTCCGTTCTTACGTCCAAAATTCACAGCCGATTTCAAGGAATCATAATACACATCGATTTTGTTACCTTTGATGGCACCGCCAGTATCCTCAGCTCGGCGGAATCCAATTCCCTCGATATATACCCACCAGCGATCGGAATGATACTCGGATCAACCGCGATGGTGCGTCCTTCTGTGACACGGGTGCCTGAAGCCGTGCGGGTACCGATACCTTTTTGCTCCGATGAATAAGCCGTCATGGAGACATTATTCAACACTTTGTTATATTTGAAATCTACACCGGCCCGTGAAACGACATTATTCTCTACCGCTTTCGTCGCCGTGGCTGGAGCTTTCTTGGTCTGAGACAGCTTGGCAGGTGTTGCCTTGACATCGGAAGCAGCAGCCTGCACAACAGGAGCTGTGCCACTTTCTTGGTGCCAACCGCTATGACCTTGTCTCGTGTTTTGCGTTCAACCTCTTGGGACTTCTTGGTCTTGGATACCAGAACACCGTCATGATAGACATTCTCATAGTGGTTAATAATGACGCCTGGTTCACCACGCTGAATGACACGATTATCTCCTCTTACAAGGGAAGGATCCGCCGTCTTGATAATACGGAATTCACGGTTCTCGGGCTCTTGGACACTTTCCTTGGTAACATTAACGATACGAATTTCCAAATCGCTCGTCAGTTTCGTGGTTGGTGATGGGTCTACTATATCTTCACCTTGGACCGTTATACCAGCCTCTTTAAGTGCATGATCTACCGAATCCTGGGTCGTAAAAATGGTTTTAGTTGTGCCGCCTACTGTAATGTTGATTGGAATGGCCCGTTCAATGATGATCCGGTCCCCGTCCTGAATCGAGCCGTTGAGCGGCATCGAGATCTGATCCTGCTCATTTAACGTGATCGCTTGCTCATCCAGCAGTTCCTGCAGCAAAGATCCACGAGTTTCTACCGTGGTGACACGACCATCGACAACAATCTGTACTTGTTTGCCGCTCTGATCATGTACTACCAGCGAAATGAGAAGAGATACCGTGACGGCACCCATCGTACCGAGCAACATCAATTGACGCAAATTCTCATGCTTCCATCTCAATGCGTAAGACATGCTGGATGATTGTGATTCATGGGTTTCTTCAGGTTGAAAAATGCCCACTATTCCATCCTCCTTCATAGTCCCGCCGTCTAGGTAAACACATGAATGCATTTGACGCGACTATAGCAATTATTTCTCACAAGGTATCCTAATCTTGATCGAACACCCAGTGCCATTCCCCGTCTTCTTCGTACACTTGCCACCTCCTGTTTACCAACAGTATGATGACCCTTTCCCCATTATTCAAAAAATAAAAGAGAAGCCATTGAAAGAGTTCCAGAGGCTCTAGCGTGGCTTCCTGATGAATAAAATCATGGAAATGGTATGCACGAGATTTCCCCTCTTACTTCGCTTCCGGGGTTAGCTGTCGGGTTCGGACGAAAGAGAGACGCCCTATATCCAGTGCCCCGCTCATGGCGAGGACCATCTAATTCACCCCAAAGACCCGATAAAGAAATCAAATACGGCGGCGTGCATCAGATCAAGATGTCTATTGCACGGCAGTATCGGTTCCCCCGTTCTCCCAATTTTGCGGAGACTAAGCGAGACGGTTCATGAATTTATGACTGCGAGCATTTGGCAACGCAGCTTCTTATCACTGAAAAGATGATATCCTGTTTCGATGCAGGTTGTAAAGTAACAATCAACCACATTTTCTCATGTAAAAGGTTAAAATATTGTAATAATGGCGTCTTTTTAGATTAAAAAACTTTAATTAATCGCAAATGCTCACTTTTTCACCGCATTTACTCTCGTTTTTATGAAATACCAAATCGTTCCAGGGCATTTTTGGTGGTAATTTGGGCCAATTCCTCAAGAGACAGGCCTCGAATTTCGGCCGCAGCCTCGGCCACCATTCTCACATATGCGGTCTCATTTCGCTTCCCTCGGTAAGGATGCGGCGTCAGGTAAGGAGCATCGGTTTCGATCAACAGTCGGTCAAGCGGAACTTGAGCTAACACCTCTTTGGGCTGCTTGGCATTCTTGAATGTGATCGGGCCACCAAACGAGATATGAAACCCCATGTCCAGGCACATCTTCGCTGTCTCCCAGCTGCCTGAGAAGGAGTGCATAATTCCTCCGACTTCTGACGCATGTTCCTCCCTCAATATCCTCACTGTATCTTCATGAGCATCCCGATTATGAATCACAATCGGCATGTTCAGCTCGCGGGCTAGTCCGATTTGACGACGAAATACCTGATGCTGCACATCCTTAGGTGATGTGTCCCAGTGATAATCCAGTCCAATCTCCCCAATCGCCACAACTTTTTCATGGGCACAAAAGGAGGCGATCCAGTCGATATCTTGCTCCTCCATCGAAATTGCGTCCACGGGATGCCAGCCCACGGCCGCATATATAAAATCATACGTTTCCGCCAATTTCATCGTCGACGGAATCGTCTCCCGGTTAAATCCGATATTGACCATCCGGCTCACGCCAGATTGCAGTGCTCTCTCAATCATGTCCTCCCGATCCTCGTCGAATTGAGGAGCATCTAGATGCGTATGAGTGTCGAACAGCATGAGGTTTCCCCTCTCCTTTCCTGTCATATCCCGAATAGTAACATTTTCCGCAAGTTCCGGTATTATCAGTATATTACTCGTCTAATTGGGCTGTCTGAATATCTTTACTACGGTATCCGGCAAAGCATTCAGCACTTGGCTGATCTTCTCTTCCGGATAGTATAAATGACAACGACCTTGATGGATGCCACTGATGGAGCGTACAATTTCGGATACCTCCGAAATCTCCCTCAGCCCGTCGTAACGATCCAGCAGCAGAATCTGCTTCTCGCTCTGTGGTGCGCCTGGATGGAATTCATCATAAGGAAGATCGGTCGGAAAATCAATCTCCAGATCGTAATCCGGATGTAAGCCCACAGCTTGAACGGCTTGGCGAATTGCGTCGATCGAACCTTGATCCAAGTTGTCGATTTCTACATATTTATAGAGCTTGCGGTGCATGAACCGGCCGCATAATTCGCTAAGGAGTTGATCCTTCTCATCAGTCCACTGCAGGAATGCAGTCTGGATCAAGCTTCATCCAGCCGGAGATATTGGTTCACGTTGATATTGCCTTCAAATAATGCTGGCAGCGGATCAATCATGAACTGATAAGTATAACCTTGATGATATAACTCCCTCGCCCGGCGGAATATTTGACGCAGAATAATTTCAGAGCTGCGCGTCACCGGATGAAAATAGACTTGCCAGTACATTTGGTAGCGGGACATAAGATAATCCTCCACCGCGTGCATACCTGATTCTTTGACCACAACACGGTCTTTGTAGGGTCTTAACATCCGTAGAACCCGGTCAATATCAATGGTTCCATAATTCACACCAGTATAGTATGCATCCCGCAGTAGATAATCCATCCGATCCGCATCGAGCGGACTTGTGACCAAATTCATAACGATGGGTTTATCGTATGTTTTCTGAATGACGGATGCCACCTTGCTCGGGAAGTCATCACCGAGCTCGAGTAGTACCTGGTGAATGCATGTATCACCCAACAATATCCTGCACGTCCAATCCTCATGATTCATGTCAAAAGCTTCTTCTATTGAATGTGAGAATGGACCGTGTCCCACATCATGCAGCAAAGCAGCACATAGTGCCACCTGTCGTTCCGAAGCTGGCCAATCGGAATAGCCTCTGCGCTCGAACTGAGTAATGATGCGTCTCGTTATTTCGTAAACACCCAGAGAGTGGGAAAATCGACTATGTTCTGCGCCATGAAAGGTCAGATAAGAAGTGCCAAGCTGCCTGACCCGGCGCAGCCGCTGAAATTCGGGCGTATTGATTAGCCGCCAGATCAAATCGTCCTGCACATAAATATAATTATGGACGGGATCTTTAAATACTTTCTCTTCCGAGATCGGGGAATACATCTGTAACTCATCTCCTTGTATCCTAAAATGGCTGTTCAACACTTATTTTGACACTATGTGTCGAACTGTGTCGAAAAAAGTAAAAACACGCTTACCAAATCGACAACTTGAAAAATGCAACATTTATTGGTCTTCAACTGGTAACTATGTTGTAATAGTGCGGTTTTGTTCACTATATTTTCGTAAATAGGTTCCGATTTCTCAAAAATATAGGTTGACTGTTTTGGGAATCGTTGGTACTATAAATAACATAAAAACTAGAACAATGTCGAATTATGACTTTTTTAAATTATGGCGAGAGGGGCATTTATAAGTTATGATGAAATCAACAGGAATTGTAAGGAAAGTCGATGAGCTGGGACGCGTTGTCATTCCAATCGAATTGCGCCGCACACTTGGAATTGGTGAGAAGGATGCTTTGGAGATCTATGTAGATGGCGAACGCATCATGCTGAAGAAATATGAGCCTGCTTGCATCTTCTGTGGCAATGCTGAGAACGTAACTTATTTCAAAGGCAAAATCGTTTGTCACGAATGTATTTCCGAAATCCCTACACCTGTGACAAATTAAGAAATTTAGTATATAATAGCATTATTACTTTTTGTTAATTCTAACCTTTTTCATATCTCCTTGGCGCCTTCCTCGGCTATGAACCCGGCCGCAGGGAGGTATTTTTTTTGTTATCCTCCCCTACGCCCCCAATAACCTGCTCTCATTCGTTCAGAAGTGCATTGTAGACATCCCGCTTCGAAACTCCGCGATCACTTGCGGTCTTTTTCATCGCATCTTTACGGTTCAGGCCTTGTTCTTCGTAATGCTGCACGTGTGCCTCAAGTGCCATCTCCTGCCACCATGCATTCTGTTCCCGTACTTCGTCTTCTACCGATCCGGCCTCAACCACGATACAATATTCTCCTAGCGGAGGGTGATCCTCCAGCCAAGCCAAGCACTCCGCTACCGTTCCACGAAGAAACTCCTCATACCGTTTGGTAAGCTCGCGAGCAAGCGTCACCTTTCGATTTCCCAGTACCTCTCCCATCAACGACAACGTCTTCTTCACACGGTGCGGCGATTCATAGAAAATCAAGGTTCCGTGCGCGGATGTTAGCTCCCCCAGCTGATTGATGATATCTTTACGTTCCCTTGGTAGAAATCCGATAAAGGTGAACCGTTCGGTCGGCAGACCCGAGGCAATCAATGCGGACAGTGCAGCATTGGCTCCCGGAATCGGAATGACTGCAATTCCCGCTGCAATCGCCAACGATACCAAATCCGCACCAGGATCGGAAATCGCCGGCAAACCGGCATCGCTGACAAGCGCTACATTTTTTCCTTCTATTATATAGCGTATGATTTCAGGACCGCTGGCTGCCTTATTATGCTCATGATAGCTGAACAAAGGCTTGGTCGGAATGTCAAAATGCGTAAGCAGCTTTCGCGACTGCCTCGTATCCTCAGCCGCGATAATGTCGCACTCTTGCAGCGTTCGTACGGCCCGGTAAGTCATATCCTCCAAATTACCGATGGGCGTCGCTACCAAATATAGTGAACCCGGGCCGCCGTCTGCAGGGGCCGCGTAGCTCTGTTGCACCAGATTGCTCATTGTCTTAGCCTCATCTCTATTGGGATCCATAATAGATCTCCATGAATTCCTCGCCGTATTGTCCCTGATCATCGTATACAATCAATGGCGCCTTTAGTCTAACTTCCGGCTTGCCATCGCGTATTCCTTCAATTAATACCATATTGGCCTCCATATTGGCACGCGGATGAACAAAACGTATTACTTTGGGCTCGATGCGGTATTGGCTCATCAGGGTGATGATCTCTGCTAGGCGTAAAGGCTTATGCACCATACTCATTTTGCCGCCTTGGCGCAGTAACCGCGCGCAAGATGCAATAACCTCTTCCAAGGTACAATACACCTCGTGTCTGGCGATCGCCTGATGTTCATTCAGCTTCAGATCGCTGCCATTCATCGGCATATAAGGCGGATTGACTGTGATGAGATCGTATGCCCCGTAGCCAACTCCCTCCTCTTTGTAGAGCTCTCTCAAATCTCCTTCATGGATGGTGATCTGATCCTGCAGATCGTTCATCTTGACACTGCGTCTGGCCATATCCGCAAGTCGGGGCTGGATTTCAATTCCTTCAATCGGTGCCTTGGTTCGTGTAGACATGAGGATCGGAATAACCCCGTTCCCTGTACACATGTCCAGAATTCGTCCCCTGCGCGGAATGCTGGCAAATCTGGCAAGCAGCACCGCATCCATCGAGAAACTAAAAACCTCCTCACTCTGTATAATACCCAGCTCATGGGTAAGCAGATCATCGATCCGCTCCGATGGCGCCAGCGAGACTTCATTCCATTTCATCGTTCATGACACTCCTTAATTCTAAACAGTATAACCTTCTAATTTCAGAAAAAAACCGTAGGCAGTTTATCCTACGGCTTCTTATTTATTCAAAAAAGATAGACAGAAAAGGCAATCGCCTTCCGTTCGCAAATGTCCATAATAGACGTTGCAGATATGGAAGCCTTCATGATAGAGACGGGCCAAGTTATCATATCCCTCTCCGACCACATCTTCTCCCTGCATTTCTCCCTTGATGGGAGACACAGACTGAAGTGCAACCTGGTTCTCTAGTTCTGCCGGAGCTACTTCCCGCTTTAGTATTTTCCGGAGCTGTTCATTTTCAAGACTGAGGCGATGGTTTTCTTCCAGCAACTCCTTGATGACCAGCTTGAGTCCACCCAGTTCACTGTGTACATGTCCCATCTGTGTTTCCAACTCTTGAATGAGCACAAAAATGTTTTTCTTCTCCAAGTCTACACCCCGAAAATAAACATTCTATTGGATTTACTTGATGACTACGTCATCCAATGGGAGTTCTTTGACCTTCCCAATTTCAAACAGCTGAACATGAACCGTCCGTTTATCCGCATTGATGCCGACAACCTTGCCGTCACCCAGGGATGTCACGACCATCTTGCCGACAGATGGAAGCTCTTCTTTTACGCTCTCATAATTATCATGCTCAAACTTCAGGCAGCACATTAATCTTCCGCATAAGCCGGAGATTTTTGTCGGGTTAAGCGATAGGCTTTGATCTTTCGCCATTTTGATCGATACCGGTTCAAAATCACCGAGCCATGAGGAGCAGCACAGTACACGTCCACAAGGTCCAAGCCCGCCGAGCATCTTCGCTTCATCTCGAACTCCGATCTGACGAAGTTCGATTCTTGTCCGGAATATGCTGGCCAGATCCTTGACCAGTTCGCGGAAATCCACACGGCCCTCGGCCGTGAAGTAGAAGATGATCTTGTTACGATCGAATGTAAATTCCACGTCGACCAGTTTCATCTTCAAACCGTGATCCCGGATTTTATTTAAACAGGTGGTAAAGGCATCCTTCGCAGCTTGCTTGTTCTCTTCAACGATGCGTGCATCGGAATCCCCTGCAATGCGGATGACTTTCTTCAGTGGAAGAACGACATCAGCCTCACCGACCTCCTTCTTTCCAATCACAACTTGACCATACTCAATACCTCGCGCCGTTTCGACGATGACGGAATTCTCTTTCTCCACGGGCAGTTCAAGCGGATCAAAGTAATATATTTTGCCCGCTTTCTTGAAGCGGACACCTACTACACTGTACAAAAAAATAAACCCCCTTGTGCCTGTACATATTGGCCATTCTTCGGGCCTGGGGGCGTGCTCACGCCGGAGTGTTACCGCCCAAACCCATCAATAGCTGCTCTACGCAGAGCTGTCCATTGACATTATAGCGTAACTTCTTCTGACACTCTGCGGCCAAATCCATGTAGGACACCCACTGTGCTGTGCTGCGGGCTGACGCATGACCAGAGATATACTCCGCCTGATCTATGAAAACGAGAGACTCTTTCCTTCCATACTGGACATGGATCATGTCCTTAAACCATAAATGAAACAGACTGAACAAAATGTCCAGATGATCTGAGAGTTCGGATTTGAACACTTTCTGACTCGCCGTAATGATCGCTGAGCCAGTGCGATTCAAAGACTCCTTCCCTAATTGTAACACTACGTTTCTAATTTCTGCAAACCAATTCTCATTCAATATTTTCCTACAATCATCTAAACCGGAAGAAAGATGTACGGCACAACGCACAAGCGCAGCCGGATATCCTTCACTGACGAGCACCTGCTCCATCATGCCCGGATCAAGGGCTCGAAACGGAACATTTTGCGTTCTGGATTGAATGGTTGGCAATAATGCTTGTCCATTCTCCGCTATCAAAATGGCTACGGCTGGTGCCTGCGGCTCCTCTAGAAACTTAAGCAGGCTATTCGCCGCCTGTGTCGTCATCTTGTCAGCTCGATCTATAATATACACCTTAGGATTTCGATTCTCAGAGCGATACGAGAATATGCGCTGCAACTCACGAATCTGGTCGATCTTGATGCTTGCCCCATCCGGTTCAATCTTCGTGAGGTCAGGATGGTTGCCGTGCTCAAGCTTTCGGCATTCCAGACATCGTCCGCAAGCATCATCTGTAATTTCCGTACAGAACAGCGCCTGGGCAAAAGTGAAAGCCGTCTGTATTTGTCCAGCTCCACTTGGACCGCTGAACAGATATGCATGGCTGACAGCTTCTCGGCGCAAGGCATTCTGGAGCATCTGTTTTGCCGTCTCCTGGCCAACAATATCATTAAAAGACATAAAGTCCTCTCTTTCATTAAGCAATTCACATCAGCAATACCGGAGGTACCTAGAATACGAGGTTAATCAACATTCCACGAATCTCTCCGACTTTGTTCAACAAGTCAATCCGTCCCTGCTCCGTTCCCAGAAGGTCATCCGCCATTGCCAACAGAGCAGCATCAATCTCATCAATAACGTTAAACCGCTTGCCGCGTCCTCTGCGATCCCAGCCTCTGGTCTCCTTCATCTTGACACCACGGCGGACCGTCTCTTCCAAGAAACGACGAACCAATAATTTATATGCCTTAAGCTCGCGCACGGTCATCGTGCTGGCCAACCGATCTCCTTGGAGGGCGATTTCTCGCATTTGGCGATTTAATTCCTCATGCGTTGCACGCTCTCCTTGCTTCTGCATCATATCGGAGAAGGAGCGCTGTTGTACAGGTCTGGCATTATTGTCTTGTACGGGGAGCTCGCTCTTCATGGGCCGAAAGCCCGGATTAATCTTCAACCGACAAACACCGCCTTCTACTTATAACTCAAATTCTAGCCCTAAATGCAGGCGAGAGGCCATACGGTCCGTTCTGAATAGAACAACCTATGCCTCTCGTGAACGTACCTTGAAATTGTTGTATTGTCAAGCGCTTACGGTATCTATTTTTATTATGATACAGAAGAGACTTCCCATCCTGATCCGCAAGTGAACTTTCGAGCCACGTCAAATATCGCAATAAAAACATCCGTCAACATCTATCGTCTAAATCAGAAATGTTCAAATCGCTCGACCGGAAGCACAAAGACGGTAGCGCCGCCCACCTGTACTTCAACCGGTAGCGGTAAATAGGAATCGGTTGTACCACTCATAGGGGTTACCGGTGTGACCAGCTGTTCACGTACCTTACAGCTTGTGCGAATGACACTAAGCACGCTTTCCACCTGAGAATCGTCCACCCCAATCATAAAGGTGGTATTCCCCGCCTTCAGAAAGCCGCCTGTACTTGCAAGCTTTGTTGCTCGGAAATTTGCTTTAACCAATGCGGCGGAGAGACGGTTGCTATCTTTATCCTGTACAATCGCAACTATCAATTTCATGGTAAACCCTCCTTGTTCAATTAGGACGTCACTTGTCCTTACTCTATTATTTGACAAACATCCTTAAAAATCCTTTAATATCGCGTCTTCCAGGTGACGAATCATTTCTTTTTCTACCTGTGTCGGCGTTTTGGAGGCATCTACAATCCGAATACGCTCTTTATCACGCTCTGCCACCAACCTATAGCCTTCCCTAACTTTCTCATGAAACGCCATATTCTCCATATCCAGCCGGTTCATCTCTCGTTCTGCGTTCGCCTTGATGCGGGACATCCCCACTTCAGGGTCAACATCAAACAATAAAGTCAGATCCGGCATCCGAGTGTCAATGGCGAATTGATTGATACTCCATACTTCATCCATGCCAAGCCCTCTTGCATAGCCTTGGTAGACGAGACTGCTGTCAACAAAACGGTCACACAACACCGTTAACCCTTGCCTGAGTGCCGGTTCTACCTTCTCCACCAGATGCTGCCTACGTGCTGCAGCATATAGCAGTGCTTCGGTGCGGGCATCCATCGTTACATGCTCAGGATCCAGTATGATCGATCTGATCTTCTCTGCAATCTCGATACCGCCTGGCTCACGGGTAATCAGATAGGGTATCGAATGGTTTTGCATAAAGGCCGCCAGACGGCCCATCATGGTTGTTTTGCCGGACCCATCCCCTCCTTCAACGGTAATGAATAATGGTCTGCGATTCGTCATAGCGTATCCTGCTTTCATGTTTTCTTTGTCCATTAGTGTTAGATACTATTGTTTAAAAACCAACAACGTGGCCAAGGTTGTATCATTCACGCCTTGGCATTTAGCTCCTGCCTGATGGAGTACCACTAACCGCTCCGCCATATCGTACGAGACCAGCTCGCCGGGATACAGAATAGGAATGCCCGGCGGGTAAGGAATCACCATTTCGGCAGCCACTCGGCCGGTACTCTCCGTTACCGCAATCGGTTCAACTCTGTCTTGGCTAATAGGTTGAATAGAGAACGTTATCGGGGATGAATATGGATTCTCTTCCTGCAAATTGTTCCACGTGGAAACATGGGGCTCGTCGGTGGCCTGGGTTTGGCTAAGCGACCGATCAAGGGATGTTTCAACATCCTCATTGGAGAGCAATTCCACAGGTTTAAACATCGTGTAGCCTGCTTGATTTAAATACGGCCCATTGATCAGCCCTGCTTCACTGCCATCCTTCTCCCCTCCACTCCGAATGCCTTCTGGCTCTTCCCCTTGCTCTACTATATGCATAAGAGCCCATAAGGCGTGATTCGCATCATCCAGAGTGGACCCAAGCGTGAAGAGCAAGACGACGCGCTGCTCGTCGCTCATCTCCGGCACACAGCCGCGCGCTTCGAGTGCGCGCTGGAGTGCGTACCCGCTCAAGGCCCCGGTGCGGTCATAAATGACCGCTTTGAACGGGTCCTGGCGGGTATACGCCGCTGCCGCTGGGCCAGCGGCAGGCTCCCCGGGCTGCAGCGGCTGCAGCAGCCCG
>NZ_BAZR01000050.1 GCF_001315105.1 Paenibacillus sp. JCM 10914 | reverse complement strand
AGGAGAAACCGGACGAAGAGCTTATGGGGAAACGTAAGTCTTCTCCGCGGTTGTCTACGACATTCAATTGATGTCGATAGTTCAAGGATTCCCGTCTCCGCACATAATATACATATGGTATGAAAAAACTTGCTTGGAGGCATGTTTCATTTTTCATATGCGGCCATGTTGTGTTACGATATTCACTGTCTATGACATCAGGTCATATTACTCATTTTACAGATATAGAAGCGGGTGAATGAAGCAGTGAGAGTAATATCGGGAAGTGCCAAGGGAAGGCCGCTCAAAAGCGTGCCCGGCATGGGCACCCGTCCGACGACGGATAAAGTGAAAGAGTCCATATTCAGTATGATCGGCCCGTATTTCGAGGGCGGGAACGCGCTTGATTTATTTGCAGGCACGGGAGGTCTAGGTATTGAGGCGCTGAGCCGCGGGATGGATCATGCTGTTTTTATTGATAAGGAACCCAAGAGTATTACAACGATTAAGGAAAATCTGAAGGCAACCCGACTAGAAGAGCAGGCAGAAGTGTATCGTAATGATGCAGGGAGAGCCTTGAAGGCTTTGGAAAAACGGGGAACGAACTTCGAACTGGTGTTTCTCGACCCTCCATATCGTTTCAAGAATGGCGATGAGCTAATGATCGATATGGCCGAGCGTGCATTGCTGAAGCATGGAGCTATCGTCGTATTGGAATACGAATCAGGATACGCGTATCCTGAGAATTTTGCGGATTTCCGCTGTCTGAGAACCGCCAGGTACGGGGAAATCGCCGTATCGATATACCGTTATGAATATGCGTTAGATCAAGCAGGGAAGCTTGACAAGGAGGAAGAGCAAGATGACCAATGAACGTTCTACTACATATCGTGTCGCAGTTTATCCAGGAAGCTTCGATCCTGTAACGATGGGGCACATGGATTTGATCACGAGAGCTTCGAAGCAGTTTGATCTGCTCATTGTGGCCGTACTCAATAACCTGAGCAAGAACCCGCTGTTTACAGTGGAGGAACGGAAGGATCTGCTGCGACAGGCAACAGAACATCTGCCGAACGTAGAGATCGACAGCTTCCGGGATTTGCTTGCGAATTATATTCGCCAGAAGAATGCTCAGGTCATTCTGCGCGGAATTCGTACAGTAACGGATTTTGAGTACGAACTCCAGTTGGCATCAACCAACCATAAACTGAATCCGGATGCCGAGACGATCTTTATGATGACCCATCCGAAATACTCTTATTTAAGCTCCAGTCTAGTCAAGGAAATTGCTCATTTTAATGGAGATACAACCGATTTGGTCAGTCGTGAGGTAGACGCAGCACTCCGTCGCAAATTTAATGGCGGTAACGATCAATGAAGCGTGAGCAGATATAGAATGCAGCGATCATGACTAGACAGATAACAGCTTGAAATTGTAAGAACGCGGGCAGGTTAGCCCACATGTTGAACACGTGCACATGAACGGAATGCTCTGCGGGTCCTGTGCCAAAGGCCGGGATAATACCGGCTGAGAGCGTGCTGACCGGTTTCCATAAAGCTATTGTCAGCATGAATGCGTAGGCCGAATGTATGAGCCGTGTCAGTATAAAGCGGTGCCAGGAGAGGCCGGATTCACGCATGAGGGACAGGCTTTGCAGTTGTGCGCTGACTCCGCTCCAAGCGAGGATGGCCGAGAGCAGGGCTAACTGCAAAGCTCCGTTCGAGAAGGTAGAGCTGCTGACAGATTGGGCGCCAAGATGCACCTCCAACAGTCCGGGAATGAGATATGATGGAATATAGGGCACCAACTGTCCAGCGAACACGCTCGTGAGCACGGCAAAAAACAGGATGAATCCACCGGTCATCATTAAGGTCTGAACGGAGCGTGTAACCGAATCGCCGAGCAACTTGCCAAAACCGCGCCCATCCCGCTCGTGGGCGGCCATGGCGGCCGCTGCGGCCTGCTTTATGATCGGAGCAGCTGATCCGGAAGGAATGAAGACCGGCGGATTGGGATTAGCCAGTGACTGCCGCTCTGCGGCGGGGGGCTTTCGTCTGAGGAGAGCGAAAGTCCAGGCAGCCAGAAGACCGGACATCCAATGGATGAGAAGCAGCAGATAACCTGCCTCCGGGCGGTGCAGCAGTCCGGTGCCAATAACAACGATGATCGTCATCGGGTTGCAGAAATGTGATATAACGGAAAGCCTGCCTGCTTCATCAGCTTCTAACTCTCCTTGCTTCAACATGGACGAGGCGGCTTGAGCTCCCGCAGGAAAACCTGCCGTCATCCCGCTGATCATTACCCAGCCTCCCTTACCCGGGAGCTTGAATATTTTTCGCATGAGGGGATCTAATAGTACACCTACCCCGTGTGCCCAGCCGTAAGCAATTAATATTTCCACTAATACCAGAAATGGTAATAAGGCAGGAAATACAATGTTCCACCAGAGCTTTAGCGCCTGCAGGGTAGCCTTAAAGGCTGGCTCCGGGGCGCTGACAACTGCCACAACAAGCAGGAAGGCGGCGGCACCCAGCAGGAGGGTGTTCCACAGTCCGCTTGATGATTTGGCCTTATGGCCTCGATTCATAACGAAACTCCTTTCTGCGTAAACATGGCTAGTACAACTTTATGCGAAGGAGACAACCGTCAGACCTACTTGATAGATGGCTGGACATATAAGGCGGAGGGAAGGGAATACCCATGAAAAAGTATGTAAAACCGAATGGCTTGAAAATTGCGCTGTACCTGCTGGTTGTGGCCATGATGGCGTATGTCGTTGTGTATATGCCCACGCCTTATCTCATTTATCAGCCTGGTAGCGCAGAAGAGGTTCGTCCGATGATCCGTGTGGAACAGCATGATCCGGACGAAGAGGGAACGTTCATGATGACTACGGTGTCCGCCAGCTATGCGAACATTGCGCTACTTATGCTGTCTGCCTTTAATCCTAACGCCGAGGTTGTGAAGAAGGCGGAGAGAATGGGAGATCAGAGCAAAGAGGAGTATACGGCGACGCAGGTGTATTACATGAATTCTTCGCAGTCATCGGCTATGGAGGCGGCGTATCATCAGGCGGGCGTTGAATACAGCATTGAGCCGGCGTATGTATTTGTCATGTCCATATCGGACCAATCAGCGAACGGTGCTTATTTCCAGCCAGGAGATAAGCTGATTAGCGTAGATGGCGAACCGACCAAGGATACGGAAAAGCTGGCGGAACTGCTTGGTGGAAAGAGCATTGGGGATCAAGTGACGGTAGAGCTTGAGCGCAAAGGAAAAAACGTGAACGAGGAAGTGCCGCTGGTCAGCATCAAGGATAGCAAGACCGGGACAGAACGCCCTGGACTCGGTGTCATGATCGCTACGATGCAGAAGGTACAGCCGGTTAATTCGCAACACACGATCCACTTTGAGGATACCAGGATCGGTGGTCCTTCAGCGGGTCTGATCTTCACGCTCGAAATCTACAATCAATTAACACCCGGCGATCTGAGCAAAGGCTACCGGATAGCTGGCACGGGGACGATAGACAAAGAGGGGAACGTAGGGCCCATCGGGGGAGTTAAACATAAGATCGTGGCGGCTGACCGGAAGCATGCCGATTTCTTCTTCGTCCCGCAAAAAAACTATGATGAAGCCAAGAAGCGTGCCGATAAGATTAAGACGGAGATGAAACTCATCCCCGTCGAGAAGCTACAGGACGCGGTGGATTATCTTGAGTCGCTGCCCACTAAAGAATAATCGGGGGCAGTAGGTAGTCGCTGTAGAACTTGCGTGTATCTGGAGCGGCAAAGGCGTTGGCATATACAGCTTGGGCCATCGTGTCCTGTTGCAGCTGCGGATGCGTAAGATCGGCCGGCTGATGAATAATAGGAAGCGTAGCAGTTGTCTTCATTCGCCTGAGAAGCACGCGACCGGTGGCGTTAAAACCAAGGATTCGGATATACCCTGGCCCCAGCGTCAACGCTGCTGGATTCATCTCGGATTTTCTATGATTCAGCATAATGTGCAGCAACATACGTTGAAGCTTGGTGCGGGTGTAACGTTTCGTCTTCAATGCCACCAACAGATGTTCAACGGTGGGGGTCTCCAGCTGTGGCAGTATGCGTTGAAGCCGATACTCCAGTCCTTCGGTTACTTCAAGATGCTGTTCCAATTGTTGGCTTGTATGGGTCAAGAGCGTGTGGAACAAGGGCTGACGAAATCTTTCCCAAGTAACGGGGCCTTGCCCGTCACTGAATTCTTGCTTCAGGATTTCATATGTATAATCTGGTATGTAAGGTGCGGCTCCTTCCAGGCCATCCGCAAGAATCATATTTCGGATGGAGGTTGCGCTTGCGATCGAGGATGAGCCAGGAAGCGGATCGTGGTATTGCGCGCTTTCCCTTGGGATAGTATAAGGCGTAATAGGGCTCTGAAGGTGTTCCAAAGCCATCAGATAATGAAGTCCCAGCGAGTTGTTGGGCTGGGTCAGTAATTTTTGCAGCTCATCGGTCGATGCTTCCGAGTCCCCGCATACGGATGCAGCAGCTGCACCGTATGCGGCCGGGAAGTTCAATCCTTCCTGCAGTCGCTTGTCAATTTCGACCTGCAAGGCGCGGGATTCTAGAGCAAGCTTCTGCGCCAGCGGTGAGATCAGATCGAGGGAACCGCTCTCGGAGCCAAAGCACAGGTCGTCAACGACGCCAGTGGCGTTAAGGGTGGCGACGGCTCCATGGGCGAACCATTCTGCCGGCTGGACGGCGTAGCTGATCGGCAGCTCCACCACGAGATCCACCCCCATTAGCAGCGCCATTTCGGTACGGGCGCGCTTGGAGACGATCGCAGGCTCGCCCCGCTGCAGGAAAGGTCCGCTCATAATAGCCACGACAGCATCGGCGCCGGTGACCGCCTTGGATTTTTGATAATGAAGCACATGACCGTTATGTAAAGGGTTGTATTCAACCACTATGCCTACAGTTTTCATATCGTTCAACTCCTCGTTATGAATATAACATAATATTTCATTGGGGATTCAGGATGTTTCTTCCGGGTTATCCTGTTGACAAAACTCTGCTAGAATCGGTATAATAATCTTTGTTTGTTTGGAGTGATGGATATGCTTATTCAATTTCGTAAATTGACAACCAGCGATCAACCGTTACAGTTCCATCAAACCGTGGATGTTAACGATGCCGCTCAGGGCCGAAAGGATATTGTTGCAGTTCAGCCGCTTCAGGTGGATCTGAAGGTAACCCCGTCGGTTTCCGGTACGGTAGATGTTCGCGGATCGTTGCAAGGTGGTCTGGAGATGAGATGTTCCAGGTGCCTAAAGCCGATTATCGAACATGTGGACATCCCTTTTCATGAAGTATTCCAGCCGGTGGAAGATCCTGAAGCTGTTCAGGATGAGGATGACGATACGACATACGTTCAAGGTGAGAGTGTGGATCTCGCACCGTATGTAGAGGAAGCATTTTTACTCCATCTGCCGCTCGCCCCGGTATGCGATACCGACTGCAAGGGACTGTGCCCGAATTGTGGCCAGGACTTGAATGAAGGTTCGTGCAACTGCGATACGGAAGTAATCGACCCGAGGTTGGCCGGACTGAAGGACTTCTTTAAATGATGAATGATGGATATGACTCCCGGTTAAACGGGCTTCAATTGATAAGGAGGTGGGAACATGGCAGTACCTCAACGTAGAACGTCCAAGACACGTCGTGACATGCGTCGTACTCATTTCAAACTGGCTGTGCCAGGTATGGTGAAATGCGAACAATGTGGTGAATTGAAACTTGCTCATCGCGTATGCAAAGTATGCGGAACTTATAAAGCAAGAGAGATCATCAAACAATAGTTTTGACTAATAAGTAGTACTTCATCTTTGGTGAGGTGCTATTTTTTTTTGTCTTTCACCCTCTTTCTTTTTGACGTGACATGATTTATACTTTACATTAGTACCAGGTTCTAATATTTGCGACTAACTTTTATATAGAGGAGTTGTCCTTGAAACGGCTTGGCGGACGGCTCGGTAAGATAGAAGAATGGCGGCCTGAATAGCGGCAGAAGGAGTTGTTTCGTCATCGATCGTTTATCTAAGAAAGACCGTCACCAGCGGCTGATTCAGCTGATCGACGAGAATCCCTTTGTCACAGACCGCGAGTTAACACGCCAACTTAAAGTCAGTATTCAGACGATTCGCCTGGACCGAATGGAGCTCGGCATACCGGAGCTGCGCGAACGCATGAAACAGATGGCCGAACATTCCTATGACCAGGTTCGCTCTTTGTCCTTGGAGGAAGTGATCGGGGAAGTGGTGGACTTGCATCTGGACAAGAGTGGGATATCTATTTTCGAGATTCGAGAGGATCATGTATTCAGCAAAACCAAAATTGCCCGTGGTCACTATGTGTTTGCGCAAGCGAATTCACTTGCCGTGGCCGTTATCAATGATGAAATCGCATTGACCTCTTCCGCAGATATCCGCTTCTTGCGACAAGTGCGCCTCGGTGAGAAGTGTATTGCCAAAGCTTATGTGAAGACCATTCCCGGCCAGAAGGGCAAAGCGAAGGTGGAAGTATTCACTTACGTTGCGGATGAAATGGTGTTTCAAGGGAATTTCGTCATCTATCGGTCTGACGGAGAATGACAGCATGGAAGGAGGAAGTGGCATGAGGATTGTAGTTGACGCAATGGGCGGCGACAATGCCCCTAAGAGTAATGTTGAGGGGGCTCTTATAGCAGCAAAAGAATGGCAGGACACGGAGATCATCCTGGTTGGAGACGAGAGACAGATCGGGACGTTCTTGCAAGACAAGCCTTCGAACCTGCGAATTGTGCATGCCAGCGAAGTGATTGAGACCGATGATGAACCGGTAAAGGCTGTGCGGAGGAAGAAGGATGCCTCGATGGTTGTAGCTGGACGGATGGTTCGTGAAGGTGAGGCTGATGCTTTCATCTCTGCCGGCAACACAGGCGCCTTGATGACGACCGGACTGCTTGTGGTTGGAAGAATGAAGGGAATTGAACGCCCGGCGCTAGCTCCCATGATTCCTACACTTGATGGTAAGGGTGTGCTCGCGCTGGATCTTGGAGCCAACATGGATTCCAAGCCCGAGCATCTGCAGCAATATGCGTTGATGGGAAGCCTGTATCGGGAGAAGGTGCACGGTATTGCGCAGCCACGCGTCGGTTTGCTTAATGTCGGCACGGAGCCCGGTAAGGGCAATGAGCTAACGAAAAGCGCCTACCCGCTTCTGGAGGAACTGCCAATCCAATTCGTCGGTAATGTGGAATCGCGTGACGTGATGAACGGGGTATGCGATGTACTCGTATGTGATGGTTTTGCTGGTAACATCCTGCTCAAGGCGATCGAAGGAACGGCAGGAGCCCTCTTTTCATTGTTAAAGGAGCAGTTTAATAAATCGCTTAAGACGAAGATGGCAGCAGCATTGATGATGCCGGAACTGCGAGAACTGAAATCCACGCTCGATTACAAAGAGCATGGCGGTGCCCCGCTGCTAGGTTTGGGCGGCTTGGTTGTAAAGAGCCATGGTTCTTCTGACGCGAATGCTGTTAAGAATGGAATTCGTCAAGCGAGAGTGGCGCTGCAGAATCGATTGGTCGAGAGCATCTCGAATGAAATCAGCGGGAAGTGAGTGAGGTTATGAACAGCAATTTGCGGCCAGTCGGGATTATTGGCACTGGTAAATATGTGCCTGAGAAAATATTAACGAATCATGATTTGGAACAAATGGTAGAGACCAGCGACGAGTGGATCGTATCCCGTACGGGTATTCGTCAGCGTCATATCGCGGCTCCAGATGAAGCAACTTCCGATCTGGCATACCATGCAGCTGTGAACGCATTGAAGTCGGCGGGCATGCATGCGAGGATCTTGAACTTATTATTGTAGCCACCATTACACCGGATATGTTCTTTCCTTCTACCGCATGCTTGCTCCAGGATCGGCTCGGGGCGAAGAAGGCGGCGGCGTTTGACCTATCAGCAGCATGTTCTGGATTTGTATATGGGCTCGCGACGGCTACCAATTTCGTGAAGACCGGAATGTATAATAATGCGCTTGTTATCGGTGTGGATTGCTTGTCTCGAATTACGGATTACAGTGATCGTAATACGTGTGTGTTATTCGGTGATGGTGCCGGTGCCGCTATCGTAGGCGAAGTGCCTGAAGGCCGAGGGTTCCAAGCGTTTGATCTCGGTGCGGAAGGGGCAGGGGGTGCCCATCTGTACATCGAGGCAGGCGGCTCGAAGGTGCCGGCATCGGTTGAGACTGTTAATTCGGGTAAACACTATATCTATATGAATGGACGCGAAGTGTTTAAATTCGCCGTTCGTGTGATGGGCTCGGCAACAGAAACGGTTTTGGCCAAGGCTGGAATCGACAAGCAGGATATTGACTTATTCGTACCTCATCAAGCGAATATTCGAATTATTAAATCGGCGATGGAACGTTTGGAACTGCCTGAAGATAAGGTAGTGATCAATGTGGATAAATATGCCAACACTTCTGCCGCATCCGTACCGCTTGCACTCGTGGAGGCGCAAGAGTCCGGAAGACTGAAAGAAGGAGACAAAGTCCTGATGGTAGGCTTTGGCGGTGGATTAACCTGGGGCGCTTCCGTCCTTGTATGGTAGTCATAAAAATAAAGAATTGATGCGTGAATAGAGGAAGGGAGCCAGCGTAATTGGGTAAAACAGCATTTATATTTCCAGGTCAAGGGGCTCAATCCGTGGGCATGGGCAAGGATGTCTTCGACGCTTTGCCGTCCGTGCGAGCGATTTATCAAGCTGCGGATCATGCATTGGGATTCCCGCTAAGCTCCATGGTCTTTAATGGGCCTGATGCGGATCTGAAACAAACAGCCAATACACAGCCAGCACTGCTGGCCACAAGCATGGCTTATTTGGAGGCTATTACGGACAAGGGACTGACCCCGGATTATGTTGCCGGCCATTCGTTAGGAGAGTACAGTGCACTAGTGTGTGCTGGCGTGCTCTCTTTCGAAGAGGCGGTGACGATTGTCAGAGCTCGCGGTGAATACATGGAAGCCGCGGTTCCGGGCGGTCAAGGTGCCATGGCCGCGGTTCTGGGCGCGGAGCGCGAAGCGCTGGCTGAACTGTGCCAGACCATCACAGACGCCGGACATGTTGTGGAGCTTGCGAACATGAACTGTCCTGGTCAGATCGTGATCTCCGGCTCAGCCGAAGGGGTTGCAGAAGCGGCGGCAAGAGTTAAGGAGGCCGGAGGCAAACGGGCGATACCGCTCGAAGTCAGCGGACCTTTCCATTCCTCCTTGATGAAGGGCGCAGCGGATCGTCTCGCCGACAAACTGGAGGCGGTCACGTTTAAGAATCCGGAAGTATCGGTGGTGGCGAACGTCACGGCACGTCCTGTGGATTCGTCTACAGAACTTCGCGACTTGCTTGTAGAGCAGGTGTATTCTCCTGTGCTGTGGCAGGATAGCGTGGAATGGATGATCGGCCAAGGGGTAGATACGTTTATCGAGATTGGTCCGGGAAGCGTGCTTGGCGGCTTGATCAAGAAGATTGATCGTTCCGTGAAGGTGATACAGGTTAACAGTTTGGACAGTGTGAATATGCTTGAATCCGTTCTGTAAACGGTAACGGTTGTGTGTAACTTCATCCTAGAAGGGAGGAAATAAGTATGAATGAAGCGCTTAAAGGACAGACTGCGCTTGTTACGGGTGCATCCCGGGGCATAGGCCGCAGCATCGCGCTCGGGCTTGCTGATCTGGGCATAAATGTCGCTGTCAATTATGCAGGAAGCGAAGCTGCCGCGGCAGAGGTTGTGGAAGCGATTCGTGCCAAAGGCGTCTCAGCCATTGCGGTTAAAGCCAACGTCGGAGTTATGATTGAAGCCGATGAGATGGTTAAACAGGTGCTGGAGACTTTTGGCCGCATAGATATTTTGGTGAATAATGCGGGCATCACCAGGGATAACCTGATTATGCGGATGAAAGAAGAAGAATTCGACCAAGTGATTGAGACGAATCTCAAAGGGGTATTCAACTGTCTAAAGGCAGTGACCCGTCCGATGATGAAACAGCGCTATGGCCGCATTATCAACATCTCCTCTGTCGTAGGTGCACTCGGTAATCCGGGGCAATCTAACTATGTTGCCGCGAAGGCGGGTGTGATTGGGTTAACCAAATCAGCAGCGAGAGAATTGGCTTCACGTGGGATTACGGTGAACGCTGTCGCTCCCGGATTCATTGATACCGATATGACACGAGAGCTTTCTGAGGATATGCGCGAGAGCTTGCTCGGCGGAATCCCGCTCGCACGTCTCGGTCAACCTGAAGAGATTGCCGGCGTCGTATCGTTCCTGGCATCTGCCAGTGCTTCATATATGACTGGACAAGTGCTGCATGTCGATGGCGGAATGTACATGTAACGTGCATCTCGCAACTAGAATTAGCGGGTAGTATATAGGAGTTAGACAAGCTGTTACTAGGCTTGAGAACGCCTGTATAGAGCCGGCTAGAACACTCTGGCAGCCAACTGCCGGAACTTCATTTGTTTTCAAAATGCCTTCTATGGCAATTTGAAGTTATATCTCGTATAATGACCAAGAGGAGGTGAGCCGGATGTCCGATGTATTGGAACGCGTGAAACGCATCGTTGTCGACCGCCTGGGTGTTGACGAAGCCGACGTGACACTAGAAGCATCTTTCAAAGATGACCTTGGAGCTGATTCTCTCGATGTAGTTGAATTGGTAATGGAATTGGAAGATGAGTTTGATATGGAGATCTCTGATGAAGATGCAGAGAAAATTACGACCGTAGGTGAAGTTGTAAATTACATACAATCTCATACCTAAGTCATAAACTGATAAGTCCCGTTCTTTAGCAAGGCGGGACTTCTCCACATTCATTCAAGCTCCACGTGTAACGAGTGATAGATTATTACTGATCTTGCTGCATATGAAACGTGCACCAAATATCACATTCATAGAACAAGAGACAGTCTATATAGAGGTGAGTGCTGCTTTGAAACAAAGAGTCGTTGTAACAGGTATGGGAGTCATGACCTCCATCGGTCAAGATCTGGATACATTCTGGAATAGCTTGATGGAAGGCAGGTCCGGGGTATCCCGTATTGAGTCATTTGATGTAAGTGATTACACAACACAGATTGCCGCGTCGATGAAGGAATTCAATCCTGAGGATTATATGGATCGCAAAGAAGCGCGCAGAATGGACCGTTTCGTCCAGCTTGCTTGTGCCGCAGGAGCGAAAGCGCTTGAGGACAGCGGACTGAAGATCGGTGAGAACGCTGAGGCTGAAAGGGTCGGCGTATCCATCGGTTCTGGTATCGGCGGTCTCGGAACATGGGAAGATCAACATAACATTTTGTTGGAAAAGGGTCCAAAGCGCGTCAGCCCTTTCTTTATTCCGATGATGATTGCGAATATGGCGTCCGGCCAAATGTCCATTAATCTCGGTGCGAAGGGACCCAACACGACGCAAGTTACGGCATGTGCAACGGGGACGCATTCGATCGGAGATTCCTACCGACTGATTCAACGCGGCGATGCCGACGTTATGGTCTGCGGGGGAGCGGAAGCGACGATCCGTCCGACGGGGATGGCTGGCTTCTGCGCCATGCGGGCTATGTCTACCCGTAACGATGAGCCGGAGAAAGCCAGTCGTCCGTTTGATACGGGTCGCGACGGGTTTGTCATGGGTGAGGGAGCTGGCGTGCTTGTCATCGAATCGCTTGAGCATGCCATCAAACGCGGCGCCACGATTTATGCCGAGGTTGTCGGTTATGGGTTAAGTGCCGATGCCCATCATATTACGGAGCCAGATCCGGATGGAGCTGCACGCTGTATGAAGATGGCCATCCGCGATGCCGGTATTTCTCCGGAGGATGTTGACTACATCAATGCACACGGAACTTCTACACCGGTCGGTGACCGTTCCGAGACCAAGGCCGTCAAGATGGCCCTTGGCGATCATGCATATAAAGTTGCCGTGAGTTCCACGAAGTCGATGACAGGCCATCTGCTTGGAGCAGCTGGCGGCGTGGAAGCCGTTATATGCGGGCTGAGTTTGAAATATCAGACCATTGCACCGACCATTAATCTGGAGGATCAGGATCCCGAATGTGATCTTGACTACGTGCCGAATCATCCGCGCAAGGCTGATTTAGATGTGGTTATGTCCAATTCATTCGGATTTGGCGGGCATAATGCTACGATTATCCTGAAAAAATATGCCGAGTAAGGGGACAGTGTGTTGAGTGGAGATCTGAAGCAGTTACAGCATAAACTTCATATCCAGTTTCGTAATGCCACACTGCTGAAGCAGGCCTTTACCCACGCTTCTTATGTTAACGAGCATCGCTTTAGTCAGAATCAGGACAATGAGCGTCTGGAGTTTTTAGGAGATGCGGTTCTGGAACTGACGGTCAGCGAATTTTTGTACAACCTTTTTCCGGATCGGCCGGAAGGAGAATTGACCAAGCTGAGGGCGGCGATCGTCTGCGAGCCCTCGCTGGTCCAATTCGCTGTAGGTCTGGATTTTGGACGCTATGTTCTGTTAGGCAAGGGAGAGGAAATGACGGGGGGAAGAACCCGGCCTGCTCTGCTAGCTGATGTGTTTGAATCATTTGTAGGTGCGCTTTATCTGGATCAGGGACTGGAGGCGGTTCGCCAATTCTTGAGCGACCATGTCTTCCCGACGGTGACCGTGAACGGTCGTCCGCAAATGAGCGATTACAAGACCGAGCTTCAAGAACTTACACAGCATCATGGTATGGGTGCATTGGAATATCGTATTGTGGAAGAGCGTGGGCCAGCCCATGAGCGGGAGTTTGTCTCTGAAGTATATATGGGAAGCGAATGTCTTGGACGCGGCAGTGGACGTTCCAAGAAGGAAGCCGAGCAACAAGCGGCGGCAGTAGCTTTGAAGCAGCTGAAGCATACCGATGTCTAACGCTTCGCGTGCTGCTTAGGACAAACAAAGAGCAAAGAGCAGTCAGGCGGTTAACCGACCAAGGTAGGATGACTGTTTTTTGCTCTTTTCGTTGTCTAGGGCTATCCCTTAGCGACAAGGTCGCCAGAAGATGGCAGTGAAGCCGATTCTACTTGTGGTACAATAGCAGGAGAGGTGAGAGGTCGAATATGTTTTTGAAACGGATCGAGTTAGCAGGGTTTAAATCGTTTGCCGACAAGACAGAGATGGAGTTTGTGCGCGGAATTACGGCTGTTGTTGGCCCGAATGGCAGTGGCAAGAGCAATATTTCGGACGGCATTCGCTGGGTGCTCGGCGAACAAAGCGCCAAATCGCTGCGAGGCGGCAAGATGGAAGACATCATTTTTGCCGGTAGTGATGCGCGTAAAGCGGTCAACTTCGGCGAGGTGTCGCTGACGCTGGATAACGAGGACCATGTGCTGCCGCTTGACTTCAATGAGGTGACGGTAACCCGGCGAGTGCATCGCAGCGGTGACAGCGAATATTTTATTAACAGGCAATCCTGCCGATTGAAGGATATTACAGAGTTGTTCATGGATACCGGCATCGGCAAGGAAGCTTACTCCATCATTGGACAAGGACGTATCGAGGAAATCCTCAGTACACGATCAGAAGATCGCCGGGGTATATTCGAGGAAGCTTCCGGGATCGTTAAATATAAATCTCGTAAGAAGGAATCCGTCCGCAAGCTCGACGAGACGGAGCAGAACCTGCTTCGCATCCATGATCTGGTCACGGAGCTTGAGGATCAGATCGGCCCGCTTAAAGATCAGTCGGAGAAAGCTATAACGTACAAGCGGCTTCGTGAGGAGTTAAAACATAAAGAAATCTCGTTATACGTGTACCAGATTGAGCAGATACATACTGCCTGGAGCGAGGCTAACACCAAGCTTGAGAAGTTAAAGGAAGAGCAGCTAACGCTATCCACCGTGGTATCTGCACATGATGCCAAGCTAGAAAGCGACAGGTCGTCTTTGCGACAGCTGGAGCAGGAAGTTGAAGACCTGCAGAGTCAACTACTGCAATTTAGCGAGTGGTTTGAGAAGAGCGAGGGTCACGGTGAGGTGTTGAAGGAACGGCGCCGCAATCTGGAGCGATCACGCGAGCAGCTTGAAGATAGCGTGAACTCTGGCGGCCAACGACTGGATGAGCGCACGCAGGACCTTGGGCGCATGAAGGGCAAGCTGGAAGAGCTCCAGCTTGAACTAAGTCAGGTGCGAGATCAGTTATCCGCCGAGGAGGCGAAATTGGTCGGGGTTACTGGAGGAATAAGTCAGCAGCAAGAAGAGAGCTTGAAGGGCAATTTGCTTGAGCTCATGAATCAAATGGCACAGGCACGCAACGAAATACGATACGCCGATCAGCAGCAGGAAGCACTGGAACGCCGAATGAACCGGGCGCAAGAGGAATCCGGCAAGTGGGAAGCGCAGAAGGAGCAGTTGCTTCAACGTAAAGAAACAATTGATCGCAGCATTGAGCGTCTTGGACGGGAAATCTCCGATCTTCGCAGCGGATACATCAGCGAGAGCGAGCGTTATCAGTCCTTACAACGATTGCTGGACGAGACTCAGGGAGCTACGCGCAAGTGGGAGCAGAAACGAGAAGCGCAAATATCCCGTCGCGATACGATGAAAGAACTTCAGGATGATTTTGACGGATTCATGCTGGGCGTTAAGGAAGTGCTTAAGGCATCCCGCAAATCGGTGCTCCACGGTGTTCATGGCGCCGTTGCACAACTCATACGCGTACCCGAGAGACTTGAGCTGGCGATGGAGACCGCTATGGGCGCCTCGGTACAGCACATCGTGATGGAGAATGAGACGGTTTCAAGACAAGCTATTTCCTTTTTGAAACAGCGTCAATTGGGCAGGGCCACGTTCTTACCGCTCGATGTTATTCGCCCGCGTAGCGTATCCTCATCTGACCGTTCCCTGGCGGAGGGTGAAGCGGGATTCGTTGGCTTTGGCTCGGAGTTGGTGCAGTTTGATCCGAAATACAGCAATATCGTTGGCAGCTTACTGGGGAATGTCGTCATAGCCGAGACCTTGGAACAGGCGAATAAGATAGCCGCCAGATTCTCTTATCGCTTTCGAGTCGTTACGCTTGAAGGTGACGTCGTTAATGCCGGCGGCTCGATGACAGGCGGCAGCCATCATAAGAAAACGAATAGTCTGCTGGGCCGCAAGCGTCAACTGGAGCAGTTGGACCAGGAAATTCGTGAGACGGAGAAGCAGTTGGAGAAGCTTCAAAAGGGATTGGAAGACGTGCGCCTGCAAATGGAACAAGCGCAGGACAAGCTTGATGAATTAAGGCAGGCCGGGGACGACAAGCGCGTGGAAGAGCAGCAAGCGGCCGGCGACCGTAAGCAACTCGAACATGAATTGCGCCACGTCTTGGAGCAGGCTGAACTGGCTGGCGAGGAGAAGAGCAGTCAGGAACAGGAAGCCAAGGGGATCAGCGATAGTCGTGCGCGTGCTGTTAAGCAATTGACTGAGCTTGAGAATGAGGAGAAGTCTACGCATCAAGCGATTCAGGCTGCGGAATTTGCCCGCAAAGCGAACGAGTCCGCCAAGGAGGAGCTTCAGAGCCAGCTGACTGTGCTCAAGGTTCGCGAAGGTAAGCTGGATCAGGAAACCTTCTCCATTGAAGAGCAGCTCAAGCGACTTCAATCCGATGTGGATAATCATGAGAAGCAGCAGAAACAGAACCGAACGATGCTGGCTTCGGTTCAAGCGGATCTGGCACAGAATGAGCAGGAGAGCGTAAAACAGATCGAAGATCTGAATCAATACAAGCTCAATAAGGAAGAAACTGCACAGCAGCTTGATTTCAAGCGGGCGGCTCGCAGCGCTTTAAGCCGCAAGCTGGAGCTTGAGGAGAGCGAGACGAAGGAGCAGCGAACTCAGCTTCGGGCTGTGGATGATCAATTGCGGCAGACGGAGATTGGTGTCAACCGCTTGGATGTTGAATTGGAGAACATCTTGAAGAAGCTCAGCGAGGATTATGAGCTCAGTTACGAGCTTGCGAAGCAGCGTTATCCGATTCCGGAGGACGTGCCTTCGGCGCAGGCTGAAGTCAGGGACTTGAAACGTTCGATCACGCTGCTTGGGGACGTGAACCTCGGCGCGATTGAAGAATATGAGCGTGTCAATGAGCGCTATCAGTCTTGAGCGAACAGAAGGCAGATTTAGTCGAAGCAAAAACGACGCTGTACCAAGTCATTAAGGAAATGGACGATGAGATGTCCAAGCGCTTTAAGACGACGTTTGACGCGATACGCCGTGAATTCGGAACGGTATTCACGAAGCTGTTCGGCGGTGGTCGGGCGGATCTGGTCCTGATAGATCCCGAGCGGCTCCTGGAAACGGGAATCGACATCGTCGCACAACCGCCGGGCAAGAAGCTGCAGAATCTTCAGCTTCTGTCAGGGGGAGAACGTGCTCTGACCGCAATGGCCTTGTTATTTGCGATACTGCAGGTGAAGCCGGTTCCGTTCTGTGTTCTGGACGAGGTCGAGGCAGCACTGGACGAAGCGAATGTAACACGATTCGCGCAGTATCTTCGTGAATTCTCCGAGCAGACCCAGTTTATCGTAGTAACACACCGCAAGGGAACGATGGAAGAGGCTGATGTCTTGTACGGTGTGACGATGGAGGAAGGCGGCGTATCGAAGCTCGTATCGGTGAAACTGGAGAATGATGAAGCCGAGATTGCTTAAATACATGAGTACAGGAATATATGTTTAACGACGCGGAGGGAACCTATGAGTTTTTTAAGAAGCTAAAAGAGAGTATTTCCAGTAA
This sequence comes from Paenibacillus sp. JCM 10914, assembly GCF_001315105.1. GTDB lineage: Bacteria > Bacillota > Bacilli > Paenibacillales > Paenibacillaceae > Paenibacillus_AQ. The sequence goes on along the minus strand of NZ_BAZR01000050.1, from coordinate 12,659 downwards.
GACGGAGAACGTGACGAAGCAGTTCCGCGATGGTCTGGAGAAAACCCGTAAAGTTCATTGAGAAGGTATCGGATCTCGTTATCCGGCGCAAAAAGATTGATGAAGAATTCTACGAAGAGCTTGAGGAGATTCTGATCGGTGCCGATGTTGGGGTGAATACCGTTATGGAACTGATGGATGACCTGCGAGATGAGGTGAGGAAGCGCCGGATCGAGGATGCGGCTGATCTGCAGCCTGTGCTGTCCGAGAAGCTGATGGGGCTTCTGCGCGATGACAGCAGTAATGAGCTGCGCTACAATCCGGATGGGATTACGGTCATCCTCTTTGTCGGAGTGAATGGTGTCGGTAAGACGACGACGATTGGGAAGCTGGCTCACCGCTATAAGCAGGAAGGCAAAAAGGTGCTGCTTGCGGCAGGAGACACCTTCCGCGCGGGCGCGATTGAGCAGCTCGAAGTATGGGGGCAGCGCGTGGGGGTCGAGGTGATCAAGCAGCAGCCCGGATCAGATCCGGCAGCGGTGATGTTTGATGCCGTTCAAGCTGCCAAACAGCGTCAAGCCGATGTGCTGCTCTGTGATACGGCGGGCCGACTACAGAATAAAACGAATCTGATGGAAGAGCTGAATAAAATCTTCCGCGTCATTCAGCGTGAAATCCCAAGCGCGCCGCATGAAGTGTTAATGGTGCTTGACGCTACAACGGGTCAGAATGCGTTGAGTCAAGCGAAGCTGTTCGGCGAGAAGAGCGGCGTAACCGGTCTTGTTCTGACCAAGCTGGACGGAACAGCCAAGGGCGGTATCGTCATTGCGATCAGACAAGAGCTGAACCTGCCGGTGAAGCTGGTTGGTCTTGGAGAAAAGATGGGAGATCTGCAAACCTTCGATTCAGAACAGTTCGTTCATGCCTTGTTCGCAGGCTTGATTAAAGAGGAAGAAGGCAGTGCTGAACAGACGGAGTAATATCTACTGATTGTTCAAAAAAATGACGGTGTAGGGATATCCCTACACCGTCATTTTGTGCATTCGGATTTATAAGCCGGCGACCTCAAGGTTCGCCTCACCTTGGAGGGGACCACGAAGCAGAACACGTCCGAATCCCGGTTGTTTATCCTCTGTGCAGATACCCGCATCGGCTCCGAACGAAGGCGATTGAGAGATGCCGAATCAGGCACTGTATACTCCCGTAATGCCGCATAAACATGACATTCCCACGGACAGTTTGGCGAGCTGACGAGAAGAGTAAAAAAGAGATAGAATGTCCGTGTTACGTAAAAGGATGCATATGTGCAGTTATTTTCAGCGGATTCTATCATTTCAACAGAAAAAGATGCAAAAATGCGGGTTTTTAGTCCCCATTCGTTCGATTAGCTCTGATCTGAGTGAAAAAACCTGCATATTTGCAGGTTTATAGTAAATATCGCTGCTTCGGCTCAGTAATTCCTGCATATTTGCAGGAATTGCTTTCACTCGTGATACTAACAGGCGTTCGCCACGAACTTAAGGAGCGATGCGTGCACGGAGTGTCTAATAAAAACAAGAGATATGAAGCAAGAAGATATGAAGCAATTAGCAAGAAGGGGTGTCTAGCAAGATCAAAGATCTTGGAACAGCCCCTTTAGATTGTTTTATGAAGCTACGATCCGTACAAATTCAATGGAGCGAAGCGGAATAACGGCGGTGTCAGTAGGAGGGCCGTAGATGATAGGCGGTACTTTGAGTGTTATGGTACCTTCACCGACGTTGGTAAGCGTTCCGATTACGACATCACCTGATACGGCGACTTCTGTTTCTGATCCGATAAAACCTCGGAGCCAATCTGTGTAATGCATATACGATTCCTCCTTGCAGTCAGGGTAGATATTCAAAAATGCCCTTGGACTTTACTGGACATAGGTTATGTTACTGAACGGAATTAACACCAGGTCACCCGACGCCTCACGGAGCTGTACACCATCATCCGCCGTTGCGAGAACAACGCCTTCCAGGGTGACGAAGGTTGTGCTAACCCGAACTTGTTGTCCGGTGCGCACTTCGAAATAATGGATCAGCTCCGGAATTACGGGCAGACCGGATATAACTTGACTCTCCAGTGATTCCACCCGTTCGGTCAACTCACCTGTTTGTTGACTGAGAAGTTCAACCTGACGCGATAACGTTCGGACTTTGGCGGCAAGTTTTCTGCCGAACAGGAAACAACACATGCTCATTTCTCCTCTCTGCTTTACTGCTGGAAGTGATGCTCGATATGACGCTTTAGATCCTTGAGTGATGCGGTGCTTCGGGCTTCAGCAGCTCGAATTAAAGGCATAGCTTGACGAACGCGATCTCGTCCGTGGCGAAGGAATTGCTCGGTTCTATCGATGAGTGCCTCGAGCGGCTGGCGATAATCCGTAAAGTATGCACCAAGGCCGAAAGAGCTCAGCAAGCTGTTCACTTTACCCATCGTGCTAAGCGCGAGCACAGGCTTTCCGCCTCGAAGTGCCGCGAGCGAGGGATGAAGTTTAAAAGATATTAAATAGTCAACCGATTGGATGAAGCGATATGTCAGTTCGATATCCATGAGGAACGGCAACGTCTCAATAGAAGCGGAAGGCGAGATTTCTCGAACATTACGCTGCAATTTCAAGCATGTGTCATAATCGGAGTAAGCGTTGCCCGGATGATGAATAACCGGGATTAATACGGCATGGTAACCGTGTGATATCAGATGAGCCAGCAGTTTAATCATATTAGCCATTGGGAAAGATTCGTATGCGAATACAACGATGCCTATAGTGGGGCGTGCTGAGAATCGCTGTACCGGAATCTCCGGCTCACGGTAGCCGAACACCATATCGGGCGCGGTCTCCACATGCTGATGAAATCGAGCACGGGTAGCGATAGCCGAGGACCGTTCATCTCGAAACACTGCCCGCTGCGCTTTGGATATCATGTCACGGTATGCAGAGACTTGTTCCTCTGGCCATGTGTGTTCAGGATAGGCGTCTACGATGCCGACTCCGTATACCCACGTAGGCTGATCCTTCAGTTGTGAGGGGAAGTAATAGCGATTGAACGAGTAAGGCGTGATCAGATCGCCTCCACCAATGATAAAAGCATCGGTTTGACGCACATCCAGTCTCGCATTCCATGGATAGACGTGATGATCATGAAATACTTGCCGGAGCGTGTGCAGGAACAGGTCATCTCCGAAATTGCCCATTCCGTAGTAGCCGGATGCTGCAATATGCATCAGGTGCCACCTCCTTCATGTTCAAGCGTTGATAACGAATTGAAACCCTGGTTGACTCGGTGTTGCCACTCCTTAAATAAATGACGGTTACGCTGACTGATGCTGCCGGAATAGATTACTCGATGGTATACGAGTGCTGGGCTTACAAGAAGACGATATTGTTTCAGAATTCTGGCAGTAAGTTCAATGTCTTCGAATATTCTGCCGTAAGCATCTTCCCGTTTCCACCACCCTCCGACAGCAACCAGCGCTGATCGGCGGTACATTCTGGGGACGATGGGCCGGGCTGTAAGTGGCTCCCGTTCGCTTAGGTGATGCGCGAGTCCTTCCGAAAGTGGGCCTGCGACTACTCCCCTCCATCGCGGCCCTACCTGCTTGGAGCGTTCCCATAAACCGTATTGACCCGTAGCCATTCCTGACTCCGTTGAACGTTCCAACTGCAGCACCAACGCCGCCAAGCTGCCGGGTGTAAGCCAGTCATCCCCATCCAGCTCCAGCACGTACCTTCCCTTAGCTTCGCCAAGCAATTTATTCATCATGGCAGCTTTACCGCGATTATGTGGCTGCGTGAATACGCGGATTCGATTGTCATGAATGGAGTACGCTTCTTTAAGGCTCTCATCTCCCGATCCGTCATCGCCGATTAACAGCTCCCATCGAGTGAAGGTCTGGGCCATTACGGAACGAACGCTCCAGCCAAGTGTATCTGCCATATCGTGAATGCTCATCAGAATCGATACGACCGGTGTTGGATCGGGGGAGGGCATGATTGAATCTGGTTCGCCTCCGTCCGAATCACTCAGACTGGTCACTGCCAAGATGGGCCTGACATGATCCGATTCCTGCGCAGTGTACGAATGAAGTGGTGAATCAGAGTTAGTCGCCACAACGTGATTCCACACTCGATTCGGGTCTTGTGGTATCACATCATACGGCAAAAAACGCGCAGCAGGAAGCCTTCCATTCCACCGGGGCAGACAGGAAAGAAGCCAGTCTCTTTTCCAGTAGAGGGGAGTGCTGTTTGTCCATATACAAACGGTTTGGGCCGGTATCTGCAAGGGCTGCGGGAGTTCTGCTAATCGGTCTCCGGCGGATCGGGGAATCGTTAGATCATTCCTCCATATCAGCCACTCTGAGTCCGTGCTTGTAACCTCTTGTAGAACACGATCGCAATACGCTTTCGTATCCAAAGTTCGGTATCCGAACGGCCTGCTGCGAAGCAAGTGATAGTCTCTGGTCAATGCTTTGAGCTGCCTTTGGCAAGGATCGCTTGCTTGATGACCTGATCAGCGGCGTGGCCGCGTTCAATCCAGCGGTTCTCCCGGGCATATGCGATGCGCGCTTGTCGATCTTTTGTGGCGTCGGGACTTTGCAGCATAGCCCCCAGCTTGTTGAGAAAGTCTCGGTGTGTTGTGGCTGTGGTCACATGCGGTTCCATGGCAATGCATTCGGGCAAGGCTGTCGACAAGACTCGTACACCTGCTGCCATATATTCATAAGCTTTTACCGGGTTAGTTGCGAGTGTGATCGGGTGATATTGGAACGGAATTAGTGCAATGTCGATATGGGAGAGGTAACGCTTGAGTTCTTGGTGGGGTTTTTCACCGAGTATATGAACATTTGCGAGCTTCGAATAATCGCCGGAGCTTCCGTAGGGAGCTCCTATTGAGACGAATTGCACGTTCGGAAACTGCTCAGCAGCCTTGGCAAATAACTCATGATCCACCCAATAAGCCCATGCTCCGATATAAGCGACAACAGGTCCTGGCGGCAGATCAGCAGGTCTTGTTGTTTCGGGAATATGAAAAAAGGACGCATCTGCTCCATTGGGGATCAAAGTTAGCGGTTTGTCAGGATAAGCGAGCGACAAGCGGGTATGGATCACATCGGCCGTGCAGACGACATGGTCTGCTTCGTCAATCATCTTGGGCTCGTATTTGGCCCAGTGTGGAAACTCGTCACAGCAATCGTAGATCGTGAGATCAGGGTTATACAGCGTTGAGATACGGGTGCGCAGTTTGGACCATGTTGTCCAGACGACGACGGGATTCTCCTTTCTGAGGACGGGCAGCTTTTTGTGCAAAAATGTTTTGGTATCTGTAAACAGATACACGTTCGGTTCAACTTCACGGAACTCTTTGTCTAATGGCGCCAGGTTTTCGAAGAAAACCTGATGACCAAGCGAGCCTAATTGACTCATCAACTGCTGCGGTCTTTGTTTCATATAGGACCAGTTCATCGTTCTCGGATAGATGATAACAGCCAAGAGGTTTCCTCCTTTCTTTTGTGCTGCGTTTAATATATGCAATACTAGCTTGCTAGAAGTGGACGATTGAGCAAGAAACCGAAAAAATAGTCGGTTATTCCGCGATTAAGGCGCAAGGCCAGAACGATTCTATGAAACTTCCATATACTGCTAAAGGTATGCCTTGGGAGTGAATACAATAGAGATGCGAGTGAAGGAGTGTAGGATATCATGACGACCAAAAAAATACTCATCATATTCGGAACGCGCCCGGAAGCGATTAAAATGGCACCTTTAGTGAAGGAATTAGAATCCACTCCAGGGTTTACGCCCGTCGTTTGTGTGACCGCCCAGCATCGGGAGATGCTGGATCAAGTGCTGAGTTTCTTCCAAATCGAGGCTCAGATGGACTTGGACTTGATGAAACAAGGACAAACGCTATATAGTCTTAGCGCGGATCTATTGAAGGGGATGGAAGCGATATTTCGAGCGGATCAGTATGATCTCGTGCTGGTTCACGGAGATACGACTTCAGCTTTGATTGGTGCGCTGGCGGCCTATTATTCCAAAGTACCGATCGGTCACGTGGAGGCAGGGCTGCGAACGTACGACAAATACGCGCCTTTCCCTGAAGAGATGAACCGGGAGTGGATCGGAAGGGTTGCCGATCTTCATTTCGCTCCGACGCCTCAGGCAGCGGAACAGCTACGGAAGGATAACCGCACAGAACACATCTATGTTACAGGGAACACGGGCATCGACGCCATGAACTGGACGCTGAAAGCACCGTTTCATCATCCGATTCAGAATTCATTGCGCAGCGACACGCGCTGGGTATTGCTGACGATGCATCGGCGCGAGAATTGGGGGGAGCCGATGCGGCAAGTGTTCGAGGCTGTCAAGGCTGTGGTGCAAGAGCACTCGGATCTCGAGGTGATTTACCCTGTTCATCCCAACCCGATCGTCCAGCGCGCCGTTGCCGAGGTTCTTGGAGGTCATGAGCGGATTCACTTGACGGAACCATTGGACGTGGTGGATTTGCATCATATCATGAAGCGTTCCTATATCGTATTGACTGATTCCGGCGGCATCCAAGAGGAAGCGCCTGCCCTAGGCAAGCCGGTGCTGGTTCTAAGAGAGAAGACGGAACGACCAGAGGTATAACGGCTGGAACATTGCGATGCGTTGGAACGAACAAGGATACGGTGTACGAGGCCATGAAACAGTTATTGTCTAATCGACAGGTGTATGAGAGCATGTCCAGCGCTAGCAATCCGTTTGGCGATGGTATGGCTTCACGCCAAATCGTAAGTGCAATCACCGGTTTCTTCCAAGAGGGAGCAGGCTGATATGCGGGCTTTGCTGGATTTTGTATGCGCGTAAAGTTTATAATGTAGATAATACTACGTAGTTGAAAGGATATTGGTCATGGCTAATACGTACACCTATCCGCGCAGAGAAGAAATCGCAAACGCAATTACACATGGTATCGGTGCGGCACTTAGTGTTGCAGCGCTGGTGCTGTTGATCGTATTTTCGAGTCTGAAGGGCAGTGCCTGGCATGTGGTGAGCTTCACGATCTACGGCACAACGATGCTGCTGCTTTATATAGCTCAACGCTGGTTCATGGCTTGAGGGATGGAAAAGCGAAGGATTTCTTTGAGTTCATGGACCATTCATCGATTTACTTATTTATCGCAGGGACCTATACACCGTTCTTGCTTGTAGCCATACGCGGACCGCTGGGCTGGAGCCTCTTCGGCATCGTGTGGGGCATTGCGTTGTTCGGCTGCATTTTCAAAGCCTTCTTCGTTAAGAAGTTCCTGTTCCTGTCCACGATATTCTACGTTGCCATGGGTTGGCTGATCGTAATTGCCTGGAAACCGCTGACGGCAGTCGTAGCTGCGCAGGGAATGAACTTGCTCGTACTCGGGGGAGTTTTATACACGCTCGGAACGATATTTTATGTCTGGAGAGGCTTTCCGTACCATCACGCCATATGGCATTTGTTCGTGTTGGCGGGTTCGATTTTGCACTTCTTTGCCATCTTGATCTATCTGCTCCCGATCGGTTGAACGAGCGGTTATAGCATGCTGCAAAGCCACTTAAAGGATGACAAGCATAATGGCTTGACATCCTTCTTTGTTTTTTGTATGATTAGTTTCGTTAAGTGAACTGTAAAGTGTTTTTCCTTGACGAGGAGGTGCGTTTAATGAGTCAAGAGAACCGACTCGAGAAGACGAACCGGATTAATTTATTGTTTGATTTCTATGAACAGTTGTTGACCGAGAAACAACAGACCTTTCTGAAATATTATTTCCATGACGATTTTTCCTTGGGAGAGATCGCCGGTGAATTTGAGATTAGCCGTCAGGCTGTCTACGAACATATTAAGCGGGCCGAGCAAGTGCTCGAATCGTATGAAGAGAAGCTCGGACTTCTGGGTAAGCATGACGCCCGTGTTCGCGAGCTGGAGAAGCTTCGCGTCTTTGTTGAAGACAGTGATCTGGATGAACAGAATAAGCATGTGCTGACCGATATGGTTGAACGATTGAAAGTATGGGATTAAGTATGAACGGAGGTGTCGAATATGGCGTTTGAAGGATTGACTAGCAGACTGCAGAACGTATTCAGCAAGCTTCGTGGTAAGGGTAAGGTATCCGAGGAAGATGTAACAGCCGCCATGCGTGAGGTTCGGCTCGCGCTTCTTGAAGCCGACGTTAACTTCAAAGTGGTTAAGGATTTTGTATCCAAGGTGAAGGAGAAGGCCGTCGGTAAGGAAGTGATGGACAGCTTCACACCTGGCATGGTGATTATCGACATCGTGAACAAGGAAATGACGGAGCTGATGGGTGGCAGCCAAGCTAAGCTGGCTAAGAGCAACAAGCCGCCAACCGTCATCATGATGGCCGGTTTGCAAGGTGCTGGTAAGACGACGACTTCGGGTAAGCTATCCAAGCTGTTGCAGAAGCAGAACAGCCGTCCGTTGCTCGTCGCTGCGGATATTTACCGGCCTGCTGCGATTAAGCAGCTTCAAGTGCTCGGTGAGCAGATCAAGGTGCCGGTATTCTCGCTCGGAGATCAGACAAGCCCGGTCGAAATTGCGAAGCAGGGCTTGCAGCATGCCAAGGATAACGGCCATGATTATGTCATTATCGATACAGCAGGCCGCCTGCATGTCGATGAAGAATTGATGGAGGAGCTCAAGCAAATCCATCAGGTCGTAAGTCCGGACGAAGTGCTGCTCGTTGTTGATGCGATGACAGGACAGGATGCCGTGAACGTTGCGGAAAGCTTTAACCAGCAGTTGGAACTGACCGGTGTCGTATTGACGAAGCTGGATGGTGATACCCGAGGCGGTGCTGCTCTTTCTGTCAAGGCAGTAACCGGATGTCCGATCAAATTTACAGCGCTTGGTGAGAAGATTGATGCGTTAGAGCCGTTCCATCCGGAACGGATGGCGTCACGGATTTTGGGCATGGGCGATATGCTGTCTTTGATTGAGAAGGCACAGTCGAACATCGACGCGGATAAGGCGAAGGAAATGGAACGCAAGATGCGTAATGCAGAATTTACGTTCGAAGACTTCCTGGAGCAGATGGATCAAGTTAAGAAACTGGGACCTATCGATCAGTTGATGGATATGATTCCAGGCATGGGCAAGATGAAGCAAGCCAAGGATTTGAAAGTGGATGAGAAGCAGATGGGCCGCATCGAGGCCATTGTTCACTCCATGACAACGGCGGAGAAACAACAGCCGGACATCATCAATCATAACCGTCGGAAACGGATCGCTAACGGCAGTGGTACATCACTGGCCGAAGTAAATCGTCTGATCAAGCAGTTTGATGAAATGCGGCGCGTCATGAAGCAGTTCTCCGATATGATGGGTCCTAAGGGCGGCAAGAATAAAGCAATGAAACAACTTAAAGGTCTAACGGGTAAGGGCATGAAGTTCCCGTTCCGTTAAATATTGCGGGTGGAACATTTTTTGAAGGAGGTGAATTTTTAAATGGCAGTACGTATTCGTCTGAAACGCATGGGTGCTCACAAGGCTCCTTTCTACCGTGTGGTGGTATCTGATTCCCGTTCCCCACGTGACGGTCGCTTTATCGAAGAAATCGGTTATTACAACCCGGTTGCTCAACCGGCTGAAGTTAAGATCGATGAAGAGAAAGCACTGAACTGGCTTCAAAACGGTGCGCAAGCATCCGATACGGTTCGCAACTTGCTGAGCAAAGCGGGCGTAATGAAGAAGTTTCATGAACTGAAGCATCAGAAATAAAAACTGATCGCGAGGGTTATCTATGGAAGAATTAGTTCAAGTTATCGCTAAGGCTTTAGTGGATCATCCAGAAGATGTGACTGTAAAGACGGTTGAGAAGGAGCACTTGGTTGTATATGAACTGTACGTGCATCCTGACGATGTCGGGAAGGTCATAGGCAAACAAGGGCGTATCGCCAAATCACTGCGCACAGTCGTAACATCGGCGGCGGTTAAAATGGATAAACGGGTGACCGTTGATATCATTTCTTAAAATATACGAAAGGGGGTTAGGGATGCATGTCCTAACCCCCTTTCGTACATGCTGAAGAAGAAATTAACGGCAAAATCGGTTTACTGAAGTTTCATTATGTATGGCAGGAGGAAGACCATGGCTGAACAATTATTAACGGTAGGTAAAATCGTGAATACACACGGCATTCGTGGCGAGCTTAAAGTGATGCCACATACCGATTTTGCGGAACAACGCTTTGCGGTGAAGAGCAAACTGCACGTCGTTCCAGATAAAGGGAATGCGCTCCAAGTGACGGTAGAGACCTCTCGTTTTCATAAAAACATGTATGTCCTAAAGTTTAAGGAATTGCAAAATATCAACGAAGCTGAGAAGTATAAAGGCGCTTTGCTGAAGATTCCTGCGGAAATGCAGGAAGATCTGCCAGATAACGAGTATTATTTCCATGAGATTATTGGATGCAAGGTATGGACTGACGATGAACCGGCGGAAGAGTTGGGTACGGTCTCGGAGATTTTAACCCCAGGGGCGAACGACGTCTGGGTCGTCAAGACACCGAAGGGCAAAGAGATATTGCTGCCGGCCATTCCTGATGTGGTGCTAGATGTGAATAAGGAAGAAAAGCTAATCCGCGTGCATTTAATGGAAGGGTTGATATAGTTGATGCGTGTTGACGTACTAACTCTCTTCCCCGAGATGTTTGACGGCGTGTTTCACTCGAGCATTCTCGCAAGGCTGCCGAAAAGAGTATCGTGCAGTTGAATGCCATTAACTTTCGCAAGTATGCAGGAAACAAGCATAGTACGGTGGATGATACGCCCTATGGCGGTGGCGGGGGCATGGTATTAAAGCCGGACCCGATCTTCGCAGCCGTGGAGGATATTACGAAGAGTGAGGTTGGACAGGGCTCTCCCCGTATTATTCTAATGTGTCCACAGGGGGAAACATTCACGCAGAAGAAAGCCGAGGAATTATCGCGGGAAGAACATTTGGTGTTTATCTGCGGTCATTATGAGGGCTACGATGAGCGTATTCGCGAACATCTGGTAACGGATGAACTATCAATCGGGGATTATGTGCTTACGGGTGGGGAATTGCCAGCTATGACCGTAATCGATGCGGTCGTTAGATTATTGCCGGGCGTGCTGGGTAACGAGACGTCTGCCGCAACGGATTCCTTTAGCACTGGATTACTGGAATACCCGCACTACACTCGTCCGGCGGAATTCCGCAGCTGGAAGGTTCCTGACGTACTGCTTAGCGGACATCATGCCAATATCGAGATTTGGCGCAGGGAACAAGCGCTGAAACGAACTTGGGAGCGGAGACCTGAACTGCTTCGACAGATTGAGCTGTCCAAGCAGGATCGTCAATTTTTGGATAAACTTCAGCATGAAGCGAACGGAACGAATACGAATACTTCGACATAATGGCGGGACCTGCACATCTTGTGCGGGTCTTTTTTGATTTTTGGTCATCCGTAGTAAATCGCGATGATTTTTCGCATGTTAAGCCGAACCATATTCCATTACTTTGAATAATTTGGGTTAGATAGGCAACAGCGGATTAATGCTGCAGGTAAAGGAGGGTGAAAGTTGAAAAACAGAAATAAACGGAATGGTAAACGAAAGTCGGTCATTCGTGGAGTCGCATCTGGAAGAAGAAGGATTAATCAAGCAGCGGCGACCCAGTTTACAACGCTGATCGGCGAACTCACCTCATCTATTCATAGTTTCTTGGAACAACCCGTGAGTGATCAGCTTCAACGCGTCCAGCAGAACTTATTGTCGTTGAAAGATCTGATATTGGGTTTGCGATTGACGTACAGAGAAAAAAGCACGTTTACGCTTGTTATTCAACAATTCGCTGCGTTGGACGATGTTACGGATACACAGGATATCAGAATACGTTTGCATGATATCGCAGATATGTTGCGATCCCTTAGTGAACGAATCGGGCTGACCAATATTACGAATGCACTGCATGAGGTGCTGAAAGAAGATGAAGCTGTTTTAACCATAAAGCAGATGCTGCCACCATCTTCTAGTGCGATTCCGCTGCTTAATTTACTCGCGAATGTGCCGTTTTACATGATGGATGCGGTTATTCATCCGTCCGTTGATTCAAGGCAAAGATTAGGCATCGTTCTACAAGGAATTAATCAGCAAGCTGTTTTGCTCGGCACGACGGCTTCAGACCTGATTAGGCTACAATCGTCCGCGCAAGGCGTGATGACTGCAATATTACTTAGCGATACATCGCCGGGCCTACTAAATACACAATTAACTAATTATGTTAGTGTTCTTTCTTCAACGCTGGGAGCGCTTGCTATCCCGGCAACAGACCGTGAAGTTGTGTTACAGACACTGCCGGCCATTACAAGCGCGAGCGCTGAAACCATTCAGGGAATAACGATTCAGGAAGTACTAGAAAATGTACAAGGTGGAGATGGAGCTACAGGCCCGACAGGTCCTGCGGGAGCGCCAGGTCCTACTGGCCCAGCAGGAGTGCCTGGTGCCACTGGACCGCAAGGTATACCCGGTGACGTAACCGGAGCAACCGGGATAACGGGAGTCACAGGTCCAGCAGGAGTGACGGGTGACACCGGTCCGATAGGAGCTACAGGAGCGCCAGGCGTGACAGGTCCAATAGGAGTGACGGGAGCT
>NZ_BAZR01000049.1 GCF_001315105.1 Paenibacillus sp. JCM 10914 | reverse complement strand
CCGCTCAATGTTTGCAAGCTTTAATTTTGAATTTAATTTCAACTCATCATTTGCTTGCTATACTCGAACGTTTGTCCAGCCCCAATCTCTTGGGCGGAAATATAATATACCATGGATTTCATCATAGTGCAAGTATTACTTTATAAAAAAATGAGGCAGCCGTAAATTCGGCTGCCTCATTACTATTTCATCCACCAGTGAATACTATTCACGGTTACGCATGTGTGGGAAGAGCAGTACATCACGGATCGATGGAGAGTTCGTCAGCAGCATAATCAAACGGTCCACACCGATTCCGAGTCCACCCGTTGGTGGCATCCCGTATTCAAGCGCACGCAAGAAATCTTCATCCATATCATGCGCCTCATCGTTGCCTTGTTCCTTCTCTTTCATCTGGGCTTCAAAACGTTGTCGCTGATCAATCGGATCATTCAGCTCAGAGAACGCATTCGCGTGTTCACGTGCTACGATGAACAATTCGAAGCGATCCGTGAACCGCGGATCTACATCATTCTTCTTTGCGAGCGGTGAAATTTCAACGGGATGGCCGGTAACGAAGGTCGGTTGAATCAGCGTTTCTTCAACAAACTGTTCGAAGAACGCATTCAGAATGTGACCGAATGTCATGTGCGGCTCAACAGGAACTTTATGTTCTTTTGCCAAACGATGAGCTTCTTCGTTCGTCATCTCTACGCCAAAATCAACACCGACCACCTCTTTAACGGCATCAACCATCGATACGCGGCGCCATTGCGGTGTCAGATCGACCTCTTGACCTTGATAAGAAATCACCTGCGTGCCGAGCACCTCTTGCGCGATGTGAGCGATTAGATTCTCGGTAAGTGCCATAATATCTTGGTAATCGGCGTAAGCCTCATACAGTTCGATCATCGTGAACTCAGGGTTATGACGTGTAGAGATTCCTTCATTCCGGTAGACGCGACCAATCTCATAAACCTTCTCTAGACCACCGACAATTAGACGCTTCAAATGCAGCTCAATCGCAATTCGCATATACAAATCCATGTCCAGCGCATTGTGATGTGTAATGAATGGTCTTGCTGCGGCACCGCCAGCTATCGTATGCAGTGTTGGCGTTTCTACTTCAAGATACCCGTGTGAATCCAGATAACGACGCATCGATTGAATAACCCGAGAACGGGTAATGAAGGTCTTCTGAACATCCGGATTCATGATGAGATCCACATAACGTTGTCGATAACGGAGTTCTACATCTTTCAAACCATGAAATTTCTCAGGCAGCGGATAGAGCGATTTCGAGAGAACTTCCAGTTCCTTCACCTTCACGGTCGTTTCCCCTGTCTTCGTCTTGAACAGAACACCCTTCACGCCAATAATGTCACCCAGATCCAGAATGCTGAACGCTTCATACGAAGCTTCGGCCACCGTATCCTGACGAACATAAATTTGAACGCGGCCGCTTAGGTCCTGAATATGCGCAAAAGAAGCCTTACCCATACCACGTTTAGCCATAATCCGTCCCGCGAGGTTCACTTCTACTTGCTTCTCTTCCAGTTCTTCCTTCGTAAGGGCATCATATTCCTTGAGGATATCCCCGGCATGGCTATCGCGAACATATTTGCCGCCGAACGGGTCGATTCCCAGTTTGCGAAGCTCGTCCAATTTGTTGTGGCGGATCTGCAACAGCTCACTCAGTTCCTGCTCCTGCTCTTGTTCATGGTTATTGTTTTCTTCCGTCATCGTTGTTCATCTCCTTCATTTCACTAGCAACGATCTGATCGTCCCTATTTAAAAAAGCTTCCCGAAGGAAGCTTTCTGGATCACATTCCGACTTACTTCATGATATCTACAATTTTATATTTAATCACGCCTGCGGGCACGTTTACATCCACGACAGAACCTTTTTGCTTGCCGATAATCGCCTTGCCTACAGGGCTCTCATTGGATATTTTATTGTTGAGCGGATCCGACTCAGCCGTACCCACGATCGTATATTCCATCTTATCACCGAATTCGAGGTCCTCGACAATAACGGTGTTACCTACACCGACAACATCGGTGTTAATATCATCGTTATTAATGATACGCGCGTTGCGGAGCATCTTCTCCAGCGTAATGATCCGACCTTCGATAAAGGCTTGCTCGTTCTTAGCGTCTTCATATTCGGAGTTCTCACTAATATCACCGTAGCCGATGGCAACCTTGATCCGCTCAGCTACTTCGCGGCGCTTTACAGACTTCAGATTCTCGAGTTCGTCCTCCAGTTTCTTCAGACCGTCCTGTGTAAGAATGACTTCTTTATCGCTCATTAACCGATTCTCCTGTCATGTAAATAATTTATACCACGATATCATCTTAACTATATGCCAATTCTCGGGGATCAGAACTCCCCTTGATGCCTGCTTAGTTTCTTGAATTTATACTGAAAGATTATATGGGAACCATTACAAAAAGTCAATGCGCACGCAAGCCGTCAGAGTGCCATCAAAATCAGCCTGGCCGCCGCTTGGCAAGGTCAGCCCATCGCCGCTGCTGCCTGTGGATACACGCTTTTTGTCGAATCTTCCTGGACCATCCGTTGGTCTACAAAATTATAGAGTAGATCAACCATCTCGTCCCGCTTCGTTTCTTCCATAATAATATCCTTAATACGTGCTGAGCCCTTAAGACCCTTCAAATACCACGCCAGATGTTTGCGCATTTCCCGAACAGCAACCGCCTCGCCCCGCAGGGCGATGAGACGGTCCATGTGCAGGATGGCAATCCGGATCTTCTCCTGAGCAGAAGGATCGGGCAGCAACTCGCCCGTCTTCAAATATTCGACCGTCCGGTATAACATCCACGGATTTCCGAGTGCGCCACGTCCGATCATCACGCCGTCGCAGCCAGTTGTGTCCAACATTCGGCGCGCATCTTCGGGTGTAACCACATCGCCATTGCCGATAACAGGGATCGAAACCGCTTCTTTCACTTGTCTGATAATATTCCAATCGGCATGGCCGGTATATAGTTGCTCACGTGTACGTCCATGAACACTTACGGCTTGACCACCTGCCCGTTCGACAGCTTGCGCGTTTTCGACGGCATAGATATGATCACTATCCCAGCCCGTACGCATCTTAACGGTGACAGGCTTATTGACCGCATCCACCACGGACGCAACCATTTCGTAAATTTTGCCCGAATCAAGCAGCCATCTTGCACCTGCATCGACCTTGGTTACTTTCGGAGCAGGGCAACCCATATTAATGTCGATGATATCGGCATTAGTCTCTTGGTCAACCACCTTGGCAGCTTCAACCAAAGACTCGCGGTCACCGCCGAAGATTTGCAGACTCAGCGGCTTCTCACGCTCATCGACGAACAGCATTTCCTGCGTACGCTTGTTACCGTGGACTATCGCCTTGCCGCTGACCATCTCCGCGCATACGAGACCTGTGCCAAATTCCTTGGCAATCAAGCGAAACGCCGGGTTGCATACGCCTGCCATGGGCGCGAGTACAACCTGGTTTTTCATCTCGATGTCTCCGATTTTCAACATGTATCCTATCACTCCTTTATCATTCATCTAATTTATATACAGTAGAACTAATGGCGCGTCTTGAGTTCCTGTACCGTTATCTCCAGGACATCTGCAATCTGGACCAGCGTCTGCTCGTCTGCCATCCGGTTTCCTCTCTCTATTGCACCAAGCACGGCCAAAGAAATACCGGTTCGTTCTGCCAGTTCTTGCTGAGTTAAACCCTTCAGTTTTCGGAAAGCGCGGATACGCTGCGCCAGCTGCTTTTTTTCCACAGTTGTATTCCTTCCTTTCCCTCCAGGTGGGCCAGTGCTGTCTTCACTACAGGGTACAGACCGGAAGGCTCAAACTCCGGTACGATATCGGCAAGCGGTCTTAGAACGAATGCCCGTTCGAACATACGGGGGTGTGGCAGAATGAGCTCCGGTGTATCCAGCCTCCAGCCTTCCATCCATAACAGATCAAGATCAACCGTCCGCGGTCCCCAATGAATATGGCGGACACGTCCAAGCTGCTTCTCAATCTGCTGCGTTTGCGCTAACAGCCCGTGCGGACTTAATGAGGTGGACACCACCGCGGCCAGATTTATAAACATCGGCTGATCTACGTAACCAACCGGTTCAGTTTCATACAAATGGGACACCCGCGTAACCGTTACGCCAGGCACTTCATCCAACCGTTCCAAGGCCTCCATCAGGTTCCCTTCACGGTCTCCCAAATTAGCCCCTAAAGCAATATAAGCCTCTGAATATTCAGAGGTGGCGTGTGAATTCATGATCCTCTCACTTTCTGGTCCGGCGCAACTCGATGGTCACACCTTCGAAATGAATGTCAAAAGGCGGGTGCGGTTTCGTCAATCGGACCGTTAAAGCATCGATAATAGTATAAGTGTCCAGTACCTTAGATGCAATATGCTCGGCCAAAGCTTCAATCAAGCGAAAAGACTCGCTCTGCATGATACCCAGCAAAAGCTCATGAATCTCGGCATAATTTACCGTTAAATCCAAATCATCCGTCTCTCCTGCTTTGCTTAAATCCATCTCCAGCTCAAGATCGACATAGAAACGCTGTCCCAGCTTGCGCTCTTCCTCGAACACTCCGTGATAGCCGTAGTATTCCATTCGACTCAATATCATTTTATCCATGATCGCCCCGTCCTTCCATTCGTTGCCTAAACTAAGATTTTATATCCGCTCTAACTCCATCGACCGGTAGGTCATCGCATCACACATCTTCGCTGTTCGTTTCACCTGTTGTACATCATGAACACGAACGATCTGACAGCCTTGGGCAATGCCGTAAGCGACCGTTGCCGCTGTGCCCTCCAGCACATCCTGTGCAGGCGCATCCAGCACCGTCTGGATAAATCGCTTGCGGGAAGTCGCCAGCAATACCGGAAACCCGAGAGCCACAAGTTGATCAAGTGACGCCATAACCTGCAAATTCTCGTCATAATCTTTGGCGAAACCGATGCCCGGATCAAGCAGAATCTGATGATCTTGGACCCCAGCCTGTCGCGCAACCTCCACACTCTCCATTAAATCACGCTTCACGTCCTCGATCAGGTCCGTGTAATCGCGATCACGCCTGTTATGCATTAGAATCACCGGACAGCCCAACTCCGCAGCCGTCTTCGGCATTTCCGGATCGTCTTTAAAACCCCATATGTCATTGATGATGTGTGCCCCGGCCAGAATTGCCTGCCGAGCGACTTGTGCTTTGTAAGTGTCGATAGATAGCGGAATGTGGGGAGCTTGCTTATGGATCGCTTCGATCACCGGGATCACACGAGATAGCTCTTCTTCTGCCCCAACCTTCTCATGGCCTGGACGGGTGGATTCTCCTCCGATGTCAATCATATCGGCTCCTTCCTCCACTAACTTCAGTGCATGAGCGACAGCCCGCTCCCTATCGTTATAGCGTCCTCCGTCCGAGAATGAATCCGGCGTTACATTCAATATGCCCATAATCAGCGTGGATCGACCCAATTGTAATACGGCATCCTTGCCAAGTTTATACTCACGTTCATAGATCGTTGTCTTCATGTATTTGCCCTGCTTTCTCCCGATATGCGTTCAACAATTGATGTGTAAGCGGACCAATCTTTCCTTGACCAATGCGAACGATAAGGTTGTTCGAGCCAATCAATGTCGTAATTGGAACGATTTCCTGAACAGACCCTGAAGTAAACACTTCGTCCGCCTCAAGTAAATCACTCCAGCGATAACGCCCTTCTTCCGACTCGATGCCAAGCCGCTCCGCCAATTCCAATATCAGTGCCCGGGTAATTCCCGGCAAGATGCCTGTGCTTATATCGGGCGTACACAAGCGGCCTTTCCTTACAAAAAAGATATTGCTGACGATCGTCTCGGCAAGGTTACCCTCCACTGTCAGCATAAGACCTTCTGCCGGTCCGTCTTCCAAGGCTGGATACTGATCCAGCTCTCGCTTGGCCAGTATATTGTTCATGTAATGCAACGATTTCATCCGAACAGGAGATTCCGGCGTGTTCCTGGGCAAAGAGAGCAAGCGAACAGGTCGTCCGTTCTCATAAACGGCTTGACTCACGCTCGGCAGTTCTTTCGCCAATAAAATCTCTGTGGGGTTCATATATCGCTCCGTAGGCAGACCCAATAAACCTTCGCCAGCCGTCACCGTATATCGGATATATGCATCTTGCAGTCCGTTAGCTTCCATAAGCACGGATATCCAGTGCGAGACCATCGAAGGTTCCGCCTTACGTGCAATCCCAAGCTGTTCACAGCTCTGATTGAGACGTTCCAAATGCCGCTCCAATAAAAAGGGTCGTCCCCCGTATGTCCGAAACGTCTCGAACACACCCATCCCGTACAGAAGACCGTGGTCCATGACAGGAACGACGGCCTCTGCTGCTTCAACTATGCGGCCATTCAGGCCTATATATTTCATGCCCTCGCTCCTGCAGTTCGGGTTAAGAAATTCTTCAACATCTGGTGTCCGTGATCCGTAATAATGGACTCTGGATGAAACTGTACGCCTTCAATCGGATATTGTTTATGGCGCAGCCCCATAATTTCGCCTTCTTCCGTCCAGGCGGTGATCTCCAGTTCATCTGGCAGACTCTCTCGCTCCACGATCAGGGAATGATATCGGGTTGCCGTGAAAGGAACCGGCAGCCCTTCGAAGACAGAGTCGCCGTTATGGTGAATCGGCGATGTCTTGCCATGCATTAGCCGCTCCGCACGAATAACGTTACCGCCGAAGGCTTGGCCAATCGCCTGATGTCCAAGGCAAACGCCGAAGATCGGAATTTTTCCTTTAAAGTGGGAGATGATGTCAAGGCTAATGCCTGCTTCATTAGGCGTACATGGTCCCGGTGATATCAGAATATGGTCTGGAGTCAGTGCTTCAATCTCCGCGATATCAATCTCATCATTACGGTATACCTTTACTTCTTCGCCAAGTTCGCCCAAATACTGAACCAGGTTATACGTAAACGAGTCATAATTATCAATAACCAGTATCATGTGATCATCCCCCTATATTCGCGGTCACAGTAGCAGCTTCTTCTTCACTGCATAGCAGTGCCGCAATCAAGGCCTTCGCCTTGTTATGACATTCTCTGTATTCCCGGTATGGGTCGGAGTCGATAACAACTCCAGCACCAGTCTGAATGTACCCAACCCCATCCTTCACGGCAAGCGTTCGGATAATAATGTTAAGCTCCATATCTCCATTATAATCAATCCAGCCCATCGATCCAGTATATGGCCCGCGTGTAACAGGCTCTAACTCTTCAATGATCTCCATCGTCCGGATTTTCGGAGCGCCGGTAATAGTACCCCCAGGGAAGGTCGCGGCCATGACATCGTACGCTTGATTGCCCTTGGCCAACCGGCCCTCTACCTGTGACACCAAATGCATAACGTGGGAGTAACGCTCCACGGTCATCAACTCTGGAACATGTACCGAGCCATACTCAGCGATCCGCCCGATATCATTGCGCTCAAGATCAACGAGCATGATATGTTCTGCCCGTTCCTTCTCATTACTCTTAAGCTCGGCTTCCATGGCCGCATCATCCTCCGCGGTGGTCCCACGGCGTCTGGTACCAGCAATGGGACGCGCGGACACAACATCGCCATTGAGCTTTACCAGCAGCTCCGGGGAACCGCTCGCTAGGTAAAAGCCCGGTGAGGACAAGTACCCCATATAGGGTGATGGATTAAGCACACGCAACCACTCGTATATTTCGGCAGGATCCGCGTGCAGCTCCAAGTGCCTTCGCAGCGATAAGTTCACTTGGAACACGTCCCCTTGACGGATATATTCTTGGATCGAAGCCACGGCTTGCTCAAACGCATCTTGCGAAAAATCAATCTTCAACCGATCCCAACTCTCAAAATCTGAGCCGGCGAGACGTCGAGCCCGCTCTACGCGTTCTTCACGCTTGCGTTCGTCACCCGAGCTCAGCCCGGCAGCTGGCGCTTGCTCGAACATGTTGTTCCACTTCGCTAACATACTCTCCGCTCGACGGGCAGTTATATCATAGAGGCGCTCCAACGCGGCTACTTGCTCCGAAGTGAGGCTGTGATTATCACCAATATCCCATGGCAACCCAACATGTACGGAACAATAGATCGAATCATCCTTGTGATCATAAATCCAGATTTCCTCCATGCGCATCCAAAGATAATCCGGAAAACCCGGCTCATCCTGCGCAATCGAAGGAAGTTGTTCGATCGAACGAATAACATCATATCCCCAGAAACCCGCGCAACCTCCGCGAAAATCCGGCCAGCCTAACACGCGCGGTGACGTATAGCCGCCCATCCATTGTTCCAAGAGAACCAACGGGGTGCCTTTAACCTCGGTTCGAGCATCTGTTGAGACTTCAATGATCTCACCGCGATTACCTTTTCCTTGCAAGATTGAAACGGGCTCCAAACCAAGATACGTATAGCGGCCACCTTTGCCGCTTTCAAGCACAAAGGCATAATCGGATGCATCTTGCCAGGCGTGCCTCCAGGATGCAGGCAAACCACGATTTGTTACTGTATATTGAACCATGTAGGGAATCTGCGACCAGCCCTCTTCCGCCCATTTTCTCCACTGGGCCAGCTCTATTCTTCTCTCCATGACGATCCTCCCTCATCCTTCAGAAGCCTTTCTGTTGCCTGTCAGTATACTGCATCCCGCTTCGCTTGAAAACCCTAAACCTGAGGCTACCCAACAATAATTTTGGAAAGGGATCTTACGCTACTCCATTAAAGCGTTATCTTGAAGATTAGTATACGCAAAAGACCCCCCATGCTATAAAACGCATCGAGGGCCAATCCATGCAATATTCGAATATGATTATGCTTCGAAGTTATACAGCGGCGTGCTCAGGTAACGTTCCCCGTTACTTGGAATAACCGCAACCACGCGCTTGCCTTTACCTAGTTCTTTAGCTACCTTCAAAGCAGCATATACAGCAGCACCTGAGGAAATACCACCAAGAACGCCTTCTTCCTTCGCAACGCGACGGGACGTTTCAAACGCATCATCATTCTCCACATGCACGATTTCATCATAGATTTCTTGATTCAAGATATCTGGAATGAAGTTAGCACCAATCCCTTGGATCTTGTGAGGACCTGGCTTGCCGCCTGCCAGAATGGGTGACGCCGCCGGTTCGACTGCAACGATCTTAATGCCAGGGAATTCGCTCTTAAGCACTTCGCCAGCACCTGTAATTGTGCCGCCTGTACCGATACCAGCCACGAAAGCATCCAGCGATCCGCCCACCGATTGAATTGCTTCTACGATCTCCGGACCTGTCGTTTCGCGGTGAATCTTCACATTCGCCTGATTCTTGAATTGCTCGGCCATGAAGAACCCAGCATTCTCCTTCAGGATTTCTTCCGCCTTCTTAACGGCTCCGTTCATTCCTTCAGATCCTGGAGTCAATACAAGCTCTGCTCCGAAAGCACGCAACAGATTACGACGCTCCAAGCTCATCGTTTCTGGCATAACAATCACGGCTTTATAACCTTTCGCCGCAGCTACCATCGCCAGGCCAATGCCCGTATTGCCGCTGGTTGCTTCGATAATGGTGTCACCCGGTTTCAAGCGGCCATCCTTCTCCGCTTCTTCCACGATGCTAATGGCAATCCGGTCTTTCACGCTGGCACCTGGGTTCTGGTATTCCAGCTTCAGGTAGATTTCTGCACTATCTTCGGGTACGATCCGGTTTAGGCGGACAAGCGGTGTGCCACCGATTAATTCTGTCACATTATTTACGACTTTTGCCATGAATGAAACCTCCTCATAAAATATAAATATCATTGCGGTAAGTACATAATGGTGTAAGTTGAAGTTTAGTAGTAATCTTATGTCATTCAATATCCGAGTAAAACGGTAGGTTTTCGTACTTTCATCTTATCAACGATAACGTTCATTGTCAATATTACATTGAGGCAAAATCAGATTTTTCTAGGCAATTTTTCCTGCGACTCTTGTATGATATGCTTGCATGCGAAACAGACTCCTGGATCAAGCTAACTGCTAACTTAATCGCAAGAGTCTGTGTTAACGCCAAAAAAGTAATCATTCACAACGTAACCGTGCCAGTCAGGATGCGCGCCTCATATTTCTCACGAAGTCTGTGCTCAAGTTCCGTCAATGAGACCGACTGCTCCAGGGCGAGCTGCTTGCGCACCGATTCACGTATGCTCTCTTCGCTCGGGGCTTGAGGCTTTATGATTTCTTGAACGTATACGACGGCGTAGGTGTCTGTCAAAGATATAGGCCCCGCAATATCCCCCGGATCAAGCTCTAATGCAGCATCCAGCAGCGTCTGGGGGATGAAGGGATCATCCTCTTCAACAAAACCAATCTGCCCACCTTCTTCACGTGAATATTCATCCAGCGATACCTCAGTTGCAAGCTGCGCAAAATCCTCTCCGTCCTCCAGCCGATCCATCACCTGGTTTCCCTCAGCTTCTGAAGCGACTTCAATAATCGATAGATTCATTTGCCGTTTAGGTAAATATTGATCCGGGTACTGCTCCAGGTAAGCATCGATCTGCTCATTTTCAATCCTGATGTCATCCGTTGCAATTTTTTCTAGTATTAGCCGATAATTCGTTTCCGTTCTTAACTCTTCTTCCGTAATGCCAAGCTGCTCTTCCATTTCTGAGAAAAAACGCTCTTTGGATCCATAGCTCCGGCTCATCACAGCAAGCTCAGCTTCCAGTTCGGCCCCTGTAACCGTAATCGCCATCTGCTCTGCTTCCAACTCCACTGCCTGCCGATTCAATAACGTCATCAGCATCTCGCGGCCATACCGCTTCTTCAGTTCGTCAACCCACTCGTCATCGGTAATCAACCTGTCCTGAATCGATGCGACCGCCGGGGAAAAACCTGGGGAGGGTGGTATATCTTCCTTAGAAACAATCCCGGAGAACCATATCCAGCCGCATATCGAGAGTAAGCAGGCTATCAAGACAATGACGGTCGCCCATAATCCCTTCTCTTGTCTCGTCATCACGGTTGCTCATCCTTATTTTTAAGAATTGGCTCGTTCTAGCACGGATTTAAGTTGTTCTTCATCATAGGTATATACTTCATTGCAGAAGTGACAAGAAACTTCAGCCTTGCCATCCTCTTCAATCATCTTCTCAAGCTCCTCGTGCCCTACGCTTATTAGTGCGCGCTCAACCCGTTCATGGGAACAATCGCAGCTGAATTTCACCTCGGTTTCCTCAAGAATCGTAACGTCGGGAACGACTCGTGTCAGGATATCCTCTAGCTCCAGCCCTTCCTCTAGCATCTCTGTAATAGGAGGAATGGTGCCGAGTGCCCGTTCCAGTTCGGTAATCTCTTCATCCGTAATCCCTGGCAGCAACTGAATGATAAAACCGCCTGCGTTAGCAACTGTATAATCCGGGGATACCAGGACACCCAGACTTACCGCTGAATTGGTTTGTTCCGATAACGCAAAATAATACGTGAAATCTTCAGCCAATTCACCCGACACAATCGGGACGCTCCCTCGGTACGGCTCTTTCAAACCCAAGTCCTTGGTAACATGAATATGGCCTGTTCGACCCACCGCAGCAGCCACATCCATTTTGCCTGGGCGAATATTCGTAAGTTCCACATGAGGATTGTTCACGTAACCCCGAACTTCGCCATGGGCATTGCTCTCTGCCGCAATCAAACCGATTGGCCCGTCTCCGCGGACCTGTATGCTGATGCGTTCCTCGCCTTTCAACATGGCTCCCATCATCGCCGCCACGGAAACCGTCCGACCTAGCGCGGCAGTCACGACAGGATACGTATCATGTCTTCCTCGCAACTCTTCAACCAACGCGGTTGTCCGCACGGCGAAGGCCCGCACCTTCCCGTTAAGTGCGGTTCCCCGCAACATTCGGTCTTTTTGATTACCCATCATGTAGCCTCCCTTATCTCTAGTTGTCTTTATGGTCCGAGTGAAATAAAATCTGCATTTGCAAAGCGCCTTACGTTCTAGATCAGTTCTGTACGATTTCGTTCATAAATGATTCTCAGACCTTCCAAGGTCAGAAGGGGCGATATTTGCTCGATGGACTCCGTCTCGCTTGCGATCAATTCAGCCAGGCCCCCTGTAGCCACAACCTTAACATTGTCCGTTCCCATCTCTGCTTTTATGCGCTTAACCAAGCCGTCGACCTGTCCTGCATAGCCAAAAACGATCCCGGCCTGCATCGCATGAACCGTGTTGCGTCCAATAACCTTCTTCGGCTTCTCCAATTCTACGCGCGGCAGCTTGGATGCCCGTTGAACCAATGCCTCGGTTGCAATCCCAATGCCTGGCACGATCACCCCGCCCAGATAATTGCCGCTCTGATCGATACAGTCAAACGTCGTCGCCGTACCGAAATCCACCACAATGAGCGGACCCCCGTACTGCTCGACGGCAGCTACTGCATTCACGATCCGATCGGCCCCGACTTCCCGTGGGTTCTCATAACGCAAATTAAGGCCCGTCTTGATGCCAGGTCCGACGATCAGCGGTGATTTGCCGATATATTTTGCACACATCTCTTCCACCACACGCACAAGCGGAGGAACAACCGAGGAGACGATAACACCTTCTATTTGGCTTACCAATATATTCGACATTTGAAACAAGTTATGAATGAGTACGCCGTACTCATCTACGGTCGACTGCCGCGACGTGCTGATCCGAAAATCATGCAACAGCTTCTTTCCTTGATACACGCCAAGAACAATATTCGTATTACCTACATCTACAACCAGAATCAACCCTCTGCTCCTCCCTTCTTAGCGTTAAGATCCAGACTAATATCCAGACTGGCAAAAGAATACGTAAGTCTGCCTACGGAGATGACATCCACACCGGTCTCCGCAATGCCGCGCACTGTCTCCAGCGAGACGTTGCCTGAGGCCTCGACCCGAACATGAGGTGACCTCGACTTGATTAGCTGCACCGCCTCCGTCATGCCCTCCAGGCTCATGTTGTCCAGCATAATAATATCAGCCCCAGCTGTCAGAGCCTCCTCCACCTGCGACAGACTCTCTGTTTCCACTTCGATAGTCATCGTGTGTGGAATGTTGGCTCTTGCACGACTGATGGCCTGCGATATACCGCCAGCCCCTTTAATATGATTATCCTTAATCATCACGGCATCGTAGAGTCCGAACCGATGGTTAGCGCCACCGCCGACACGAACGGCGTACTTCTCCAGCATTCGATGACCTGGCGTCGTTTTGCGAGTATCCACCAGTCTTGTCGATAATCCTTCCAGGACGTCAACAAAGGAACGTGTCTTCGTCGCAATCCCGGACAATCGCTGCAGCAGGTTCAGTGCGAGTCGTTCACCAGTCAAAATACGGTGCGTGCTCCCCTCCACCTCGGCAATTATGGTTCCCTTACGTACTATGGCCCCATCCTGTACCAATGGGTTGAATGTCAGTGATGGATCTACCGTCCGGAACACAAGTTCTGCCACCGGCATCCCGGCAATGATCCCATCCTCCTTGGCATGAATGACCGCCTTGGACTCATGACCTTCTTCAATCGTCGTCCATGTCGTAATATCACCAGAACCTATATCCTCTTGCAGCCATGCCCGAATATTCTGGACGAGGCTGTCATTATATCCGTTAAACATCATCGCTGATTTCCTCCGTCATTTCTTGATCTCGCTTATGCAGCACATGACGCTGCCATGTTCCGTCATTTCGCTCCGGAAAATCCTCGCGGTAATGCGCGCCACGACTTTCCTCCCGCCGGATAGCGCCTTGCACGACCAACAGGGAAGCTGTAAGCAAGTTCGCGAATTCATACTCCTCCCGTTTGGTTAAGGAGGACTGGAAGAATGGCAACTGACGGCCAAGCTCCTCCGATGCCCGGAGCAGAGACTCCCGATTCCGGCGCAAGCCGGCATATCGAACCATCACTTTTTGCAACTTCAGACGTCTCTCCACAATCGCCTGCAATGGCCCATCCTTACGCCCCAGGTTGTGGCCGATGGCCGGGAGACCTTCTGGTTGCGGAGCAATGGTCCGTATCCGCTCGACAATTCGGCGTCCATAGACTACGGCCTCTGAGAGCGAGTTGCTCGCCAGTCGATTCGCCCCATGCACCCCAGTAGACGAAACTTCCCCACAAGCGAACAGCCTTCTCAAGCTACTCTCACCATAAAGATTGGTTTTGATGCCCCCCATCATATAATGCGCAGCGGGTGAGACCGGAATCCAATCTGTAGACAAATCAAGCCCGTATTGCATACATGTCTCATATATGGTCGGAAAGCGATGTTTCACCATCTCCGGCGATTCGTGTGTAATATCGAGGTATACAAAGGTCGAGCGCGTCTCTTCCATCTCGCTCACAATCGCTCGTGCCACGATGTCACGTGGAGCCAGTTCCATTAGATCATGGTACTTGTGCATGAAACGCTCCCCTTTAATATTACGCAGCACCGCTCCTTCACCACGCACCGCTTCCGAGATCAGAAAACGGGGTGCACCCGGATAACTAAGGGCGGTAGGGTGAAATTGAATAAATTCCATATCCCTGATCTCTGCGCCTGCACGATAAGCCATGGCCACGCCGTCGGCCGTAGCTACTTCCGGATTCGTTGTATACCGGTACAGTTGACCCGCTCCGCCCGCACACATAACCGTTGCTTTGCCCCGGACAAATACTCGCTTACCATCTTGCATTTGCACCAGAGCACCGTGACATTCGCCATCCTCGGTGATGAGATCAATCACAAAGTGATCATCCCATACTTCTATATTGTGAAGCATTTCGACTTGAATAGAAAGGGCTCGTACGATTTCATATCCCGTCGCATCCCCATTGGCATGTAGAATGCGTCGATGGCTGTGGGCCCCCTCCTTGGTCAGTGCCAGCTCACCGTTCTCTACGTCAAACATCGTACCTAATCGGATCAGTTCCTGTACGCCAACCGGCCCTTCGTTGACCAGCACGTCCACAGCCGTCGATGAGCACAGACCAGCGCCCGCAAGCAAAGTATCCTGACGATGATAGAGCGGGGAGTCATCCTCCGCCGTCACGGCGGCAATCCCCCCCTGCGCATAGCGCGTATTACTATCCAGCAACGACTTCTTGGTGATGAGCAATACACGTTGATGCTCACTTGCCAGGATGGCCGTATATAAACCGGCAATGCCGGAACCGATCACGATGACGTCCGTCTCCACGACGGGAAGATCACTCAGCTCAAAATCGATCAAATATGACGGTATCACTTTCGTCTCCCCTGTCTTTTCCACGAAAGAGTAGCGCATGCTACTTAACCTGTAACATGCGCTCTAATGAAGTTCTGGCTTTCTCGGCAACGACCGGTGGCACATAAATCTGCGGCTTCATCGTCTCCAGAGCTTTCACCAGTTTTTTGAGATTATTAACTTTCATGTTAGGACATACCAAGAATTTGGTCGCAAAATGAAAAGCTTTATCCGGGCTATCGAGTCGAAGCTGATAACCTGTTCCGTCCTCCGTGCCTACGATAAACGCTTTAGCGGATGAGTTCTTACAATACTCCAGAATAGCCGTCGTGCTGCCTACGAAATCACCCATTTCCACAACCTCTGGACGGCATTCGGGGTGAACGACGAACTCGGCATCTGGATACTTCGCTTTCATCTCGACAACGTCCTTCACAGTCAACATATCGTGCGTGTTACAATACCCTTCCCAGATGATCAGCTTCTTATCTGTATGCTGCTGAACATAATGGCCCAGGTTCTTATCCGGCACCCAGATGATTTCATCCGAATCCACGGATTGGATTACCTTCACCGCATTGGAGGAAGTACAGCATATATCCGTCTCCGCCTTGATCTCCGCCGATGAATTGATGTAAGTCACAACTTTCGCGTTCGGATGTTGCGCCTTCAGTTTCCGCAGTCCGTCTACGTTGACCATATCGGCCATAGGACAGCCGGCGCGTTCATCCGGAATTAATACCGTCTTGTTCGGCGCCAGAATCTTGGCGCTTTCCCCCATAAAATGCACTCCGCAGAATACGATAACCTCTGCATCCGTTTGTGCTGCCTTCTGAGCCAGCAAGAATGAATCCCCTCGAAAATCAGCAACTTCCTGAATTTCATCCCGTTGGTAATAATGAGCCAGAATGATGGCATTGCGTTCCTTCTTCAACTGCATTAAACGCTCACGCAACTCACGATTCTGCTCTGCCTTACGCTCCAGTGCCAAAGCTTCCATGATCGACCCTCTCCCTTTATGTAGTCGGCTTCACAACCGCATGATGATCATGATATTCAAGGAGCATCCTACCTTTGTGAAAGATATCGCATCCTTATTTAACAACTAATTTACACGTGGATCTCCCCCCTGTCAATGTGATAAGAAGCACAAAAAGAACCGGAAAACGAGTGATCGTTCTCCGGTTCTTCTATTTCATTGCGTATTCGATGTTTTACCAGCCCATATTACGTCAGACGGCTGTTTCCATCATCAGAGCCGCCAGGAGGATCCTTGCGATCTGAGTCTTTGATGTCCGCCGATCCATTATCGTTCGAATCCAGCGGATTATTCGGAATTTCTTCCGTTGAAGTTGGCTGACCGCCTTCTTCTTTCCCTTGAATGCGAACTTTCACGTCACCAATGTTGTCGATGATCGGATCACCGTTCTCGGAAGAACCTTCTCCATCTCCACCATCACCATGGTCTACTGATCCGGTCTCAATGAGGCTCTTGATCTGCTCAAGCTCCAATGTTTCCTTCTCAAGCAATGTATTCGCAATAAGATGAACCTCTTTGGAATGCTTGGTCAGAAGTTCTCTACACTTCTCATAGCATTCCGTAATAAAGCGATGCATCTCCTGATCGATCTCATATGCGATCTGGTCACTATAGTTCTGCTCGTGCCCGATATCACGGCCAAGGAATACTTGACCTTGCGAGGTACCGAACTGCATCGGTCCGAGCTTATCACTCATACCGTATTCCACGATCATACTGCGGATAATGCCAGTCGCCTGCTGGAAGTCGCTGTATGCGCCTGTTCCGATCTCACCGATGAACAGTTCCTCAGCTACACGGCCGCCAAGCAAACCGGTTACGCGATCGAGCAATTCCTGCTTCGTTACGAGCATCCGATCTTCCTTCGGCATCATAATGACATATCCACCGGCACGACCACGAGGAATAATGGTTACCTTATGCACGGTATCTGCATGCTCCAGGAAGTAACCCACAATCGTATGACCTGCTTCGTGGTAAGCTACAATCCGCTTCTCACGATCGCTGATCACGCGACTGCGTTTCTCAGTACCAACAATAACGCGGTCAATCGCTTCATCCACTTCTCGCATGGAGATGTCTTTACGGTTGCGGCGTGCGGCAAGCAAGGCAGCTTCATTCAGGAGATTCTCCAGATCAGCACCGGTAAAGCCGGTCGTACGCTTCGCAATAATGTCCAGCTTCACATCATTCGTGAGTGGTTTATTACGCGCATGAACCTTCAATACGGCTTCACGTCCCCGTACATCCGGACGATCCACGGTAATCTGACGGTCAAAACGTCCCGGACGAAGAAGTGCGGGGTCAAGAATATCCGGACGGTTGGTAGCAGCAACGATAATAATCCCTTCGTTCGCACCGAACCCATCCATCTCAACAAGCAATTGGTTGAGCGTCTGCTCGCGTTCGTCATGTCCGCCACCTAGCCCGGCACCACGCTGACGACCTACGGCATCAATCTCATCGATAAAGATAATACATGGTGCATTCTTCTTCGCGTTCTCGAACAAGTCGCGCACACGAGAAGCACCGACACCGACAAACATCTCAACAAAGTCGGAACCGGAAATGCTGAAGAATGGAACGCCTGCCTCACCGGCAACAGCACGCGCGAGGAGCGTCTTACCGGTTCCCGGAGGACCGACAAGCAGAACACCCTTCGGAATGCGGGCACCGACCGTATTGAACTTGCGCGGATCTTTCAAGAAGTCAACGACCTCAACGAGTTCCTGCTTCTCTTCATCAGCACCGGCCACATCCTCGAATGTAATCCGTTTCTTCTCTTCATTATATAAGCGGGCTTTGCTCTTGCCAAAGTTCATCACTTTACCGCCGCCGCCTTGCGCCTGATTAAACAGGAAGAAGAACAGCGCGAACATAATGATGAGCGGTATAAAGGATGAAAGCAATGTCAACCATATGCTTTGGCCTTCCATTGGCACCACGTTCAGCTTAACATCATTGCTGTCACTGGCTGCAGTCAGTTCTTGAATAACTGCATCCGTAGCAGGAATATAGGTCGAGAAATTCTCCGATTTCTTCTCTGTATCGGTGATATCCCTATACTTACCGGTTACAAGATACGCATAACCGTCAAATTGAACCGTCATTTCCTCTATGTTGTCAGCTTTGACTTCCTGCCGTAGTTCATTATAACTAGGGGCTTCGGCTTGTTCGCCACCATTCGTGACAAATTGAACTATGCCCACCACGACTAAAAATAGAATCAAATAAAAACCAGAATTCCGGATGAACCGACTCATCCCCTACCTCCTCTCAAGACACATAAGATATTTTACCACAGCCGCTCTAGCCATCTCAACAAAGCTCCATAAATCGCTGTAACAGCCGTCAGGGTGTGGTTTAATTGCTGTAGATTTCCGGCTTCAAAATCCCGATGTAGGGGAGGTTCCGGTATTGTTCAGCGTAATCAAGGCCATAACCAACAACAAAGGCATCCGGCAATACAAACCCGGTCAGATCTGCCTGTAGATCTACTGTACGGCGGGCGGGCTTATCGAACAAAGTTACCACGCACACCGATTTAGCCTTACGGCTCTTCAGCAATTCGATCAAGTGGCTGAGTGTAAGGCCGCTATCAATAATATCTTCCACAATCAGAACTTCTCTGCCCTCGACGGATGCATCGAGATCCTTAATAATCTTGACTACGCCTGAAGACTTGGTTGAAGCGCCATAACTGGAAATGGCCATAAAGTCCAGTTCAAGCGGCACTGATATGGATTTAACCAAATCGGCCATAAAAATAAACGCACCTTTCAGAACGCAAATTACGAGCGGGTTGCGTCCCTCATATTCGGCGCTGAGTTTTGAGCCGAGTTCCTTAATCTTTGCCTGAATTTCTTCTTCACTGATGAGTATTTCCTGAATGTCATTTTGCAACTTAAGTGGACCTCCTACGTTTAATACTATGAAAGCGTGAATCGGGCCATTCTTCGTTTTACACTTGCTTTAAGCATCCGAAAACTCCAGTCGGAGAATTCGAGAAGTGTCCCGCCCGCAAGCGGCGTGAACGGAACGACGTACACCCGGAATCCATACAATATTGCCCGTGGCGTCGCAGACCATCGGAATCCGGGAACGGATAGACGGTGGAATTTTCTCATCAATGAGAATATCTTTCACCTTTTTGCTTCCGTTTAATCCCATGATTTTCATCTTATCCCCGGGTTGTCTGTTGCGCACGGTTAAAGGAAACCGAAGCTCATCCGCATCAAAGAACGCGACACCCTGTGTCGGTCTGGGTCCCCTTCGATATTCGCTGTCTGTTAATAAGGACAGGTTTAGTATTTTATCGACAGCGGGCAGATGGCGATGCGTAACGTCAGGTGATTCAAGAATATATATGTACTGTCCCTGTTCTGACGGAAGCTTGGGCCAAAAAACGATATCACCATACTCCCTTACACAGGTTATGCCATGACCCAGGTCCAGACGCCAATTACTCCGATTGCTAAGGATACCCTGGCGCACGGATTCAATCTTGACAAAATCAGCATCCTTCTGGTCTGAGGGCAGGTAATTTAATATTAGTTTAATCAAACGCCGTTGTAAAGCAACATGTAAGCTCAAAAAGGAAGGCGCGTCAAAAGCGAGCCTCCCGTCGTTCTCCTGCACCATTTCCCGAAAATGTTTTGCCGCTTCACGCTCCACAAAATCATCCTCATACGCAACGATTTCGGCGAGTTGATTAAGGGAAGAAGAGAACTGCCCGTTGTATTGTTCCAAATATGGAAATACCTCCAGACGGATCGCATTGCGATGATACTTCGTCTGCAGATTGCTGCTATCAATCGCATAGGTATAGCCTCGCTGGTGACATAGTTCGAGTATATCGGACTTATTCATACGCAGGAACGGACGAATAAGGTCGATGCCCTGCTCCGAGCGTTTCATTCTCATTCCCGCAAGCCCGGACAACCCGCTGCCCCGCAGTAGCCGCATCATAACAGTCTCGGCTTGATCATCCGCGTGATGTGCTAGCGCTATGGAACGCGCCCCGTATTGGCGTGCTGTGTCGAATAGGAACGCATACCGCTTGAGCCTGGAGGCTTCCTGTCCCCGCTTGCCGCTCTCAGCCATATAAGCAGGCATATCCAAATAAGCAATCTCCAGCGGCAGAGAAAGAGACTCCGCTAATAGGCGTACCAGCTCTACCTCCGCATCGGACTCTTGACGAAAGCCATGATGCGCATGGGCACAGATAAGCCGCAGAGGGGTATGGTTCACTGAGATTTCGTGTAGAACGTGAAGCAATGCGATGGAATCCGGACCACCGGAAACAGCCACGACGATGGCGTCACCCGCTTCCCACAAATGGGACTCAGCTGCCGCATGCTTAACCTCTTCAACGAAAAATCGTAAATCAGCCTCTTTCAATGTCTCGGTCTCCTTTTTACTGTTTCCTGCAACAGAGCTTTCATGATCGCAAGAAGAAATACAAGGCGCAGGCGAGTACCGCCAGCGACAAGCCAAACGCATTCCGCAGCCACCTTGGGGTGCGTACCGGGGCGTTCCGAATCCTGCGGTTAGCCGTCTCATAGATGCGGCTCCTCCACTCGTTCAACGCTTCCCGTGAATCGGCGAATTCCCCTGACAACGCCTTGGCAAGCCAGCTTGCATAAGGCTTAAAGGCAGGATTTTTTCGCAATATGTGCTGCAGATCGGAAACGCCTCGTGTCTGAGGAAGCTGACATGCAGCCTCACGCAAAGCTGGCTCATCCAGCAGCCCGATATACATCACGGCAAACGAGAACAGATCATATCCCACATCACCCGTACGACTACCCGCATTCCAGTATCCGCGATCGTACCATTCGGTAAATTGCTTTACACTGCGGCCAAAGGAGCTTACCCCTCCGTAATCAATCAGCTCAACCCTGCCGTAGGCAGAAACCATCACGTTATCCGGCTTCAGATCCCCGAAGACGTAACCCGATCCATGCAGAACGACCAGCTTCTCAAGGAGCTTCAGCCCAACCAGGCCGAGCCACTCGGTCCCGCGTTTGCGTATAAATCGATGTAAGGGACTCCCTTCGATATAACGCATCACATAGAAGGACACCTCTTCGCTGCCGAGCGAGTGGTCGTCTGCTTCCACCAGATACGGATCTGGCATCTGCTCCTTGAGTGCCTGAAGCACATTGATCTCCGATTGTAGATCCAGAGCATCATATCCTACTTTGAGCGCGTACCGTTCACGTACTCCTGCCCGTTGTACAAGATACACTTTCCCGTTTGCCCCTTTTCCTAGCATACGTTCCACAATGTATCTGTTCTTGCGCCATTTCCCGGTAATGATGGTCCCTGGCGAATAACCGGGGTTAGACAACGTAGTCACCGAACATCCCTTCTTCTTGGCTGGAGCTGCCATGCCATGATTGTTTACCATCTAGTGTACCATATCGGTAAAATTCAATCACCTTCATTAGAGCCGGTCCCGTCGGTGTAGCCCCCTTCATCTGAAGACGATGGAACATACCTCTCGCATCATCGAGATCAGAGGTCCAGTTAATATCCATCACGATCTCCTCACCACTATGCTTGCCCGGGAAATGGAACACGGACAGTTGGCTTGAGCCGGCACGAGCCTTCAGACTAAGCATCAGGTCCCGAATCGCCTCTTCCACAGCTGCGAGTTTTGGCTTCATGCTTGCACTTGCATCAATTAACAGCGCTACTTGAAGAGATGAGGTCTCGGCGAGCTCGTCCACTACCTCCACGATCTGCGAGCGTTTCTCTGGTGGCAGTTCTTCGAGCGATCCACTCCCCAATATCTGCTGTATCTCTTTATTTACCGCTTGTTGGATACTCTGAACCACCGTTTTTCGCGTCATCATCTGAATCGTCTGCGCAAGCTGCGGCGTACCTACGATCCGGTGTATGCCTCCTCCCGACTTTGCAATTTCTTGAATCTCAAATCCCCCAAGCTCACCGATCGTTCCGTAATCAAGAACCCCAACCACATTAACGACAATACCTTCCTGAAGTGCATGAGCTGCCGCGAGTACCGGGCTTTCTCCTACATTGGAGCAGCCATCCGTAATTAATAAAATCTGCTTCATAACCTATTCCTCCCGTTCATACCATTCTTAGCTATTTTCGTTTGAGTCTCTATCACTATCATTTCCACATTCGAGAGAGTTCAAACGAATAGTTCCAAGAAGAAGACGGAAAAAGATCTCGGTCAGCATGACCCTCCATTTCCCGGGTAATCGATTCGGCCTATCAGAAGATAGAAAAACAGCTAGCTTACCGTTCGCGGACGCTCCATCCTCGCAAATCCTGGAACGTGTACATTCGACCATTCCGGTTGATAGTGATCCACACACCCCACCACCACCGTCATGTCATCGTGAATCTGATTCTGTTGATAGCGAATGACCTTCTCTAGCAAACAATCTGCTATTTCCTGCGGGTCGGAGCTGGTTACTTCCTGAATCAATCGCTTCATCCACAACTCTTTATTGACCGCATAGCCCGGTGCATCATAAATGCCATCAGTCATCATAATGAGCACATCCCCCGCTTGCAGCTGCAATGAGACGAGATCGACCTCAATATCCTGAATAATACCGATCGGCAGATTGCTGGCCGAGACAGGAATGACCTCATGGCCCCGCTTAATGAAGCTCGGGGTGGAACCAATCTTCATAAAAGTCGTCTGGGCGGTATACTGATCGATTAATGCCATATCCACCGTTGCGTATATTTCATCCGGAGAGCGTAGCATCAAAATGGAATTCACCGACTTAATCGCCAGCTTCTCATCCATGCCCGATTGCAGCAGCTGTTCCAGTATATTCAAGGCTGAGCTGCTCTCCAGCCTTGCCCGTTCGCCATTGCCCATACCGTCACTCAATGCCACAGCAAACGTCCCGTTACCAAGCTCCACCGTACTAAAGCTGTCTCCTGATAATATATCCCCGCCTTTGGCCGCTCCCGCTACGCCGGTACTGACTTCAAACGTCTTGGCTGATCCAAAGCGTACCGTTGCCAATCCATCCCGCGGATGGATCAACGTCTCCTCCATCACGGCAATATGCTCACCTATGATATCGGATAGCAGCGGAGCGATTATCTTCCGACATTCATCATAACCTCTAGTGTACGCATGAATGATCTCGATCTCCACTCGACCCGAATCCAGACTGATAATATCGATTCCCTGAATAGATAATCCAAGCTGCTGCAAGGCGTCTCTGATTTGCTCTTCCTGAATGTACATCGTCTGACTTTCCCGCTTGATCTCCTTCGCCAAATCCTCCATCACCTGTGAAACGCCGGATAATTGTTCAGCCACTAAATGGCGGCTATCGTATATTTGCCGTTTCCACTGCATATCATGTTGATAGAGATGATATTGCTGCTTCAGAGTATCGAGCACCTCCTCTTTTTTAGGACAAATCCGCGCAAATTCCGGCGGCAGATCCTTGGTGCCCACATCCGGGTTCTCTTCGATGGACGTCATCATGTCCGTCATATGTTTGTACGTCTGATAAAATTTCATGTCCCAGCACTGACTTTGTTTATAACAATTAGCGCATGACCCTTCCGCGACCGCATTCATGAAATGATTCATCTCCTCGGTCTGCCTACCCGGCGGTTGAATAGCCCCGGACGTCTGGCCAAAGCTCTGGGACAGCTGACGAAATACCTGAGAGAATTGCGTGACCCGATCGGCGGTCAGATCCCGCACCCGCTTGGCGTACTCATGCTGGGATCGGGTGTGATCTTGCGTCCCCGGCACATATTTACCGATCGCCTTCATGACGCTTTTGGGCGTGATTAGGAATAAGGCAATCGCAGCACACGTTTCCCAAGTAGAGATCATGACTTCTCCAGGTTTACTAAAATAGATTGAGAGAATGGTAGCACCGAGCAGCATACCAAGGGATACGCCACCCTTCTTCCCTTCTTTCAACATACCGGCCAGCATACCGGAGAATGCCAATAAACTCATCTGCGAGAAGGCCGCTATATTGGCAAGACTGAGAATCAATCCCGTAACAACCCCGACCGAGGCACCCAGTGGCGCTCCGCCCACTAATGCAAAGAGCAAGATCAAATAACGAGAGAGAATATGTTCCACGGACAGGGATTGAATGGTCCAGCCTACGGCACCTGTCATAACCGAGGCTAACAGGATGATTATGCATAAAATTTCTTCGTTACGAAGACCTTGAGATTTCTTGCGCAGGGTCAGCACTGGAATCGCTTGAATAAAGACCAGGGTCAACACAAAGCTCAGCACAGCGTTTAGGGTCAGCATCATAAGCGAATACCATGTCATGCTCGGTCCCACCAGTACCGCGAACAGATTAACGAAGAAGGTGGAGACAAAGACCATGAGCGGCGCATAAGACAATTCAGCCCGATCATACGTCTCAAGTCCTCTAAGCATGAAGTAAAAGATTAATATTTCCGCCGGAACCATCCAGGCTACCGGAAAAGACGCAAATAAACTTCCTGCCACAATAGCTATGCCTACCGGAAGCAAATAATCCCGGCGCATGAAAGCGATAACGGCAAAATAAGCAACGGCAAAGGGTGACAGCTCACCCAGAATCATCGCTCGTCCAAGCAGGAAACCCATGAAGGTCAGCAGGATCATCCACTTCTTAGCGGCCAGGAACTGGACGGGACGCTGCAGAAACGACAGCTGCCCGATTCGATCTGTCAGACGGGTACGAATGGAACCCCTCCTCTTTCACCGCCTCAGTACCCGGAAACATCACCAAATTTCTTTTATCCATTACACTGGCACCTCATTCTTCACGAATTTGTTGGTCCCATTATAAAACCAAAGATTCAAGAAAGTTTGTCAGAACACCGGACAAGCTTCAAAGAAATTTCCGACAAAAAAGCCTGCCCCCGCGAACGCTAGGGAAACCCCCTGCGATGCCGTACCGCTCCGCCATTCCCGCGTTTCAAATTCTTTGTTATCGGGTAATGTAATTCCCGAATTTCGGGAGGCCGTACCCGCTTCATTCGTCTAAGCTGGCCGTAAATCACGTAGGAACCTGTCGTACAATCGGACACGGCGACAAAAAAACCGCAGAAGGCCGTTTCCCTCTGCGGTCAGTTTATATTTTATCGAATTACATACGTTTGGCTCCGCGTCCACCGCGTTTGCCTCCGTATTCTTCTTGAGCGAAGAAATCCGTTCTTCACTATCTTTCAGGAAGCGTGACATTTTATCCTCGAATGAAGGTTTGTTGGCCGCGGGCTTGAACGAGCGTCCACCGCGTTCACGGTTGAATCCACCACCACCGCCACCTCCGAATCGTTCTCCGCCGCCTCCACTGCGTTCCGGTCTCGGTGCGCGGGGTGGACGACTTTCGGAAGCCGGCTTGTCGACGGCCTGCTTGATCGAAAGGCCGATCTTGCCGTCCTTGTCGACATTAATCACCTTCACGGTAACGACATCGTTGATCTTCAAATGATCGTTGACATCCTTAACGTAATTGTCGGCGATCTCCGAGATGTGAACGAGACCCGTGACACCTCCTGACAGATCCACAAATGCTCCAAAATGCGTTATGCCTGTCACCTTGCCCTCTAACTTGGTGCCCACTTCAATTGCCATAGAATAAAATGATCCTCCCTTAAAAATATACAGTTCGATTTTTTGGATCTCGCTGCGGTGATTTGATTATACGATAATGACCTAAACAAGGTCAACAGACGTCTGTCATGCCTAATTACGGCTTTTCGCCCGAATTATGGGGCTGAATGATTGGCGTTTCATTCGGCAGGTACAATCTAAATTTCTTACGGGCTACCTGACCAATATATTCAGGGTCCTGCAATCGTTCCACTTCATGACGAATCTGGTTTAACGAAAGCTCGACCGTCTTATACTCCCCTTGCTTTTGTTCCAGCGCTTCATTCTGATTACGGATTCGGTCATTCTGGGACCAAAGTGTGGAACCTGCCCAGACCAAAAACAGCGCCATGATCGCCAAAAATATTTTCACACGCCGGCGGGCGCCTTTGTTTTTTGTTTGTTGTTGGGGAGCCTGCTTCGAAGGATCAGCAAATCTTCCCATGACCATACCTCCTAGAACCAGCGTTTCCACGCCTTGATAACCTTGTCCGCCCATCGCTTGCTCCAGGCTGGTAGCCTGAGCCGGGATGTAATAGGCCTCAGCATCCATTGCAGGAGCCGCCAGAACGGCATGAGGCACTTCAGTACAAACCGCAATAGCGCCAAGATGAATTTCCACAGAAATGTAAGGCAACCGAATAAGAACATCAGAATCCCCTTGATCGGACTCCAGATCAATATCCGGAACAGCTTGTACACAAAGGACAACAAACTTTTCGTCACTTGAATTAACATTACCACAAAACGCTGGGTTATGACACTCCATAATAAAAAATAGATCCAAACCCCTATAAATAGGCCAACAAAGACATAAAAGCGAAGCTGTCCTTGATTCGTGGCATAGAGCATACGAAAAATGAAGAATGCCGCCGCAATCCAATACAGGAGATCCAGGGTATGCTTGGACCATTTAGGAAAACGAAGCTGCACGGAGAGCACCCGATAGCTGTCGAAAGCCACGCCCATCGCTGCTCCGGAGAAGAGCATCCAGAGCAGCGTGATCCATTGTACACTCGGATTCATTTAAACAGCTTGCCGAGCAGGCTCTTGTTCTTGCCTTGCGAGCCGGGATTTAAATAGATCAGAGAATGCACCTGACCCTCGATCGACAACAGCCCCTCTTCCAGGCTGAGATTTTTGATATGTAAATTTTGCCCACGTATGGTAAGATGCCCGAGCTCCGTTTGCAACAAAAATTCTTCACTATCAAAACTCTCCACATTTTGGACGCCTGTAATGTCCAGCAGTTTCCGGTTTTGCATCCTAAGATCGTGAAACTTGCCCTTCCCTTGGTCGATCATGGCATGTACCCCTCCTTTTAACAATAGCTTATGGGGCCGGTGCTGGGTTTAGAACTGTTACGCACGCAAAAGACGCTCCCTTCATCCATGATGAAGAGAGCGTCTCCAGTTACTGTGCATCGACCTCGTCTTACCAGTCCATGCCACGATCTTTAACGATCGGTTCTTCCTTAACCAAGGTATAGAGGCTGGTCGCCTCATCTTTACGGGTTGTCTCGGTAAGACGCTCGACCCGGACGGTCACCAGCTTCTGGCCAAACTGGACGGTAATTTCATCGCCCAGCTTAACTGTACTGCTCGGCTTGGCCTCGCGGCCGTTGATCAACACCCGACCTTGATCTGACACATCCTTCGCTACGGTACGCCGCTTGATTAACCTCGATACTTTCAGGAATTTATCGACACGCATTATTTTACAGCTTCTTTAAGCTTGTTACCTGCTTTGAATGCAGGAACGTTCGATTCTGGAATTTCGATGGTGTTACCGGTTTGCGGATTGCGGCCTGTACGACCCGCGCGTTTGCGAGTTTCAAATGTACCAAAGCCAATCAATTGTACTTTATCGCCATTAGCCAAAGCCTCGGTAATCTCACCAAGGAATCCGTTCAAGACGTTCTCTACGTCTTTTTTAGTCAAACCGCTCTTACCCGAAATGTTGTTGATTAGATCTGTTTTGTTCATGAATTGAATCCTCCCAATTATAAGAAAAATGATTAGATTTACGGTCATAAGGTTTAACCGCCTTGCATCTGCAAGATTTCACCATAAATGATTATTCTGGATACCTTTCAGAATTCCTGCCGCAAATCCCTAATTTTTTAATTTTACTTCAAAAGTCAGCGCTTTTCACTCCTGAATATCGCTAGTCTGCGCCAATTCCGACTTCGCCGCCTGCCACAAGGCTTCCATCTCGTCCAGCGAGCTGTCCTGCAGAGACTTGCCTTGAGCAGCGAGTTCCTTCTCCATATAGCCGACACGAGCGACGAATTTACGGTTGGTTCTCGCGAGAGCTTCCTCCGGGTCTGCTCCAATGAACCGGGCGATGTTGGAAACGGCAAATAATAGATCCCCGAGCTCTAGTGCGGTATCTTCAGGAGGCTCGCCTTGCGCCACAGCTTGTCTCAGTTCGCCAAGTTCCTCCTCAATCTTCAGGAACACACCCTCAACGTCTTCCCAATCGAATCCGAACTTGGCCGCCTTCTTCTGCAGCTTGTACGCCTTCATGAGCGCAGGCAGATCGCGTGGTATGCCGCCAAGTGCCGAAGCCTGATCCGCAGAAATTCCCTTGCGCCGCTTCTCCTCTGCCTTCATCTGCTCCCAATTCTGCAGCGCGGATTCCGCATCGTG
The DNA here is from genome assembly GCF_001315105.1 of Paenibacillus sp. JCM 10914. GTDB lineage: Bacteria > Bacillota > Bacilli > Paenibacillales > Paenibacillaceae > Paenibacillus_AQ. The sequence goes on along the minus strand of NZ_BAZR01000049.1, from coordinate 1,252 downwards.
GGCGCTGCTCTCACCAAAGACGTGCGGATGACGGAAGATCAGCTTGTCATTCAAGCCTTGAATGACATCGTATACCGTAAACATCCCCTGTTCCTCTTCCATCTGAGCATGCAGCATAATCTGCAGCAGCAGATCGCCAAGCTCCTCCTGCATATGCTCCGGATCGTCCTCATCAATCGTCTCCAGCACCTCATACGTCTCCTCGATCAGGTTCTTGCGGATCGAGGCATGGGTCTGCTCACGGTCCCATGGACAGCCTTCCGGACTTCGAAGGACGCCAACGATCTCATGCAGCCTGGCGAATGTGCGTTGTCTTAACGCATCATCATCGCTGCGCGGAACGTAGATGAGCGACAGGTTACCGTAACCCTCGATCCGGTCCAACTCGTAAAGTGGGATCTCCTTGATCTCTTCCTGTCCGTCAACGCCAAGCGCATGACCAACGATCACCGGATACTCATCCGGATACAGTTCCATTAGCGCAAGCTTCACTTCCGAAGCCGTAAACATATCGTACACTTGTCCGATCAAGGTATGCAACTTCGGCTGAAGGACACTGCTGGAAAGCTCCGCCGCATCCAACAATTGAAAGCCTTCAATCGGGTCAAAGCCAAGACGGACGAAAGCCTCGTCCAGGAAGCTCTCGCCGCCCAGAACGGTAAGGCTTATTCCCTCACCTGGACAGCGTTCGCGAAGCAGTCGGACCGTAGCTTCCGCTACCATCGGATGACCGGGCACAGCGTATACGAGTTCCTGCCCGTCCTCAGCCGCCTTAGCCAGACGGATTAGCGCGGTCGCAATGGACTCATATACCTCCGGGAAAGACTCATGCGCTTCATAGACATGGTCGAAAGATCCCGGCGTTATGTCGAACTCCTTCAACGTTTGCATGACCGGATGCGATAAGGTACGCACATATACCTTAGATGCCCGCTGCATGGTTTTGATAATGCCTATCGTCAATCGGTCCGGATTGCCTGAACCCAGGCCAACCACCGTAATCGCTGCACTCATACGATACTTCCTTTCGCTCTTCGTCCGCCCTCTGGACGTCGTTATCGTACACTACTATATCACAGAAGGACAAACATCTCACGTTTGAGCAAAGTAGCCGTGTGCGACGCGGCGCGGAAACAGAGTATTAGCGCAGCACGCGCAAGGTCCGAAGGAAGGCGGCCAGTGGCCTGCCGACCTTCGGCAGCAGCTGAAGCTCCTCAGCTGTGAGGAGCTTCGTGAGCGCGGCGCCGATCAG
>NZ_BAZR01000048.1 GCF_001315105.1 Paenibacillus sp. JCM 10914 | reverse complement strand
CTCACTTCGCCAGCAAGCAAGGCGCGTCCCATCATGCGGCCGCCAGCTGTAAGGCTCGCTGCTCCAGCTCCACCCAGGTATCGCCTGATGGCGACCCTTTTTCAGCCAGCATACCTGCAATTGCACGGCCTTCGTACAATCTCACTTCCCCCATCAATCTGCCCCAAGACTCCCTGCTCTCCGCTGGCTCCTGCAGTAGGTACGGCGTTAACTGCTCCCATAAGTATTGCTGCCATTCCTCGGTCTCCCAATCATCCATATGAAGCTCTGACCCAAATCCCGCCTGTATCGCCACCGCCCAGCCCAGAGGGACTTGCGACGATAACCACACCATCCTGCTCGCGTCAGTAAGGGTCCCCTCAGCCCGTCCCCCTGCTCCGGCTCCATACCACCAATCCAGATCCACTTCTGTATCGATCGTGATCTGACACGCCCATCCCACAGATGTACGAACCGCATACAAACTCACTTGCATAACATGCACCTCCACAACATAACAAATCATTTTTTAGCTGTATCTGATCCAGAATCCGCTAGCTACGTATGTATGAATGAATACCGTTTCGACATCATTCGCGCCATATTTCCCGCGTTAATTCGACATGGTTCGATATAACTGCCAACGCAAAAAAGCACCCTCCCCACCAGAAGTTGGTCGGAGTGTGCTTCACACCTTGAATACGATCATATTTGTTTGGCTTTGTGATTCTTTATGCCTTGGATCCATTATGATTTGGATTCCATTCCAAACGATCACTACACTTGAACGTAAGGAATACGGGCAGCTTCTAACGGATTTCTCAGATCAATTTGAATGATCTCCTGATCCTGTAGGTCTTCATGCTGCTGATCCCCTTGTTTGCTTGATCGCAATTGACCATACACCAGTTCAATCCCGGACAAGTGAGTCATACGGCTAACAATCTTCAGTGTCAGATCATGCGATTGATCATCCAGGACCGTAACGCGTATCCGGGTTCCGCTCAGCAAAGCATACCACGAAAGAGCTCTCAAATACCATTCCACCTGCCGCTCATGGTTGGACGTGACCAGCACGTAATGCTTACGCCTGACCTTGCCAACACCTACGCTTTTTCGATGGCGGGCATGCAGCAGATGAACGAGGGCAACAGCCAATCCGTACACCGCAACGATCCACAGTAAATGGGCAACCATGAGACTCACCTCCTTCTCTTACCAACACTATATGCTGGTCATGAAGGTCCGGTGACAGGTCATATTACTCGTGCCCACACTAATTGACTTGGTAACGGCGCCATCCCCAAAACAAAAGGAACCGCCTCCGGCAGTCCCCCGCTTATGTAAGTCGTCCGTGCATTCGGAACGACGGGATTACAGCGTCACCCAGCCATATTTAATGGAATTGATAACCGCTTGCGTGCGATCGTCCACTTCCATCTTCTGCAGGATGCTGCTGACATGGTTTTTAACGGTTTTTTCACTGATGAACAGATATTCGCCGATCATCTTGTTGCTCTTGCCTTCCGCCATCAGACGAAGCACTTCAGCTTCACGACGCGTCAGCGGGTTGTTCTCGCCGGCCACAAATTTAACGCCAGCCTCGCGAGTGCCGCTCTCAGACATCGCACCCGCTTCATTCACATACGTCATGCGGCGGAGCTGATGAATCAGCTTGCCCGTTACTTTCGGATGAATGAAAGCATAGCCTTCATGAACCGAGCGAATGGCATTAATTAACGATTCGGCTTCCATATCCTTGAGCAGATAACCGTTTGCACCTTTGCGGAGTGTCTCGAACACATAACTCTCATCGTCATGAATCGACAAAATAATAACCTTGATCTCAGGGAACATCTCGCGCAGCTTCTCCGTTGCCTGAACCCCGTTCTCTGTCGGCATGTTGATGTCCATCAATACGATGTCCGGCTTCACTTCATTACAGAATTCAAGCACTTGAATCCCGTCTCCGCATTCGCCGATCACGTCGATGTCATCCTCCATATTCAGTATCCGCTTCAGACCCTCCCTAAATAGCTGGTGGTCATCCGCTAACAGTACTTTGATAATTGAGTTCTCTTTCTCCAAATGTTCCATCCGATTACTCCTTCCTCTTCTCTACGTTCGTCGGGATATGAATGACGATCTTGGTTCCCTGGTTCTCGGCTGAGTCGATCTCCATTCTCCCTTCGAGCAGTTCGACCCTCTCCCGCATGCCAATTAACCCAAAGTGGTCCTTGCTTTTTGCTTCTAACAATTCGACGTTAAATCCCAGGCCATTGTCCTGGACAACGATTTTGACCAACTGCGCCTGGTATGTGATCTCCACAAGCACATAAGTCGGGTAAGCATGTTTTGCCGCATTCGATAACGCTTCCTGCACCAACCGGTAGATGGCCGCCTCCATCGCAGAAGAGAGACGATGCTCTTTTCCCCGTGTCTCAAAGATCGTGCGGATTTTAGATTTCTCTTCGTAATCATGCACGTATTTTCTAAGCGTGGGGATTAATCCCAGATCATCGAGTGCCATTGGACGCAGATTGAAAATAACTTTGCGCATTTCCTCCAGACTTGAACGCACTTGGCCTTTCAAATCTACTATTTCGTCCTGCACCATCTTAAATTCCTGCTTCGCTAGCATTCTTTCTACAATTTCCGTCCTAAGAACCAGATTGGCAAGCAGCTGAGCAGGACCGTCATGGATTTCCCGGGATATGCGCTTCCGTTCTTCCTCCTGGGCCAAAATAATCTTAAGCCCAATCACCTGCCGGTTCTTGGCGGATTCAATGATGCGGGACACTTGTCCAAGTTCGCCCGACAAGTATTCCAGCACCACGCCCATCTGGGAGCCGATAGACTCTGCGCGTTCTACCGAATTCTCCACATTGCGGACCCGCTTCTGCAGCTCGTCCCGTCTTGCCTTGAGATACATCTCCTTCTCACGGTAGATCATCAGATCGAGCTGAAGCTGCGTAGCCTTCTCATAGGCTTGCTTGATATCCTCTTCCTTGTACCGGACGAAATCCCGGCTGACCTCAGTCAGCCGGATCCGGGAACGGCGGTAGTTCAGCTCGAGCTGATCCACCTTCTCAAGCGTCTCGGTCGTTTCCTTAAGCGCACGCTGCAGTTCATGATTGAGAGACGTCAATTCCTGACGCGACGCCTCCAATATTTCGAACATCTGGTATTTGCTGTCCTCCATCACAGAGATGGCGTTCTTTATGACACGGTCGATGGCATCGGCTTGATAATCCACGCACTCTACTCCATTTCTAACGTTTCATATACATAATCATACCATATCATACCATATCACGATTCGATCGTAACGGTCTTCGTGTTCTTGTCCCATTTTACTTTCAGGCCCAATTGCTCGGACACGAGCCGGAGCGGGACTAAAGTCCTTCCGCCCTGAACGATGGGCGCAACAGCCGCCGAATGGCGCTTGCCGTTCAGGATGTAATCCTTCTTATCAACCGTCAATTCCATGAGCATGCCGCCTCTTAGAACGCCCACGCGCTTCGCAGCTTGGTTCCAGGTTGCTTGCCCGCCGAAAGCGTCAAGAACATGCTTGATCGGCACGTAAGTAGTTCCACCTTTCAAGATCGGAGCCGAATCAATTGCCACTTTAGAACCATTAAACGTCAAAGATTTTTGCCCAATAGTCATAACCGCTTTGCCAGTTGGAAGACCAACATTGCCGGCCGAAGGCATCGTAAAGCGAATATCGTCAAAAGATACCGAGCCGCTCAATGCACGCTCATCCTGTCCTTCTTCCACATTCACGACATAGAGGCGCTTCATCAGTGCCGGGAAAGCAATGTTATAACTGCTCAGATCTATGTTCAGCGTCTTCCAGCCCGTCCAGTCGATGGCTTTGGCCAGATCCACGTACACGGTTTTACCGTTATTGTCTCTTAGCTCGGCACGCAGCCAGTTCAAGCTGCTATCGCCTTCTACATCGACCGTCATGGACGTTGCTTGGGCCGGGATGGTTTTGCCCGTTGTGCCGTTAAACTCGGCATAGGCATACATCTTCTGTCCCAATCCGCCATTCATATCATAGGTGAGGTTCAGCACCTTCGAGTTCGCGCGTGACCCGCTGCCGTTCACAATCCTTGCAGAGCCTTTAACAGCCGGTACATTCGTTGTGAAATTGATCGGATAATTTACATTCTCGAAATTCTCCCATGTGCTTTGGCCTGCTGCCGATAAAATAACCACCGTGCTGAACCCGTCGTACCTGGCAATGGCATAACCCACCTTCGCATTGCTGTTTACCGATTCCACGGTCAGTCTGCCGTCCTTTACATTGCCTTTAAACCCGACAAACTCCCATTTCAAAGAGCTGCTCGGCACTTCAATGCTCTGTCCGTTGTTCGTCACGGCGGTAATAGGAACGGATACGGATGTGCCTGCCGCCAGTGGTGCGCTGGATACGCCTGTCGTCAACGCTGCGATATCGCTCGCTCCCAGCACTTGGACCTGCATCGTCGCCTGCGTGCTGCCGCTAACCGCTGTCAGCGTCGTTGTACCCGGCTTCATACCTTTAATGCTTTGTCCGTTCACTGCCAGGTTACCATTGCTCGTCTTCCATGTCGGCTTGATTGAGCCTGCCTCGATCGGGTTATAGTAGGTATCGTAGCCTTTCAATTCATAACTGCCGATCTGTCCGATCAATAGCTGATTGCTGCCGCTAACCTTCAGTCCCTTCAAGCTACCTACAGGAGCTGTGGAGAATACCCCTAACGCATTCACCACGCTTCGCTGCGTCGTGCCGTACTCCGTGTTGAACGTGAGCTGCGTGTTGATCTCGGCGAGTGGGCGGTTCACCATCGTTGTAGATCCGCCGCCATCGAGATTCATTCCCTTCCACACTCCAACCTTCGTCATGAAGTCCTGCAACTGCTGCAGGGTCATGCCCTTGCTGCTGTTGTGGCTCTCCGTAGCAATGAGGTAAGCATAACGCCCGTCCTTGGAATAACCGACAGCGGTACGTGCACGGTTGCCCCCAAGATCATTAACATTACGAGAGAACGCGGTAGCCTTGCCGTTATCCACGAGAATCGTATGCCCGCCAATCATCATTTGTAATGAGGTTGGATCGAGCTTTTGTCCCGATTTCTTGGATACGAGTGCGTAGTCCGCGGTCAATCTCTGCCCTACGGCCAAGTTATTCTTCACATATTCGGTAGCAGCCCCGTGGGTGCGCAGAATATAACTGCCTTCTGGTATGGATGTTGGCAGACCAGACATTACCGAAATATCGGTAATCACACCGTTCGTCACCATGACCTCGGTTGGTGTCGTTGAACTGTTCAGCGGACGATCCAGCGCCTTCCACGCACTTGTATAGATATAAGCTGCATTCACATGACTATAGTTGGAGCTTGTACTTTCTGGTGTGTAGGCAACCTTGTTCATGCCTGCGAGTGGGAAAGTCGTACCATTCTCAGCCTTGATGCTGCCGGAGAATGCGAACTCGTCCAGAATCGGCGTACCGCCGCTCGTTACCGCAAAAGCGTACATCCCTTTCAAATCCGAAGGCGTGGACATCAGCAGCCCATTCGATACTTGTGCACCCATGGGTGCCCCTTCGCGTCCAGTATTGAAGAAATCTCCGTTAATCGCCGCAACCGCCCCATGCTCTCTCGCCATTCCGCCAGTGCTCTGTCTGGTCGTGAATTGATTGCCTTGACCCGCCATCACATCCAGCTTCACATGCTTGTTGTTCAGATCCACCCGGATCACGTTGGCTAAGGACTTCTCGCCTTTATCATTCGTATATTGATACTTCATCAGCACCGCACCGGAGGTAATAATCTCTTCTCCCAGCTTCTTCGCAGATGCTGCTGCGGCATGAACGGTAGATGAAGGCGACAGCTTCTCCACGACCGGAATTCCATTGCCCAGAACAGGTCCCACCCAGATGACCCCTGCAAGCGTTATAATCAACCATCTCTTACCTACTCGATGCAATTCCGACTTCGGCGTTTTCCCCTGACTTTCCATGTAATCGTAACTCTCCCATCTTTTGTTCAACACGTGGCCAAACATTTAAAGTCTATATCTAATAGACTTCATTTTTTCAAAAAAGTTACGATTTTGTTATAAAAAAAAACGCCTGCCCGCATCGTACACCAAGTTCTAGCTGATTTGAACTAGCATTTTTTGAGAGGATATGTAAATCGCACCTATGTTACTATTTTTTCATTCAAAAGTTACTAGATTGTCATAACCTTTCTTCCTGTATTTCCAATCTTTTAATAAAAAAAGCCGATACCCATTGTAGGTATCGACTTCATATTTGTTAACAAATTTGTCATCGTTTGCGAACGGATGGCATATACTCAGCTTACTTTGCTGCTTGCTCTTTCAACGCATCGACTTTGTCTACGCGTTCCCACGGCAGATCCAGATCGGTACGACCGAAATGACCATAGGCGGCTGTTTGTTTGTAAATCGGACGACGCAGATCCAGCATACGGATGATGCCTGCAGGACGGAGGTCGAAGTTGTTCCGCACTAGCTCAACGAGTTTCTCTTCGCTTACTTTACCCGTTCCGTACGTATCAACGCTGATCGATACCGGATTCGCGACACCAATCGCGTAGGCCAATTGGATTTCGCACTTGTCCGCAAGCCCAGCGGCAACCAGGTTCTTGGCAACGTAACGCGCGGCATAAGCGGCAGAACGGTCTACCTTCGTAGGATCCTTGCCGGAGAAGGCGCCACCGCCATGGCGAGCGTAACCACCGTAGGTGTCGACAATGATCTTACGGCCTGTCAGACCGGCATCCCCTTGTGGGCCGCCAATCACGAAACGTCCGGTAGGGTTAATGAAGTATTTGGTTTCTGCGTCCAACAGCTCGGCTGGAACCACAGGAAGAATGACATGTTCTTTAATATCTTTCTGGATTTGCTCGAGAGTCGTTTCTTCGGCATGTTGAGTCGATACGACAATCGTATCCACACGAACCGGCTTGTTGCATCGTATTCAACCGTTACTTGAGTCTTGCCATCAGGACGCAGGTACTCCAATGTACCGTCCTTACGTACCTCGGACAGACGACGAGCGATGCGGTGAGACAATGCGATCGGCAACGGCATCAGTTCCGGTGTCTCGTTCGTAGCAAAACCGAACATCAGACCTTGGTCACCAGCACCAATGTTCTCGGTTTCCTTATCCACTTGGGAAGGATCACGATTCTCCAGTGCAGCGTTTACCCCCTGTGCAATATCAGCGGATTGTTCGTTCAGCGATGTCAGCACTGCGCATGTATTGTAATCAAATCCGTACTTGGCACGGGTATACCCGATTTCCTTCACCGTATTGCGCACGATGGATGGGATATCCACGTATTCCGAGTTCGTGCTAATTTCGCCAATCACCAATACAAGTCCTGTCGCAACCGAGACTTCGCAAGCAACGCGAGCGTTCGGGTCATTGGCTAGAAAAGCATCAAGTACCGCATCGGAAATCTGGTCACAGATTTTATCCGGATGTCCTTCAGTAACGGACTCAGATGTAAATAAACGTCGCCCTTTTAAAGACATGAGATCAACCTCCCATATGAATAGTATGTGAAATAATAAAAGGTCCTACACAAAAAATGAACCTTTTCCTATAGGAAAAGGTTTGAAATGTACAATCCTCATCATGCATATTAACGTATTTGTTACCAGGTGTCAATCCAGTTAGCAAGCCATTTTTATGGATTTTCTTGGGCTTTCACCATGACTGCTATGCATGTTTATATTTGATGGTAAATATACGAAAAGTGCAACCTTACAGGTTTCCAAATATGCTGGATTCCGCGTTCTGTACGAGACGTTTGGTAATCTCTCCGCCCACCGATCCATTCTCGCGCGAAGTCAAATGACCCCAACCTGGTCGACGACTGGAATGTCCGCCGATCGCCCCAAGCTCCGAGCCAAACTCGGTATCCGCTCCATGCGAACCACTACCCTGCCCGACATGCAAACCAAACTCAGCTGCTATCTCATATTTCATCTGATTCAGCATACTCCGACATTCGGGTACCACTTGACGATTACGATTAGCCATTTCAAGCACCTCCTGTAAAGTTGTTTACAGAGGTAGTATGAGCCCTAAACCTTGCCGTAACACGTATAAAAGCTTGTCACATCTGGCAATAATATGTATAGGACTATCTAATCGTGTAACCACCACGTACCATGACAATCAGGCCATTCTGCTGGCCTTCCTTCACCTGAATGCCCCGGCCTTCACGCGGGAAGGATAATAAATGATTCTTAGGCGCAGCTTGTCCATTCAACAAGTCTTTGCCATCGGTCAAATCCGCTACACCGTTCTTGTCTTCGGTGTAGATGACCGCATTACCCGAACGAACGATAAACTCGGTACCTGGATTGGCAATCAGAATCTTCCCAGGCGACAAAGCGACATTCTTCACTTCCTCAGCGCCTTGCGATGGTTGTGAGGGTGTAGTTGGATTGGTTGAGCCACCACCACTGCCATTCAGAGCCTGCTGGATTTGTTGGTCTACGTAGCTTTTAGTGACGACGGGGTCGTCGGTGGTACCGGGTGAGGTGCTTGCGCCGTCGGCGGGGGTGTTGAGTGTGGAGCCTAGAATTGTACCTGACATTATTAACACAAATGCAGCAACATATAACTTATATTTCTTCAATTTAATTAACTCCCTTAACCATAATAAAAGGAGTCCATTCAGAGAATGGACTCCTTAAGTCATAACTGATTATTAATAAATGTTTACATTAACTTTGATTGCTTCAGCAACATTTCTATTTGGAGAAGCATCAGTTATTGCTTTAGAGCTTTCCAATACTCCTGTAGAGAAGATCGCAACAGAATCTGTAGGAAGCAATGCATTAGGAGTTTCGAAAGTTAATCTTACAACTCTTGCTGACTCCTTACTCAAACCTTTGAATGCAACATTTGTACCATTTACTTGTACTGTAAAGGCTTCAGTAGTAGATTGTACTTCAATGTCCTCATCAAAAGTCAAGTCAACAGTGTAGACATTAGCAGTAACAGTAGGGTTAATTTGAGTGTTACTCACCAAAGATGGTTTGATACCATCAGCAAGAGGTTGGCTTCCTCTAACTTTCACACCGTTCGCATTGATCGATTGTACAACGAAATTTGCATCAGATACATCTTTCGTTTGAACACTGTACAACAGTGCTTGGCTCAAGTGCTTCACCCACTACTTTGAAAGTAGCTTTGCTACTACCTGGGTTGAAACTAGACAAAGTCAATCCTTGCTTAGAACCATTCGGCTTAACTAATTCAAAATCATTTGCATATACTTGAGCCAGTGGTCCGTCAAAATTCACTTCAACCGTAGTTTTGTCAGTTGCTTTTGAGCTACTTACTGCGACTCTTTGAGTACCCTTTTCAGTAATGCTTGCAGTCGCAATGTTGTTATCAACATAATTACCGTTAGCATCTGCTACGTTAACCACTCTCAGTCCTACAGCACCGTTGTTAACAATTGCGTAACCGCCAGAACGTGCTGGAAGTGTGATACGAACAGTTTCAGCATTAATCGCGTTTACCGAAGCATTGGCAGGCAATGGTTGGTAATTACCAGAAGCATCACGGTAGTTATACTTATTAGCTTCAGTTACCGATCCATTTCCGCTGAATGCCATTGCTTTATTGTATTGAACTGTAATTGTGTATCCAACATTGCTACCACTGATCACTTCTTCATAGTATGAAGAGCTGTTCAGAATAGAAGGCTTAGAGATATCAGCCAAATTAATGGTTGTTGTATATGGAACCATAGTATTTGGAACAGCCGCTCTATCGCGAATGTTGTTGATCTCTAATGTGTAAGTTCCGGAAGCCAATTTTCCAATCGCGCTAACTTTCACTTTAGAATTGTTATCAACAAATGTTGGAGTAGTAATCGGATGACCATCATAGTTAAATCCAGCAGTTCTAACAACTTTACCGTCGGAATCCTTCAGTACATAGTTGTTAACGTTGCGAACATCGGACTCAAGTACAGCCTCAGTGAATTCAACGATAAATTCATGGTTGCCTGCGCTGCTCTCTTGAGCTTCAACTCTAACAACTTCAGGACGCTCAGTGTCAAGAACCGGAGTTACTTTTACTTCACGATTCGCACTGTTGTTGCTGTAGTCAGTTGCATTTTGAACATAGATAGTTGTGTCAGCAAGGCTCAATGGTTAGCAGAGAAATCCACAACTACTTTGTTGTCGATTACTGTTGGCACACCAGTTTTACCGGCAGAAGTGTGGTACACAGTTCCTACTGATTTAACCGTTTCATTGAACTCGATTGTCACTTTGGACAGATCATGAGTCACAGCACTTACAATTTCAGGAGCAGTTGTATCTTCTGCAACTGTAAATTTCTTAGTTTCTTGAAGTAGTGTGAAATTAGCAAAGTCCTTCACATTACGAACCAGCAATTCATGTTCACCAACTGCCAGATCAGTAGTTACGATAGCAATGTTAGGGTACTGATAAGTTACATAACCATTCACAGTGCTACCATTCAATTGGAAGTTAGAAGTGGATTGAACTGATGTCGGTTCAACCGGCTCAGAGAATACCACTTTGAATGCTTTAGTACCAAGTCCAACTACTTCAGAAACCTCAGGCAATGTAGTATCTACAGGCGAGAACTTCACGCCTTGACTAAATGTTCTTGAAGCATCTTTGTTCTTAACACCTTTAAGGTTAAGAGTGTACTCAGTCTGTTGACTCAGAGTGCCACTTGTTTGAGCAATTGTCAACGTAACAGTCTTTCCATCAGCGCTCAGAGACGCATTAGAGAAAGTAAATCCACTGAGAGAGTAGTTTGAAGTATTGGTTGCTGTAGCCTTATCAACCTCACCGTCAAATGCTACTACTACTTGTTTCAAGTTGCTTGCAGAAGCCTTTTCAACTTTAGAAGCTGCTGTTACAACCCAAGTAACACTATGTGTGTACTCATAGTTGTTATGTGTAAATTTAACATCTGTAGCTACATTAGATTTAAGAGCATCGTCAAGAGTTACCTTCACAACTTCGTTATTAGCAAGTTTGAATTCAACTACTTTACCATCTTCTTTAACTTCATAAGAAACTACTGCTGGCTTTTGTGCTGCCAAGTAGATGGAGTAAGCAACTTCAACCAATTGACCTCTGGAAGCATTAGCTTTAGGGTTAGCCTTAGCATCTACAAGACCGGAGTTGATTGCTGCTTGCACATAACCTTTAGCCCAGTCAGAAGCAGCATTGTCTGTTTCTGTTGGAATGTCAAGATCTTGAGCAATAACGAGGACTTTCGCCATTTCTTGAACGGTGATTTTACCGTTGAAGTCGAAGATCATCTTCGTTGTGTTCTTACCTTCCATCAGACCAGCAGCATATACTGCTTCGATGTAAGGAGTAGCCCACATTGTAGTTGTATAGTTCTTGTCGTTGAAGGATGCTTTACCTTCGATTGGTTCAAGACCCAATACGCCTACCAAGACTTTCGCGAATTCAGCGCGAGTCATGTCTTTAGTCAGACCAGCAGTTCCATCTGGATAACCAGTGAAGATTCCTTTTTCTTTCAGTACATCAAACTTTTGTTGCGTGTTGAGAGCATCGTCACCGAATGCAACAGAAGCAAACATGGAGAATGCCATTGCTGTAGACAGTGCTACGGATAAAATTTTCTTCATAACCTTTTTTTCTCCTCCTTGAATCATCACTTGATTATTTTCTGTAATTTGGTAGCTCTTATTACTCATATTGTCGTGCACCTCCTTTCCCGAGTTGAGCATAAATCATAAATGAAGTCTGTGACGTGATCACAGAATCTTGTTAACGAGAGAACACTACATACTAGAGTAGTTTCCTAATCCTACCTAGGTATTATACAACGAGTCCAGAAGACCGTAAAGAACATTTTTCTAATTAATAGACAAGTTTCTTCAATCGGATAATCTTGGATTCTCATTGGGTTCTACATTATAAACGTTAGAAATCACGAAAAGTTGCGGCAGTTGCAAAGTTTTTTAAAAAAAGTTTTTCGAAGTTTCTTCGCGTCTGATAACAATTAACCAATTACATATTATGACAAACAAAAAAAGCGCCCCAGGGCGCTTTCTGTTGAATTCTATCGAATCTTCATAGCCATTTGAATGATACGAGCTCGCATCTCAGGGTTGCTATGCAGGGTGCTGTACATCATATCGATCTCGTTCTTATTATCCTTATACGTCTTATCATGTTTAATGGTTGTATGAGACCATTGGATCAAGTTATTCTCCGCAGCAGTCATATCGTTGAATGAATCATGAAAGCCAGTCTCAACCACGAGCCCCTCCATGATTTCCTGAGTCACATTGCCATGAGATTCGCGAGCCAACTCAATCTTCTTCTCCATCACTTTGGCTCGTTCTTCGAACTTCGTTTTGGCCTTCATGTAGTCGAGCTGAGCTTTCGATAATATCGGCTTCATAATTTCATCTTCACCCTCTAAAAATAGTATGTGCTTCCGCTATTGTAGCGTATTCTACATGAAAATACAAAATTTAGATTTTGGTAAACATTAATTCCTCCATATTAAAGATCTTATATTATGAAGAAAAACAAGAACCAATTCACAAAAATGAATTGGCTCATGTTATCATGTCATCTTGATTACAGCAATTTCAATCTGCTCATCATACGTTTAATCACCGTTGCCGCATCTGCACGATTTAGTACAGCATCTGGATTAAAGTTATAGGTCGGCTTCTTCTCACCTGGCTTCAGACTATTCGCCGAGCCAGACAGGATACCCGCCTTACTCACCGCCAAAATGGCAGGATAGGAATAGTTGGACTTAATGTTTCCTACATCTTCGAACTGTTTCTGAAGTGCGGCTTTGTCTTTCTCAGCCTCACCCATTTTCAAATTAAGAGCACGAGCAATCATATTAGCAGCCTCTTCACGGGTCAGCTCCATATTAGGTGTGAAACTTCTAGGAGCCGTGCCGCGAATAATACCTTTTCTGGCTGCCGTTTCGATGTAACGATAATCCCATTGCCCTACTGATGGATAGATATCATCAAACGTCAGTTTGCTTGTATTAGAACCGTTCGCAGGTGGTACATCATAATCCAGTGGAATATCCAGTAACTTTACTATAATAGTAGCAAATTCACCGCGAGTCATCGGATCATAGATGCCGAATGCATCTTGCTTTGTTGCTTTCATGTACCCTCTAGCTAGCATCAACTCAATGTCATTACGAGCCGTTTTGTGCGATATCGCATCAGAATAACTGTAACGCAACGATTTCACAGCATAGTAACCAAATCCTTGGAATGAAGCTGTTATGGTCTTCTTCTTAGAATCCACTTTACCGCCAATATTGCTCCATGTTCCTTGTGATGGATTGTACCACCAAATTCCCAAGTTACTTGATGCTGAATTCACAAGAGCAGAATCGTACTTCAGTGTGATGGTGCCCTTCTGTGAAGTCTCCATCCAGTTTTGAGGAATCAATCGTTGATGGAATTCATGCCCCTTAGCATAGGGATGTGTTGCGCCTTTGACATTAAAGTCCTCGACATTACTACTGTATGCATTCAAAGAACCAGCGTCCATCCAATAAAGAGGCGATGAATATCCAAAATGAGGAGCTGGCGTGAAACGAAAGGCGTTATTATTGTCACCAGGAATCAACGCTAATCGGCCGTCCATTTCAACACCGTTCTCAATCTCACCTATTCTGTTGTAAGCTTTAACCGTTCTACCGTCAATCTGATTGGCGATTCCAACCAGGATATCATGCTCATCGATCAAGTTGATCGTTGGAACTTCTGCTTTGGGATCGGTCTTGGCTTGCTGAAGAACCGTTCCCTTCGGTAAAGAAAGCGATAGGCCCCCTTTAAATACCGACAACTTACCAGATTTCGAGATGTTTGTCTTGAACTGAGAGCCTTCTGTTGCATCGTCAGTATAACTCACGACAAACTGTCCATTCGTTTTCCTGCTGCCTTGTTCAATCGTAAATTTGATAGTATTCTTACCATTCTTCAGATTCTTAACCTCAAGACGGAAGATGTCACTAATATCGGACTTCACCATCGGCGTCTTTCCAATCATGATTGCGTCTGCGCCTTCTGCCTTAATACTAACCTCAACAAAATTCTGTTTTAGAACACCTTCATTAGGAAGCTTGGGCGAAAGAATCTGGAATGGTGCACGTTCGCGTGTAATTTCAATGGAATCCGTTGTTGTCACGGATTGAATACGCGAGCCAATCGTAATCGCTTGTAATCCAACCTCAGGCAAAGCTAAATCTTTAAATACAACTCTGGCTGAGTTAGAAGTAGCTCCATTGGTGATGGTGTAGTAAAGGCTATGATCTGCCTGATTGATAGCATCAAGCTGTGATTTCAAGGCACCGCCACTCAGTTCCCAAGAACCTAGATTCTTGGTAAATACCGCAAAAATCGTTGGATTAGGATGACTTAGATTGACGGTTATTTCTTCCGTAAATTCAACTTCGAAGCGAAGACCCAATCCTTTCTCGTAAGTGCTGAATGCATTTTCAGCTGTTTCTCTAAACAACAGATCAGGATCTGATTCGGTAGCTGAACCAACCGGGAACGGCACCATATTCTTGATTACAGATCTGGTATCACTGAAATAGAGCAACGTCAATCTTGTTGAAATTTTACCACTTTTGTCCGTTACAATGAGAGTGTTCGGGCCAGGTATTAATTGCAAGAATGTAGGGTTACCTGGATTAGCCTCTGTGAACCCGAACTCGCCATTTGCATCCACTGTTACTGTGCGGACGTTACCATTTAGAGAAATCGTTAATGGATCGTTGGAACCGGAATGATTCACGATACGACCCGTCACTTTCGTGAAATCAGTGCTGTTCTTAAACACCTGGTTATTGTACAGATCATATACATCGATATATGAAGAGGATAAGAATGTTACTGGAATTACACGTGTATCAGAAACACCTGAACCATTACTGGCCGTTATGATTAAGTTCTGTTGGCCTGTCGGCAAATTTGTAATTTTGAAGACCGTATTACCGTTGTAGGTAAACTTGGTTACGCCAACGTTCCCTTTGCTGGAAGTAAGGTCGACCGTTCCCGCATTACTCTGTTGCACCATGAGGTAGATAGGAAGCTCGTTCAATACCGTATCGTTCCCGCTTGGGAACACAGATTGGGAAGTCGCGGTTACATTAGTACCTGATTCTACTACACCATACAACTGATAAACCTGACTAATCGTTGGTGCGTTGGCATCACGATATCGGAACGTTTTCTTTAGGTCAAAACCCGTGACAGCATCCTTAATATAAACAAAGTACTCATCGCTTTGTGTAATGTTAACCGTGCCATTGGTTTCGAAGAAATACATTAATGTGTTATTTAGTACTGTTGCCTGCCCTAGTGTAGCCTTGAAGCTATTAACGGGCACTGTGCCGCCAACATGGTACAACTCTACATCCAAATCGGGAGTAACGGGTGTAGTTCCTGCAGGAGGTGCATCAACGATGACATAGCCCGAGATTCTTCCCCCAACGTTCCCAGACACTACAGCCTGTCCCTCTATGCTCGTACTACCGATCTGTAATTGATTTACCGTTAAGGAACCGGCCGGTGATAGACTACTTGGCGGGTAACCGTCTGGGTCTTAGATTCAGAATTCACAACGATGACCAGATCATTGACACCTTTGTTTAAGCGAATGCCTGCGGAATAAAAGGTATCTCCACCGCCTGCATACATAGACATGCCATTTACCGTGACACCTTTCGACCCGTTAGTAGCTTTCACGGATATACTAATGGTCTCATTGGTCACCACAACCGGTCTTGAGCTGTTCTCTTCAAGTATGCGTCCATCACTTAAAGCCACTTCATACACAGCCGGCACATCTGAAAATCGAACATACGCTGTAGCGCTCATTTGTTGGCCTTGTGTGCTCATACCGGAGACGGTGATTTTGTTCACGCCTTGGCTCAGCTGGACATTCAGGAACTGGAACGTGTTGGCGCCTTCATCCAGAATCGGCTTAACGCCTGTCCCCCCCGTTGTCGTATCATCAAAGCGTTTAATCTCATAAGCAATCGTATTCGGATTGATACCATTATAAGTACCTGATACTGTGATTGAACTTCGATTCTCAGGCGTTGGTGATTTTGGATCTGTACTGAGATTGCTAAAATGGAAAAATAACGCACCTTGATTGGCTGCCGCCGGCATTGCCGGAATCAATGTAAAAAATAACGCTACAGCAAGCAACATACTTGCCATAACTCGTAGTCTCTGTCTCATAGGTATTGCCTCCTTCTTCTTTCGACCGTCCCCATCTGGCTTGGTCTTCCTTACACTCACGCTTGACCCCTCACTTTCGTTCTTATCATTTGGTCTTTCATGCTTACCCACTATATCGGTCCCAAACCTTCAATTATTTAGAAAGAACACAAAAAAGCCTCACCCCAAATGCGGGGTGAGGCTGACATGTCCATGTACTCGGACATGAGTATGAATAAAGATAAGTGCTACTTCGAGCGGCTGTCGGCGTTGGCCTTCACGCGCATGCGCTGGATCAGGCTGAGAATCGGGCGCTTCGTCTTGCTGACGAGTCCGATGACCTCGGCTCCGATCTGCAGGAAAAACATCATGACACAAATGACGACGAAGGTCACCCAGTTGGCCTCGAACATGGCGGCTGAAGATTGGATGACAGCCAACACACCGAAGAAGGCGGCGATACCATAAATAATCAGTACCGTCTGACGATGGCTGAAGCCAAGCTCGCGCAGGCAATGATGCAGATGTCCCTTATCCGGGGCAAAAATCGGCTTCTTCTGAATCTTCCGGCGGATAATCGCGAAGAACGTATCCGATAACGGCACCGCAATAATGATCAGCGGTGTGATGAATGACACGATTGCAATCTGCTTGAACCCGAGCAAGGACAGCATGGCTAGACTAAATCCGAGAAATAAGGATCCCGAATCGCCCATGAAGATCTTGGCGGGATGGAAATTGAAGAACAGGAAACCGATGATGCTGCCCAGCAGAAGCAGGCACAGCAAGGCAACGGTTGTATTGCCCATGAGTAAAGCCATGACGAGAATGGTTCCGATCGCAATACCGGATACGCCGGCAGCCAGACCATCTAGCCCGTCAATCAGATTGATGGCGTTCGTGACGCCGACAATCCAGAATATCGTCAGTGGAATCGATACCCAGCTCTCCAGCATGGAGTAGCGATCCTGAAATGGTATATTTACAAAGTCCACGGTAATGTTAAAGCCGAACACAACCACGCACGCCGCAGCAATCTGGGCGAGCAGCTTCACTTTCGCCGACAGTTCAAATCGATCATCCAGGGCTCCGATCAGCACGATCATCGTACCGCCGATCAGGAATGCCTTCATGAAGTTGGCATCGCGCGGCGTCAAGCTTTCCGGAAGAAAGGGAAGAACCGCAATCAATCCGAGTAAAAAAGCCAGGTATATGCCGAGTCCGCCGAGCCGGGGCATGATCCGGGTATGAACTTTTCGAGCATTCGGTACGTCAACGACGCCCATCTTCACCGCGAACTTCTTGACCTGCGGCGTTAAGAACAGAGCAAGCGCCAGCGTGACGATAAACCCGATAATGTATATCATTAACATGTAATCATTCGACCCCCAATATTGTCTACCGGTTGAATTATACTCTGTTCGGGTCCGAAAACCAATGCCAATATCCGGGGATTTCCCGGAATTAACGCAAGTAAATGAGCTATTTAGCTTGTTTTCGTTACGTTTTCTTTCTCTCGCAGCACTTTCACTACGAATTTCGGCAGTGCCAGCATCCGCTTATAGCGCGTAGGCTCCTTCAACAAGCGGTAAAACCATTCGAGACGGAGCTTCTGGAACACTTTCGGTGCCCGTTTGAGTTTACCGGAGATAATATCGAATGTGCCGCCGACCCCCATAACAACGGGGACATTCAGTGCTTCCTTATGCTGCGCGATCCAAGGCTCCTGTGTATCGGCGCCACGGGCGACAAACAGAACATCTGGCGCTGCAGCCCGTATGCCTTCGATGACGGCAGCATCATCCTGAGGTCCAAAGAATCCGTCCCGGTAACCGCAAATAATTGCAGCCGGATATTGCATTTGTAACCTCTCCGCAGCTTCCTGAATCACTTCGGCGGTTGTCCCAAGGAGATAAAATCTCCATCTATAGGTTTCCCCGGCCTTAAACAATTCATGTAGCAGATCAAATCCAGGCACGCGATCAGGCAGCGGCTCGCCGCCGACACCCGCCGCCCACACGATTCCGGTGCCGTCCGGCACGATCATCTCGGCTTGCTGCATCATGTTCTTATAGGCCGGATCATTGACTGCCGTCATGACCATGATCGGATTCGCGGTAATAATCTGATGCGGCTGTCTGGACTTAATGGCTTCCGTTAAATATTGCTGGGTGCCCTTCATATCCAACTTGGAAAAAGGAACGCCGAACACCGAAACGGTTGGAAACGACTTCGTCGTTGGTTTCATTGTCTATCATCCTCTATCACGTAAAAATTCGGCAATGTGACGTGCCGGCATCACGGCTTCTTGCTTCAATACTGCAATCTGCTCGCTGTGATCATCGATCCACTCATCCTTACTGTCAAGCAGTCGTTCCATCTGCCGAAGCAGCGCAGTCGCATCCAGCGAGGTGCTGCTGCCGACAGGCTCGCTGCCAAGCCGCTTCAGGAAATGATCGATCTTCGGATCGTACGATATACCGAGCAGCGGCACTTCCTGATTCGCGGCATAGATCAAGCTGTGCAGTCGCATCCCGAGAATCAAATCGCACTCACTGACAGCTCGCAGCATATCTTCCGGCTGCTTCTCATCGAGATAGTAACTAATGACCGAGCCGCTCGACGACACATCTCCTACATGATCAGCTATGAAGCGCGAAGCTTCCAGATCATCCGGTTGGTAAAAGGGCAGGAAACGCAAGTGAACGGCACGCCGCTTCACCAGTTCCTGCAACGCTTTGGCTATCGCCTTCAATTCCGTACGTTCCGCATTCCAGTACCGAACCGAGATCCCGAGTACCGGTATGGATGCCGACTCCACTGCTCCATCTGAAGCAGCGGATGTTAACGGCAACCCCATGACAGGGTCGGGTACAACCTGGATATCTTGCGGCGAAATGCCCATCGACTGCAATAATTGGCCAGACTGCGTATCCCGAACCGAAATGTAAGAGCATTGACGGAACACCGAACGGATCATCGGATAAAAAAATTTGCGGTTCACCGGACCAACGCCCTGTGCGTATATGAAGGTGGGTTTGCCCAGCCATTGTGCTAGCTTCAACACACCCAAGTAATACGGGATGGTCTTCGGACTGGTTGCATCCTGTAACAAACTACCACCACCGCTGATCAAGCCGTCACTTTCCTTAATCGCTTGCCGAACCTCGCCAAGCCTCATTCGGTGAACAGACTTGACGCCATACACAGCGCTTGTCCATTCCGGATCGATGGACAGCACCACGGGGTTGATCGTAACCCCGGTAGCCTCGCTCTCTTCAGCAAGGGCTGTTAATATGGATTTGAGTACAGCTTCATCGCCGCTATTTTTAAATCCGTAATATCCGGAAATGACTATCGTCTTAGAAGTGGAGACCATCGCTTCCAGATCCTTTCTGCTACTTGCCATACCAATATCGCAATCAATCCGATGATCAGTCCAAGGCCAAGACCGAGTACGACCCGAATCGCCGAAATATAGATAGGCGTATGAATGTGAGTAAACGTGCCGACCATGGACAGCTGTCCCATGACCCCAATAATGAGCAGGTAGACGGCGTAACGATATTTAAATGCCAGGAACACGCCAAGTATCATCATCGGATGAGCCAACAGGAATTCTTTATTACGCGGACGGACACCGAACGTATTCTCCAGCAAGGAACGGAACACCATTTCTATAGAAGATACCGATCCTGAATTGCCTGTCCGGCTTAAGTAGTACATTCCAACAACGCCGACAATCCCAGCAGCAATGACCCAGGTTAAGGTAATCGGCGCCTTCAACAGCTTCAGAATGGAAGTGAACGTGGAACCTCCACGGTATAACACCACATAGATCCCAATCAAGGCGATTGGTGCTGAAGCTAACAGACTCACCCCGCGGAACTGATCCAGCACCAGCATGTAGGTCACGTTATTCAGAAGCGCTACCACCATAGGTACGGCTGCCAAAGACAGAATCGAAGTTTTCACAAGCAGTACAATCGTATGCGTTATTCTGCGGCTTGGACTCATATCCGGCATAGTTCCCCGTGTCTCATCTACCTTGCGAATTGCCAGAATGACAGCCACGGTTGGCGCACTAATCGCTGCCAGCAGCCCCAGCGCTTGTTCTAATAGTGTAGCATTTAGCAAGTACAAACCTGCGCTGCCGATCATGCCGATCACAAATGCGGCAATCGTCAGCATCGGAATGAAATAAGATATCATCAAAGAGATAATCGCTACCGCACCGACAACCGCTCCGAGCTTGAAGTAACGCTGCATGGAAGAATCGGTGACTTGGAAAGGCTCCGCCTGACCCATAACGAATCCATTATCTTCAATCTTCTGAATCGCTTGCCCCGATCCGGTCAAACTGTCAATCAGATTGTCCAGCGGATGGGTAATCGAAGCTTTGGTCATATCCCGGCTTGGCTCCGCATTCAGATAGAACATACGGATGTTGCGGTCCTTCGTAGCCAAGGCGAATCGGTCGGCGATCACATCGGCGTCCAGATTAGCATCCCGCTCACTAAGCGAATAAATACGGGCAACATCATAATCGGTCAGATAGGCCAGTTTAGTGAAGCCCTTCTGTGGACGCTTGATGTTCTCAATGGCAACGATGCCGATCTCATGCTGGTTCAACAGCCCGGCAAAATGATCGAGCTCTTCTCCTCAGCCTGGTCGCTGAAGCCGCGCGCCGAGTCGCCGTCAAACAGAATCCATCGTACATCGTGCTCAGCGAAGTATCCCATTACATACTCCATATACGCAGCATTGTATGGCAGGCTGTCCGACAAACGCGGTACAATGTTGAAGCCCTTGCCCTTCAACATCTCAATCGTAAGTGGATCGGACAACATCGGCTTAATGACGGCATTGGAACGCGGCGTCTCCAGAATCAATCCGTCAACTGCACGGTCGGTAGACCACGGCCGAATCGGAATCCCGATGCGCGTGAAGGTCTCTTCAATGACCGGCTTAATTGTTGAGGCACTGGCTTCGTTCAAAAAAGCGATATACGTAAAATTCTCATTCGGAGAAATCGTGGTACCCGTCAGATCAGCGGCCTGCTGACCATCGTATACTGCAATTCGCCGAGACTTCACCAGTTCATCCAATGTACTCTCATACAGAGCCATGCTTATGACGCCGGCTTCCTTCAGACGATCAAGCTGCTCAGATACGAAATCCTCCGGTCTCGATTGATAAACGGCTACATCCAATAAATCCCGATAATCAAACACCATCTCGACATGCTTTGATGTTGACTCTGTCTGCAGTCGGTCATAACCTACCGGCAGGGCCGCTGCAACGCCCAGAACAACCAGAATCCACAGCCACTTGCGCGCTGCCGTGTTCCAGCGTTTCCATTTGTGAACCACGAAAGTACCTCCTCATGAACCTGAAAGAATTCAGATGAACGGGTTAGCCATTAAGCCTCTGCCATCCGAATTCCCTTCCTGCGTTCTCTCAATTAATATATTTCATACACTACGCGTCTACTCGGGCCATCACATGGTCCGACAGCGCCGCCATCTTATGCTGGGCATCATCGAATGAATGGCCGCGAACCGCGAAGTAAACTTTGATCTTGGGTTCCGTACCGGATGGTCTTAGACAGAACCAGGAACCATCCTCCAGCATATACTTCAGCACGTTCTCCTTCGGGAGCCCGTCCAAACCTTCGGCATAGTCCAGCACTTGCTGCACAGCTACTCCGCCGATTTGCGTCGGCGGCTGATCCCGCCAGTTGGACATCTTCGCCTGGATCTGAGCAACGCCATCCTTGCCCTTCAACGTTCGGGATTGTAACGTTTCAAGGAAATAACCAAATTCCTCATATAGCTCCTGAAGTACATCGTACAAGGTCTTGCCTTGTCCTTTATAATAAGCGGCTGATTCGCAGATCAGCATAGAAGCGAGCACCGCGTCTTTGTCACGGGCATAGTGGCCTGCCAAATAACCGTAACTCTCCTCGTAACCAAACAGGTACGTGTGACTGCCGGATTCCTCGAACTGGGTCATTTTTTCCCCAATGTATTTGAAGCCTGTCAACGTATTGAACACCTTCGCACCATAATGCTCAGCGATAACCGCACCCATCTCGCTTGTTACAATCGTCTTGATGACCGCGCCGTTATCCGGCAGCTTCCCTGCTTCCTTCAACCGACCCAACACGTAATGGATCATAATCGCACCGGATTGATTGCCGGTCAACACGACGTATTCGCCCTGGCTGTTCTTCACGACTGCACCCATACGGTCAGCATCCGGATCGGTTCCGATCAGAATATCCGCGCCAACTTCCTCACCAAGCTTCATCGCAAGGGTAAAGGCTTCGCGTTCCTCCGGGTTCGGAGACTTGACGGTCGGGAAATCACCATCCGGCTGTGCTTGCTCCTGTACGACATGAATATGGCGAAATCCGATCCCTTCCAGCGCACGCCGTACAGGCTCCCCACCCGTACCGTGCAGCGGCGTAAACACAATTCGGAAATCTTCTCCCAAATGAGAAGCGATCGAGTCACGATTCAGGCTAATATCCATCACAGTGTCCACGAACGCTTGATCATCGGCCTCACCCAGCCATACGAGCAGAGCTTGAGCTTCCGCTTCTTCCTGTGACAAACGCTTCACGGACGCAAAGGAATCGACCTGCTGAATCAAAGCAATAACCTGCTCCGCCTCGTCGGGTACCAGTTGGCCCCCTTCCGCATTATACACCTTGTAGCCGTTGTATTCAGGCGGATTGTGGCTGGCGGTAATGACAATGCCGCCAGTGGCGCCAAGATGACGCACACTGAATGACAACTGCGGGGTCGAGCGCAGGGACGGATACAGCTTGGCTGTGATGCCATTGCCCGCAAGCACGAGTGCTGCCTCTAGGGCAAATTCAGGCGAAAAATGACGTGAGTCGTGTGCAATCACAACCGAAGGCGTTCCTTCCGCTTTTCCGTGCGCTTGCAAAATATATTGAGCAAATCCTTGCGTTGCGCGACCGACCGTATATTTATTAATCCGGTTGCTCCCGGCGCCAATTACGCCGCGAAGACCCCCGGTTCCAAATTCCAAGTCGCGGTAGAAGCGTTCTTCTAGCTCCGCCTCATCCTGCTGAAGATCACGCAGCTCCTGCTTCGTCTCTTCATCTACTAGTGGATCATTCAACCACCGCTGCACCGTATCCATCGTTCTTTGACTGATCTCTGACATTGACAAAAAGTCTCCCTTCCCATCCAAACCAGAATTGTCCGCGAATTATTCCTTATCGGCAAGAGCAAACATAATCTCGCCCTCAGCCACGACGCGCCCGTCGACCGAAGCCGTTGCCTTTCCTTTTCCGATCATGCCTTTCAAGCGAGTGATCTCCACTTCCAGACGAAGCGTGTCTCCGGGCACGACTTGGCCGCGGAAACGGAATCCATCAATGCCCGCCAAAAAGCCGAGCTTGCCCTGATTGCTCTCTACGCTTAGCATGGCCACAGCACCTACTTGTGCCAGCGCTTCAGTAATCAGGACTCCCGGCATGACCGCATACTCTGGGAAATGTCCGACGAAAAACGGTTCGTTAATCGTCACGTTCTTCACTCCCACCGCGCGCTTGCCTTCTTCGATCTCGATGATCTTGTCCACCAGCAAAAACGGCGGACGGTGCGGAATAATCTCTTGGATCTGTTTGATGTTCAACATAGTATTAAAATCCTCCTTATGTACGTACCCGCAATGCCAATCATTTGATAAGCCTGGTTGCTTGCTTATAAAAGCAACATATAGGTTGCGGCTTCGTGCGGGATATGGATAAACTTTGCGATGTTTGCATAAAAACCGAAAGCACCGGGAAAAATGGTAGATATCCTTCACCACTGCAGAAGTGAAGGTTTCAGATAAGGGGCTTCTCTTGGGCACTGCAAGTGCTTCAGGAGCAAGCCCTTTTGACTTGCCATGTACCCGAGTGCCGCCATGGTAAAGAGTCTCGCTCCATGTTACGGCAAGTCCCATCCCATTATACCTTTTAACCCCAAAAAAAGAAAACTCCCATCACGGGAGTTTCGGTTACAATCTGTTAATGGATCGCATCGCCTGACAACGGTCAAGGCGCGAATATAAGGTCAAAAACATGCTTCCAAGTTCCCCATCGGAACACTTCGTCCAGCTCCTGACGACCGAGCACGACATAGCCGAAGATCAGCCTCCGAGCAAAGCCGCGACAAGAAAGAACGGAATCATGATCCAGAGCGCGATCTTCCAGCCAGATGCGGAGGAACTTGCGTTCTTGGAACTTGATTTCGGGTCCTTCTTCGCGACTTTCTTGGCGCTTTGTTCACTCATGGTGCCCACCTACCCTCGCATTGTGTTGGCAAGGTTCATCATCGTATCGCTGTTGGACAGCGCTCGCGAAGCAAGCTGATAAGCACGTTGGACTTCCATCATGCGCGTCAATTCATCTGTCATATTCACGTTGGATTGCTCAACAAAACCGGAAATGACGGTGGATTTCGGCGGTTGTCCCGGTCCTGGAAGAGTCAAGTCGAATACGTCGGCTTCAGTCAATCCGTTGCCAATGACGAACAGATTCTCCCCTACCGGTACAAGACCTTCCGGACGCTCAAGCTCAACAAACTTAAGTGTAGCCGCTACCCCACGCCCCTGCGACGTCTCCACGATCACGTCTCCGTTGCTTGCAATCGCAACTTTCCCCTCGTTCGGAATGGAAATCGGCTGATTGTTCACGTCCAGGACGGGTTGTCCTTGAGAATTGACCAAGATCACATTACCCGGAACATCGAGGTTCGGTGCGACATGAAAGCCGCCTTCCCGGGTGTACGCGATTACGCCGTCCGCCTGCACGGCAAACATCGCTTCACCTTCAATCATCAGATCAAGCGGATTGCCGGTCTCCTTCATCAAACCCTGCTCCATATTATGAACAACGGAAGAAAGACGCATGCCGAAACCTTGCGTGTAACCAAGAGGAGTCGATCGACCCGTGCGGTCAAAATCCTTATGATGCTGCTGAACTTGGGTCAGCACATCCTCGAAGGAGGCTTCCCTGCGCTTGTAACCCGCAGTGTCCACGTTGGCCAAGTTGCCTGCGATCACATCCAGCTGCTGCTGAAGGGCATTCATGGATACCATTGCGCTAATCATGGAGCTGTTCATCATTATCCTCCTCTAGACGCGTCCGATCTCATTGACCGCTTTCTCTAACGTCTTGTCATAATATTGCACGATTCTCTGGTTCGTCTCATAGGCACGCAGGGCTGCGTTCAATTCCACCATAGACTGCGTAGGGTCTACGTTCGAGGCTTCAATAAAGCCCTGGCGAACGATCGCGTTGTCGGTTACTTGCATGAATCGGACATCGCTATCCGGATTGGACATGCGGAACACGCCATTCCCCTCACGAATCAGGTCATGCGGCCTGCTGACCACGCTGACCCCGAGGACGATACCTGTCCCGTTGCCGCTCGCGTCCAAGATTTCTCCTTGCTCATTCACTGTAAATTGACTTGAAGGACCTGTCAATACGATCGGGGTGTTATTGTTATCCAGTACCTGATACCCACCTTCGCTCAGCAGGTTGCCCTCCGGGCTGACCCGGAAGCTTCCGTTGCGGGTGTAGCGGGTGTCGCCATTCTCATTCTGGACTGTAAAAAAACCCTCCGGTCGATAAATCACTTCACCGTTGTCGTCCACGTATCTGCCAGATGCGTCGAAGGGATAAGGTTCGCCCGTCGCCGGATTCTGTACAACGAAGGAAGATACCATGCGAAATCGGTGGTTTTGAATGTCTGCCGCAAAGCTCCTTCTGTATAGAGGGCGATGCTCTCTTCCGCATATACACCAGTGTTGAATTTACCGATCTTGCGGCTTGGGTTGGATTCGTTGCCGCCGATCATCGACACCAGCACTTCCGGGAACGAACGCTGAACGCTGTTCGTTGCCTTATAGCCTGTCGTATTCAGGTTCGCGATATTCTGGGTCACGGTCTGATGCCGCAATTCCTGGGTCATCATACCGGAAGCTGCTGTGTAAAGTCCTCTTAACAATGAAGGCACTTCCCTTCCATAAATAGATGCGTGAATGACCGCTACGCTGACGGATTGTATTTACAATCGCTGTTGTTCTCGGATTTCTTGAATTGTTGGAACCAGGGTTGAAATCCGATAACAAAGGCGAACGCTTCGCTTCTCCAATACAATTCCGTCCTCTTCGCTGCTATTTCCGTATGATCATCCTATATTGGCAGCTTATGTAACTGCATCGTTTAGATACAGACTAACAATCAACCTTTTGTTCTTAACATCTATATCGGAAGGTTAGAACTTTTTCTTAACGACCTTGTCCAAATTATCCAGCATAATGCCCGTTCCTTTGACCACACAGTGCATCGGGTCTTCGGCCACGAGAACCGGTACGCGAAGCTCCTCCGTCAACAGCTCGTCCAATCCGTGAAGCAGTGCGCCCCCGCCCGTCAAGATAACCCCGCGATCAATAATATCTGCGGATAATTCTGGCGGTGTACGTTCCAGCACGGATTTGGCGGCCAGTACGATCGACGACACCGGATCCCACAGCGCTTCCTGTACCTCGATGGAGGATACCGTTACGGTGAGCGGCAATCCCGATACCATATCCCGTCCGCGAATGTCCATCTCGGCCTGGCGCCCGCCTGGACGAACCGTTCCGATCGCTAATTTCAGATCCTCAGCGGTACGTTCACCAATAAGCAATTTATATTTCGTCTTAATGTACTTCGTGATCGCTTCGTCGAACTTGTCCCCTGCGATTTTAATCGAAGAAGCGGTGACTACATCGCCCATGGACAGGACGGCCACATCTGTGGTGCCGCCCCCAATGTCCACAACCATGTTGCCGCTTGGTTGGAATATATCCATCCCCGCGCCTATTGCCGCCGCTTTCGGTTCTTCTTCCAGGAACACCTCTCTTGCACCGCTGCGCTCAGCCGCTTCCCGAATCGACTTCTGCTCGACGGACGTAATGTTCGTCGGAGCACAGATCAGAATGCGAGGCCGGCTGTGCCAGCTGCGCGCGCCTACGCGATCAATGAAATACTTCAGCATCATTTCCGTAATTTCGAAGTCGGCGATGACCCCGTCCCTCAGCGGGCGGATCGCCGTAATGTTGCCGGGAGTGCGTCCGACCATGCGCCGTGCTTGCTCACCGACGGCAAGGACTCTCTTGGTGTCGGTCTCAATCGTGACTACGGAAGGTTCGTCTAACACTACCCCCTTCCCCTTAACGTGAATGAGCACGTTCGCCGTCCCGAGATCGATTCCAATATCCTTGCTCAACATCATGAAAAGCCCCCAAAGTGTTATTTTATGGTGAATAGTCCGTGTTCACTGCGCCGATGTCCCATTCGACAGAATCTACCAATCCATGATGTTGTTCGGCAAAACAGGTCCCAAATTTCGATCCTATACCAGCTTTTAACATATCATACTTTAGGGGAGGGATTCAACGCCAATCTAGTGACCAAAGCCCTAAATCTCAGGATTTTGCCGTGGCCACCGGTTCGCGGCTGCTGCCGGTCTTCTTGTACTTGATCTTTGTGGCTTCGCCGCCTCTCAGATGACGGATGGATTTGTGGTATTCGAGAATGTGCTTCACCTGATCCGCCAGGTCCGGGTTAATTTCCGGCAGACGTTCGGTTAAGTCCTTATGCACCGTGCTCTTCGACACGCCAAACTCTTTGGCAATTGTTCGAACCGTATGCCTCGTTTCCACGATACAGCGTCCGATCTTAATGGTCCGCTCTTTGATGTAATCGTGCACGCTCCCGCCTCCCTACTGTGTGGATAGTTTGGTACATTATATGAGGGGCATGACGGGATATTCGCGGTTTCAAGGGCTGACAAGCTTGCTTGTGCCCATTTATTTTCTGGACATGCTCATGATGGACAAGGTCTAAAGGCCTGTAACCCAAGGCACGGCAAGGGTGGACTTGCTCTTAGGAGCTGACCAAAAAAAATAAGACAGGATCACAAGAGATCCTGCCTTCTTCAAGTGCGCGGTGGGCGCATGAATGCTTGAGAATGAAATTCGAAATTATTTTTGCGGAAGTACGGTTACAGGGTTGACCAGGTTCCCGTCCTCGTACACTTCGAAGTGCACGTGGTTGCCGAGATCCTTCTCAAGCTCGCTGCGTCCTGCGGTTGCGATCGCATCACCTTGCTTCACTTCCGCGCCTTCCTCAACCTTCAGTTCATTCAAGCTCTGATATACCGTCTTCGTATTGCCGGAAGTAATCTCCACGACATTACCGTTCACGGGATGGTTCTCCACACGGGTTACTTTGCCAGACAGTGCCGCTCTTACTTCAAAAGCAGCGTCATCCGCCGTTGCCAGGTCAATCCCAAGATTCGGGCTGAATGTGTCGTTGTACTGAACCATGGCTGCTTGATGCGTATCCGGGTCGGTCTCATCGAAGTACGGCTTCACGATGGTGACAGGAACATCATCCGCAACCGGCCAGATCAACGACTGGGCGTTCGCAGTTACTTCTACGGCTTCTTCGCCTGTGCTTTCCGCCGTGTTCGCTGTGTTCTTCACGGATTGTTCTACTTGCTCTTCCCCTTGTGTACTCAGCGCTTTTTGGCTGGCGTCCTGGTAGACCCACACGAGGGTTAGTATAATTGCCGCTGCTGCTAAGTATGCTGCCGGGAACACCCACCGTTTGGATAATACTCTCTTCCACGATGATGAATCTCCTTGTACAGTTTTAGGAGTTTCTTCGTGGGGTTTACTATTTTTGTTCTGTTCATTCATTTGCAATCACCTCAGTAATCATTGTTACCGGGGCCAACTCTTTTATACGTGACCTGCCTATTATTTTTTTGAATGAGAGAAGATTCGAGGTTTCGTCAAAAGAGATATTCGTATAATAGTGCTTCAGAATCTCCTTCGCTTCATATCCTTCGCGCGCCATTCCCTCTGCACCGTACTGGCTCATGCCGACGCCATGACCGTAACCGTAAGTTGTAATCTCAATCTCGCCGTCTTTCATGACCAGGCTGAATTGGCTTGATTTCAATTCCAGCTTCTCTCGAATTTCACGTCCGCTGAACGTTTTGCCGCCGACACGAGCGCGCTCGATCCGATGCCCTTGTGTATAAGAGAGGATTTTGACAAAAGCCGAAGCCTTCTCGCCTCCTGCCGATACCGGAACGGCCCCATCCGCCAATCCGAGCTTCCCTATAAATTCGGAACGGCTCATGCTCACCGTCGTTTTATATTTAGGAGAGATCGCGGAGTCCCACGGGCTCTCGACACTTCGCAGGTAGGGAATCTCGTTCTTCCAATAATCCTCTGAATTCTCGGTATAACCGTTGCTAGTGGAGAAAAAAGAAGCCGTTATCGGCTGCCCCTGATACGTCATCACCTGGCCCGCCGTTTCCTTGACGGCTTGCTCCAGCTTAGCCAGTTCTGCTTCCAGTCGCGCCCATTGCTTCGTCAACTCGTCACGGGCAATATAAGCCTGGTGACTGACCGTGTCGGTCACCACCGCCTTGCCGTCCGGGACGCCGCTGCGATCGCCGGACGCCAGCCGCTGCACGATATAAGTCCGTGCAGCGATGGCCTGCGCCTTGAGCGCCTCCAGTTGGAACTCGGCCGGCATCTCGGCAGCGAGGACGCCGACGAGATATTGCTCCAGCGGCAGCTCTTCCACGGTGTCCGTCTTCGATAGATAGACGGACACCGCGGGCTCTTCCG
>NZ_BAZR01000047.1 GCF_001315105.1 Paenibacillus sp. JCM 10914 | reverse complement strand
AACCCAAGGGTGGGTTGGTGGCTTGTTGCTGCAGCACGAAACTGGATCAAATACTGTTCACGTGAATGCTATTTCCTATTTATAGACTTTCCGATTATTTATTATAATCGGCTTCAAGCTCATTCAAATCCTCGGCGGAGATGTTCTGATACACCCCGTCTTGCTGAGGAAAGGCCACACTTGCAATAATGTCTGCTTTGAACGTCGATCCTTTGTCCCCGTGTTCCGTCTTGTCCGGCAGAGGCGATATTCTGACCAGAACCAGCCCTGTCGAATGTCCTTCCTGTTTCTGAACGATGCTGAACCATGAGGTTTCGATGTCGGTAAGATGCCCAGGAGGGCTTCCGCAGAGGGGGCTCCAGTAAAAACGATCACCCGCGCTCCTTGTGGTTCCCGCCTTATCCATACTTTCAAGCTTTCCCTCAATCTCTATACATAAGTAACGGGTATCACCCGATATTTCATACGTGATTTCATCACTTCCGCGCAGTTCGATCGGGATACCCGGAGTGACGCTTATGGCCGGAGATCATCCTTCATTCCAAGGGATGGAAATCATTTCATCCGCTGGTACGTCTACAACCTCCGGCTTCATAGCTTCCTCCGTCTTCGGAGCGCATCCGGCGCCAAGCAGAATCAATCCCAGGCCTGCACAGATGAAGAGTAATCTTAGCCCGCCGACTTTGATTATGTTGGACATCAACCCGGCACCTCCTGTGTCGAAGATAAGAAAATGAGGGCAATCTCTAAATCTCAATAAAAGTGAACAGGTGTTGTTGCTAAACTTCAAAACACAGCACATACAACACTATCCATGTTAAAGTGTAAAATCGGTAACGCCCTTTTTATAGGCATATTTCAGAGTATAGGTTTCTTCTATTCCATAGGGCATGGTAGCAATTTTGATACGAGTATAATCAAGTCGACTTTCCCTTAAAACTCTTTTTACCAAGGCGATGCTCTGCTCTTCTTCCGTAACGACACAAAATATATTAAGCGCATATTTTTTCGGGTCGGACACGGATTTCCCCATATCAAAGCCATCCACATGGCCTAACCTGGCATCGGCCAGAGATATCTCCAAGTATTCCATTACTTTATCTTTTAACCAATGATCGCGTTGGCTGCCTTTGGCACTTTTCAACGGGTATTGAACCACTAACCAGAATTGTTCACTCATTTTAGATTCACCAGCCTATATAGAGTATCCAGTAACACAAATGGGCTAACACGCATAGATTGGGCTTGAATATCAACCTGATTCTTTGCATTGGAGATGTGAAAATTGAGCAATTCAAAAACTAAGGATAAAGCTCTGCAAATTCCCATGAAAAATCTTTCTCCCGTAAGCATTGTAAGGGAGCTTCCCCCTGTCCGCGGTAATTTAAGGACCTCCTCCTCAAATCCTAAGCCCGCCGATCATCAAAAGGTCACATCGGCCATCAATGCGTGTGTGGATCGCGCTTTTCGAATTCCTATATTTTTGAGTACAACAAACACGGTAAATGATCTGCAAGGACAATTTCTGAACCGTCTTATTTCGGAAATTGAAGAGGCATTGCTCTTTCCCCGTACATTACCCGTAAGCGAACAATATCCGGAGAATATCCTGACGAATATACGACGCTTGGTTTTTTCAAGCTATGGTTTGCTCGCGATCAACTTCCGCAGATTTTTTGTTGAAATTCTTCAATCAAATGTGGGGCAGCCGCCAACAACCACTCCGTTCTGGGAAGGATCGACTTTTTCTCAAATCGAGCCTGCCATGGCTTTTCAATTCGGAATACCAATTTTATTAGTTAGGGAGAGGGGAACTGACGTCAATAATGGAATCTGGGCTGGCGGAATCACACCTCTCAACATATTTATTGATTGGGATTCCGACAACCAATCCGTAGACGATTTCTTTAACAGTGTTCAATGGAGAGAGGTCTTTGCAAATTGGGCTGCAGAGGTAAGGGGTAACTATTTGCTTCGAACGGAACCCCTGTTCAATAATCAACATTAATTCATAATCCACAACCGGATTCGGTTGTGGATTTGACATATGGAGCGAGCCCGTTGCCCAGCATATCCACCATCGACCACTGGTGTTGGTGAGCGCCCTTGATTAAGTCATGATGACCAGCTCAATCTTGCCGTTGCCGATTCGCATTCGATCTATACATAGCTGGCGATTGCCCGGCTCGGTATCTCCAATGATTCGCCGATGGTAGACGATAAGCCATTCGTCGCTCTCCTGCAGATGCAAGTACCCATGATGGCCGGGTCCTTCGGCAATCGGCTCCTGTCGCTCCAGAATGGTGCCTTCATTCTTGAATGGACCGAGCGGGTTGTCGCTTACGCCATAGGCTACACGATAGGTACCGTTCGTCCATCCGCCCATGGACCACATCAAGTAATAAAGTCCGTCCTTCTTAATCATGCAAGGACCTTCCACATATCCTTCCGGCGTAATGGAACGGAAAATTTCATTGCCGTCATCTGCCAATGGAACGAATCCGGTCATCTCTTCGTTCATCTGAGCCACGTTGCAGTGCCCCCACCCGCCATAATACAGATAGATCGTTCCATCTTCGTCCTTGAATAGATGCGCATCAATCGGCTGTGCCTGATGAATAAACTTATCCACGAGCGGTTTTCCCAAGTAGCCTCTGTACGGTCCTTCCGGACGATCCGCAACGGCGATTTCCAAGCCGCCGATTTCCTCGTTTGATTGGATATCGTTGGATGCAAATACGAGATAATATTTCCCTTGGTGCTCAATATGAGTCGGAGCCCAAACCGCTCTCCATATCCATGGAAAATCCGACATTTCGATAATGCCTTCGTGTTTGTCCCAATGGATCAGATCGTCGGAACTGAATGCGTCCAGATTCATCTGCATCGTGTATTCCGTGAAGGACCGCGTCGCATAAATCCAATGCTTTCCCTCATACGTTCTGGCTTCGGGGTCTGCATACCAACCGGGTATGATCGGATTTGTAATGTTCAATGGTAGACACTCCTCTCCTAAATCTGATGAGTGATATTTAAACAGATGAAGACGCTGCTAGAGGAGGACATCCTTACCACCGCAAGGTACTAGTAGTTATAAAGCTGCTCCTCTTGCTTCTCCCGGACCCAGACCTGCATATAACCCGGCTGCCGATTGTCCCAGGCATAATAAGGAACGAATTGACAAGGTCGGCCTAGCCCATCCTTGCCTCGCAGCGTGGTGACGCCTTCCAGCAGATCCTCCCGATGCTCCACCAGAAGCCTCTCGCGAGCAGAAAACGTCATTTCATCGTACTTGAGCTTGTCATGATCACTCTGCTCGATGCAATAAACAATAGGCCCCCGCTGCAACGCAATTCGTCCTTCATTCGCTTGTACTTCCTGCCGAGCGCGGAAAATCTCAACGGGCATATCAAGCTCGAGCAATATGGTATCACCCGCCGACCAATGACGCTCGATGGAGAGATAGCCGCGTTCTACCACTGCTTCTACACCGGATAGCCATTCTCCTCCCACGCAAACCCGATATCCCCTGCACCATTCCGGCCACCCGCATTTGAATGGTAAATACGCCGTCCGCCGCTGGGAATACCTCCAGCTCGACCCCTCCACTCCAAGGAAAGGAGGTTCGCTGTTTCAGATGGACGCCGTTCCCGTTCTCCAGCATGATATCCGCTTCGCCTTGAACATATTGATTAACGGCGATTCCCTTAGGCATTCGAGCATACATATATTGTCCGATGGAAGGGAGAAAGCGAGCCAGATTCGTTGGGCAGCAGGAGGTGTCAAACCAAGGCACACGATGATGATCCCCTTGCGAAGCCAGCGGATTAACGTAGAAAAATCGATCCCCGGATAGCGAAATGCCGGCCAACGCGCCGTTATACATTTCACGCTCGACCACATCCGCAAATTTACCGTCCCCGAACAGCAGGTTCATGCGATGATTCCAGAATACCATCGCAATGGCGGCACAGGTTTCGCAGTAAGCGGATTCATTCGGCAAATCATAGTCCTCCGTAAACCCTTCATTGTGGTGGGACGGCCCGATTCCTCCGGTCACATACATATTGCGCTGGGCCGTATGGGCCCACACACGCTGCAAAGCAGCTACATACGCCGGATCTCCCGAAACATGCACGGCATCGGTCATCGCGGAATACAGATACATGGCCCGAACTGCATGCCCTGTTACCTTCTCGATCTCCCGGACCGGAACATCGTCCTGGCAGTACGGCGGTCCCCACTCCGGCTTATCCCAGATGGCGCCGACGCCGTGGCCATGACCCCGTTCTTCCAGCAGCCAACATGCGAACTTCCAATAATGCTCCTCCCCGGTTACCCGGTAGAGCTTGATCAGCGCCAGCTCAATTTCCTCATGCCCTTCTACCCAATGCCGCTTGCCTGGTCCGAAGATGCGATCGTAATGGTCGGCCAGCCGGCAAGCGACGTCGAGAAGCTGCCGTTTGCCGGTAGCTTCATAGTAAGCAACTGCTGCTTCGATCAGATGGCCGCCGTTGTACATCTCATGCTTCTCCATATCCGTCCACTTGCTCTCGGGAGCAACTAACGTGTAATACGTGCACAGGTATCCATCCGATTCCTGCGCGGCCGCGATGAGTTCAATGATTCGGTCGGCATCGTCCTCCAGCGCTGTATCCCGCTCCAGCATCAGCGAATAGGCAACCCCTTCGAGCACCTTATACACATCGGAATCGTTAAAATAGATACCCTCGAACTCCCCCTCGATGAGGCCGCCGGCTTTGGCGAAATTCGCAATGCGACCCGTCTCCTCACATTTGATCAAGCAGCTAGGCAGCGTCACCTTTTTCAACACTTCCAACCGCGGCCGCCAGAACGCATCCGTAATCTTCACTTTCGTAAAAGGCACTTCATGCCAGTTATGCAGCATCGATGATGGTGCTGTCATTGTGCATTCCCCACTTTCTTTATCCCTTCAGTCCGGTCAGGGTGATCCCTTCCAGGAAGTAACGTTGTCCGATCAAAAATACGATAATGCAGGGCAGTACAACCGCCGCCGAAGCAGCCATAAGCAAATCCCATTGCGCAGTATAGCTGCCCTGAAACATCTGCAGCCCTAAAGCTAACGTAAACAGCTTATCGCTCTTTAAATAAATCAGCGGCCCCATAAAATCATTCCAAGATCCCAAGAAGCTGAACAGGGCAACAACAATAAGCGCAGAACGACTTAGTGGAAAAATAATTCTCCAATAAATCTGGAAGTAAGAGGCCCCATCCACGAATGCCGCCTCATCGAAATCTCTTGGAATCGTTAAATAGAACTGCCTGAGCAGAAAAATATTAAAGATTCCCCCTCCAAAATAAGCAGGTACGATCAGCGGATAGAGCGTATCATAGAAGCCAAGTATCTTCCACCCGAGAAAGCTCGGAATCATCGTCACCGCGAACGGCAGCATCATGCTGGTCATCAGGATCGCAAAGACCGTATCCCTGCCCTTCCACTGGATCCGGGCAAACCCGAATGCGGCAATGCTGCTCGTTGCTACCGTCCCAATCAGAACGCTCACCACAATAATGAGGGTGTTCGTAAAGAAAACGTCAAACGGCAGCACAGTCAGGGCACGCTGGAAATTGTCCCACTTAAACGGCTTCGGAATCCACTCGGGCGGCATCGTAAATATTTGTGATAAATCCATAAGCGAGCTGCGCAGAAGCCAGACGAACGGAATGATAAACATAATGGAAATCAGGATAAGGGCGGTGTACCCTGCAGTAAGCGCAAGCTTCGATGGTCTCACGTGCGTTCTCCCCCTTCGTAATACACCCAAGACTTAGAGGTTTTGAAGACGATATAAGTAAACACCATGATAATGATGAACAAAATCCATGCCAAAGCGGAGGCATAACCCATCTCGGTATCCCTGAAGCCGGTTCTCCAAAGATAGAACACATAGAACAAACTCCGGTTATTCGGTCCGCCTTGGGTAAGAATATAGGCTTCATTAAAGACCTGGAAAGAACCGATGATGGTCATGATCGTATTAAAAAATAAGGTGGGTGTTACCATCGGTATCGTAATTTGCCGCAGCTTGCTGTACCAGCCTCCTCCGTCCACTTCGATCGCTTCATAATAGGATTGGGGAATGCCCGACAAACCGGCCAGAAAAATAATGACCGTACTCCCGATTCCCCACAGCGTTGTCAGCACAACAGAAGGAATAACACTGCCCTCCGCATAAAGCCAGTTGCTCGTAGGCAGATTCAGCCAGCCTAGCAGCGAATTCAGTAGCCCGAGATCCGGATTCATTAGCCACATCCAGATCATCGCCGACGCGACAGCCGGCACGATGCTCGGAAGATAGATGATCGTCCGAAACATCGCTCTCCCCTTCACGTTCATATTAAGCAATAAAGCGATGGCGAAGGAAATGATAATGACGGCGGGCACCCGCAGAATAACAAAATAAAAGGTGACCCCCAAAGATTTATAGAACAGATCATCCTCGCCGGAAAACAGCTTCGCATAGTTGTCGAAACCGACAAATGAGGTGTGATCCTTAAATACGTTGTAGTCTGTTAAGCTAAGCACCAAGCTTGCGATCATCGGTCCGAATGTGAAAATGATAAAACCGAGTATCGCCGGAGCCGTGAACAATAGCCCATACCATAATCCCCTGCGCATCTTTCGCCTCCAATCCCGATCACTATCGAATCAAGAAGACGACGGTCTGCCAGCAGAGCGCCGTCCTCCCCATCGTAGCGTTCGCAGCTGCTTGACTATTTGATATCCCGGCGACCCTGCACCTGCTCTTGCGCTTTGGCAGCGATAGCATCCATCGCTTCTTGCGCCGTTTGCTGGCCGAGCCACACCTTATCCAAGGCGGGATTTACGATGTCCATAATCTTATTGAAGTTCTTCACATAACCGGTAGGCGTCTGATGACCCTTCGTCAAAATAACCTCTACGATGGCGTCTTTATATCCCGATGGCCGCGCATCCAGATTTTCGGTCCATTTCGCCAGCATGTTCGGATCGGTATACCAATCCTTATACGATGGCATCCATGTGCCGCTCGTAATCATCTCGATCGAAGCTTCTGGATCGATCAATGCCTTCATCAGCTCCCAGGATTCTTCCGGATACTTCGTCGATTTGAACATCGAGAACATTCCGCAAACGACCGTCGTTACCGGCTCTTCCAGCACGGGCATGACCCCTACGTTAAAATTGAAATTCGATTGCGCCAGTCCGGCGCTGGCCCATTGACCGTCAATCGCCATCGCAACCTTCTTCGTTTGCAGCGCGACATTGGTCGCCGGGATGTTCTTCGCTTGCACAGGCGAAGGTGAAACATGATGCACATTCATCATGTCCGAGATTTTCTGAATGGCATCTACCGCAGCAGGCTCATTTAAAGCGAAACGCTTGCCATCCTCGGAGACAAAATCCCCACCGTTGGAGTAAATGAAGTTGCTGTACACTCCCCACCAAGTAGAAGCGCTTACGCCATACTGCTTAATATTTTTCGGATCGAAGTCGGGATCATTGGCTGTTCTGCCCTTCGTATCCACGGTTAGCTGCTTGGCGACTTCAATGAATTCATCCCATGTCCACGCCTCCGACAGCTTACTTGGTGGAGGGGCTATACCCGCCTCCTTGAAAATATCCTCATTATAGAACAGGCCGAAGGACTCCGGTCCCGGGGCGATACCGATCACATTGCCTGGTTCAAGCGAATATATGATGTTCGGAACAAGGCTATCCACATTGATATCCGGGTCTTTGTCGAGAAACTCTTGCAGATTGTAGAACTTCCCTTGCTCTGCGAGTGGGTAGCAATGCTGCCCGATTCCATCATTGCGATATCCGGCACGTCATTGCCCGCTACCATCGTGGTCAACTTCGTGTCATAATCGGCTGCGATATGTTGCAGATCGACTTTAATATTCGGGTGGTTCTCTTCGAAACGCTGAATCCCGAATTTGTATGCAGCAACTTCATCCGGTGAGCCCCATACGGTCATGCGAAGCGTAATAGAATCCTTCGAATTGGGTTCATCGTTAGTAGAAGGCGATGATTCGTCGTTGCCCGCACCTGTCCCGCAGGCGGACATGACGGAAGCAAACATCAACAACAGGGTGATGAGAACCATGATCGATTTCTTTTGCCGTTTCATTTTCTGAGCCCCTCTCGATTGCATCCTTAGATTCATAGCTGCAGTCTATGTTACTTAGATTATAAATTGTGGATAGCGCTTACATAACCCGAAACTCTTTGGAATGGTGGACTAATATTAGGTATACAGCGGCAGCGTAATCAAGACGCTCGTCCCAGAATCCGGCACGGATCTTATCGAAATACCATATTCTCCGCCATACATCAAATGAATTCTGGCGATCATATTTTTGATGCCGATCGAAGAAGATTCCTGAAATAAAATAGCGTTAACCGTATCACTGCTCATGCCTCGCCCATTATCGGCAATCTCATAATATCTGGTACCGCCTTCGATCCAGCCGCGAATGTGAATGAAGCCGCCCGTCTCGATCTGATCAAAGCCATGCAAAATGGCGTTTTCCACAAAAGGCTGAAACAACAACCGGGGAACCTTATACTCATATAGCCGCGGATCGATCTCGTGACGGGTCGTGAATCGATCCTCAAAGCGAACGCCCATAATATAAAAGTAATTGTTCATCCACTCCATTTCCTCCGACAAGTGAACCGCTCCCCAATCCTTACGTGACGTATAGTGCAGCATATTGGATAAACAAACCAGCATTTTGCTTAACTCTTGCTGACTGTTCTCAATGGCTGTCCAATTCATCACATTTAACGTATTGTATAGAAAATGAGGGTTCATCTGCATGCTGAGCGCCTGAATTTCGGCCTCCTGCTCCTTCAGCTTGATTTCGTAATTCTCGGTCACTAGATGCCGAATCTGTTCATTCATGCGATTGAAGCGCTGCAGCAAAATACTGAACTCATCATTCGTACGAACCGCAATCTGAGTCTGAAAATCCCCTTCCCCTACAGACCGCATGGCGCCCAGCAGCTCTTTGACCGGCTTTGCGATTTTATCTGCAATAAAGTAAGCAAACACCATCGCCATAATGCCCATAATGACCGCCATCAGCATGCTCGAGGTCCGGATGACAGGCACCAGGCTGCTGACCAGCGCCG
This sequence comes from Paenibacillus sp. JCM 10914, assembly GCF_001315105.1. GTDB lineage: Bacteria > Bacillota > Bacilli > Paenibacillales > Paenibacillaceae > Paenibacillus_AQ. The sequence continues at coordinate 21,074 of NZ_BAZR01000047.1, read as the reverse complement.
ATTCCGGCGTCCATACCACCGATATCCATCCGGTAACGGCCGAGCGGTCGAAGCAGACAATGACTGCCTCCCCATCCAGTGTCATCCTTAGCGTGCCGCTGCCCTCCTGCTGCAATCGCTCCAGCCACTGCTCTCTGTAGTTTTGCGTTATTCTGTCAGGGTCACTGCTCGCAATGACTTTATAATCCTCGTTCAATACTAAATAACTGGAGCTCTCAGGAATGCTATCCTCATAGAGGGATCTTAATGCTTCCAATTTGAAGCTGATCGTGAGAACAGGGCGTTCCACGCCAACATCCATCTTCTCGAGCGTCGAATAATTCAAATGCGAGAAGTCCAAGTACCGCGCCGCGGAGAACAAATAGCGGAAATCCAGCTTCCCGCCCTGTAGATAAGGCTGGTCAAACATGTCCACGAAATCATAAGTGGGATACCAGACGATTTTTCCGCCAGCCTCTTGGGCTTCACGGTAAATATCGGACTGCGTGGGATCCCCCTGCGGCAGCATCTGTCCGAAAGTGAAATAGGACGTCCATAGCTGGTAAGCATAGACATCCTCGTTCAAGGAAAAATATTTACTCAACACCGATGAGACCTGACGATCCGCAGCGAACATATCTACTTCATTCGAGGGATCGAGATGGTTGAATATGTGAAATAAATCCTTATCCACGAATAGAGCCAGACTATTCTGCTCGATGATCCCCAGCTTCGTATCCATGATCGCATTGTTCTTCTTCACGATCTCGTACACATTTTTCTGCGCTTGCTCCGTCACCACCTGCAGACTCGTCCGATAATAAAGAACCCCGAGCGCAATGAGTGGAATCGCAATGAGGAGAATACAGCTTACCAGTATTCGCGAGCGAAACGTTCTCATTCCTTACGCTTCCTTTCCGGAAGTAAAGTATGCTTATAGCTTCTGGCGATATGCCGTGATGCTTCTTGAATACCCGGCAAAAATACTTGGTATCCTGATATCCGCATTCCGCCGAAATCTCGTAGATTCTGAGCCTGTTCTCCGCGAGCAGCTCTTTGGCACGCCTCATCCTGACTGCGGTGACATGCTCGGAGAAGGTTCTTCCCGTTTTGTTTTTAATATAAGTGCTGAAATAAGAAGGGTTAAAGAAAAAATGCGTCGCAGCCCGTTCCAGCGTCAAATCCTCTTTGGCATGTTCTTGTATCCAGCTCAAGCAATTCGCGACGATATTCTCATTCTTGTCCTGCTGTGCTTGCGTTAAGGCGTTGTGTACTTCTTGAAGACTAACTTCTAATAGCTCCATCAGTTCCTGATACGATCCGCAGTTCTGAACAAGCACGGCGGCTGTTTGCGTGAGCAGACCACCCACTCGCCGATCGCCGAAATCTTGGATTCTGCTTTTTATTTTCATAAGAAGAAGAGAGGCCTGTTCCTTAATCAACGCCGGTTTCGCTTGACCGGCATCCGAAAGTTGTTTGAAGGCGGCCTGGCATTGCTTCATTGCAATCCCGGCTCATGGCTGAGAAGCATATCAAGCAGTTTCTCCGAGTTGATCGGAACAGGATTACGGGAAGGCCGCAGCTCATCATGAAAGAACAGCCCTTCCCAGCATTCGAAGAAATTCTGCTCGTTGGCTTTCTGAGCTATGCGGTAAGTTTGCGGCCCTCCGATGGACAGCGACTCGCAATAAGGGCCGATTCCGTGCGTGAGCTTTCCGTCCATGGATAGCTCCATGGACAGGGAATTGGCAATCGAGCGGAGCTGTCGCTTCAGGGCCACCGTGAGCGGAGGTGTGCGAATCAGCGTAACCGCATGAAGCGTTCGGTCGTCCTGGAGCCCATTCTGAAGAAGCGTCACCGCTTTTCCTAGCTTCGACCAGCTCTGTTCCAGGCTTTGCAGGTAGGTCAGGCCGCTTATTCTTTCCTCATCTGCCGTGCTGCTCCTCAGTTCGGAATAAATCATCAATCCGCCACCCTGAAGCCAGTCAGCCTTATCCATCTCCTCTTGTTTCGATGCCGTCATGCTCTCATTTAGCCAAGACAGGTATAGTCGGCTGCGATACGCGGATGAAGCGAGCGCGAGTCGATGCTGCAGGTCTTCGGTTTCCTTACGCTCCATCAACTCTGTGCTCAATTGAAGCTCAATCCGATCGAGCAAGTGTTTAACGTTCTCGATTTCCACCGGCTTCAATAAATAATCATAAGCGCCGTGGCGCACAGCCGTCTGCGCATACTCAAACAAATTGTAAGCGGATACCATAATAACCTTGGTGGAACTCCCCTCTTCTTTAAGCGTCTCCAAAAAGGTAAGTCCGTCCATTCGGGGCATTCGGATATCCGTCAATACCGCATCCGGACAGTCCAACCTGACCCGCTCTAATGCAGTGGCACCGTCCTTGGCAGCTGTGACTTGGGCATCCGGTCGCAATTGGCGAATTAAACTTACCATCTCTAAGGTGCCTCGGTTCGTCATCTACTACCAGTATTCTCAAATCGTCCAACCCCCAGTTCACTTCTCTGCATTGCTTCTATATCCAAAAAGCACCTTGCGTGAGCCGGCGTAAAACATACACTTGATATCCATTACACGTCAGCATACCGAGGCAGTGTACCAAGCAAATTCTCATTTTTCTTCTCATTATATAATGCAGTATCAGGCTGTCATAGGTCATTCTTATTGGATAGGTGGATTAATTTTGGGAATCTCTGATTTGATTTGGGAATGCTTGGTGTAAGACTGTCCGTTTGAAAAACAAATAAAGAGCACCGAAAGGATGCTCTTTTAGCCTGATTCAATATGGCCAAGGGGATCTAAGATTATTGATCGCATAGCAGACCTTTCAGATGAGCAGTACTAACTTACCATTTTACCTAAGCCAAATTTGCAGCAAAAGAGCCGAGCGTCTTTCTGCATGCAGAGAAGGATTGCAGCTCAATGCAAATCTGTGGTTCCGCATTCCTGTCCGCTTCCTGATTACGTACAATCCAGACCCCTTTATTAGCAGGAAGTACAAACAAAATATCCTCGATGGCCGTCTGATTTCCGCTGCCAATTCTTATCGTGCTTAGATTGTCCATGGTACGGGCATTGGTTTGAAAATCCTGCTGCCATTTTGTAATCAGTTGCTGCTGGTTAGATGAAAGCTCATCATAAAGGGGGGAGGCTGGGGATTCACCAGATGTCAGCCGGTTCCACAATTCTTCAGTGATTACCACCTTGGATCCGGATAAAGTCGTCCCTTCGGCTTTCGAAGGCTCCACTCCATAGAAACGAACAAGCTCCTCCTCCCAATCCGCCGGCTCTGTCCAGGATAGAAAATGAAGCGTATGATGGTCAGACAAGTGATACAAATACCGTTGCTGCAGCTCGTGGATGGTCAGTACTTTGTTAGAATTTCGATCCGTAATACCTCTCAGCATATAATGGCTGTGCAGCAAATGCTGAATCATTTGTGTAATTTCGGAAGTAAAACGAACCTGGCCATTCTCTTCATCAATCGATTCTATAGAACCTTTGGACATCAAGCTATGTGTAGCTGCCTGAAACAAAAGCTCCCATCTGTCTTCAGACAGGTCTCCATAATATGCCTTCATCAGTCCTGCAGCCATTTCCTCCCCTTGATGAACGGCCAAGGCGTAACCCAGCTCTTCTAATGAAAAGATATAGGTATGCTCGCTCATGTAAGCAACTCCTCCATTACCAATCTATTTCGTTTCCTTTCCGTTACGGCTGATCAGCCCCCGCAGACGCTTCATGACAGACTGAATTTCGGTATCGGTCAACAAATAATAGGTATTCACAGTCCAGGTCTCTCTGTTTTTCAAATGAAAAATCAGGTTCGGAAACTTCGGAAGCAGCCACTTCCGAATGGATGGGCCGCTGTAGCTAATCCTTGTAATCTCCGCCCAGGCTACGGTCCGCGTTCCATCTGAAATGGCATTTTGATCGTAGGTGAGGAGCTGCTTGTCTGATTTCAGCGCCTTTGGCAAGCTGACGACTAAATATCCTCCAAAAAACGGAATCCCGATTATGGCGGATGTGATACAAAAAAACTTACGAATAAAGGAAGTATCCATAAAAAAAGCTGCGTACAGCAGAAACAGGCAGGCCAGCACAAACAGTAAACTGCCAAGTGCTTTGCCCCATGCCACGGATTTTCGATAAGATATTGCGTTCATGATCTAACGCCTTTCTGAAATTATTTAAACAGTCCGCTAATCCAGCGAACTCCACTTTCGACCACTTTAGCTGCGCCATCACCGACAAAGGCTCCAACCGTACCACCCACATAGGAACCGATAGCCGCACCAACCGGGCCGCCAATCATCGCACCGACGACTCCACCTGCTACAGCCCCGCCATAGGTCGCGGCTGTTTTTACAACAACGTTGGATGCTGCTACAGCTACTTCTTCCCCGTTAAGCTTGCCTTCACGATGCTTACTGACAACGCCGGAAGCCTCACCGATCACATTAAAGGTTGCATTAATCGGGAATATCTTTTTGGCGATCATACCTGGAATTTTCTTGGTAGCGATCCCATACCTGCCCTTTTCTACGCCGGCTATGACCTGTCTAGTCCATTGGGGAAAATTCTTAGCTTGACTAAAGCCTAACCCAAAATTGAGACCGAGTTTGCTTGCCACTCTATCAAAGCCTTTTATTCCTTTCATCATGAAGCCTGGGTTCACAATCTGGCGATTAATACCTCTTGCCAGGTTCTTCAGGAACGCATTGTTACCTTTGCCTTTAACCCATGGCGCATTATGAATTTTAGCTCGGGACGGATTTCGGGGATCTACTCTGAATTGTACCGTCTTCGTTAAGACTAAAGAAGCGCCCACCGAGCTGTAAAGGAGAGTTCCCCACTTTTCCAGATTATCTCTCGTTTCAAGCGAGCTGTCTAACACATTCTGGGTTTGATCCATCGGATCGACGGCCGTCCCTGCCTGTAAAGAAGCTGGAGTGGAATCGGCCTCTTTAAAGCGGCTGACAATCGTATGTAATTCCGTGCTGACCGAACCTACCGCTGAGGTGAAATGATCCATTTGCTGACGGGCCAGCTGGAAATTATGATAGAATTGTTGCCTTGTCGTACCTTCATCCGCTTTCAAGGATTTGAATCTGCTGGGTAAGGTGGCTGCAAATTTGTACCCCGAGCTCCCTAGCCTGTGCAAATTGTTGGGATATCTCCATCAGTCTTTCCGGAGGAACTAATATTTTGCCCATGGCACTCACCTCAACAATATACAGATTAATGTAATTATTCTAGTCAAGGTTATCCATCTTCACAAAAGGAACAAGTAACAGAATAGCAAAAAAATCGTTAGGTCCTTGGAACCATTTCCCTTTTTCCCCATAGTCTTTGCGGCAATAGTATTTATCTACATCATAGAGGAGGAGAATGAAATCCTCCAGCAATTTGAGGAATTTGCTTCCCCCTGATCCTTTAGAAATTGATCCAGATGCAGCGCGATTTTGAAAAATAAAAAGAGAGCTTCTAGAGCTCTCTTTGGGCTGGCTGCATCATCCCTTGAGTGGGGTGATCCTCTTGGTACTCGTAATATTGCGACTGAACGGGCGCATGGATTTGTGCTTCCATTGGCGGCTCTGACGGCTGCTGATATGGCTCATCCACATACATGATTCTACGCTGAATTTGCATGAGCCCATTCACGACGCGCAGCGCGACCCAGAAAAGGATAAGGCCAACGCCTAGGTACAGCAGATATTGTTGATTATAAGTCCAATCTATATGAAAGTAACTAAACAAGCTATTCTCTAAAATATCAAGCTGCAATTCATTCATTAAAATGATATGGACGACTGGAAGAGTAATAAAGCCTAATCCCAGTGATATCACGGTTACCATAATAACAGAGAATACGATACCAGTAACAAATCTTAGTAGTACGAGCAGCAGGTTTCGAATAAATAGCCCACCCTCAAAGCCGCTCACCATTCGCTTCAACCAGTTCTGCCCAGCTTCAGGCTGTTGATTGTAGGTATACGATACAGAAGGACTAGGTAAACCTAAAATTTGTCTAATCATGCTTTGTTCAAAATTCACAATCCCGTTCAACAGCTTGGCTACGCCAAAAAACAGCGGTATTCCGATAAATATTGGAGTCAAACCGATGGATAGTGCAAGTCCTGTTATCGCTACTGTAAAATAAATAATCCCTAACGGGAGAGATAGCAAGAAATAGAGGATCGTTGCATAGGTTTTTGGATTGAAAAGCACCCAATTCACCTTGCCTGCCCGCGCCATTGCTGTCGCTTCTGTTGCCTTCATATTCAAACACTCCTTATAGCCTTCGTAAGTCACGCTCCGAGTTATAAATCCATTATATCCGCCTTATTGGGCTGACATAACCGTCTTAGGGGGTATCTGAACCTAGACTTTAGACTAGGGACTGGACTGGCCGCACAATTGACTCTACAACCTTGAATCGTTATCATGAACCATAATGCGAAAGCAACGACCAAAAACGGCCACCGCTACTTGCAGCTACTTTTAAAGGCGTAGAAAAGGGAGGCATACAAGTGGAACAACACGATAAGATTGTGATTATAGGGGTAACAGGTTACATCGGAGCATGGATTGCCAAACAGTTGACAGATATGGGCTATAACCAGATTACCGGAACGTACCGTAATGAAGATAAGGCGCGTCAGCTTCAAACAATGCTGCCAAATTTGAACTTATACAAAGCAAACCTTGAGGAAACAGACCATTGGCAAGAAGTATTGAGTGAGGCCAAGTGGGTTTTTAATCAAGCGAGCGCATTCAATCCAAACGATACAACATTTAAAGATAGGGGTCGCACAAAAGAAAAAGGAATCCGCATGCTCTTACAATTGGCTGTTGATTCTGGGACTGTCAAAAAGATCGTTCATACCAGTGCCGAATCCACCATTGCTTACGCCAACGAAGATCCGTTAAAAACGACGTTTACAGAGGATGACTGGACAAATGAAAACAGAGAGGCTTATTTGACCTCCATATGGTTTCCAAAACAATGGAAGAAAAAGCGGCCTGGTCGTTTATACGCTCGCATGACAACACAACAAACATCAGCATGACAACGATCCACCCTACGCACGTCATGGGGCCAAGCTTTGCGCCTTGGCACCATGATATGATTTATGCTATGCTTCACGGCGATCGAGCTATGGCAGATTCGCAACTGTATGGGGTTGATGTTCGCGATGCAGCGGCCATGAATATTGCGTTGATGAAATCGACGGAAACGAATGGGCAGCGTCATTTCGCATCTGCATTTAAAACAACATACTCTGCCATCTTAGATTTTATTAAAGAACAATTTACAGATGAGCAGATTCAAACCGTGTTAGGTGATGTTGTTCAGATCATCCCTGGTGAAGTCGTGGCGGAATTATTCAGCCCGGTTCAGCAAACGTCATATTACCAAGATATGGTGCCCCGCATGTTAAACCGTGTAGTATACCAAACGAAACATCCTGAAGCTTATGTGTATAAGTATAAAGAGCCGAATGCTACGGTCTTACAAGCAATGGAAAACATGTTGAAACACAAAAACAAAGGATAACATGTAACGATTAGAAAAATGGTACGGATCGGGAGTTTGCTTTTTTGAAAGGCCGCATCATCCACACCTCCGTCGACCATGGCAACGCCTAAGGACCCAGTCTTCGCTGGGTCTTTTTGCTAGGCAATGGAAACGAGCCATGGGTATGCCATTCATACAGTCGGCTGGTTTTTGTTGCACTGTACCAATAGGACTCGACATAAACTTATCTGCTGTCGGAAAACCGACAGATTACCCGTTCCTGTTTGTTGTAACCGCATCCATTCAACTTTAAGATAAGGATGATCTTACGAATCCATTATCGATTTCTTCGGAAATCTGAATAGCTTAAAGGGGGATCTTCCACAATGAGTAGACTGGCGGGGAAAGTAGCGATTATTACAGGGGCGGCAGGTGGACAAGGGGCGGCCGAGGCCAAACTGTTCGTCAAAGAGGGTGCAAAAGTTATCGCTACCGATATGCAGCTCGAATTGCTGCAAGAAACGGTAGCCGACATTAACGAAACTTTCGGCGAACATGCGGTCGCTGTTCAGCACAACATCACAAGCGAAGAAGACTGGAAACGCGTGGTCGACGAAGCAATCACTCGCTTCGGCAAAATCGATATTTTAGTCAATAATGCAGGCATTTTGGGGAAACTAAGCAGCGACGTAAACGATTACACGCTGGATGAGTGGAATACCATTCTTAATGTTAATGCGACAGGTAGCTTCCTTGGGATGAAAGCGGTTATGGGGGAAATGAAAAAAAATAAAAGCGGATCGATCGTGAACATTTCTTCGATCGCGGGACTGGTTGGCGGTCAAGGCGGCGTACCGTACCAAGCTCGAAGGGCGCTGTTCGAATCATGACCAAATCCGCGGCCATTGATGCTGCCGCTCATGGCGTTCGGGTCAATTCGGTCCATCCAGGAACAGTTGCTTCGCCGATGTCGAATGCGATACTGGCAGCCGATACGCAAAATTCAGCGGCGACCCGCATTCCGATGGGCCGCGTCGGCGTACCGGAAGATATCGCTTACCCTGTACTGTTCCTTGCCTCGGATGATTCCAGATACATGACCGGCACCGAGTTGGTCGTCGACGGTGGAGAGACTGCGGTATAGTCAGCGCTTGTTCAATTAGAATAACCATAACGCCTCCAAGCTCATCAACCACTTGCCTAGAATGGAACCGTGAGTGTGCTTGGAGGCATTTGTGCGTCTGTGAATACTATGATTTAAGCAGCATATGGGTGATGGGGACAAGCGAATTACGATGAATTTGTTCGCATAAATAGGCTGCGGAATATTTAAAATTCGTCATCATCCAATATTTAAGCAATCCGATGGTCGATGCATTGTGATAGATGACGCTCAAATCGTAATCGAGTTTCTCCTGACTGTCCTTGATGAGCACGATCTCTTCCGAAAACATCGTCCATAGCAGCTTCTCGATCCGTTCAAACAGGCCTGGATGGAAGGAAATTTTGGCTAGCGCCTTAAACAACTGTTGATGTCTTTCCACATGCTTACAGATCAGGAACGTAATCAATTGGCCTTCATGAACCGATATTTGCTGGCTTTTCTTAAACGGCTCTCGCAGTGCTTGCGCGATCCCGTGCAGCGCATCGTCAAACATATCTTCCAGAAGCTCGTTCTTGTTCTTATAGTGAAAATAAAAAGTGCTGCGATTATAGTCGGCGCGATCCGATATCTCCGATACGGATATGTTATCCGGGTCATTGCTTTCCAGAATCAGCTGAATCAACGATGTCTTTAGTGCATGTCCCGTGTGCAGATGCTTTCGAGATTGCCGAGTCGTATCCATAATTTGTTGTTGCCCCTTCCATCACTAATGAACGCTCTTTGTATACGATACCATATTTAAATCACGTTCTAAAACGAATGGAAGCTACTTTGTTGAATGCGCTTCCACGCATAAATGTCGCATCGCGGCGCGATTCATCGCACGTTGCGCAGAATAAGGGAATGGATATTTCATCCATTCCCCAAGCTTGATAATACATACCTGTTGACTTGCTATAATTTAAATCTTTTTACTCATCAGTATACCCTCTTGTTACCGGATTGAGCATCGCTGAAAAAACATTTTCCTACGATACGTCTAAAGTTACTCCCACCAGTTTGCTGAAGGGTATTTCGTTGCTCCTATTGTTACGATTTCACCTATTCTAGGTGTCGCCAAAGCTACATTCAGCTGCTCAGCCGCTAATTTTGCCCGTTCAATAGGATCTGTCCAACTGTGTAACGCTAACGTAAAAGCTCCCCAGTGGATAGGAATCATCAATTTGCCTTGTACATCCAGGTTAGCTTGCAATGACTCCTCAGGAGTCATATGAATATTGGCCCACTTTTCATCATATTGACCCGTTTCGATCAGCGTGATGTCAAACGGTCCGTATTTATCGCCAATCTCCTTGAAATGTGGTCCGTATCCGCTGTCGCCGCTATAGTATACTCTCGTTTGATCACCAACAATGACCCAGGAGCTCCATAAGGTAGACCCGCCGCTGCTTCCACCCCGGCCCGAGAAATGTCTCGCTGGCGTGTTGATTAAGGTCAGTCCCTCAACGGACTCCTCATCCCACCAATCGAGCTCTTTAATGCGTTCAGGTTCGACCCCCCACTTCGTCAGATGCCCGGCAACCCCTAAGGGAACTATGAATTGCTTCACATTTCCTTTCAGCTTGCGAATCGATCCATAGTCCAGATGATCGTAATGATCATGCGATATAATTACAGCGTCTATTTCAGGCAAATCCTCTATCTCTGCCGGCAGCTTGTCGCTGTAACGTTTGGGACCGAAGTAACGAACAGGAGAAGCATAGTCGCTGAATACGGGGTCTATTAACAGTTTCACCCCATTTACTTTCAGCAATAGTGTGGAGTGACCAAACCAGATTACCTGATCTTCTTTACTTTCCGTGAAAGCTTTCGAATCAAAAGAATCGATCGGCATATCCCCCTTTGGTCTGCTGTTCGGAGTCCCTTTGATCGTTTTAATCAACGCATCCGCGGTATCTTTTAAACTGTAATCCATCGGCGTTGGAATTTGATTGCGGAACTTTCCGTCGATAAACTGCGGAGAAGCTTGAATTCTTTTCTGACTTTCCGCCGAGCTTTTGCCACCAAGCGGAGGATAATATTTCAGTATTAAAAAAATAACTACAGCGGATATGACGACTAGAATTAATAATTTCATTCCGATTGATCCCAACTTTCTCTTCATCACATAACAGAACCGTGACCCAGAATCGCTTTTGGCTCCAAATACTCTTCAATTCCGTACGTACCGTGATCCCTGCCAATGCCGGAGCTTTTAAACCCTCCGAACGGTGCTTTTGGTTCGTCGTGCAAGCCGTTGACCGAGATCCGTCCGGCCACGATCTGTTCGGCAACGCGATTACCCCGCTCCGTGCTTCCGGAGAAGACAAACGCCTGCAAGCCATACGGTGTATCGTTGGCGATTTCGATAGCCTCTTCTTCCGTCTTATACGTAATGATCGATAGGACGGGACCAAATACTTCTTCCTGCGCAATCGTCATATCATTCGTTACATTGGAGAACACCGTCGGCTTAACATAGTAACCGTCTTCGAGCCCTTGAGGACTGCCTGCGCCGCCGACAACCACTTCAGCTCCGTCTTCGATCGCTTGGTTAATATAGCGCTGTACCCTTTCGAACTGCTGTTGATTCACCATTGGCCCAATAACCGCGGCTTCGTTCCAGAGGTCGCCCACTTTTAACGATTCGACGGTTGTCGCCATTAAACGTTTGACCACCTCTAGACGCGATTCCGGAACGAGCACCCTGGTGCCGGCAAGACAAGCCTGACCGCTGTTGATGAATCCAGCCCCTACCGCCAGCGGGACGGCTTTCGTGAAGTCGGCGTCATCCAAAATGACGGTAGGCGATTTTCCTCCCAGCTCGAGCGTAACTCTTTTTAAGTTAGCCGCCGCGCCTGCCGCGATTCGTTTTCCGATTGCCGTGGAGCCGGTAAACGTGATGCCGGTCACGTCCGAATGGCGAGTTATCTCTTCGCCGACTACTTCTCCCTTCCCGTTAACGATATTGATAACGCCAGCCGGGATATTGGCCGCATGCACGGCTTCCATAAATATTTCCGTTTGCGCCGCACTAAATTCGCTCGGCTTGACAACCACGGTGCAGCCCGCCGCTAACGCTGGCCCGATTTTATTCACAAGATGCGTTGCATTGGCATTCCAAGGCGTAATGACGCCCACGACGCCGACCGGTTCCATTCGAACTTTTGCTGTTCCAGCCGCTCGTATATAGGGATACGATTGGGCCGTTTCCTTCATATCCGATAAGGCGTTGATGGCTATTTGCGTCAGCATTTTAGCCACTGTAACCGGTGCGCCGTATTCCGAAACGGTCGCCTCCGTCAATTTATCGAATCGTTGCGAAAGCGATTCATGCAGCCGCGAAAGTATGTCCACGCGTTCCTCAACGCTCGTTTTAGCGTACGTCTTGAATGCTGCTTTAGCAGCCTCTATTGCATTGCGCGTATCCTCAACGTTTCCTAACACGACTTTACCGGTTGTTTGCTTGTTTACGGGATTGATCAGCTCCAGCTCTTCCGTGCCCAACGGTTTGACAAATTGTCCATTTATATAAATCTTATCGTATACATTCATTGATTGTTTCCTCCCCATCTTACAAATTATTTAGTTTAAAGCATTTTATATTTTACATGTTAAAGTCCACTTTAAGTCAATAGCTTAAATTAAAATAAGCGAAGCCCTGCCCATTATTTCTATCGATAGAAATAATGGGCAGGGCTTCGCTCATATTCACTTGAAGTTTTCATTCGTCGGCCCATCCAACTTCTCAATATGCTCAAGAAAGCGATCCTCCGGGTTACCGCTTTGGGTGTTATTATACACCTCTAGCTTATGACTCACTGCTTCAAAAGCCTCGTTCAGCACCTGCTGCTTTTTTACGATTTCTGCTTGATGTGCTTCCAATATGGTCCTTCTCTGTGCAATCGTCGCTTCCCCCTGCTTGGCAAGCTCGACAATTTCTCTTATACCTGCTATGCTCATGCCCGTTGCGCGAAAACAAGTCATTAATCGGATCCAGTCCAAATCCTTTTTGTCAAACAGGCGATTGCCATTGTCGTCCCTGCGAATATTCGGCAATAGTCCTTCTTTATCATAAAAACGTATGGTATGTGCGGGGCAATTTAATTTTTCCGATGCTTCCTTGATTGTAAACAATTCGTTCTCCCCCATTTCAAAATGACTTCGTGCCGGAATAGTTAATAGAAAGCAAAAATCCACAACCTCATGCGGTTGTGGATTTACATATGGAGGCGAGGGGAGTCGAACCCCTGTCCCTGACTGATTCCACCATATTAACGTTTATCATTTAATCCCCGGAAGCCTTGTCCAGCAAGCTTTCGGGGATTTATCCTTATTACATCGTCACGCATGAGGTTAAACAATTTTTCTCGTTTCAGGGGGTTTGTCTACATCGTGTCTACAGGTTTCAGAGGGGATACCGGGATAATTTCGGGTATCCTTAACGCCCTTTACGGGTTCCAAACACTGCTTTTTATCGGATTAACATAAGGAATCCGGCACTCCTTCATGACTTCCACAAAATCCTTATCATTATTAGTCACCAGAGTTGCTTTCCTGACAATGGCAGTGGCCGCAATTAAAGCATCGGGCAATTTAATCTTCCTGTTAAATTTCTTATGAAAATAAGAACGAATTTCTCCTGCTTTTACCGCAACTTCACGAGTGATTTCTGCTACCTCATCAGAGGCATTAACAAACCCGCTGATCGCGTTCGTCAATTCCTGATTGCCGTACACCGCTTGAGACGAAAATAACTCTGCTTCCGTAATAACCGATAGCTCCAGGCTATTGGCTGGCTCACGAAATACATCATTCATATAGGTCAAGACGGCAGGATTGCCTTCCAAGTAATAAATACAGATGTTTGTATCAAACAAAAATCGGCTCAAAGCTGCGTGCCCTCCCGATCCTCTTCACCTTCACGGCCAGCAATGGCATGCAACTCTTTAGCAGCTTCGGGGTACTTTCTCAGAATGCCCGCAGTTTCGTTCACTGTCTGCAATAAAACGCGCTCGTTCCTCCGCTTTTTCTGAGGAGGCTGATTTCTTCAAACGGATGACAGCTTCACCCTCGTCTTCTTCAATATTCATATTTATAAACTCCTGAGAATTCAGCAGCTTTTGAAATTCAGGTACAAATAACGAATGATCCTTTATTTGTTTCATCATCGTCACCTCACGGTCCATCCTACCCTACTCCTTTCATTATACACCATTTTGAACAATGAAATCATCCCAAATTACGATCGTGTATTGTTGTCGCCGCGTAAAACCTGGCCTATCTTATCCAATGTGTTTCGATGAGTCTTATCAAATATATGAGTGTATATCCGGCTCGTCGTAGCTACATCGGAATGTCCCAGCGTTTCAGAAATATCCTTCAATGAAGCTCCAGCTTCGTGCAAAATACTTGCAAAGGAATGCCGCAATTCATGAAATCGAACTAATCTCAAATTATGCTTCTTCAAAAAGGCTGTAAACTGCTCTGTAACTGTATTGACTCTATAGGGCTTGCCGTCATCTCGTGTGAATACGTAATCGTTCTTATGGTAGTCCTTGCCCAGTATGCTTTCAAATTCTTTTTGCCGCTCCGTGGCTCTCAGCAAAACAACATGAATTTCATCTTGCATGTACAGTGATCGTTGAAAAGCATGAGGTTAATGCCAAGATGACACCGAATAGTCGCAACGGCAAGAGTAAGAAGACGGTCGTCAGTGAATACGGTGAGCAGGAAATTACAGTTCCACGGGATCGCTTGGGAGAGTTTGAGCCGCTCGTTGTCCAAAAGCATCAAAAGAACGTAACCGGCATCGAGGATCAGATTATCGCCTTGTATGCGAAGGGTGTCAGTACGCGCGAGATCCAAGACCATTTGCAAAATCTATACGGTATCGAAGTGTCGCCCACGCTCATCTCCAATGTCACCAACAAAATCGTCCCCCTCATTAAGGAATGGCAAAACCGACCACTTCAAGGTGTGTATGCCGTGGTCTATATGGATGCGATTCACTTTAATGTGAAGCAGGATGGAGCCATCGTAAATAAAGCAGCCTATATGGTCATTGGCATCGATCTGGACGGAAACAAAGATGTGCTCGGCATGTGGATTGGTGAAAATGAATCCAGCAAGTTTTGGCTCAGTGTGCTCAATGACCTGCGAAATCGCGGGGTTCAGGATATCCTCATCATCTGTGTCGACAACTTGAACGGCTTCTCACAGTCGATTGCCGCCTGCTATCCGAAGACCGAAATTCAGAAATGTATCATTCACCAGATCCGCAACTCGACTCGCTACGTGTCCTATAAGGATCTCAAGAAAGTCACCGCAGATTTGAAGCCGATCTACAAAGCGGCCACCGAGGAAGGAGCCCTTCTCGAATTGGACCGGTTCGAGGAAATCTGGGGCGTGAAGTATCCACTTATTGTCCGCTCTTGGCGGAGCAATTGGGAGGAACTCTCGACCTTCTTCAAATACCCACCCGAAATCCGGAAGCTAATCTACACCACGAATATGATCGAGAGCTACCACCGGCAGCTTCGCAAAGTGACCAAAGGAAAGAGCATATTTCCGACCGATGAAGCCTTGCTCAAAATGCTGTATCTGGCCACGGTGGATGTCACCCGTAAATGGACAGGACGTGTGCAAAACTGGGGACAAATGCTACTTCAACTGTCGGTCTTTTTCCCAGATCGAGTAAGCAACTACTTGCGTTAGAAGCGCCAAAATCCCCTCGGGGAATTCATTGGTATAGAGTTTACACAAAATTATTGACATACCCCATTAAAACGAAATATGTAGGGCTCTACACAATAATCAGTGCTTGACAGCTCGTATCGGTGAGGTTCGCATCCCGAGGACCAGTTAAGCCTGGCCTTGTACGGAAGCGGGAACACTACTTAAGTCACTGTTTATGTCAAGCACTGATTTCGGTTTTGAGGCGATAAACAATTACTCTTCTTGAGCACTCCTCGACTGATCCTCAATTTTCATGACTTCCTCATTCATAGTATAATGAACAAACCAGCGCCCTAGTTCTGTTAAATGGTATTCTTTATCTTCATCAAAGGCCGACGCCATCAAGCGACTACCTTGACTAGATCTTCTGGTGGATTTCTTTAAGAAATTCCCATATTTGTCCTTTTCTCGATACTGCCTTATTATCATGCCTAAAGATAACTCATGTATAAGCAACTTAAATAGATCGGCTTCTGCTGAGTCCTCTCTAACCTTAGCGCCATATATTCTTATCCACATCTCATACCTAGTAATTCCTGGTTCTCTATGTATTTCTCTTATTATTTTAAAATGTGATTCATTGTAGATATCAATCCATTTAATAAATATTCTAATTATATCATCGCTACAGATTTGTTCCACTGCTGCTGCATTGATTAAAAGATTTCTAATAAGCACTCTCTTTTCTTCACTCTCAGCAGCACTCCAATCACGGAGACACCTTTTTATAAGCGACAAATACTCTGGACTCTGTATTCGTTGGTTTGTTAGTTCATCAGTTTGATCAATTCTCAACATTACTTCGGCAAGGGTCTTGCCGACTTCTACAATTTCTTCTTCCTGAAGTTTCAACCAAGTCAAAAGTAGCTTTTGAAACCTCTTTTGATCGAACTCAGACCAAGCGGCACCAGCTGCTCCAGCCACACTACCTGCTATAGGAATTCCTCCTAATGCTGACAATACTACTTTAGCTACACTCGGAGCAAGTCCACTATCCAACGTTTCGAAGAGCTTCGCTTTATCAAAAGGTTCTTCCATGCTGTCCCCTCCCTTTTTTTAAAATAGTCTCAATGCATTCGATTCTTGCTAAATAAGACAGGAAGAAAAACTTCTTCCTGTCTGCTGATAAACTCGTCTCAACCGCTTATTAACTAATTCAACAATAACACGCGATCCCTAAAGATTATATGTCGAAATCTCTCCCATAGCCTTTTCAGCCTCAATTCTTAGTCTCTTTGCTTTCATAACCAAGGCTCTACATCTTCTGACATACTTGACTTGTTCAGTTAATGGAGGGAAAGGAATATAAATATCTTCAACATCTCTTTCTGTGAATTCAATTTGGCCTGTCGAACCAGTATACAATCTATCTATTTGCAGCTGGCCTAGCTCGGAACGTAAGAACCAAACTACAAAGTCCGGAAGTAGTTGTTTTCTAAGTACCTCTTCTTTTAATCGGATTATTGTTACATGGCTGTCAACTAATCCACCTACAAGATCTTTTTTTACAAGTAAACTTTTTCCTAAGGTTCCCTCTCCAGTCGAAGCCAGCAGAACATCATTTAGCTTTGTTCGATAGCTCTTATAGTTATTCGCCAACTCTTCAGTTACGTAATCAATTCCAGCCCCTTCTTGTGGGCCTGTTTTCCCAATGTTTCCTGCTTTTATCATTCTTACATTGGAACCAATAGCATTATAATTAGCTTTCACAGGAGTTTTTCCTCGTTTTAAAAGTACTGGATTTCCATCTCTTCTTAGTATGTTTTCGTATTCATCTAAATCTGTCGGATTACATATGACAGAAAACTTTTGCGCCCCATTATCTACTAATTGCTGGATTGCCTCCAATACTAGAGGATCGTGATATTTATAATCAATGCGGATGTTCAGATTTTTTATGCTGAGTACTTCACTTATAGACAAAGGGTAAGACTCGAAGTACCCTCCTGTTTGCTCAAGTGTCAAGTTCGCTGTGGAAAGTTCGTTCCACCTATCTTTCATTACTTTGCTAATTTCCTCAATCTTTGGAGATACTATGTCACCTTTTTTATTGTAACCTACTTGAGTCATTTGGATCATTCTAACAGGATAATCCTGCAATATATCCTCAGGGTAATCACTGTTCTTCTTCTTCAAATATAAAATACTTGTTTTTACATTTATTTTATTGGGAGCAAATGCAGATTTCGGAAGAGAAACAATTGCTTCAATAAAGCAATTATTAATGATATATTCTCTAACTTGTTTCCACTTTGCAGAATTCAAAATGGATTCATCAATGATCGTTACGATTTCTCCATCTTTTTTAGTAGATGCAATCATTTGCTGGATAAATAGACCCTGAGCAGTTGTAATTTTAATATCAAAATTCTCCATATCTTGCTCGGTCAAGCTATCTGACTCAGAACTACCAAATGGAGGATTTGCCATTATTACGTCAGCTTCTTTAAGTTTATCAATGTTCTCTTGGGACAAGGTATTTCCTTGGTATATATTTGAGGCACCGTCTCCAGCAATTATCATGTTCATCTTTGCTGCTACAACGATACTAGGATTCGCATCTTGCCCATAAAACATGTCTTCCTTAATATTTTTTATTAGATCAGTGTATTGATCTAAGGTCAAAATATCTTTGTATTCAGTTTCAGCAATTTTCAAAAACATCCCAAGACCATAGACTAAGAACCCACCTGATCCACACGCTGGATCAACTATCTTAGGTGTTTTCCCTGTCATTTGTTTTCTTACAATTAGCTTTTTGACATTAATTAAGTCGTACATCAGATGTATAATAGGTCTAGGTGTAAAATATTGCCCTAATCCTTTTCGTCCTTGTAATGTTGTACGAATGAAGTACTCAAAAACTGTTCCCTTTACATCAACTTCAGCATCCATAAAATGAATTTTGGCCAGTTCATTCACTAACTTTTGAAATGTCGAAGCTTTCTTTATGTAGAGTAAAGAACGAAAAGAAACTTCCTCATGTCCAGATGCTTCACCTCTATAAGCAATTGGCGCCAAATCCTTAAACTTAGGATGGGTAAAAATCTGGGTTATAGCGTTTTTAATAGTTTGCATTGTCAATGAGTCATCTTTTCTTTCAGCTAATTCGTAAAAACTTAGAGTTAGTGGGTTGGGTATACTATCAGTAAGATCACCACTATCAATCTTCTCTTCTAAAAGCTTGAGGAAGATTATTTTTGATAAATCACCAAAAATATGAGTCTCATCTTTCTCAACATTACGGATAATGTTATGACACCTTTTTAGTAAATCCTCCAATTGACTGGCAGAAACAGTTGGTTTAAAAGGTAAGGATTTGTCGCTAGTAAGATTAATGTCAGGTAAAGTAGGATTGCTAGTGAATCTTTTTAAAACAAGATCCATATCTGAGTACGCCGGAATCTTTGAAATAATCATTTCATTGAATGTAATTCGTTTCTTTGTATGAACATTATAAAGCCTAAACTCTACTCCATTTGTAACTACTACGAAAGGAACATCTGCATGACTTCCGTAATTTAAAGCTTGGTTGATATGCTTCTGCTCTATTTTTAAAGTATCTTTCTTTACTTCTATGACAAACATCGGCTTCCTAGCTGCTTTTGATTTTTTTATTACTATGTCTTGGAACAGTGTTGAGTCACCTATTTTAATTGATTCTTCAAAAAACATATTATTATCAATCTCGTATCCCCTACGATTAAGATAAGGTATCACTCTTTTAATAAGAGTCTCTGTTTCCTTCACGAATAACTCTCCTTTGTTACTTAGGTATACTATTAGAATATACAATTCTCAGGAAATATGAAAGTATTTTTTACAGGGCTTCCTGAAAGATTTTTGAACCAGACATTAAAATGTGTTCTCTTATCAAAAAAGCTTAAGGAAGATCAATTTCCCAGAAGATTGTTGCCCAAAACAAGAAGGAATTTTTTCTCAACCGCTGGTGCCGAAGAGTATTCCCATTAATACAGGAAACCGCTTTCTCGTTTTAATAAAGATACCTTTCTTAATTTTATAATTCCTCATTTTCAATTAGATTAGAGACAACACGTCTACAAAAAAACCAAAATACAAATTTAATTGTGTCTACAATTCGTCTACAATTCCCCAATGAAAAGGCAAAAACCCGCTCTATGAGCGGGTTTTTAGTATGGAGGCGAGGGGAGTCGAACCCCTGTCCGAAGATAACGACAACACAAGCTTCTACGGGTGTAGTGACAGATTTGATGTCACCCTAGGAACTCCCTGTCACCGGATTCCCTTCAGGTCAGCCTGATTATCTTCTTCAGCACACCCCAGGCGGAGATGTGACAGCGTATCCCACTAAAGTTGAGCCCTCATCCCGGTACATGGGCGATACAGAGCGAGAGCACGCTCACAGGTTATTAAGCTGCGAAAGCGTAGTTGTTGTTTTGTTTGCCGTTTAATAGGCTTTAGCGTTGATGAAGTGGACGCGTCCCCACTACCCGCTACTCATGCCCGAACTACCCCCGTCGAATCCAAAAACGCCCCCTTAAGTTGGAGCAATGCCGGTGGGTTGCACCTTAACATTCCTGCCAAAAAGGGTCTTGGATTAATCAAGAAATGTTCAGCCATAGCAGTCATGCTATTGCGCATCCTTTCCCTCCAAGAAAGAATGACAAGCTAAACGAATGCTTATTGTCAAAGATCTTATCGATCTCACTTACATCACTTAGTATATCACAAAATACATCAAAATGATATACGCATTGCAGGTAACAGAGCTAAAAGATGCCATTCCTGCGACTTATCTTGCAATCTTCTGCTTCTCACGGAGTGCACGCTGGATATCGCGCTGTGCATCCTTCTTGGCGGCATCGGCACGTTTGTCATACTGCCGTTTACCTTTACCGAGGCCGAGCAGCAGCTTAGCGTAGCCGTTGCGGATGTAAACCTTCAGCGGTACGATGGCGTAACCATCTTGCTTGGACAAGCCTAGCAGTTTGCGGATCTGTTCCTTATGCAGCAGCAGCTTCCGTGTTCGTGTAGGGTCCGTAGGGTTGTTGCGGTTCCCTTGCTCGAACGGGCTGATGTGCATGTTATGGATATGAATTTCGCCGTTACGGATCGTCGCGAATGCATCGCCGATATTGGCGCGGCCGTTGCGGATCGATTTGATCTCTGTTCCGGTCAAGACCATTCCGGCTTCATACGTATCCTCGATGAAGTAATCATGGGAAGCTTTTTTGTTCTGGGCCAGAACCTTCCCGTCACTTTTCTTACCCATGGTCTCACTCCTTGCCTTAAGCATGATAATGGAAAAAGGACTTCCGGCAGATCACCCCAAAAGCAATCCCACCAGAAGTCCATTGTATCAAACGTACAGCTGCAAAAGCAAGGTAGGCTAAGCGTTAGCCAGCACTAATCCTGAAAGAGAAACTCACTTTTTCTTCTTCCGTACAAAAGCTGCCGTACCGTTGCCACCTTTGTTCTTGCGTTTGCGGCCACCGCTGCCGCCAGCATTGCCGCCCTCTTTACTACCGCCTGGCGTTGGGCCGTCTCCAATGAAGATGCCGCTGCCCGACGTTTTCTTGCGGCGGCCTTTACCGCCACCGCCACCCGAACGGGCATTGCGGTCGAAGCCCAAGGCGCTGCCGCCAGCGGAGTTGTAACCGCCTTTGCCGGAGCCAAAGGCGAAGTTCGACGCCTGC
>NZ_BAZR01000046.1 GCF_001315105.1 Paenibacillus sp. JCM 10914 | reverse complement strand
CTCGCAATCTCCACCTTGTTTTTCTTTCTCAAAATTCCGCTGCACCAAAAGGCGGCCGACGAGCAAACGACGAGCTACCTCGATGATTTCAAAAAAGGCTTGGTCTATATTCGTCAACATGCCTTTTTAAAATCATTTTTTATTTTTATGGCCTTCTTCTTCTTGCTTATGGCTCCTGCCTTTTTTTTGACGCCATTGCAGGTGGCGCGCAGCTTCGGGGACGATTATTGGCGGTTGACCGCAATCGAAATCGCCTTTTCCGTCGGCATGATGGTTGGAGGAGCGATAATCGCATCATGGGGGGGCTTCAAAAATAAAGTGCACACCATGACAATTGCCAGCTTGATTATGGGCGTGTGCACGTTTGCGCTCGGCATTGTGCCCTTCTTCTGGATTTACTTGGCCGTAATGGCTGTATTCGGAGTCGCCATGCCCATTTTCACTACGCCGACGACCGTCTTGCTGCAGGAAAAGGTAGACCCTAATTATATGGGGCGCATATTCGGTGTTTTCGGAATGATCTCGACTTCCATGATGCCGATTGGGATGTTGATCTTCGGACCGCTTGCCGATGTGGTCAAGATCGAATGGCTGCTGATCGGCACCGGACTGTTCATTCTAGCCCTGGCTATCTTTTTCATTGGCAACAGGCAACTGGTCGAAGCCGGAATGCCGCTACCACAGGAAGCCACCCAGGAGTAGAACTTCTGTGCCGCGACACCAACCCGCGAATCTATTCATTGATCCTTATGAAGTACGAAGGTGAACCAGTGCCTGACATCGCTGTACGGAGACACCATTATGGTGATTTCGAAGCGCTGTTGCGTTCTGCGCGATTGATCAGATATACCTATTTAGAAACTAAGAAAAAAAGGAGAGATTATAATGGCAAAAGTTATTATTCACGCAACAACAACACTAGATGGATACATGGCTGACAAAGACGGTGGTATCGATTGGATGTTCGATTTTGAAGCTACGGACCAAGATTACGCAGTAGTCAATAAAGTCATGGAGGAAATTGGTGCTATAGTTGGTGGAGCAAACAAAACGAACACGATTGAAGAAGGGCAGATACCGTACGGTGGTATGTTGAAAATTCCAATATACCTCATGACCCACGAAGCCCATGAACCGGTTGAAAAATATGGTATCACGTATAGTTTCGTCGTAAACGATATTAAGCAAGCCGTTGAGGCTGCCAAAGCAAGCGCTGGTGATAAAAGTGTCGCTCTTTTGGGTGGCAGCATCTCCCGGCAGTGTCTCAAACTTGGGCTAGTTGATGAAATCGTATTAGATGTAGTACCCCTGCTGCTGGGTGACGGCATTTCATTATTTGGCGGGCTTGAAGAGTTTATTAAGTTGGAGCGGATAGAAACATCGGCCTTTGCGAGTGAGACCCACCTACGATACCGAGTTGTAAAGTAACGTATACTTGCTAGGTTTTGGTGGAACAGGAAGTCAATACGATGAGCGAAGTTAACAGACAACCAAGTGGGGATTGCAGAATGTCCGATGACAAGACATATACACTATGAAAGCCGCATAAAATGCGGTTTTTTTGATTTAAGTATCCAAGTTCTTGTCCTTACGTCAAACACTCAAAATCTCACCGATAAATACGGAATTGCGTTCGTTCCGGGGACGTATCCATTGTAGGAAGCCGTCAGCATTTTTTGTGTTATCGGTACAAGTTCTTGTCCCGAGTCGTGGACAAGAACTTGTACCGAATGCCGTAAAGGACAAGAACATCATCCGATTACCGATTAGATGAATATCTAGGTAATCTCAATGCTACTTCATTAAGTTAGTAAACGGGAAAAATTGCATAGCATTTTAAATGTTTTGATGGAGAAAAATTAATTCAATGTCTTCTTACTGGGAGGAAACGCCGGAGATTGAGAGCGTTTTAGGGAAAGGTGTGAATGAAGTTCCCTTCGGAGCTGACCCTTGAAACCATCTATGGCAAGAAGAGTTTTACCGGTTTAACCGTTATTAATTATCGTGAGAGTTCTTTCTGTAATTTGCAGCAAGTCTCTAATGTAGGGTGGTACCGCGGTCTCCTCGTCTCTTGGACGTTTGTTGTTATAGTAGCCATATTTAGCCCTGCTGCCTAACCATTCTGCGATAATGACAGCTATAGGATACCCATGAACGTATGGTTGCCTTGAAATGAAATTGCTTCACAACTGGGTGTAGAAACATCACGGGATGGTAAAATGGTTTTTTTAACTATTTTTACAGAGGATTTGTATTCAAATACGTAAAAAAGCTTGTAGTTAGCTTACTCTGATTAAAATTCATTCGTTGAAGAAATAAAAGCAAGGTGTGAGGTGTGCGAATTGATGAGCAACATATCAAAAGAGTTGCTGTGTTAGAATAATTTCGTCTTAAACTTATATACGGAAAATGGAGGTTTTTTTTTGACAGAAAAAACACAAATCGATATTGAAGCCCTGAAGGAAATTGGCAAAATCGTTGCATTGACGATTAGTGAAATGAATGGTCACGCACGTGTAGGAATTACAGTAAAGGAGTTAGATGATATTGGAGGACAGTTTTTGAAAAGGCATGGGGCTGTGCCTTCACCCAAGACAACTAATAAATTCCCTAGCAACGCATGTATAAGTATTAACCACGAAATTGCCACTGGAATATCGGAAGATCGAATCATTCAATTGGGCGATGTAATAAATATCGATGTTTCAGCAGAATTGGGAGGCCATTATGCGGCTGCGGAACATTCTTTTCTTGTTCAAGATGAAACCGCAATGTCTAGTTTCCGCTCTCTACTAGAGCGTACCCAGGTCCATGCTGTTGATTTTCTCGACAGACTGGACAAGCAATCTGTTAGCGCATCTGCAGACACGGTTACATTACGGCGTCGATTGGGCCTGCCCCTTGGCAATGATGGCATACCCGCCGAACGCGTGATAGACGAGTTGGTGGCCGCCACCGAAGGAGGACATTTGGGATCTGCAGGGGGGCGTTTTTTCGCCTGGGTGATTGGCGGTGCACTGCCTTCAGCACTTGCAGCCGATTGGCTCACTTCCACCTGGGACAATAACGCCGCTCTATATGCTTGCGGACCGGCCGCCTCTGTAGTGGAAGAGGTTGCCGGAGCTTGGGTCAAGGAGGTACTTGATCTGCCTAACACAGCACCGTTCGCATTTACCACCGGCTGCCAGATGGCGCACTTCACCTGCCTTGCCGCAGCGCGTCACGCGCTCCTTCGAGATAGGGGCTGGGATGTGGAGCGAGATGGGTTGACCGGAGCTCCAGCAATACGTATTCTGGCGTCGGAACAACGCCATGGAAGTATCGAACGAGCACTGCGCTTCCTCGGCATCGGAACAGCTGCCTTGGTTCCTCTCACAACCGATGCAGACGCGCGTGTCACAGTAGATGTGCTGTCCACAGCGCTTAAGGATTCTGACTGCCCAACGATTGTTATTCTTGACGCAGCGGATCTTAACGTAGCCGCGATCGATCCGTTCAGTGAACTCATTCCCATCGCACGAGCGGCTGGGGCATGGGTGCATATCGACGGTGCTTTTGGACTTTGGGCACGAGCAAGTGCACAACATCGGAGCAAACTAGCAGGAGTCGAACTGGCACATTCATGGGCAACGGATGCGCATAAGTGGCTGAATACACCAAAGGACATAGGAATTGCCCTAATAACAGACTCCGATGCACATCGCGCGGCAATGGGAATTAGCGCAGATTACCTGACCCATGATGAGGAAACGCGCGATCAAATCAACTGGACGCCTGATTGGACTCGACGCGCACGAGGTTTTGCGGTTTATGCAGCGTTACGTGAGCTGGGCAGAACTGGCGTGGCGGATCTCATTGAGCGGAGTTGTTCCCATGCCGCAGCGCTTGCAAACGGTATCGCAGCGTTGCATGGCGCCGAGCTGGTTTTCGCACCCACGCTGAACCAAGGACTGGTCAGGTTCCTTTCGCCAGAGCCCAATGCGTCAGAAGAAGATCACGACGCCCGCACCACCTCTGTGATTGCAGCTATCAACGCGGAAGGAACGGCATTTTTCAGCGGCACGGTTTGGAGAGGGCGAACTGCAATGCGAATCAGCGTTGTCAACTGGCGCACGTCGGAGGCCGATGTGCACGCGACAGTAAACGCAGTCGCGCGTGTGCTCGCCAGAATGGACCTTAATTAGTAGTTATTGAGTGTTGCATTACACGCAAGGAAAACGATAATCAGAAAAACAGTAAGAGCACGCTGTATATTCGAATTTAAGTAGGAGAAGGTGCGACTGAAGATTTTCTCGAAGAAATGAGATGGTCTTTGCGCGAACTGTAAGATCAATTTGAATAGAAAGAAGTGAGAGAATTATAAGTGAAAATAATAACCCCAATAATACTCAAGATTGTGACACAATCTATAAGACAGACATGTCGAGGGACAAGAACATGGTGCCATAGAAAGTCGCTATTTTAGCGGCTTTTTTGTTATATCGGTACAAGTTTTTGGTCCAAAGTCGAGGACAGGAACATGTTATCATTACCGATTAGATAAGTATCTAACTGTTTTTAAAATAGGACAGCATAAGTTTAACTTTTCCAAGCGGGTCCATTTTCGAATGGGTGGCCTTTTACCGGAATTGGTTCGGTATTTATTTTTGATTGATCAAGTAGATGAGGCTTTGAACTATGGGAGAGAAGGGCAATGTTGTATTGATTTTTTGTATTGAGCTTTTAATTATGACAATCTGTTGTCAATATTCCACTTCTATAATATAGCTTAGAACTACCATAAAATGAATAGAAGGAGAATTACTTAAATGGCTCAATCAAAACAGCAACTGGAAAGTAAAGAAGCTACGCCAAATGAGATCCGCCCGTTCCGTATCGCAATTCCCGAGGAAGACCTTGAAGACTTGCGAGAACGACTTCTCCGTACGCGTTGGCCTGCCCAATTGCCCGGGGGAGGGTGGCGGTGACTTATCTTAAAAATCTTGCGGAGTACTGGCAGACCGACTATAGCTGGCGTGAAAATGAATCCAAGCTCAATGAATTTCCACAATTCATTACGGAGATCGATGGTCAGGCCATCCACTTCCTACATGTAAGGTCACCCGAACCTAACGCTGTTCCTTTGATCATCACGCACAGTTGGCCGAATTCAATAGCCGAATTCATGAAAATAATAGGTCCACTGTCTAATCCAAGGGCTCACGGCCGAGATCCGGATATAGCTTTTCATGTGGTTGCGCCTTCTATCCCTGGATTTACTTTTTCGCAATTTTCCGAACCAGCGGACGAAACCCCATGGAATATCACGCGAGTCGCCCGAACATGGGCAGAACTGATGCGGAGACTAGGATACGATCGCTATGGCGCTCACGGCAATGATGCAGGTGCATTGGTCTCCCCGGAACTCGCAGTCATAGATTCTGAACACATGATCGGTGTTCACATTACCGGTGGGCTAGGCATCCCTACAGGTGATCCCAACGAACTAGAGGATCTGACAGAGGAGGAGCGCTTAGAAATAGAACAAATGGCAGAATGGTTCACAGAAGGAAGTGGCTATGCCTCGTATCTTACTTCTCGGCCACAAACGCTCAGTTATGGGATGAGTGATTCTCCAGTAGCTCAACTTGCCTATCTTGTAGAAAGGTTCAAAGAGTTCGATGGTTGGCCAGATGCCGGATTTGAAATACCTCATGAACCCCTGGACCTGGATCAACTGCTCACTAACGCGACATTATACTGGCTGACAAGGACAGCTGGGTCCTCGTCCTGGACTTACTATGAGGGAGCTGCGGGCATGCCAATTGATCAAACCAAAGTACCGACTGGAGTTTCCCATGGAGGAGGTCCTGTATTCCGTCGTCTGGCTGAACGGAAAAACAATATCGTACACTGGTCGGATAATACAAGCGTCAGCCATATGGTTGCTATGGCAGTACCGGATTCACTCATCGAAGACATCAGGGATTTTTTTAGTAGCTACGCTAGTTTGAAGGTTTATAAGATATGAAAGAGTGTATCAAAAGTACACCTAAAGCTAGGGAAGTGATGGGACTTAAGTGCATTGCACCATAAATTCGAAACGTCAAAGTCTTATAATGAGACATTCTGGCGTTTTTTTTAACCCTGACAATCAAGTTGTCATAATTAGCGGGGTACAATGTTTGTAGTAATACAGCGAAACCAAACCGCCGTGGACTATACGGTGTCGCGTGCAGTGTAACAAGTAACGGGGTTGTCAGCCCGGACACTTGCTGTGTGGTTGAAAGAAAACAAGAAACGCTTTGTGTAACAGTGAGAAATAAGACAAATGGGGGAATAACGTATGGAATATGCGATCGACGTTCGCGGATTGAGCAAATCGTTTCAGGGAAATGAAGTGGTGAAGGGCATCAATCTTCGTGTGAAGAAAGGCGAGCTATTCGCGCTGCTCGGACCGAACGGAGCGGGCAAAACCACAACGATCAATATGCTGACCACGTTGCTGAAGGCGGATGGCGGAACCGCCGTCGTGGCCGGGTATGACGTGGAGAATCAAGCCGGCGATGTGCGCAAGCGGATCAGTTTGACCGGACAGTTCGCGGCCTTGGACGAAGGGTTGACCGGGTTGCAGAATTTGGAGATGGTCGCCAAGCTCAGCGGATGCCCGTCACGGGATGCCCGTTCCATCTCGGAAGACAGCATTCGTTCTTTCGGGTTGTGGGAAGCGAAAGACCGGACGGTCGGCCATTACTCGGGCGGCATGCGCCGGCGTTTAGATATTGCGGCGAGCATCGTGACGCAACCTGAACTTATCTTCTTGGATGAGCCTACCACCGGACTCGATCCGCAAAGCCGCATCCAAGTGTGGGAAGTCGTGCGCATGCTGCTCGGCATAGGCACGACCGTAGTGCTGACCACGCAATACTTGGAGGAAGCCGATCAATTGGCGGACCGCATCGCGGTGATCGACCAAGGCCGCATTATTGCGGAAGGGACGCCCACCCAGTTGAAGGCTTCCATCGGCGGCAAAACGTTGTCCATTCAATTGTCGGAACCGGTTGAGTTAGAGCGGATAACGGAACTGTTGGTGGATTCCCCGTTGGAAGTGTATCAAGATGATAACTCGTTGGTATACAAAATGGCGGTGCAAGAAGCGAAGCTGGCGAATGAAACGGTCCATCGGCTTCTGTCTAATGACATTCCCGTGGAATATTTCACGCTTGGCGAACCCAGTTTGGACGAAGTATTCTTGACCCTCACCCATTCCAAAACGAAGGAGGCCGCATCATGAATCAAGGTTCCAATCCGATGAACGTCCCGCTTTCATTACGTCAAAAAGACCGTCGAAGTCCCAGTTTGTGGCGGTCGACCGGCATATTTGTTTGGAGATCGTTTCAAAATACGAAAAACAATTTCTTCAGCTTCGTGATGGACACGGTCATGGGGCCGGTGCTAATGCTCTTTATTTTCACCTATTTGTTCGGCGGCGCAATTGCCGGATCGTCTACGGAATATGTGCAATTTCTGCTCCCCGGTATGTTCATTCTTACCGTCGTACCGATGACGATATATAGCGGTACCGCAATCTGCCTCGACATTTCCAAGGGGGTGTATAACCGGTTTCGTACGATGCCTTTCTGGCAGCCGTCTTCAATTCTGGGCCCGCTTATTACCGATGGCTTGCGTTACACGACGGCGCTGCTCGTTGCACTTGGGGCTGGGTTCCTTATTGGCTTTCGGCCAGATGGCGGGATTGGCGGAGCCGTCTTGGGGATTTTGTTCACAATGCTGTTCGCGTTCAGCCTCAGTTGGGTGTTCACGCTGATCGGCGTCTTGGCCAAACGACCGGAAACGGTGTCTGGAACAAGCATGATCTTTACTTATCCTTTGTTGTTTGCGAGCAACATTTTGGTGGACTCGTCGACGATGCCCCGTTGGATTCAGGTATTGGTCGACTTGAACCCGATTAGCATCGCTTCTGCCACAGTCCGGGGTCTCATGATGGGTACAGTGGACGCACCGTTGCTGGCGAAAGGAATAGGCGTGTGCTTGGTAATAATTGCGATTTTCGTGCCGCTGACAATGGTGTTGTATTTGAACAAGAATAATCGTTAAGGCTTGCGGTCGAACAAAATCGCTCCG
Source organism: Paenibacillus sp. JCM 10914 (assembly GCF_001315105.1). Classification (GTDB taxonomy): domain Bacteria; phylum Bacillota; class Bacilli; order Paenibacillales; family Paenibacillaceae; genus Paenibacillus_AQ. The sequence goes on along the minus strand of NZ_BAZR01000046.1, from coordinate 23,226 downwards.
TATGCTTGGACAGTCTTGATAGTTCGCATTAAATTCGTTATCCTGACAACAGAGTGAAGACAGATCGGGAAAGGGGGGAGAAGCTTGAAGCTGGTTCGCGCTCTCGGTATCACGATGGAGTTGTTGTCCAAACACAGGGTCACCGCCACGGAGTTGGCCGCCCGGTTCGAAGTGTCCATTCGCACGATCTACCGTGATATTGAATTGATCAATGAAGCTGGCATCCCGGTTGCATCCTACACAGGGGCGGACGGCGGCTTCGAGGTGATGGACGGCTATTATTTAACGAAGCAGCATTTCTCCCTGCAAGACCTGTCGATGATCTACAGCTTGTTGAAAGGCATGGAGGGCATCATGAGTCCTCAACCCGCCGCGATCATGGGTAAGCTTACCATTTTGCAGCCCGAGTTGGTCCAGGCTGGGGCCGAGAAGAAGCTGATCCTCGATCTCGCCGCGACCGATGCGGAGAGAAGCCTTATCCAGCCGATCCTACAGGCGATTCAAGACAAGAAAGTGGTGTCGTTCTCTTATACAGACTCGGAAGGCAACGCCACGTCGCGAAATGTGGAGCCGGACAACTTGTATTGGGGGAGCCGTTCTTGGTACTTAAACGGTTATTGTCTAATGCGTCAAGCGGACCGAATGTTCCGTTTATCGCGGATGTCCAACCTTGAACCAACCAAAAGCGAATTTCAGCCGCGACGTCCATCTCCTTCTGAGCCAATGAAGACAATACCGGAGATGGAGGTTCATCTTCGTTTCGACCCGAGCGTGCGGCAGCGGGTGCTGGAGCATTTCCACGAAGAATGCGAACAGACAGAAGACGGCTTGGACGTTCGCACCGTGATTTACGACCTGGAATATGCCGTATTGCTTGTCCTGAGCTACGGGTTGAACGTCACGGTTCTGGCTCCGGATGAGCTCAAGCATAGTGTGATGAAGATGGCAAGAGAGATCCAGCTAAGGTATAGCTGAAGTGAGCATCGAATGCTTGCCGACAAAGCTAAAACGAGTTTAACAGCAACTTGTAATTAAAAGGCTGACTTTCTCCTTATTCTTGGGGAAACGACTAATAGTATTCCCCAATATCAGTAGGCCGATGGAAGCTTGATATTATCCCCTTTAAGTAGACAGTGGTGTATAAAGCGCATTAAAGTCTACTTTGAGGGGATTCTTCATGGGAGAAAAACTGAAGACTCACGACATCGAATTCAAGCGAAAGGCTGTAGCGATGTGCCTAGAGGATGGTTTTGCTACTAGACGGTAGCCAAGACTTTGGGGATTGACGACAGGATGGTTCGAAGATGGGGCGCTCACAGTATTTAATATTGAATGTGATTTGTGGTTATACGAGCATGGAGATTGCTGATGCTTTTGATGATACTGTTGTTGCTGTTACAAAAAGAATTCAACGAGCTAAGAAGAAAATGAAAGGCTTTATATACAGAATCTTAATGTGGATGGCGTCTAATTTGGAAGCGAAAATATTTATTTGTTGAAAGCTAGAATACTCCGGTGAGTACTAACCTACAAGCTTTTTTACCACAACTAATAGTACAATAATTCCGAGCAAAATCAACCAGGCTACTAGGTGACCGAAATTTAATCCCCAGCCGACTCCGAACCTTTTCTCGACGATTAGGTTTGGATCCTTGCGATTGAAATAAATCATACCTAATAGCCATTTATCATCATCATGGACAGGTCTGACATTGGAGTAATCGGCAGATCGCTCCAAGCGGCTTCCGCCCTGACCAGCCCAGAACGATAAGGCGAAGGCGTATAGGATGATAAAGGCAATTATGATTAGGATAATGGGGATAGCGAAATTGATGTTAAGCAGAGATATCATGTTTAGTTGCACGACGGAAAACAGGATAACTACTAAGAAGCTTGCTGTAATCATAAAACATGACCAAGTACGGCGGAAAGTTACGTCTTGTCTGATGGAACGGTTCGGATCAGTGGGTTGAACCTGCTGCTTCACTTTGCGAATACTCCAATTCTCAAATATGAACAAAAGTGTTATGAACCCTTGGATTATCGTAGGCATAAACACAGAACTATAAGATTTAGCTGCATAGCGGTCTACGTTCCAACTGCTGTTGTAATGGATCGGAATCTGATCAGGAATCAGATCGTAGTTGCGTAGCACAGTTACAATACTAACAACAATAATTAAAACATGAATAAGGAACCAATAACTAGACAAGCCAATGTTTCTTTTCCGAAAACCAGTGTCCACTGCCATGATCGATGGTTCCAGAGCAATAGGTAGCATAGGTAGTGACCTTTTCATTTTGAAATGATAGCTAATGTTTATGACTAGGGAGATTACGACCATGATGAGTGAATAAGTGATAATGATCCAACTTTGTTGCTTGGAATGCTCATCACCGTATATTAGGCAGATGATACAAACAATGAATAGGATGGTATGCAAAGTAGCACTAATCCTAGCATATGACTTCCGTATCTGGCGCAGAGGCTCACTGTGGAATTGTACAGCGCTGACGGTGACCCCAAAACTAATCGTCTCTCTTGCTAAATAAGGCATGCTTACCATGAGTACAATGGTAGGTACAAATACAAAGATCATTATTATAACAGGCATTATCGTCATAGCATTCGCCTCCTCTTATACATAAGTGTGTATTCGAAAACTCTATAACCCTTATAGCATAGGCGATTCATCACTATGCCTTTTTGCATATGATTATCCTATTAACTTAGGATAAGTAATCGTCTTGAAAATAAATTTAATTATAATATAAATCGATTGTCGGTGGACAAGAACATAGTCCCATGAAGTCGGAATGGATAGAGAAAATAAATGAATTAACAATCTTGTCTTCACAACTACTTAAAAGATCGGCACAATTGACTCATCTTTATCAGTTTGAAGAAAATAGAAACACTGACATATCGCGGATTTGCGATCATCAGTTACTGGGCGGATAAAATGGAGGAGGCAAAATTGTGGTATGCGGACCTGTTGGCTATTGCGCCTTACTTCGAACGCTCAGGACCAGATGGTGCCGTTATGTTCTGGCATGTTGATGATTTAGAAACTTCACTTCATAAATTGAAGGCCATGGGAGCGAAAGAGTACGAACCGCTCATACACCGTGAGGCGGGTTTAATCACAGCTTCCGTCACAGATCCATTTAGTAATGTGCTGAATAGTACTGACTCAGACAATCTAAGATTGTTTTATTTAACGGTCAATTTGGCTCTGTTACTCGTGCTTCGGGCTATTACGGAATTTATCTATATAAAGGACTCAAGACAGTATAATAGAACCTCCATTTTTTGTGGAAGTTCTATTTTTTTTCCTGTTTTTTTATAATTCGATAAGTAACAAGCTTGTTATTCTACATAACCATCTTGATACATCTGTTGCGTTGATAAATTTTGTACGAGCGCTATCTTCATAGAAGTTAGTGTACCAATTAGATCCAACTACAAAGTTTTCTAGTCCTACAGGGGGAGATACTTTAATCTCCATAGATCTTATAAGCAAGAAAAGCGCTCGGTAACGTTACTCCTGAATGCAAGGTTATGTCACTCCAACTGCACCCAATTGCATCATCTAACTGTTGCGCCAATTCATTAAAATAGTATTCTAAGACTCTATTTACTAGTCCTTGGCTGCTGCTATTCTTATTGAGAATCAGTCTAATACTTATTTTTCGGGATATGACTTTGTACATTGAAGAACCGTGCTGGATTTAATAACGAACAGAACTTTACTTTTTACAAAAAAAAAATGTTTGCGTAATGCAGATACCGTGTATATTACATGATATATTGTTAGGGATTAGAGTGATCGATCTATCAAAAAGGAGGATGTTTTATGGATAAGATGAAAGCATTTCAAGTAACAGGCTTTGGAGGGTTAGAAAAATTAATCTTAAATACACTTGATATACCAGAACCTAAAAGGGGTGAGGTGTTGGTGAAAATTCATGCTACTGCCTTGAATAATTCAGATATATGGATGAGAGAAGGTGCATATGGAACAGATACGTCATCCAATGCTTCCGCCGGATGGAGAAGAGAGGGAATCCAATTTCCTAGAATCCCTGGTTCAGATATTGCGGGTGAGATTGTAAAAATTGGTGATGATGTAGAAAGAGAATTTCTTCATAAACATGTTGTTCTATTTCCCTTCCAATCTTCAGGAGAAACGGGGTATGAGCACATGTCTAGTGATATTGCCTACATTGGTTCCGAATTTGATGGTGGCTACGCCGAATATGTTATTTGGAAAGCAGACCTTTGCTATGAAGCACCATTAACCGATCTTACTGAAAGCTCAACAATACCGGTAAGTGGTTTAACAGCTTGGCATATGATCACAAGAACCAATATGAAAAAAGGGCAAAATGTTTTAATCAATGGTGCTACTGGAGGAGTCGGTTCATTAGCCGTTCAAATTGCTTCAAAGGTTTTTGGCGCAAAGGTTATTGCACTTGTGCGTGATCATTCTTTAGATGCAAAAATGAAGGAGCTTGGAGCGAATGAAACGGTGTCTTATAAGTCTACACAACTAGTCAGTGAGATTAAAGAAGCTGCACAGGGAGAAATAGATATCGTCGTTGATGTTGTTGGTGATACTACGTTTTCAACTTCACTAGCTGTATTAAAAAAAGGCGGGAGTTTTGTTACTTCCGGTGCATCTAGTGGCGTGGTGACTGAACTTGATCTAAGAACATTATATTTGAAGCACCTGAATATATTGGGAAGTACACTTGGGACGAGAGAAGAGTTCTCTGAATTACTTAAAGCAGTAAAAGAAGGGGAAATTAAGCCATTAGTTGATAAAACTTTCCCATTAATAGAAGCAAAAGAAGCGCAAACGTATTTTAAAGAATCAAAGCAACTAGGTAAGGTTGTTTTGTTACCATAAGTCAAATATTAGTATAAGGGTTGCCCCAAAAGTCATAAAATGACTAAGGTTCGAGTTCCGTATTACTTTCTAAACCAAATCATTAAGTGTGAGTGGAATGAGAGAACGGTTTAGAAAATAGCAGAGAAGGGGCATAGCGTTTGCGTGTGCCCCTGTTTGTCGTCCCTCTGTATCCCAAATCCAACTCAACTCAATTGGCATCCCGGACTGTTAGATCATTCGATTCAAACAGCTAATATTTACCCCTAATACATCTGAGGTAATGGAGTTCCTGGTGGCCTCCACCAAGATTCAACAGTTCTCCAAGCGGTATCATATTCGTAGCCTTTTCCCATCAAATAACCAATGGCAACCGCTTCTGTTAATGCATGTTGATACCCAAGGTGATGGGCCTCTCGTAATCCATGTCTAACTGCTGGGCTTATGACCGTAAGAGTTTGATGTTGAAGGTGTTGTTGGTTGTGCACACTCATTTTATTACTCCTCACTTTTAGTAAATGACTTTGAAATAATTTATGAGGGTATAGGTAGGTGTGGAACATGTCTTTTATATTTTTCTGGTGAGCTTGTGAGGCTCTGTTTATTTAACTTATGCTTTAGGAGGACGCGTCAACGTCCTCCTAATCGACCAGCTCTCAGGGTGTAATCTCGGAGATGACACCCTGAGAGCTGGTCGTTTTCGATAAGGCGAAAATTTATGGAAAGGAATCCAAACATCGATGCTAGAGAAAGCACGCCATGGCCCCTGATTTCCCGGGAACCTCTTTCATCCCGTATCGTATAAACTTATTATGCCAATTCATGAAAGGGGGCTGGCGTTATGCCCGATAGAAATATTCCATCAAAATCCATTGTTCCTCAGCTTATTAAGACTGGCGCATTTCTCCTTCTTACCGGCGTTCTCATGTTTATTAGCATGTACCTAACGGGTCAAGGCCCTTCCGGCGAGTTTACCAAGTTCTTCATGAGAGAAGTCGTGATGGAGAACTTTTTCGGTTTATTCTTAATCCTGGTGGGCTTGATCATCATCGGCATCGTGATGTATTTCGTCTTAACGGGACGGGCCCACAAGCCGCTGAAAGCTGTACTCTTCTCGGTTCCTTTGACACTGTTTTTTGTCGGTTTAGGCCTCGCACTTGCTTGGAATCTTAGGGATGATGTAGCCGATGCCGTTTACTTCTACCACGGACATTACGAGGAAGAGGTGGTGGTCATTGCAGAGTATGATCGTATTAAACGCGGTCACCGCTTCATTCTAGAGGACGGCAGGGAGTTCACCGAATATTATCATGGCGCTGGCTATCGGAATGTCATTCCCGGTAACCCTTATCTGATCCAGTACCTTCCCCATACACACAAAATTCTGCGCATCGAGCGGACCGTGTCGACTGAATAAGCGGGGCGGCCGCGCTGCGGCTGGAGCGGCGCGGCCAGCTAACTAAACCCCAACTGTATTATCAGCGATACCACACCGCCTAACTACAACACACTGTCGTTGCTCACCTTGCTCAATCTTGAATATTTCTATCGCAAAGATATGAGGGGGGACAACATACCAAAGCAAGATATGGTAACGTTTCTCATTCATGATGAGATAAAGTACTTCATGGGTGAGTATTTAAGAAATACAGGTACTATCAATGAAGAACCATTAATTTGGATACTAAATAGAGTAACCGCTTACTTTTCATTAAATTATTTTAAAGAGTGGCTTAGATTGCTGAAGAGGGTGTAAGCATTGTTTAAAAGCACCGAGTTGGAATGAGATAAATAAAATGAAGGAGCGTAACTTTCCTAAGATAGCCTTTCAATACAATATATCCAAGACAAATAGCCAATTCAACTATGTATTTCACCTGAAAACAAACACTATGAAGAATCCATATTAGGTTCAAACAAAAACCATAAACGAATAAAACAATTGAGTTAAGAAGTGATCAAGTTCAATGTCCGATGACAAGAACATAGACACTATGAAAGTCGCATAATATGCGGCTTTTTTGTTTTAAGTATTTAAGTTCTTGTCGTAACTCAATGACAAGAACTTATGTACTTAGCCGATTAGATAACTATCTAACTATTCTCCCATGGTATTCATTTGTACAACGAGGTCGCCGAGCACCTGCTCACTTCATTTTACAAACCGATATATAATGGAACTTAGTTTAACCAATAGACAAAGTGAGTTGCAAGTGCTATCATCGCATCATAATAACCAAGACTTATACTCGTACATTTTCGAGGGAGGAGCAAAGCCATCATGGATTATAATATTAAACAAGCGATAGTCAGGGGAGAAACCTCGCTTGGCATCGAATTTGGATCCACACGAATTAAAGCTGTACTGATTGATAACAATTTTGAAACAATCGTTTCCAGCAGTTATGAGTGGGAAAATCAATTAATCGACGGTTATTGGACCTACCATCCCAATGAAATGATTAACGGGTTACAAGAAACTTATCGCCAATTAAAGCAAGAGGTTGCAGATAATTATGGCGTAACACTACAAAAGATCGGTTCAATTGGATGTTCTGCCATGATGCAGGGCTATATTGCACTTGATCAATTAGGGGAGCTATTGGTTCCTTTCCGTACATGGCGTAACGCTACAACAGGTACAGCTGCATCGGAGCTAACCGAGAAATTCCAATTTAAAATTCCTCAACGCTGGAGCATTGCACATTTGTATCAAGCAATTTTAAACGATGAAGAGCATGTCACTAAAATAGATTATATTACAACTTTGTCGGGTTACATTCATCTGCTGTTGACCGGCAGCAAGGCTCTTGGTTTGGGGGATGCGTCCGGTATGTTCCCAATCGATAAATCTACACAGCAATATAATGAAGAAATGATGAAGCAGTTTACCGAATTAATTGCCCATAAAGACTACCCGTGGAAATTTAAAGATATATTACCTAAAGTTTATTCTGCTGGTGAACATGCTGGATATCTCAATGAAGCTGGTGCGCGACTACTAGATCCATCAGGCAGCCTGCAAGTAGGTATTCCGCTATGCCCTCCAGAAGGAGATGCCGGAACAGGCATGGTCGCTACGAATTGTGTCAAAGAGCGTACAGGCAACATTTCCGTGGGTACATCGATTTTTGCCATGATTGTACTGGATAAGGATATATCCGTGTACCCTGAGATTGATATCGTGACCACACCTGATGGCAGCCCTGTCGGCATGGTTCTTGCTAACAACTGCTCCAGCGATATTAATGCATGGCTCTGTTTGTTCCGTGAATTTTATGAAGCAATGGGACTGGAACCCGATATGAATCAGTTATTCAGTGTCCTTTTCAACAAAGCACTGGAAGCAGACGCTGATGGCGGCGGCTTGCTGAGCTACGGCTACTATTCAGCGGAGAACATTACCGGTCTTACAAAAGGACGTCCGCTGTTCGTTCGTTCTCCAGAAAGCCGCTTCAATCTGGCTAATTTTATGAGAGTGCATCTGTTTACCGCGTTTGCTGCTCTAAGGCTCGGGATAGATATTTTGACACAGAAGGAGCATATATCGATTGACCATATTTTGGCGCATGGCGGATTGTTCAAAACGCCGCTAGTCGGTCAGAAAATGTGTGCCGCAGCACTGAATGTTCCTGTTTCAGTCATGTCTACGGCTGGTGAGGGCGGCGCATGGGGGATGGCAATTTTGGCATCCTATATGGTTAATAAGGAGCAACACGAGGGCTTGGCTGATTTCCTGACTACTAAAGTGTTCAATGACATAGAAGGACAACAGGTTTATCCTGAAAGCTCGGACGTGAATGGGTTTGCTATGTTTATGGAACGTTACTCGAAAGGGCTGGCTATAGAGCAGGCAGCGGTAGATCATTTTGTAGAAAATTGGAAGAATTAACACCCGACAAAAGATATTAAATTGATCAGCAAGAGACAATACCTCAGCTATAATTTATTTGATGATGATCTCAAGATGTTTTTGTTTGACTATGAAGTAATCACTAAACTAACGGAACACTTTAGTTCAATAAAAAATGGAGCAGTCTTGCCGACGGCAACTGCTTCATTTTTTATTACGCTAACGGGCAGGATAGGCAGAATAACGCAACAGGGAGAATTTCAGGCATTGTAGGGGATAAAGATCCGGTTACACAGGATTATGAGATGAACTATGCCTAATGGTCTTATTTTACAGATCATGCAGTGGAGCTGGAAGTTATCCGCGGCGGGGGGCACTATTTCAATGAAAGTCATGCTGCCCAGCTGTGTAAGGTTGTGACAAAGAGATTAGAGCGAAAGCTGTCGCTTCAAAGTTGACAACTCCTATATTGACAATTGAAATGTTATCGTCTTCCAGATTTACTTATGAAGAAGTCATTCTCTTGGTACGACGGAAGCGGAGAAGTTTGTCTGTAATCTGGAGCCTGAGCCAAATTCATTCTCAGGCTCTTACAGCATTGATGTCCGATGACAAGGACCTATACACTATGGAAGCCGCATAAAATGCGGCTTTTTTGATTTAAGTTCTTGTCCTAACTCAACGACAAGAACTTGGGTACCTTTGCCGAAAATGACAACAACTTATACACTTATTTAGATGAATGTCTAATCTTATTTTACTTCGTGGTTAGATTTTATAAATGTGTTAATATTTCAAGGAATACTAAGGAAGAGGTGATCAAACTGAAAAATATCTGAAACATATTCTTGCTTTATCAGTGATTTGTCTAACGATTAATTATGATAAATGTTTGGCTGAACCCATAGATGCAAATGAGCCTATGTTACAAGACATTCGGGCGTATACTCTGCAAATATTGTATAAAGAAATCAACATTGGATTATTTTCAACAACTGAACATGGAGGAAATCCAGATCCCCGAAGACAGAGCTTATCTTGTAAGTGATGATTGGTTACGCAGTAATGATAGCAAATAGTTCGGCCCATTACCCACAGATAATATTGAGGGGAAAGTGGTGGGAGTGATCGGTAGCCCGTAAAGCTAACGGGAAACGATAGCTCAGTGAAGACATAAAGAGGCAGCTGACTTTTGGGTCGGCTGCTTTTTCTCAACTAACGGGCAGATTACTTAAATAAGAATTTGTCAGGAATGTGTGTCAGAAATCATGGGTATCGTGAATGAGGTGGACGTGGCCAAAGAGTAGGGGACTTAGTTGTTAAAGCACAAGGTCAAAAAGATCTCCAATTGGGAGATCCTTTTATGCCACTTGTTAAATTTAATAAGATTGTATTTCCGACATTACTGCTTTTAATCCCGTATTCAGCGATAAAACCACCGATACCGGGGCCAATGATGAAGCCTGTGGTGATTGCGGCACTAATAAACCCCATACCTCGTGCCCTGTCCTCATTCGTGGTAACGTCAGCTGTATACGCCATAATGGCAGGCATGATGAGTGCGCCACCGATGCCGCCGAGCATCCTTGCCGCAAACAGCAGCATTGTGGTGTTGGCAGCACCGAATAACCATTGGGCCAACGCAAATACAACCATACCCGTAATAATGATTTTCTTTCGTCCCATTCGATCGGATAATCTGCCTGCAAACGGTGAGCATAACAGCTGTGTTACGGAGACGGCCGCTACGAGCATACCGACTGTACTTCCACTGATATGAAGCTCTTTCATGTAGGACGGCATGATCGGAATAACCAAACCGATACCGATGAAGACTAGAAATATATTGAACATGAGGAGCAGGATCGCTCCATTGTTTCGTAATAATAATGACATTATGATTTCCTCCAGTTTTACCAAGCTTGGCCATTCGCAGCAACTGACTTTAGACCCACGATCGAACGGAATTAGTCGATTGTGAGAACGATCTTTCCACGGCCATGTCCGCTCTCGATCTTTTGATGGGCAGCTGCGGCTTGCTGCAATGGAAAAGCATCTCTGATGTGGATGTGGATTTTCCCCTGCGAGTAAAGTTCAACGAGTTCAGCGAGCTTAGCGGCCGACCGATTTCCGCTTAACGCTGGGATTCCGAGCTCGTTAGCCAGCTCGAACGACACCATCGTCCGAATACGATCCTTATCTTTCACGAGCTCTACAGAGGCTCTCAAGGCATCCGGACCTGCGGCATCCAACGCAGCATCCACTCCTTCAGGGGCAACCTTACGTACCCTGTCCACAAGTTCTTCTCCGTAGCTGACCGGAATCGCACCGAGTGAGCGGAGGTAGTCGTGATTGGCTTCGTTGGCGGTTCCAATCACGGTCTTAGCTCCCCATACCTTGGCTAGTTGAATCGAGAAAGTGCCGAGTCCGCCGGCTGCGGCGTGGATTAACACCGTGTCGCCCTGCCCAACGCCAAGAGCCTTCAGAGCAAGATGAGCGCCCTGCCCGTTTCCGGAAAATCCGCCAGCAATTTCCCATGGCATGTTCTTTGGCTTGATCACAATCTGGTCAGCACTCACAACGACAAACTCTGCGTAACACTGTAGTACTGTAAAGCCGAGGACTTCGTTGCCAACGGAGAAGTCCTTTACACCATCCCCAATTTGATCAATGATGCCGGCGAATTCGTTACCTGGAACGATTGGAAAACCAAGCTTCTGAACGAGCGGATGTGAGCCGCTACGCACCCCACAGTCGAAGGGCAGCACGCCTGCTGCCTTAATGCGGACCCGTACTTCACCGGGGCCTGCTTGTGGCGCCTCGATTTCAGTTAATTGCAATACGTCTGGAGGTCCGAAAGAAGCAAGCGCCATCGCCCTCATAAAGTATTTTTCTGTCATTTCATTTACCTCCGATCAAATATGCTTGTTTTTCGTATTGCTTTACTGAACTGAAAATAATAAAGCAATGAAATACTTACAATCAAAATCGCAAGAACTAGATAGATATTGCTGTAAATAAACGCATCTGGATAAACATTCGCTGGATTCCAATTCGAATTTGCACCTTGGTTAACCATCGTACTATAAATAGTTGCGAAAACGGCCCCGGAAATAAAGTTAAGCATGGATAACAGTCCCATCCCCACTCCGCTTTCTTCCTTTGGCAATGTTCGCGAAATCCCATTGGTTAGCGCAATGAAAATAAACGCTTGCCCCACATTCCCAAAGGTTAAAAATATGGCGATGATTATGGGAGAAGTTCCAGCAAAAGATGATAATAGGACAAAACAGGTGAAGAACATGGTGGATGCCATGTAGAAAAGAAACGCATTGCCTTTGACATCCGCAAGTTTACCGCCTATTCGTCCCAAAATTGCCGTCAAAACGGCGGCCGGAACCATCACTAAACCGACTAGCCCAGGAGCCAGATGATTGACATGGGTTAACAACTGTGGCTCAGAAAAGGGAGCGAGTAACCGATCCCTGTCGCCAAGAAAGCAATGGTTAGCCCTAGAGAATACCTTTTGCTTTTAAAGAGATTAGGTTTAATAAAAGGTTCCGGAATGGAATGAATCCTTACCGTGAACAAAACGAGTAAGATCAAGCAGCCGAGAGCTTGTATCCATGACGTATTCGTAATCGCAAGAAGCAGCAATGCCGCAGATCCAGCGAGTAGCCCACAGCCAAGCCAATCCATTTTCCCTTTTCCCTGTGGGGCGTCGGTCAAATATTTACGGTAATAAGGTACCGTAAGCAATATAAGCAAGGGCATGAAGAACAGAAAGCGCCAATGAACCAGACTAACCACTAAAGCAGCAATGGCCGGACCTAATGCGGTCCCAATTGCACCTCCAGTCATCACAATCCCCAGAGCGCGCCCCCGACTTTCCTGTGGAAAATAGCGGACGGGGATTATGGCGGCCGTTGCCGGAATAACGGCTGATCCTACAGCTTGAAAAATCCTGCCGAGAAGAACGACCCAATAGTGATGGGCGGACAGTCCAATTATGGAGCCGAGAGCAAAAACGGCTAACCCAAATGTCAGCAAATTTTTGAGTTTGTAGGTGTCGGCCAGCTTTCCATAAATAACCGTCCCGACGGCAAAAATCAGTAAATACGCTGATGTTACCCAACTCACTTGTGAGAGGGAAAGGTGAAATTCCACCATAATCTCAGGCAATACGATATTGAACATCGTTGCGCTCATTACAGATATGGCTAGAGTAAATGCGAGAACAACTATGATTTTTTCACTAGGTTGTTGCTGAACTACGGATTCCAATACATCATAACCTCCATTCCAGTTCGACATAGTGCATGTTCGCTTTTCACTTTCTGCAATTAATCTCTTCTTGGGAAGGTGTTTGCTCAACGTGCATGTTTTATTGTATAATGACAAGAAAATAAACGGAAATATATATTTAAATATATAATCCATATACCCGAGTATATAGGTGGAGGTAAAGATGGAATTGCTACAATTACGTTACTTTAGAACGGTTGCTAGAATAGAAAATATGACACGGGCAGCTCAAGAACTGCATATCGCACAGCCCGCTCTCAGTAAAACAATTGCCCGGCTAGAAGGTCATGTAGGCGTACCGTTATTTGACCGGCATGGAGGACGAATTCGGCTCAATACATTTGGAAAAGTATTTTTGGAAAAAGTGGAAGAAGCGCTCACTCTGTTGGAAGAGGGGAAGAAAGAAGTATCCGATTTAGCGGGAATGGAGCATGGGAGTATTCATTTGGCGACATCGACCTTGGATCCATTGTCGAAACCTTTGAACGCGTTTCTTTCACTTTATCCTGAAGTCAACCTTCGGATCACACAAACTTCGACGGAGGAAATGGAACATCTTCTTGAATCCGGTGAGATAGATATTTGCTTTACACCACTGCCCATCGATCGGCCAGGATTTGGTCTGGAGACAGTGCTAAAGGAAGATATGTATCTTGCCGTTCCTCCTAGGCACCAATTAGCTGATCTGAGCAGCGTTAACTTAAGTGATGTGGCAGATGTACCCTTCATCGGGTACAAAGAGGACTTTATATTTCAAAAAATGAACGATATGTTCTTCAGCGAGGCAGGCATAACCCCAAATTACGTCTGTCGGGTTGACGATCCGCCTGCTCTTGCTAGTCTTGTCCGGGCAGGACTCGGAGTAGCTCTTTTCGGATGTAAGAGTGGAGAGGATTCCGGACTGACTCTACTGCCTATTAGATCTCCTATCTGTCAACGTAACTTTCACATCATATGGCATGAAAAACGCTACTTCTCTTTAGCGGCTCGAAGATTCCGGGACTTTGTTGCCCAGTATTTTCGCGATTAAAGTATCTTACTTGTATACTTGAGATAGGAGGGTAGCAGCTCATATAATGAATGAACCCTTGAAAGGAGCCATTAATGATTACGAACACACTGCAGTTTACATTGCTGGTCGAAGATCAAGATGAGGCAAAGAAATTCTATACGGAGAAGCTTGGATTCGTCGTGCGTGCTAATCAGAGCTTCGGTGCGGATTGGAAGTATGTTACTGTCGCACCGCAGCAAAATAATTCAACCGTAATCGAATTGTTGAAAGCCGAGACACCGGAGCAAAAGGCACTCATCGGAAAACAGGGTGCAGGACAGGCCCTATTTATGTTTCATACGGATAACATTATGCACGATTATGAAGTATTAAAAACCCGAGGTGTACAATTCCATAGCGAACCTCAATCCGTACCCGGAGGCAAAGGGGCTGGTTTCAAGGATTTGTACGGTAATGAACTGGATATGTTTCAGCCGGACTGATTTAAACATTTACCGAAACTTACTGCACCTTGGAGCTTTCTCCATTTGTTGTACGAATCAAGTGGAGGAGATAGGTAATAAACCAATCAAATCACAAAAGGCAAGCTATGAAATACTATACTTTCGATTTGGTGAGTCAGACATTTCAGTCATCGTCCAGCAAAGCAATTTATAAGAAATGTTGATTATTGATGTGGGTTATACTGGTCTCTGTAATCCTATAAAATACAAGTCTGCTAAATTTCTGATTTTTGGGGATACACTTTTATTGAGAGACTATGATACGTAAGGTCATAAAACCTCAATAACAGCATAATGCAGGACAGTTTTTTCAGAAAAAATATTATTACGCTGCACTATGCATGCGATTCGGAGACGATTCTTCCAATGGATTTGGGGGAATCGTCTTTTCTATGGGAGGACAATCGGGAAGTGAACGATATCTTGCGCAGGCCCCGCAGCCTGTGTTTTTGTTGTCCAATCTACTAGAGTTCATTTTTGCACAAATGGGGCTCCATGAATTGAACTGTCTTTCATCCATTGCCTGTAGGTATAATCAAGTTGCAAAAAGCACGACACTAAACGGCAAAGGAGTTGATGCCGTATTCTGGACGAACGCAGTACCAAGATGTTGACGCTGCTCCATGAAGCAGCCGATTATGTATCGCTGGAAGAACTGATGCAGAAGCTCAGTATCTCCCGACGAACCGTTTACTATGATATGGAAAAAATAAACGACTGGTTGAAAGCGGTTCAACTTCCATCGGTCAAATATGTCAGGACTGCGGGCTACTATTTGCCTGAAGAAAGCCGGGCGGGGCTTCCGCAGTTGAGTGAAAAGCCCCATGCACAGCAGTATTATTTGTCTCCGGGGGAAAGACTGGCCTGGATGTCGCTCTTTCTGTTGTCGGCGGAGAATCCGCTCTTTGTTCATCATCTGACCGAACTTCTGCAGGTTAGCCGCGGAACTGTGCTCAAAGATTTGAATATGGTCCGGTCGGAGATGAAGAGCGTAAAACTCAAGGTAACCTACGACCGCAAGCAGGGCTACGGCGTTCAGGGGGAAGAGCGTGACAAGCGGAAGACGATAAGCCATTACTTCGGGCAGATTTTCGGTCATGCGGGCTGGGAACAGGCGTTCAATCTGAACCGGGAACCGGGAACTCCGGATCTCGCTCTACTCCTGTTTCCACCTATGAAAGAGGGATGTCTGGAGCGAGTCTATCGCCTGATCTCGGATAGTGAAATCACGCTGGGAGTAGATTTGACCGACGAGATGTTGTTTCATTTGACCGCGCGCTTCCTGTTGTATGTACGACGGATGCAAGCCGGACAATGGATCTCGATAGACGATGATGAACGAAGCGTGCTTCGGCGGACGCCGGAGTTTGAAGCTGCCGCCCGCATTGCGAATGGCCTCGGTGAAATGTTCAGCGTCCGCGTTCCGGATGACGAGGTCTGCTACTTCACGATGCATCTGCTGGGAGCGAGGGTCAATCGGATGGAACAGATGACCGGTTCCGAAGAAGTGCTGAAGCAGCTTCGGAAGGTGACGACGCAGATGACCGATCATTTTCAACGTTATGCCTGCGTATTTTTGCCGAACCGGGAAGCCATGGAGGAGAATCTGCTTGTCCATTTGAAACCGGCTTATTACCGGATCCTGTATGGTCTCAGCCTTGAAAATCCGCTGCTCGAAAATATTCTCTCCAAGTATAGGGAAGTATTCGAGCTCACTCGCCGTTCCGCTGAACCTTTCGAACAATTGGTTGGACGTAAACTTGATGATCATGAAATCGGATACCTCGCCATGCATTTCGGTGGTTGGCTGCGCCGAGAGAATACAAAGCCAGCCTTAAGGCGGCAGGCTGCCATCGTCTGTGTCAACGGCATTTCCGCATCGCGGATGCTGAAATCGCAGCTGGAGAATCTGTTCTCGGCAGTGGACTTCACAGACGTATTATCACTGCGCGAATATGAGTTGTTTCACGAAGAGGATGTGGACTTTATATTCTCGACGGTACCGCTTCCGGACAGCAAAGTGCCGGTTTTCCTGGTAAACCCGATTCTTAGCGACAAGGATAAGGAGCACCTGCTGAACCAGATCAACATGATTTCTGGACGTAAATCAAGGACACAGGCCAACACGGTTCAAGCGCTGCTGGACATCGTCCACAAATACGCCGCGGTAAGGGATGAAGCCGGACTCACGGAGGAGCTTAACCGCTATATGGCCTTAGAAAAAACTTGGCTCAGTGAGGCGCGCAAGCCATCTCTGACAAATCTGCTCACCGGGCAAATGATTCGAATGAGGAGAGAAGCGCCAGACTGGCGGAGCGCCATACGGGAAGCATCCGAACCCCTGCTGAAGGATGGGTGCATCGATGAAGCCTACATTGTTGCGATGATTTCCAAAGTGGAGGCGCTCGGTCCTTACATTGTCGTTGCACCCGGCATCGCCATCGCACACGGCAAACCGCAGGATGGAGTCCGGCGGCTTGGCATTAGTCTACTTCGGCTGGAGCACCCCGTCGCCTTCTCGGAGGAAGCGCGCCACCAGGTTCAAATCATTCTGGTCCTGGCGGCGATTGACGGCGAGTCCCACCTGAAAGCACTGTCGGAGCTGACGCTCCTGCTAAGAGAGAAGGAAAACCTGACCCGATTGAAAGAGGCCAAGACAACAGAACAGATACTTCAACATTTACAAACGTTCTTTAGCACCAACTAGAATACCGGATTTGGGAGAGATGAGAATGAAATTTTTGGAACCGTCGCTAATTGCCTTGGATGTTGAGGCCGAGTCGGCCGAAGAAGCGATCCGCTTGGCAGGAGCACTGCTGGCGAAAGAGGGTGCGGCGGAAGAACGCTATGCCGACGCTATGGTGGAATCTTACCGTGACAAAGGCCCGTACTTTGTTCTTGCGCCGCACATCGCCCTTCCGCATGCCCGTGCGGAGGACGGGGTGAGGGAAGCATCCGTCTCACTGCTTCGATTGAAAGAACCCGTCGTTTTTGGCCATGCTGCCAATGATCCGGTACAGCTTGTATTCGCGCTCGGCGGCTCCTCAAGTTCGGAGCATATCGCCATGCTGCGCAAGCTGACCACTTTGCTAAGCAACCCGGATAACGTGGAACTATTCAAGCATGCATCTGATGCAGAGTCAATCCAACAACTGATTAGGGGGAACGAACAATGAAAATTTTATGTGTATGCGGCCTAGGACAAGGAACAAGTTTGATTCTGAGAATGAATGTGGAGAATGTGATGAACGGCATGGGAGTAAACGCCGATGTGGAGCATACGGACGTCTCAACGGCTTCCGGAACCGCAGCCGACTATATCATTACAAGCAACGAGTTGGCACAAAGCCTGAAAGGGCATGAAGCTAAGGTTGTTATCGTCAACAACTATTTTGATAACGATGAGATCAAACAGAAGCTGGAAGAAGTGCTGTAAACCATTAGAAAGGAAGAGGGCTTATGGACGTACTTTTTTGGATCGCTACCAACATTTTTGGAACACCGGCCATTCTGCTCGGATTTATTGTTCTGATCGGCCTGCTGCTGCAGAAGAAATCAACGAGTCAACTCGTAAGCGGCACCTTTAAAGCGATCATCGGCTTCCTCATCATCGGCGCAGGCGCTGATGTCATCGTGAAAGCCTTGAACGTATTCGAGCCGATGTGGCAAGAGGTCTTCGGATTGGAGAGCGGATCCCTCGGCACCTTCATGGGGCAGGAGGCATTCAATTCCAAATACGGCAGCGCCGTTACGCTTGCCATGCTCATCGGCTTTCTGATCAACGTTCTACTGGCACGCTTCACCCGTTTTAAATTTATTTATCTGACCGGTCACATGATGTTCTGGACGTCGACCGTTTTTGCGGGCGTCATCGTCCATGCGTCCAGCGGGATTCCGATCTGGAAGTTGGTACTGATGATCGCTGTGGTCCTTGGGGTGTACTGGACGTTCCAGCCTGCGCTGGTTCAGCCGTTCCTGCGTAAAATCACGGGCAACGATAACATCGCGCTTGGGCACACGTCGGCTTCGGTTGCTCTACTGGCTGCCTTGTTCGGCAAATTATTCGGTAACAAAAATAATGATTCCGAGAAAATCAAAGTACCGAAAGGCTTCGAATTTCTTCGCGATTCCAACGTCATCACGGCGCTCAGCATGGGCGTGCTGTTCCTGATCGGGGCCATTATTCTCTCGATGAAGGGCACACCGGCTGCTGCAGAACTGATGAAACAATCGGGTGACCAGAACTTTATCATCTATTCCATTATCCAATCGTTCACATTCGCAGGTGGAATCGCCATCGTTCTGATGGGGGTCCGGATGTTCGTTGGCGAGCTGGTACCGGCATTTAACGGAATTGCTACCAAGCTCGTGCCAGGCGCCAAACCTGCACTGGATGCGCCGGTCGTGTACCTTACGCGCCAAACGCGGTGGTGCTTGGCTTCCTGGGAGCTTTCGGGGGCGCGATTATCTGGCTGCTTGTCCTTGGCAACACCGTTTCCTACATCTTTGTGCCAACGATGATTGTTTTGTTCTTCCACGGAGCTACGGCCGGCGTATTCGGGAACTCGACAGGCGGAGTCAGAGGGGCCATAATGGGCGGCTTCATCACGTCAACCATAGTCGCTTGGGGTCAGTTCCTGATGGTCCGCTTCTTCATCGCCTCGACGGTGCCGGATACGGCCATGTGGGCAGCCGATTCCGACATGTTCATCATCGGACCGATTCTGCACTTCCTGGCGAAGCTGTTCTTTTAGAAATCTATGGCTTAAGACGGCTGGCATCTTCATTCAACTTTGCCGTCTTAAGATCATACAAAATATTCGTTTTAAACGGAGCTGGAACATTGACAATAGCGAACATAACTTCCGCCACATGCGGTCAATCTCAACCTAAGAGTGGAGGAGAATCGATATGAGTTTTATCCGTACATTACACGGAGATATCAGCAAGGAGGATCTGGGCTTTACCTATTCCCATGAACATATCGTATGCCGCCCGGGCTATTGGCAGGAACGGGGAGAGGACGACTTGCTGCTGGATGACAAGGAAAAATCCAAGCGGGACGTTCTTGATTTCAAACAACACGGCGGGCGCTCGATCGTGGACGCAACAGCCGTGGATTATGGACGTGATGTGCAGGCGGTACAGGAAATCGCCATCGAAACCGGTATTCACATTGTAGGAACGGCAGGCTTCAACAAAAGCTTCCTGTGGGATGCCAGAATCAAAGAGGAGCTTAAGCCTTTAACCGGAGATTATGTAAGCTATGCACAGTGGATTGAAGCGAAAAGCATCAACGAACTGGCGGAATTCGTCATTCGGGAAGTAGAAGAAGGGTTGGAGGGCACACCGTTCAAAGCGGGTCAAGTTAAATTCGGAACAGGCTATAATCGCATCACGCCTCTCGAGGAGAAGACGCTTCGTGCTGTAGCACGTGCTCATCACGAGACGAAAGCCCCCATCCACTCCCACACCGAAGTCGGCACGATGGCACTGGAGCAAATCGCTCTACTGAAAAGTGAAGGCGTCGATTTGTCCTATCTGAGCTTAGGGCATATGGATCGCAATCCCGACCCGTACTACCATGAGCAGATTGCCGCAACGGGGGCTTACATGAGCTTTGACGGCATCGGCAAAATCAAGTATGCACCGGAAAGCACCCGAATTGCCTTGATTCTGGAGCTTGTCCGAAAAGGCTATGCGGATCAAATTCTCATCAGCGGAGATACCGCCCGGAAAACCTACTATAAGCATTACGATTACGGTCTCGGGCTGGAGTACATTATTGCCAAATGGGTGCCGCGCTTTGTCGATGAGGCAATTCGCAGCGGCTTTGACGGACAGAAGCTGGTGGAGAAATTTTTCGTAAGCAATCCGGCCAACTGCTTCTCATTTAAAAAGTAAGGAGTGATTAGCGACATGAAATTCGAACTCGAGAATTCGATGGAGGTGGAAGAGAAAATCCGCAAACTCGGCGCTGCCATACTTCCGATCGGTGCCGTTGAAGCGCATGGTCCCCATCTGCCGCTGGGTACGGATAATCTGCTCGCGGCCAGACTCGCGGACAAATTGGCGGAACGGACGGAAAGCTTCGTTCTGCCAACCCTCCCTTATGGTCAAGTGTGGAGTCTACGCCATTTTCCGGGAAGCATCAACGTTTCGAACGAAGCGCTTATCCGGCTGCTATTCGATATCGGAGAGAGCTTATATCACCAGGGCTTCCGCATATTCGTCATGGTTAACGGCCATCTTGGCAATGCGGTTGCGCTGAAGGAAGCTGCGAGAATCTTATACGAACGGGTACCCGAATTGAAGGTGTTCTACTTCTTTTATCCAGGCACAAAGGAAATCACGGCTGAGGTGAGGGAGGCTTCGGCCGCTCACGGTAGTTACATGCATGCTGATGAGATCGAGACATCGTATATGCTCTATCTCGCGGGCGAATACGTGGACATGAGCAAGGCGATCGACGGAGCGCCGCACATCCCTATGGAAGCCGATTTCACGCCTACACCCTGGGAGGAAATGACGACCTCCGCCGTACTCGGGGATGCAACGTTGGCAACGAGGGAGAAGGGGGAAAAGATTATCGAGCGGAGCATGGAAGTCATGACCGACATGGTACTCCGGGCCAAAGAAGCGATATGAACCCGTTCACCAACCGGATGAGAACGGAAAGATTTATAAATACAGGAACCACGAGGTGAAAGCGATGATGATGGACACCTATTTTGATGTGATTGGCGGGTTGTTTGACAAAGTACGAGCCGAGCAGGCCAAGTTGATCCGTGAAGCCGCGGAAAAGGTGGCGGCTTGTATTCAGCAAGGCGGTGTTGTTCATCTGTTCGGCTGCGGGCATTCGCATATATTGACCGAGGAAGTCTTCTACCGGGCAGGCGGACTCGTGCCGATCCGTCCAATTCTTATAGAGAAGCTGATGCTGCATGAAGGCGCGGTTCGTTCGTCCGAGCTGGAAAGACAAAACGACCTTGCTGTCGATTTCATGAGCAAGCAGGATATCCGAAGAGACGAGGTCGTATTCGTGCTGTCCACCTCGGGCCGTAATCCCGTTCCAGTGGATGTCGCTTTGATGGCGAAGGAGAAGGGGGCCTTCACCGTAGGCATTACTTCACTGGAATATTCCAAAAGCATGCCGTCCCGGCACAGCAGTGGCAAACACCTGGCAGATGCGGTTGATCTGGTAATCGACAATTTCTCAGTCAAAGGAGATGCCGTATTGAGCCATCCGGGCCTCCAGGTTCCGTTCACGCCGAGCTCGACGGTGATCGGTGCCTTGATTTTGAACGCCCTGTTCGCCGAATCCATTGAGATCATGATTGAACAAGGCTTCAAACCTCCCGTATTTCTCAGCGGAAATATCGACGGCTCTGATGAACACAACCAGGCGCTGGTTGAGGCTTATAAAGAGCGGATTGCCTTACTGGCTGATAAGGGATGTACGCCTTAAGAAATGATATAACGAGGGCGAGCAGGTGAACTGAAAACAGAATAGAGAAACCGTCACTTTATATTTCAGTAAGTGATCAGCCTCGGGCAGGCGGTAACAGGAAGAGGAGGAACGATATGTTCGCACAAACGGTAACCATACAAAATGAGCAGGGCTTTCATGTTCGTCCGGCTCAGCTTTTCTCGGAAGAAGCGGGGCAGTTTGGAGCAGAGGTGCTTCTGAAGACGAACGATGGACGCTCGGTAGATTGTAAAAGCATGTTGGAGTTGATGACGCTCGGCATTGAACAAGGAGCTGTCGTGACCATCGAAGCAAACGGAGATGGTGAAAAAGAAGTCGTCGAAGCTCTGATACGGCTTGTTCAAAGCAAGTTTGGTGAAGCCTGATGAATAGGCTGGATATTCAAGGAATCGGTGTATCGGAGGGTATCCGGATCGCAAGAGCATATATCTACAATCCTTCCAAGGAGGTTGGCAGCCATAGCGGCCCCGAAGGGAATTCTATTCCCGACACCTCGGATGCAGTCCATGCCGAGCTTCATAAGCTTCGCGAAGCTAAAGCGCAATACGCCGAGCAAATGGATAAGCTGATAGAGAAAGCCAAGGAAGTGGTAGGCGAAGAGCAGGCCGGCATTCTTACGGGACATCGGAAGCTGCTGGATGATCCGGCATTTTACCCTAAGATGGAGGCACGGGTCAGGGAGAAGCTGGAGACCGCCCCTAGGGCCGTTACCGAGATTGTCAGCCAAGTCGCTTCCCTGTTTGAGGGCATGAGCAGCGACTATATGAAGGAACGCGCTGTGGACATCCGTGATATCGGCAGCCGTCTCCTCGCCTGTCTGTCGCCTGGACAAACACGCGGACTTACCGAAATCAGCGAAGAAGTGATTCTCGTTGCTGACGATTTGACGCCTTCGGATACGGTGCAGTTGGACCCTGCCTTGGTGATCGGCTTTATTACCCGTACCGGAGGTTCCACCTCGCATACTGCGATTCTCGCACGGTCGCTTGGTATAGCTGCTATTGTGGGCGCAGGCGATGGGATTGACGGCATCAATCATGGCGATACGCTCATCCTTGACGGAGCAGCAGGGCTCTGCATCGCCCGGCCGCAGGAAGCGGAGGAGAAGCAGTACCGGCTCCACCTGCAGCAGGACCTCAAGCGAAGGCAGGCGCTTGAGGAGTACGCGGCGCG
>NZ_BAZR01000045.1 GCF_001315105.1 Paenibacillus sp. JCM 10914 | reverse complement strand
TTCCGCTCTACTTTCAAGCGCCTCATGTCCCTCTTAGGGACTTGCACCCTTCTTTCCGCCACTTTCAAGCGCCACATGTCCCTCTTAGGGACTTGCAGGCTTCTAGCATCGGTGCGCCCTCCCTCGCCTCACTAGCGCTGCTGCCGATGCTCTGCTTCAGAGGATTTCGGCCTGAACGACTAGATTCAGCAAGGTAATCTGCGCGCATACACATCAAAAGAGCAGCTTTACTGTGCGGCTTAGCTTACCTCTTGCTTCGTCGGTAATGTCTCTAACGCGCCGTTCGCGTTCGCCGAACGAATCTCTGCCTCGATAATTTCAAGCGAGGCTGCGGCGCTCGCTGGTGTACAGACCGTCACAGGCGTCCCTTGTGCAACCGATTCGATAAAATATTTCAGCTCGCGATAATACCCCGAATCCTCCGATAATGCTGCGGTGAAACCGGCAGCGTCCTCCGGATAGACCTTCAATTCATTATTCTCGAACACCAGGGTAGCCTGTTCCAGATTCACGCGGTAGCCCATGTAGAACCCGTGCTCGCCATGTAGCGTCCAATCTGCATGCGCGTTAATGACGTTCCCATCCTCGTAGCGGTAGTGTGTAGATACAACATCATAGGAACTGCATTCAATCACCGTCTTAGCGAATGTAGATACCTGCTGGGGTTTGCCCATCAACCAGTGAATCATGTCGACGTCATGGACATGCATATCCGTGATGCAGCCCCCACTCTTCTCTCCCTCCAGGAACCAGCCTTTTGGCGGCTCCGAGCCGCGGTAGAACTCACCGGCTACGACACTGCCGTATCTTCCATCTTCCACGCACGCCTTCAAGTATTCATAAGCCGGCCAGAATCGGAGACATTGTCCGATCATCAGCGTCTTGCCCGTACGCTCCGCAGCCTCCACCATACGCCATGCTTCTTTCGTGCTTCCCGCCATCGGTTTCTCGCACATGACATGTATTCCCTGCTCAAGCAGCATGCAGGTCATGTCCGCGTGAAGATAGGTCGGCAGGCAAACATCCACGATATCAAGCTCTTCCTGCTTCAACATCTCATCCACGTGATCATATAGTCGATACGGAGTGAGATCGTACACGTCGCGCTCGGTAGCCATATTACCGTTAGCCGTGCTGTTCTTCAGCTCTTCGATGCGCAGATCGCAGATTGCCACGAGTTCTACTTCTGCCCCCTCCTCGATCAGACGTACGTAGTTGTCAAAATGCATGCGTCCCATAAATCCAAATCCTAATATGCCGACTCTCAGCATGTATATCCCTCCCTTATCCGCTGCTTATGATTGGCTCTGGTGCTGACGAGCACCAGATGGCCGTAAAGACGGCGTTCGCCCCAGAATGACGTCCATCGATTTCGATGTGTTGTAGATGATCTGTTCCGAGTAATGGTTGTATGGCGGTATCATCTCCGCGGTTACGTAATTGTCATAGTGGATGCCGCGCAGCGCCTCGACAACGGCCGGGTAGTTCACGTCTCCAGCCAGAAGATCAACGAAACCATGCAAGCCACCTGCCTGTCTGCGGTAATCTTTGAAATGGACTTTTTTGATACGTGTTCCGAGAATTCGAATCCAGTGCTCCGGATAACCGCTGTAAACCACATTGCCCACATCGAAATACGACCCGACGAAGTCGGAGCCTACCTCATCGATAAAGGTGCGAAGTTCGAGCGGAGAGAGCAGGAATTTGTTCCATACGTTCTCGATCGCGATCGAGACGCCTGCGCTTTGGGCATATGGCGCAAGCTGACTGATGGACTCCTGCGCGCGGTTGTAAGCATATTCATAATCGACTACAGCAGCTCCCGGAATGAAATCGACGCCAACGGCTCCCGGGATAACCAGAATGGCATCAACACCGAAGGCGGCAGCCAGTTCCAGTTGCTTCTTGCAGATATCCATGGCCTTCTCGCGTACCACCGGGTCATTGCTTGTCATCGGATAGTCCCAATACAAGCCGGTTGCCAGACCGGCGATCTCCAATTCCGCTTCTTCGAGTCGTGCTTTAATCTGCTTGACTTCTTGATCCCCAGCCTGAAGTCCGAGCTCGCCGGACTCGTTCAACGAGAGTTCAATCCCGTCGAATCCAGCATCCTTTGAAAGCGCTATAGCTTCTGCAATCGAGGTATTGCCTGAGAATGACCAGATATTGATTCCTTTTTTCATAACGACTACCTCCCTGGATCATGGAATGAAATGCATGTGAGACAGGTCATTTGAATTTTTCCGTTACATTGTAAACATAAGATGATGATGTAATAATACTTATATATTAATTAATTATTAGAGAAAATGATTTAGATAGAAAAGCGAAAATTTGGATTTTTCCGTTCTCATGCATTGCTATTCTAGCCACGAAGGGAGTCGAAATAAATGACCCTTACTTTATACCCAATTCAACGTGAAGCCCCCTTTAAGGCATGGTCTCCCAGCATTCATTACGCCCAGTTTCAACGAATGCCCGTCGGCGCTCTGCCCCGCAGAAGATTGTACGATTTCGAATTGCTCTATGTGAGCCAAGGAGAAGCCGTTACGACCATGTACGGAAACCGATATCGGATCGAAGCAGGACAACTGATCTACCTGCCTTCCGGGGTCTATCATCAGAATGAAGTCGCGTCCGCTCCCGATGCGCGGTTTCTCGGCATTCACTTTGACTTTTTTGATGAGCTGGACATCCAGACGGAAGCCGACATGATCGTTAATGAAACGATGCTCTCCAGTGATAAATTTGCCCATGAAGCGACGATATCGACGCTGGCGCCGTTATCCTCCCAAGTCATCTACACACCGACTCTGGCGTGTGTGCAAATGATGGAACGCATCGTTGAAGAGTTCACGCATCGTCCGCCGGGCTATGAATTAGCCTGCAAGGGTCTCATGCTGGATATTCTGGTCCAGTTGATGCGAACGCCTGCTTCCAGGAAACTATCGGAAGCCTCGCCGTATGATGGCCGATTGCTCGATCTTATGAGCCAAATCGAACAAGCTCCAGCCAAAGACTGGAGCAATCGCAGTATCGCGGAGCAAGTAATGTTAAGCGTGGACCATACCGCCAAGTTGTTCAAACGTCTGGCCGGGATGCCTCCCAGCGAATATGTGCAATCCGTACGGCATCGAGAGGCTCGCCGTTTGCTTCGGGAATCGGAAATATCGGTTGAAGCCGTCGGTGCAGCAGTCGGATATCCGGACATCCATTATTTCAGCCGGATTTTCCGCCGACTTGAAGGAATTACGGCCACCGATTATCGCAAGCTCTCCAGAATTCTGTAGCTAGATTGCTTGTATGTTGGAAGGGGCGTTAGGAACCGGCCCTTTGCAGTCTGGCTTGTTCCGTCTAAGCCAGCCATCAATTCGCTCCAGCGCTTCCGTTAATTGTGCCGTGGAAGCGGCATAGGAACTGCGAATGAATCCTTCGCCGCCCGCACCAAAGACCTGGCCTGGTACCACGGCGACTTTCGCTTCCTGCAGCAGCCGTTCTGCGAATCGCTGCGAACTCATCCCCGTGCTGACGATGCTCGGAAAGGCATAGAATGCGCCTTGCGGTTCACGGCAATCGAGACCTATCTCCCTTAAACCCTGCACGAACATGGTTCTCCGCTTGTCGTAAGTCGCCCTCATCTCTTCCTTATCGCCAAGCCCGCTGCGCAAGCATGCGATGGCCGCGATCTGGCCGACGATCGGTGCGCACAACGCGGTGTACTGGTGGATCTTGACCATCGGGCTGACCAGTTCCCGTTCACCGCAAAGATAGCCGACACGCCAGCCGGTCATGGCGAACGCTTTGGAGAAGCCACCGATTACAAGGGTACGCTCTCGCATGCCCGGTAGCGAGGCGATGCTGGTATGGCGTCGTCCATACGTCAGCTCGGCATACATCTCATCAGAGATGACCACCAGATTATGTCTGATCGCTAACTGGGCAATGGGCAGCCAATCATCGTAGGTCATCACCGCTCCGGTCGGATTGCTGGGAAAGTTAACGACAATCGCTTTGGTTCGCGATGTGATGACCTGCTGCAGGGACTCGGCGGTTAATTTGAAATCCTGCTGCGCAGACAGTTCCAGTTCAATAGCGATTCCCCGATTTAAAGCGACCAATGGCGTATACGCCACATAGCCCGGTACGGGTATGATGATTTCGTCCCCCGGATTAATTAAGGCGCGCAGCGCCAAATCGATCGCCTCACTGCCGCCCACCGTGACCAGCACCTCGCGGGACGGTTCATATCGTAACTGAAACTGGTCATAGAGATACTCCGCAATAGCTTCCCGCAGTTCCAGCAGCCCTTCGTTGGGCGTGTACATCGTTTTGCCTTGATCCAATGCACGCTTGGCGGCCGCTATCGCACACGCTGGTGTTGTAAAATCCGGTTCTCCGACTCCGAGCGAGATTACACTCGGATCGCCTTCGGCTGCATTGAAGAATTGCCGGATGCCGGATGGAGGCATCCCCATAACCACGGGTGACAGGAAGCTATTGGTTGTATTCATATCGCACTACTCCTTGTTGGTCTTAGATTCACTTCGTCTTTCGGATATCGAATATTCGATGATGGCATCCAGAAGCTGGCCGAACGACATGCCTGCTGCTGCCGCGCTTCTGGGGAGAAGACTGTTCTTGGTTAAGCCTGGCAATGTATTAACCTCCAAAATGTACGGTGTTCCATTCTGAACGATAATGTCAATTCGGGCGTACACGCTGCACTTCAGCAGCTTATAGCATTGGAGCGCGGCGGCCTCTACTCGCTTATGCAAGGTCTCCGGCAGTACAATGACTTGCTCCTCCGCCTCGCCCTCCACATACTTGGAAATATAGTCAAAAAACTCAGAGTTCGGCTTAATACCTACGACGGGAAGCGGCTTCCCGTCCAGCACCGGGCAGGTGATTTCTTCGCCGCCGATCCATTGCTCGATCATGACCGAGCGATCCCAGCGCAGCGCTTCAGCGACCGCCGGCTCCAACTGCTCCCTGGTTCTTACGATCCGGGTGCCGATGCTGGAGCCGCCCGCATTGGGCTTCACCACTACCGGGTAGCCGAGTGCATCTACGTCAGCGGTCATAAGTTCCTCCACACCGTTAACCATGATCCAGTCGGCGGTATGGAGCCCCGCATAGCGGAGCAACTGCTTGCTCATGTCTTTGTCCATGCAAACGCTGCTGGACAGGACGCCGCTGCCGGTATATGGAATGCCCAGGGAATCCAGCGTCCCTTGCACAGTACCGTCCTCACCGTATTGGCCGTGAAGAGCAAGCAAGGCGACGTCGATTCCTGCCGTTTTGCTGATCAGCTCTCGTTTGTCGTTGATCTCAATCGGGACGATCTCGTAACGAGTGACATCCAGGTGCGCCATCATCTCCTGGCCTGTCATGATCGATACCTCCCGTTCGGAGGATGTGCCCCCCATGATGACGCCAACTTTCATGATGTGTTCCTCCTCAAAGTTTTGTGGATGATAAACTTCTTGATAGGCTTCAAACAAAACTTGCATCGGAAGCATACACCGAGTTTTGTGGATGATAAACTTCTTGACGGAATTCCGCCTTCTTTCACTGAAGACAGCCATTTTTCATTGAAATCAGCCTCTCCCCGTTATTTCAGCAGCGCCCTCGCCGCTTCACCGATGATCCGAATTCCCTTCTCGATATGGTCATCCGAGACGCGGGAGAAGCCAAGCCGCATCGTATGCTGGCCGCGACCGTCGGTATAGAAGATATCCCCTGGCGTGAATACCACGCCCTGCTCCGTGCACATCTCAAGCAGTTGCCGCGTCTGGAACCCTGGCTCGAATTCCACGAACAGATGAAGACCACCGTCTCCGGACAACCGCTTCAGCGGAAGCCATTCCTTGCAACAACGCATGGCCAGCTCATATTTTCGCTTGTACTCCGTCTTGGCCCGCTTCAGATACTTCTCGAAATTGCCGTTATACAAATACTGATAGAGCAGGGATTGATCCAGCGTAGAGGTATGAATGCTGCGGGCACGCTTCACGCTTTCCAAATATCCCACCAGTGTCTGATCTGCCAAAATCCACCCCACACGCAGCCCAGGAAAAAGGATTTTGGAGAAGCTTCCCAGATAGATCACGCTGTTGCTCTTGCCGCCTGCGCTGGCAACAAGAGGAGCAATGTGCGAGCCGGAGTAGCGCAGCTCTTCGTT
Organism: Paenibacillus sp. JCM 10914; assembly: GCF_001315105.1. GTDB lineage: Bacteria > Bacillota > Bacilli > Paenibacillales > Paenibacillaceae > Paenibacillus_AQ. Next base: position 26,343 of record NZ_BAZR01000045.1, on the reverse strand, counting down.
GAAACCATCCTCTATGACCGGTATCTGATACTCGCTCAGTAACCGCAAGGCTTCCAGCCTCTTCCGATGCGACATTACGATGCCGGTCGGATTATGATAGGAAGGCACTAGATAGGCTAAATCGTAGTCGTTCTTCGAGAGCGCACCAGCCAGCTCGTTCAAGCTGATTCCGTCCGCCTCCATCGGCACTCCAGTGACGTCATATCCGTGCATTTTGAAATTTTTAATGGCTGTATGGTGCGTTGGATTCTCGCAAAGAATGCGGCCATGCCGCTGGTTCAAGACTGACAACACCAAGCTTAGACCTTCTGTGAATCCGCTGGTAATCAACAGATCCTTGTTCGAAATATCAACGCCCTTATTCTCCATATAGCGGAGCAAGTAATCAATTAACGGTTTGTATCCCTTCGCATAGCCATAATTCAGCAATACCTCGCCTTCAAGCGACATCCGATCAAGAAATGCACGCTTCACATTATGCAGATCGAATAGTTTCTCGTCAGGAGCTATGCTCGTAAATGAGATGGCACCTTTACCGGCACGGATTCCGTGCTTCATTAAATCCATTTCTTCCGCCAGCCTGGTGTAATTGTTCAATCGGGAGCTCCAATCGAGAGAAGGATGCTGCATCGGATGAAGTGATGCGCTCGCGCTGTCAGACGGGACAACAAAATGCCCTTGACCTTTCAAAGCATAGATAAAGCCTTCGTCCTCCAGTTCAGCATATGCATTCAATACCGTATTACGGCTGATCCTCAGCAAGGAACTTAGCTCCCGCGTGGACGGCAGCTTCTGCTCGGCTTGCAGCGCTCCGCTTGTCATCATCCGCTTCATGTAATCCTTCACCTGAATGTAAGCCGGTCGATCCTGCGCCAGCCAAAAATCCGAATACATTACCTTACCCCCTTGCCACTATCATGGCATATTTATAACCGGGTCAGTAGAGCCACGACAAGCCGCTTTCTTGGCCCTTGTGGTTGCCTGCCCGAATAACTTTCCACGAATCAACAGGATATTGCGCTTCCCAAAGAGAAAAAGAACTAACCATAGCTATTCACTAACTTCAAGGAGATTGTATAACATGCATCCAGCAATCATCATTAGTCGTTCCACTTCCATGATGGACGAACCTGTCACAATATCGGCCGTAGGACTACAGCCGCAACAAACCGTCAAATTCCATCTTATCAAAAAAATCCACGAAGACCGGTTTCTCGCTTCAGAAGCGACCTTTATCGCTGACTCTGAGGGCAATGTGCACCTAGAACGTCAAGCACCTGTCCAGGGCAGCTATACCGGTGTAGACGGCATGGGATTGTTCTGGTCGCTGGAACCGCTGCCAGGCGATCAGCTTCCTCACGGTAATGAGACTCCTTCTCCTCCATCTATTATAAAGGATGAACTATCGCCTCAGAACTCCACGCTGCTGCTGGAGTCGGACCATCACATCGCGGCGCAGCAGACCATTATACGTGAATGGCTGGGAGCCGGAATATGCAAAGAACCTGTACATAATGATGAATTCATAGGGACGTACTTCTACCCTGCAAATCACGGTCCAAAACGGGCGATTCTCGTGCTCGGAGGGTCGGAGGGCGGAATAAACGAGAAGACAGCAGCGCTGCTCGCATCTCATGGATTCTCCGTGCTGGCCCTTGGGTATTTCGGAACCGGGAATCTCAACAAGCAGCTCAGCGATATTTCACTTGAATACGTCGGGAAAGCCATCCAATGGTTGAAGAGCAGGCCGGAAGTGGCGCCAGGCGGAATAGGCATTCATGGTACATCAAGAGGGAGCGAACTGGCCCTCTGGTCAGCCGTCCTGTTCTCCGACATTACGGCCACCGTGTCTTTAAACGGTTCCGCCGTGTCATTCTGCGGCATTGCGCCATGGACCGATCAGCCCATCCTGCCGCCAGCCTGGATCTATGAAGGCCAGCCTCTGCCATATCTTCGGCGAGATAATCCGGTCGATCTGGCTCTGTCCTGCAAGCAGATGTGGGGTAGCAAGCAAGGGAACCCATTTCGCGCATGGCATGGTGGCTTGTCTGCGGACCATGCACAGCGGGATGCGGCAACGATCCCACTTGAACGTATTAACGGCGGCCTGCTCATGATTTCGGGCGAAGCTGATGAATGCTGGGATTCGGTTGCCTTATCTCAACAAGGATTCCGGAGAAGAACGAGCCCGGATCAAGCCGGATTATCCAAGCATCTCATCTATAAGGGGGCGGGGCATTACATCGGCATCCCTTATCTAAGAGCCATTGCTTCTGATCAAGGGACGAAACCGGATATCGCTCGTGCCAGCATCGACTCCTGGAAAGAAACCATCGAATTCTTCAAAAAAATGCTATAGTTCAACCAAACAATAAAACCTGCTCCCCCGTCCGCACAGCGAACGGTTGAAGCAGGTTTTATCGTTGTTGTTATTTGACAGCCAGACGCTCTTGGATCTTGTCATTGACCCACTGCCGCTTGGATAGGAGCCACTCCATATCCCGCGGATAACGCTTAAACGTTATCGGTTCCTCAAGATCCTCTTCAAGTGCCTTCATGACCGCCTCGCGCCCGATCTGCGTCTCCAGCAGTTGCAGTGCCCTAAGATCTTGAAGCGCTTCGAAGAATACCTTTAGCCGGATCGATTCAACCGGGCGGCCGTCTACGCCGGGATAGACGAGGAAAGGATCTCCAGAAGGAAAACCGGCATCCGCGTCCGTGACTTGGTACGGATCAATCGCCCGAATGGAAAACTGCGAGTTCCAGAAATTATACCCCCAGTGCAAGAACCCTTGAATGTTAAACTTATATAATTGGATGCCCAGAATCCGATTCCTGGCGGAAGGCAGGTTGAAGAAGCGATTGGACACCTCCTGATACTGCGAGCAGCAGTAGTATGTCCACAACGGTTCCACCTGCGACTCCAGGAACGGTTCGATATGATTGCTTGCAGGAATCGGACGCTGTACCAAACCCTGCTCATAGTATGCTATATCCGATAACGCATCGATAATCGGATAGTCAGGCAGCAGTTCGGACATCAGACGGCTGGCATAGCCGTAAGACTCCTGGTGGGAAGCATGCGGTTCATCCGATACATGGAAGTAGCATCGATCCTGAATCCCTTTCTCCTCGATCCATTTGAGCAGTGCCGGGACAAACTGCCGAATGAAGGATTCATACTCCCCGCCAGCTGCGTCCGTCTCCCAGCCGAACCGTTTCTCTTCATGGCCGCCGTTGTTCACGATAATCTTCGGTGCATGCTTGGCGCCCCACTGCGTGAAAAAGTGAGAGAACTCCAAATATCGTATGCCGTTACGTTCGCAGATGTCGAGCCAGCGATCCAGCCGCTCGAATCCGAAGCGATAGGTTCCTGTACCGGCACTCTCCACATCCACAAGCTGCACGGTCGGTCGCTCCCCGCCCACTTGCGTATCCAGCGGCGGCGTAAACAGCGGCGTCAGCATCATATTCATGCCGTGCTGCGCTGCGGTCTGTATGAACTTGTCAATCAGCCGCCAATGCGATTCGCTGAAGACTTCGACATTGTAATACGTTGCGAGGCAGTCGGCATGGAACCATTCCGTATGGATCAGCTTCTGCTCGGGCAGCGACGCGCCAAGGATGTCTAGACGAAACACTTCTTCTCCAAGCGTGTCTCCGGACTGACTTTCAAACCGAAGCGTGATGTCATATGTACCAGCGGACAGCAGGCCCTTCGGCTGCAACGTCACCCACAGGCTTCTCCATTGATGGGGATAACCGGTAACGGTAGCTTCTGAGGACAGCGGCAACAACGGATCGGGATACAGCCCTGGGGTGGATCGCAGCACACAGTCATCCTGATCGTGATATCCCGGCAATTCCGAAGGTACAAGCCCGACGGATCGGACGCTCAATGCCTCATTCAGCTCGGAATGCAGCGATACGCGAATATTTTTCAATAAACGGTCAGAACGATAGGCAACCTGAAAGGAATATGCCTCATTACGTAAGGCAGACCCCCTGTTATAAGAAGCCTCTGATAATTCTTGATCAGCAAATACTTTGGATAAGGAGCTTAGCAACCGAGTTTCGAACAGAACGGAATGACTCATGAATTGCAACATCCTCTCTCTAGCATGATGATGAGGTCGATCTCACGTACATCTTACTATAATCTGAGTATATTGCACGATGAATTTACCGTTGCCCTTAAAAACGGGACCTATCGCCTAAACGCTGGTCTTACCCGGATTCGCCGGCGTTGGCACGGCAGGTTCGCTCTCCCGGCCAAGGCGACGGCTTGCCGTCTCTCTTCGTCCTGTGGCGGGTACATGTTCTCCGGCTCGGCCAAGTCCAAACCGTGGCATATTATTGTACATGCATTCATATTGTCCTGCTTCAACCAAGTAGGATTCGTGAAATATGCCAACAACTCCGCCCGTTCCTACCTTACGGTTGAAATTTCGCCACGCGGACAGGTGAACAGCTCCATGACGAGCATAATGTTCCAACTGCTCAAAGCTCTTCCAGTACTGGACGAGCGTGACGCCCCTCCATGAGAAATGAAAGGAGCCATCAATAAAGCCGAGCTCTTTGTTCCGATACAGTTCCTGTAGCATGGGGGACATCGCAGCAAATACCGGCAGCCACTTATGCACCGCCCACCATTTGTTTACACGCATGCCGATCATAAACACAACGAAGGGACCATCCATTTGTGCGGTATAACGTCCCGAAATGACTTTACTCATTCTATCTTCCTCCCCTTTCAGATTAAACTTCTAACAGACCTAGATGGGTTTCATACACACTTGCGATATCAGCATTTGGACCGTACAATTGCGAAGTCAGAAAAGCGCCATAGAAAACGGTAAAGCAGATTTGAACCGCAGCTTCTATCTCAATGCCTTGGCGCAGCTTTCCTGCCTGAAAGTCAGCAGCTATCCAATCGCGAAATATTTGATACATATTGGGGGACGTGGCTCCCCGCTCTTCATTCCCTGGAAACAACAGCGCAACCTCAGCCTGGCTTAATTCCGGCATAGAGGGCTGCATGTTCAGTTCAGCCAAGAACGAAATCAGGCTCGGCATCATTCCAGGCCTCACACCATGCTCTTCCACCACACTGGATAACAGGTGCCGAAAAGCCTGCAAACCGTGCATACCTTCCGTCTCAACCTCAATCATCCGCTTCGTGAGCCAGATGCGCATGAAATAAAGCAGCAAATCTTCTTTCCGTTGAAAAAACTTGAAGAAGGTTACTTTTGAAATTTCGGCAGTACGGCAAATGTCCTCCAGCATGACCTGACTGAACATGCGATCTTGCATGAGGGACAACGCGGCTTCATATAACGCGATCTTATTCTTTGCTTTCTTAAGTTCTCTCAAGGGAATATCCGTTGTCGACATCATTTCACCACCAATTTAAATTAACTTATGTAAATAAATTAACTCAAGTTAATTTAAATGTCAAGTTAGAAATACAATAAAAAGGCAAGTTCAGAATGGATATCTGTACTCGCCTTAAATTGTTATGCCGAATATTGCTAAAAAACCTGAAATACGTTATTCACAAAGTTTCCATTCTAAATAGCCGGGCAGGCACCTGCTCTTCTATACAGAGCGGCTTGTCCACAAGTCGCCACGACGGCGCTACGCATCGCATGTCTACCCGCGGGCAGCGGCGTCGGCGTAAAAGATGATCGTGTAGAACTTCGTTGTCTCATTCCCCGGGTTTACGTACCGGTGCGGACGATTGGCACCGAAGTGAACGGAGCTCCCGGCTGGAACGGTAAAGCGCTGATCTTCACGCCACAGCTCAAGCTCTCCTTGATGAACGAAGATATATTCCTCCACGCCGTCATTGTGCGCTTCAGAGCCGTGATCGCAGCCTGGGTCCATAATGACCATATACGATTCGAATTTCGTGCGCAGGTTATACGAGAACAGAGGGTGCACCCGGTACGCGCCTTCAGCTTCGTGAAACGGCTCCACATCATCCGGCGTTACGACCGTTACCTCGGTCTCCGCCTCTTCGATCAGCGTCGTGAACGAGATGCCCAAGCCGCTGACGATCCGCCACAATACCGATATCGTTGGGTTGGAGTCGCCGCGTTCGATCTGTCCGAGCATAGCCTTGCTAACGCCGGTCAGTTCAGCGACGTTATCGAGCTGAGGCCCCGCGATTTACGAATGGCTTGCAGATTTCGTCCTACTTTTTTATGAATGGGTTCCAAGAGTTACAAGATCCTCCTTCTGATGCTAAGCCGTTAACTGATCTTGCTCTGATCAGCCCCCAGCTTCTCCATTAGCTTTGACACCATATCACGGGTCATACGGTTCAAATCATATTGTACATCAAATCCCCATTCTTCGCGTGCTGCCGTTGCATCAATTGCATCCGGCCACTCATTTGCAATCGCTTGACGAACCGGATCCACAGCATAACCCAGCTTGAATTCCGGTAGATGTTGGCGAATACTGGCCGCAATGTCTTCAGGGTCGACACTCATTGCGGTTACATTAAATGCATTGCGGTGCTTCAGCTTGGCTGAATCGGCTTCCATCAGCATGATGACCGCGCGGATCGCATCCGGCATATACATCATGTCCAGATATGTTCCTTTATCAATGTAAGATGAATAACTGCCGTGCACGATGGCTTCACCGTACATCTCGACGGCATAATCCGTTGTGCCTCCTCCTGGAGGTGCGGCATGGGAGATCAATCCAGGGAAACGCAATCCCCGTGTATCCACCCCGAATTTATGATAGTAATAATCGCAGAGAAGCTCACCCGACACTTTGCTGACCCCGTACATCGTTAACGGGCGCTGCAGCGTATCCTGCGGTGTAGCCTTCTTCGGCGTATCTGCACCGAAAGCTGCGATAGAGCTTGGCGTAAAGAACTGACAAGACAAGGCACGTGCGGTCTCCAGCGCGCTAATCAGGCCACCCATGTTCAAGTTCCAGGCCAGTGCCGGATTCACTTCTGCCCTTGCCGACAACAAGGCTGCAAGATGGATAATCGTATCTGCGCGGTGCTCTTTAGCTGCATCATGAAACGCGTCCTGATTCGTTACATCTAATATGCGAAATGGCCCTGACTTGACCAAATCGTGATTGGCCTGACGAATATCCGTGGCCAGAACGGCTTCCTCACCATAAATTTGCCGTAAGGCAGCTACCAGGTCTGATCCGATCTGACCGAGCGCGCCTGTTACCATTATCCGTTTCATGTTTCGTGCCTCCTTATCAGATCAGACTCAGCTCGCGGCCGATGGTTTCGTATGCGGACAACGCACGATCGAGCATCTCCTTGGTATGGAGAGCGGTCGGCATGTTGCGAACTCTTCCTGTCCCTTTCGGAACGGTAGGGAACACAATCGCTTTGGCATAGATTCCCTCTTCGTACAGACGAGTGCTGAATTTCTGAGTTGTCGCTTCATCGCCAACGATGCATGGCGTAATCGGAGTTTCCGTCGCTCCGGTTGAATAGCCAAGCTGTCTGAGCCCCTCCTGCAAATACTTGGCGTTCTCCCACAGCTTGGTTTGCAATTCTTTGCTGTTCTGCAAGATATCCACAGCGGCAATGCAAGCTGCAATATTGCCCGGTGGCAAAGCAGTAGAGAACAGGAACGGCCGGCTGCGGACCTTGAGCCAATCGACCAGGTCGCGCGACCCTGCAACATAGCCGCCGACTACGCCGACTGCCTTGGACAAGGTCCCGATCTGCATATCCACCCTGTCGGATAAACCGAAGTGCTTCACCGTGCCCGCACCGTTGCCCAAGACACCTGAACCGTGGGCGTCGTCCACATACGTAATCAGATCATACGCCTCGGCAATCTCCACGATCTCCGGGAGCTTGGCAATGTCCCCGTCCATGGAGAATACGCCATCCGTAATGACCATGATCTTGCTGTACTGGCCAGACGCTCTGGCTTCCTTCGCCTTCGCTCTCAGGTCGTCCATGTCCGAGTGATTAAATCGGATTACCTTCGCCTTCGTCAATCGACAGCCATCGATGATCGATGCATGGTTCAATTCATCGGAGAGAATAGCATCGCCTGCCCCCATCACCGCTGAGATCGCTGCCATGTTGCAATTAAAGCCGGACTGATAGGTGAGCACAGCTTCCGTCCCCTTGAACTGGGCCAGCTTCTCCTCCAGCTCCACGTGAAGGGTAAGCGTGCCGTTAATCGAACGTACGGCCCCGCTACCTGTTCCGAATTGCTGGGTAGCCGTAATTGCCGCTTCCTTCAAACGCGCGTCATTAGCTAAACCCAAATAATTATTGATGATAGATTTACATATTCACGCCCTTGAATGGTGATCAGTGGACCATTCGGGCTCTCGAGAGGCTGGATCGTATTATAGAGTCCTTGCTGTTGAAGATCGTTTAAATTCTGTTGTAAGAAAGCACTCAATGAGTGGCTTGGCATAGAAATTCCCTCCCATGTTGTGTAATAGATCATAAAATCATAAAATCGCACATTTCATTTACAACATCATTGTATGCAAAAACAGATCTATATGCAATATCTCGCACAAATATATGCTATATTAGACCAAGGACGGCCGGTAGCTGCTAGATTTATGTATAAAAAGAGACCCACCAGAAAGCGTACGGTCGACGTTCGTCTTTTGTACGTTACATTCTGATAGGTCTCTTATTCGCTTAATTCACGTTGTTATCGCTTGATGGAGCGCCTCCACATAAGCTGTTGCCAGCTTGGACAATGACGCATTTCTATGACTGATCCAACCGACCTTGATCGACTCATCGCAATCCAGCGGAACCGGAATAATCTCATTCCCGTTCAGATCTGCACTAAGCACCCCGGTGGAGATGGTATAACCGTTCAGCCCGATCAACAGATTGAACAGCGTTGCGCGGTCGTTGACCCGGATGCTCTTCTTGTGCGACAACGTGCTGAGAATCTCCTCGGAGAAATGGAACGAATTATACTCTCCTTGCTCGAAGGACAAATACGGATAATGCTGCAGCTCATCGATCGTGACGATGGACTGCTTGGCGAGCGGATTTTTGATGCTGATGAAAATATGCGGCTTCGCCGTAAACAAGCTGGTGAACTGCAGTCCCGCGTCCTTCAGCAGCTTGTTGATCACCTTCGCATTGAATTCATTGAGATACAGAATGCCGATCTCGCTGCGCAGCGTTTTGACATCTTGAATAATTTCGTAAGTCTTCGTCTCTCGCAAGGCCAATTCGTATTCGTCCTGTCCATATTGCTGAACGAGGTTCACGAAGGCGTTCACCGCGAACGCATAGTCTGAGTCGATACGGAAAAATGCTGCGGGGAAGGCTTGGCGTTCAGATACCGCGCCTCCAGCAGCTCTGCCTGCTCCACCACTTGCCGTGCATAAGCGAGAAACTCTGCCCCTTCCTTGGACAGCGAGATGCCTTTGTTGGTCCGTTCGAATATCGTAATTCGAAGCTCCTCTTCCAAATCCTTCATGGCGTTCGACAGACTCGGCTGGGAGATAAACAAGCGTTTGGCCGCCTCGTTCATGGAACCTCGATTGGCTACTTCGATGGCGTATTTTAATTGTTGTAAGGTCAATGGGCTCCCCCCTTCTCAAACTCCACGTTACATCTTGATGCAGAATCTGTTGCCACATCTTCACTAAATACAGAATATGAAGCTCGTCCACCAATTGTACCAGACGGAGCTCCGTATCGTGTAATGGGAATAAGCACAACTAACACCAATCCCCCTGTTTCTATTGCAATCATGGGGGATTGGCGCATATTTACAATGGTTAATCGGCTGTCCTCTACCCTAACTCTACTCTAAATATTCACCTTATATCCCAATGCCAACTCGTCGCCAGGCAAGCCGCGAATGCCCCAATTATGCTGCGGCGTCTCCAATATCGCGACTTCGATATCCTGCGGTCCGATCTGGAGCTGATCTTGCAGCCTCTCGAACAACAGTCGGATCAGCCGCTTCTTGGCTTCGATGCTTCTGCCTTCAAACATATTAATTTCGATGATCGTATACCGTTCGGTTCGTCCTTCCGGGTAGATGAAGTCTTCCGTTTCCATCGGAAAAAACCGGTGGAATTTCTTATCCGCCGGAAGTTCAAATGCGTCAACCACGCATGAATGTATCACTTCCGACATCCGCTGCTTCACCGGATTCAGTTGTGTCCTTAGCCCATAAACCTTAATCTGTGCCATACTCTGCTCATCTCCTCTATACTCAACTCGGCTTTTGTTGTTACCTGTTAATTACATTCTCCCAATATGCCAAAAAAACCTTCAAGAGCGATTCACTCGCTCTTGAAGGTCGTGCATGTTTATATGGATTCCCCCGTCTGGAATTGCTTCTTCGCCCATTCCACATAGGTTGGGTGGCTCTGGATTAGTTCCTCGTGCGTGCCACTCCCCGTAATATGCCCTTTCTCGAGGACAATAATCTGGTCGGCCTCAACGACGGTAGATAACCGATGGGCGATGACCACGGTCGTGCGCTCCACCATCAAATTATTCAATGCCTTCTGTACTTCATGCTCGGAGTCGCTGTCCAAACTTGCGGTAGCTTCGTCCAGGAGCAGAATATCCGGCTTTCGCAAGAGCGCCCTTGCAATCGCGACCCGTTGGCGCTGGCCTCCCGATAGCTGGATGCCTCTCTCGCCGACCTCCGTGTCATATCCCCTTGGCAAAGCTTCAATAAATCCTTCCGCATAAGCCAGTCTCGCCGCTTCGGCAATTTCTTCCTCGGAGACCGACTCCTCCCGGCCATAGACGATATTGTCCCGAATCGTCCCCGTCATCAGCGGGCTGTCCTGGGACACGTATCCGAGCTTTCTCCGCCAAGAATCCAGCGTATAATCGCGAATCTCGTCCGAACCGAACGAAATCTCCCCACCGGAAGGCGCATAGAACCGTTCAATTAAGGAAAATATCGTGGTTTTTCCGCTGCCGCTCGGTCCAACCAAAGCAGTAACTTTCTTGGCAGGTATGGTGAACGATACTTCAGACAGAATCGTCTCCCCTTCATGATAAGCAAACGCAACCTCTTTAAATTCAACATCCCGGTGACCTTGGGCTGCCGACCGTATGGCTCGTTCATCGCTCTCCGGCTCGAATTCGAGAATAAGCCGTAATCTCTCGGTTGCCGCCATGACCTTCTGCAGTTGTGAATAGAACGTGGCGAATTGACTGAAAGGAAACATGATCTGGAACAGCAGCAGGATAAACGAGACGAGTTCACCTGCGCTGAGCGCACCGGAAGAGACACGCACACCGCCATACCCAATGATAACGACCAGCAGCACGACCATGACCATCGACATTAACGGGATCAGAACGGAGTTGATTCTGGCTTCTTTCATGCCGAAACGGTACAGGCTGTCCATATCGTCGTAGCCTCTTTTTTCCTCGCGCCGCTCCGCGTTCGACGCCTTCACCAGTCTGATCTCGCCGATCACCTGGGTCAGCATGGCCGACAATTGTGCAAGCTGCCCGTACATACTGATGGAGATCTTGTACATTTTACCGCCGATGGGCATTAAGATTCCGAACCCTACCGGGACGGCGATGAGAATAATGAGAGTCATTCGCCAATCCAGGTAAAACAGTATCGCAACGGCACCGATCACGGTCAGCAGATTCGAGCAAAAAGCGATCAAATGATCCGTGATCAACGTTTTCACTTCATTCGTATCATTGGTCACCCGACTCATCGTGTCCGCTGAGCGGTGCTTGTCAAAGAACGGAACCGGCAATGCCAGCACTTTGGTCCAGAGCCGTTTGCGAATTTTGTTCACCGTCTGGTTCCCGACAAAGGCCAGCATATAATACGAGAGCCCGCTCGCTACAGCTTCCATTAGAAACAGAATCGCTAGAAATCCGACTGTACGGACATTAAAGGAATCGGCCGCGAAATTATCGATCAACTGGCCGGTGATGAGCGGGACGATCAGTCCCGTCACCGCCCCGATCATACTTAGCAAGATCGCAAGGAAGAGCACCAACTTCGGAATACCCGAAGAACGCAGCAGTTTGATAAAATAGCGAATCGTCGTTTTCGTTACTTTGCCCTTCTCTTCTTCTACGGTTTGCTCCAATTTAAACCCCACCCTTCTACGTCAATCATGTCACATATAAATTTCTTGGATGAACCGACCGGTAAACGAAGCTGCCACTGCCGCCACTTCCTCAGGCGTTCCCGCAGCGACGACCGATCCACCGGCGGCTCCTCCGCCAGGACCAATATCAAGAATCCAATCGGAGTTCCAGATCAGGTCCAGATTATGTTCAACCAAAATCACGGTATTGCCCGCGTCCACCAAGCGGTTCAACAGAACGAGCAATTGCTTCACATCGCCCGGGTGCAGACCGGTTGATGGCTCATCCAGCAAGTACAGCGTGTGGTTCCTCGTTCTCTTGCTCAGCTCTTTTGCCAGCTTGATCCGCTGACCCTCACCACCGGACAATGTCCGAACCGATTGCCCCCACTTCAAATAACCAAGACCGACATCACAGAGCAGTTGGGTCAATTCCATGATTTTGGGCCGATCCTCCAGCAGCGTAAGGCTCTCTTCAATTGTCATATCCAGAATGTCGGAGATCGTATAACCGTTATGGGATACGCGCAGCACCTCCTCCTTAAAACGCCTGCCCTTGCAATCCGGACAACGTACTTCCAGCTCCGGCAGAAAGTGCATATGCACCGAAACCACGCCAAGTCCTTGGCAGGTCTCACATCGTCCGCCTGGTGTATTGAAGGAGAAATGTTTGGCCGTTAGCCGGCTTCGTTTGGCTTCCGGCATACCGGCGTACCAATTTCTAATATGGGTATAAACATCGGTGTAAGTGGCAATGTTGGAGCGCTGCATGCGGGATACCGGGGATTGGTCTACCGTGATGAGTTGTCCCACCGATTCCCAACCCGTAATCGCTTTGCAGCCGCTTGGTGGAGACTGGTCGCTTCCGGATTCCGCCAGAAGGTCAAACAATAGCGTGGATTTGCCTGATCCCGATACACCGGTCACCGATATGAGGCAGCCGAGCGGGAACGACGCGGTAATGTTCTTCAAATTTCTTAAGTGCGCATCCTTGATCGTCAGCAGACTGCCGTTTCCAGTCCTGCGCTGACTCGGTGCCGCATGCAGCCCATTCTCGCGGAAATACGATCCGGTAACGGACCTGGGAATGTGGATCAATTCCTCCAGCGTACCCTCCCCCACAACCGTACCGCCCTTAGTTCCCGCACCCGGTCCGATGTCAATGATATGGTCTGCGGCCCGCATCACTTCTTCGTCGTGTTCGATGACAAGCACCGTATTGCCCAAGTCCCTAAGTTGTTTCAGGACCTGAATAAGCCCACGCGTATCTTTGGGATGAAGTCCGGTCGTCGGCTCGTCCAAAATATACAGTACCCCAGTAAGCCCTGAACCTAGAATCGAGGCCAGCCTTAGCCTCTGAGCTTCTCCACCCGACATTGTCACGACCTGTCGCTCCATGGACATATAACCAAGCCCGACATCCATAATGCGCTTCAATCTTACTACGGAATCATGAATAAGCGGTTCCACAATCGTTAACTGATCCGGGGACAGCTCCCCAAGCAGTGCGTTCATCCAGGCAAGTGCATCGCCAATGGACCAGGCATTGACCTCGTGGATCGCCACACCGTCAACAAGAACCCGGCGGCTGTCCTCTCTCAGCTTCGTTCCATGACAATCCGGACATTGGTGTTCATGGAACAGGGCCGCCTCGCTAGATTCGCTCCCCTTCTCCCGGTACCTTCTCCATATGCCGGTTACCACGCCTTCGTACTTGCCTTGTCCCACGGTCTTCGGAGGTTTCACTTCAGGATAATGCCGGGTGAACTGCTCACTCTCAACGCCGTAATACAGAAGATCACGCTGAACTTCGTTATAGTGCCGCAGCGGCAGATTCTCATCGAACGTGAACCCGTAATATTGGGCAGCAGCTTTCATAATACTCGTGTTATATTCCACCAAAGCTTGGAACCACGGCCTCACTGCACCGTCGCTAATACTCAGCTCCTGATTGAACACGGCGTCCATATTCAAACTAACTGTTTGGCCAAGGCCACTGCAGGTGCCGCATGCGCCTTCCGGCTTGTTAAAGGAAAAATGCGCCATCGTCAATTTATCAAGACTGTGACCGCATCGCCTACAATGAACCGTCTCGGGTGAGTCGCTGATCTCTTCTTCGTCCGATGGACCGTGATACGTCTCGCCTTCCACATTCGGTGTGACCTTCTCTCCGCAGGATGGACAAGTACGTTCGCCCAACTTGGCGTATACAATTCGCAGCAGCGTGTAGATATCCGTCACCGTTCCGATCGTGGATCTTGGGTTCCGGTTCGTAATGTGCTGGCCCACGCTGATCGACGGCGAGAGTCCTTCAATCGAATCCACCTTTGGCTTGCTGACCGAGTCCGACACCATGCCCATGGATTCCATATACTGCCGCTGGCACTCCCGCTGAAGCGTATCCATCGCGAGCGTCGACTTACCCGAACCCGAAGGCCCCGTCATGACAACCAGTTTGTACTTGGGGATTTCAAGCGAAACATTCTTCAGGTTATTCTCCCGCGCACCGCGAATCTTGATCGTTCCGTGCATTGTTTCAACCTCCTTGAGATTTTGATTAGCTTACCTCTCGATTTACAAACCCATCTTACAACATTGATGCAAGTACAAAATTCCAGAAGTTCAGAGGTTGATGCAGCACCCTTTCAGGCCACGGACTCCGTCACGTTACTTTAAGGTTTGTTTATAACGTTGGCATTGATTTGGATTGAACACCTGGCATTGACTATATAATGAGATGATCATAAGTACATCATAAGTACCTATATATAAACAAACACGGATGGAGGACCATCCGTGTTGATAACGTACAATTTACTTCTGTATTCTCAGATCCTGAGCAGAACCTTCCCGCGAACATGCCCCGTTTATGATTGATATAAGCAACGCCATATCACGAGACAGCTGCAGCCGCTTTGCCTTTCGCTTTATTAAGAATGACAATTCCTGCAATGATAAGAACAAGCGCTACAGCTTTCAGAAATCCTAACGACTCCTGGAATACCACAACCCCGATCAATGCAGTTAACGCCGTCCCTACTCCAGCCCAAGTCGCATACGCCGTGGAGAGCGGAATCGTCTTCAATGAGAGGCTCAGGAACGCAAACGAAGCCAGAAAACCAACGGCGACTCCGATGGATGGCCATAATATAGTAAACCCGGCTGATATTTTGAGCATCGTGGAGCCGAACGCCTCGAAGGCAATAGCTAATCCTAGATAAATGAAACTGCGCATATTCCCATTCTCCTTCCTGCCTGCTTTTATTTCGTTAAATTTAACAAGACAATGCCAATAACCAGAATGGCAATACCGAACACTGCTTGTTTGTTTATTTTCTCTCTAAACAGATAGACACCCACCAAGACGGTTAGGATCGTCCCGACACCACTCCAGGTTGCATAAGCTAACCCCAAGGGCAAATACTGAAGCGCCAGCGATAACAGATAGAACGCCGTACCGTATGCAACGGTCATACCCAAGCTTGGCCATAAGCGTCTGAAACCATCGGACAACTTCAACAAGGTCGCGCCAACTACCTCTGTCACTATGGCGGCGAACAACAATAGATACACAGCCACTAGGATTCCACCTCATCTTTCTCTTTCTTCAATAAAGCCTCCAGATACTGGACGACTCTGGTTAACTCTTCCTCGCCTGGCGGATCGAGATCAAACAAATGGGCGAACATAATCCCATCGCATACGAGCCGGATCACGGAGGCTAACTCTTGCGGGACACCCTCTTCAGTAGCCTTGATCCGAAACTGGTTATATTCGTCCGCCCACATCGCCAAGGCTTCTCTATTATTCGCGATCGCAGCCAGCATGCTGGCATCGGTGCTCAAGACATCTGCTTCATTCATCTGTGTGCGGGTAGCCTGAATATAAGCAAGTGTGTAACTGCTCCCCTTCTCAAGCTCCTGCTGCACTAGGGTCTGGAATTGTTGTCCCGCCTGCTCATTCAAAGCCGTAATCAACTCATCCTTTGAGCGAAAATGATATAATAACCCACCTTTACTAATCCCTGCCTCGCAGCTACCGCATCGAGTGTCAGGTGGTTCACACCTCTGTCCTTAACAATGCGCGCCGCCGATTCTAATAATTGATTGCGTTTCGACATGTATGCTCACCTCGAATTTACTATACCGTCTGGACGGTACATTATAGATTCTATCAATAACATTCATTTATCGTCAAGTTAGACTCAGAGATGGACAAGCTGCCCCGCTTGAAATCAATCAAAAACCAATCCACTCTTCTCAGGTGCCACCCCGAATCTCTCCTGACGAATCCCTTCATATAGAACAAGCAATAACACATAACCTTAATGAGGAGCGTGCTAATTGGAATTTACTTGGAAGGAGATTATGCAACATGGTTGACTTGAATGATAAGAACGACCGCCATCAAATACCACAGCCAATACGCAGTGACGGGGCAGGCGGCCCTGATTATGGTCCACGGGATGTGATGAGGGATCTGCAGAATCCCGATTTGCTTGTACCTCCGAAGACAGATGCAGGGCTATTGCCGAATCTGAAATTTTCTTTCTCCGATACGCATATGCAGCTCAATCATGGCGGCTGGTCGCGCGAAATTACGGTGCGGGATCTGCCGATTGCCACCACGCTCGCGGGCGTCAATATGAGCCTGACCCCTGGAGGCGTTCGGGAACTGCATTGGCATCAGCAAGCGGAGTGGGCCTACATGATCTGGGGCAGCGCCAGGATCACGGCAATCGATCAAAACGGAAGAAATTTCATTGCGGACGTGGGGCCGGGTGATCTGTGGTATTTTCCGGCGGGACTGCCCCACTCCATTCAGGGGCTGGAGGGAGGCTGTGAATTCCTGCTTGTCTTTGATGATGGCCACTTTTCCGATCTCAACACCTTATCCATATCCGATTGGTTTGCCCACACACCCAAAGAAGTATTATCTGCCAACTTCGGTGTCCCGCAAAACGCATTTGATCACATACCTGACAAGCAAGTGTATATTTATCAGGATCAGGTGCCACCTTCAATCCAAAGTCAAGCAGTCCAATCTCCCTATGGCGCCGTACCGCTGAGCTTTTCGCACCGGCTTCTAGCGCAAACTCCCCTGGAAACCTCCGGAGGAAGTGTACGGATTGTCGATTCCAGCAACTTCCCCATATCCAGGACCGTTGCAGCCGCACTAGTCGAGATTAAACCCGGAGGCATGCGGGAGCTGCACTGGCATCCGAATCAGGATGAATGGCAGTATTATTTAACGGGTCAGGGACGAATGACGGTATTTGCAGGGAACGGCGCTGCCCGAACCTTCGATTACAGAGCCGGTGATGTGGGGTATGTACCGTTTGCATTCGGACACTACATACAGAACACAGGTACAGAATCACTCTGGTTCTTGGAGATGTTCAAGAGCGACCGGTTCGAGGATATATCCTTAAACCAATGGATGGCATTGACGCCGCGAGAACTCGTTCAACGCAACTTGCACGTAGGGTCCGAACTGACCGATGCATTGCACAAAGTCAAATCACCCGTCGTCAAATATCCTGGTTTCACCTTCAACCCAAGATAGGCAATCTTTGTACTTGCTCCCAAATCACAATTGACTTTTCCTTCCTGCTCCCATATAGTTCTATAGTGAAACTATTTCATACGTGAACTATATGAGAGGAGCACTATCATTGAACGACAAGGCTAAACAATGGATCGACCGGTATGTGGATGTACATCTACTGGTCACAAGGCGAATTAATGCGCAAATCCGGGAACATCTTGGCGAAGATCTGACGAACGACCAATTCCAGGTGGTTCGATTGATCAATAGCATGACCCATTGCACCTCGTCCTTGTTGGCGGAGCAACTGGCGGTTGGCAAAAGCTCGATAACGGCCATCATTAACCGGCTTGTGGACGCTGGAATTATTCAGCGAACCCGTGATGAATCGGATCGGCGAATTGTTTATCTTTCTTTAACCGATTATGGAGCAACCATTTTCGAATCCGCCCATGAGCAGGTCAGGGAGATTATCTCCCCTTACTTGCAGCATTTTGAAGATAAAGATATCGAGATGTTCATCTCCATGTTCGAGAAGCTAGGGCATTTAATGCAGGAATCAGGAGGGAGAAAGAATTGAAAGCCATACTGAAAGCTAGATGGATCGTTATCGCCTTGTGGCTGGTCCTCGCCGTTGTGTTATTTATAACGGCACCATCCATGGCCGATTTGGTCAGGGAGAAAGGCCAGCTCTCTGTACCCGAGGGCTACACCTCTTCCAGGGCGGCAGAAATAATGAAAGAAGCTTCCGGCAGTGAGGGCGGAGAGACGCTGCAACAAGTAGCGCTTGTCTTCAATCAGCCTGAAGGGCTTAGTGATGCGGATAAAGAAAGCATCCGTCAAGGTGTTCAATCCTTGCAGGATAACAAGGCTTCACTCCACATTCATTCCATTAACGAACCGTTTACACAGACCGAACTGGCGGATACCTTAATCGCAGATGATGGCAAGACGATCATGGTTGCCTTACAGGTGATCGGCGGCCAGGACGCGGTCAAGGAGCTTCCCGACAAGGTAGCTGAAGTGCTGAACGGCGTCAGTGCAGATCATTACCTCACGAGCGAAGGGCTGATTAATGAAGATACGATCGTCAGCTCCGAGGAAGGCCTGAAGAAAACGGAGTATATTACCGTCGTCTTTATCCTACTGATTCTGTTCCTCGTATTCCGTTCATTTGTAGCACCTCTGGTGCCACTGCTTACGGTAGGGCTCAGCTACCTCGTATCGCAATCAGTCGTATCGTTCCTGGTGGATCGGTTTGACTTCCCGATCTCAAGCTTTACCCAAATCTTCATGGTGGCCGTCATGTTCGGAATCGGGACCGACTATTGTATTTTGCTTATCAGTCGCTTCAAGGAAGAACTCGCTCATGCTGAAGATACAACCAGCGCAATTATTCAAACGTATAAAAAAGCCGGCGGTACCGTCTTCTATTCCGGCTTGGCCGTATTCGTCGGATTTGCGGCGATCGGCTTGTCCCAATTCATTCTCTACAAATCTGCCGTTGCCGTAGCTATAGGCATAGCGGTGATGCTGATTGCACTTGTTACCGTCGTACCGTTCTTCATGGCCGTGCTCGGCAAGCGATTATTCTGGCCTTCCCGCGGCAAGCTGGAACATAGCGAGAACAAGCTATGGGGGGCGGCCGGATCCTTCTCACTTAAACGCCCATGGGCAGCCATGCTCGTTGTTGCTGTTATCGTGACGCCGTTCCTTGCTACCTATAGCGGCAAACTATCATTTAACAGCCTGGAAGAGATCGGTTCTGGTTATGACTCCGTCAAAGGCTTCAATATCATCTCCGACAGCTTCGGTCCCGGGCAGTCGCTGCCAACGACCATCGTAATCAAAAATGATGACGAGATGGATAGCGCAGAATATATCGGTCTCGCGGAGAAAATCAGCCGTGAAGCGGAGAAAGTAGATGGCGTATCCAGCATTCGCAGCCTGTCCAGGCCGACAGGCGAGCTCATTAATGATTTTCTGATTCCTACCCAGGTCAAAACGTTGAATGATGGCCTTGGCGAAACTACCGATGGCCTGGCTCAAATTCAGAATGGCTTATCCGAGGCCGGTCAGCAGCTAAGCGATAATGCGCCGAAGCTAAGTGAAGCGGCGGCTGGTGCTCAGGAGTTGACAAAAGGTACGTCCGACTTGAAGGATGGCATCATCGAACTTAGTCAAGGGTTGACGGCCATTCAACAAGGCATCGAAAGCGGAAGCAGCGGCGCTGGTGAGATCAAAGCCGGCCTAGCGCAAGCAGCACAAAGCGCGCAAGAACTGGCTGAAGCGCAGTCTCAGTTGGTTGCAGGTTATCAGCAGCTTGGCGCAGGCTTAACCGCACTGGATGGCGGCCTATCCAATATTCACGAACAGTTGGGTAGTGTTGCCGAGGCGCTTGCCGGTCTGGAAAGCTCCTTCGCCGGATTAGAGAGCAATTACCCTGAACTCATGCAGGACATCGATTATCAGACGATTAAGGGGACGATTGCGCAAACCGCATCCGGCACAGCGGAACTGACGGCAGGATTGCAGCAGGTTGCACAGCAGCTTGCGGGCGTATCCGCCGGCGTATCGGACGCTAACGCCAGCTTTGCGCAGGTAGCTGCGGGACAATCGGCACTTGGCGATGGACTACAACAACTGGTGGCTGGCATTGGCGAACTGCAAGCGGGTCTCTTGCAAGCAGCGGGCGGTCAAGGGCAGATCGTAGATCAGATACCTACCATTACAGGCGGACTGGATCAACTGCAGGGCGGACAGAAGCAGTTGGCAGACGGCTTCGGCGAGCTTACCGGGCAGATCGGCGAGCTTACAGAGGGCTTGAATGCAAGCGCCGACGGACTGAAGCAAATCTCCGACGGGCTCCAAACGGCACAGGACTATTTACAGCAGATCCAGGATGTACAGGATGAAGATCTAAGCGGCTTCTTCATACCGCAAGAGGCTCTTTCAAACGAGGAATTCCAGACGGTATTCGATACCTATCTATCCGATAACCGCAAGGTGATGACGCTGGATGTGGTATTATCCACGAATCCGTATAGTGAAGAAGCCCTAGCTTCTGTTGCGCAGATTCAGATGGCGGTCGATCGTGCTGTTAAAGACACCAAGCTGGAAAACGCCGAGGTTGCTATCAGCGGGATTACGAGCACGAACAATGACCTGCAGACGATCTCCAACCAAGATTACACCCGGACGGTTATCCTCATGCTGAGCGGAATCTTTATCATTCTCGTTGTGCTTCTTCGCTCCATCGTGATGCCGATCTACTTGATCATTTCGCTTGTGATTACTTATTTCACCGCGGTTGGCGTGACCGAGATGATTTTCGTTCACGGCTTAGGTTATTCGGGCATCACCTGGGCAACACCGTTCTTCAGCTTTGTCATGCTGGTTGCGCTCGGTGTTGATTACAGCATCTTCCTGATGGCGCGCTTCAACGAGAACAAATCTTGGGATGTTAAAGATGCGATTCTCCATGCGATGCGCAATATGGGGACTGTTATTCTGTCGGCGATGGTCATTCTGGGCGGCACCTTTGCGGCAATGTATCCGTCCGGCGTCTTGTCGATGATGCAGATCGCCACCGTTGTACTAGTCGGTCTTGTACTGTATGCACTGGTCTTCCTGCCGTTCTTCGTACCGGTTATGGTGCGTATCTTCGGCCGGGCTAACTGGTGGCCCTTCACATCGAAAGAACGCGGTGAATCCACCAATCACGGACATGATGTCCATATGTAACACGAAATAAAACATGGAACAGGGCTGCATCAGGTTGCGATAACCGGATGGCAGCCCTGTTCCTGTTTGATGTCGACCTCGAACGCTTTTATCAATCCGCAGAAACAACCACGCCTATATAGAACCCATCGTATCCCTTGCTTCCTACGGTTTGTAGTGCTGTGCCGGTTAGTCGCAGCTCCGTTGATAGGATGTCAAAGAACTTGCGTACCCCATGCACCCGAGGGTCTGTGCTATGATGGTCGATCACTTCGCCGTCTCGAATGACATTATCGACTATGATCACGGTACCCGGACGAGAGAAATGCAGCGCCCAGCGTAAATAATTCGGATTGTTCGGCTTATCCGCATCGATGAAGATGAGATCAAAGGGTTCGGTTTCTTCTTTAGAGAGCTGCTCCAACTGCTCAAGCGCATTTCCTACACGGATGTCGACACGATCTTCAAGGCCGGCCACCGCAATATTCGCTTTTGCGGTCTCCGCATGATGCGGGTCAAGTTCCAGTGTGATAAGCCGCCCGTCTGTCCCCATCGCTCTTGCCATCCATATGGTGCTATAGCCGCCCAGTGTACCAAGCTCCAAAATCCGTTTCGCCCCTTTGATCTGAACGATGACGTTCAGCCATTTGCCCTGAGCCGGGGATACAGCGATATCAGGTAATTCGGCTTGCCGGTTGTTAGATAGTACCTTCTCCATGACCCCGTCAAAAGGTATTACCCGTTCCGTCACATACTCATCGACTTTCTCCCATGTTGTTGCATCCTTCATATTTCTTACCTCCTTCATGTTTGTGTTCCCAATTTCATTGTATGTGATTTATTATCATAGATATAATATATGTTAATAACCAACACATAACTTTTATATATCATTTGAAGGGGCACATCTCAATGAATCTACATGCCTTACGTTTATTTCACGTCATTGCAACGACTGGAAGCGTTACACGTGCAGCCGAGTTACTCCATATTAGCCAGCCCGCCATTACCGCCCAGATCAAAAAATTCGAAAAAGAACTGACCTTCGACCTGTTCCAGCCACAAGGCAGAGGAATCCGCTTAACCGAAGCAGGTGCAGAGTTATTTCCACTCGCCCAGAGACTGTTCTCCGTCGAACAGCAGATCGAACAGTTCTGTCAGGATTACCGCAGCGGCACGAAGGGTCATGTTCGATTAGCGGCTACCTATCTTCCAGCTCATTTTCTCTTGCCCGCTTGGCTGGCAAGGTATAAACAGCAGTATGAAGATGTGGAGATGAGTATAACAACGACCAACTCCAGCGATGCGTTACAACAACTGCTCAATATGGAGGTCGACCTTGCCATCTATGGTGGACTGCCAGAAGAATCCCCGGACGAAATTCAGATGGAAGAATTGTTTCAAGACGAATTATGGTTTGTGGTATCACCGGATCACCGTTATGCCGACCAGCAAATCTCCTTGCACGAGATGATGAGAGAGCCATTTGTGATGCGCGAAGAAGGCAGCTCAACTCGCGAGCGCTTGTTCTCCTTATGCCGCACCTACAGCGCGCCCTCTCCGCGCATCGCGCTGCAATTCAATGGACTGCACGAAGCGATCACAGCGGTCATCGCTGGGTACGGTGCCAACTTCGTGTCATCGCTCGTTGTGCGAGACTATGTGGAGCGCAAGGAACTTTCCCGCGTCTTCGTCGACGGAGTAGAACTGCAAAATATCATTGCAATCTGTACTCGTAGGCATGAACTTATCCGCCGCAGTCATGAACTTCATCCGAATGGTGAAGGATCTCCGGGATGCTGATTTAGGCAAATAACCCGCAGGCTGCATAGTCTGCGGGTTAGGACGAATGTTTCTTTATTGTACGGTAACGTTACCTTTGTACATGTTGCCGGCTGGACTTCTCGTATTCTGAGAGGCCGTGGCGGAAGTATTATTATACGCGCCAATGACGTACACGGCAGGATCACTCAAATAAACGGTATTGCCTGTAAAGGTATTATTGATCCCCCAGCCTGGAACGATTTCGTGGAGCTGAAATGCATCGATAATGACATTATTGCCATTCTGATATGCCGTATTATTCCGAATCACCGCGTTGTTCCCCTTCACATCGATGAAGCTGTCGGCATAATTAGCTCCGCTAATCCCCTCACCATAGAAGGTGCAATTCTCCACCAATGTCCCGATGGATCTCTCCTTGATATCAATATGCTCTGCGGTGATATTCGGACCGAATACCACATTGCGGATCGTATTGTAGTGCGTATTCTGATTATAGCTTGCGCCTTCGGCTGATCCTACATAGACTCCTTCTCCGAACCCGGGTCCGGTCTTACCGGTATTATGAATACGGGAATTCTCGATGATGCTATTGGATGTACCATCCCGAAAGTGCACGGCCTCGTAACCGATATTATAGACCTCGACATCGGTAATCCGGCTGTAATTAGCGTTATCCAGCAGGATGCCCTTCTGAGCGTTAGTAAACTTCAGATGACGGATCAGCCAATAATCTCCCTGGATGCGTAAACTATATCCCGATCCTATGGAATAACCGGAAATAATAGCCGGGTTGACTGGATCCTGGCTCTCGATTACGATTGGTTGCTGTGCGGTCCCTTTGACCGTGGAAGAGAAACTTCCGATGTACGTACCGGGTGCCAGCACAATCCGTTTACCGGGAACCACATTCTTCAAAGCACTTTGAAGACATGACGTAGTAGAACAGGCGATCACATCATCGGACGGTACCGGCGGAGATGTACCATCACCGTTCCCCGGTCCGCAAGCTCCCTTGTCTTCCCATACTCCCCATTGCCCGGTTGTGCCCGGTTCCTCCCCTGACGTCCACCACTTGGCTTTCCATAACTTGCTGCATGCGTTACTTCTGCCCCACCGCTGTATGAACTGCTGGCATTCCATGGTGCTGCCGAGCAGTCGGCAGATACCGCCATCCCTGCAGTGCTTGATGTAATAGGCGATTCCGCGCTAGCATGGCCCCAAGTAAAGAGCGTGCTCAGCAACAGCAGCAGCGCCGATAACACCGTGATCGGTCTCTTAAGCCAGCCTGTACGTAAGCGTGACTTCGTCATGAATTTCATCAATCCCTTTTATGATCATGTTCGCCATCGTTATCGATGAACGACATTACCATATTAATGAGTTGAAACCCGAAATATTCTATATGATGCTATTTTATTAATAATCCATTCCATGCGCTCCCTCACCTGCTCCTGCTGCAGTTGCCAGTTGATCTATAGATATTCTTCAAACCAAGCGATCACGCGATTATAATAATCTTCTATGCTCTCTCTGCTCCAGGTCCCTTGCCAATGGTCCTCGTTATAGATGGCCAAGCTTGCCGTTTTCTTTAATCTATTTAGTGCCGAATAGATCGGACCCGCTTCATTTCGACATAATGAGTCCCGCATGCCTTGAATAATCAAGACCGGTGCTTGGACCTGATCTAAATTGAACAATGGAGAATTACGAATATATCGATCGGTATCCTCCCACAGCGTAACGCCCAGGTTCGCTTGGCCGTCCTCTACCCAGCCATAGTTATGAGATGGCGATAAAGGATCAAAGTCCGTATAGAAACTGACTAAACTGCCTATCCCGGCCGATATAACAGCCGCTTTAAAAATCGGGGTTTTCGTTATACCTACGAGCGCTGAATAACCTCCGAAGGAATGCCCGATGATTCCTATACGTTCAGGGTCGACCCTGCTGTGCTTTCGCAGTATTCGTAACGCATCTTCTATCGCATGGCTAATATCTTCTGCTGGTTCATTTGTACGGTGCATGGGAAGATCGGGCAGAAAAACAGCGAAACCGTTCGCTGCCAAAATATGATGGTTGTCGGCATTTCCCGTGCTCAAGCCGAAGTTACGATATTGACTAGATTGCATTGCACCGCCATAGACACGTACAATAACAGGGACTTTTCCGTCAACTCCATGAGGTAACAATAGCGCCCCCCTTAGTTCCTGATTGTTACTCTG
Organism: Paenibacillus sp. JCM 10914; assembly: GCF_001315105.1. Taxonomy (GTDB): domain Bacteria; phylum Bacillota; class Bacilli; order Paenibacillales; family Paenibacillaceae; genus Paenibacillus_AQ. The sequence continues at coordinate 982 of NZ_BAZR01000045.1, read as the reverse complement.
CCAAGTAATCAGTTCAGTCGTTCCGAGATCGGTTTCATATATCTCTGATAACTCCATCGTTTTCAGTGTGCTATTATTCAAGTTTATTTTAAGAGCTGGCGGCCTATCTGCGTTTTGCGCAACATAAACCAAGAGCTTATTTCCAGCTTTGTTTCCATATGCGGCCCCACCTTCAAACCAAGGTATATGCCCTAGATTCTCTTCCAGGATTTTGTTAGCTTCCCAAGTCAGTAGCTCGATCTCCCAGAATCCATCTACTCCTTCCGCCATGTTGCGGGTTTGAACCAATATGCTACTAGTCCCAGCTAGTGGTGAAAAAGCCGCTACGATATGAGGTTCTATGTCAATGTATTTGAAAGTACTAGTTTCCGGGGCCAGATACCATAACTTCCCTTCTGCTACGGTAATCATTCCCCCGTTGGTTAATGAGATTGGAGAATCATATTCACGACCTAAATGTACATTATCCGGTTTGCCCAATAACTGAGGCTGATTTGGAAGTAAGGTCTGAACCGACCACAGTCCTCCATCCGATAAAGGACCTCTCGTGGTATAAACAATAGATTGACCATCATAACCCCAACAAAAACTTAAGCCATAATCCATACGAATGTTTTCTGTTGCACACCATGGTTCGCCACGGCCATATATCGGACAAATCCATAGATCGAATACAACTTGCTGTGTATGCTCCGATTCCTCGCCTTGACAACTCGTAACCGCAAGGTACTCGCCATCATTGGAGAGACGCATCCCAACCGGTCGTTTACCTGTGATAAGATCTAATGTTTCTCCTGTAGCACTGTTTATGATAACGATGTCTGCATGGTAACGGTTATGCCACAAGCACTCCGTTGGACGCCCCCCATTTTGACCATGGTTAGTCGATAAGCTAAGAGGTTTATCCAATTGCTTCGACGCTACATGGCTTAGGTTTGATGAAGCGTGAAAAAAATGATACTGATCTAATTGTTCAGGCTCT
>NZ_BAZR01000044.1 GCF_001315105.1 Paenibacillus sp. JCM 10914 | reverse complement strand
ATATCAGGCCTACCATACCAGAAACGAGCGGAATTATGACTGCTGCCATCTCAAGCCAGTCAATAGGGATCAAGCGTCCGACGATCAGCAGGAGCAGCAGCAGCGCAAAGCCGGCTATCAGTCCATATAAGGCGTAAGCAATGACCCGAAACCGCTGCAGCCGCCGACGCGCCGATTCGATAAACCGCAAGATGTTGTCCATGATCTCCTTACCTCCTTGTCTACCTGCCTTCGTATGACTTTACGCTCCGCTCCCGGTCGGTTCTTCTCCTTGAGGGGCTTCTAACACTGCCTTATCCTTCCGCTTACGTCTGGCTACTGGCCTGATATTGCGGATGGCAATCCATAACGCGCCTACAATCACAACGGCATAGACGATGAAGAACTCCAGCCAGAGCTCGATCGGTGCCTTGCTGTTCAGATTACCGCCTTGAACCAGAAACGCTTGCTTCGAAAATGACGGGTCAAACAGACTCATCAAAGCCCCGGCGGGATTCAATCCGAGTACATATCCAACCCAGGAGTAGCTCCCTGCCGGAGGTTGACCCGTCTGATACATATTGCGCTGTTCAATGCCCAAGAGGAATAAATACAATAGTCCTGTGACCAGGAATATGATAAGTCCCGCACCATACGTCACAATAATGGCTACGATCGTCCGTTTGAACAGCGTCGAGAACATCACGCCAAGCGCGCCGAGCAGCAGCATCACGAATAGATAAAAACCAAAGACGGATACGAGCTGCTTCGGCGAAATACCGCCGTACAGAAATACGATACTGTAAATCGGCAGTGTTGACAGCACGATCAGCGTCATGAAGCTAAGCGATGATACGAGCTTGCTCAGTACGATTGTCGACGAACTTTGCTGTGTCGTCAGCAACATGCTCAAGGTTTGCTTCTCCCGCTCACTGCTAATAACGCCAGCCGTTAATGCCGGTGCCATAAAAGCGATCAGAACGAGCTGCGCAAAACTAAGCACGTAGAACATCATCTGGCTCATCTGTGGATCGAAGCGCTGCTGGCCCCCTCTTTGTCCCAGGTACAAAAAGAGATAAATAAAGCCCATCGCTACAGCTCCCAGTGCCAGTATATATAACAGCACGGACAGCATGGAACGCGTAGAACGCATGCGCAGTCGGAATTCTTTATCAATTACCGGATTAATTAATCGTCTGCTCCAGTTCATTCGCGGGGTCCTCCTTTGGTAATTTCGAGGAATACATCTTCCAGATTGCTCTGTGCTTCCTGGAAGGAGACAATCGGGATGTCCCAAGCGACCACCTGACGCAGCAGAGCACTCTGCTGTACATCATCTCCACCGTAATGAACGTGAACCCCGGTATTATCAACTAGCACGGATGTAACATTCGGCTCATCCCGCAGTTTCTCGGCCAGTTCATCTTCGCGCTCCAGCGTACGAATATGAATCACCTTCTTGACGCGAAGACGGTTCTGAATGTCGCTAACCTTGCCTTGCGCCACCATTTCCCCATGTTCGATGACGCCGATCTCGTCTACCATCTCCGCAAGTTCAGGCAGAATATGAGATGAGATAATAATCGTCTTGCCCATTAATTTCAATTCCTTTAATATTTCGCGCATTTCGATCCGTGCCCGCGGGTCAAGCCCCGATGCCGGTTCATCCAGTATCAACACGTCCGGGTCGTGCACAAGGCAGCGGGCCAAGCAAAGACGCTGCTTCATCCCCCGCGATAAACTATCCACGTACGTATCGGCTTTATCCGTCAAGTTGACCAGCTCTAGCAGTTGTGGGATCAACTGTTCACGCTCCACCCGCGGAATACCGTAGCTTGCACCATAGAAATGTAAATACTCAGTCGACTTTAACTGATCATAGACACCGAAAAAATCCGGCATATAACCAATCCGTTTACGAACTTCCTTCGGGTACTGCGTAACATCGTACCCTCCTACCTTGGCGATCCCGGACGTGGGCAACATCAGCGTTGCCAGGATCGACATCGTCGTGGATTTTCCGGCTCCGTTCGGTCCGACGAAGCCAAATACCGTCCCTTGTTCAATATCGAGACTGATTTCTTTCAAAGCATGGAATGTGCCGTAGCGTTTACTTAAGTTTTTAATCTCGATCATGGCGTTGCCTCCCCCTTCACTGACAGCTCAGGCATCGTGAAGTTGGTCTGGTCGCTGGCTGTTATCATGAATCGAACCCGATTGTCGACGATGTACTGCTCCGGATGATCCGCATAGACGACTTCATTATTGGAATTGTCCACCGGCTCCCACTTGCTCTCCTTCACGTTCCAAATTTCCATCGTGACATTTTGGTTAAATTTCGTGCCCTTTATTGATATTTCCGAATATTGAACACTGCCTTCTGTAATCAATGGGAACTCTCCCACGATCATTCCCTGCCCCATCTCGATTCCGTGTGGATAAGACGCATACATCGGTGCATTTACTTGTGAAATTTCTGGCGACAGGAACCCGTATGGAATGTTTAACTCTCCGCTAACTTCCCAGTTCATGGACACCGGCTGTACCCAGTAATTCAACTGGTCACTATCCACTTCAGTTCCCTTCAAAGTAAAGGTCGTCAGACGGTCCTTACTCCACCCCATAATATAGGCATCTTTATTGCTATATCCGCCAGCCCAGCTGTAGTTGTTCAGAATATCGCGTTCACGCGCTCTCGTATCATTCTGAACATACGGATATAGGATATTGCTCAGGTCCGAGCCCACGAATTTCAGCACTTGCTTCTGGTCTTGCGGAACACTTACGGAGGCCCCCTGCGCGACATCGCCAAGCTTGTAACCCTTACCTCCTACAACGAGTACAACTTCGGTCAGATCATTAATCGTTTCATTCGTTACTGCCCCGGTTAACTGACCACTTCCATCCAGCTTCAGATCCAGAGCAAAGCGACCCACTGGTTCCGTGCCTTGACTCTCGGACCATATCTTGGCCAGGGACCATTGTGGCATGTCGCGAAGCTCCAAAGTCGTTGCTTCCGGGGTATTCCGTACAAAGCTCGTATTCTCACCCAGGCCACTGCCGAATGTCGTCTGATTACGGCCAGTCTTCAGATACGTATTCTCGGAGAACTCCAGTTGATAATTCCCGCTGCGCGGAGTGAAGAACGCGGAGGCCGATGATTTCACCCCGTCACCTTGTCCGTTCAACTTAATCACATTGATGGTATGTGCAAGCTCCCTCGTTTTATCGGCAGAGCCAACGAAATACACTGCCCCGCTCGCGATAACCGCGATAATCGGAATCAGGAACCACGCCCACTCCCGCTTATCCGCCCGCTTCAATATAAAGTACAGGATCGGTGCGACAATGACCGCATAAATGAGTAACATCCACAGCAATAATGTAAAGGATGGCATCTTCAGCGCTGGAAAATATTCCAGTACATAATTCAAATTATCCATGAACGAACCGCCGTACATCCCGTTTTGAGACGAGACGGGTAGGCTGTTCCGGAGCAGTGATGCCCAGGCGTCGGCGTGCCCTGCCCAAGAACCAACCGTCCATAGCCAGATCATATGCAGCGTATTGGACCTTACCCTGTCCATAGGCGTGCGAAGCGAACAAAGGCTGTCCGTCAGCCGTGATTCCGCCCTCGGCTCCTTCTGCTAAGTTCGCCGTCGAAATGGTAAAGGTGCCATCCAATTTCAGAGGCTTACCGCCGAGTTGTTCAAGTTCGGTCAAGGATTGGACCGAAGTCGTGCCGCTCGACTGAACCGGAGCAATATCCGCGAACGGAGCAGCGCTCTTGGCATAACCAGCGCCACCGGCCAGCACCAAGGTTCCCCCGCCATTCACCCAATCGATGATCGATTTACGCTGCGGTTCCGTGAGCGTGTCGGACGCAAAATTATTGATGACCAATACGTCCAGCCCATTCAGCAGCATCGGATCGGACGGTATATTTCCGGCCTTAATCGAGAATTGGTTCAAGCTGCTTCCTTTGCCATTCAGCACGTTCATGAAGTTCATCGTATCCGGATCGTCGGCTAGCACAGCAATCAGCGCCCCTTGATACGGCGATGCCTGAACATAGTTCCTGCCTGAATCAAAAGCGGTTGGCTTCCCCTTCGTATACGAATCCTCATAGAACAATATCTGATTATTGTCTTTGTTGAGCACCGTTCCTGGAAGACCGATCAACAACTCCTTCGGCGTATCCTTCGGAAGCTCCACTCGCTGGACGTACGAGGTCTGTTGACCATAGCCCATGTTATTCTGGATTTGAATGACGATATCACCGGAAATATCCCGGTCGCTCGTCAGCGTCAGTTTGAGCGGATTCCATTTTCCACTCTTCACTTTCCCCTGGTATCCGAGCTCGCTCTGAATCCCAATCTTGGCGGTATCCGCGTAAACTTGTCCTGCCGGTAATGCCAAAGACAGCGTTGCTGACAACAACAGCATAGCCAAGAACAGAACAATCCCCCGTTTTTTTGTATACAACGACAACTGATGATTCCCCTCTCCAACAAAAGATGGACAATATACATACCCTTACGAGAGCCAGATTGCTAAACTTCAGCCCCTCTGTCTCCTCGATTCACCTATATTGACGAGACCATATCCTAAAAAGTTTGAAAAATCTGCAAATTAAAAACAAATTCCCGCTCCAATATACACGGAGCGGGAACAAGATGTAATCCGTTGCAGCATTAAAGCGACAGCCTGCACAGATGATATGAATGTCTAGTATGGTCTAGTTGAACACGACTGTCTTGTTATGATGCACGAGAATGCGGTCCTCCACATGCCATTTCACAGCTCTTGCCAATACGACACGTTCGATCGTACGACCGATGCGCTTCAATTCATTGACGTCGTCACGGTGACTTACACGCTGAACGTCCTGTTCGATGATTGGTCCGCCATCCAGCTCTTCCGTAACATAATGAGCCGTAGCTCCAATGATTTTCACTCCGCGATTATAAGCCTGGGCATACGGCTTACCGCCCACGAATGCCGGTAGGAAAGAATGGTGAATATTGATGATCCGATTGCGGTAATGCTCAATAAAGGTTGGCGAGATGATCTGCATATAGCGTGCCAGAATAATGACGTCAATATCATCACCGATCACATCGAGTTGACGTTTCTCGGCTTCAGGCTTCGTCTCAGCCGTTACCGGGATATGATGATACGGAATACCAAATGATTCTACATATTCCTTCATATCCAGATGATTGCTGACCACAAGTGCGATGTCGGCATCCAGATCCCCTGCCTGCCACTGCCACAGCAGTTCAACAAGACAATGATCTTCCTTCGATACGAAGATAGCCAGGCGTTTCTTACGCGCTGCGTGGTAGATATTCCAATCCATCTGGAATTGATCAGCCACCTCTTGGAACGAAGACTCCAGTGCAGGAAGCTTGCTATCCAGCTCTTCCAGATCAAATTCCACTCGCATAAAGAACATGCCGCCTGCCGGATCCATCGTATACTGATCCGATTGCACGATGTTGGCACCGTGTTGATACAGAAACTGCGATACGGCTGCTACAATCCCCGGTCCATCCGGACAGGAGATGAGCATGCGCGCACGGTTAGGGTAGAGACCTGCCGTTGACGACAGGTCCTTCTTGATGTGAATTTCCATAATACTTGATGATCCTCCTCTAAACTAAGCCATCATTTTTCAAATTGATCAGGAAACATTATCTAGAATCCAGAGACACCCCAGCTAGCCAAGCGATGATAAGCTTATTAACCTCTTCCTCCGACAGTTCCGACAGCAGTCCAGCAGCTATGACCATGTCGTACAATCTCTCCATCGGCTCGCGAGGGTCAGCTTTCTTCGCCTTGGCATCGTTCTTAAGCAAATTCCAGGTATCCAGAACGAAGGCGCGAGAGTTGATCTCCTGCTTCGCAAAGAACAGACGCAATTCCTCCACCTGCTGGATGAAGGAATGACCGAACCGACCTTCTACATCCCCGCGAAGAAGCGCGATCTCAATCTCGTACATCGGCCGCTGCTTCTTCGGATCTTTACCGATCCAAGGCGTCTCCAGAATGAATGGCCGGCCCTGAAGCTTCTCATGCTGAACCACCCGTTGAATGGCATCATAACCGATCCAGCCCGTGCCCAGTGGAGTATGACGGTCTTTGCCCGCTCCCCGAGGGTTTTTGCTGTCATTCAGATGCACTACGCTTAGACGGTCTAAACCGATCAATTTATCGAACTGCTCCAGTACGCCGTCCAGATCATCCACGATATCATAGCCAGCATCGTGAACGTGACACGTGTCCAGGCAGATCGCCAGACGGTCATTGTATTTCACTTTATCAATAATGGCCGCAATCTCTTCAAAGCTGCGCCCCATCTCTGTTCCTTTGCCTGCCATCGTCTCCAGGGCAATATTGACCTCGGTCTCCTCGGTCCCGCCAAGCACTTCGTTCAGTCCGGCAGCAATCCGTTCAATCCCGTATTCAGCATCCTTATCGGTATATGCACCTGGGTGCAGAACGATGTTCTTCACGCCGACCGCGTGAGTCCGGCGAATTTCTTCTTGCAGGAAGCTGACCGCAAGCTCAAATGTATTGGGCTTGTACGATCCAAGGTTGATAATATATGGAGCATGGACAACAATCTCCTCAACCCCGATCTCCTGCATCGCAGCTTTACCTTCTTCGATAAACATCGAATCAATCGGTTTACGGCGCGTATTCTGCGGTGCGCCAGTATATATCATGAACGAGCTGGAGCCATATGATTTAGCCTCTGCTGTCGCTGTAAGCAATCCCTTGTCGGAAAACGACACATGGGAACCAATTTTCAACATGTACTGCATCCCCCTTTTGTAACACGCAATTACCCCTATTTTAGCCTGTATATCGAAATAAATCTAGAAATGCGTTATAATTCTCCATGAACGAGTCACGCGACCATAATCATTGAGGTGATATAGAATGAACAGCACAGGGGCCTTCGCAGGCTATCTGTCATCCAGCGCACCGCCCAACTGGTTCATGAACTCCATTGCTTTTTGGGGATGGGTCATGCTGGGGTTGATGTGCATCGGCGGATTCTTCATGTTCCGCAAGTTCCTGAAAGTACTCCCGAAGGCGGACGGTAAATCAAAGCTGGATTGGCAGAACTATTGGGTAGAACGCAGCCGCCCGATGTGGACGGACGAATCGAAGGCTTTTCTGGACGAGCTGGTGCAGCCCGTACCGGGACCGTTCCGGGACATCGCCAAGCATTCGATCGCCGCTGAAATCGGCAAGATTGCCATCGAGGACCGGGCGAAGCAAGTAACGCGCGATCACTGCATTAAAGGCTATATCGTAGCTACGCCGAAGCGGGATTACAAATTCCTGATGAATTTCCTGCAGAAGAAGGAAATTGACTACAAGCCTTATCAACATCTGATCAATAAATAATGGAATCAACAAAACCCCGTTCCCCTCTTCAATAATAGTCTGAGTAGGGAGACGGGGATTTTTGATTACAGATCTTTCAGGTTGAAAGCGTACAAGTCATGTTCATCTGTTGGTTTATTCTCATAACCAAAAAACAGGGCTCCGTCTTCTTGTTGAAGAAAAATAAGCCTGGTGTCATGAATAACATTTGCCCTATCGAGCGCGGATTCTTCCAGGAACTTTATCTCCTCAGGCGGCAACGGCAAACGTTCGTGCACATACTTCGTAATCTCGCGCATGCGATGGTAGATCACCAGATGCTGCGTAGAATATTCACGTAGAATTAAATAATAGAACGTCGCATATTCAATCATGTATATATCATCTTTGCCAACTATCTCCTGAAGATTATACGACGCTACAACAGTCCCGTCGAAATCCAGAAACTCTGCCTGTTTGCCATCCGATAACAATCGATTGTCAAATAGATCATATAATTTATACGTGTTGCTATCCGGGTAAGAACCTACAAAACCAAAATTCATCTCCCTGTGGATCTGTCCATCCTTGACGAATATCTGGCCGGATTGCTTAACGCTTGCCGCTGGACCAACGGCCTCATGCAATCGGATATAGGAAGTGGTGTCCGATAGGCGCTCAACTTCTAGCTTTATGAGCTCTTCCACGCGAATATCCAGGCTCCCGATGAATTGCGGAATCCTGTTGCCGATGGCCTGATAAAATTCTCCGCTCTTACGATCCAGCCAAAATGTAATGCCCTTGTCCGATCCCATGGCGTAGGTGCTGCCAATCGACAACATTCTTGTCCGAGGGTTCCATAACACCTTCTCATTCATTGCTGAAGCAACGAACTGGATGGGAACGTAAGTAACCCCTTTCACCAATTGGGCAGGAGTATTCAGCTCAATCTGTTTCCGGTTCACACATGCGTGGCTTGCACCCACTTTCAAACTCATTTCGGTATTTACACCATACAAGCTTGCCGTCTGCGTCTGCGGATTCCAATACAGTTTCAAGCCCAGTAGGTGAGCGGTTTCTCGCAAGGGCAGCAACATTCTGCCGTTCTTCATGATCAACGGAGTCTCCAGCGGAAACGGTGATTTATATTCCCCATATTCTATAGTTGCTATCACATTGGAACCTTGACCATGACTTACTGTCGGAAACATGAACAAGAATAACAGAAAAATTAACAACCTCACTTCGTTACGTACTTTCATTCATTTGATCCCCCTTTTCTCGTAACGTCCATTCATAAAACCCTCAAAATGAATATATTATATATTGTATTTTCTGGATTTAATAGGTTTATGTGGATTATGAGCAGGGCACAAATATTTCGAATCAATGCGAAGAGAATCTCGTGAACGATACATTTGCCTGTTTAGTCCAAAATTCAATTAAAAAGTTCCGCACCCCTTTGGCGCGGAACTTATGATGTCATGTTAACCTAAGCGTAAAAGAAATTCCCGTAATAATGAAGCTATCCCCTTCTTGAATAGGATACTCTTTATACGGAACCATCGCTTCACCTCGAAGGCTAGTTCCATTGATTGACCCCAGATCTTTCAATCGATATTCGTTACCTTCGCGAGACACCTCTACGTGGGCGCGAGAGATTCCAGTACCTTCAGCCACATGCTGAGCAACCTCAGCAGAACGTCCGATAATAAAGTGTGGTTGACTCAATTCGATTCGTTGCGGTACGTTGATGTTCGGTCCGACGCACTCTAAATAAGCCGTTGATTGGATCATACGTGAGGCCTTCTCCGGTGCCAGGGTTACCGTGCTCCCTTCGATAGAAGAAGCGAGCACCTCCGTACGATAAGATAGCATCGAATCATCGTCCTCCGGCTTCGAATGTACGTCTAATCCCGTACTTTCAGCCTGAGTATGGCCTGACGAATAACCTGAAGTTAACCCTGAGTAGCGAGCCCTATTTGACCCCTCGTCACCAGTATTCATAGAATCAGCTGCCGCTTTCCCCGTTAGAATCTCTGATAACGGATCGGCTTCGAAGCGCGGAGCAGACTTCCAACTCGATCGCCCTGTCGAGCTAAGCTCAACCGAATCGAACATCGGTAATTCTGCCGACCACTCGCTCTTCATGCGCTTGCCTGGTTTTAACTTTCCCATCCACACAAGCCACGAGATAACGGCCAAGAGTAAAGTACCACTTACCGACAATATTAGTGTAAGCGAGCCAGGATTATTCATATACAACAGCCTCCAGATTCCTGCAGCCGCCAGTAAACATCCTAACATAATGTAGGTTCGTAGCGGGGAGTTAGAATTCGTGTCCGTCGGATCATCCTCGGCAGGCGGGTTGGAATGTGAATGAAACCAGGGGCTTGTTGACTTGGATGGAATCTGGCCAGCTTCTGCATTCAATCGTTCTTCACTGTGGTTTCTATAGTTCGCTCGCTTAAACCAGTTATCTGTCTGATCTGGAATAGCTTGAGGTTGATCAACCCGATCTACTCGCTCGGGTTGATGCTTTCCTACAACATGATGTACCGAATGCTTCGCGGATGCTGCATTCTTAGCTGTGAAAGGGGCACCCTCTTGAACAAGAGAGTGAACCCTTCCGTTCTTCACACGGTTCACATGAGACGCGCTCGCGTCAGGTGAATTCATCGGATGCGGCACCTCGCTCTGCCGGGTTCCTTCGTCTTCGCCAGCCAACAGTTCGATAATCAATCGCTTTAATCCTCTCAGACTGAAGCATGGCTCCCCGCAGAAGCTCATTAGAGCTTGTACTCCTCCGCCTCGAAGTTCCGTCACAGCTGCAAGTAATCTCATCATGAAATCCTTAATATTTCTCCCTAGGTCTTGAGTATCTCTCAGATCAACCAGAGGAAGATACGTCAAATATAGAGTGCCTAGCCCCATTGATCCTTCAATAAAAATGTAATCCTCCTGCAGAACATAGTTATCCGGATGCAGCATATAGGATTTACTGTCATCCAGAGCTGTAGCGATCTGGAGCAGCAAACCATAATACTCCGTCAGGCTCAAACGTTCACCCTTCAACGACTGGGACAACATTTTTTTACCGGATATATCGTATTCCAACGTAACTCGATCATCAATTTCCTTTACATGGAGTTTCAAAAAATGAGGGATCTTGCTGAGCGAATCATTCCAAGTTGAACCCGGTTCAGTTCTGACGCCTGCAACCCTTCTTTTCGCGTGATGATCATCTTGGTGCCGCCATTTTGTACAAAGTCCGTCGTTAATCCGAACATCTATCCCCCTCCTACATCTGCAGTACGATATACGCGCTGACTACGCCTGGAAGTACAGCAAGCATAAAAGGAAATCTCAGTTGCTCCTCCTGATTACTCTGCCAGGAGCGCATGCGTTTAAAGACAACAACTCCCAAGATCCCACTAACTAATCGCCCGATTCGCTTCACAGTTTCACGGCGCCATAGTAATATGAACAGCCCAATCACACCTGCAAACAAAACAGAGTACAACACGGACTGCACGGTAAACCAAAACCCTGTCCAAGCCCCTATTCCGCCAAATAACTTCACATCACCTGCACCAACGGCTCCAATGAAATACATCAATAACAGAATGACAAAACCTGCCCCCAATCCCTTCAACGAAAACAACAGGCCATCCCATCCGTTCATGATGCTGTGATAGACAATTCCAATGCCGGTAGCACTCATCGTCAATACATTAGGAATTCTCATGGAGCGAAGATCCGTAATGAAAGCTGTAATTAAATAGAGAGCGCAAATACCATACGCTACAACCATATAAATCCAATCTCCTCTACACCGAACAACGTAATGAATTTGAATGAGGCTCGAATATCATCCATCTCTACCAACGACAGTGAACGGAACCTCAAGCCGCTCACCGTCCGCTGTCTCCACCACGAACAGCCACGTGCCCGGGGTCGTATTAAAACCTACATTCCATTCCCACTCGATATATCCCTGATCGTCCGCTACCTTCCAACCCAGGTATTTAGCCGTACTCTGACCACTTTTGTAAAAGACGGATAGCTGCGCTTGCATCCCCGGTTCAACCTTAACCTTTACAACAGCTTGTTTGCTCGCTATTGCAGGATCCGGCTTCTCCAACAGCTCAATCGAACGGCCTGACTCCGGGTCAGTTCCACCATCGTTATCCCCTTCACCCGTATCACCAATCCACAGCCTCTCGTGCGCTTTAGCCTGCAGTACAATCTTCTTGTTGATAAAGGGAACTCGGATCGGGAGAGCATAGTTCACCTCGATTCCGAAATAGGGGCGCTCGCCGCTCTTCAGATTCGGTATATGAACGTTCGACACATGAAGGCGCTCGTACTCGAGAAGATCACCGGGCATAAATGGCTTCAGGATCGGTTTAACAACCGGATCCAAAATCCCCTCTACGGTCTGGTTTTTAAGCTGCTGAAGCGGCTCCTCTCCTGTAGCGACTGCTTCCATGATCCATTCGTTCACGGGTGACGGAAGGGCTTCGCTATACTGGGCTACCCAGTCGCTTAACGACAGCCTCGGTATCTCCCAGTGGGACGGACTATTCGATTGACCTTCATCTTCTGTCCCGCCTTTATCCGATTGGTTCTGCACGGCAAGGGCGATCGGATACATATGCGCTGACACTGTCTTCACCGTGTCGGAGACTGTAGTCTGCAGTGCGGTAGAGATGAGCGTCATATGGACCATATAAATAAGGAATATCACAAAAAACATGAACATCGGCAGCACAAGCGCAGCCTCAACCACCATGCTGCCTCGTTCCGAACGCGCTCTGCCCTTCCAGAGACCACGCTGTAATAATGCTGATCGTTTCATTCCAGAACCCCTAATCTTAATAGGAAAAATCTGCTTTCCGCGTTACGATATAACGATTGCCTGTAACCTCATCTCCGCCACTGCCAAATACCACGCCAAGCGACTTCGTGACCCCGGGTAGGAACCAGAGCCTCATCGCCGATCGTACTTCCCCGGAAGCATACGTAGCACGCTCGGCTGGATTAATACCTGTATTCCAACGAATGAGGGCCAGCATGCGTGACAGCTTCTTCTCGTTATTGCTGTGAATAAACATAAATATCCGAAGATGATCCCTATACGTCAGTTCAACCGGAACATATTTGGATAACGGGAGGCTTCCCTTCTGACAAAGCCGGATCATATCCTCGATGGCTTTCTCGACCCCATACAAGATAGCAGCAGCCAAAATAGCCAATGGATTCCCTAGTCTACTGTTAACGACTAGGCCCTCCATCGTTCGAATCGCCAATCTCGTTGAGAAGATCTCCGCATAGGCGCCCGCTATGTTCCCAACCGGATTGTGAAAACCATAGAGTATATATTCCACCTCCTGATCGGCGATATGGAATTCCTGACCAATCCCCCCACCACTGCCGGCACCTTCAACCAAGCCGGATAAACGCTTAATATCAAAGTGCTGAAAATAATGTACGGCATATTCATTCTGAAACAACTCATCACGTGCGTTCCCCAATACACTCCCCATAAAACCAAACATGCCGTCCATATTATCCATGGCTGACTTACCCGCTTCATAAGGATCATCATCCATGGACTTTCCCTTATTACGATCAGCCTGCACTGCATTGAATTCCATGCTCTCGTCATAGAACTGTTGAAGCTTGCGGAATTCGTCCATAACTGCCTGCTGCTGATCCATCCCATTAATGGCTTTGATTACCTTGGTAGCTTGTTTTAATTGCTGATCAGCCTGCTTCTCCATCGCCTTGCGTTCCTTATCCGAAGTACGGAATTGCTCAAGTTGAGCTTGTCTCCGGTCAATGACATTGCCGCCTCCAGCAATTCCATAGTTCGATATATAATTCTGCAGACTGCGACTTGCATTCATAATGGTTCCCTTCATGACTTCTCCACCCAATGAGGAGTGCACCGACAATCCAGCTTCGACAACCGACAGAGAGCGATCCCGCTGAACATCGATTTCTTGCTTCAATTCTTCAAGCATGTCCGCACTGTATATTAGACCGTCTGCTTGCTGCCGGATCGACTGTATAATCTCGGCCTCCTCTGCAGAAGCCTCCGCCGAACCAGGCGTGATATCATTCGTCACCTGGTCGTAGCCCAAATTGGATGAACGTGTTTCTGCCTCCTTAATGACTTGTTTCATCTCTTCATTTAAGCTGTTCGCCTCTTCCCATAAGGTGTCAGCCTCTAATAGCAGCTTGTCACGATTACTCTGAAAGCGACTAACTTCTGCCGTTATCCTGGAACCTAGTCCAGACACCCCGCTCTGATAGGCTAGCAGCAGAAGCGTATACAACTTCTCCTCTTCTGGAGCTCGATCAGCATCCTCTTGCCGCTTGACCTTATAATCCTCATATTGAGCAGCCGCATCTTCAGCAGTAGATATACTACCGCCCAGCGAGGAATCGATAATGGAATGATCAGGAGGATCCATAACCAGCTTGGATAGTCTGATCGCTTGTTCTCCTGCTTTGCGCTGCTTCTCCAGCATCTCATCCAGTGCTGCCTCCCGGCTGTCATAAAGCCTGCGCAGCTTTTTAAGCACGTCTACGGTATTGGATGCCTCTTTCATCGACTGTGATAACGGCTTGAACTTGGTGAGAAGCTCCAGCGTAAAATCGATGGGGGCTTTATACTTCATATCTTCGATGATCTGTCGGTTAAAGATTTCGTATGTACCCAGTGGACGCTGGAGTTCCATCCCAGAGCTATCCAGCTCCATCGCCATCAACCGGAACGCATCGCTTCGATCTCCCGGGCGCAAGCTGTCGTTCAGCACATTGCCCATTATCAGATCCGCGCTAGTCGCTCCGAGGGCATAAAGGCCATATGCTTGCTGCAGCTCTGGTTCATAGGAAGACATTACCGAGCGCACTGCCGCTCTCGTCAATCTCTCACTTTGTACCTTTAGCGCGGAGATACGGGAAAAATCGATGAACACTGCCACAAACATAAATACCGCTGCCAACACAATAATGAGAAATACGGACACCGAACCATCGGACGATAGACTCTTTCTGATGTTTCTCTTCCTGGGCATGGACTCCCCTCTCTTGAACATGACTATCGTGAACCTCCGTATTTGTGCAGGACCTCTCCTGCCTTTGTCTTGTCCGTACCGTTACTGTCTCCCTTGAATTTCGCTCCGTAATATCTCATCAAATCCACCGATCGAATGAATTCAACCGGGTCCACCACCACCGACTGTCCGCTGACAGTCAACGTCCCCCCTCCAGCCATCACGCGATGCAGCGGGGTTAGGGATACTTGTTCATGAAGCGTCGTCGTTAATTTCTTAATAAGGAACAAGTTCTGATAGGACATCTCCCCCTGCATCTGAACCGGCACCGCTGTACTGCCCTTAAGCATCTTCGACTCAGGTAAACCGTCGCTACTTCCACCAGGTAACGGAATATTCCTCGCACGGTCCCCCCCGGTCAGACCGAACAATGAACCCAACACATGATCGTCCGTCATCCGCCAATAAAGGGAATCATGCAACCCTGACTGCACCTCTCCGGTGCTGGCAGTCTTGTAACTGTTGTCCCAAATATACGCTGTACGCTCGGAGGCAGCAGCAGAAGCTTGGGCGAGCATCGATTGCTGGTAAATGTATAGGCAAAGGAAGATGAACAACGCGGTAACCAGCAATACGATCGGCAGCACGAGGGAAGCTTCAATCGTGAAGTTGCCGCTGTCATCGTTCCACTTGGTCGAACGTCTCAACTTCCTAGTCAAGGAATTCGTCGGTCTTCGAATTCACGGAGTTAAACAACTTATCGACCAGTTCCATAATCTGATCCTTGAAAATAAGCGCAATAATGAGAATGACGACCAGAATCAGAATCATCTCCAGCGTCCCCAAACCCCTCTCATCTTTCCAAAAAGCCCAAACCCTGTCCTTCATCACCGTAAGCATCATCAACATATCTCAATCCCTTCTAGAAATTCATCATCATAAACGCAGGTGCTCCTAGCAGTACAATAATGACCATAAAGATAATGACCATCGGAAACACCAGTTTCGCTGAAGCCTGCTCTCCCCGCGTTCTTCCGATCGCTTTGCGACGGTCCCACAGCACACGCGATAAATCTCGCAATGCTAACGCAAAGTCGTTGCCTCCGCGCCGGAAATTCAAAAGCACCGTCGTTGTAAATATCGATATCTCCTGCACGGCACATCGTTTATTGAACTGTTCAAAGGCTTGTTGAAACGAATGCCCCCCGTCCCATTCACGAGTCATCGCTCGGAGTTCAACATACAAGGGATGATTCATATCCTGATCTCGTTCAATGCAATGAACCAAAGCACGCTGCACGGTCTCACCGGCACCAACCAGGAGCACCATTTTATTTAATAGCTCAGGCAGCTCTAACAGAATGTCTTCTTCACGCAATTTGACCTTCTTGTCCAAATCCTTCACCAAGGCCGCGGGTAACAATGTTCCTAAGGCTAGGCCCGCCATAATCCCCATCGCTTCACCGGTTATCAAGGACCATACACAACCACCGATTACAAGCAGCCAAGTATACACAAGTGCCTCGGCAATGAAGACCAGCGTTTTCTCCGTGCTGCGGCTCAAGCCATATATCTTCTGGACAGAGCTCTGTATGCGGTAGAACATCATCGGCATGCGCATCGGAATCGCCCCACGTTCCAGCATGAATAACAACGGTGGTGCCAGTCTCTGCATGCGCAGTCCCTTCATAGGCAATCTTGTATGAAGATGGTATCGCTCTCCGCTTATCTGGTTCAGCACCACCCAACCGCCCACAAGCAGAACCGACAGCGTGCCGGATATCCATCCCAGCATGCTTCATCACCTCCTTAAACCTTGACATTCATCATCTTCGTTATCCATAAGAAGCAACCCAACAGCACAGCCAGTGCAAACGTCGATATGACTATGCCAGCCATGCTGCGCATGGGCTCCATATAATCCGGCGACGTCATGTTCATGAACACCAGCAACAGAAACGGTGCTGCCAGTAGCGCCTTCGCTTCGAATCGCTTCTGAGCAATCATGACGGAGATCTCCTGCTGAATATCCAACTTCTCCCCGATGATCGAAGATGTTCTTCGTACCACTTCCACGAGATCACCGCCTGTACGCTTACAGGTCGAGAATACGTCTGCGAAATTCTTGATGTCCTCCATCCCGGATCTGCGGGCAAAATCTTGCAACGCGGCCTCGACTGGTTCACCGTATCCCATTCGAGAAACAATTATTTTAAGCTCAAAGATCATGTCGCTAAGCCCGCCAGGATCGAGCAGCAACAAATCCTCTACGGCTTCCTTAAACCCGTTCTCAACCGATCGCCCCGCAGAAAGAGAAGACGAAAGGGAATATAAAGCCTGCTTGAAGTGCAGGTTCATCGTTGCTTGTCTACGATTAAGCCTGTATTGCCGCCAGAACCGTGGCATAACGAGACCGGCCAAGCCTAAGATCAGGGACAGCACCAGGTTGTAATAGAACAAATAACCGATACCGAAGAAGACCACGCCACCTACGATTATAGAAATGGCGTTTTCTCTTCCTGTTAGACGATACTTAGTGTAATCGGGCAAGATATTGCTGCTCTCATTCGTCCTCCGTAGCTGCCTTACTCCGTTAGGATGATGTCCTATAGACGGTATCTGTTCTCTCTGTTCTTGCGTTCTTCTCATCGACTGCTGCGAACCTCTCATTCTCCGCCCGCTTCCTGCAGCGGCCACGTCGTAAAGCCAGCCATTCGCAATTTATCGGTATGCAGCAGGGGATTGCCACTGGATTCAAGCCCTCCCACAATCCGGCCGCCTGATTCCCCTGCCTCGCTGAAGCGATACAACGAGTTCAAACAAAGTTCTTCTCCGCTCATACCGATGACCTCGCATATCTCCGTGACCCGCCGGGTTCGGTCCCTTAAACGGGACAAGTGAACGAAGATATCAATAGCGGAGCTTATCTGCTTGCGAACAACATGGATCGGAAGATCCGCTCCGCTTAGCACCATCGTCTCCAATCGACTTATCATATCCTCCGTACTATTCGCATGTCCCGTCGATAGACTGCCGTCATGGCCGGTATTCATCGCCTGCAGCATGTCCAGAGCCTCACCTCCGCGAACTTCACCGATCACGATGCGGTTGGGACGCATCCGCAACGAAGAGCGGATCAGATCGCGAATCGTAATCTCGCCCCGTCCCTCGGTATTGGCATTTCTCGTCTCCAACGACACGAGATTAGGGACGGTCACAATCTTGAGTTCAGCCGAGTCCTCAATCGTAATTACACGTTCATCGGGCGGAATATATTGAGATAGCGCGTTCAGGAACGTTGTCTTACCTGAACCCGTTCCACCGCCAATAAATATGTTGTATTTGCCTTTAACCAAGACCTGAAGCAGTTGCGCTGCTTCCTCAGACAAAGCTTGCCTGCGGACAAGTTCATCCATGGTCATCGGTGTAGCCGGAAACTTCCGAATCGTCATGGAAGGACCTTTCAAGGCTACCGGAGGGAGTACGATATTGACTCGTGAGCCGTCCTTCAATCTCGCATCAACGATCGGCGTGGATTCATTGACCACGCGATTCACCGTGCCAACAATAGTCTGAATGATGTCCTCAAGCCGACTCCGGGATTCGAACTGCAGCTCGAGCTTTTTCACTTCTCCATCCTGTTCAATGAATATCTCTTGATGGCTGTTAATCATGATCTCGGAAATGCTCGGATTATCGACCAAAGGCTGAAGAACATCCAATCCGCGGAAGGAATCATACACCCTGCGGACCAACGTTCGTTTGTCCGATGCCGTCAATTCCATCAGCTCTTGCCGATTGAATACCCTATCCTCGATCCGAGCCATCAACTCGGAATTGCCGATGCGAACCGTCATATCAAGTTCGGCACGCACCCCATCCCGCAATGATTTGAACTGTTCCTCAAGCATCATGTCCACCTACAGCAAGAAGGGCTGCCCTATCTGCTCCTTCCAACATCTGCTTGCAATACTTCAATACTTCCCTGCTGAATATGGGCGAGCATAACAGCAGATCCTGTTGATACAACTGTTTCCACGAAGGAATATAAGGCAAGGCAAAATCCACATTCATGTCATGCCGCGGTAATTGATTAACAAGCCCCCCCGCGGATCGATTGATCACAAAACGGCTTCGCTGCATGACCGTCTTGAATATAACAGGATCCTCTCGCTCCAACTGGTGAATCCACATTCCGGTCTTATGCATGCTCATCATGTCATCGAGCAATATCCATAACACCAGTCCTGCTTGTTGGAGTACGGTCTGGACGGCCTCAGAGTTATACTGGTCCGTATCCGCAATGATGATATCGTATTGCCCCGACGATATAAGCGACGTAAGCAGGACATTTACATCACCGGAGGTTATCTCCATTAGCTCCTTAATATGAGCGGTAGGCTCAAACGTATCGCATTTTAATGCTTCATGCTCCTTGATATAAGATGCGAGGCTTACTTGCTCCTTCCCCGGGGATTCCTGGGAAGCTTTAATGTCATACATCAATCTTGTAAAGCTCTTATCTCCGTCGGTCTGACCCATAAATAACAAGCTGCTGTTCACCGTCTCCAGATTCAGATAGAATACCCGTAGGCCAAGCACTGCGAACTGCTTCGCCATATTCATTGCGACTGTGGATTTACCGCTACCGCCTATCGGCGACACCACGCCGATGATCGGTGTGCTATCCATCAATAGCCTCTCTTTCTTCACACTCGCACCCTGGCAGCACCTCATTATAATTTCCAGCAGTTGAGGCAGCGGCTGATATCTGGCGGTAATGTTCCCGCCTTCACCAGCAGCAGATGATGTATGCTCATCACGAAGTAGCAGCCATGGCACAGCCGAATTCCCGCTATTCATCCATTCTTCCAGCATCTGGGCGTCAGCAACCACAAGATCACACCTCTCGCCGCTGTTCATGTAATCCAGGAACCGCTCCTTCTGTGTAAAAGCCTTGGCTTGCACAGCTGTTGCGTACCCGCTAGCCTGCACATAATCGAGCAATGGCTCAACGTATAAAGAATCCTGTATGGCCAGCACGATTCGGGCCGTAATCATAACCCCATCCCTTCCCTCAAATTCAACGCAAAAAAGCACCGTCAATGCCGCGATAACGCGATCACTGAACGGTGCTTCCGTCGATTTGTTATAATTTAACATTAGATTATCACAGTTATTACAGGACAGCAACCCCTTATTTTGTATATATATAGCCCTTAATCACTATTGTCAGAACTAGGATATATAACCTAATATATAGGCTGAGAACTAACGTTCTTAAAAGAAGTTGACGTATATAGCTTCCCCCTACATAGGAGAGTGACATCTAGTGAAGAAATCATGGTTCATCGTAATTCTATCCTTACTGCTGATCGTGGCCGGCTGCAGTCAGCCGTTAATGCCGCCAACAGCCTCCGGTGGAGATCATTCGGCTGGGTCCACACACGCCTCAGATCAGCCTGAGCCCCCATCATCCGACTTCGCTTCATCTGCCAAGTATCCAACCGACGATCTGAACCTTCCCCGAGTTGAAGTCGAACTTGTCAAAGCCGTCGACGGCGATACGATCAGCGTGATGTTCGAGGGCAAGAAGGAGAACGTCCGGCTGCTGCTCATCGATACACCGGAGACGAATCACCCCAAACTGGGCGTGCAGCCTTTCGGCCCCGAGGCCAAGGAGTTCACCAAGGAGCTGGTCGAGCAGGCCCAGCTTCTTGAGTTGGAGTTTGATATCGGTCCGAACCGGGATAAGTATTCACGCTTGCTTGCCTACGTTTACGCGGATGGCATTATGGTTCAGGAAGCCTTGTTGCTAGAGGGGCTCGCACGGGTCGCCTACATTTATCCGCCTAATACTAGGTACGTTGACAAATTTAACGATCTTCAGCGAATCAGCAAAGAGCAGGCATTAGGAATATGGAGCGTGGAGAACTATGCACAGGAGGACGGATTCCATCCAGCAGAATTAAACGGCCGCAACGCACAGGATACGGGTATAACCAACCAAAGCAACATGAACGACATCAAGCCGCCCGAGCAAGGCTGCACAATCAAAGGCAATATCAATTCCAAAGGCGAGAAAATTTATCACACGCAAGATTCCCCATACTATGAGCGGACCAAGCCAGAACAGTGGTTCTGTTCTGAACCGGAAGCCGTTGAGGCTGGCTTCAGAGCTCCCCGAAGATAATAACTTGCAAGCAAACCCTTATTTTATTGAAGAATGAAGGAGTAAATTTTAATGGGGAAAAAGAAGCCGCAAGCTCAATCCAGTCCAAATCCATCGCACACAGCGGAATATGCCGCAAAGTATAAAACTGTGTGGAGATGGCATTTCTATGCCGGGATCATCATCGCGCCGTTTCTGATCATTCTGGCCGTGACCGGCTCCATCTACTTGTTCAAACCCCAGATTGAAGAAAGCCTCTACCGTAACCAATTTACGGTAAGCCCTCAAGTCGAACGCGTAGCACCTACACAATTGATCGGACAAGTAAAAGAACAATATCCGGAAGCCGTCATCCGAAGTTACCGACCGGGCGAGACTGATGCTCGCTCAACGGAAATCGGCATTACAACCGCCAATAATCAAGCCATGACCGTCTTTATGGATCCTTACACCGGCGAACGGATCGGCGAATTGCGTGAACAAGACCGCATCATGAATAAAATCGAAGAGCTGCACGGCGAGCTTATGGCCGGCACGCTTGGAGACCGATTGGTGGAGCTAGTCGCTTGCTGGGCGATACTTCTCCTCATCACCGGCATTTATCTTTGGTGGCCAAGAAAGAACAAGAGCAAAAAGAAGACGGGGCTTGGCGGCATTCTCTATCCCAGACTCGGTAAAGGGAAGACCCTATTCCGGCGGGATCTGCATGCTGTGCCGGCATTCTGGATTGCAGGCGGGATGTTGTTCTTAATTCTTACGGGATTACCATGGTCAGGCTTCTGGGGCAGTCATTTTCAGACCATAGCAACTAATACCGGTGCTGGATACCCACCCACGATTTGGTCAGGCAGTGCGCCAACTTCGCACATCACGCCTACCAAAGAGGTGGCCGATGTACCTTGGCAGCGGAGAATCTAGCTGTTCCGAACTCTACGATCGCAGACTTTACGCCGCTCCCCATAGAGGACGTGATGTATGTCGCAAGAAGCGAGGGTATGCATCCAAGTTACACGATCAGCATTCCTCAGAGCGCTGAAGGCGTGTACACCCTGTCCGCCTATCCACCGAAAGCACAGGATGAAGCAACCATGCATATTGATCAATACAGCGGCGCAGTTCTCGCCGATTATCGTTATGATCATTACGGGGTCGTTGGCAAGGCCGTCGCTCTAGGCATTACTCTTCATAAAGGCACTCAGTTCGGCATACTGAATCAAATCCTCAGCCTGCTGATATGTTTAGGGATTATTCTCATCGCGGTAAGCGGCCTGTATTTATGGTGGAAACGCAAACCGGATCGCAGTCTCGGTGCCCCGAAAGCCGCTGACATTTCACCAAGAAACTTGAGATACCTCCTGTGGATACTCATTGGCTTTGGCATACTGTTTCCGCTTGTTGGTCTCTCATTAATAATTGTTTGGTTGATCGACCGGTTCATTGTGCGTAAGGTGCCTGCGGTCAAGACGTTCTTCAATGCCTAATATAGGGCTTAGATTCGAAAGAAAATGATTAGAATGGAGGATATGATGGTTAAATCCCGTTTCCGCCGTGTTCTTCCGGCTGTACTTGCCGTTCTGCTCCTGGCGGGCTGCTCCCTCAATCCGGATGCGGCAGACCAGTATCATGCAAAGTCTCCATTAATAGCCGAGGTCAACATACCGGAATTATTATCAGCCGGGCAACCCGAAGTGCTAGAGATCGTACTGACACAGGACGGAAAGCGCGTGCCTCGCGCGGACTTCGTGCATTATGAGCTGTGGAGTCATGACGGGGCTCTGAGAGATCCCATGACCGATGCCGTAGAGATTGGGGATGGGGTCTACACGGTAACCAGGACGTTTGAAAAAGAAGGATTGTATTTCATCAAACTTCATTGCGGCAATAATCACTCCATTATCATTCCGCAAAAACCGTTTGCTGTGGGTAAGCTTTCAAACGAGGAGCTTGCATTTCTTCAATCGGAGACACCAATATATCAGGAGAGTGACTCCGCGCATCATCATTAATTAAGACAGGAATCGGCGCCGGATATCCGGCGTCGGAATCATGCACTCATTCGAGCGTCCGAACCAACGATAGCGATGGTTGGCAATCCAGCGATAGACCACATTGCGCAGCACCGGGGGCACGACGATCAGGGCATAACTCAGCGACCAAGGGAATCGCAGTCGACGTGCAATCCGAAGCGCAGCTGTCGACCTGGTATAATACTTCCCATCCTCAATGAACACCATCGTCTCCAGGATACCCCCATCCAGTCCGCCTGTTCTCATCAACGCTTGCCCGATCTCAGATTGAATGGAAGCAAAGTGGAAGATCCCTTGCGGATCCCGCTTAATGATGAACTGGGTCAATCCCTGGCATAAATGACATACACCGTCAATTAACACGATGGCAGACGGTCCATTGTTGTTATCCGGTACTCCCATATAGTCATCCCCCTCTAATGCTTCATTCGCTATATAAAAGAAAAAACGCAGGAACTCACTCCTACGCTAGATCGGAAACGCTTGTATTAATTGTTAACAGCTTTCGCCAGCCACTGGCCGTCGTTCATCTGCTGATCGAATTCATGCGAGAATTTCTCCATGCATTTGCATATGAAATCTTTACGACAAACCGGGCAAGGTACCTTGCCGAGTCGGCTCAGGGCAGTCAATTTCCATTCCGGAAAACGGCTGTAAAACACTCGAATATCCGTTCCATCTGCCGTATGGATAATGAATTCGTAAAGCCCTTCTTTATCATTGCTTCCAGCTGTGGTCACATCTGCAATTTGCGGTCTGTATGCCATGTCATCACCCATTTAATTTATTTAATTCCTTAACACTTCTTTGTACTTTCTGGTACTTAGTCATATTAAAGAATTTTGGAAGGGATGTCAACCGAGCGGCTCTTCATCGTCAACCGAAGAACAAACAAGACAGCCCTCATCATGAGAGCCATCTTGGGTCGTTCCAATATGATTCATCTATTGTTAGTTGACGCTGAGTTCTACATCAATATTGCCGCGAGTCGCTTTGGAATACGGACAGAAAGCATGCGCCTTCTTCGCAAGATCTTCGGCCTGATCGCGTTCAATGCCGGGCATATCGATCTTCAACTTAACGGCAAGCTTGAAGCCATCAGCTCCCTCATCCTTACCGATCATCACCTGGGAGTGTATGACCACATCCTTGAGCTCAACACCCTCTTTACGAGCGATATTCGCCAAGGCACTCTCGTAACACGCCCCATACCCGGCTGCGAACAGCTGCTCCGGATTCGTTCCGTTGCTGCCGTCACCGCCAAGTTCCTTCGGCATACTTAGATTGTGGCTGAGAACTCCGTCACTGGATTGAATAGAGCCTTCACGGCCGCCTGTTACTTTGACATCAGCTGTATATAATGGTTTCATGCTCAATCATCTCCTTCATGCACTATTATGTCTCCACATCTAATCATTAAACGCATGACAGGAATTGAATCGAAAAGTTGACGGTAACCAAGGGTTATCCACATATTACCGCCATTAACGTGCATAACAAAAGACCGTTGCGATAAGATGGGACGTTCCACCTTCACAACGGTCTTATGAAAAACTATGGATGCGGTAGAGAGGACTCGAACCTCCACGGGTATACACCCACTACCCCCTCAAGATAGCGTGTCTGCCATTCCACCACTACCGCATATAATCAGAAATGTTCATGCAGCGAACATTCCCTATTATACTGCCCTGGTAACTAAAAGTAAAGTACCTTTCTAAAAGGCTACCTTCCATATAGATCATTACGGGGTATCGTTCCCTTTTTCCTTCTTCTTAGCTTTGCGCTGGATCGTAAAATCGATGTATTCACGAATAAACTCCCGCTCACTCTTGGCCAAATCAGACATATTCGTAAGAATCACCGCCTCCGCATCTATATCATATTCTCCTCGTGTTTCGTTTACGCGGATCGAAGGGTTGCCTTTACCTATGATCAGCCAATCCAGGCTCACAGAGAAAAATGCAGCGATTTCAATCAATTTATTCGTACTTGGCGTTGTTTTCCCTCTCTTCCAGTCACCAAAATTTCCTGTGCTGATTCCGAGGGTTTCACAAAACGCCTTCTTGGTCATACCTCGCTTTCTATGAGATGTTCGATTCGTTGGTAAATAGACTGCATCAAACAACCGCCTTCCTATTTCTCTTTTTAAAGGAAATATCTTATGTACGTATTTTTTACTTGCAAAAAAACTTAAATAAGTGTATAATTGGACTACATTGCCTAAATTATACCATAGTACTCATTGATCGTTGTACCTTTTACTCATGAGTCTATTACCGTAAGAGGAGTGAGTAATTTGCACCGCGATACGCTAACGTCATCTTGGGACCACGCTGTCCATTCTCTGAACCTTGGTCTCATGCTGATCAGACCGGACGGTATCATCGCTAATATTAACAATCGGCTATTATCTATGGCTGAACAGTACGGAGTCTCCCCTGATTTTACACGGCAAGGAGCCTCTTTTTTTGAGCTTAGATCGCAGTATCTCCCCCCATCGCCCTTTGATCCATTCTTTGACGAAATCAACTGGACAACGATTGAGGACGTGCTGCAAGGAAGCGTTTCTGAATATTCATTTGAATATGCCGTTCGATGGAGCGATGCAGAGAGCTGGATTTTGTGTGAAGTCATACCGATGCAAATTGGCAAGGATCATCCCGTGCAGGGCATCCTCCTCTCCTTTACAGACATTACTCGATTCAAACGCAAAGAATTACGGCTGGAGCAAGCCCTTGCCCATAGTTTCCCCTTACCGGGACATATTCCTATCTGTGCGGTCTGCAAGCACGTAAGACATGCAGAGGATTGGGAGCCCGTTGAGAGCTATCTTGAAAGCCGACTCCCCATTGAATTCACTCATGACATATGCCCGGATTGCATACGCAGATTATATCCCAAGTATTCCTCCATCCTCGATGACCCCCACCTGCCAGAAGACTAACATGACAAAATAAGCAGCCTGACTACCCCGTCCATGGATTAGGATGGATATCAAGCTGCTCTCATTATAATAAAACGTTCTCCGTTATTTTCAGTCCGCAGATGAACTCGTCACCAGTCGTAGCAGGGGGCTGATCAGTGCTGGCAGAATCGAGACATGCCCTTCCCCCTCCACCTCTACAAAAGTCGTCTCTAACGTCTCTGGGTTACCTCTGAGAACTGAATTCATATTGCGGGCGTCCTGTACCATTGACGGCTTCTCATTTGTACCTACATATAAATGCAACTGCGGCTTGCTCTCGCATTGTCGAATGTTAGCGATTCCATCCTGACATAACTTGCAGAGCATATGATCCTTCCACCAGATGGATGGACTTGCTGCCACATACCGCTGAAAGCGCTCCGGCTTGGTAAACAAGACATACATAGTAAAGAATCCGCCAAGCGAGTGCCCGAACAAAGTCTGTTGGCGCCGATTAACCGGATAGCGCCGTTCAACCTCAGGCTTTAGTTGTTCTTCAATAAAAGTTAAGAACTCCTCTGCACCACCGGTTGCCGGCCATTTCGATCCATCCGGCCTTGCCGGTAATTCTTCCTGGGAAGCCTCGATCGTATAATCACGAAAGCGTTCCTCCGTTACGATCGGGGACTCACTGTCATATCCTATTCCCACAATGATCGCTGGTGCAATACCGCGCGGAGTACGGGACTGCAGGCGGATCGCTTCAGCAAGGGAGCCAAAGGTGGCATTGCCATCAAGCGAATATAGTATCGGATAGCCATCCTCGGGAGGCGGCCCCATCGGCTCCGTTATAAATATACGATAATCGCAATCCGTCGTGTGAGAGCGCATCGACCAGGTCACAGTGCCGGGAATTCGGAAGCACTCAGCATTATTCATATCAGGCCTTGTTCCACTTGAAGTCTCCTTGGTTGAGAAATGCCAGCGCAGCGCGTCGATGAAACGTCTGGACATGAAGATGGCATCATGCGTCCCGTCAGCATCCACTTCAAGCTGTAATCTGCCGGCCGCCGCTCCATCCTTCACCCATAACTGGAACGCCTCCAGATTATTCGGATACATATAACGCTGAAGGTTTGTTTTGTAGGCTCCTTCAACTTGTCCAACAGACATAAACACTTGCAGGGTTGGGGGCAAGACCTTCTGTTCACGAATGAAATCCAGAACGCCCACATACCACAGCGATGCGGAGAGCATACCAATACGTCCAAAAGTTTCAGGACGCCAGTACCCTGCGAACATCGATATCAAGCCGCCGAAAGATCCTCCCATGATCGCTGTATGCTGAGGTTCGGTTAGTGTTCTATAGTGACTGTCGATATGGGTTTTGATAACATCAGCCACTTCGTCAACGTATGATTTGCCTTGCCCCCCAAAAGATGGTCTGTCCTGAAGCAGCGCCTCAGCGGGCCATGGCGTATATTCATCGTTCCGGTTAAAGGGGGAAATTCCGACAAGAATCACTTCCTCCACTTCTCCCGCGATAAACAAATGCTCCACATAATTGAGGCTATCTGTAAACAGCTCTCCGTTATCCTGTACATAAACAACTGGATATGAACGAATCGAATTCTTATAGGAGGGGGGCAGGTACAAGATAATCTTTCTGTCCCCGAGCACTAGTTCCTGATAATGATTCATAGCAACCTCTCCATGCTCGTTTATTTTCTCATGCGAAATAACAAATAGACAAAATAAGGTACACCAATCACAGAAACCACGATGCCGGCTGCAAGCTCAGCCGGGGCAAAGATGGATCTGCCAATGAAATCGGCAACCACAACGATAGCCATCCCCGCAATGCCGCTGATTGGAAGGATATGCCTATGCTGCAAACCGACAAGTTGCCTGGCCAGATGAGGCGCGAGCAATCCAACAAAGCCGATGCTGCCCGATACAGCGACACTCGCGCTCACAAGACCGATGCTGCACAGGAGCAGTATATTTTTTTCCCGTTCCACGGCTACACCGACGCTCTTCACACTTGCCTCGCTTAATTGGAACAAATCAAGAATACGAGAACGTGTCCATATGATCGGTGGAATAAGAATCAGCCACGGCAGCATCGTCACCACGAACTTCCAGTTGGCACTGTGAAGACTGCCGGCCAGCCAAGTTACGGCTGCTTCATAATCTTTCGGATTCATCTTCAATGATACGTACATCGTGATTGCGCCGAATCCTGATGCAATCGCGATCCCGACCAAGATGAGCCGCTGCGGATCCAATTGGCCGCCATCTCTGGCGAACATATAGATCGCTGCCGTTGCGGCCAAGCCGCCCGCCGCACCGAACATGGGCATCATCATGACGCCTGCCCAGCCCGTGAGTGTTAACTGCCCCTGAAACAGGAACATGAATAATACAACCGCCATACCGGCTCCCGCATTAATGCCAAGAATGCCTGGATCGGCCAGACCATTGCGAGTAACCCCTTGAATGACGGCTCCCGCCATTCCGAGTGCAAATCCGACCAACGCTCCAAGCATGATGCGGGGCAGGCGGAATTCGAATACAACGAGGTCATAATCCGAATTCGGTTCGATTCGCAAGAGCGTCTGGAACACTTCCCGGATCGTAATGTCAAAAGTGCCGTTGGTCAGGCTGAAATAAACCGCAAGCAGCACTACGGCAATTCCACCGACCAATGCGAGAGGGAATCTCGGTGAAGCTTTATGCACGTTGACGCCCTCCCCTCGTCTTAATCAGATATAGGAAGAAAGGCACACCGATCAAGGCTGTTATGACACCGACCGGCGTTTCGAACGGATAATTGACGAACCTGGCGAGAATGTCACATAGCGCGAGAAACATCCCGCCCAGTACGCCTGATACAGGCACAATCCAGCGATAATCCGAGCCTGACAGAAACCGTGCAACATGCGGGATAATCAGACCGACAAAAGCAACTTTACCGGCAAGTGCAACCGAAACGCCTGTTAGAATAACGACTGCCAGCATCGCAAGTCCCTTGATCAGCCATGTCTTTACGCCAAGCCCTTTCGCAGTTTCTTCTCCAAGGGAGAGCAGCGTGATGGATTTCGACAAGACGATGGCCAGCAGCAGACCAATAACTGCAAACGGGATGCTGAGCTTAATCAGTTCGGGGTCTATGGCGTGCAGGCGCGCGTTATACCAGAAGCTGATACTCTGCGAGACTTGAAAATAGGCAGCCAGCGCTTCGGCTGTACCACTGAGGAAGGTACCGATCACCGTGCCGAGTATCGCCAACCGAACCGGACTGAATCCGCCCGGAATTAGCCATGCCAGACCAAAAACGATCCCAGCTCCGATCGCAGAGCCGATCAATGAACTGACAATGTACATATTGGAACTTGCACTCGGCATGAATACCATGAACATCGTGACCGCGAACACCGAGCCATCCGATACCCCCATTATCGAGGGGGAGGCCAAGTAGTTCCTGGTCATCCCCTGCATGAGCGCGCCGGATACAGCTAGAAAAGCACCGATCAGCATCGCACCAATAACCCTGGGCAAGCGGGAACTTACAATAATCTGATGATCCAGACTGTCTGGATCAAAGGCAAAGATGGAAGCCCAGACGGTATCCACCGTGATGTTCTTGGCTCCATATAATATGGAGCCAGCGATAAGTAATAAACATACTGCCGGGGTCATCAAAAGGATGACGACCGGCAGCGACTTTTTGAACCCCATAAACAACACGCCTTATACGTTTAGACTAGAAATGCTTGTTCTCTATTTATTCAAGTGCTCAACTGCTGCTTTAAGAAACTCGATTTTACTGTACGCCGTTCCACCTTGAGCCAGCGGATCCACAACATTAACGAATGCGGTGCCGTTCTTGAACGATTTCAAATTTTTCATGATCGGATCATTCTGGAGTTCTTCCAACGCTTTAGGCGCATCCGTGTTCTCTTCCGGTGAGAATTGGAGGAAGATGTAGTCCGGATTCATCTCGGCCAGCTTCTCCTTGGATACGAGTTCCTGCGCTTGAGCAGCTTCGACTTCAGCAGGGACCGCAATTCCCATATCCTCATACAGTACAGGGTTAAAGAATACGCCTGCAGGATAAATGTACATTTCACCCTGACGGATTCGAATCGTAATCACGCTCTTGTCATTTAGGGTATCCCCGATCGATTCCTTCGCTGTAACCAGGTCTTCTTTGTACTTAGAAATTTCTTGCTCAGCCTGTTCCTGTTTACCGCTGATTTCACCCAGCAATCTCAGATTTTCTTCCCAATTCGTAGATATGTGAGAGTAAGGAATCATCGTTGCGATCTTGCTTAACTGTTCCGCCACTTCCGGTTTGAATTTCGATGTACCCAGAATAACATCAGGCTTCAACGAAAGAATGGTCTCGAAATTCGGCTCTATCTTCTCACCGATCGACTGAGCATTCTCTGTGACCGATTCGAACAGTGGCGGGAATTTGCCAGAAAAGCTGATCGCTCCGACCGGTTTCACATCCAGAACGATGGCATCCTCCATCGCTTCAACAGCACCGGTAATGACAATCCGCTCAACCTGCTCTGGAATCGTATATTCCTGATCAAGATAGGTAATAACCCTGGTCTTGGACTCTGTTCCTTCATCCATCTTCGTTTCCTCGGTATTGCTTTCAGGCGCAGGGTTCGTGCTCTCGGTTCCTTGATTCGCACCCGCTCCTTCTTTATCTTGAGTTTCGTTGCCTCCACACGCGGATAGCACCAAAGCAAATGTCAGTAACAGTCCGAAAACCAGCTTCATATTTCTCATGTTTCTCTTGTTTCCCCTTCCATCGCTAAAATCATTTCATAATGATAATGATAATGATTATCATTATTGATTATAGTAGATGATTTAGCTGCAATTCACCATGGACAATACTCGGATGCTTCATGGATTTTTGTCGGAAAATAGGCGCAGCGCCTCATCTGCCATTCGTTCCATCGCCACAGGTGAATATTCTCGCCATGGATACGACGACAGTTGGTGGAATGTACCTGCCCTAACGGCAGGTATATTCAGCCATTCCGGACTTGCCTGAAGTTCTCTCCAGTGCGCAAGCGTCTCCGAATCTTGACGAATAAGCAACAAAATATGATGCGCGTTGCAGTTCTTCATCTGTTCGATGGTCAGCAACTCACCTTCCGTCAACTCGAATGGAATCGCTGGTATAAAATTCAGTTGTTCATACAGTAGCTCTCTCATTCCCCGATGATGATATAACTGCATTTTACCTAGGTGCAGACGTGCTGTCAGAAGTCGTTGTTCACGTTTGTCCATCTCGGGCAACGCCTCCCGAAGATGCTCAATCTTGCGCTGGAACGATTGGATCCACACTGCCGCTTCGTGCTGTCTGTCCACAATCCTGGCGAGCTCCAGCAGGTTGTGCTGCCATCCCGCCTCTTCCCCCGGCATTTCAAATATTGGCGCGATTTGCTTCAACTGCTCTCTTTCCCAATCGTCAATACCTGCTGCACATATAATGAACTCCGGCCTTGCAGCAGCCAGTTTCGCCAGGTTCGCTGCCTTATTATGATTCTGCCGATAGGCATCCAACTGCACGGGAATCTCCGGTCCCAGTGAATCATAATAATACTGCGACCATTTCGGATGAAGCGGTGCCGCATATGGCGTGAAATGAAGGGGGATCGCATATCCCAGCAAGGTGCTGGAGCCATACATCGCCCATTTATTTTTTTGGTTCTTCAGGTACTGCGACGGGGATATGCCAAAAGCTTTTTTGAATTTGCGGCTAAAATAAAACTCATCTTTATAGCCCACGATATGGGCGATATCCCGTAATAGAGCATCGGAGCCGAGCATGAACTGCTTCGCCTTATTCAAGCGAATCTGAGCCAAATACTCCATCGCGCTAAGTCCATAAGTCTTTTTGTATACCTCAACCAGATATTTCGGGCTCAGGTCAGCAAGCGCTGCTAATTGATCGATCGTTATGTCCTCGTCAAAGTGCTCCTCGATATATTCCTTCACCCGCTCCAGTGCTTGAACCCGGCCATTCTTGGAGCGCGGATCATTCTCGGACAGCATCGTATAGATCATTTCCTGAAAATCAAGCTGGACTCTCCATCTCTCCATCGGTGATTGTGTATCTAAATTTCTGTGGAGCGATCGGCACAACATGTGAATCCGTTCAGGTGATCCTAATACAAACAGACCGTCGCTTGGCATGAATGCGGATGCTTCTGCCCTCATCCATGCTCCGGAAGAGTCTGAAGCTTGATATAGATCGAAATGGACGATCGCCACCATGATTTGTTCCTGATTCATAGAAAATGCATGGGTACAACCCTGTATGCCAAAGGTTGAACCCGGTGCGCAATAATAAGCACAGCCCTTTATCATTCGGGTAAGCTGCTTGGCCTGATACAGATTTGCTTCACCGCTGAAGGGAATCACTAGCGCCGGTTGAAAGGTTAATTGCTGTTCCATCGGTAGCTCCACAGCATGAAATATCTCAACGTTCCATAAACGTGCCATGATATCCGGCTGTTCTAATCGTGATGCCGTGCCAGAAGATCTATCGGTTGGGTCATTCTTTGCTTCATTTAACATATGTAAATCCATCTCCCTTAAACTCATCTCATTTCATTGAGAATGGTTATCATTATCATATAATCACACCCCTTTCCCGTTGTCTAGTCTCGATATGTATTTCGCCCACTTTCCTTTCACGGAGCAAACCAAAAACAAGGCTCTTCCCTTCGGTCTGCACGGACCGTGAGAAAGCCTTGTTTTATGATAGATTATCCTATATGAATGGAAGGTTTCAGTTAATGGGTCGCAGCGAATCCACAGGCGGGTCTTTTGAATGCGCAAGCTCTGGCCCCCACCTCGTAAACCCTCTTCTCGTGCCGATAGGCTGTTCGTCAGGGTCGCCGATAACGTTGCCTGGGCCGTAAACGCCCCTCGCTCCCCGTGCGGTTATCCGCTTGGCGGCTTAATTTGGCGTCCTCCGTATGGCCCCTCATCTCACTGCCCATTTGCCCAATTTCTTGATAGAACTCTCGCTCATGGGTGTGGGAAGTAGTCTGGCCACCTTTCTGCCCAATTCGTTCATAAAAGGTCTTCGTATGCGATTCGGCCGTCGCCGATCCTCCCTTTTTACCAATCTCCTGATAAAATTCCCGGTCATGGGTTTTGGATGTCGACTCGCCGCCTTTTCTCCCAATCTCCTGATAGAATTCGCGATCATGGGAGTTAGCGGTCGCTTTGCCGCCTTTCCGTCCAATTTCCTGATAAAATTCTCTCGTGTGTTTGTTCGCAGTAGCTTCTCCACCTAAACGTCCTGCTTCTTCACGGCTCATTTTCTGTTTCGAATTGTTAGCCATTCTGAATCACTCCTAGTAGGTATTTGGAAGTTGTTGCTCGTCCACGGTATCATATTAACCGTGTGAATTATGATGAAACATCTGGATATGCGTAAATACGCAATTCCATTTGGTAAATCCCCAACTTAAAACCTTGATGCGCTCATGAAAATTACGTTGTTGAGCACAAACAAAAATTAAGGTTCAAAACACAAAAAGAAGTCCCACACCAAGGTGTGGGACTTCTCATTCTGTATGCGGTAGAGAGGACTCGAACCTCCACGGGTATACACCCACTACCCCCTCAAGATAGCGTGTCTGCCATTCCACCACTACCGCATAATATAAGGGACTAACATTTGTAAATAAGGTAAATCATGGTGAGCCATGAAGGACTCGAACCTTCGACACCCTGATTAAAAGTCAGGTGCTCTACCAACTGAGCTAATGGCTCTCGATGACAATCATGTAGTTGCCAAGGCTCCGACAAACCGTAGCCGTTCTCATATAAGAAAGTGGTGACCCGTAGGGGATGCTCTCTCTTCGTTCGAGACTGCGAAGCTTATCCTAACGATGCCTATGCTTCGACGAACCGTAGTGGTTCTCATATAAGAAAGTGGTGACCCGTAGGGGATTCGAACCCCTGTTACCTCCGTGAAAGGGAGGTGTCTTAACCCCTTGACCAACGGGCCACTTTAACCACGTCGCCGTGACGACAAGATTGAGTATAGCATAATTTCAAAAATGATGGCAAGCTTTTTTTTCTGAGAAATTCATATTTTTATTTAGCGTAAATAAGCCCCTTCATCTCCTAGATATTCGGTTGGCATTTCCTGTTCATTGACCATGTTTCCTTCTTGTTTCACGTAATAAGCTCTCGCAGTTTCCCGCGAACTTACAACCCGCTCTAAACGCTCATCAATGAAATGCAGCGCAGCTCCATCATCGGCCGCATATCCGCTCTGTGCTTCACCGGATTGTATCAGGCGCTGGTATGACGGTCTTCTCTCACTGTCACCATCATAATGAGGGCAATGGCTTCCCTCTAACAATCCCAATCCTCTCAGCGTATATAATGGTGCATTTATCGGATCCGTAATTCCCTCCGCGAACCAGCAGTTGGAGCCTGCGCTTAAGCCGGTCAATATCACCCCTCGGGCATACGCTTCCTTTAGAATCGCATCCAGTCCCCATTCCCGCCATAGGACGAGCATGTTCCGCGTATTTCCACCACCCACATATATGATATCGTGCTCAAGCACATACGATGCCAGTTCATGAAAGTTCGGATTAAATAAAGAGAGGTGGCTAGGTCTGCAGGGCAGCGTCCGAAACGAATGATAGAAGCGTTCGATGTAATTGTCCGCATCTCCGCTCGCTGTGGGTATGAAGCATACTTTAGGCATTTCCGTGGGCACTTGAGCTAACACATAACGGTCCAGCAGCAGATTGTCCGGCTCCATAGAGAAGCCGCCCCCGCCCATCGCTATAATCTGTTTCATTCCTTCCTCATCCTCCATTTTAAATAGAAAAGCGCGAATCATCCTCGCGATCCGCGTTTATCCGATAACGAAGCCTATGCTCCGACGTCCCCTCTATTGAGGGTTCTCATCCCTATGCAAGGAAAGCTCCCAGTCACCTTCGTGACGGGAGCTTCCTGATGTATTCCTGAAACGGAGAGAGAGGGATTCGAACCCTCGCACCGCTTACGCAGTCTAACCCCTTAGCAGAGGGTCCCCTTATAGCCACTTGGGTATCTCTCCAAATGAATGGCTCCCCGAACAGGACTCGAACCTGTGACAACTCGATTAACAGTCGAGTGCTCTACCAACTGAGCTATCAGGGAACATTAAGTAGAATAATAATAATTTATCATGACTTCTTGGGGGAGTCGAAGAGATAGAAGCGTGAGTCGGCCGCTGCATTGGCCACATCGATAACGGGCCGGATTCATTTTCCGTTTCCGTAAGTATTCAGCCCCGCAGGCATTACAGCGCAATTTGTAGCGATAAGGTTCGGGTTGTCGACGGCCCGGGGTATTCTTGGGCAGCGATTGGCAGAATCGGCTTCCGCCCACAGCCTGAAGCAGGTTTTTAAAATCCGCATCCCGATGACGGTATCCTCTTCCGGCCAGATGAAGATGATAATGGCACAACTCGTGCTTGATGATCTTCTCCACCTCATCCACGCCATGCGTCTCCAATTGATGCGGGTTAATCTCGATATGATGGCTCTTCATAAAATACCGACCGCCGGTTGATGACAATCTTCTATTAAAGGTGGCCTTATGTCTAAACGGAATGCGAAAGCTCTCCAGGGAGATTCGCTCGACCCATGCCTGCAACTGTTCGTTGCTCATTGTATTCATCGTTCCTCGCCTATTCCTTTCCGATGTGCTTGTAAATGTTACTTGAATTTTAACTTCCCTGTGGGCTACACTGTCAAGTAGAAAGTATGGAGGGAGAACCTGCAATTATGCCGAACATGCGTTACGTGATCTTACAACATCAGAACGAGCTGCAATTCGTGGAAATGCCAAGTGACTACGCTTACCAACTCAGTGCCCTAAATCTACGCCTACATAAGGAAATCGATAAGTTGACCGCTCCAGGCAAACCGCAGTTGCCGCTTGCTGTAGCAGAATGTGATCGACTTGACCTGCTCCAAGAGACATTGCGCGTTCAAGGCGGGCTGGATTACATAAACGAACTTGAGCAATCCTTCGCATCATTGAACGAGAATGAATATCCTCTAATCTCGCTGCTGACGGAAATCCGCGCGCTGCAAGCGCAACTGGAGCAGTGGTACGAGGAAGAAGCAGGGGAATAAAATCGAGGTAGACCTGCACGCTTTGGGCTACTTCTCCATATGCTATCCATACAGACGGAATTAGCAAGAGGAGGAGATACCCTTGCCACAATGGCTCTGCAATCAATTGTCACGCGCTTATCGCAATAAGGACAGAAGGCAGATTAAGCTGCTGAACGAATGCTGGTTCTTTTACCGGAATTCGCCGGGCGAAGATAACACGAACGCCCGCTGAGGGCGTGCTGCACTCCCTATCGTTGAATTTCAAGCAAGTACAACAAGCCGGACACC
>NZ_BAZR01000043.1 GCF_001315105.1 Paenibacillus sp. JCM 10914 | reverse complement strand
TTGCTCATTTAGAAGCTAACGTATCAACGTTTGCTTTGTATTACATTGACGTGTTCCATTTGTTCAGTTTTCAAAGAACTTGTTGGTCCGCGATGCTAATACTTTCAATTCAGCAGCGCAGGATTATATCTTACCAAGTTTAGAACCTGGTGTCAATCATTTTTTTCGACATCTTTCGACATGTTCCGAAGAATATATGTCAAAAGCGACAATTAGTAATATACCATGAGCTCATCGTTATAGCAAGTGTTTTTATTAAAATTATTCACTCATTCCCTGACCGGATATTTTATAGGTTTCATCTCGAAATGTAATTGATTTCCTGCACGAATGGGACTACTGTTAATTCATCGCTTTTCACGCGTTCGAGTCATCTCATAAGAAAGGAGTTTGCCAAGCATGGCTGACAAAAGCATTGCTCTCCAGCGTCCCCAAGACAAACCCAGTCCAGCTCACGGAGAGGCCGGGCAAGCTACGGTTTACAAAATTCTGCTCGCCATCAGCTTTGTCCATTTGTTTAATGATTCCATTCAATCCGTCATACCTGCGATCTTTCCTATATTGAAGGATAATCTTATGTTGACGTTCACGCAGATCGGATGGATATCGTTCGCTATCAATTTTACTTCTTCTATTATCCAGCCCGTCATCGGCTATGCTGCTGATCGAAAGCCAACCCCGATTCTTCTTCCGATCGGAATGTGCTTTACCTTCGCAGGCGTATTCATTCTCGCATATGCCCATACTTATGTGTTGGTTCTGTTCGCGGTGATTCTAATCGGACTGGGCTCAGCTACGTTTCATCCAGAAGGGATGCGTGTCGCGCATATGGCTGCCGGCATGCGAAAAGGATTGTCACAGTCGATCTTTCAGGTCGGAGGAAATGCGGGACAGTCGCTGGCTCCGTTGTTAACACGTTATATCTTTGTTCCATTCGGTCAGTTTGGTGCCATAGGATTTACCTTTGTGGCTGCTGCTGGGATACTCGTCCAGTCTTACGTTGCCAAATGGTATCACGACATGCTAAAGGCAGGTTATACCTTTAAAAAAAGGACTTCCGGTCGTTCGCTCGATCCGGCACGACGCAAAAGCATTTTGAACGCAACGCTCGTGCTTGTCGTCCTTGTGTTTATCCGGTCTTGGTACGGCGCAGCCATCAGCAGCTATTACGCCTTCTATTTAATGGACGCCTACCAAATTAAATTGGACAATGCTCAGATTTATATTTTCCTGTTCCTGGCTTCTGGGGCTGTAGGAACTTTCTTCGGCGGACCGCTCGCCGACCGTTTTGGCAGACGTAACATGATTATGTTCTCCATGATCGGTACGGCGCCGATCGCTCTAATCTTGCCGTTCGCTTCTCCGTTCTGGGCCGGCGTGCTGCTCGTCATCGGTGGATTCGTACTGTTATCGAGCTTCTCGGTCACGGTGGTCTACGCCCAAATGCTGCATCCAGGCAATATCGGTACCGTGTCCGGCTTGATTACCGGCTTCGCCTTCGGTATGGGAGGAATCGGCTCGCTTGTCCTTGGTAATCTTAGTGATACATGGGGAATTGGCAACGTAATGATTGCTATTGGTTTCCTGCCCGCTCTGGGACTGCTCGCACTGCTTCTGCCGGGAGATGATAAGCTGGATCAATGGGCTAGGGAGTAACATAAGTCAAAAGACACCCATCAATACACGTTTTGTGTGATATGATGCGTGTCTTTTTATTTTATTTTCCGGACAAGTTTGACGAACCAGTATAGGAAAATCCAGGGCAGTATGTACTTGGTCACCCATTCGATGCAGAGGCGTAACTCATCTCCTCCTCTACCGGGCTTCGTCATGTCGACTAAAACCATAACGATAATGAACAACGGTAATATAAGTATGGCTAGATAAGTAAGTACTTTCTTATTTTTCATCTTCTACCCCTTCCAATCCATATCCTATTTATCCATAGAATATCATCGTCCATCAATAATGAATATCTATTTCTCGGTAAAAACAAACGGGAGCTGCCCTGATCTATCTAAGATCCAGGACAAACTCCCGTTAGTTCAGATTAAATCTTGTTCAGGTACTCGAGCAGACGATACACAATCACGGATACTTGTGCGCGAGTAGACGTCTCATTGGGTGCAAAACGATTACCGTTTACTCCTTTGACCAGCCCTTTCTCGACGGCAAAAGCAACCGCTGCACGTGCATCCTCTGAAATCAGATGGATATCTTGGAATGACAATGAACCTGCTGTCGAATCAATCTTCAATGCTTCCGCAATCATAACGACCATTTCCTCACGAGTGAGTGGGTTCTTCGCTCCTGCTTCTTTGCTGCGTGTCTCCCAATCAATGCCCGTCTCGAAAATGCGATCCAGCAGCGTCGCGAATTCAGCCCGTGTCACGGCATTGTTCGGAGAGAACCTGCCTGCACCCGTACCGTTCGTAATATGCTGCGAGGCAGCAACTTCGATCTCGTCCTTAGCCCAGTGCCCGACAATATCGGTAAAGGTTACGTTGTTCTCTGCGGCTACATAAGAACCAGGTCCATAAATGCCGAACGTGATTGATCCTCTTGTAACCGACTTCAGCAAGCCAGCGGACTGCAAGTCCCCTTTTTCCGACTGAACATAGGCGCCGACCTTGCGTGTATCCTTCACTTTCGCAGGGTCATAGTTCAAGGTCAACCATAGTGGATGACTGAACTTGTCTGCGTGTTGAATCGATACGAGTGAGGACACCCGATTATCAGGCCCTGGTTTACTTGCCGTAACGGAGAGCTTTAAGCTGAATCCACTGCTCGTTACGAAATCATCCAAAGCCTCAGCAGGAATGGTCAATGTAAAACCGTTACCCGTGATCACGAGAGGCTTGCCCGATGCTTTCAATTTGTCAGCGGTTGTCTTGCCTAATGTAAGGGTTACGTCTCTATATTTACTGAAATCAAGTTTAGAAACGTCCAGCTTCACTTCTTTGCTGTCACTTGCGATTCCTGCTGTAACCGCTGCTTCAGACAGCGCTGCTGTTGCAGACTCGGTGCCGTCCGCATTTTTCTTCGTGGTTACTTTGGCGTCACCAGATACTTCAGGAGCTGGTGTAGATGGTGTGCCTGAACCGCCACCACCGCCGCCAGGATTACCTGGGTCTGGGCTGCTTACCACATTGAGGGATACCACCGCTTTACCTTCCAGTCCTTGGTGATCCTTAACCGAAAGTTCAACGGTGTATTTACCCGTAGACAGGCTACCTAAAGCGATATTAAACGCACCATCCTGTTCGACATCGAAGCTGCCTTGTTTGGCAACCGTCTTATCGGCTTTTTTGACAACATAATTGGCAGCCAGCCATTCGCTAACATCGAAATCAATGGCCCAATCGTCCATTAATGCCGGAACGGCCGTGACATAGAGATCGTCGATGGTTCCGGTTAGTGCGAGCGTGGAACCACTGGAGGCCTGCACGTCAGATTTCGTGTTAATAATAGGTGCTTTAGTTTTGACGAAGAATGGAATCGTTGCATAATCGGTATAAACGACACTATTCGTACCGAGGGACAAAAGTTCTACCGAGTACAGACCGTCTTTAATCCATTCTATTTCTTCGGTTGTGTAATTGAAGTACTCTCCATCAAATCCGAGTGTATATTCCGTATTGGCTTCGAAAAGATACTTATCTGTGCCAAAAATCTGCCCAATCAACCCATCACCGTCTGGTCCTGATTCAGGATTCAGGCTATCGTACAAATCAACGATGACAATTCGCATAGGATTGTAGAATTCGAAGCCTACAGACAGTTCGTCAAGTTCCCCTTGTTCGTCCAAAGGAAAATGCGGCAAGTAGGTTTCCGTATCGGAATAGACCTTCGTGTATTTGATACCCGTCATTTCCAGATTGAAGTACGCTACATAAGGTACAGAATAAGTGCGGTTACCGTTCTTAAAGATAATGTAGCCCTGCTGTTCCGAAACTCCGGATATACCTGCTGGAACTTGAAGCGTTACAATGAGTTCTTTCTCCCCATTTAAATCAAAAGAAGTCTGGTCCACGGTAACATCTACTCCAAGAGTGGATTGCGTTCTACTAATCTCCACCTCAAACTGTCCGCCTATTTCTCCAACTTGTTCAACCTTAATCTTCTTCTGAACGGTCTGAGCGGTTCCTCCCGTAAAATTACCGAAGTTAAGGCTTCCCGTAATATTCTCCTGCTCTTTACTTGTTCCGTTCTCCAGATAAGACGTCTTATCCAGCACCTTGACCAGAGCCTCAGCCTGAATGGTACCAAGTGCCTGAATACGTCCTGCCCCTTGATCCGTTACATCATAAGAATCCGTATTCAGCACTTTGGCGTTATTCATCAGCGCAACTTTCACATCAAACGGAGTCCAGTCACTGTGCTTCTCCAGTATGAGTGCGGCAAGTCCCGCCACATGCGGAGCAGCCATGCTTGTACCTGTAAGGCGATCATAAGATTGACCGTAATCTGCATCTGGATCTTCCTTTCCGTAGGCTGGAACGGACGATAGAATGCTCGTTCCCGGTGCTACAACGTCAGGTTTTATATCCAGGGTCTTTTTAACTGGACCACGGGAACTCGAGTCATTGATCTCATCCCCAACCGACTTGCTTCTGACAAAATCAGAAAAGCTTACTTTAAGATCAGGGTTGGCATCGAGCAGAGATTTGAGGAAATCGCCATCTTCTTTGCTCATACTCAGCGTCGGGATAAAGTTAAAGCTGTCACCAAGCAGAACACCGATCGGTCCCGGGTTTTGGTTGAAAATGATCGCCCCTTTGGCACCTGCAGCCTTGGCATTAGCGATTTTTTCCACAAATGCGAGTTCTCCGCGTTTAATCAACGCGATTTTGCCCGTTATGTCTTTATCCGCGAAATCTTCAGGTTTACCCAGATCCGCATACACGAGGCCAGACTCTCCATCCAGGACTATTTCCGGATCCTCGGCCAGACTCCAAGCCATCAGTTCAAGGGTATACGTAGCGTCTACTACGCTCAAAGGTACGTTAATGTCCACTGCCGGAGCAGTTTCTTCTTCGGCTGATTCAACAGGAACCTCATCAGTTCCCTGAATTTCTTCGCTTACGACATCCGATGGGTTTTCATCGGACGTTGCTGGCTCGGCAGCATCACCTACTTGTACACCAGACTGTTCTTCAGAAGCAGTTGGTTGTTCCTGTTCAGCCCCAGGTTCCACTGTACCCTCATCCACTCCGACGGGTACCTCAGGCTGCACAGCATCCGTATAAAAATGTGTAGTGGCCGAAATTTCATCACTCGGTCCTGTAGAGTTTCCTACGGTTATGGCAAAAGCAGATGCCCCCGGCGATCCTACCGTCCAGCGGTTCGGCCCCGTATTGCCGCTGGAAACGACTGGCGTGACACCAGCCAGCGCAGCATTATTAATGGCCACGGACGTTACATAATCCGGATCATTGCGGGCACTGCCAAGCGAGAGGTTAATCACATCCATTCCGTCCTGAATCGAACGGTCGATACCCCCCAGTACCCAACTGGATTTACCGCTCCCATAAGGGCCAAGCACACGATACGCATAGATATCCGCCTCCGGAGCGATACCCACAACTCCGAATTCACCCGCATCCCGGGCCGCGATGGTGCCCGCCACATGCGTTCCGTGATCGGTCCAATACGTACTTCCTCTATCATTGACCTGTGGAGGATCGTTAGGATCGTTCTCCCAATCGAGCGGAGTCGTCTCATAAGGATCATTATCGTTATCCACGAAGTCATATCCACCCTTATAAGCATCCTTCAGGACTGGGTGAACATAGTCTATTCCTGTATCGATCACACCGACTTTAACACCTTTACCTGTATATCCAAGATCCCATACTTCCGGAGCACCAATAAATGGACCGGTATCTTTCATATACGGATTAACTTCTCCCTTGGGGCCAACCGTTACTTCCAGATCCGGATACACGCCCAGAACGCCGGGTATATCGAGAATGGTCTCAAGTTTGCTACTGTCCATTTCCAATGCTACCCCGTTAAAAGCATAGCTATATTGATTAGAGATTTCATGATTGATATTTTGGCTATTCAGACTGTCAATGAAGGTTTGTTGTTGTCGCTCTACTTTCTGTTCGACGTTAGCCTTCATTGAAGAGCTAAATGACTTGCCCGCTATAGAAGATATGCCCTTGGCCAGTGCAACCGGCTCAGCAGACAATTCTACGATGACATCGACCGGCCCAGTTCCCGTGCTTTCCAATTGTTCATCCAGCACAGGAGTCTTGGCGAGCTCTGCCCGATCCTGCAAAATCTGTTTTAGTTGCAAAGCATCTTCCGCACTTAAAGGATTATTCAGCAGTTGCCTAGACTCCAATGGAGCAGCGGCTGCCGGGATAACCAATGAAAGCATTAATACCAAACTCAATAATATGGACAACACTCGTTTACTCAAGACTTTGCTCCTCTCTACAAACCGATTTTTCACCATGAATAGCAGGGCCTTAAACCTAGGAACAGCGCTTCTCTACCACCTCTTTCTATGCCGTGACTGACCCGTGGTAAATTTATTCTAGAATGAAAATTATATTCCTTCATCCTTTTCTGTAATGTTTTGTTAATTTCAGTCGAATCGGTAGGAGGTTTTGACGAATACCAAAAAACCTAATCATGGCAAGCATCCAGAGCCTTACGCACGGCGTAAGGGATACCAGGTCAGCATCGATATAGCACAAAAAACCGAAGCTGACGGGCAGCTTCGGTTTGGGTCATTGCCTATTTATTTCTGCTATAAAAATACAGCAATATAAAACTCATTCATTCAACAATCTGACAAACTCCTCTTCATCCTCCAGGATGTCGATACCCAGTTGCTGTGCCTTCGTTAACTTGCTGCCTGCTTTCTCGCCTGCGATGAGGAGGTCGGTTTTCTTAGACACGCTGCCCGTCACTTTGGCACCTAAAGCCTCCAAGCGTTCGGTAGCTTCCTCACGGGTTAGCAGGTGAAGCGTACCTGTCAGCACAACCGTCTTACCGCTGAAATAAGAATCGCTGCTGACAGGCTTCGGAGCTTCCGGAGCCTTGGCCTGGACGCCAAGCGACAGCATCTTCTCAATGCTCGCTTGAGCGAACGGATCGGCAAAATAACCTGCGATGCTATCCGCCACAATACCTCCAACATCCGGTAGCTCCACCAGTTCCTCTGCTGTTGCCGACATCACCCGATGGAGGTCACGATAATGGTCTGCAAGCATC
Organism: Paenibacillus sp. JCM 10914; assembly: GCF_001315105.1. GTDB lineage: Bacteria > Bacillota > Bacilli > Paenibacillales > Paenibacillaceae > Paenibacillus_AQ. Next base: position 30,608 of record NZ_BAZR01000043.1, on the reverse strand, counting down.
TTCGTTGTGGACTTGCCCGTATTCGGGATGCCTAAGGCGAAGAGGAATGAAGCCAAATCCCGCTCTTTGCTCTTCTCAATCGCATCCAGCAGATTTTGTGCTTTTTTCTCACCGAAACGCTCCAGATTCAGGAGGCTGTCAAACGAGAGAGTATACAAATCCGCAGGTTCCCTTACGCTCAGCTCATCGAAGACTGAATCGCGGTCTTATCGCTGAACGTCTCGATGTCCATTGCATCCCGAGAGGCAAAATGCGTAATCCGCGCCACGATCTGTGGTTTGCAACCCGTCTTGTTGTTACAAAACAGGTGAGCGCCACGCTGCTCCAACGGGAATCCGCAGGAAGGACACTCCTCAGGATACAAAATTTCTTCTCCATCCTGCTCTTCGGTTACTTTACCAAGGATCTCAGGGATGACATCGTTCGAGCGACGAATAAACACACGCGAACCTAAGGCGAACTTCAGATTCTTGCGCTCGATGTCGCCGATATTGTTGAGCGTACAATTCTGAACGGTTACTCCGGCAAGATCAACCGGTTCTACGCGTGCGAGCGGAGTTATTTTTCCGGTACGACCCACGTTCCAAGTTACGGATTGCAGTACCGTTGTCGTCTCCTCAGCTTCGAATTTATAAGCCACCGCCCACCGTGGGAACTTGTCTGTATACCCCAAAGCCTCGCGAATACGGAAGTCCGTCACCTTCACGACAGCCCCATCAATCAGATAGTCCAGATCAGAACGCCCCTTCTCGATATCGGCCAGTTGCTCCATCACGTCATCGAACTGTTCAAAATAGAAAATGTATGGATTCACCTTCAACCGGTTCTCACGCAGAAAATTCATCATTTCCTTATGGTCATTAAAGGTGATGTCATCGGAGTAACCCACGTTGTAAAAGTACGCGTTCAGCTTGCGCTCAGCCGTTACTTTTGGACTTAAGTTACGAAGCGCCCCCGCTGCAGCATTGCGCGCATTCTTGAGCGGCTCAGCTGCGGTCTTGTTATAGTTCTCCAAGACGGACAAGTTCATAATGCCCTCACCCTGAACCTCGATCGTCCCGTCGGCGTAAGGAATCGTCAGGGGGACCGACTTGATCGTCTTCACCTGCGACAGTATGCCTTCCCCTACCGTTCCGTTACCTCTCGTCGAAGCCTGAACAAGTCTACCGTCCTGATATGTCAGATTCAGCGTCAACCCATCAAACTTCAGCTCCAAGGCGTAGCACGGGCTGGGCAGCGTGTTATCAGGATTCTTCGTATTGTAATCATTAACGAGCCTGATCACTCGCTCGTGCCAAGTGCGGAGCTGTTCAATATTCTGAGCCTTATCCAGACTCCATAAGGGTGCCTGATGGCGGTGTGGCGCAAAGCCCTTCAGAATTTCACCACCCACACGCTGGGTTGGGGAGTCGGGTAACGTGACACTCGTCTCTTGTTCTAAGGCAACAAGCTCGTCATACAGAGCGTCGTATTCCTTGTCGCTAACAAGCGGCTGATCCAGCGTATAGTAATGGTAATTGTAATTGTTCAGCTCCGCGATGAGCTGCTCCATCTTATCCTTGAACTCCATGCAGGGGCTCCTCCTTCAATCAGATAACCATCATATAAAATAAAATCAGCCGTTATTCCACTTTCGTGATGGGGGCAAAACCTGCGAGCAACCGCTTCACGCCCACCGGTGCCGGGAAGGCAATCTGCAGCTCCATGTCGTTGCCGCTTCCCTTAACCGCCACGATCGTTCCTGTTCCCCACTTACCGTGAGCCACTTTATCTCCGGCGTTAAAACCACTGCTATCGGACGCAGCCGTCGCCGGACGAGGGGATGCACCGGTTGTGACCGTGACCTTGCTCTTCGGCGCCGCCTGAGCGGAAGCCGTAGATCCACCAAGCGAGAGGTCCCGATTACGACTACCTCCGAAATTGCTGCCTCCACTACCGCCAAAACCTCTTCCGGCATAAGATCCGCCCATATTGCTCCCACCGCCGCGGCGATAACGATCACTCGCAATCTGCGTATCTTCCTTAAGCTCCTCCGGAATTTCCTCCAGGAATCGCGATGGCGGGTTTGCCGTCGTCCGTCCAAATAACGTGCGCATGCGTGCACAGGACAAAAACAGCTGCTTCTCCGCACGCGTGATGCCGACATAAGCCAGGCGGCGCTCCTCTTCGAGTTCTTCATTATCCATGAACGCTCGGCTATGCGGAAATACCCCTTCTTCCATGCCGATAATGAATACTACCGGGAACTCCAACCCTTTGGCACTGTGCATCGTCATGAGTGTAACTGCATCATCGCGGTCTTCTTCATCGTCGTTCATCGAGTCGATATCCGCGATCAAGGCAAGATCGGTGAGGAAAGAGACAAGTGACTTATCTTCATTATTCTTCTCGAATTCTTGCGTTACAGACAGGAATTCATCAATATTCTCAAGCCGCGATCGCGATTCAATTGTATTCTCGTTGTGGAGCTCGACGCGGTACTCGGACATCTCCAGAATTTTTTCCGTGAGTTCCGTTACCGACAGATATTCTACCATTCGACTTAAAGCCGCAATCATATCGTAAAAACCCACCAGCGCATTGCGCGTTCGTCCGGCAAACCCAAGATCGTCAACGATTTCCAGCACGCGGAAGATCGAGATCCCTCGCTCACCGGCGGCCGCAGCCAGCTTCGCCACGGTCGTGTCGCCGATGCTTCGCTTTGGCACGTTAATAATTCGGGTCAAGCTAATATCATCATCCGGATTAGAGATCAGACGCAGATAGGCCAGCAAATCCTTAATCTCTTTACGATCATAGAACTTGATCCCGCCCACGATCTGGTACGGAATGTCCGACTTGATCAGAATTTCCTCAATTACCCGCGACTGCGCGTTGGTTCGGTACAGAATCGCATGGTCCTGATAGCTCTTGGCAGCTTTGATGTTTTTGCTGATTTCCGAAGTAACAAAATAGCCTTCATCATGCTCCGTATCCCCACGAAACACCTTAATCTTGGCGCCTTCGCCCTGCTCCGTCCACAGGTTCTTCGGCTTACGGCCGGTGTTCAGGCCAATGACCTGATTCGCCGCATTCAGAATATTCGAGGTCGAGCGGTAATTCTGCTCCAATAGAATCGTTCTGGCCTCCGGGTAATCCTGCTCAAAATTCAGAATGTTGGTGATGTCCGCCCCGCGCCAACGGTAGATTGACTGGTCGCTGTCTCCCACCACACAGATCCGGTGATGGCTATCGGCGAGCATGCGACATAACATGTACTGTGCCCGGTTCGTATCCTGGTATTCATCCACATGGATGTATTGGAATTTACGCTGGTAGAAGTCGAGAACTTCCGGCACTTCCTTAAACAACTGGATCGTTGTCATGATCAGGTCATCGAAATCAAGCGAGTTGTTACTCTTCAGACGCTTCTGGTAGTCAGTGTATACCTTGGCAACCAGTGACTCGAAATAGTCGCCTGCCTTCTGTTCATACTGCTGCGGGGAGATCAACTCATTCTTGGCTGCACTCATCGCCGCTTGAACCGCCTTCGGCTCAAACTTCTTCGGGTCGATGTTGTGATGCTTCATCACATTGCGGATCACTGATAATTGGTCCGTTGAATCTAGGATGCTGAAGTTCGAGGTAAAGCCAATGCGCTCAATATCTCTTCGCAAAATACGAACGCACATCGAGTGAAACGTCGATACCCATATATCTTGTCCTTCCCGTCCCACCAGCTTGGACACCCGCTCCTGCATCTCGCGTGCGGCTTTATTGGTAAACGTGATCGCCAGAATGCTCCATGGAGCAGCTTTACGCGTGGCGATCAGGTACGCAATCCGGTGCGTTAGCACCCGCGTCTTGCCGGAGCCGGCTCCGGCCATAATCAGCAACGGTCCGTCCGTGGCTTCAACCGCCTGCCGCTGCTGTGGATTCAGGCGTCTAACCGCCTCGTGTATATCAATCGATTGCATAAAATATAGCCTCCTAGGGTGTAGATTATAAAAGTAGGTAGGTATGAATACGTTGGTGACGATTACTCTATCATGAAAAAGCGTCGAGATCTTTCAGGACCTTCACGGTTTCAAGCGCCTGCTGCAAATTGTCATACACGATGTTGCCTACCACGATCGTATCCGACACGGATGCTGCCGCGGCGGCTTGTTCGGCATTCGTGATGCCTCCGCCATAGAACAGGCGAGTGTGCTCGACGGATCTCCGGACGCTGCGAACGATCTCCATATCGCCGAACGATCCACTGTACTCCAAATAAAGAATCGGCAAATTCATCAGCTTGTCCGCAATCTGGGCATACGCTACTACGGAACTCGCTTCGATGGACGTCTCTGCCCCGGTCAACTTGGCTACGGCGGCGTCCTCGTTCAATACGATATACCCCTCGCTGACGACCAGATCCCATGGAATCATATAACCGTATCGTTCGATTCCTTCATGATGGCGGCCCATGATCCAGGTCGGGTCCGGCGTATTCAAGACCATCGGTACCAGATACAGATCAAATCCTGGCACAACGGCTTCCAGATCGGATACTTCCTGTACACACGGCAGCTCATAACGCCGGACGCGCGATAGTAAATCCACGGTATTTTCATATGTGACCCCGGTAGAGCCCCCGACCACAATCGCATCGGTACCTGACATGCAAATCGCATCAAGCGTGTTGTCATCTATCTCCTTCTCAGGGTCCAGCTTAAACACATGTCTCCAGGATGGTATCATCTCTTTCAAGGCGTCATTCCTCCACGTTCACGGGTTACTATTGTTCTAAAACAAGTCTATGACAGCATGGGTAGCAAGTCAATTTATGTTCGCATGAAATGCGAACATTTTTTATGGTAAATGATTCGCTGAAATGACTTGGGAAGCTTGACAACAAAAAACCGCCAGATGGCGGTTGGTGATAATATTCGGAATCAAAACTTGTATTTATCAATATGCATTCTTAAATCCGTTACGAATAGTACGGAAGATGATCTTGATGTCAAACAAAATCGACCAATTCTCTATGTAGAAGATATCATGTTTGATTCGGTCTTCAATGGAAGTATCCCCGCGCAGTCCATTACTCTGTGCCCAGCCTGTAATGCCTGGCCGTACATGATGCTTCACCATGTATTTCGGAATTTCTTCTTTAAACTGCTCAACGTAATAAGGACGCTCTGGACGTGGGCCAACAACACTCATATGACCCAATAACACATTGAAGAACTGCGGCAATTCATCCAAGCTGGTCTTTCGAAGAAATGTGCCGAACTTGGTGCGTCTTGGATCATTCGCAATGGTCCAACCCATATCAGACGCTCCCTCAGGTAATGGCTTCATCGAACGGAACTTGTACATGTGGAATTTCCGGCGGTTAAGGCCTACCCGCTCCTGCTTAAATATGACGGGGCCGCGAGAGGTAAATCGAATACCCAAGTAAATACCAATCATAATTGGTGATGTCACGATGATGGCGATTAACGAGAATAAGATATCGAAGGCCCGTTTAAACAGGCGGTTCGCCGTTAGATCCAGCGGTACATCCCGGACATTGATCATCGGCATACCTGCAAAATATCAAACATCGGTCGGGCGGGAAGGTAGTCAAAGAAATCAGGAATGATGAGTGTACGGACACCTGCTTTTTCGCAAGCCGCGATAATGCCAGGATATTTGTTATGCGCATCAAGAGGAAGCGCCAGTACCACTTCATCGATCATTTTCTCGTCCAGCACCTTCTGTAGATCACCAACCGATCCCAAGATCGGTTTAAGCCGCTTGGCCTCCTGCTCGCTCCATTGCTGATAATCATCCAGAAACCCTATCACCTCATAACCGAGCTCCGGATATTGTTTAAGGTTGCGGAAGAAGCGTTTACCTAACGTACCTGCACCCACGATGAGCACAAATTGCCGATTGTACCCTTTTTCCCGATAATGCTTAAGCGTCTTCTTCAGGAAAAATCGGTACAGGATGATCAACACCACGTTAAGCGTCATGTAAATGGCAAGATACCAACGTGAGATATCAACTTGTTTGACAAAGAACATGAAACTAAGAAGGATGAACATGCCGATAAAATGAGTCTGGAAAATCTTCATGAACTCATCGGCAAAACGTTTTTTGCGCTTGGGAGAATAGAGAGAAATCATGATACCCACGGTTAAAGCAATGGCACCGTATACTAAACTCCATATCGCATAGGTCTCAAGCGAGAGCGGCTTCTCATCCGGAAACCAGCTGCTCTCGAACTTAACCCACCACGCTAATAAGAATGCTAGTTGGATAAAAGCAAAATCGGTTAACATATACAACTTCGTCAAGAAGCCCTGATTCTTACGTATCATGATTTCACCTCCACTCCACGCGATGATGAGCCATGGTCGCGGGACGGACAGGTTGAAGGCGATTGGTAACAAGAGATAACAGCAGTTTCAGACCCACACCGGCGTACACGGCTCCGTTTACAAATATGTTGTATCGCTGACGGTAATGCTTGCGATGGAACAAAATCATTGCCCGATGAAATTCATAGATGATCTTGAACGGTCTACGCCGGGCGCTGCCGCCTTTATAATGAACGATCGTGGTGCGGGGGTAATAATGTATTCCCCAGCCTGCCTGCTTAATACGGTAACACCAGTCAATGTCTTCACCATACATGAAGAAACGCTCGTCCAGCCCGCCCACCTGATCAATCGTCTCACGACGAACCATCATGAACGCACCTACCAAACAATCGACCGGATACTCCTGATCCGGATCAAGATAGCCAAGCTGATACTGATTAAACTTCGGCTTGTCTGGGAACAGCTTACTTAAGCCGAAGGCATAGTAAAAAGATGCAGAAGGCGTCGGAAACCCTCTCTTGCAGGCTTTATCCAGTGAACCGTCTGGCAGGATGATTTTGCAACCCGAGGCTCCTGTGAGCGGATTAGCGTCCATGAAGTCTATCATCGTCTGCAGCGTATCCTGCTGGATAATTGTGTCGGAATTTAGCAGCAGCACATAACGCCCTTGTGAAACATTCATCCCCTGATTATTAGCCCTGGCAAAACCGGTGTTCTCGCGGTTCTCGATGAGGCTGATTTGAGGGAACTCTTCCCGGATAGATTGAACCGAGTCGTCCTTGGAATCATTGTCTATTACAATCACTTCATATGTATAATCCGTCTCCGACGCGAATACTGATCGCAAACAATCCACCGTCAATTGACGGGTGTTATAGTTCACGACGAGAATGCTTAGATCCATTGTGAAACGTCTCCTGACAAATATATTAATCTATCGACAGTATAACATAAATAGAAGGAATAGTATGGTAATGGTGCAGGACTATATAAATCCCGTTAATATGAACAATTTAAAAAGAAGGGTCTCAACCCGTGATTGTCGGTATGATCTGCATTTCCGAACATAATGTACTCTACTTAGAAAAGAATTTCGAGGCCCGATGAATTCTTCTAATTGCTCCTTCCTCTCACCTTGTAATCGCGGACCATAAATTCGATAAAATTCTTGCGCTTGCTTCCGGAGAAGTCCGTTCCCTGTATGTCTCTTAAAACTGGCCCACTTACTTTTAAGCTTGCCAAGCAGGGAATTACTGCCTCCTACCACATTATGGCCGTGCTGACGATAAAGCATGGAAGGCGTATGATCATAAATGACCGTACCGAATGCGGACACCATCAAGTAAACCCACCAATCATGCATCATTACCTGCTTGCTATTAACAGGCGAGCATTGAATAAACAGATTACGAGCTGATGTGTTCATCGTGATCGTCGCACCGATGGCTATGTTCTCGAACAAAGCATTCAAGAACGATGGCCCTCGGGCTGGAGGTTTTGGCCAGATCCCTTTTCGGTTCAAGTTCTCATCTGTTAGGTACGTAGAAGTAGATAGCATAGCCGGCACTTCAGCATGTACGGAAGATTCCAAGCGCTTCACCGCCTCTTCCACCTTATGTTCGAGCCATACGTCATCCTGATCGCAAAAGCAGTAGTAGTCCGCCTCAGGGTCAGCAGATCGTAATAGTTCGAAGAAGCTTGCCACAACACCCACATTACTTCCAGGAATAAGAGTGATTCTGCCTGGATAAATTCTCATTAGTTCCTCTACCAATTCTATGGTGCTGTCTGTAGAACCGTCATCCCGGATCAAAATGGAGACTTCAGGATAGCTCTGACGAAGAATGCTCTGGACCTGCTCCGTAATATACGAATCGCCATTGTAGGAAGATAGCAGCACTTGCACCTTAACAGTACTCATAAAAAACCTCCGAAATTAATGCTAATTAAACCATCTCTAGATTAAAATTCAGTTAGGAACGATAAAACTCAAAAAGACCTGATCATACAGATCAGGTCTGGAGCGTTGGCTGTATCATTTCAAGTATAATTCAGGATGTTGTTTCAATGCCAGCATAAACTGCTTCAACGCGGTACGCCAATGCGGTAAATCCTCGAACAGGTTCAATCGGATCGCTAGGTGATCCATCGCTGAATTTGCGGGGCGGGGAGCCGGCCGTGGAAACTCTGCGGTCGTGCAGGGCCCCAACTCCGCAATAACCGACAAGCCGAGCTGTTCTCTGGCTTCTTCGAAAATCGCTTGAGTAAACTCATACCAGGTACAGGAACCCGCGTTGGATGCGTGGTAAATGCCATATTGATCCGTAACGATTAAACGGGATAAAAAATCAGCTAGATCTACTGTATAAGTAGGCGAACCGGTTTGGTCGTACACCACGTTTAGCAGTGGTTTTTCCTGGCCCAACCGAAGCATCGTGTTGACAAAATTGCTACCATGCAAACCGTACACCCACGAGGTCCTTACGATGAACCACTTGGAACACAAATTCCGAATCATTTGTTCCCCAGCCAACTTGGATCGTCCGTACACCGTCTGTGGATCCGTATCATCATATTCGATGTAGGCTTTTTCGGAAGCTCCGTTGAACACGTAATCCGTGCTAATGTACACGACAGCTGCCCTGATCTTCTCCGCAGCTACCGCTACATTCCGTGTGCCAATCGTGTTCACAAGATAAGCGCCATCCACATCGCTTTCGGCTGCATCCACGGCCGTATAAGCTGCACAATGAATGATTGTATCCGGTTTGTGGCCAGTAATCACCTGCTGACACTGTACCATGTCTGTGATATCCAGTTCATTTCTTCCACAGCCAATCACCTCATGCCCAGCGTCAGCAAGAACATGTACTACATCCTGTCCTAACTGCCCGTTTGCCCCAGTTACAAGCACCTTCATTCCGCTTCACCTAACCGCTTGCCATACTGCTGGGTCATATAATCCCGGTAAGCCCCGGACTGGATCCGTGTCCACCAATCCTTGTTATTTAGATACCATTGAACCGTTTCCTTAATGCCTGTCTCGAAATTATGCTTCGGCTTCCAACCGAGCTCATCCGTAATTTTCGTAGGATCAATGCCATATCGACGATCATGTCCTGGTCGGTCTGCAACATAGGTGATCAGGGATTCCGGCTTCCCGAGCTCTGCTAGAATGGCTTTTACGATATGCAGGTTGGTCCGCTCGTTGTGGCCCCCAATGTTATAAACCTCGCCTATTTTGCCTTTATGGATAACAAGGTCGATTGCGCTACAATGATCCTCAACATACAGCCAATCACGGATATTCAGACCATCTCCGTAGATCGGCAGGGGTTCATCATTCAGGGCACGAGAAATAATGAGAGGGATCAGCTTCTCAGGAAATTGGTATGGACCATAATTATTCGAGCAGCGGGTAATGTTGATCGGGAGCCCGAAGGTCTCGTGGTATGCTCTCACGAGCAGATCCCCGCCAGCCTTGCTAGCGGAATAAGGACTGTTAGGAGCTAGTGGTGTTGACTCCGAGAAGAGTCCCGTCTCCCCCAATGATCCGTACACTTCGTCTGTGGAGACTTGAACAAACTTCGTTACGCCATATTTCTTGGCCGCGTCCAGTAGAACCTGTGTCCCCATCACATTGGTGTTCACAAAGATTTCAGGTTCCAGAATACTGCGGTCCACGTGGGATTCTGCTGCGAAATTGACCACTACGTCGACGCCTTGTTGGAAGATGGAGTCTACTGCTGTTTTGTCAGCAATATCGGCTTGGACGAAGGTATAGTTCTGGTTTTCTTCAATCGATTTCAAGTTTTCCAAATTACCTGCATAGGTAAGGGCATCCACGTTCACAATTTGGTAATCCGGATGCTGCTGAATCATATAGTGTAGAAAGTTGCTGCCGATAAAGCCGGCGCCACCTGTGATAAGAAGTTTCATCCACACGGCCTCCTAGTCAAAATTCATCTCTGCGTCTTTCAGCAGCGGGTGCCGCTGGTCTTTATCCGATAATATCGGATTTGACGTTGGCCAATCAATCCCCAAAGCCGAATCATTCCATAATATGCCGCGGTCATTGTCAGGGGAATAATATTCGTCCACTTTATAAAGCACTTGGGTGTTCGGCACCAGCGTGCAAAAACCGTGCGCAAAGCCCTTCGGCACCAGCAGCTGACGATGGTTATGCTCGCTTAAGATAACGCCTACCCACTGGCCAAAAGTAGGGGAACTTTTTCTAATATCTACGATAACATCATAAATGGCTCCGGACAGAACACGAATGAGCTTGGTTTGAGCTTTTGGGTTGAGCTGATAGTGAAGCCCTCGCAGGACACCAGCTTCAGCAGATAAAGATTGATTGTCTTGTATGAAGTTATAAGTGATACCTTGCTGGTTAAATAGTGAACCGTTGTAACTCTCCATAAAAAACCCCCGGTAATCGCCGTGGACCACCGGTTCAAGTACAAAAGCATCTGGTAGTTTCAAAGGAGTTACGTTCATTGTTCAATTCCTCCCTAACTACAGTTTGAGTTTGCCGAAATCATCACCGAATCGAACATCTCTAGCCAGCTCATTGGCCCGAGCGAGTGACGCATGCGTTCCAGCATCCGTCCACCAGCCTTGAAGCACATCAAAGGTTAGCTTTCCTTGATTAATATATGCATTGTTGACGTCTGTGATTTCCAGTTCGCCACGGGCTGACGGGTTCAATGTCTTGATAATATCAAAAACCGTTTGATCATACATATATATTCCAGTTACAGCATAATTGGACTTGGGTTGCTCCGGTTTTTCTTCAATGGAAATGATTTGACTACCTTGTATTTCCGGAACTCCAAAACGGTTAGGATCGGCAACTTCTTTGATTAGGATCTTGGCGCCGAATCTTTGGCTCTGGAAGTTTGCGACATAGGTAGAAATGTCATCCTCAAACACGTTATCGCCGAGGATGACTGCTATTGGTTCGTCCCCTGCAAATTGATGTGCAAGGTTCAACGCTTGAGCAATTCCTCCTGCTTCATCCTGCACTTTGTAAGTGAAGGAAACCCCCATTTCACTACCGCTACCCAATAAGTTTACGACATCCCCCATGTGATCCTTACCGGTGACAATGAGAAAATCGGTTAGGCCTGCTTGACGGAGTTTATATACCGGATGGAAAATCATTGGATATGCTCCGACTGGCAGCAGGTGTTTATTGGTGACTTTAGTTAAGGGATAGAGGCGTGAGCCTGTGCCGCCGGCTAGGATTATGGCTTTCATGAAATCAATCTCCTCTATATATTAGGTTCCATCGAATGAATACAATTCCCCAGAAAGATTAGTATCATTATACAAGATAAGAATTGCATTAATATTGTTTTCCTCAATGTACTTATATACGTTCATTTCATGATAATGTCTCAGATCAATTACACTGGTACTAGAAAAATGTTGAGCCAAGAATGGGACAATTGCATTAGCATATGAATCTTTTAGAATCAACATATTTATAGAACTTATATTACTATAGTGAAATTTTATTTCTGCAAAATCAGAAGAGGTTATACCAGCATAACTTAATTCAGCTTTGTCTAGTGATCTTCCAAACACTTCATTTATGTTATTAAATTCTGCACCTCTTGAATTTATAGCCTTAAATTTTTGTAAATGGGATTGGTCATTTGGGAAATATCCACATAGATATTCATAATTATAATCTTTTAAACCAAATAATTTCCTATTATAACTTCCTAAGAAATTCGCACTATTACTACACCTAACCTCATAATCTAGAATAGGTCTATTTAACTCTTCCTTTACAATCTCATCGCCTAATTGAGTCAAAATATATTTATACGAATTAAAAGCTCCTCTCAAATTCCAATGATGATCTGTCCTAAAATACATCTCTTTCAATTGCTCGTGTGTAAATGTATCTTGAAAGTGCTGAGCTAAATCAATATAATTAACCTTTGAATCAATATTCTTAGCAAAATGATCTCTGCTTCTTGAACCAACATTCTTCTGAATAAATTTAGGATAGATATTTTCAAGAATATTTTTCTTATGGGGAGCTAATACTAAATTTATTGAAATATTATTATCAGTAGAATATGACGCTAAGTCATTCATTTGCTGGATTGACTTTACAAATGTACTTTTCTTGAAAGATGTAGTAGGAATATCCATAAGCCAGTTATCCTCTGCAACAACTGTACTATTAATGATTGTTTTATTCATACTTAACTGTAGTTTTGTGTATGCCTTTATTAAAAGATCTCTTGTAAATAATTGATCACTGAAATATGTCTCATAACTCTTGAAATATTCACCAGATATTAAGTCATACTTATTCAGAACTGGTCTCTGTTCTAATTTTCTATTTTCGAATTCAGAATTTAAACGATCCGGCTTAAGCAACATAATAAATCCAACAAGGATTATGCAGCCTAAAAACAAACAAGTCATTATTATATTTGATAATCTATTCATTTACTATCTCCTCAGTACTTATGTTTAAAACCTAAAGTAGATAAAAGGATTATACGTCGAATTTGTAAGGTACATAATACTTAATAGAAAAAGAATGATATAAACTACAGGAATAATAACTTGAAATTTCTGAGAAAATATAATTCTATTATCACTTAACATCTTTTTTATTGGGATACTAAAAATAATTCCTAGAATAAAATAAACTCCATAATCATGTAGATAATACACTGTAGTATGGTCAAAGTATTCTGGAGTATTAATTCCAAACATTATCTTAAGATAGTGAAAAGAGTATACAAAATTATCAGCTCTAAAGAAGACCCACCCTATCATTACAATTAGCAAGACATATAGATGTTGAAGAGGAGCCCACAATTTAATCAAGACTTTACTGAGCGCCATTTTTTCAAGTGCGATTATCACTCCAAAGTAAAGCCCCCATATAACGAAACTCCAACTTGCTCCATGCCATAGACCTGTTAGAAACCATACTACAAATAAATTTCTTGCGTATTTCCATTTACCTTGTCGATTACCTCCTAGAGGAATATATATGTAATCTCTAAACCATGAACCTAGAGTGATGTGCCATCTTCTCCAAAATTCAGTGATGCTTTTTGAAATATAAGGATAGTTAAAATTTATTGGGAGCTTGAATCCAAACATCTTTCCTAATCCGATTGCCATATCGGAATATCCCGAAAAATCAAAATAGATCTGTAACGTATAAGCGAGAATTCCGATCCACGCGAGGGAAGTTGTTAGTTCATTGTGTGGAGAAGAGAATATTTCATCGGCTACTAATCCAAGTTGATTAGCAATCAATACCTTTTTCCCTAATCCAATAATGAATCTAATACATCCTTGAGCAAATAAATTGACACTTTCCTTACGATCCTTCAATTGTGCAGCAACTATGTCATAACGAACTATCGGACCTGCTACCAACTGTGGAAAGAACGAGATATACAATGCAAAGTCGAGTATATTCTTTTGTGGTTTAATCTCATTGCGATATATATCCACTAGGTATGCAATCGCCTGGAAAGTGTAAAATGATATCCCTATTGGAAGTGCTACAGGTGTGAAATCATAAGTAAAATTAAATACTCCACTAATAGCAGATAGTATGAAACCAGCGTATTTATAATACCCTAATAAAATAATATTTATAATGATTGCAATAATTAATGCTATTCGTCTATACTTATTCGTTTTTATAATTACTCTAGCTAACAAATAATTAGTACTTATCGAGAAGATCATTAGAAAAAGATAAGTTGGCTCTCCCCAAGCATAAAAAAATAAACTTGCTATCAATAAAACCGAATTCCTAAACTCTTTTCTTATTAAATAATATAATGATATCACTATTGGTAAGAATGCAAAAATAAACACTAAATTACTAAATACCAACTCATTGACCTCATCTCATTAATATCTGGTTTAATTTAATATTAGTATAACAATCCGGTATATTCTCTGGCCATAAATGTTGGTAAATAACATAATGATTGACTTGCGGAGATAAAATTAATTTTTTCAAGCAAAACGTTCCTACTTTTGCATATCACCATATAAAGCTAATTTATAACTATATGAAAACACCTATTGGTGCCGCATCAATAAAAATAGATTTATGTTTCCATAACAAATCAATGATTAGTTTACTGCTGATCTTCCACCCAGTACATAAACTCCGTCGAGCGCTTTTACAGGTATCTGAATCGTCGGATCCAGATCTTGCAAAAATATAGAAAAAAAAGCTCGAGTATATTAGCATTCCGTGATCGTGACGATTGTAGTTATGGATCAGATTGACGAGAAGATATTTAATAATTTGGATATATGATCCCATCGGTATAATTATTATACAGAAAAAAGTATTTCCTCATGTGACAGTATCACCGGATATGCTTCGACTAGCAGGTGATTATTGTTGACATTAGTTATGGTATAGAGGTGTGACACTGTTCCTTGATCTATTTAATAAGGTGATTATTTTTTAAAGAAACCAAGTAACTTATTATACCTTCCTAATTTACGACTAGCAGGTACTGCAGGTACTACAGAAATATCATTCTTGAGATCCTCAAGTTCAATAAAGTACTCACTAATATAATCAAGGGTTTCCTTGAGACCAAGTGGACTATGGCCCTTTATACTATCACTATATAAAATAATATTAACCTTATCAAAAACTTATCTAAAGAATTCATTTCCGATATAAAAGGAACTAAATGATTCTGCATATCATGCTCACACGAGACGTTCTGAATATAAATAATTCGCGGAATATATCCTATCTTTTTATAAAAAAAAGGAACACTTAATTTATGGTTATAGCTCTTACATATTTCCTCAATTGTCATTCCAGGATGTACTATCTCCATTAGATCTTTTACGTGGCCACTATAATAATTAGTGACAATAGTCTGGGGATTATTAACAATAACTTTGGTTCCTTTTATAAATCCTCCTAAAATCATTGACATAAATCCCCCTCCTGAACTACCGTAAAAGAGTACTTTCCCTGAAGGAATTCCCAAAACAGGGAGTAATTTAACGAATATTTTAGAGATGTTCTCCAAATAGTGATCGTCTTTAACACCATACCCCCAACCCAATCTTATCTTCCCATTATATAATGTCGGATCATTGTAGAATATTGTTGATTCTGGTATATGCTTCATCCATGCATGTCTTTGGAAAATTGGCGGCTTTAATTTTTCAGGTTGATATGCACCTGAACCTAATATAATTAATTTATCGCTCTCTCTTTTTAAATTCATTAAAAACTCGTATTTAACCCCTGTACACATTACTTTAAGTATATAGGGTGCATCATATTTAATATGAGATGAATTAATATTCCGAATATCAGTAACAATCTCCGATAGGTTATCTAGCACCGAAATTCCCTCCGAGTATACTTTAGTATATGCAGTTTTTTTTAAATTTTCTTGAAAATTCTATAAGCCACTTTATACATAAAGCCTCCACTCAGATTCAAAAACAAGCAAACTATTTGTTTTATTGAATAGAAATTATACTTCAATGAACTTACAATCATCGCCCTTCCTTTTTTTATATCACCATACAATGATAAATTATGTCCAAAAGAAAATAAAAAATGCGCAGCATATACTGGCCCCGCATCTATGAAAAGTTTCTTATGCATATCCCAAATTTTTTCATAACTTTCTATAAGGCTACCAGAGTCCGAAGAAATACTCTTCTCAGTATAAAAAGCTTTTACTAAAGGTTCATCGATCCAAATAATAGGGAAATACAGCGATATTCTCAACCATAATTCCCAATCCTGCAGCCTAGGCATTTTTTCATTGAAAGATCCCGTTACGGAAAGAACCTCTTTTGGTAACAGTACAGTTGGTGTCGCTATAAAATTACCTCGTAACAATTCCTTATGTATGTTCTCCTTGATAATCATACCAGGTTTAGGTATATGTTCTTGTATCCCATTTCTATATCGAATAAAGCTAGTGAAAATAATTGAAGGAGACTTATCATTTATTAAATCAACTTGCTTTTTTAATTTGCTTGGTTCCCAGAGGTCATCGCTATCATGAAATGCAATCCATCTACCATTAGCATAATCGATTCCTATATTCCGGGCTGCAGAAGCACCTACATTTTGTTGCAAAGGTACATATTTAATTCTATGATCTTCAATAGATTGGATTATATCTTTTGTTTGATCAGATGAATCATCATCAACAATAATAAACTCAAAATTTGAATAAGTCTGTTCAAGCACACTATTAATAGATCGAAGGATCGTGTCTTGTCGATTATAAACAGGCATTACAATACTAATTAGTATATTTTTATCTTGATTTAACAAAGTACTCCTCCCCTAGGTTTAAAATGTTTTAGGCTTAGGCTCGGACGATTTTATCAGAAGTAATACTTCTATAAACTCCCCTAGTATCCACAATTAATTTACTATACGCATGTATTAAATCATAATCAAAAACTTCATGATCCGTACTAATTATAGTACAATCAATCTCCTGTAATAATTCCGGTGTTATTAAGATTGATTTGAGGTCGAAAGAATGCTTTCTCATCTTGGGAAAGACAGGAATATAGGGATCAGAATAATATATTTGGGCACCTTTAGCCTTTAGTAATTCCATTAGTTCAACAGAAGGAGACTCTCTAACGTCGTCAATATCTTTTTTGTATGACAAGCCTAAAACTAAAATTTTTGAATTCATAAGTGATTTACTCTCTTTATTTAACGCATCAGAAACCTTACCAATAACCCACTCAGGCATGTTTGTATTTATTTGACCCGATAATTCAATAAATCTAGTAGTTACACCATATGCCTTAGCTTTCCATGTTAAATAGAAGGGATCTATTGGTATACAATGCCTCCTAATCCTGGCCCAGGATAGAACGGGGTGAAGCCAAACGGTTTTGTTGCAGCTGCATCAATAACTTCCCATATATCTATATTCATCTTATCTGCAATTATTTTCATTTCATTCACTAGCCCAATATTAACGGATCTATATATATTTTCAAGTAACTTAGTTAACTCCGCAGATTTTGTTGAACTGAGAGGAATCACTTTCTCTATAATGCATTCATATAATGCTACACCAACCTCTAAGCAGTCCTCAGTAGAACCTCCTACTACTTTAGGAATAGTTGATGTTGTGAAATTAGGATTTCCAGGGTCTTCTCTCTCAGGAGAATAAATGAGAAAAAAATCTGTTCCAATTGTAAATCCCTGTTTTGTTATTCTAGGTGCGAGCTCTTCATCAGTGGTCCCAGGGTATGTTGTACTTTCTAAACTAAGTACCTGTCCCTTTTTCAGATAAGGCAGGATTGTTTCGATTGTATTTGTAACATAAGATAAATCAGGCTCCCTATATTGATTTAGGGGAGTAGGTAAACATAAGATAATAGCATCAACTCTACTAATTTCTGAAAAGTCAGTAGTTGCATAGAATAAATTCTTTTGTGTTACGTTTCTTATAGAGTTAGAAGAAATATGTTTAAAATAACTTATTCCATCATTAATAGATTGAGTTTTGGACTCTTCAATATCAAATCCAACAACTTTAACGTTGGAATTTGAAAAAGCAAGAGCTAATGGTAGTCCAACGTACCCCATACCGATGATACCAACTACCCCTCGCTTTTCTTTTATAGTGTTTATTAATTCGGTTTTCATAAATTATGTCTCCTCATCGTGAGTTTTCAAGATTTTCTACACCGATCCAGCTAGTGCTCGCTAATTTATTTTTAGAATCATTATTGGCTATTTTCAAGAATTTTTTCTTAACTTTATTATCAACCGGATACCATGTCCCTGTAAGGCCAAAGTATCTTTTGAGACTTGTATTATATTTATTAATTTTATCTTCAGTTGTTTTATATATCTCTTCACCTAGTATCATATGAAGATTGTCTGCTACTACAACAGGTATATATTTTTGATGTTCCCCTAGAATCAGACAATATCTTAGGATTAAGTGTCTACAATAGACTACTTCACCATATACTATCAAATGAAGATTACTTCGATTCAACAAAATATTTATTTTAGGATCCAGTCGAGTCTCTGGACTGGTATTATAAAGATTCATTTGTAGTATCCCAACACTTAAACCCTTTTCTATACAAATTCCGATGTCTCTTTCCATTTGCATAACCACGTTAGAATTACGAAAATCTGTAACAAAAATTACATCAAAAAACCTGTTTTCTAGTCCCCTTGTTGGCATCATTGGTTCTGGCACAACAAAAGGTCGATTTTCCTGAGGGAAATCGTATTTTAAACTTTCTGATTTCGAATGATATTCTAGATAATTATCCCGATAGACTCTTCTGGCGCCATATAGTGAACCATTTAATCCGAATTTTTCATCCGACGTCAATGATCCACTTGAGATACGCGGAAATGAAAGCGGCCCTGTATGTAAGTCGATAATTGCGTCAACTCCGAATACTATTTTAATTCTACTAATAAATTCACTGTCGGCACTAAATCTAACACTATCCCAATAGCCAACGAACTGCTTTATTATCTCCCTCCTAAACATCAAAGAAGAGATATTAGGAAATATATTATGCCCAAGCTTTCCTCTCCTATAAAACATTAATTCCTCTGTAATCCTAGCCGCTTGGGATGTATTACCAACGGTTCTCTTATTGCTCATCAAATGTAGTGCCTGTAATTCAACCTTTAATGGATGTGACCAATCATCTGCATCATGACAAGTAACAAATTCCCCTGTAGCAATCTGTAGAGCAAGATTGCGAGCAGTGTAGGCGCCCTTATTTTCTTCTTGCTTTAGAAATCTTATTCTAGCATCCTTACTCATATACTTTTCTATTATTTGTGCGGTTGAGTCAGTACTACAGTCATCTACGATAATAATCTCAAGATTATCCCAAGTTTGATTGATTACTGATTCAAGAGCAGTAGTAATAACGTCCTGAGCGTTATAAACTGGCATAATCACTGTTATTTTAGGCTTATCCACATTCCTTAATTCCGATTGAACATTAGAAACACTCAGACAATCATAATCCTTCTTTCCCTCAATAGAATTAAGACTTATTTTAGGTAATTCATAATAATCAAGAGCTTTGTTAATCCAATTCAATCTTGCTTTGCTATTCTCTTCAAAGTTTGCGGAAGCAAGATATATATTAGGATCTTCATTTATTATAAACGCTTTCCTTAGTGCCTTTTTTGCATCGTCAAATTTGTTCAGTACTTTAAAGCATTCAGCTTCTATAATCGCAGCTAGATAAATTCTTTCTGGTTTTACAACATCATTTAAAGCAACGGGCAGTAGCTCAAGACATTTTTCCGCACCATCAGGAGTCAACTGATTTACATACCATTTAGATAATTCCCATGCTGCTAATCTCCTCATTCTTGGAGAAAATATATTCCCATTCACCAAATCATGTAAATCCCCGATTGCTCTATCGTTAAACCCAAAACAATACAACTTCTCTCTCAAATCTCTAATATGTTTCATTTCATTTTTTGATTCTATAACTACTCCAGTATGTTTAACTTTCTGATCGGTATTTTTCATCAATATCTTATTGATCCATCTTAAAGGTTTAGTTATTCTCCAAGAGTGGCTATTTTCAAGTGAATTGAATTTTTTTTTTGCAATATTTTTCTTTAGCTCAGCTTGGTCAATTTCCCCTTTTAATGTGCTAACTTCAAATTGCAAAGCTTCTAGTTTATTCTTAAGGTGGTCTTCTCTCTGCTTTTCGTTATTAATAAAAGCACGCAACTCAGTTATTTCTTTCTTCATGAATTCAGGATTGTTATCCTCTCTGATATTTTTCTTTAATTTCGCCTCCATTTACTTCCCCCTCTCTAATAAGATTAAAATTTTCTCTTTAATCCTGCCCATAGTCTCCTAGCAGGTTCCGTGAGACGCCATGACTTACTGTTAATTATCCTCATATAAAGCTGATCGTACTTTATCTTTTGTTTTTCGGATAACTGATTCGTTCTCCTTAAGTCTTTTAGTTCTATTTCATATTGCTTTATACCGGATGATATATCCTGATTACTACTTTTTATCTCTTTTAATTTTTCTTTTAAAAAGTAATACTCTCTCCTCAGATTCTCAGCTTCCATTTTTAAATGCAAATCTTCTATTCGGCGATTCATTTTTTCATTAAATTCAAAAATTTCATAAACATTCTTATGTATACTTTCAATAAACCAAGAATGATTCATAGCATTGAATGCGAATGCTTTACTATTGCTGCTGTTTCTCATATTCTTTACTCTTAAACGCATTTTCTTAACATCGAATTTTTCAGAATCAGAATGGTAATAGCAAATAAGTCTATTACTCTTAGAAGAATTAAATAAAGGTTCTTTAACAATTATATGATAACTCGGATCTCTACCTGTCCATAGTGAAAGCTTGTCAAAGTCAACAGGGTCATGTATATGCTCTGCTTCAGAGCTTTCCTCCCACATATACGGTACAGATATCAATACGTTCTTTCCTATGTCGAATAATTTCCTTGCAAAACTAATTGGATCAGGGACATGTTCTAAAACCTGCAGACAAGTAATAAAATCATATTTTTTTGTAGGTTGAAATTGCATGAAATCCATTTCAAATCCCTGTACTCTATCCGAATAATAAGGATTCTCCAAATCAATAGTATGTCTTTGAGGTATCCAATCAAAACTTTCAACATATTCAGCATTTGATGAACCTACATCTATCATACTGTTAGCATCAGCGGCTAATGCCTGGACCATGTATTTTACATATTGGTAATACATCATGTGAGATCTCTTGTCCCAGTATGACGAGCTATACTCTTGATCCTCCTTTAATTTTTCCAGAATCATTAGTTAGTCCTCACAATCTTTTAATATGGCTAGAATAGTCGAAATTTGCAGCTAGAAGTTGTCGAGCTCTCTGTACCTGTATATCGAGTAACATCTCGTTCTTGATTAGTAACCCAATTTTTTCTTGTACTTCATGCGGCTCCGCATAGATAGCCGCTTCTCCAAATAATGAATAATAGCTATACGGTAGAACGACTGGCACTCCCACGGCCATCGCTTCAATAATTACCCTACCAAAAGCCTCTACACAATATGGATGAACATAGTAAACAAACACATCCAACTCTGCTAAAAAATCTTTGGACTCTCTTTCTCCAAACTCCCATACAATCCAATTCCATGGCAATTTGCCTAATGTCTTCTCAGGTACTTTCGCCCCTCCAAGAATATGTATCTCAAACAGTTCTGAATCTGGATATATTTCAAGTAGTTGTTTAGGATCCGAAGGCCATTTTACATATT
Organism: Paenibacillus sp. JCM 10914; assembly: GCF_001315105.1. GTDB lineage: Bacteria > Bacillota > Bacilli > Paenibacillales > Paenibacillaceae > Paenibacillus_AQ. The sequence continues at coordinate 8,948 of NZ_BAZR01000043.1, read as the reverse complement.
GATCACGAGAATGCCGACCAATACGTGTTTTAGATCCCTTTCGATGTAACTCTCTCTTCCATTCTTCAATATTAATAATATTAACCCAGTCTTCATCTGCTACGTTTATTGCTGTTAACTCGTCCTCATGATGGTCTGACAGTATCCGTCTTACTTGAGGGCTAATAGGATACCACATACCCCATTGTCCAAAATATTGCTTCAGATGCAACTGACAGCGTTCAATATCATATGCCTCTTGCCCATTTTCCCCATAATCTATTCTGGGTGTCTGATTCACGATGACACATACTCGATCTGCCTTTACCTCGGGAAAATATTTTTGCTTCTCCTGCAATATAGGGGGATGCCTTACAATCAACACATCGCATGTTACGCTTTCGCCATAAACTAAGATTTGAACAGCATCACCATCGATTAGGGACCTGATCTTAGGATTGATGTCCTTAACTCCACTGGCTTTATAACTCGATAATTGGATCAACCCAGTTTTAAGACCTGCATAACGTTGTGCTTTAATTTCTTCCTCATTGGAGGAAGTTGTACCACCTGCTAAACGGAAATCTGATACTATAATGACATCGAAATGTCTACTCTTGTTAACTTCTCCTCTACTAGGTTTCATTGGTTCTGGAATTGGAAATGGCCTTGCTTCCGGCAACATATCATATTTCAATGTCTCCGCTTGATTATGATGAAAAGTGAAACTTTCCACGTACTCTTTACGAGCACCGAAGAAGAACCCATAATACCCGAACGCACCATTTTCCGTTAAAGAAGTAGAACTCACTCTTGGAAAAGATAATGGACCTAGGTTCAAACTTACAACTGAGTCAATTCCGAATTGTTTTCGTATTCTTCGAATAAATTCACCATCTGCTCCAAAACGGACATTATCCCAGTATCCTAAATACTCTTGTACTTCAACACGCCTAAACATCAATGATGACATATTACCAAATATATAAAACCTCTGCTGTTTTCTACGATAAAATAACAGCTCTTCGGTCATTCTGCATTGCTCTGACAAATTACCTACTAATTTTTTATTGCGAATAAGATGCAACGCTTGTATTTCAATCTTTTGAGCATGCGACCAATCATCCGCATCATGGCATGTTACAAACTCACCCGTTGCTATTTTTAATCCAATATTTCTCGCTACATAAGTACCACTGTTTACATCGGTCGATAGAACTATAATTCTACTATCATTATTTGCAAATTGTTTTATGATATTCATTGTGTTGTCGGTGCTACAATCATCAATTATAATGAGTTCTATATTTCTCCATGTTTGCTCTAAGACCGATTTCAGTGCTGTTTCCACTACTTGTTCTGCATTAAAAACCGGCATTATAACTGAAACCTTTGGGATATCTTTTACGTCCATTATTTTAGATCTACTAACCAATGTTATTAACTGATCATAAACAGGCTTAGACTTATCACCACTTACTTGAATCTCAGCCAACCCACTTTGTTTCATAAGTGCATTTATCCAACCCAGTTTCTTCTCTAGTGTTGTTTCAAGATTTGCTGCTGCTAATAGCAAATCAGGATGATTATCTACTTCTAGTTCTTTATTCAAAACGATTTTAGCGTGTTCTTTTTCACCCAGAAAATCTAAAAGTTCAATTTGAAGAATAATACCCTGACGCTTTCTTGTCTTGTTCTTTTCTTTATCTAAATATTCCACTATATGCTTTAAACCAATTTTTGCATCTTCACGAGTTTGTCGGTCAGCATGCCAAAGAGCTAACTCCCACATTGCTTCTCTTCGAGTGTGTGCGTGATTATCTTCATTCGTAGCCAACCGATAGAGCTCTGCATAAGCTGGTCCTTCAAATCCTAAATTTAACATCTTATATTTAATCTGATTAACTTGGTCATGACCACTATATCTTTCTCCGGATACTGCTCTTTTTAATAACTCTTTCATTTTAAGGGGAAGCCTCTTTTTAATAGCCTGCTTTTGCTTATCGGATAGATTTTTGGTTACAAACCAAATTAACGAATCAAAGCCTCGACGTATTAGTTTGCTATTTAGTAAACCTTTTTGAATCTTACGCTTCCATTCTTTATACATTTCAACTGTCTCCATTACTATGCTTTTTTTAGCTTTTGAACATATTCTCTGTAATCTTTAATGACAGCTCTTGGTTCTCCATCCTTCATTACCTGACCTTGGTTTAACCATACTGCTCGAGTACAAACTTTCTCAACAAAGCCCATACTGTGAGATACCACAATAACAGCCTTAGCCATACGAATCATCTCCTGAATCTTCTCACTTGCTTTTTGATTGAACGACAAATCCCCCGCGGATAAGGCCTCGTCTATTATAAAAATATCTGGTTCCAGAAACGCAGCAACACTAAATCCAAGTCGAGATTTCATCCCACTTGAATACTGTTTAACTGGATCATCAATTTTTATCCCTAACTCAGAGAATTTGACAATATTAGAGAAGTTCTCTTGGATTTTCAACTTAGGTATACCAAGAAGCATGCCGTTAAGATATACGTTATCCTTCCCCGTCAACTGACCATTAAAGCCAGTTCCATATCCTAGCAATGCCGTTGTCTTTCCGTTAATGATTAACTCCCCTTCATCAGGAACTAAAATATTGGTGAGCAATTTACATAGAGTGCTTTTGCCCGCACCATTATGCCCTATTATTCCTACAACTTCACCCTCGTATATTTCCATGTCCACATTTTTCAGTGCCCATTTTTCTTCACGATTTACTCGATACGAAATACCGACTTTCTTAGAATTTACAACTATTTTTTCTCCCTTTTTCGTTTCAATTTTAGTAATATCTAGTCCTTTCTTACTAGTGGGGGCCTTGCTTTTTTTTTGCTGTACATTATTTTCATATAATTTTATAATTTCCTGAGGCTCACCTATCTCTCTAACTGCGCCTTGATCAACCCAGATCAATCTACTACAATTCGCTTGAGCAAACTTAAGACTATGAGTCACTATGACTACCATTTTCGCCTTAGCAACCAATTCTTTCATTTTCTCGGCTGCTTTTTGACTAAACTCCAAGTCACCAGTATTTAGTGCTTCATCAAGGATCAGAATTTCTGGCTCTAAAAAAGCTGCGACACTAAACCCTAATCTCGCTTTCATCCCACTTGAATAATTTTTAATTGGTTGATCAAAATAGCTGCTTAATCCGGAGAATTCGTGAATTTCATCAACAAATGAATTGATCTTCTTCTTACTGATGCCCAGCATTGTACCATTTAAGTACACGTTTTCTCTTCCTGTCATTTCTTTATTAAAACCCAGTGCCAATGAAAATAATGCTGAAACTCTTCCATTAACATTTATCTGTCCTTCATCAGGTTGTAAAACCCCCGCAATAAGTTTACAGAGGGTAGTTTTTCCAGATCCGTTTGAGCCGATAATCCCTAGGATTTCTCCCCTATAGCCGACTAAATCTATATTCCTTATTGGCCAAAACACTTTAGATTTATATCCGTTCCGCTTGCCTTTACGAAGAAGCACATTATATAGTTGTGATTTATAATCATCCGGTTTTTGATCCGATTTATATGACACACCAATATTACTTAATGATATGACGATCTCGTCGCTAGAATATTCCTCTTTATTAATTGGGGTATCCATAGAACTAAGACTCCTTTATAATGCCTTTATTATTTTGTGTTCATTTCGATTATAGTAGTAGATTAATCCCGATATCATACACATAGACACTATTCCTATAATCATTAATATCTTAATATTCGGTGTATTTCCATACATAAGGACGTCACGATAACCATTTAAGATATATGACATTGGATTGAACGCTTCTATCCAGTAGTATTGATCAGGAAGACGACTCCCCTCCCAAATAACAGGTGAAGCATAGAACCAAATCCTTAAAATGTGCCCCAATATATTTCCAATATCTCGAATAAACACAGAAATATAAGCTACTAACAAACTAATCGCCAACAAAAAGAACAACTGCACAATTATAACAAATGGCAAGTAAACAATTTCCCAATGGAGAGGAATAGAAAATAATAATAAAAAAGAACCTACCACTACTAAACCAAATACAAAGTTAATCAATTGTGATATAACTCTGGTCATAGGAAATATAGCTTTTGGAAGGTTTACTTGTTGAATTATCGAAGTATATTGAATTATTGATCTGGATGAATTGTTTATTGAAGCATTTGTCCATCTCCATGCTACTTGTCCAATCACTAGATATACCCGTAATTTCCCTCCTCTTCCCATTACAATTACAACTAGGAAATAATAAACCAACGCCCCGAGTAAAGGTCTAATAGCCACCATAAATATCCAAGGTAACTATTTCTATGCTCTGCTTTTAAACCTGATTTCACTAAATAGACCAATAAATCTTTTCGTTTAATAAGTTCTAACAAATACGTTCTCATGTTCTGTTAAGCGCACCTTTCATAAAATGAACAGTTTCTCTAAATTAAGTTTTTTAACACGATTAGAAATGAATATATTCATACTTTATGCTAGAATATTGTCGTATCTACAAGAAAAGGAGCTAAAAATGTTGTCGAATCCAGTATACGGTAAAAAAGCCGCTGAGTCGAGGAAAGGTAAATCAAGATCGGCTTTGTTTTGGGTGTTAATCCTAGGGATTATCCTGTTTCTAGCGTGGACACCTTTCCAGACAGCTTTATTTAACGGACAAATGCTAGAATTTGAGAAACCGATCTTCTGGGCCGCTATATTAGCGTGTCTTTTATTATTTCTATGGATAGTTCAGTATTACAAGAGTTTTCAACTTAAGGAACAACGAGATTGGCTAGCTGTTGGGGTACTTCTTCTGCCACTAACCTACATACTCTCTCTCATCAGCGCAGCGTCTCATGTTCTTGCCATGAACATGGTTATTATTAATTGTATCTATGCGATCATGTTCATTATTGGATTGCATGTCTTTCGTGATAAACTAGGAAATCGGATCATTCAAAATACGATTATGGCAGTTGCTTATATAATCATAGGATTCGGCTTACTGCACTGGTTCGGACAAGGCAAAACGGCTGGTGCCATTGCCAAATGGTTCTCCAATACCGTTATGAACGGTACATATACGCATGCCGTTATGATAGATTCCAATGGCCTGCGTCTAACCTCCGTGTTCCAATATGCCAATACATACGCTGCTTTCCTAATGGCTTTCCTATTCGCTGCTGTGTTCTTCGTAACGACATCACGCAAATGGTTTGGCCAAGCATTCCATAGCTTTATGTTAGTACCAATCATCTTATCCTTGCTCCTGACATTGTCTCGAGGTGGACTAGTCCTTCTCCCCGTAGTGTTTGTGCTGCTATTGCTATTCCTAAAGCCCGCCAAACAATTGCTCTGGATTGTCTACTGTGGAGTTGCTGGAGTGACTTCCTTGATCATCTCTAAATCGGTTACGGAGCTCGGATTGCAGCTAAATGAAACCTTCAGCGGCGGTACTGCTCTTAAAGGCTGGGGAATTCTAATCGGTGCTTCCCTACTGATCGGTCTACTGGGATGGATCATTCAGAGCTTGGTTGCTCCTAAGCTTGAGCGAGCACTAGATTCGTGGTCAATTAAAAAAGCATCCAGCCTCTGGATTCCAATCGGTTCCGTTGTCATCGGCGGCCTCTTCATCTTCCTGTTCATTGGGACTGGCCTGAAGAATATTCTGCCGCAGAACATCAGCGTCCGACTTGAAAACATTAACTTCAATCAGCACAGTGTTCTCGAACGTTTTACGTTCTATAAGGATGCCATGAAGGTACTCGCTGATTATCCAATTATCGGTGCTGGGGGCGGCGCGTGGACTTCCCTCTATGAACAATACCAGAACAACCCCTATACCAGCCGCCAGGCCCATAACTTCTTCTTGCAATATTTAATTGAAGTTGGTATTGTCGGATTCATCATTTTCATTTCGTTTATCCTTTATATCTTCTATAAGTATATTCGTGGATATATCAAGGATAATGAGGCTGCCCGTAACAGCCACTTTTTGTACCTGATTATCGTTCTTTCTATACTCATTCATAGTATCCTGGACTTTAATATGAGTTATGTCTTTATGGGCATTCTTGTATTCCTTGGACTAGGCGGGATGGCCGCTGTCATGGAGAGCAAACCTGTCATCAGATGGAACTTGAAGGATTCAACCGCTAGTGGTGTATACAGTACTGTGGTCGGACTCTGTGCAATTGTGGTACTGATCACCTCGATTCGTTATGTGCAAGCCGCCGATGCGGGTATGGAAGCACGCCGAGTCGTTCAAGTAAGTACCTCCTTTGAGGAGATCAAAAAACCATTGGACAAAGACCTTAGCATTCGCCCAAGCCATCCGGACTCGGTTCTATTATTAACTTCACTATACCAAACAGTGTATTCTCAGAATCAAGATGAAGGTTTCATTAATGCCTCGATTGATCTGTTAAATCATACACTAGATAAAGAACCCTATAATAAAGCTATACTCGGACGGCTTATTGAAGGGTACGAGGTAAAGCAGCTACCTGAACAGGCCTACGATCTTCTATTAAACAACGCCTACAAATTCAAATGGGACATTGAATGGTATGAACAGATCATTAATAAAGGTTATGACCTTGGCTCCAAAGCTTTGGGTACAGGTGATATCGCCGCAAAGAACAACTACTTCACACATGCGACAAAAGCCTTCTCCCAGGTCCAAACAGGAATCCAACATATTTCCACATTGCCAGAAGGGCAACTGCAGGGTCGTGCCTTTGAGAATAGCTCAGATATGATCTTAAATGCAGGAAAAATGTACTTCATGATGGATCAACCCGAACAAGCTTCCTATACTTTAAGAATTGGCATACAGGATGATCTGGAACAAGCAAATCAACAGGAAATTACACGATGGTATCTGGCTGCACTGAGCAAACAAGGCCAGAATGATGATGCCCTGATGGAGAAACTAAAACAAGTGGATCCTAGCGCTGAGCAGAGTGTTCAACAGCTTGCTGCCCTGCAATTCTAGTGAAAAACGGACCGTTTAAGTAGTTTATCTACTTAAACGGTCCGTTTTCCTTCTATAGACTTACTTTACCTTCGTCAATATTCCATTCAAGTACGCCAGTAGATCCTCACGCAAATCCTCGCGCTGTAGTGCATAATGAATGCTCGTCTCGATAAAACCGAGTTTCTCCCCCACATCGTGACGGCTGCCTTCAAAATGAAACGCATGAATAGGATGACGACGTGCCAAAGTGGAAAGGGCATCCGTTAACTGAATCTCGCCATGCATACCAGCCTCTTGCTCCTCCAATAGATCAAAAATCTCAGACGGCAAAATATATCGGCCCATAATCGCCAGATTAGAAGGTGCCTCTTCGCGCGAGGGCTTCTCTACCAATCTCGAAGTCTCATATAACCGCTCAGATTTGCGCTGTCCGTCCACAATGCCGTAACGGTTCACCTGATCCCAAGGAACAGGCTGCACGCCCACGATGGCAGACCGATGCACATCATACACTTGCATCATCTGCTTCAAGCAAGGCACTTCCGACTCCACAATATCATCGCCGAGCAGCACCGCAAACGGCTCGTTACCGATAAACTTGCGGGCACACCATATCGCATGCCCCAACCCCTTGGGCTCCTTCTGCCGAATATAATGGATATCCGCCATGTTGGAAGGTTTACGGACCTCCTCAAGCAGTCCCCACTTCCCTTTCTCCGCCAAATTATGCTCCAGTTCAAATGAAGAATCAAAGTGATCCTCGATCGCGCGCTTGCCTTTCCCTGTGACGATAATGATATCCTCAATGCCGGAAGCTACGGCTTCTTCAATGATGTACTGGATCGTCGGCTTGTCGACTATAGGAAGCATTTCCTTCGGCATCGCCTTCGTTGCGGGTAGAAACCGGGTGCCAAGTCCCGCTGCGGGAATAATCGCTTTGCGAATGTTCATCGTGTCCCTGTCACCTCTTTCAGTACGATTTAATGACGTCTAACACACATCAATGTCATCATAGTACCATACAAATGACAGCATTTAGGAGAAAGTTTCACAAACGTCAGACATTTATATTAAGATAACAAAAAACAAGCCAGTTCACACGGACTGGCTTGTTCCTTTACTTCGATCTATTTCACCAACTGCCCGCGCGTGACGCCCAGCTGGTTCGTTGCTTTCAGTTTCTTCCACACTTGCGTGCCGCTGATCTCCCCACGCAGTGCACGGTTGTAGAGATCAATGACCTCATGCACCTGCTCCGGCGTTTCTTCCAGGAACTCGACGCGATAGCTGGACACGCCCAGCTCCATGAAGTTCGCCAAATATTCAGCGCCGGACTGTTCGATCGCATTGTAGACCGTATTGCGGCAGCCCTCGTCTACGCGCACCGGATGCGACATGCCGATCCGGTCTTGCAGGGACACGCGGCTCTCCTCGCACGGGCGACCGCAGTTCGTGAAGTCCGTTCCTTCACTCAGGAACGTGCAGTACACGCAGTGCTCGGTATGGAACATCGGCAGATGCTGATGAATCACGACCTCCATCTTGGACGTGTCGGCCTTCCCGAGCAGATCGACCATCTGCTGAATGTTCAGGTCATACGAAGGCGTGACGATGTCACAGCCGACTTCGGTGAACAAGTCAACCGCTTTGTGGTTGGCGATGTTCAGGGAGAAGTCGCCGATCAGCCGCGGATGCGCAGCATCCGGGTTCTCCATCCGGTGGCGCAGGTAGAAGTACAGCGCGCCGGTGTTGCGCACTAAGACGGCGTCCGGCTTCAGGCGCAGGATATTATTGTGATAGCCGTTCTCGCCCGGCATATGAATGCGCGGCGTAGCCAGGGCTATCTGCTTGCCGGCTGCACGTACGGCTTCCACCGCTGCCGGGAACTGCTTGATGAACTCGAAGTCGGCGTAGATCATCTCAACGCCGGCCGCCAGCGCAG
>NZ_BAZR01000042.1 GCF_001315105.1 Paenibacillus sp. JCM 10914 | reverse complement strand
TGCACAAGTCCCTCTCGGGGACTTGCTGCACTCCAGCGGCGCTTTTGCGCTACCACAAGTCCCTCTCGGGGACTTGCTACGTTCCGGCGGCGCGATTGCGCTACCACAATAAATAAGCCGGGCTTGACGACCAAGCCCGGCTTCTCCTTTTATTTAAATGACCAGCAGTTCAGACTCAGACTGCCGTATTGATAAGCTTGAAATAATCGCTGCGCCTGACGGCCGTTATCCGCCGCCCCCATCGCATAGAACAATGGCGCGAAATGCTCCGTTCCGTAAGATGGCACGGCTTCACGGGCGTGGGGTGCTTTCTTGTCGTAGGCAAACAGCTCAGGCAGATTCCAATCGGCCAGTTGAGCCCCGATCCACTCATCGAACGCCACAGCCCAAGCATCCGGCTCCTCGCTCTGGTGGACCATGCGCAGGTTGTGCACCAAACCGCCGCTGCCGATGATCAGTATACCTTCCTCACGCAGCTCCGCTAGCATCACGCCAATCGCGTACTGCTCTTTGGGTGAACGCTTGGAATCGACAGATAGTGCCACTACCGGAATATCCGCATTCGGATACATCATCTGCAAGATCACCCATACGCCATGATCGAGTCCACGGCCATGTACCGCCTGGGCTTGCAGATTCCCCGCCTCGAACCTGCGGGCTATGTCTTCAGCAAGCGCTGAACTGCCCGGTGCAGGATACTTAATTCGGTACATCTCCTCTGGGAAACCATAAAAATCGTGCATCGTCTCATGCTTCTCATCGCCGGTTAGCCGCTGATTCGGCTCATCCCAGTGCGCGGAGAATACGGCGATGGCCTTAGGAACCGGCAACTCCCGTCCCAGGTCGGTCAGGAAACGGGTGTACTCGTTCTCCTCCATGGCCATCATCGGCGAACCATGGGCAATGAATAGAGCGGGTAACGTCATTGATGCCACCTCCAGCTTCAATATCAAGGGACATCTCTATTGTAACGTTAAACCGCCCAAGATGCCAAGTAACTTACTAGATCATCCAATGCTGCCACTCCTGCTCGATCTGCACTTGCTCACCCAGCCAATTCCGAGTGCGCTCCAGCAGCAACTCGCGCTGCGGTCCGGCGGAATACGTATGATCTGCCTGAAAAATAATCTCCTTATCGCAGCGGCCTTCCGGACGCATCCAGAACACCTTCTGGAACAGGAATGCATAGTCGACTGGAATGACCTCATCCGAGGTGCCGTGCACCACGAGTACGTTGCCCGAGAACTTGATCGCCTCCTGGAACGGCTGTCCCTGCGCCAAGGAATCGAAGAATACGGGCGTGAATTCATAACCGAGATAGTCGGCCGAACCCGAATTGACGGAAGTATCATACACGTCTCTTCCTGTGATTTTGACAATGTCATTGAATGGATAGCCTACCGCTGACCAGAGAACCAGCTGTTTCACGCGCCGATCGCGGACCGCCGTCTGTAGAGCTACCGCGCCGCCCAGGCTATGTCCCACCAGCGTAATGCGCTTCGAATCGACGTCAGCACAGCTGAGTCCATACTCCAGCACCGTCCGCGTCTGGGCAATCATGGACTCCAAGCCTTCGCTGCCATAGTTGCCGGAACTCTCGCCACAGCCGATATAATCAAAGCGAATGACCATGTTGCCATCCTCTGCAAAGGCACGCGCCGCCTTCACGAATAACCGGTCCACGCCAATCCGGCTCCCCACGAAGCCGTGGCAGATAATCACGAGCGGGACCCTGCGACAGCCGTTGCCTTGATCCCCCGCTTCCGGCGGGTAATGTATAGTCGCTGTCAGCTCCTCCTGTTGATGACGGATCGTAATTTGTCGCTCCATGTCCAGTCCTCCTCGAAATGCGCAATGTTAATATTAATAATTCCGATAAGTTTAATATGGATTAATCTTATCACCGTATAAATAGATTGTCAACGAGGGTTACTGAGCCTGCAGCGGCTATTAAATAACCGGCGAACTCACCGTAACTTAACGCCATTGATCACACTAACTTGCATGGCAAGATGGTCTGTCGTATGATATATTGCATTGCAAGCTAGCAGGCCATCTGATCCTTTTTATGAACAAAACTTCGAATCAAGCGATCCTTTTCACTCGTGCCTAGCCTACTATGCTCTAACTCGATACATCAGTCAGTCGATGCACAACTATCGCATGCCCTACATCGTTTCCGTCCCATGAACCTGTGCGTCCAATTACCTTGTATTACCATATAGTTAGGAGGCATACCCATCGATGACGACCCAGAGTCAGATGCTAAAAGGTATTCTCGAAGGCTGCATACTCGCCCTCATGGAAGACCGCGAAATATACGGTTATGAGTTAAGTACGCTCCTGGAAGACAGCGGGCTTCACTTTGTAAGCGAAGGCAGCATCTATCCATTGCTGCTGCGGATGCAGAAGGAACAACTGATCGCGGGCACGATCCGGCCAGCTCCCGGCGCAGGGGGCCCGCCGCGCAAATACTATCAGCTGACCGATAAAGGCCGGGACGTTCTGCTGCAATTCAAACGACATTGGGGAACACTGAAAGAGAGCGTCGATCACATCTTAACATCCGGAGGATAACCGTAATGAATACGAAACAGATGATTAAACAGAACAACAAGCTTCAAGATGAAATGACACCGAGCAATCTGGATTACTACCAGGATATGGTTGTCTATATTCGTAGCAGTGCCATTCAGGAAGCCAAGGGTGAGGAGCTGCTGCTAGAGTTGGCCGAACATCTGCTCGAAGCGCAGGCCAAGGGCAAGACGGCGCAGGAGGTATTTGGCGACGACCCGAAAGCTACTGTCAGGAACTCGTAGAGCATCTGCCCAGAATGAAAGGCTTAAGCAGCTTGCAGCATCACCTGATGATCCCCTGGATTGCACTCACATGGTTCTTCTTCGTGCAAGCGCTGGTCGGCTTCATAACGATCTGGGCGGGCGGCCCCGTCGAACGGATGACACAGATTCGCATCTCCACGCTCGTTCTGATTGCAGGCGGCTCGTACGTCCTGATCCATGCCCTATTACGCTGGATGAAGAACGATACGTTTCAGCCCGAGAACGAGCAGCGCAAAATCAATGTGCGTGATATGGGGATCTATGTGGCCATTACCGTCGCCATTCTGATCGTAGGCGTGTTCCTCGGACGACTGCTCCCAGTGCTGACGGTAGCTCCTTGGGTTAGCCTTGTTATTTTTCTAGTCGGAATCGCCGGGACGAAATTCCTGTTTTCGAGCAAATAATACAAACTCGTCATTCGCCCGGCAGCAATAAATGATAGGATAAGGGTAATGTGTGGTAAAAGGAGGAAATAATATTATGAAAGCCAACAAATCCGCGGCAGCCGCCATTCTCGCACTTACCCTCACTCTTCCTGCTGGGATTCTATCTACTATTAATGCTGCTGACGCGGCACCTGTCAATGAAGCGGAAGCCACGCAAGGGGCTGCATCTTCAAACAAAGCAACCGCCTTTGGCAATGCCGTCTACAACAAAGCGACGAAGTTATTGAAAGAACAAGACGTCGCCTATGCCAAAGCGTATATTACCAAGCATATCCGCAGTGTCACGCCGTATCAGGCAACCATGCTGGTCTTGAAGCTGGAGAACGCCATCGATAAGGCACTCTCAGCCAAAACGGATGCGATCTATAAGATTGGCATTCAGGACGAACTGATGAAGCTGTACAAGTACGGTGAATCGATTCAAACCACAATTAACAAAATAAAGAATGACGCCCTGAAACAGATGCTGATCAATCTACGAGATGGCGGCTACAAGCTGCATACAACCGAAGGGGTTGTGTTCCCCATTGTCGACTATAAGAGCCTGGAGATCTACAAGCCTTACATCAATCAAGATATCCGAGCCTATATCGACATCATGGTCGTTGAATCCGAGAAAGTCGCCGTTAACGATGGCGCCCTGGTGATTTCTTGGTCCGAAGTGATTCAGCGTGGCGTAGCCCAGGAGAATTTTCTGCAATCCTATCCTAAATCCAACCGCGTGGCGGACGTAGAGCGCATGCTTCGCTTCACCGAATTAAGCCTGTTCTATGGCTACAATAACACGCCGCTGTTTATGTATGAGAACAATCAACTCGACCCGAAGGCGCGTCAGGCGCTGGACAAGGCGTTAGCGGGCAAGGATGTTGCCGACCACGCTTTCCTGAGCAAATTGAAAGAATGGTCTGATGTGCTCAAAGCTAACCAAGACCGCTTAACAGAGGAAGTCCAGCAACATCGGTCCAAGGCCGTGCCGCTCGACGTATGATCTGATCCAACCCATAGCTTATTCCACGTAAAAATGGCGTGCATCGGGACTCTACCCTGTGCACGCCATTCTTGTTAAATCAGCAGATTGAACAGATTCATATTCTTGTTCAGCTCGGTATAATCCAAACCCTTACGCTGCATCCGCTCCACCAACGGTCCATAATCCTCCGGTCTGAGGAGCTCGATGCCAACCAGCGCCGGCCCGTCTTCCTTGTTATGCTTCTTGGTATATTCGAACCGGGCGATATCATCATCCGGCCCCAGCACTTCTGCGAGGAATTCCCGCAGCGCCCCCGCACGCTGCGGAAAGTTGATCATGAAATAATGCTTCAATCCTTCATAGATCAAGGAACGCTCCTTGATCTCCTGCATCCGGTCAATATCGTTATTGCCGCCGCTGATGATGCAGACCACCGTCTTCCCGCGGATCAGGTCACGATTCATATCAAGCGCTGCCACAGGCAGCGACCCGGCCGGCTCCACGACAATCGCATTCTCGTTGTACAGCTCCAGAATCGTTGTGCACGCTTTGCCTTCCGGTACCGTGACGATATCGTCGACCAATTCATTGCATATCTCATAGGTGAGCTGGCCCACTCGTTTTACCGCGGCCCCGTCGACAAACTTGTCGATTTCGTTCATGGTCACGACTTCGCCCTGGTTCTTCGACTGGATCATCGATGCCGCCCCAAGCGGTTCGACCCCGATCACTTGCGTAGCCGGACTAACCGTCTTCACGTACGTCGCCACGCCTGCTGCGAGCCCGCCGCCGCCGATCGTGACAAACATATAATCGGCTGGCGCATCCAGTTCCTCCATAACCTCCATGCCAATCGTTCCGTTACCGGCGATGATCTTCGCCTGGTCGAACGGATGAATAAAGGCCATGCCGTACTCCTCGCATGCCTTAATCGCCTCGTCGTAAGCATCATCGAACGTATCGCCTGTAAGGATAACCTCAACGCTGCCGCCGCCGAAGCGCTTGACCTGCTTCACCTTCTGGTTCGGGGTCGTGCTCGGCATATAGATTTTCCCCTGAATATTAAGTGCATTGCAGGAGAAAGCCACGCCTTGCGCGTGGTTCCCGGCACTTGCGCACACAATGCCCTTATTGCGCTCTTCCTCGGACAGATTGCGAATCATATTGTAGGCTCCCCGAATCTTGAAGGAGCGGACCACTTGCAAATCTTCGCGCTTTAGATAAACGTCGCAATCATATTTGGCCGATAATACAGCATCTCGCTGCAGCGGTGTCCGCACAATGACTTCGCGCAGCACGTGGTGTGCACGTACGATGTCCTCCATGCTAACTGCTTGTTTCGTTGTATGCGTCTCTTCCATTCTCCCGATCACACTCCACTTCGCTGCCAGGTATGCGTTCATTCATCCTGCTGACTATATATCTCTTCTTTCATTGTATCATTTTTTTTGAAAATATCTCGCCCTTTTCTGACTGTTTTCACACACAGCGCATTAAGCCTAGTCGGTTTCTTGCATCTCGCGGTCCCTCTGCAATCATGCGAGGTAGCATGGCACAGGGCTAATCTATATAAAAATCAGGGCTGGGGAAACACCCCAACCCTGATTGTATGACACGCTGCGTCTATTCCATAATAAGCTCCATCGTTTTCCCCGAAACGGTCAAGATCTCCACCTTATTCTCGTCAATACTGACACCAAGCTCATCGAGCGCGGGACTGCCATACCCGACAACGGAAGAGTCTTCAAAATCGCAGCCTGCCGGTTCTCCATATACAGCCGATATGATCCAATGTGTTCCTGGCGCCAGCTTGACCCTTAGGGTCGGAATGACCGTTCGAGGATGCAGCAGGTTGGTATTCGCTTGCGCATGGATGACCTCCGCGTCATCATAACCGAGAAGGCTGCGCACCGCGCTCGTTCCCCAAACGGTGGCGGCGGAAGCCTCCGTCCCATTCGTCGTTACCTTACAACCATCATCGCCGATTCCAACGGCAAAACCTCCCTCGGCAGCATCCAGCACCCTCGCCGTGCGGAGTCGATGAATGCGGATATGCCAAGGTAGTCCCGCTACGATCCACGTGGACACCTCGACATCCGCCCATGGTCTCCATCTGGCATAGAGCACATGATCTTGAATCCATGACTCCTCCGCACGCCGTTTGGCTCGAAAGAGCTGATCGCCTTCACTTAAGGCAAGCATCGAATCATAGGCTCCTTGAGCGAGCCCCCATTCGGCTCTTGGAACACTGAAGGCGAACGCACTGGAGTAGACGAATTTCTCATATTTCGCCGACGTATGCGTATGTTCATTCGTCGTAGGATGACCTGTATTAAAGGCAGCGGCATGCCCGGTTTCCAATTGACGGCATACGACGAGATGAGCAGGCTTCTGTACCGAAATGCGCTCCAATGCGGGCAGCTCCCCTTCCGGCTGCATCCAGAAAGGATGCTCCTCCGGCAGGGCCAATATTAGAAAAGTCTTCAACGCCCAATACGAAGAGCCGGGAGAATTGTAATTCTCCGACATGATCTGATTCGGATACGCATACCCAACCGTCAATATCCCTTCCCGATCCAACATCGGCTGCTGAAGCCACCATCTAAGATTCCGAAGCACAAGTCCCTTCATGATCCCTGGCGAATACGCATCCAGCCCAGCGAAAGCCGCCGCCGACCAGAAGGCTGACTGTGCGAAACGGTAAGTCAGGCTGCGACCATAAGGAATGGCTGCCCCATCAGGGGCATGCCAATGGATAAAGTCCTTGGCAAAAGCAGCCGACCGCAGCATATAGCGCTCCGCCCGTATCGGATCTTCATCCCCCATCAGCTTCGCATAGAGAAGGCTGTAATAATGGATGCCGAATGGACCATAATAATCGCAATGGCCGCCTGGACCATCGCTGTACCAGCCGTCGGCCAGATAGAAGTCGTCGATGCGTTCCAGATTCCGCTCCATCTGCTCCGCATCGTAAGGCAAGCCTGCTTGATGAAACCCGACATTGACAAGCACCTGGAAGAACAGCCAATTGCAATCGTAACAAGGATGCTGATTGATCTGGTTCAGCCATGCATACAGATTGGAACGCTCCTGCTTACTAAGCGGACCCCAAATCCGATCCGGCACCAAGGCCAGCGCCAGACCGAATACAGCCATCTCCACGAGCCGCTGGTCATAATCCGACACTGCGCCCCAATACTCTTCGTGATCCGGATCGGTACCCGCCCGAATTCCATCCAGCATAACTCCCACTGCTGCTCGAACTCCCCGCCGGCTACAGCGGGTACGAGCCCCCATAACACGCGGGAGAAGCCCTCCATTTCCGCGATATCCGCGGAGTAAGCCGCACTCGCCTGGCCGATGGACAAGCGGGCCCGGCCCTTGCTGTAATAAGGCTGCAAAGGCAGAAGCAATTCTCCGAGCGCTACTTGCACGTCCTTCCTGCTCCGCAGTGGATTAAAAGCGACCGGATGATACATCGTACCGAGAGGATGCCGCTGAATCTTATGCTGGTCCATACCTAGACTCCTTCCTTGATAGACAAGTTCGATCCTATTCCCAGTAGAAAGGCCCCTTCTCACTCAGCCGTGCCAAGCCTTCCACAAAGAAAAAGTCGCCGTAGATTAGCGGCACGTCGATGTTCTGCCCTTCCGGATAATGGCTGGTGCCATGCAGAATCAGCCCCTCCTCTTCATCGTTGTCCCAGGCTCCATAATTGCGGTACAGCGACTCCAGCATCCGCAGCGCGGATTGGCGATACAACGCGCCTTCCCCAGCATCCACCTTGTCAGCCAGCAGCAGCAAGCCGCTGGCGGCGCAAGCGCCTGCCGAGGAATCACGGTAGGTCCGCGCCTCATCCGGTGCCCGGAAATCCCAGAGCGGAACATGATCGTCCGGCAGATTCGCCAGGAAGAAATGGGCGACCGTCTTGGCCGTGTCCAGGTACATCGGCTTGCCCGTGTGATGATAGGCCAGTGTCAGGCCGTAAATCGCCCACGCCGTTCCTCTGGACCAGGCCGATTCCGGTGCAAAGCCCTGTCCCCCAATCCCTTCCAAGCGCTCACCGGTATTCGGATCATATCGCACGATATGATAGACCGAGCCGTCCGCGCGGACGAAGTCTCTGACTACCGTGTCCATATGGGCTTCCGCTATATGCCGATACCGCGGATCGCCGCTAATCTCGGAAGCGAGGAACAAAAGCGGCATATTCATGGCGCAGTCGATAATGGCCAGACCTGCATTGTCCTCCCTCTCAGACCAGGGGTTCCACGCCCGAATGTATTGACCCTTGATATTGAAGCGCGCGGCCAGGTAGTTCGCTGCCTTAAGAGCACGCACCTTAGACGCTTCATTTCCGGTTAGCTTATAGGCAGCGATGCTCGTAAGGGTCCACATGAAACCAAGATCATGGTCCAGTCTCACATAATCGTTCAGTACCTCATCCAGCTTAAGTTCACAGCGCTCGGCGGCCTCTCTTAGTTCCGGCTCACCGCTGTCGTTATAGAGCAGCCATAGCAGGCCCGGCCAGAAGCCAGCCGTCCACCAGTGCGGTGCCTCCAATTGATAGCGCCCGTTCTGGCTCGCATGCGGGAACCCATCCCCGATGCGTCGTACATTCCGCTGTGTTTTCTGAAGCGACTTTACCCACGCTTCCGTCAACCAATCCAATGCCACCGCTGTCTTCATTTCTCCTCTACTCCCTTCAATGACGCATATTCAAATCGCATATCCATACTGACGTCCATGCCCGGCTGCTTCATATGAAGATCGACCGAGTACCAAGCGGCATTAGCGCCGTGATGATCACGGAACCAATGCTCTTGGATATCCGCGTCCACTTGTGCACCGTCATAATGAATGACAAGCCCGCCGCCAAGTTTAACGAGATTCACGCCGTCAACCAAGCACCGCTCCGGTCTCCATCTAGTAACAATTCGCTCCGTCAAGCAGCCCGGGGTCTCCCTGAACTCGAAGCGATCCTGAATTCGCAGTTCTGGCCTTGCACCTTGTTTATTCCACTGGAACTCTCTCGTATACTTGCGAAGCAGCGGTACACGGTAAGCCGAAGTCAGATCCAGCTTCAACATGACCTGCTTCTCCCCGGTCACAGCGTCCAGCACGACCGCGCGACTGCTTCCGCCCGCTTCCTGGTAATGTCCGTCAATGATCGGAACCGAATGCCCTTGCGAACCGTTGCAGTCGTAGCCGTATCTCCCCTCTCCAAAATAATCCACCGTATACTCGCCGCAGCCAAGGTCTGCGCACCAGATCGCGCCGGCTCCATACAGAATGAAATGCCCCAGATCATTATGGTTGTGCGGCTCGGCATTATGACCACCCTTGGCTGCGAAGGCATAACCTTCGCCCTCATGCTGTACTCTGGAGATCATCCACTGCGCATCGGGCAAATAATAGTCTGCCTCTGCCCAATCCTGGCCTTGCTGCCCGGGGTCTCGCCATATCCAATTGCGTAAGGCAGGTGCCCAGCGGCTGCAGTGATCTTCAACATACGGGGCTCGAAGATGCTCCAGCGGCACGTCGATGTCCTCATAACGTGCGGCCAATCGGTGCGATAGACCAATATGTAAACTCCCCTCCGGCGAAGAATCGGAGAAATTCGCCACATGCTTCCCGCCAAGGTAACAGCTTTGCTGAAACGCCGCGATCCTGCCCACCTTCTCTTTCCCGAACCAGTCGATCTCCCCGTTACTACGCTGTTTAAGCAGATCGGCGTAATACACAAAATATCCGAACCCGTAATTCCAATACCCGAGCCCTTCCAGGCAAGCCCCGTCGCTGCCGAAGCCTTGTAGGTAATAGTCCATGCTCTGCTGCGATTTAAGCAGAATCTCCTTCAGCCGATCACGGTCGTCAAGCAGAAGCAGTGCCGCAGCGCCGATCGAGCCCGCGCATACCGCCGACCAATTATGAGTGGCCGTCTCCCAGCCGAACGTATGCCGCAGGTAAGGATCAAATAACCTCCGCGACACTTCATCGTGGATGCGCGACACGAGCAAGGGCGGCAAATCCCCTCCGAGCAGCACCCGGATTTCGCTTAGCGCGAAGCCCGTCTCCGCGCTGAATAAGTCGATGGTCTCCCTTATCTCTGCCGCAGATTCCGTGCCTAGATGCGCTGGCAGGCACCATGTGAATTCGTCGCATATCGCCCACAGCATCTCGTCTCGCGCCTGACGATACGTACCCGCATCAGGCTCCAGCAGCGTTAGCAAGGTGAACGTATTCAATCGTCGCCTGCGCTCGAAATAGACACGCTCATACTCCAGTCTCGTTCCCTGCCGTGCATACACGGTGAACAAATCATAAGTAAGCAGCGGCATCGGTTGGTTCAGGAGTCGCTTCCCCTCCTCTCGGAGCTGTACCCCATCTGCTTCGTAGCTGGCGTTATGCCGTACTTCTTCCCAGAATGAGCATCCGTCCCCATTCGGATAATACAAAGAGGCGTCCGCCGGAACTATCCGATTCATGAGAGAATCCAGCTTAAGTTCCCAGCCGTGCATCATCTCTTACCTCCCCTCTCATCCTTCAAGATCTCTCCCTGAACTCGCTTGGCGTTGCACCTGAGTTGGCCTTGAACGTCTTAATGAAATAACTTACGTTGTCATATGCAAGACCCTCACAGATCTCGGCCACGGTCCGTCCGGTTTGACGAAGCTGCTCCTTGGCCCGTTCCATCTTCATCCGCGTCACATACTCAATAAAAGTAACCCCCGTCTCCTTCTTGAACATCCGGCTGAAATAACTGGAATTCAGATGAAGGAATCCGGCGACCTCATCCAGCGTGATCCGCTGATGCAGCCGGAGCGATACGTATTTGCATGCCTCGGCGACCTCCGCTCTGCGACTGCCTGCGAACCCGCTGCTCAAGCGCTGGGCCATCGCATCCATATGGATGATCAACCAAGTGCGCAGTTCGTTCAAGGAATCCATCCCGACCATTTCCTTATGCAGGGTATCGGCCGTATAAGATGGCGACAACGATTGCAATAACTGGAGCTTCAGCTTCAGATCGAGCAGTAGCTTAAGCAGCCAATCCTTTACCGTTTCCGGCGCATATCCGTTGCTGCGGATGAACGAGATCCATCGCTCAATCGCTTGATGTGTAGCATGGCACGCTTCTTCGCCGAGCAATGCGTCCCGCAGCTCCGAACTGGCTTGATCATAGTAGGCAAACAGATCGCCATGTCCCTGCCCTTCTTCATCTCGAAAGGCTGCTTTCACGGCTTGGCCCGGCTCGAGATAGAACCGCTGTTCTTCGTTGCCAAGCAGTTGATTCAGCACCGCCTTGAGCGAGCTTGGATCATCGCACGGATGACCGATCACAAACGACATGCGTACCTTGAGTACTCGTTCAAGGACGGACTGTATACGCTGAAGACCGGCTGACACCTCGGCGTATATATTAAACTTCAAACCCGGCTTACACGTGAACAATAGCAGTGACGTCTTCACGTCATAACCGATATGCACCGCTTCCGGCTTTAACTCGTGCAGCACCTCGCGCAGCACATTGCCGATAGCGAAATGCAGGGTCTGGTCCGAAGCAAATCGCTGTTTAATGATTCGAAAGTCCTCCACGTAACCGATCACGGGCAGGCAGTGGTTATCCTGAGCCAGCACCCCATATTCCAGCCATTCCCGCTGCCATTGCTCCGACGATAACAAGGGCTGATGTATAAAGTTCTTCAGACGCTGCTCCTTGCGCAGCTCCCGCGTTTCATCCACCAGATGGGTCAGTCGCGAACGCTCCCAGCCCTGCTGGGTCTCCTCATCGATGGATCGTTTGAAACGCAACAGCAGCTCGGCTAGTTCCTGCGGGTCCAGCGCATCCTTGAGCAGATAATCTTGCACGTTAAGTCGCATGGCTTGCTGAGCATATTGAAACTCGTTATGGCAAGAGAGGATCGCGATTCTCACATCCGCCTTCACCTCTTTAATGCGAGCCGACAGCTCCAGCCCGTTCATCCTCGGCATGCCAATGTCCGTAATCAGAATATCCGGCGGTGCCAGCCGGGCATGCTCCCATGCACTCCAGCCATTCTCATAACTGCCCATCAGATTCAGTCCCAGCTCGCTCCAAGCAATGTGCTCGGATAACAATTCGATAACCGGGTAATCATCGTCCACCAGCATTACGTTATACATCGGCATCGACCTTCCCTCTCTCAGGTATGAGCATTTCGACCACCGTTCCTTGACCGGGCTTACTATAAACCTTGCACTGATACCGCTCCCCGAACACCATCCGCATGCGCTCCATCACATTCTGCAGCCCAATGCGGGAGAAGCTGCCGCCCATCGCCTCATCCTTCGCTATCACCGAAGGCAGGTTCTCCAGCTTCCGGGTGATGGACTCCAATACCTTGTCGTCCATGCCAACCCCGTCATCCTGGACGCTAAGCCTAATCCCTGATGGCTGCATCTCTGCCGTGATCTCAACCGTCCCCGCCTGCCTGTGCAATCCATGGATAAGGGCATTCTCAACGATCGGCTGCAGAAACAACCGCGGAACCTTGAATAGCATGGCCTCCGGTGCAATATTCAAGATGAGCCGAATCTCCTCCTTCTGCCGCAGATTCATCAGTGCCACATAATGCGAGATCAGCTCAATCTCCTCGTGCAGATCGATCTCATCTTCTTCCCGGCTGATGGTCATGCGCAGCAGCATCGATAGAGAGCCGATCATTTGAGCGCTGTCGCGGTCCCCGCGTTTCATGACCTTCATCCGAATGGAATTCAGCACATTGAATAGAAAGTGCGGATGGATCTGCGCCTGCAGCATTTTCAGCTCCGCGGTACGTTTGCGGTTCTGATTGTCGGATATTTCGGCGATCATCCGCTTGAACCGCTCCAGCATATCATCGAATAAGTGGCCTAACCGGCCGATCTCGTCATTGCCGTTTATGTTCGAGCGAACCTCCAGATTCCCGCGTTGAACTGCCGTTACAACCTTACCGAGACGGACGAGCGGTCTTGTGAACGTGCGCACCAGGCTGATCAACAGCAGCATGAAGATCAGGAAGAAGCACATCTGAAACATAAACACCCGCGTAAAAATAGCGTTGATATTCACGATCGCATCCTTGTACGGCTGCATCAGCACCAATCGCCATCCAGCCGACGGGATGTCCTGCTGTACCATCAGATACTTCTCTCCGTTCATCGGCACAATCGAATACGGTTCGGAACTTCCGTCGTTCATATAGTCGAACGTACTGCCGATATCCTCCGGATGACTGCTTGACACAATCGTCCCTTGTTCATCGAGCATCAGCACATCACTGCCGTCGGAGAGCGAGTTGAATATGCCGCTGATCTGATCTTCCGTAAAGGTGACGATGACGTAACCGTAGATCTCCGAATCCGGAAGCCGCAATGTGCGTACGACCGACAATTGATACGGACGATCGATCCGATCGGAGCGGAATACGGTCTCTTCCGGTCCCGTCCACAACGATTCCAATCCCCTCAACTCACGAATGCCCGCGAACCAAGATTGTTCCCGGTATTCCAATGGATTGTAATCGCTTACGGAATAGTTCATGTAATAGGACCCGTTCGTAAGCAATACCGTCACATAACTATGCTCGCCGACCACGGTCAAGCTGTCCAGCAGCTCAAGCACCCGATGGGATTCGATAAACCGGCGATATGGGTCCTCATCCTCATTGCCGGAGGCCACTTGTTTGAAATACGAGTTCAGTGTCGAATTCACTTGAATGTAGTTCGCGATATTCAGCTTGCTCAAGAGCAGATTCGTGACCGAACCGCGAACGAGTTGCAGTGCATCTTCGGCATTGGAGACGGCCTGCTGCTTCAGCGCTTCCTTCGTCAACGAATTGTACAGAATCAGGCTAACAATCGCCGGTACGACAATGCACACAATCGAAGCTGCGACTAGCTTATGGCGGATCGATCCGGACACGAATCGTTGCAGGCGTTCAAGCATAGGGTTCACCTCGGGCAAATAACGTCCAAATCTTTAAGATTGCCTTTCCTTACGACAAAAGGGGCGAAAGCTCGCCCCTGACTTTTTCATTATTATACCAGATCATTTTTTGTTCGAATCGATAATTTTGTTCACCCGTTCCTGCACGCTCTGGATCGTGGCATCGATATCTTGATTACCGAGAATCAGCTTCTCGTATTCCTCATTCACCGCTTCGTATACCTCGGCCTGATAAGACGATGGAGGAACGATAGCCGAAGCCTTTGATACAACCAACGTATCCACCAAGGATGGTTTGTCGACCTTCTCAGGGCTCTTGGTGCCCGACAGAATCGTATCGATAATCTCTTCCACCTGATCGTTCTTCACTTGCTGCCAGGAAGGAATGTTCTTGCCCTGCACGATCTGTCCTTCCGTGGTATACCAGCGGACGAATTTATAAGCTTCTTCCTTATGCTTCGACTTCGCGGCTACCGCCAAATAATCGGTGGATACCGAGGTGAGGCCGATCGGATCCGCTGCATTATTTTTCGGGTAAGGGGCAACGGCTACATTAAATTCTAGCGGCACTTTGTCGGTTCCGCCGATCTCGGTATTCATCCAGCTTCCAATCGTAATCATGCTCGCCGACTGGTTGAAGAACTGGGTGCGGTAGTTCAGCTTCTGCGAGATGATATCCGTATACGGAACCGAGGATTGATCCTCTTGCTCCATCTTCAATCTCAGTTCCAGTGTCTCCCGAAAGGTCGGATTGTCCAGATTGGAAGAGCCGTCGGCTTTGAGGAAATCGGCGTCCTGCGGCTGGTTCGCCATCTTCAGCTTCAGGAACTCCATCCATCCGCCGCCCTGCGGACCGTGGAAGTAGGTGCCATAACGCTTGGTCGCTCCTTCCCCTTGGGTCAGCTTCAGGGCATACTCGGCATAGTCATCCCAGGTCCAGTCTGTCGGAACCGGCAGGCCCGCCTCATCGAGATGATCCTTGTTCAGCAGTACGTACCATGGGTTAAATTTACCCGGCAGCGCATACACTTTTCCATCCAGATGCGTATCCACCTTATAATCCGTCTCGACGCTGTATCCGTCTTTCGCTATATATTCATCAAGCGGTTCGGCCATGCCAAGCGCCACACGCTGGGCATACCCGGCAGGATCGCTGAACATCAGGATATCCATCTGAGCGGAAGAGGCCGCTTCAAGGTCCATCTTCTTCATCGCTTCCTGGCTGTCGCCTTTCTCGCTTAGCTGGACCAGTTCGATGGTCACGCCGGGCGTGATGTCCTGATAGGCTTGAATGGTCTTCTTCCAATTGTAAGCTTCCTCCGTGCCATGAGTGTACAACCTGAGATTCACCGCTTCCCCTCCGGCTGCCCCCTCATTGTCAGTGCCGCTCGCTTCGTTCCCCGCTGCGCCGCAGCCGGACAACAGACCCAGCACCATCGCCCCGGCAAGCAGGCCGCTCCACCATTTCTTGTTCGTCATCATTTCAATAACCCTCCCCAAATGGATAATCAATCATTGTATGGATTATGGCCATCTTGATGTCGTTACTTAGCCCTTCACCCCGCCGAGCGCAATCCCTTCGATAACGCTCTTCTGCCCGATGATGAACACGATCAGCAGCGGGAATATCGCCGATACGGCGGCAGCCATGATCAGTGAATAGAACTCTCCGCTCAAGGACGTGAATTTCTGCATCGCCAGCGGAATCGTGAACAGTCCATCCGTGCGCAGGAAGATCAGCGGATTCTGATAGTCATTCCAGGTCCAGATAAACCGGAGAATGGCATACGTCGCAACGGCCGGCTTCACGAGTGGAAGCGCGATCGACCAGAATATGCGCGGATGGCTCGCCCCGTCGATTTTGGCGGATTCGATGAACTCCTGGTGCACGCCCATGAAGAACTGCCTGAGCATGAACGTTCCGAGCACGCTGAAGCTGCCCAGCATAATCAAGCCGAAGTGATTGTCGAACAGCCCGATATTGCGATACAGGATAAACTGCGGAATGAGAATCGCTTGGCCCGGGATCATATAGGTCACCAGCACGATCATGAACAGCCAGTTCCCGGCGGCGAACCGAATCTTCGAGAACCCGTACGCAGCCAGCGCAGATACCATACAGGAAATAACGGTCGTCAGCACGCTTACTTTGATGGAGTTCCAATAATAGAGGTAGAAGGGATAGTCTCCGAACCAGACCTCTCGATAATTCGCGGCAGCATTCCACTCGCGGGGAATCCACTGGATCGGATACACAAACACGTCCCGCTCCACTTTAAACGACGTAATCAGCATCCATATGAACGGCAGCAAGAACAGCAGGCTGATGCCGAACATGAGGATCGTTACGATGAGTCTGCGCCAGTCCAGGCCAATCCGAGTTTCCACGCCAGCGTCCCTCCCTTCCTAGTAATTGACCCATTTCTTCTGAGCCGCCCATTGACCTAACGTAATCAGCATGACGAATCCGAACAGGACAGCGGCGATCGAGGAAGCATAACCTACTTTCAGGTTCACGAATGCCGTATCGTAGAGATACCATACCATCATCGTCGTTGAACCGATTGGCCCGCCCTGCGTCATCACGGCAATAATATCGAATACCTTGAACGTGGAGATGATGCCCGTCACCATTAGGAAAAAGGAAGTCGGCGAGAGCAGCGGCAGCGTAATCCTCCTGAACTTCGTCCACGCGTTAGCCCCATCAATATCCGCCGCCTCATACAGATCCTTGGGAATCGACTGCAATCCCGCGATATAGATAATCAGATTGAATCCGATGGAGATCCAGATCGTGATCAGCATGATGGACACTAGGGCGAAGTTCGGATCGGCAATCCACTTCGGTGGATTCGAGAAGCCGATGCTGCGCAGCAGCTCATTGATCGGTCCGTAGGAGGGCTGGAACAGAACCTGCCATACGACGGCAACCGCCACGATATTCGAGATGTAGGGCATGAAGTAAGCTACCTTGAAGTACCCCTTCATATACACGACTCGATCGATCCATATCGCAAGCAGCATGGAGATGATCATGTAGACAGGTACCGTAAGCAGGAACAAGACGTTGTTCCGTACGGATTTGATGAAGATGTCATCTTCCAGCAATCGCTGAAAGTTCTGCAGCCCCACCCAGCGGATGCCGTCCCAGCCCTGTACAAAATTCCAGTCGGCGAAGCCCAGCACGAGCGTCGCTACGATCGGGAACAGGACCAGCACCGTTACTCCGAGCAGCATCGGACTTACGAATACGAAGCCCCATAGCGTCTCCCCGCGCTTCAATGATTGTCCTTCCTTGCGCCTGTCTGTTAACTGCGGACCTCGCTTGGCGATGGATTGTATCGTTCGCGCCATGTCTGAACACCTCGATTATTTTTCGATGGCTCAAGTATAAAAAAAATACCGCCAACAAGTTGACGGTATTTTGATCATATACACGTTAATTTTTACTTCCTTGACTCACTTGGAACTTTTCTTTGAACCAAGCAGCCGCCATTCCGACTTCCGAACGGCTTAGCTGATGTCCGCCGTTCTCCCAGTGAAGTTTCACGTCCGCACCGGCACCGAGCAACAGCGCATGCAGATCCTCGCTTTCCTGCGGCGTGCACATCGGATCGAGTCGACCTGCCGCAATGAATACGGGAACCCCGCTAAGGTCTGGCAGCTTGTGGTCCCGCAGTGGAACCATCGGGTGATGAAGAACGGCCCCTTGCAGCGCATCGCCATAATGGAACAGCAGACTGGCCGCGATATTGGCGCCGTTGGAATATCCGATCGCTAAGACTCGGGTGCGATCGAAGCCGTATTCCACTGCCGCCCAGTCCAGGAACTGGCCTAGATCATGGGTTCTCTGCACAAGGTCCTCCACGTCGAATACCCCTTCTGCGAGTCGCCGGAAAAATCGCGGCATTCCGTTCTCCAGCACGTTGCCGCGTACGCCAAGCACGTTCGATGCGGGAGAGATCAGCTCCGCAAGCGGCAGCAAGTCCTCTTCATTTCCTCCTGTGCCGTGTAATAAGAGTAACGTCGGGGCTTCCTCGGAAGTCCCCTGACGGAAAATATGTGTATGCTCCATATCGTTCGCTCCCTTGTCTTATCATTTGGGATTATTCTTCCCTCTTCCATCCGTCTACGTATCATTCAGGATATCCGATCAAGCCGTCACCCATGTACAATATCTTTAAATTAAGATTCTTTTGTTTACATCATACCATCTTGAGCCAAAAAAGCAACCTCTGCCGTGATGTATGATGTATCGATTCGTAAGGCAAACCAACCGTCCTCGGCAATGAACCGGGGACGGTTGGTAAAGTCGCGTCAATCGCGCCATCATTGTGTTAAGCTTCCTGTTCCTGAACGCCGGCATAAATATCGATGATGCATTCTTGCTCGTGTACTTCCGCGAACTGCAAGAAATTCTCACGGGCAATACGAACCCCGCCTGCGCGGTAGCGGTTGGCAACGACATCCGTCGGCGCTGTCCGTCCGTTAATCTTGACGCGGGTATTACCGGCAGAATCCAGATGATAACGGAAAATAACCGGTCGGTCGGCATAGGCAAACCGGAATTCCAGACCGTCTAACGTCAGCGGCAGAACCGGATCGATCACCAGGTCTCCGCCCGCTTCGCGAATGCCGAGCGCATGGGAGATCAACTGATTCATATAGATTCCCGGGCCGCTGGAATAAATGCGCCAGCCTCCTTTGACCGGCACGCGCCCGCTGCGCAGCGCTTCGAATCCATCCTGCGCCTCATACCGCGTATTGAACTTCCCATCCGAGCTGCTGAAATAGGCGTTGCTCTGACGCAGCTCCGCATTCGGCACCTCCTCGGCAAGGCCGATCGGGTTTATGCGCGCAAGACCGCTCCACACTTCATGATGCTTGCCGAGCTTGGCCATGGCCTCAACGTAACGGATATGCGCATGCACATATTGCAGGCCGACCTCCCGGCCGAAATTGGCTGCCTGCTCCGCACGCTTAAAGTGCTTGCTGACGCCGCCCGCATAGACGGCTGGACGATTCATCAGCCGCACGCCGTCCGGACAGAACAGCTGCTCGCGAATCAGCTCATAATGGCTTTCCGCCTGCTCGGGCGTGAGCAGCTCGCTGATCATGCTACGCGTCATCGGGAGCAGCCGATACGTGATTCCCGTCTCTTGATCGGATGGATGCAGCAAGAATCTGCTCTCCTCTTTGTTCTCCATATAGACAAACCCGGGAATTACTCCCGTGTTCAGGATATACGTATTAAAGTCCCGCTGGATGCCTTCGGCCAGGCTTGCCATCGCTGCGGACAGCGCCTGATCCTCCGCCGCCATAACGCGGGAGAACTGGGTCAGGGCTTGATACGTCAACGCAACCGTCCAACTGCTGACCATGAACTGCTTCAGCTGGGCGTTAGCCGGCTGCAAGGTATCATCCCAATCCCCGTCGCCATAAGAAGACAGATGGGTATCATGGAGAAAATGCTGCTGAATATAAGTTATCTGCTGCTTCACATGCTCCAACACCGGGTACGAACGCTCCGTGAAATCGAAGCCCTGCTTCCTTGTGTACGGTACGGACGCCTCCAGTATGCCGTAATCGTTCGTGGCCGCCAGATAATCGCCGAGCACCTTGAGCGGCCAGACGATGATGTCGCCGTGGCTCTCCTCCTGCTGGATATGGGCGTACCGATCGAACATGAACCACTGTGGCCAGTTTCCGTCGTCTTCGTATTGGTGGGCGTAAACCTCAAGCAGGATATCGCGGACCGGCTCGTACTTATGGGTGGCCATGAAATATTCCACGGGTCCCTGACATACGTCGCGCGTGCCCCAAGCCGCGCCGCCGTATTGCTCCAGGCCATGCGGTACCGAATAGTGCACCAGCATATTATGCGTGTACCACCAGGCCAACGCGTTGACCTTGAACAAGCCGTCATCCTGCCCGCTGTTCATGCCCAGACGGAATCCGTTCATCACGGAGGCTAGAAACGCACGGTAACCTGCCATTTCTTCTTCGGCTGTCCGAGCGGCAAGCGGAGCATTCGCAGCTTCCAGACATCCTTGCACCGTCATGGCCCACTCCGCGCTCTGGCCAAGATCGAGCACAGCCAGTGAGGCGCTGCCAGGCAAGGTGCCGCTTACCAGAAGGGTTTCGTCCTGGACCTTTAATTCCGTACCTGTCACACCAAGTCGATAATGCAGGTTCGGATACACGTCAGCGCTGAGCGAAGCCGAATCGGCGCGGAACGTGAGGACTCCCCCGTCCTGGCTCATGTGGAACGGAACCTCGTACTCGTTGACGTTCATCGTGACCTGCATGGTGACCAGATAGCGGTAGAGTCTACCGCTATCTGAGCGTACCTGGAGCGTAGCCTCCGGTGCGGTGGCGGATGTGAAGTTCGTGATGATCAGCGTATCGCTTGCGGTCTTGTAATACCAGCGAACATAGTTGAACCCGATCTCGAACACGGACGGCATCGTCAAGAGACGATAGGTCCCATCCATATCCACGTAGATTCGCAGTCCGGACGTCTTAGGCACATTGAGCGCATTGCGGGCATGGCTGATCATTTTATTGAAATTCGTATTCCCCGTGACCAACTGCGAATGAAACACACCATACATGTAGGCGGTGGTCGTCATAACAGGGCTGCCCAGCTTGACGTTGTTTCCACTCATCAGAATATGGCCGTGCGGACGCTCTACACGCAGCTCTTTTTCCTTCAGGACGATATGCTCATACGTATCCGTGAAGAACGACAGCAGTGTTTCTCCATCTCGCTCCTCTTGGCGGCGCACAGGATATAAGTCTGCCAACTCGCTTTCCGTCATCGGCACGGTTTGAAGAGGCTCCCCGAAGCGTTTCGCCCACGACATTGTCGGCAATGGATCTCCCTTCTCGTTCCAATCGCGAGAGTCTACCTTCTGCCAGGCAGCATGCAGCTCATCCTGAAATTCCAGTGACCCAACGGCCTCCGGATGATGTTCTTTAAATAAGCCGTAGAATACGAATCGGGAAGTGCCCTTCAGTTCCACGCGAGGGGACTGCAGGGCGGTATAGGCAAACTCGTACTGATATACCTCATTCGGTAAACTCAGCTTGGACAAAACCTCCGCCTGATTGGTCTCTTTATAAGTAAGGCCAAAAAATTGAAAGCCATCCGTAGCATAACCGGCCGCCGAAGTCAGCGCGCCTTGTTGAAGATACGGAAATTCTCCTCGCTGCGGCTGGTTCTGGCGGGAGCACACCACATAACCCCGATCTTCCTTCTGGAAGACGGCGTGATCGATGTATTGGGACAAGTAAGCCTCATTATTGCGAACGGCACCCGGGTCGGCCAAGCCGATATCCTGCCCGTATATAACATCCGCTTGAATCCCCTCTCCCTGGAGCTGAACATCCCAGAACCACATACCTTGTCCGGTCACAATAAACCGCACCGCATAGCTTACGCCCTCGGCGCTTCCCTCCCACAACATCCAGTCATCGCCATATGTGACCACGCTGTTGGAGCGGACCCCGAGCATGGGAACGGCTTCGATGCCGGTTTCAGTATGGATTCTCAAGTAAAGATTCTGGAGCGAGCCGTCGATTGGATTGGAGAGCAACTGATTGATCATCGTCTTGCCGTACACGGCTTGGTAAAGCTCGCCGCTCGGCAGGAAAGAAAATATCAACTCCCCTGCCTGAAGCACGACCTTAGCATTGTTGGTTACATGACGGACCGTCATAATCTCTCACTTCCTATTCTGTATAAATGATGTATGTCTTTGCGGCATTAGCTTGAATCGAAACGTTTCGATTTCTAGAAAAGCAAACTCAGGGCTGGAACGATTCATCCAGCTGGGGGCTGCATGTTACGGTCCAAAAACCCTGCTCTTCCTGAACTTTCACAATTCCTGCACAGTGCTTTCTTAAGTCCTTATTCCCTGAAACTCAGAGCTAGGGCTTACTTACATCCGCAACGATCCCCGCAGACCCGCGTTCCATCAATTCCGTGGTCAACATGTAAGAAGGTTTCACGGATTCGCCGCCCAAGATCTGGAACAGCAAATGAGTGGCCAGGGAACCCGCCTCACCCTTGGGTTGGCGAATGGTCGTAAGCGGCGGATGCACGTATTCGGCCAATTGGATATCGTCGAATCCAATCACGGATACATCATCCGGAACGGCAATTCCGCTTTCCTCGAATGCCTTCATCCCGCCGATGGCCATCTCGTCGTTGCCATAAAATACCGCGGATGGGAGCGCCCCCTGCATAATCATCATCTTGGTAGCATGATAGCCGCCCTCGCGCACGAAGTTTCCTTTCAGACGCCACTTCGAGTGTTCCTCCAGTCCCGCTTCCGCGAGCGCCCGCAAATATCCTTGATAACGCAAATGATTATCGTACGAATCTGAAGGACCGCTAATATAAGCCACATGCCGATGACCTTTTCCCAGCAGGTAACGGGTCGCCGTATATCCTCCCTGCTCCCCGTCCACCAGCACGTTGACCAGGTAATCGCTGGACAACGGACGATCCATGACCACGATCGGAAACTGGGGACCGGAAGTCTCGATCAGCACGTCATCGCGGATATTGGGCGCAAGGATGATAGCGCCGTCCGCCCTTTTTTCCCGCAAAAATTTAACCGCCGTCGAATCCCTGCCGCCCATCGAGCTGCAGGCAATCAGATCGTATCCGTTCGTCAGCGCCACTTCCTGCACGCTGCGGATCAATTCCGAGTAATAAGGTCCCGATAAATCCGTCAGAATGAGAGCGATTGTATTGGTGCGGCTCCGCTTTAAATCCATGGCAAACCCGTTCTTCCGATAGTTCAACTGCCTTGCTGCCTCGAGTACCTTCACTTTCGTCTTGGCACTCACCCTGCTGTCGCCGCTTAACGCATAGGATGCCGTCGACAAAGCGACGCCCGCCAGTTTTGCCACATCTTTAATCGTTGCCATTTCCTTTCGCCCCTCTACTAATTAAAAAAACTCTATCTATCTTATTTCATGCCTGAGATGGTATATCCTTCAATAATATGTTTTTGGAAAAAAGAAAATACGATAATAATCGGGACGACCATGAACGCAGCACCGGCCATCTGCAGGCCGAAATCCGATCCATGCTGCCCCTTTAGAAGCTGCAGTCCTACGGAAAGCGTATATAACTTCTGATCATTCGCCATGATGAGCGGCCACAGGAAGCTGTTCCAGGCCCCGATGAAGGCCAGTATGCCCTGAACCGCAAATACGGGTTTCGTGATGGGTACGATCAGACGGAAGAAGATTCGCAGCTCGCCTGCGCCATCCAGCCTGGAGGCTTCAATGAGATCGGTCGGGATGGTGGACATGAACTGCCGGAACAGAAAGATACCGAACGCCCCGACCAGACCCGGCAGCACAATTCCTGCCATGGTGTTGGTCAAACCCATGGTATTAACCAGCAGGTAGACCGGGATCATCGTGACCTGCCCCGGGATCATCATCGTAGCCAGCACGAGATAGAACAATTTCTTGTTGCCGGGAAATTCATATTTAGCGAAGGCGTATCCCGCAAGCGCATTGAGGAATAGACCGACAAAAGACCAGAACACGATAATGAGCGTATTTTTTAAGTATACGAGAAAATCCAGCCGCGTAAATAAATCCACGTAATTGTTGATGGTAAAATGCTTGGGCAGTAACGTCGGCGGCACCGCGGTAAATTCATTCTCCGGCTTGAACGAGGACGTGATCATCCAGATGAACGGAATCATCATCAATAGTCCGCCTGCGACGAGCAGCAACGTCATGACGGTTTTTTCCATTTTCTTAGCTGCCATAGGCTATGACCTCCTTCATTTACGATGAAGAACATCGCTTAATTATCAATACTCAACGTCTTTTTTCTTGGCTGCGAACTGCGCAATCGTCACCACGATGATGATGAAGAACAGCACGAACGATCCTGCGGCCGCATAACCGAAATTACTGAGCTGGAAGCCGTTGTTATAAATGAAGAGGGCCATCGACATCGTCGAATTCAGCGGACCGCCTTCGGTCATGACCAGCGGCTCCTCGAAGAACTGAATCCAGCCGATTAACGTCGTAATGACGACGAAGAACGTCGCAAAGCTAAGCAGCGGGATGGTGATATAGAAGAGCTTCTTCCATTTGCCTGCGCCATCGATCTCCGCCGCCTCATAATAAGAACGCGGAATCCCTTGCAGCGCTGCAAGCAAGATGATCATATTGAGACCTATCGATTTCCACACCGCCAATAGAATCAAAGACAACTTGGCAAGCGCCGGATCGTTCAGCCATTGCTGCGCGGGAATGCCGAACCAGGACAGCATATGGTTGAAAAGGCCGTAATGGCTATTGTACAGGTAGCCCCAAACCACCGCTACCGCCACAATGTTCGTAATGGAAGGCATATAGTACACGACGCGGAACGTCTTGAACAACCAGCCCGTGCCATAATTAAGTAACAGCGCCGCGCTCAAGGCAAGGATGACGACAAGCGGGACACCGATCACCACGTAGAACATCGTGTTGAACATGGATTTCAAGAACACCGGGTCCTTGAAGATGTTGACGAAATTATCGAAGCCCACCGCTTCGATATTGGAATAATTGGCGAGGCCCGCCAGATCGATATTCGTAAAACTGATGACAAGCGCAATGATGATCGGAATGATCGAGAATGTCAGGAGCAGCACCAGCGCCGGCGCAATGAACAGGTAAGGGTACTTATAGCGGTTCATGCGCTTGATCAAATTCTGCAACGTCATTCACCTCCTGCAAGAATAGGTTGCGAGCGTAAGCTCTCTGAAACAGTCCGGCTTGTTTCATCATCGTCTGAAGAAACAAGCCGGACGTGCCCTTGAGCTTCAATTATTTGGACAGTAAATTAGTAGCCTTCGCATTCAACTGATCCATTTCGCTCTGAATATCTGCACCACCAACCGTGATTCGCTCGAAAGCGCCGATGGCTTCCTGCGAGATGGCGTCCCATTCCTTAATGAACGGCACTGGCTGGGCGTTCTCAAGCTGTACTCCGAAGGTAGCAAAGATTGGATCCTGGAAGCGCTCGTCCTCCCATGCACTCTTGATGGCAGGCAGGTTCTTGGAGACGTCGTAGTTGGTCAGCTGCGATTCTTGCTCGCTCATGAAAGATATGAATTTAACCGCTTCCTCCGCGTTTTTGGTGCTGTTGAATACCGACATGTTGGCTCCGCCCAGGAACGAGGTATTGCTTTCTTTTGCCGGAAGAACAGTCGTTGCCCACTTGCCTTCAATCTCGGGCGCTTTGTCCTTGATGCCCTGAATCATCCAAGGACCGCTGATAAACATCGGGAATTGCCCATCCTTAA
Organism: Paenibacillus sp. JCM 10914; assembly: GCF_001315105.1. GTDB lineage: Bacteria > Bacillota > Bacilli > Paenibacillales > Paenibacillaceae > Paenibacillus_AQ. The sequence goes on along the minus strand of NZ_BAZR01000042.1, from coordinate 14,966 downwards.
ATGCGGCGAACAGGTCCAGATCGCTGGCAAGCGGCGTCATGCCCGTATCATAGAAACTTTTCAGGAATTCCATGGCTTCCACGAATGGCGGCTCGTTGAAATGGGGCTGTCGGTCCTCGTCAATCATAACGCTCCCATTCTGCCACGCGAACATGGACAGATAGTTCATATCTTTTGCGTCGATGGTAATGGCGTAATTGCCGTTTCCTCTCGCTGCCAATTTCTCGCCGGCATCTTTCAATTCATCCCAGTTCTTCGGACCTTCCGGATAGCCCATCTCAGCAAGAATATCGGTGCGATAGAACAATACGCGCGTTTCGACGTACCATGGGATACCGACAACCTTATCATCGTAGCTCATCGTTTGAACGGCACCGTCAAAATAATTTTCCGGCTTCAAGTTCGGATATTGTTCAAGGTACGGCGTCAGGTCAAGCAGAGCACCCGCTTGCGCGAACTCAGGAATCCAGGTCGTGCCCATCTGCACGACGTCTGGACCGCTCTTAGAGGCGACGGCTGTCAAAAGTTTGTCATGCGCGCTTCCCCAAGGGATGGACTGCACACTGATCTTCACGCCCGGATTGTCCTCTTCGTATTGCTTGATCAGGGTTTCGTCCGTTTCATCGCCCATCAACCACACTTTCAGTTCCTTCTTGCCCTCACCACTACCGCCCGCGTTCTCCGATCCGCCCGAGCATCCGGCTAATACGACCGAGAACATGAGCACAGCTGCCAACGTCCACAATAATGATTTTTTTCTCATCTTCCATTCACCCCGTTTTTAATGTTTACAAACCATGCGAAACGTTATGAATCATGCCAAAATGTAAGCACTTGCTTCGAAACGTTTCGAATTTGTTTCAAAAAATAAAGGCAACGCTTATTCACTTGCTTTTAAACTCTTTTCCCTTTAATCCCTCTTTTAAAGCACTTTCATACTCCTCCATGATTAATCGTTACTCTTATTAATACATTGGAGATGAATCAGTTCACTAATATTTCGAAACGTTTCGAGTTTATTATAGCTTCCCTTGAGAGCGATTTCAACATCCTTTTTATTTTTGGCGACAACTGCCGGTTTTCCCTCTTCCCCCCCCTGATTAAATGACCCCTGCCGCAAAAATACAAGAGGAGACGCCTCATCAAGAAGCATCTCCTCTTACTGTGTTCTCTATATGATATCCGTACGTGTTCCCCCGTAACAACCCTCATTATATCAAAAGATCATGGTTGTGTCAGTGGATAATTTGGTATTTCTCACAACTTTTCGGTGTTTTTATTAGATAATATTCCAGATGAATGGATTTAAAATCATATATTTAGAAGAATTGTAATCGTCTGGTTAAAGCACCGCGCGGAACGGCAAAGGCTTGTGCCCGCTTGAAATTGACAGGCGCTCCGCGGACAATCGTTAGCGCTTTATAATACTCGATGAACGGGAAGCCGTAGGTTTCGCCGCGAGCGTATGCATACACGTTCATGGCCCTCACCCATGTCTCATAGGCTTCCTCGGGAATATCGATAAACACCTCCGGCTGAAAATCATACGGATCCTCCCAATTGTCCGCATAGTATAAATGCTGGGCATAGTGTGCCGGGAGCTCGCGTTCAATCGTCTTTAATCCGGCATAGAACCGGGCATCTTCCACGATATGATGCGTATTCGCATGATCGATATGAATGCTCTCTCGCCAATGCGTAATGATTATGTTCGGCTTCACCTCGCGGATCACGTCGGCCACCTGGTACTTCACCTCGTCATTGAGCGGCAATTCGGCATCCTTATAAGCCAGGAAACGCACGTCCGCGCCTACAATATCGGCAAATTGATGAGCTTCATCTATCTTCTGCTTCGCGTATTCATCGGGTGTTAACCGGGGATGGCCTTTCTCGCCGGGCGTCAGATGAAGAAAGGTCGCTTGGTGTCCCGCTTGCGTATACTTGGCAATGACGGCACCTGCCGTGAGATCCATATCGCCTGCATGTCCACCGATCGCCAAAATATGCTGCTTCGCTTCTGTCATTCCAAACACTCCTTATAAGATGAAGTTTGAAGTATGAACCATCGCCCGCGTTACAATGATCTGCTCATAATGTCGAACCGACGCGTGACATGAAATCCGGCTCTCCGGTACAGATGTCCTGCCGGACTCTGTTCGCCCGTCCAGAGGAACCAAGAACCGTGCAAGCCCTGGGCCCGTTTCAAGGCGAGGCAATCGTACAGCAGGATTTTGCCTATCCCCTTCCCTTGCTGCGATGGATCCACGCCGAATGGACCGAACCGTTCGGCTACACCCTCATACGCGCCATGCAGGCAGAAGCCGACCAGCTTCCCTTGATCACGCGCAATAAGGATCTGCTCCAATCGCAGCTGCTGCAGCAAACCTTCCCGGATGGCCCGGCCCCAGTCAGGATTGAACACATCGGTTGCGAAGGCAATTAGTTCTACGAGGTCACGATCCTGTGCGAGCGTAAAGCTGTAACCCTCCTGCTCGCGCTGCCGTTTCAGCTCAGCTACGTCCTGCGGTATCTGAAAGTCCGTCAACGAACGATCCATCGCCACCGCCGTATAATTGCGGGTATACCCGTGCATGGTGAGGAAGGCATGACCCTCAGGATACCGCTCGGCATCCATACCAGGCACGATATAATTCGGCGCATAAGAGGAGAAGAAGACTTTGCTGCGCCCGTGCTGACGAAGGAAGCTCTCTCCTTCCCGCAGCAGCCGCGTTCCGACTCCTTGCCTGCGCACGGCAGGATCTGTGCAGAAGAACGTAATCCAGCCATGCTCCGGCTCCAGGTCCGTGCCAATCATCGGCAGCCTGCGCCGAAGCGCATACAGCACCCCCACGATCCTGCCGTCCGATTCCGCAATCCGCAATCCTTCGGAATCAAAATTCGGGTCCAGCAGAACCAGCTTGCGGAACCGAAGCGGCGTGATCGGATCTCCCGTTATGCAATCGTTCCATAGCGATATGATGCCATTTTCATCTCCGGGCTGGTACGTTCGGTAGGTTAAGCTGTTCATCGTCATACATACCTCCTTTGAATTGGGTAATTGGGGAATAGGCAACAACGACAAGCCTCAGCCGCTAACCGCAGCCGTCAGCGCATTATGTACCCTCGCCCGCAATGAGGCTACACTGGTGCTTCTTCCTCCGTATACCCGGTTCGTGAGTAATACGACCGCCAGTTCATGATCCGGATCGATGAAGAGGCTGGTGCCGGTGAACCCGGTATGGCCGTAACAACGGGGGCTCATCCAATCACCGGAAGCATCCATCTTATCGCCCTTCAGCACCCAACCGAGCCCGCGATAGGCTTCTGGGATCGGTGCGGTGTGGCACCGGATGGCATGACGTACCGCTCCCTGCGACACAACTCGCAGTGGACCTCCCGTTGCCTCCGCAGCTCCATCACTTGGTGCCAGACCATACCGCAGCCACATCCTGGCGTATCGCAGCAGATCGGAAGCCGTTGCGAATAGTCCCGCATGGCCACACGCTCCGCCAAGAGCACGTGCCTTCTCATCATGAACGACGCCGCTGAGATGACCCTTCGTGGCATCATCGTATTCGGTTGCCGCACACGCTGCTTGTCGCACCAAGGGTCTGAATGTCGCACTGTTCATGCCGAGCGGTTCGAAGATCATGCTGTCAGCCGCCTCATCGAGCGGCATCTGCAGCAGCGTCTCAATCAATCGCCCCAGCACCAGAAATCCGATATCGCTATATATCACTTCCGTACCGCTCTCCGTAACGAGCGGGGCTGCATACAGCGCATCCCACATCTGCTCCCGTGTCCAGCCATGCGCATGCAGATTCATATCCGCCTGAAGCCCCGACGTATGCGTTAACAGCTCGCCGATTGTAACTTCTTCTTTGCCCTGTTGGCCAAATGAAGGCAAGATGTCAGACACCCTTGTGCTTAACGTTAACATGCCTTCATCGATCAGCCTTAGGATTAAGGGCAGTGTTACTGTCACCTTGGTTAGAGAAGCGCAATCGTACAAGGTTTCCTCGCTGGCAGACAAGGGAGAAGCGTGTGCTTGTTCTGGCTTGGGGTTGGCGTAGCCTGCAGCATAAATCCATTGCCTCTCCTGATAGAGCACGCCAAGCACGGACCCTGGCATCGTTCCGGCTTGAAGCTCCCTCTCGATCGCACTGCAAGCCGCATGCAATCCGCGGAAGCTTAAGCCAGTTCATCCGCGCCTTGTTGACACCTCGTTATCACGAATATCCCTCCTCATGGTACGTATTGATCGAATGCAACCAAGTATCCATGTAAACGTTTGCTTTTTTGTATTATATGCCCTATGAAATTATGTTTCAATTAATAATGTTTATTGTGAAATTTTATTTTGTTTGGATTCATGTCTATTTTTGCAATCTGATTTAAAATGAATGTTATATATTGACATATGAATCCGCTTTCATTTACAATGAATTTGAAATCATACTTGCGCTAATTTAAGGGCTATGCATTCCGATACGACTGCGCCCCGCGGTCTCGGAACAACCCCGGTCTCTCAATACGAGATTCCGGGGTTTTTTGTTGTCTCGATCTGATTTGTCACTCGACATGGAGGTGATGCAGAGCACGCTACGCTCATCACAAACAATGCATCTATGCCTATCCTCATTTCTTTTAAACTCATCTCGTATCGGAGGTTATTATGAAGAAGTTGTATAAATTAGCGACCTCGCTCGCCTTAAGCTTGTCCCTGACCCTAAGTCTGTTGAGCCCGGCTCAAGCTGCTCCTGACACATCCGTAACCAATAAGCAGAATTTCAGCACGGATGTCATCTACCAGATCTTTACCGACCGCTTCTCGGACGGCAACCCGTCCAATAATCCGAGCGGAGCCGCATTCGATGGCAGCTGCACGAACCTGCGATTGTATTGCGGCGGTGACTGGCAGGGCATTATTAACAAAATCAACGACGGCTACCTTACCGGAATGGGCATTACAGCGATCTGGATCTCCCAACCGGTTGAGAACATTTATAGCGTTATCAATTATTCTGGGGTAAACAACACCGCTTATCACGGCTACTGGGCCAGAGATTTCAAGAAGACCAACCCGGCGTATGGCACGATGACGGATTTTCAGAATCTGATCGCCGCCGCTCACGCCAAGAACATCAAAGTCATTATCGACTTCGCGCCTAACCATACCTCCCCGGCTTCTTCGGACCAACCGTCGTTCGCGGAGAACGGCAAGCTGTACAACAACGGTACACTGCTCGGTGGATACACGAATGATACGCAGAATTTATTCCACCATAATGGCGGTACCGATTTCTCCACTACCGAGAACGGCATCTATAAGAATCTTTATGACTTGGCTGACTTGAACCATAACAACAGCACCGTCGATATTTACATGAAAGACGCCATTAAGATGTGGCTGGACCTTGGAATCGACGGCATTCGTATGGATGCGGTGAAGCATATGCCGTTCGGGTGGCAGAAGAGCTTCATGGCCACCATTAATAATTACAAGCCTGTCTTCACCTTCGGCGAATGGTTCCTTGGCGTCAACGAGATTAGCAGGAGAATCATAAATTCGCGAACGAATCAGGGATGAGCCTGCTGGATTTCCGCTTTGCGCAGAAAGTCCGTCAAGTGCTGCGCGACAATACCGACAATATGTACGGTCTCAAGTCCATGCTGGAGGGCTCGGCTGTTGATTACGCCCAAGTCGAGGATCAAGTCACGTTCATCGATAACCATGACATGGAACGCTTCCATACGAGCAGTGCCAACCGCAGAAAGCTGGAACAGGCACTGGCGCTTACGCTGACCTCCCGTGGCGTACCAGCCATCTATTATGGAACAGAGCAGTACATGGCGGGCGGCAACGATCCTGACAATCGGGCACGGATCTCTTCATTCTCCACCACGACAACCGCTTATCAAGTGATCCAGAAGCTGGCACCGCTGCGCAAATCCAATCCGGCGATTGCTTATGGCAGCACGCAAGAACGCTGGATCAACAATGATGTACTGATCTATGAGCGCAAATTCGGCAATAGCGTTGCCGTGATCGCTATTAACCGTAACACGAACGCCCCTGCCTCCATCACAGGCCTTAGCACTTCGCTGCCTGCCGGCAACTACACGGATGTGCTTGGCGGGCTACTGAACGGCAATGCACTTACGATCGGTTCCGGCGGGGCAGCTTCGAACTTCACGCTGGCAGCTGGCGGTACGGCCGTATGGCAGTACAGCGCAGCTACGACCACGCCGACGATCGGTCATGTCGGACCGATGATGGCGAAGCCAGGTGCTACGATCACGATTGACGGACGTGGATTCGGCTCCAGCAAAGGCACCGTCTACTTCGGTACGACGGCTGTCACCGGCGCTAATATTACGGCATGGGAAGACACTCAGATTAAAGTGAAAATCCCAACCGTTGCCGGTGGCATCTATAATGTAAGAATTGCGAACAGCAGCAGCGTGTCGAGTAATATCTACGACAACTTCGAGGTGTTGACCGGTGATCAAGTCAGCGTCCGCTTTGTAATCAATAATGCAACAACTTCGCTTGGACAAAACGTCTTCTTGTCCGGCAATGTAAGCGAGCTTGGCAACTGGGCGCCGGATAAAGCGATTGGCCCTATGTACAACCAAGTCGTTTATCAATATCCGACTTGGTACTACGATGTCAGCGTACCGGCCGGTAAGACGATCGAATTCAAATTCCTGAAGAAACAAGGCTCCACCGTCACGTGGGAAGGCGGCAGCAACCGTACCTTTACAACGCCGACCAGCGGCACGGCCACCATCAACGTGAATTGGCAGCCATAATGCAAATCTGACCTAATCGACATGCATAAAGCCGATGCTGTGGGCAACCTCAGCATCGGCTTGTTTGTTTATCTTATGAAAGAGTTGTTTGTTGATTAATGTACATTCACGTTCTAAATTTGATCAACGACTTATTCAGCGTATCCGATAGCCCCTCCAACTGCGCTGCCAGCGCCACCATTTTCTCGCTCACCTTCAGTTGCTCTTCTGACATCGAGGATACTTCCTCTGTGGCTGCACTCGTCTCTTGCACGACGGCTCCTGCTTCGGAGATCGATTCCGTCAACGTAAGCTGCGTCTCAATCAGCTTGGATACGGCTTGTGTTGAACCGCTGATCACGTTCAAGAGTGCATCCATCTCTTGCCGTACATTCCGGAACACCCCTTGCGCTTCCTCTACCGAATCAAGCTGTTCATCGAAGAGCGGAGAAGCGGATTGCAAAGCATCGACGGAATGCTGCACTTCACTTCGGATATCCTGAATCATGGAGCCTACCGTCTGGATCGACTCCTTGGAACGATCAGCAAGGCTTCGGACTTCGTTAGCTACTACCATGAAGCCGCTGCCTGCGGAGCCGGCCCTCGCAGCCTCGATGGTTGCGTTAATCGATAGCACATTCGTCTGGTGCGTAATCTCTGACATTAACTCCAGTATTTTATGTATCGATGCCGTATTCTCTTTCAATTTCTCTGCGTTACGGACGATGCTGCGATTGACCTGATTGATTCGAGTTGTCTTCTCCACCATCCGATCCATGTGACGCGTTCCTTGCCCCGTAACATGCAGCACACGGTCTGCCGCCGCTTCCATCAATGTATTGGACGCGGAGACGGTACTCATCTGACGCCCAATATGCTCGGTCAACTGGTTCTCCCGTTCCATCTCCAGCGCCAAACTTCCGCTGCCTTGTGCAATCTGCTCCATCGCCGCCGCCAATTCGCCCGCAGACTGTGAGGTGCCGCGTGAGGCTTCCGTTAATTCCTCCGCGGTGGCAAGCACCTGTCTTGCCGAGGCATGACTGGACTCTACCAACTCTGAAATCTGCCCCATCATGGCATTGAAGCTCTCACCCAAGCGGCCGATCTCGTCCGTACGGTGATAACTTGTCCGTACCGCCAGGTTCCCCTTCTCGCCTTCCTCCATTAAGATGCAGATATCGTTCAGAGGTCTGGCTACGCTGCGCATAATGTATAAACCGATTAATGCGGCAATGACGATCGCAGTCACGATTACGACAATTGTCAGCGTTAACAGCTTGTCCGTCGCCTGGACAAAATCACTCACCGGCGCAAAGCCGATCATATACCAGGGCGCCGTATGCAGCGGCGTATAGACCACCATCTGCCCATCATCGCTAATGTAGCTTCCGCTTGCCTCTTCCGTTTGCTCTGGCACCGTAATGGCGGATACCTGCATCAACTGGACCGGATCGGAATCGTGAACGATACGCTGGTCAGCAGTTACGATCCGCATCTGACCGTGTTGGCCGATCTTCAGATTGGACAGCACATCCAGAATCGCGGTGTCCTTGATATCAATTAAGAGGATATATGCTGCTTGCGGTTCATTCAGATTCTTCAGCAGTCTGCCCATCGTCATGGTTGCAGCCTTCTCGTTCTCCATGAATCCCCGCGCTTCGGTAGGGAACCAGATCGGCTCTCCATCCGCCTTCACGATCTGATCAATCTTCTGCTTCACCTGCTCCGATGATGATGGCCCGCTGCTTCCGCTAGAATTATATGAGCTCTGTGCGCTAAGACCCGGTGATATAAGCCGCATGCCTTGGAGCCTCTTATCCGATGAGGTTATGCCATTGAGCTTCTCACGAATACGGTTCTCGGCCTGTGTTTTATTCCGGATATCGCTCTTCGCCCTACTCACCGTGACTAAATCTTCGCGAAGCACCGTATCCAACGCCCATTGCCTCGATACCGATTCATATTGGGAGAGCAGATAGTCCAGCTTATCCGCCGCCTGAATCATCTGCCCCGATGTCGCTTCCGACACCTGGTCCATCACCGTATCCTTGGATATGAAATACGATATGAAGCCAAGACCTGCGGATAAACCAAGAATCGCGGCACAGAAAATAAGAAATAGCTTCATGCCAACCGTTTTGATGTGAAGACGCCTGCTAATGTTCATATAAAGATCCCCCTATTAAAATAACAAAGAGACACAGCCGCAAATCATGGGCTGTGTCTCTTGGATGTCGTCATGGATCGTGTGCGATTGGCCGTATGTTTTACGTTGGCTTACGTTCGTGAACTACCGGTCATCCTTTGCTTGCCCCTGCCGTCATGCCGTCCACCAGCAATCGCTGAAGGAAGATGAACAGGAGCGTGATCGGCAAGGCGATCAGCACCGATGCGGCAGCAAACAAGGTGAAGTTACTGTCCTGGGTGGAGTTAACCAGATCCCACAAGCCCACGGCTAGCGTCCAGTTTTCCTTCGTACGCAGCACCAGTCTTGCGAAGATGAAGTCAACCCATGGACCCACGAACATCGTAAGTCCCATATAAGTGATCATCGGTTTGGATAATGGCAGAATGATTTTGCGAAAAATCTGGAAATTCGTCGCGCCATCAATCTTGGCCGCTTCATCCAGGCTTCGCGGTATCGTATCGAGGAAGCCCTTCATAATCAGCGTTCCGCCAAGTGGCGCCCCCGCGGCATATACGATAATCATCGCTGCATGCGTATTGAGCAGATCAAGGGAGTGAAGCAGAATGTATAGCGCGATCATACTCATGAACCCCGGGAACATGCCCAGGATCAGAATAACCGAAAGGGCATTCTGACGGCCCTTGAAGCGGAACCGGGATACGGCATAACTCGTAAGTAGCACAAGAATCGTGCCAAGAATCATCGAGAATACCGCGATTTTCAACGTGTTCATGTACCATGTCGTAAACAGAAAGCTTTGAGACGTAAATAACTCTTGATAGTGACTAAGCGTAAAGCTTTCAGGAATCAGGCTTTTGCTGTACAGCGACTTTCCGGGACGGAAAGAAGCCAGAACAATCCAGAGCGCCGGGTAAATACAGCAAATCGCGATGATAACCAGCATAATATAACTTAGCGTCAATCGAATCGCATTTCTCGTTTTCATTCCCATTATTGGATCATATCCTCCTCTTTAAAGGATCTGGTGCGGCGATAATTGTAGATGGAGAAGGTCGCAATAATCATGAAAATAATAATCCCGATCGCCGATGCCATACTATACCGCTGCTGGTCGAGCGTAAGTTTATACAACCACGTTACCAGCAAGTCGGTAGCGCCGGCGTATTGATAATCTCCTACAACCGGGTTACCGTTCGTCAGCAGGAAGATCAGGTTGAAGTTGTTGATGTTACCGGCAAATTGCGTAATCAGAACCGGTGCGGTGGAGAACAGGATCATCGGCAGCGTAATGATTCTGAATTTCTGATAGCCTGTCGCTCCATCCACCTCTGCCGCCTCGTAAAGATCCTTCGGTATCGTGGTCAGCACGCTCATCACAAGCAGCATGGAGACCGGAATGCCGACCCACATATTGACGATGATAACGGTGACTTTCGCCCAGATTGGATCCGTTAGCCACGGCAACCCGTCTAGTCCAAAGTATCTTAAATATTGGTTGATCGGTCCGAATTGGCCGTTAAACATATTGCGCATTACAAGCAAAGAGATCAACTGCGGAATAGCGTAAGGGATGATCAGGATGACGCGCCACACGCCTTTGAAACGAATTCCTTTTTGCTGAATCAGCAGAGCTACGAGAACGCCGCCGAAATAAGTCGTAACCGTTGCAAGCACGGCCCAGATGATCGTCCACGTCAGAACGCCGAAGAACGTATGGCTCCATGTCTTGAGCGCCACCAGATTGGTAAAGGTCTGGAATCCTACCCAGTTAACCAGGTTGGCCGGCGGTAAGTTGTTCGGTGCAGAATAGTTGGTAAATGCCAGCATGATCATGAAGATAATTGGCATTACCGTAAAGAATAAAATCCCGATGGCAGGCAAGACCAGGAAAGACTGCGCAAACTTCCACTCAAACATATAGTAAAGGGTTTGTCTGAAATTGTTGGGGGTAATCCCCTGTTCCCTCTGTTTTCCAGCGTTATATGCGTTTTTGATATTGGCATAATAAGCAATCAAGAAGAGTACAAGCAGAATCATGGTGATTAATCCTTCAATCAACAGGTTGATGGAATGGTCACCAGCTACCATTTGGGTCAAGCCGTTCACTTTCTCCATCCGGCTTCCTTGCTCGCCCAACGTTGTCATGCCCCAGATGGCATCTCCAAGGTTGTTGATGAAGTAATATAAACTGGATATGCCTACGATAAGTAAAAGAGTGCCTTTGATCCATTGCCGGTTATATAACTGACCCAGACCCATGCAGATGGCTGATAATACGGCCGCTGTCGTACGATGTTGACGCATGCTCCCTCCGTTCTCCTCTATTCGTACAATCGAGGAATCACCCGCCTAAACGGCGGGTGAATATCTTCGTTCTCGTATGATTACAGCTATGGTTCATTTATAACGATTACTTGCCGTCTCCGCCGCCGTTCAAGTCTTTCACTTGAGTTACAGCTTTATCCAGCGTTTCCTTAACGTCTTTGCCATTATCCCAAATCTCAGCGAGTGCAGCGCCTACAGGAGACCACACGTTACCCATCTCTGGAACGGAAGGCATCGGCTGGGAAGATTTGAACTGCTCCGTGAATGCAGATACATACTCGTCATCCTTAATTTGTGCATCTTCTTGCGCTTCGTTATTCGTTGGTACGGAACCGACGAGTGCACTCAATTGCAGTTGCGCTTCCTTGGAGGTTGCGAAATCAGCGAACAAGCGAGCCGCTTGCGGGTACTGCGTGAACGAGCTGACATACCATGCCTTGATACCGGAGAATGATACCGCAGGCTGACCGCCAATCGACGGGATTGGAGCTACACCGAGCTTGTCGCCAAGTGCTTCCTTGTATCCGCCCAATTCCCAAGGTCCGTTAATATCCATTGCCAGATCACCGGCTGTGAACAATCCGCGCTTGATATCCGGTGTAATGTCGCCGGAATTAACAGGCAGGATCTCTTTCAAGCTTGCGAACACTTCCATACTCTTGATGGCCCCTTCGTTATTCAAGCCGATGTCATTGATATCTGCACCGCCGTCACCGAAGATATATCCGCCATTGGAAGCGAGGAACGGATAAGCGAAGTACAGGTTGCCTGTCTCGAACATGAAACCGTATTTGTTGTTCGCCTTGTCCGTGAAGGTCTTGCTGAACTCAATCACTTCTTCCATCGTGGTTGGAACTTCTTTCACCAGGTCCTTGTTGTAGTACATCAAGTACGTCTCGGCAGCACGCGGGTATCCGTACAATACGCCATCGTAGCTTACGCCCTGGATTGCTGCTTCTGTATTGCTGCTTCTTGTTTTCTCTTCATAGAAGTCGTTCGGGAATACCAGGTTCGTCGCTACTGCTTTGCCCAGGTTATCATGCGGGAACAGTACAACGTCAGCACCCAGTCCGGATGGGCCATCTTGTGCCAGCTTGGTTACTTGATCCGTCGGGGACATTTCTTCTACCGTTACTTCCACGCCATATTTCTCCGTGAATTCCTTGATAACAGCATCCGTATAGGCTCTTTCGTCTCTGCTCTCCCATACGATCAACTTAGCCCCGTCTTCAGGCTTGAGTTCCTGTGTTTCTGTATTTTCTGCCGGAGTTTCCTGTGCAGGTGGTTGTTCAGCAGGTGCCTCCGCAGGAGGAGCAGCTGTATTACCTCCGCACGCCGTAATGGAAAGAGCCAACGTAAAAGTTGCAGCTAGCGTAAGGAACTTTTTGATCTTCATTCCGTGATTACCCCTCTCAAAATAAATAATAAGAAAACGCCGATGAACGAGTTTCCCTTGAAACCAGTCCGCATTCGCGGTCGATCAAATAGCGAGACCAGCGAGCCGATTTCGTTCCCCAATTAACCAAAAGCCTGGATATCGCACATTACAATTGGAACTCTGCGCAAACGATTTCAGAAAATTTTCAACTTATCTCTTTCTATGTAACAATCAAGCCGTCACCGTGGAAAATATTCGTAGAGAAAGCGCTTCATTCACTGAAAACATCATACAACATTCCATTGCGAATGTAAAAACGTTTGCACAGATCATTTTTCCTCAGAATATGCATATAATCCAGTATTCTCTCTTATTTTCGTGTTATTTCACATAATATCTTAAAAATTGCTATATATTTCTTGTGCCGTACAGCTGTTTTATGGCAAAAGCGCACTGTTATTTCATCCGAAATAGTGAAATGTTGAACAAACGTTTGCGCATATAATCAAACCACTTTTGCATGATAAAATATCACGGCGGCAACGCTGCACAGCCGAATTCTGCTTATTCTGTTCGACTCCTTTCGTTTTTGGCGGACAGACAAAGACGGCTCCCCCCACCATTCCTGGTGGGAGGAGCCGTCTGTTTGAAGAAGAGTGTGCAACGCGGAGCATAGCTCCACCACTATCTGTCGAACTATAAGAGCGCCTTCAGCGCAATATCCGTACGGTTCTGCTTCCCTTCAAAAGTTATGCCCGCCGCACGTTCATAGGCCTTGTCCCTCGCAGATGCGATATCTGGGCCAAGTCCGACAACCCCAAGCACGCGTCCGCCGTTCGTTCTCCACGTTCCATCCGCATCGCGTGCGGTTCCGGCATGGAATACAACCGTTCCGTCCTGCTCGTCTTCCAGGCCGGAGATCGCAATCCCCTTCGGATAGGAGGCCGGATAGCCGCCGGAAGCAAGAATAACGCAGACCGCTGCCTCATCGCTCCATTCCAGCTCAAGCTCAGCCAGGGTGCCATCCACCGCAGCCAGGAATACCTCCAGCAGGTCGGTTTTCAGTCGTGGCAGCACGACCTGGGCTTCCGGGTCACCGAATCTAGCATTGAATTCGATCGTCTTCGGTCTGCCATCCGGCGTAATCATCAATCCGGCAAACAGTACGCCGCGGAATGGACGCCCTTCAGCTACCATGGCTTTCGCCGTCGGTTTGATGATCGTCTCGATCGCCTCATCGATAATGGACGACGGGATGTGCGGCAACGGCGAATAGGTTCCCATCCCCCCCGTATTCGGGCCGAGATCCCCATCATAGGCTGGTTTATGATCCTGCGCGGCTGACATCGGCTTCACGGTCTCCCCGTCAACAAAGGCGAGAATCGACATTTCCTGGCCTTCCATGAATTCTTCGATCACAACCCGGCTTCCGGCGTCGCCGAATACCTTCGATTGCATAATGTCGCTGAGCGCTTGCTCCGCTTCTTCCAGCGTGCGTGCAACGGTAACGCCTTTGCCTGCCGCAAGCCCGTCCGCTTTCACGACGATCGGCGCGCCTTGCTGGCGCAGATAGGCAAGCGCATCTTCGTAGTTGTCGAACTTCGCATAGGTAGCGGTCGGAATGCTGTACTTCTGGAGCAAATCCTTCATGAAGGTTTTGCTTCCCTCGATTTCGGCAGCATTTTTGCGTGGACCAAAGACAGGAATGCCTGTCACATCGAACGCATCCACGATTCCGTCAGCCAACGGGTCGTCCGGACCGACGACGATCAGCCCCACTTGCTTCTCTTGCGCGAATGCGGCCAGCTTCTCAAATTCCGATACAGCGATAGGCACGCATTCCGCCAGCTGTCCAATCCCGCGTTGCCGGGTGCACAGTAAATCTTCCCTGTCTTCGGACTCTTCGACAGCGCCCACACGATAGCATGCTCTCTGCCGCCGCCTCCGATCACCAATATATCCATGGTATTCCCTCCCTGTTCATATAAAGTTGGTTTATCTCATTTATCTTTCACAGTGTAAATGATGAGGCACAAGTCCCTCTGAGGGACTTGCTACGCTCCCAGCAGCGCTTTTGCGCTCCATAAGTCCCTGTGAGGGACTCGCTCAGCTCCGAGCAGCGCTTTTGCTCACCGTAAGTCCCTCTGAGGGACTTGCTACGCTCCGAGCATCGCTTTCGCGCTCCATAAGTCCCTCTGAGGGACTTGCTACGCTCCGGGCGGTGCTTTCGCGCTCCATAAGTCCCTCTGAGGGACTTGCTACGCTCCGAGCGGCGCTTTCGCGCTCCATAAGTCCCTCTGAGGACTTGCTCACGCTCCA
>NZ_BAZR01000041.1 GCF_001315105.1 Paenibacillus sp. JCM 10914 | reverse complement strand
CTCCCATGAGGGTGCTCTGAAAAGGGCACCCGAATTTTTATTTCATAAAACCCTTGGTACATATGCCTTTATCCAATAATATCGACAATTATTATTTGACTAAAGGATTCAATTGTAGACCAATTGTAGACCAAATTAAAAACAATGTTTGATAATGGTCAATAAATAAGTGAAAGCCTCGGATATATTACTCCGAGGCTTTTAAGTATTTTCTTTCTATAATAAGCGTCTTAGATCCCACTATATTTGATTCCTCTACATAATACTCAAATATCTTGTCCGATGCATATACATCAACATAGCATGGAGAAATCAATTTATCCGAATTAGAACTGATTAATTCTCGCGCTTCCTTTCGTGATTGAATTTGCTGACTCTTAAATTTGTATACTTTCATATGTCTCGCAGCTCCTTCACTGGATCAGAAGTTTAAACTATCAGATAATCATGGTAATATTAACCTACTCAGCAGCACCTACATTTCGAAAGGAGCGTCATCATTGCCACGTGTCTCCCGTGGGAGATGCTTGCTTCATGTATTGATATCTTCTCGTGGTTGGACCCACGAACAGTATGCCTATATGTCCGGTCGTTCCCCGCGAATGATCGACTACTTTTGTTCAACGGAAAGGATTATGAAACCAGAGGACATCTATGTAGCAATGAAAATCTTCGGCTGTGGCATTGAAGATATCTATGAATTCCATGAACAAGCAGCGGATTAAATTCCGCGCTCCCCGGGTCTAACCGAACAAATTGTTCGGTGATAACTGTTCGGCAAGCTTTTGTTAAATTCTCACTCCATTCCCTCCATCTCTCGGTATTTGTAACCGCTTCACAAATGAACGAATAAGTTTCCACGTCTTGTCATCTATTATGTGTATGGAATAATATTACTACGATCAATCATCCTATACAAGACTTGTATTCACAATTGCGCAAGTGTATTATGAAACATATGTTCTTATTTTGGAGGCGCATAATATGAGCTATATGGAAGCCATCACACATGAGGATAGATATTACGTCAAACGCTCAGTCATATTGCCTATGGTCATTGCAGCGTTTGAGCGCGACTCTCGCCACATGGAGCAGCATCTGCGGACGCCGGGTCCTTATGTCGATGCAGTCAAACTGGCAATCAGCCGGGCATGGGAAGAACATAAATTTGTAAAGAAGCATTTTTGGGATAAGGGCTTGAAGGTATATGAGCAAACCAATTATGAACATCACATACACGTTAAGTTTAAGTGCCGGGGGTATGAATCGGATATGGAGTTACAATGGGCCTTTGTGACAGGTGAGGCATCCGTCCTCATGCGTAAATACCTTGGACTGGACGTAAGCATATACGAGAGTAAGGACGGACCGGAGAACACGTGGGAAAAGTATTAATAATCGGTCCAATGATTATGCAAACCGGGTTGTACGGGGCGAGGATCAGCATCGTCACGTAATACAATGATACCCTGTGTGGTGGTCTTATCAGGCCATGTGATGTAATCATGGTCCTCGAGATATTGCAGGCTGCGCATGATATCGCTTCGTGTGCGGCCTGTTTTGGCTTCTAGCAGTTTAAAGATAGGCATTCGGCCTTTGCGGTGGGATGGGTAGTTAAGTAGGATTCGATGGAGTTTTCTTTCTTTATCCGGGAGCATGTTATCACCTCTGATGGGAACTTATGTTTGTATTATATCAGGGTTTAAATCAAAATAGAAAAGTAATTCATGGTAAATGTTACCTACCTTTGGTAAACTGTCTTTATTACTTTAGTCATGGGGGGATGACATGAAATTCCGATTATTAATCACAGCAATCGCTATTACAGGGGTATTAGCTGGATGCAGTTCGACAAGCTCTAGTGCAACCAACGAGGAAGAACTTGCATCTACAAAAGAAGCATTAGAAAAACTTCAAATTGAAAACGATTCACTAAAACAACAATTAGACGATTTCAAGAACGGACCTGATAAACTTCTTGCAGAGGCTAACTCGCATTTTGCTTCTGATGATATCAAGAAACTAACCAAAACATATGAAACGATTTCTAAAAAGCACCCTGGATCTGAAGAAGAGAAAAAAATAAATGAATTAGTTACCGAGCTTCAGACCAAGCTCGACAAGAAAGCAGCAGAAGAAAAGATTGCTACTGAGAAGTTGGCCGCAGAAGAGAAAGCAGCCGCTGAAAAACTAGCTGCCGAAGAAAAAGCAAGGCGCGAACAAGCAAGTTCATCAATGAGAAAAAACACAGATGAAGTAACTGGAACCACAATATACAAAGATAAAACAAGCCCTCAGTATATAAATGATAACGGGTTTAACATGTTTTTCGCTACTGCTGAGGGAAGTGACATTCCCGTCCTGTATGTTAGATTCCAGTACACAGGCGACAATTGGTTGTTTATAGATAACTACACGCTGAGAGTTGATGATCAAGTATACACAGTTAATCCGAGCTACAGCGAAGTAAATAGAGATAACCAGGTCGGGGGAGTTTGGGAATATTACGACACATTGGTTACAGGGGAACTATACGATATCATCAATGCAGTTATTAATTCCAATAAAACCGTTATCCGATCACAAGGAGAAAGATATCAAGACCGGACTGTTACAGCCCAAGAAAAGAAAGCTCTGCAAAATGTGTTAGATGCATTTAAGGCGATGGGCGGCACTGACGCACAGTTTAAGTTATAAGATGATCAATTAGATGGAGATAAAGAAGAACCTACCAGCACATAGCTAGTAGGTTCTTTTGCTTATTTCTCTGCTTCGATTGCTTGCAGTTGCTTTTCAAGTTCCACAATCCGGGCCGTATTTCCACCGATCAGTTTCAGGAAGTTCTTACGTAATCGGTTCATGGATACAGCTGCTTGTTCTCTGGTGATTGGCGCACCCGGCATCGTACCGTCAAAGTAACCGTTCTTGGTCATCTCTTCCCAGGTCGAAGCCGCCCATGGACTAACCACATTAATGTCACGTTCTTTTTTATCAGGCACCTTTCCTGCATCCCCCTTTACCGTATCGTATTGATATAAATTGTACTCATCCATAAGAGCTATAAGCTTAGTAGCATACTTCGGATCAGTAGCATAACCGGCTTGCTGGATCTCCCTCGCCGCTGTCTTTCCATCTACTCCGATAACCTTCTTGTAAAGATTTCTGTTCCAACTCACGCCATTCAGAATCAGCTTGGTATGATCTGCGATGGACTCACCCCAATTATTATAGGCGCGAAATGCTGCATTTACTTTAACAGCCTTTCCGTTCACGTACTCGGTTGTCGGCATCGTACAACTCCCGGCTGTCCCCTTGCCTTTGATTCCGAATAAGTTATTTCCCTTGACCGTCAAGCCGGATGTTCCCCATGCGCTCTCAAGAGCAGCCTGAGCGATAATTAATGATGCAGGAATTTTGGTCTTAGCCATATCAGACACGGCAAAGGTTGCGATTTTTTGGATGAATGCCAGCTTACTACTCATTGGATTCACCAACTGCCTTTGCTGTTTGTTTCACGGCCTGATGCCCGAAAACAGCAAAGGCTCCGCACAATATGCCCTGAATAACCGACTCGACTGACCAGCCAAGCAATCCAATAGTCAAAACAATCGCAATTACCAGCACGATATACACAATGCTCCAATTCGGGATATTAGGCGTCTGCTTTAAGATATATCCAATTACCCAACATACCGCTACCACGACCAGTAGCCGCGGATCTATCAATTCAAAAATCATATTCCATTCCATATTCATTCATCCTCCTATTAATTGAGTGCAGCCAGCTTTATCCCAGCCCATACAGCAGCTACAACAACACCAGCAAATCCGGTAATAACAGCTCCGTAGAAAGTACGCTTAAACCACTTCTGATCTTCCTTTTGTACATTCTGTTCTGCTATTGCCGTTTGTGCCGTTCGCAATGCTTCATCTGCTATCTCTTTGGCGGTTTGCAAGAGATCAAGTCTATGATGAGCTGATTTAGCAGACTGATCAGCGTTACGCGCAATCTCTCTCAATGTCTCGACCGCAGCTGCCAATGTAGGTACTACTTCGAGTGTCTTTTCAATCCTTGCAAGCTGGATCTGTATATCAACGAGTAATTTCGAATTATCATCTGACATGTCACCCACCCCTTGTATTTGACTCATCCCCTCGTCCCCCTATATCTCTGTAATAAAAATAGCCCCCGGACCACCCAGGGGCATAAAAAAGACACGTTCACATTAGTGACGTGCCGGTTAAGCAGATACTTCATTGACCAATTCGGTTACAACATCTTTTAGATTGGAGAGCCGTGGGACCTGTTCAAGTGTGTATTGACCTGTCAAAACGGCTCCGTACCAGATCTTAACGAGCGCACTATCTTTAGTGAATATCATGATTATCACCTCCCCTCATTGGTTATTGTGGCATCGCATCATCATGGTTAATTCAATAATCGCCTGTCTTAACTCGGCGTTTTCTTGCTGTAAATCAGATACTTTTTTATCAAGTGTTTCATGTGCAACGTAATCGTAATATAGCTCGCCTGTATCTAATACAATGCGTAAATAAGCGTTCATGCCTGGAATGTCTTCTCGTTCTGGCAATTCTGCATCTGTTACAATCAAATTATCCTCATCTGGACTGAAATTGGAGTAAATCGCCCTCACAGTTCCGATCCCAGTCGAAAAAAATTCAAACACAACATTCTTCATTAAGTCATCATCCTTTCCCTACACATAGATTATCTTCCCATTTCCTTCAGCTCGCGCATTGTTGTTTCCTTTTGTATCTGTCAAAACGCCCAGCCTAACATTGTTATCGAAACTAAAACCTGTAGGCATTGTTGAATTATTAACGAGCGCATTCCCTGGTGGGCCACTAGCACTTGCTGATATTTGGTATACAACCGAAGCAGTCTTGGCCTGTGCTGATATCTGAATAGATGAAATAAAGACATAGTGTATACTTGAAATTTCAAATAATCTCCATGCTCGATTGGCACTATCCATCAATGCGATTCCGATCAAATCACCATTCAGCGCTTGGTTTATCCGTGTCCTTGGCAAACTAGTCGTTGCATCCATGTTAGTTGTAAATGCAATCATATTTAGTCGTGATGGAAGGGTAGCAAATGTGGTGAAGTTAACCCCTAATGTAGTGTTCCAGTTTTGCCATGGGAATGACAGGTCTACAGTGCCATAGTTAACTATCTGTGCACCAGCGACGACAATCGGATAATCGTAAATACCCGCTTGCAAAGTTTGAGTTGTCGGTCCGGGAGTAATATTGGTTTGACTGGTATTTCTCGTAATTAGCGTACCTGTTACCAAACCATTATCAGTACCGATATTTTTTGTGCTTCTCACATCGCCTGCCACTGCTGTTCCATACTCACCCCCTTCACCCTGTAAGATAAAAGCCGTTCCGTTGTAAACCAAGGTATAAATAGAGTTGGCCTTAAGATTACCT
The DNA here is from genome assembly GCF_001315105.1 of Paenibacillus sp. JCM 10914. Classification (GTDB taxonomy): domain Bacteria; phylum Bacillota; class Bacilli; order Paenibacillales; family Paenibacillaceae; genus Paenibacillus_AQ. The sequence goes on along the minus strand of NZ_BAZR01000041.1, from coordinate 35,834 downwards.
GATGCTACAGCACTTCCGTTCGCCTTCAAAATGCTCTTTGCTCCGAGTCCCTTCACATTTAAAGTCGCTGCTCCGGTATTCGCTGCATTTATTCTAATGGTCACTCTCAACCCTTCAACCAATGATGCCGGTGCTGGAACAGGTGTAACACTATAGGCATTACCACTGTTTGTCGTTGCGCCGTACCCTCCGGTCAGCACTCTGTTATCAACGTATGATGTTGTCGCAAAGCCTTGATCTTGAATCGATTGTAAAAATTCATCCCACTGTCTTTGAAAGGTTGCGGTATCTACACGAATTAATGAGTTGACCAGACCGCAGACAGTTTGATTCAAGCGTTCATCAGTGATATTTGCAGGTTCAATAATGGTTGAATTTGCTCTTACCCTGATCTGCGCAAGGCTTAGATCGTATGTGTTGCCGGCTCGAACTAGTGCTGGCGGTGTTGGCGTTACTCCGGGGTTACCTTGTACAATAATTGCTTTGATTAGCCTTACAGGCGTACTCGTATCTAGCCGCAAAATAACCCGGTCGATACGATCCTGTGTAGTCGCTGGCTGTATCCCCAGGACAATAGGGTTATCAAACACGCTGTAAACATAGCCATTAATCCATGCATAACCAAGATTCAACCGAATGTTAGCGTCATTACCGACGGCAGTAACCTCCAAATTAGTCCCGCCGTTAAATACTCCATTCGTCACAAACATTGCAAAATACTCAGCAAAGTCACGAGCAGGATATGCCCGTATATCATCAGCGGTCGAGTCAAAAAAGCCTGATTTCTCTGGCATGTCTAATCACTCCTTTTTACATCGTTTCTCAATCGTTTCACATAGTTCATAATTGTCGGGATTTCATTACCTAGGACAATTTCAACTTTTGAAGATGGCTCGTAGATTTCCTTAACCTCTGTAATGCGGCTGTCCATTGTCAGATTCCACGTTTTATTTTGGAGCGTTACCTGGTCGCCTAGATCCCAATCCCTTTCGTACTTGAAACTGTTTGTACTCAAAACCATACCGTTATACGTAACAATTGGAGATAATTCACCTAGCTTTTGCTGGCCCATCTCGATTAGTTCAGCGGCGTTCTCGGCAGAAGAGATATCTAGGAATGTCTCACGCCTGTTAAACCCACTGCCGCCACCCACGATCTGAATCAAACGCTCTTCATCTTCTCCTTTGCCGCCTGCATATCCTACATTTTTATATTGGAGTTTCGAGTCAACATACTGCTGCGATTGAATGTTGTCGAAATCGTGTGAGAATATAACCCTTGGTAGGATGCTCTGTCCTGCTGTCAGATCCCGGCCTGGAAGGACATCAAACACCCATTTTTTTATTTGGAAATCAAGCCGCACAAACCATCCAATATCGCACCATTCCGCTATCTCTTGCATGACCTGATCTAACGGTTCAAAGCGTGTCTGCCATGGAGTTTCCTTGCCCCTCAATTGATTTGGAGCAACAGAAAAGACCGGAACATTCCGGTCTGGGTAGATACTGCTTATAAGGTGATTGGTTACATAGTGCTTCATGACGGTTTCTGCTGGTCCTCGAATACGATCATAGTTATTGGTGACAGTTATCCGTTGATCCAGTACACCGCCAAGAGTGGGGCCGCGGACTATAAGTGTCTCAATCCCGTTGTCATCCTGGGTGATTTCCCTGTGACGAATAATGCCCGACTTGTGAGGCTGATTGTTGATGTATATAACCCGATCATGTAACAACTGATCTGTATGACGCTTGCCAATCTGGATATGCATTTCAAACTCACCCGGACGATAGAAGCGCCTTGTCAGTTGTAGACTCTCGTAGTTGTCAATCTCACCGAGCAGATTAAAATCTGTGTCTAGTATCCTTACAGATGGAGCATTAATGATCATCACCCCCCCACAAATCTATTGTGCCAGTAGATAGTAACCGTTGCTGCCTGTTGATCACTGTCTTTGTCCGATCCGTACTTGAGTATGTTTTGCCCCGGTTGAAGTTGGAAGAAGGTGCTGCCTAGATCGATCCAGTTGAATACATTTGTTCGGCTGCCATCCTCATTCAAAACCTCAACGCGTTTATTGCCAAAGGCTGTGTTGATGATTAACGTCTCTTGGTCAGACAACTCATAATTAACCTTGATGTATTCTCCGGTCGTCTCACTCTCGACAATTGGATTTGTGGCTGGCCCCTGGTATCTTATCTCCAATGGTGCAGCTACATCTCCCGAATTTGTAAAAGTACCCCGATAGGCAGAAAACGCAAACTGAGTCGGCAATCTAAGAGGAAACGTCATTCCACCCGCCTCAAACCGCAACCCTTTAACCGTTTCGTTCTCGTCCCTCCAATACGGATCATTAGCAACAAAGTTAACGGCGAACATTTGATTGCTTACATAACGATCATTAAACACAGGACTTTCCTCGGCAATTGCTGTTATCGCGTAACTCCGGGCGTCATTGCTGTATACCAGTTTTCCGGGGCCGAGCTTTGGATTCAAAATACGAACCAGATCCCTACGGCGTTCATACATCTCTTGCTGATTCCTAGCCTTAATAAATCCGACTAAAGATATATCTCTGTCCGTAAACTGCGCACTTACAAAGCTGCTACCATCTTGATAAGGCGACTTGGTAGATTTAATATCTAGCGGCGGCGCCCCCGTACCTTCTATTTTCTCCAACACAAAAGACCCGAAGGTGCCGAATACAACAGATTCGCCTCTCGGGTTTACATATGTGACTCTTTGCAATTCGACACCTCCTACATTTGCATTGCCATTTGTTGTGCAGCCTTGGTCCCGGCCCTTGAAATATCCGAAGGTGATGTAACCGGGGTATAGAAATTTTGTGTTACACTCGTCACGTGCCCCTGAACCGGACCAGACTTAGACGAATTTGAATTATTGCTGTTCGCGTTCTGATTATTATTAGCAGCTCCTGCTTGTGATGCTTCATTCATTGCTGCTACAGCCATACTACGGGCTGCATTAATTTGAGCAACGACATTCGCAATCATAGCGGATATCGCATCCACTTGCGGCTTGAATCCCGCTACCATCTGCTCACCTAGCGTCTGTCCAGCCTGGTTGTAATTGTCCCCATAACTATCAAGTAGTTCAAGAATCTCCTTTTGCTGCTTATCAATGATCATCTTTTCGGCTTCTGCTTGCAGGCTCTTGGCGCTCAGAAGTTGAGCATAATGGTTCTGTGTGTCGAGCAATTGCTGATCAAGAGACGCCTTTTGAGCAGCGTATATGGCGTTGATATTAGCCTGTTGCGCTTCATACTCCGCAAGCATGATTTCCTTTTTAGCAGCAAGTTGTTCTTTGATGGCTTCAATCTCTTCTTTTTGCTTGTTTTTCAGCTCATCTTGTTCTGTTTTCAACGCGTCTTTATGATCCTGTAGCTGTTCTTGGCGATGCCGTTCAGCCTGATCAGCAAGAACCTTGTTCAGTTCTTTTTGTAATTGAGCGCGATTGAAGTCATCACGTTCATACTCAATCAGACCTTCAAGTCGGTTTATTTTCTTTTGATCCTCTGCATCCATTTCCTCACGGCTACGTTGTTTCTCAGACTCATTCAGCGCGTCCAACTCTTTCTGGATGGCCTCGATCCGGGCATTATACGTGCTTTCAATCGCTGCTATTTCTGCATCTGCAGCGCGTTGTGCTGATTGGACACGAGCATCATAGACAGCCTTGATCGAGTCTAGTTGGGACTTCTTCCAGTCCTCATTCGCCTGTTGAGCATCGCGGATACGTTGTTCAGCAACCCGTTTTTCTTCTTGATACTTGTTCCTAAGAGCGTCCTGAACTCCCTTTGATAGGTTGTTAATACTGTCTATTCGGGCCTTCTGTTCGTCTTCAAGTATTTTCTTTAAGCTTTCTTTGTACTCGCGTTCTAGCTTCAAGCGCTCATTCGTTTGTTTCCTTACTGCCTCAGTGACTTCGCGTTCGATTTTCTTCTTTTCATCTGCAGTGTACCGATTATCAGCAAGAACCTTTTTGAGGTAATTATTATTCAGATAAATTTGGTCATTTAAGAGTCTATCGTGAAGCTTGTACTGTTCTTCAGCCGTGAATTCATCGCGAGCCAGACGGTCTTCATAAGCCGCTTGCAATTGCTGAGAGACGTAATCTGTCGTTTCCTTACGGAGCTGCTTTTCTTCCTCAATCTTCTTTTTGAGCGCTTCCTGGTGCCGGAGTTCGGCGTCAAAGATCATGTCACTGATTTGTTTGCGCTCTTCAGCGGAGTCGGCATACTGCTTTCTGATCCTCTTTAGACGCTGGATTTCCTGTTCCTCCGTGAGCTTACCGAGGCGTTTAGACTTGTCCAGATCGTCAAGAGCATTCGCAAGTGTTCGATCCCCTAGCGCCTTTCGTACATCATGTAGACGCTCCTCGATCTCCATTCGCTCTGATGCTGTCTTTACATGCTTCGCCTTGATCTGTTCAAGCGTCTTCAATTCGCTTTCGAGAGTCATTTCATCCATGCGTTTTTTATGCTCTAATTGCCGATAAGCTTCATCCAAGGCTTTGTTTTCGTAGGCCTTAGCTTTTGGAGTTTTCGGAGTCTTCGGGGTCTTAGGTTTGGTTACTTTACCTAGGTCAATCGTTGCAGGCGGTGCGACCGGTGTCGGCGGCAATTTGTTAGGATCACCATTCTGGAGTATCCCTTGTAAGGATGCTGCCTCCCCACGTAACCTAGCTAATTCACCATTCATTCTGTTTAGTATGATTTCGGCTAGACCGCCGCTACCTGATATTTTATTAATTCCTTCAGCAACTAGTATTGCAGCCTCTTGCCTCGCTATTGCATTTTCTTTAGCCGCTAACGCTTCAGTTGTCTTTGATTTAACACTTTCCCACTCAAGTTGAATTTCTTGTCGTTTGGCTTCACTTAGTTTTTCAATAGCTTCAGTATTAACATCGGTTCCAGAAGCTAGGTGAGGGAACAATCTGATCAATTCTTGTTGCGCTTGCGCCCACTCATTCGAACCTTTTTTAGCATTCTTATAAGTTTTCAGAAGATTCTCAATGTTTGCGGCCTCTTGTCTATGCGCCACCAGTTTCTTACCTGATTCAACAATTAATTCCGAATTTGCTTTTTCAGCATCTTTTACTGCTTTAGCTAAAGTTTTGATGGTACGAGCAAGATGCTCACTAGACGCTGCTGCCACTTTTCCATTTTCATCAACAAACTTTAATTCCACACCTAATGCTGCTGCTTCCGCTGTTAATTCTTTGAAGTTAACTCCTAGCTTTTGAGAAGCCTCAATAAGAGCTCTGTTAGCTCCACTTTCGCCTCTAAGTGCACTGTTCGATTGCGAAGCCAATGTGGCAAGTTTGTTATAAGTTTCTGCAAGTTCATTGAGCTTTTCTATTTTTTCCTGAGTAGCTGCGATTTCTTCATAGTTAATACCTTTTTCCTGTATGTTCTGTAATTCCAATTGAGCGGCAGCTAAATTCTCAGCAGCTTCCTTGTTGCTATCCATCGAACTTTTGATTGCGAAAAATGCACCTGTAACCGCAGCTACAGAGGTTACCACTAACCCCCAAGGTGTTACAGCTAGCCAATTGAACGCTAGTCCTAAACCTTTTACTACAGGGATAAGTGACCCAATACTTTGAACCAACTTCCCACTGACAATTAGTAAAGGACCGGCTGCCGCTGCCAAAGCAAACATGGTTATAATAGTTTTCTGACTTTCGGCATCAAGGCTGGCGAACCACGCTGCTCCTTCTTCGATGGATGTGAACAACGGTTCTAACGCATCTAGGGCAGCCATAATAGCCGGTACAAGCGCATCACCAAGCGTGATAGCAGCGTCTATGATCCGGTTGCCTAGCATCTTTAGTTGTGATGCTGTTGTTTCATAGCGTTCATTCGCTTCGTCAATCAGTGCTGTGTTCTCTTCCCACGCCTTGGTTCCCATTTCAAGCGAGTTACGCAAAACATCGCCTGCACCGGATGTACGAAGCAATGTATCACGAACCCGGATTTCAGACATTCCCATCTTATCCAGTACGGCGAAGGTGTTTTCTCCGGCTTCTGACATGCGCCCTAACCCTTCAATAAAGGCCAATAGAGCAGATGCCGCGTCCTTTTCGAATGTATCCTTGAATTGTTGAGCAGACATGCCAGACACGGCCGCGAAGTCATCCAAGCTTTCGCCGCCCATTTGAGCAGCCATAGCCATGTTGATCATGACACGGGAAAATGCTGTACCGCCTGCTTCTGCCTCAATACCTACCGAGGACAAGGAGCCGGCGAATGCAAGGATTTGCGCTTCGGTCAAGCCGATCTGTTTACCAGCACCAGCAAGCCGTAAGCCCATCGTTACAATTTCACTTTCGGTAGTGGCTAAGTTGTTCCCCAATTCAACAATTGTGGCGCCTAAACGGTCAAAATTTTCTTGCGGCATCTGTGTAATGTTAGCCAGCCGAGCAAGTGCCGTGGCTGCATCTGTCGCTGACATATTCGTGCTACGCCTAAATCAGCCATGGTGCGTGTGAAGCTCATTAGGCTTTCATTCTTGATGCCCAATTGACCGGCTGCTTCAGCAATCTCCGCAATAGCTGTTGCTGATGCAGGAATATCCTTAGACAGTTGTCTTATTTCTGCGGAAAACTGCTTAAATTCCTCTTCTGTTGCATCTACAGTCTTTCTAACACCCGCAAATGCAGATTCATAATCAATAGATGCTTTGGCCCCCGCTGTCCCAACAGCAACGATAGGCAAGGTTAACATCGTGGTCATCTCTTGACCGGCTGCCTTCATCTTACCGCCGATGTCATCCATCTTCTTCGCTGCTGCATCAATGGCCTGCGAAGCCTTGTGCCAAGCAGATGATTGCTTATCTATCTCAGCCGTTGTCTTTTGTAGTTCATTATGCAATTTATTGTATTCAGTTGTAGCTTTATTCAGCCTAGTTTCAAGCTTCTGCGTCTCTGCGGCATCCTTACCTTTTGATGCTACTGCCTGTTCATGCTGTTGCTTTAATTTGGCGATCCGCTGTGCTTGGATCTCCATTTTCTTGTTCAATCCGTCAGCCTTTGTACTCAGAGCATCTTGTGAACTCGCATGATCCCCGAGCTTAGATGTAGCAGCTTGGAATTCACTTTCTACTAGCTTCATTTGTCGGGTTAGTTCAGCCATTGATTTTTCAACGCCAGTATCATCAATGGATAGCTTGGTGACTAGATTAGCGACTTCCATGTTTTCGGACAATGTTTCTCACCTCCCTATAGGTACTGGTCAACAAACGCTCTAGCCTGCGCGCTTTCTTTACTTTCCGGTTGCGCCTGATCAAGCCCATTTACTTGCCGATGGATATCCCACATGGCAAAAAGTTTGCGCGGCGTTGTACGCCAAAAGACCGCCTCACTTCTGTTAAAGAGGACGGTTCCCATATAAAAAAACCAAGCCCAATCCCATCCTTTTTCTATGGATGCGGTGTCGGTACTTGGTTTATTGGTTGTATTCGATGTATTGGATTCTGGCAGTCCTATTGATACCGCCTGAAGTATTTTCTCAGCTATATAATAATGTGAAATGTCATGGGTCCATTCAATGGTTTGTTCTACGGTTAAAGCTTCATCGTCATGCAGCAGGCCAATCCATAAGAGCAGAGGAATCGCGCCCTTTGGATTTGTATTAAGTTGTTCTATCATTCCGTTAAAGGAACCGAAATGTTGTTCCGTTTCATAAAACGCGTTTAAATCAAACATGATGTATCTTACTTTGTCTAACTCAATTGGGGTTTTTTTGTCCTTCATGACTCCACCCTCTCAATATAAAAAGAGAGGGTTTAGACCCTCTCTTGCGTAGTAAAGTTTGTTTTAAGGAGTTGGTACTGAAGATGGAACAGGAACCGCATCAAACCAAGTAGCTATTTTCGCTGCACTATCTGGATTGCTACTTTCAGCTCTTGTTCTCCATCTGCCATCGTACAATCTTTTTAGAAATGTGGCGGTGATGGTTGGTGTTTGGAAGTTAATATCATCTTGTTTCGTTTGCGCTTCTTCAGCAGGGAGTTGGAACTTACCTTTAAGGAGCCATATATATACAAAACTTCCGTCACTCATGGATCTTCGATAACCAAGCGCCACCTCTGGAGCTTGGTCATCTCCACCGTCATGCAGTAATCCATCAGCATCAATAGTGGATCCCAATAAGTCGGCTTGCATTGCGAGCGGCAGGGCTGCTACACCAATTTCGACAGTAATCGGCCCTAGAGCGTTCGCTGTGACAATTGGTCCATCATTACCATTAAGCGTAGCCGAATTAACGGTAGGCGTTACATTAGCTGTGATCGCTGGTAGCATCGGGATTGGAGTGTCGTATTCCACACCAGTTTTGTCATCCTTGATCAGTTTAGCGTAGTAGATATCCTGCAAACCTACAGGCACTGCAATTTTTTCATTAGCCATATTAATATCAACCTCCGAGTTTGATTGTTTTGTATCTTAAAATCTTGCGAAATGATTGGGACGTACTGTCATAACCGTCTTGGGCACTCGCGCGAAAAAACTTCTGTTCTTCCATCGTCCGGTCAACCTCGGTAGCTATGGGGCCGGTATTATACGGAGTCCAGATGTCAAAATGAAAGTGAATCTCGCTACTGAGCGCCTTATCTGATGCGAAGTTATTATCAAAGTTCGTAATCTCTTGGAAAGTGATGTACGTCTTCAAACTGGCATCAGGAGAGACAAGGGGATAGACATGAGGCCCTTCGAGCAAAGAAAAAAGCGCCGCATTATTTAGCAGCGCTTGTCTTATATCCGTTTTAAGATCGATAAACACCCCTACCCCATCCCCTTCCTCATCGTGATTGCAATGACTTGTGATAATCGTGCTTTGTTTTCGTGAAATGCAGGATACACAAAAGGTTGAGCTGGTGTTTTTTTGGTTCCATACTCCAAAAAGTGCGCCCTCCATCCCGTCTTTTTGCCAGGACCTATTAGAATAAAGCGTTGTCCCATGTACCCATCTCGCCGCACATTACTTACTTTGATGTCATCTTCAATATGAACATGATCAATATTGCTTCGCACAACTTTTTCACGTTGAGCTGCAGCTACTATTTCACCGGCTGCCCGAAGGCCTTGATTTTCCACGCGATGAACGCCTGAATTTAGTTTCTGCCGGATGTTTGCAAGCATCTGCTCAACGCCTTGAAGCTCTACGCCGCCACTAGCCATTGGTTAGCTCCTTTGCCATGAGATGCGTTTCAGTGCGATCATTGAATACGTCATCTAGCACGGCGGTAAGTTCATAGGTTCGATTATCCTTTAGATCAACTAAGCGCATATCCGAGGTAATCCCCTCTCGGAATCGAATCTTGTACCGAACCGTTGTTTCTGCTTGAGCAGCAGCAGCCGCAAAGAATTCACGTCCTCGGATGGGTTCGCGATGGGACCACAAAGGATTGAAGACGTCTTCCCACGGATCTTTAACAGGAAAACCCGCATCGTCCACTAATCGTCCCTTCTTCTGGATGGCAATGCGCCGATTCAGCTTCCCGGCATTCAATCGTGGTCGATACTTAGGTTGTTGCATTGGGATCACCTTCTATCTCGATTGCTTCCAGCGCTTTACCAAGGTTTAGATTGTTGATTTGCGTTAGAAAATTGGTATAAAAGTATTCAAGTGCATCGTTATAAGCATAACGGGAGCGCTCAAATACCAGTTCTTTAAATCTTTCGTTTGTGAGAATGTCGTATTCACCGCAAATATTCGTTAAATCCTCGTATGATGCTTTAAGGATTCGTGTTAAGTTCTCATCCTCTCCATCTTCCAAGCGCATGCGATCCTTGAATTCTTGTAGGATAACCGGAGTAATTACCATTGGTATCACCCCTTGTCATTTTCCTGGACTTCCTCGATGAATACCAGTTTGTATTTGTTTTTGGTTGACGACAATTCCTTAAGTCGCGCCTTAGTCGCTTGTGCACCTTCCTTGGGATAAACGTCACCGACCTCGTAGGTATGTTTGTTTTCTTTGAATCTACTAACTACCTTGTACATTCCAATCACTCCTTAATGCAGGATGAAGACCCCGATTAAGGGGTCGGTGTAACCGCGCCAAATTGGATATCCAGATCGTAAAGCAATGCAGTTTTGTTGTCTTTTGGCTTACCGTTAGCGAATTGTTTGATCGTATAAAGCATCGCATCTTCGATTGCAAGCGTTTGGTCAAATTTATTTGCTTTGTATCCACCAGCCAGAGCCGCAAGATATTGTCCCTGAACGAAGAACAACGCTTGGCCAGCCGGGATTTCCTCGGACTCAACAACCTTAATGTTATACGGAAGCGCCGTCACCCATTGACCGTTTTCTGTTTGGATCGTGTTGCGGAACTGTACGCTGATGGCGTCCACCGGATTCACAACCATGACGACCTTGTTCAGCACTTTGCGTGATTTACCAGCGGCGTCAGTAGACAGTGCCTTAATGACATCGTGCAGTTCCCCGGCTACCACTTCACCAAATTGAGAAGGGGCGAATGTCAGTGTACCAGACGATGTTTTATCAGTAATAGCACCGTTCGCCGCAACATCTTTAATCAAGCCAATTGGCTCACTCTGAGATGGACCCCGACCATTTACCAAGCCGTATTCAAGACCGACAGAGTAGCTTTCCACCAGCAACGTACGAACGTAGCGCTCGACCCATACTGGACCAAGTTCCAACATGTCCTTAGGGATTACCGCAAATGCAGTAAGTTTCAGTTGGCCAATTTGCTCTTCACGGAATGCCGCGCCAACTTGACCTTTGATTTCTCCGAAAAGATTGCCCCACGCGAACGTTTTAGTTGGGTCCGAGTAGATGAAACGAGTCACCGCACCCAGGTCTTGCAAACCGATTGCATCCAACAACGGATGAGCTGCAACCAAGTCTTCAAACACGCGTTCTTGAGTAGTAACCGGTAGGATGGAATCTTCATCAAAACCGCCAAAGTCAACAACCGCATTGAAAAACTTGCGTTCTTCAGATGTCAGTACGTTTTGACCTCTGGACGATAGGATTTGACTATCAACGTTATCGTTACGGACTTGAGTCGTGATTTTCTCCGTAAGATCTCCAACTAGCGATTCCTGCATTTCATTCCATGCCACTGCTTGCTTTTCGGCGTCAGCACCTTCTTTAATCAGGTTCATATACGCCGCTTTTTTCTCTTCAAAGTTCTCCATTTTACCCTTGAGCTTCATTGTCATTTTCGATGACCTCCGTTAAATTGAATTAAAAAAAGATCCGAGTCACCGTTGCTGCTACAGCCGCTGGTTTCGGATCTTCCTTTTGAGATTGGTCTTTCAATTGTTGCAACTCGTTTCTCAATTCCAATATGTGTGCTTGCATCTGCTCATAATCATCTTTATTGGCTGGTTGGCTGAAGGCAACGATTTTGTTATTGAAAATCTCAGCCTGTTCTTTGAATAATTCAGACTCAACAACCTCTGGGACGGCATCGATAATTTCATCTGCTATGCCAATTTCAATAGCTTTGGAAGCAGATAAATATGATTCTCTATCGAGCAATTTTTTCGCTTCTACTGCGTTAACCCTGTGAGTGTAAGAAGCCAAGACTGATTCTCCGATACTATCTAAATCGTCAGCTTTTTTTCTAAGTTGATTTGCATTGCCAGCAACAACAGTCCAAGCATTGTGAAGCATGAATTGAGCATTTGAATACATTCGCACCACATCAGCGCCCATGCAGATAATACCCGCTGCACTAGCAGCAATGCCCGTAATATCAATCGTCACCTTGCCCTTATGGGCGCGCAATGTATTCATGATATCAATGCCTACGAACACATCTCCACCGTATGAGTTTATCTCCAGTTCGATGTCTTCATCTTCTTTTACGGTTCTCATTTTGTAGTTGAAATCCCAAACACTTGAACTCCAAGTGGCGATGTCACCTTTAATTTTGTGCTTCATTTGTTCTCACCCCCTCCCGTTGAGTCATCAGCCGCTCGCTGATAGTTTTTTGTCAGTACGTATTCTTCCAGTGCTGGATTGTCCACCGGCTCATCCCCCAACTTGATTCTGATCTCATTGCCGTTGTAAACACCGCTTGCACGCAACTTGTCAACGGAATTTGCAACCTCAAGCGGATTCAATTCGGCAACGCCCAAAATATCAATTTTTTCCCCATCCATATAGTCGGGCTTGGTGATGAGTTTTGCGTTAAGCTCATCCTTGATCTTTTTAACAAGCGGGCCGCTACAAAATTTAACGTAAGCCTTAATCCCGGTCTCATACTCCGACATTTCTCCATGAATAAGCGATGTAGGTATGCCAAGGATATTTGCAACATGGTTGATCAAATCGCGCTTGAGTTTAGCTAGTTCTTCAACGGAACGCCCGGCCTTGTCACCCCCGGCAACCTCGGTATATTCAAACCCTTTCAGTTTAGGAATGATTGCGACCGCGTTTTTCCTGATCGAATTAAAAAGTCGGTCGATGAATTCCTGTAACCTTGTTCGGTTCTCCTCCTCAAGGTTTTGAGTGGTATCAACACTGACCGTCCCACGAATCTGATTGCTGTGCTTATTGGTCTCAATCATGCGCGTAAACAAGTCCGCATAATCCCCGAACATGCCATCCATGAACTTGGTCAATTTCTCGTTGTTGTAAGAGACGTGAATGACCTCATCCATTTGATAGGTTCGTTTAAAGGTGTATCCTTTAACCGTGACATTCCGAAATACATCTGGATAAACTGCAAACTCTTCACGGTCGAAATCATCAGCGATGAGCAAATCGTTGTTGTCTGATAGAATGACTAATACTTCATTTTCGTAAATCAGCTTATATACGAAGCTCTGCCAAAAATCCGATGCTGACTGATCCGTGTTCGGTCTAACATTCAACAGATAGTGCCAGTCGTTATAAATCCGTTCTCCGTTTTTGGAAATGCGGAAATCACTTTGGCTGATTGTTCGACCGATGAAGTTAATGCATGTTTCAAGCGCCATCTGCTTTAGATACTTTCGCGGATTCATTTCATAAAAGAGATCCAAATCAAACATCGATTCCAATTCTTTGTTGCGCCTTAGTACGCTGTCGAGAAATTTCATTCTATTTATCACCCCCTCCTAGAAACTCAGCCCCTCTAACAAGTCCAACGCCTGTCCAATGTCCGTTTCGTCTTCAAAGATATTATCCGCTTGCCACAATGCATGAATAAAAGCATGGAATCCATCCGTCTTCCTACGGACCTCGTCTTTTTTCAGATACTCTTTATTGCCATCTTTCTTGATGTGCACATAGACGTTATTGGTGTACCATCTCATTAACGGGTTATCTCCGAAGATGATGTTGTGGTTAGCGAACATCGTTTCAACCCTTGGTGCTAACAGCGAGTGGATCGCTTTAGGGTTACGGATATACAACAGTGTAAATCCTTCTGCTTCTAACGCCGTTTTCACCAAGTCCAGTCGAAATGTATCAGCTACTATTGTGTTCACCCCGTACTGGTAACGCATCTCGACAAACCAATCCACAATATGTTGTATGTTTATGACCGGCTCATCTACAATGGTTAATAGTCCATCAGCTTCCCATTCCTTAATCGGGACCTTTAGCTTTACATTGTCTAGAAACCCTTGACGGACAAAGGAGTGTGTCTTCCACACATAGTTAGGGCCAACCTTGAATAATAGACCGACTGCAGCAAAGTCCTTGATGCTTGCAAAGTCTAATCCCCCCACAGCGGTTCTGTGCTTCAACTCTGGTAACGGTCGATCCGTTGCAACGATATCCTCCCAGGAAGCTACTGTCTTATCCAGACTCACTACCGGGTGATTCATCCGTTTAGTCACAAACTCTTCCCGGTTGGATGGGTTGTTTGCCAACTGTTTGTACTGGGTTAGAACTTTTTTGAACAAGCCCTTTGCATAAAAGCCTCTTGGCTTGCTGAACATCGGATTAGCCTTCTCCCACGCGTCTGGATCATCTACCTCTATGACATCATCTATCTTGCAAATGAACGGGAACAACGGATCATCCAAGTCCTTCCCTTCCATGATGTTCAAAGCGCGTTCCTTCATCTTGTCAAGGAAGCCCTCGCGAACATAACCATCTGTACCAATAAAAAATTCCCTAGCATTCGGCACTTTACCAAGGCCGCTAGAGAATACGTTTACGGTGTCTGAATTTTCATATTGATGGATCTCGTCATATATCACACAGCCATCACGCAATCCGTCTTTCGTGCTTGCGTTCGAAGTATGATATTGCAGTGTACTTTGGGCGTCATTCCCTTTTATTTCAAGCTTGGTCCGGTAAAACATTTCTTCAAGGACTTCACTCGTACCCACAACATCATATATTTCCTTGAATGATGTTTTAGCCTGAAGCTCGCTATTAGCGACAATGGAAATATTGTATCGCGGTATTCCGTGCAATGGACTAATGAAGAAATGACTCAATGAGGAAATGAATCCGTTTTTACCGCCGCCCCTTGCCATCGTGATGAAAAACTGTTCGTAAAATACTGAATCATCTTCTTTGTAGAAGAGAAAGACAAAGGATGCCATAAACTTCTGAAACGATTGCAGAGGGAAATACCATTTTTCCGTAAACTTGATGTAGTTCTCAATCATCTTATCGTTAAAGTAAAGGTCATCCCGGACCAATATATACTTTTCCAGGTAATCAATAAGCATGATGCGCTCTTTATTCAGCTTAATCTTACCTGTTCGGTATTGACGAATGTATTCTGTGACGTGCTTATTTTGGATCATATGAGATCATTTCCAGAGCGCTTCGGTTTCACATCCTCAACTACTTCTTTAGGCAGCAAGTTAAACAGCTTATCACAAGCAGCTGTGTACCGATTAATCATTGTGTTATAAGATTTCTGGGAGGGGTTCTCGACAAACATTGTTTGGGACCCGTTTTCAAACTTGTAAGTAGGTCCTTTTGTCTTGATGTCCTCTTCCAGTATTTCAAGCGTAATTGTCATAAAAGCTACACGTTCGATCAATCGAGACGCTGCATCTCTTTTGTCGTCTGTTATGCCCTTAAAGATATTATCCCATCGGTTGATTTCCTTTTGAATCAGTTCATCTTGCTTTGACTTATCAGGCTTTCCCATGTTACCCCCCTCCCTTTACGCGATATTAGTGATGAAAATCTCGGCAATAGACTCCCCTCACCGGTGCCCTAGGCTCAAAAATTCGCAAAACCTTTTGACCGGGGGGTGTCCTGACATTTTCTACCATTTTTTCATCAATCCCACGCCAATTCGTGAACCGTCATTCCTCGCCATTCAGAAAGCTTTCAAGTTGTTCCTTCTCTTCAGCGAGTAACAATAACTGTGTTTCTGTTTCCCTCAGTTCATTTATCAAATAATCAATGTGTGCCTTGATTGACGCTTCACGACTTTGTGTTTTGTTTAACCTTGCTTCTACAGCCTTTCTTACATGATGCATGTTATCCCCCCTCACCATCGTTCATCTCCTTGCCACTTGTTCACGTTCAGTTCGAATGCTCTCCCATGCTCTTTGTTATGACAAGCCACGCACACCGTCTCTAGGTTGTCTATATCAAGTGCTAACACTGGATGGTGTTCTAACTCCTTGATGTGATGGACTACCAGTTGTATCTTCTTGCGCTTCGCTCTCTCGCTATACTCATTGGTGTCGATACTCACTGATCCGTTACGCTTGCACTCTTGGCATTCATAGTTGTCTCGTTCCTTTACTACTTCTCTTATACGCTTCCACTCTTTGCCGTCATAGAACTTCCGTTTCTGCTCGAGAGTTTTGTATTCGTTCATGACGCTCTATCCATTCTTCAAGATGTCATGTCCGCACTGATTACACACATATTCCTTATGCTCGAATATTTTTTCTGCATATAAAGTCATTTCATCCAATGGACCACCACACTCCGAACATGTCGCCTCGTCAATCTTATCTAAGTCGTCAGCTAGTGCCGTTGCATGCTTTGCGATTGCTCTCAGCTTCAGTGATAACAGATCAGTGTTCACGCTAAGCGTTACACTTATGCCATCATTCTTTTTATCCATCTTGTTTATCCCTCCACTCTCTGCCTAAGCTCATCCATCTTCTCTTTGATTTGCTTCTTGATCTTCGCTTCCTGTTTGGCTGCTGCGGCATGATCGTAATGCGGACTCAGCAGCCTACGTTGTACCTTCCGCACTCTCTCCTGAAGCTTGCGTATCTCTTCGTTTGTATAGAAGGCGATGTACTCATGACCACAATGAGGACAGGTGAAGTATATCTTTTCTATCCCGTCATGTAGTTGTTTGAATGAGTAATCATTAAAGGTAAAGGCTTGGTTACATCCTGCATTACAGTGTGTTGATATGCTCATGACTCGCTTATCCTTTTTGCTGCATCTCTCAAAGCGTTTCCTAGTCGTTCAGCATGTTCAGTAGTTTTTTCACTCACTTTTCTAAATCCATATTCAAGCTTTGATGTATCAACATCAGCAAACAGTTTAACCACGATGTTTCCTGCAACTGTTTCTTTATTAATCCCCAAGTCGTCTTCAATGCTGTCCAATACTTTTAGTATTCTCTCAGTTATACCTTCATGGGTTGTATGTCCTCTCAGTTCTCTTAACTGCCTCAGATAATCCAACTTCAATTCCGTCTCATGCATCGGTACAGCAGTTGTTGACGGAGTGATCGAATTGACCTCGCCTAATACTTTTTCCATTTGATATCACCCTTTCATCGTTTATTAATTTGTCTGCGTTCATCTCGGTTCTGCGGCCCGTTCCATCCCTTTGTTACTTTGACCAACCATTGAATGAGTTTCATTCTTTACTCACCCTTTCTTAATCAGTGTCTACCGTATTGGTATTTACTCAAATAAAAAAGCCGCCGAATTATCATCAGCGACTTATCATTAAAATATCTCTGAGCTTACTTTCTTTCCTGACTTCCATTTATCATAAACAACTTCGCATTGTCCTCCCCATTTACGCAAAGCTACTTGCAAGGATTCTTTTGCTGTGTTCTCGTCATCTCCAACATATTCATGCTCATAGTGATAGTTATCACCGATCACATACACCACATGGATTATGCCGTTCATTTCATCACCTCATGCAGATGATATCATAATTAAAATTGATTGGGATACCAAGACCGTGCCGTATAGTTATCTTGATATCCCACACCCGTATACCGATCCATTAATCCTGATAGCCGACCGGTTAAGTTAAATCAGGATACATATGTTTTATACTCACTCATATGTAAGTGTCCGGTGCTGCCCCGGTTAGCATAGACCTTGACAGGATTCGAACCTGTCTATTACCATGAAGGCCATAATATAAAGCGGTGATCTTACCCGCATTCCCCGCACAGCACCCTTGACGATCCACGTCTACGGTCAAATGACCTACAGCACTGCCGAGTCCTGCAATGATAAGGGTTAGCAGGGACACCCGAGCGTTTAGCTCTATATCCCCACTTTAATACTCTACCGCTTTAAGATGGCGACACGGTACAGACGTAAAACAGACACAAAAAAAACCTACCAACTATGCGCTGGTAGGATCTTATTTGCGTTTATTGTACTCTCTCATATATCGGTTTCTGTCTAGTCGTTTGCAATCGTCCGAACAAGTAGTGCTGCCGTTGACGGGTTCAAACTCTTTGCCACACCAAGCACAGGTATTAGGCCTTTTACGCCGTTTTATCTTCCGCGGTGGATTTATTCGATCCTTATTGTCATGATAAAAGACGATGGACGTGTTGCGGTCATACTCTGCCGTATGGATCGGCTTGCAATCAGGGCAGAAGCGCTGTAAGCCTGCTATAACCGTGTACGGCTCTTTACAACGCTCGCAGTTGTCTATACTTCCAAGCTTCCGTACATCGCCTTTGCGCTCTCGTTCGCGCCGTTTGGCTCCGAGATTTCTTGCTCTTATCACTCGGCAGGCAGGACAATAGTATGCCCGCGGCCCTCCCTTGAACTTATTCCCACATTCAACCACAATACATTGGCGATCCAGGATCATTAATCCTCACCACCATCAAACCTACTCTTTAACCACATTGGCGTCCGCCCCTCAAATAATGCATCCGGTCGAGGGAATCTGCTTTCTTTCCCGCGATACTTCGGATTAAGCATTGCTAACGCTGTTTTAGTTACGTTTTGCCGTGTGGTGTTTCCGAGTTTATTGGCTAACCACACGGCTCCAACGTAATTGAGAGGCGGTGCTACTTTACCAGCGTAATACCTACCGGGTTATCCCAATCACAGATAGACGATTCATCTGTAATCTCTGGATCAATGATGGACCAAGTAAGTATGTATTCATTTCCTTCTGCATCTATAGCAGGAGCAGTGTACAACTCACCTTCGTCAGTAGGATAAGGGTCCTTTGTGGTCTTAAGCGTTTTCCCTTCCCATTCAATAACCGTTGAGTTGAATTCGTTCAGATCGCTAAATGTTTTCATGGTGATAACCTCCAATTTATTTTTTATATTACATTGACCAACACTTGTGATTGTTCGATGTCACGAATTTCACCATTATCAACTTGAAAGAATCCACGGCGACCGTTGTTGTACTCATAAACGCCATTTTCAAGAATGAATACTTTGTATCCGAATTCGTCATTACGATCATGATTCAAGAATTGGCGCTTCATTTTGTACGTTTGGCAAGGTCCCGTGATTTGAGCAAGCCATGTTCTGTATTTACGAGTATCAGCTTTCAGTTCGAATTCCACACTTCTTTTTACTGGAGCTTTTGTTTCTCTCCAAGCCATGGCAAGAGCTTGAGCAAAGTATTCTTTTACTTTACCGCCGAAACGTGTAACTGCCGCCTTTGCAATCTCCCAAGCTCTTACCATGACGTTTTTCATCTTCATTCGCTCCCTTTGGTTTAATCTCTTGCTCTGATATAAATATACCATTAATGGTTGCCTAATGCAACCTTTTATTAAAAACTTTATGATTATTCCCAATATAAAAACCCTCTAAACAGAGGGTCAAATGTCTAATCTATATCCTGAGTAAGCTTCAATGTCCCGGCGATGGCCTTTACACCCTCTCGTACCTTGCGATCAAGTGAGCGGTCGGTAAAGCGGCTCCACTTAGATACTGCCGCCCAGCGTCCATGATGCTCAATGAATCGATAATGCATAATATCTCGTATCTCGTCATCGAGAATGCACTGTATGGCTGTCTCCAAGGCTTCTGTCTTGCGCTTGTACTTGGTTAGTACCTTTTGTTCTATGTCGTTTAGTTCCGCCTTCTGGCTTAACACAGCGATTGTACGGCACATGTCAGGATACTTCTTAAGCTGCTGCCGTACATATTTAATTTCGTCTGCTGTAGCGCTTGGAAAGAGTTCCATCTGTACCACCGCCCCCATAGGTTCACCCCTCAATAAAATCGAATATGGTTGTCTGCCCTTCCTTCACGAACTCCTTGGAGTCACATATCAATCCGCGCTCGAGCCAATCAGCAGGAGCTTCATGCTTGTAATGGGGCCATATAGGATCACCAGCCCGGGAGCGCTGCGGATTCTCTTCTTGCGCTTTATCTGTCCATACCCAATATGATTGTGCTGTTACCGTGTTATGTGTCACTGTTATCCCTCCCTGACCAGTTAATATGGTCCTTTCCTGCGTTTAAGTTCCTCATATCCATGCGCGCTTTCTGGCAATCCTTTTTTACATCGCCAGCAATGTCTCCCCGTATAGGTTATTCCTTGTCCGTATGTGTGTTGTGTCCATCTATGACCGATCAAAGCGCATATAAGCTTTTTTATCATTCGGTTGTTTCCTCCCCTGGAAGGTTGATCCTCTCAGCGTAATGTGTAACATGGGTTTTGAAGACTTCTTTTCCGAATTCCGTTTCCACTTCGAACACATTTTGTATTGCATCGTAATGGGCGTATCTCATGTCAAATCCCAATTTATGTTCAAGTAAGATAAGGTAATATTGCTCTTCGATATCATCTGTGTGGCTTGGATCGTACTTTATCCAGTTAATCATGCTTCGCCCTCCTCTAATACTGCCAGTAATGAGGCCTTACAACGGATTTCTGGAGAAGCATGCATCATGTCGTATTCTGTGCAACTTCCCTTATCAAGAAGAATTATTTTTTTAACATGGTTTGTATATCTCCAGAACAACTTATCCGTGTTCATTTTCTCTTCCGCTTCCCATGCTGCGGATATGTCGGTGGAATAGGTTTCTACGATGTATCCATATTCAGCCGGAACGATTCGGGTAAGGGTCGGTTATATCGTCTTGTATCCATTCGACCTTCTTCCCGAATAAGTGCTGTTCGACCAGCGCATCCAATTCTCTCCCCGGCTTCATAGCAATATCTCTTCCCGTTTCATTTGGTTTCCTCCTTTGGGTAAAGGGAATCAAATTCAAATTCATGAAGGATCTGCAACAACCGTTCTACTACTGGCGCCCTCCATGCTGTCATGGCATAGGTATGGGCTTCATTTGTATAGTGATAATGATTCAGTTCAATATGCCGTTTGGCTTCTGCTTTGGTTAAAAACATCGTGTTTTCACGTATAAAATGTTCTTTTCTGGTCGGTATTAGATATGCATCCTCATCACGATAAGTCTGAATCCAATCTAATGCGCTGTCTGGACAACCAATCTCCTTAAACTCCTGTAATTCTTCACCCGATAAATCCCCATCTTCTTCTATATCTTTAAGGTATGAATCTACTTCATATGATTCTGCGGCATCTGGCAGATAAACATAATGTCTTTCTGCGTTATCCTCTAAACACTCAACCCATCTATAATCGCCAACCGCCCAAAAACGCGGTGCTGCCTGACAATCATTTGCCTGACTATTTAATTCTGATTGAAGACTCTTCAAAAACTCGATATCCTTTTGCCAGTCTCTACTCATTCCACTACCTCCAAACTGGTCAAAGGCCAATCGCCAACGACACCTTTCAATCTCGCCCTTAATATGTCTGTATTGCTGATGCTTTCCACGATACCCTCCTTGCCGAAGAAAGAGGAATCTGCGGAATCTATTATCCAGACCTTATCTCCCGGCTTAATGTTGGGTACTGAATCAACAAGGCCCAGAATAACGAATCCTTCTTTCACATATTCCGAATCGTCCAGCATGTAAGATACCCTGCGAACAAGTCCGCTGCCTGTGTATCCGTCCTCAGGCTTCCATTCTTTTAAAACCAATGTGTCACCAACTGCATAGTTACGATCATTCTTGCGGACTTCAAAGGTCTTCGTTCCGTTCCATACGGCTTGAAAGTATTCCGGTAGAATCTTGAGTTCATGCTTTACTTGGTTATTCATGGGTTACCTCCTTTCTGTTGTATTTGATATAGCCTGAGAAGAAATGCGGATTCTGGTCATGCAACCGATTTACAGCCATCTGGGCCCGGTTGGTGATTGTGCTGAGAGGTCTAGGTAAGTCCAATGCCTCCTGCATTCTTTCGTCGCTTGCAAAGTAACTAAGCTCCTGTATTGCGTACGCCAGCAATTTATATAGTTGGTAATGCACTTCTTCCTTTGATGCATCTTGATTATTCATATCTACCCTCCAAAATTTTTGCAGATGAGAGCAAGTTTTCAAGATAGACTATTCTTCTTTGAAAAAATTCCTGTTCGTCTAAGGCGTCTCGAATGGATCGGGTGCTCCCATTTTTTCGTTCTTCTTCTACCCGGCGAGCACATCGCTCAACATGGAAACTTTTAATGTGTTCTAGCTCTGTTTTAATACGATTGGCTCCTGTACTTGTTAAAATTGCTTTGGTCATCTTCTCTTCTTCCTCTCTAAAGGGAATCATTCCGTTCTAATGCACGATATGTTAGCGGCAGCCGTATATAGGGTTTAATCCTTTTCCTTCAAGGCTTCAGCAAGAATGAATCCTGCTGCATTAGGTTGAACGCTGCATATACGATCTAGGGCTTCTTCCATAGCCTTCCGTAGTCTGTCTACCTCAGTCCATGCAACACGCTCAGAATCCAACGCTTTCTCCGCATGATCGTCAAGTATCGGTACACCTTGTGCATTGTAGAATATGTGAGCTTCTCTGATTTCTTGGCGTTCGGTTTCCGTCAATCTCTTCATCCTCTATACCTCCTTATAGTTAGGTAGGGGAGGGATTAGACTCCCCTGGGGTTAAACTGCTGTCTCACAGACCTACAAGCTTTCGTGCTACGTACAGATCGGCGTCATGCGGCTCTCTATCCCATATATTCGAAGCAGTTACCAGCATTTCAATAAAGTCCTTTTGCATAGCAATGGGAGCAGCTTTCATGAGTTCATAAACATCGTCTTGTATGTCCGCTTGATCTACACAACTAAACAGCCGGATCAATAATTCGCCAATTTCCTGTTTCCTCATTCCGTCTTATCCCTCCTTGGGTTTATAGGGCTTCCCTAGCGGTCATGTGTTCGTGATACTGTAGCAACCAATATTGTGGCTCATATCTGAGTTCAGCTCCTGTATCCAATCCGTTGCCGATAATCCGGTTCGCCCATTCCAGTGCTTTATCTCTGCGTTCGATCTCTTGTAATAGGAACTTGAGGTTATCAAGATGTTGGAATTTGTATCCTTCTTCTTCACAAAGTTCAACATAGGCTTTTATCTCGTCTATCTTGTTCTGTTCGCTCATTGTTATCTCTCCTTATGAGATGAAATTGGTCTAATAATGTATCCATCCTCTTCAAAACTGCTGAAATATTCGCTTACACTAACTTCATCAAGCTTTCCGTTAGCACCAGCAGACGGCTCCCAAATTGACACCTTGTTCCCATCCGTATGCACGGAAAAGTTTAATAACGAGGCATTTCTCAAAAAGATAAACACTTCATCTTGAGACATCACGAACATTTCATCATCGTTAGTCGCGTATATGCCGTACATTGGTTATCTCTCCTTAATAGATTCCAATTGTTTAAGATAGGAATCGAAGCTTTTAATGATACGATCTTTGGCCTCTCGTACAGCCTTCTTATAACTTTCTCTGAACGAGACTCGAATGCCGCTCAATACGCAGGATACACACCAACCAGCGCCGTTATGGTAAATGAAAAATTGATGACCTCTGTATTCAAAGGCTTTTTCCCCGATAACATCACGTGTTATTCCATTAATCATTTGTACTTTGAAAACCTCGGGGTCCCTCAATCGGCGGATTGGTAGGCCTGCTTTTGGCTTTCGCGGCTTCCGCGGCTGCACTCGCTTACGGCTTCTGTAGTCCGCGTTCAACCGCCGAATATCAATTCCCCACTTTTCTTCAAACTCACGTTCCGATTCAGCAAAGTGCCGGTTCCACTCCTTCCCAAAATCAAGCTTGCTCCAGTAGTCAAACCGGTCGTACCACCAAGGCCGGAAAACAGTGAGGTATTGACGGTCAAAATACTGTGCTGCTATATCAGAAGCTTTGGAAACATAGAAGAACGGAATCTCACATCCTGTTTGCTGCCCTTCGGAAACACGCTTCATTATTTTTTTCATCAGACGATTTTTCATGTTATCTCTCCTTATATGGGGTATGGGGGTTAAGCCTGCTTGTAGGTAATGAACACTGAATCTCTGGCGTATTGAGTTTGCTGTTGATAGCTTCCACGTACCATCATGACTGTCGTGAAGTCCATCTGTATAATTTGAAAGGTTGGGTTTTTGATTAAAAAATTTGAGATACGAAGGTCAAGGTCATTTTCTATCGTCTTGATTTGCTTCACAAAGATTTCATTCGCTTTTCCGATCATCCGCTATCGCTCCTTTGGGGGTTAATTTTGACGTTCCAAATCGCCGTTCTTAGCTTGCCTGAAACTGTTTTTCATTCGCCCAGGTGATCTGAATACGTAAACGTTGTTCTCCATTCCCTCAAACAGCATTCGCATCGATTCGTTATCGGCGCTTAATCCGTACCATGCCAAGAAACTTTTAGCCTGTGAGCAATAACCCCGAGCGTCAAAGGTGAAAGGCACAACGCTTTTATCATCACAGGTTTTTGAAATGCCTAATCTACGGTCAGATTCGTCATAGAACAAAAACAGGTCGTCATTCCCTTTTAGCGCAAGTTCCTTCTGAAGATTTGCGTTTAAGCAAATGCGGTTTGATTTATCAATCGTTATGAATAGGTCATCCATCCGTTTATCTATCCTGCTGATTGCTTTTAATGCTCCCATTTGAATCCTCCCTTGTGAAAGTCCTTTACATGATATAGGGACAAAAATTTCTGGATTTGGGACATGGATCTTAATTTAATTCGTCTGATTGACGCATCAGTTCTTGAACAATCTTAGGTTCCGGCGCATATTTCTCAGCCCATCCCTCAGGCTTTACGATCTTTCCTTGCTCGTTAAATCTCGGCTTTCCGTCTTCGTGCAATTTGCCCATGTTGGCAGCGTGTACGATATTGAAGAATGGTTCCGGTTTAACTCCCATCAGAGTAAATGTGCCGATTGCAAAGTAAATCAGATCTGTCAATGCGTCCACTTGATCTTCCAAGGTTTCTGCTTCCATGAACTCAATTAGTTCTTCTAGCATCCAGGAAGATCGTTTCACTACATCACTTGAAATTTGCTTTGCTTTCATTTCTCTACAATGCTTGTTGAGCAAAAAAGTGTAATCTTGCATTACCAACCTGTCATAAGCTGTTCGACCTTTGTTCAACATGGTGGGGCGTTCTGGCATTTCCTGAGCGAAAGCCGTGTGAAACTCTCTTACTTGCTCGTATTGAACGTTCATATTTACCTCCATAATTTGTATTTGATGGAACACCAGTTTGGTTTATAGGGTGTAACGGGGTACGGAATAATGCCAACTCACGTCAATTTGACGATGGTTGCTGCCTTATCCAGCCACTTCGAATTCTATTTCAATCCTTGGATTCTTCCGGTCAATTTCGTAATCCATGATCTGCGGCAATGCTAGTTTGTCATCCTCGTATATGCATCCGTCTTCTAAGGCGTCTAGGAGCGCTTTTAAGGTGTTATGCGTATCGCGCCTCCTAGCATCCGGGAAATAGTACCAAAGCCGTACAATGACCTTCTCATTAGCTGTAGACCACCTATATTTATTTCGCCATACGTTGGTGTGTAAAACCGCTTCGTCAAACCATGCTCGGGCTTTAGGTTTTAGTACCTTCATCATGCGGCGACCAACTTTTGCATTCTGATACATGTGGTTTACGCTGGGTGCTGTACCTGGAATGATTAAACGGTTCATTTCGCTTTCCCCCTGTCCTTGTGGTCAAGCACATAGCGTTTACCCCGTATTAGCAGAACTGTTGGTGTTCCATTCTTTACCTTTGCAACCTTAGCTGCTGGTCGGTATGGCTGGCCTTTCTCGAATTTTTTTCTCATGTAAGCCCCGCCTCCCACTTGGTTTGATTTTCTTTTCAGTTTCCCGTCTCTCTGCAATCTGATCAATCATGTCCGTAATCTTGACTCTCATGTAATTCTTTCGATACTCTGCTGGGACCCCGAAGCAAGATGCCTCTTCACTCAATTTCGATAACATAGAATCAGCTTTCATCAAGCATTCAAAGATCGGGAATTCCAGCGAACCGAAGATGTCATCCATTACGTATTCATAATTCTTTTTCCTACGGGCCATTGTGCATTCACTCCTAACCGCTTGATGATTTCTTTAGCTGCATGCACCCGGCAATCTATATCAAGTTCACAGTTCATGATGATTTCGATTAATTCAGTGTCTTGCTTGTTCTCCATCACTTTGTCATCCTCCACTCATTCGTTTTATAGCATCCTCCCGGCGCTTCGAGGTTGCTGTGTTTTCGTATATATCCGTACATCCTAGGATGCGGTCGAACAGCCGCCCATCTTCGTCTACAATCTTTCCTTGCTTATCTCTCAGGAGCCAATTTTCCAACCGTTCAAGATCAAGGTTTGAAGTGAAGTTAGTTATTTTCCCTTGCCGGCCGTTAAGGATCGGGAACAGAATATCTTTATACTCAAACTCAGTAATGCTCCCAGCTCCCAATTCATCCAGCGTCAGAAGGTCGCAAGATACTGCTCCTGAAACGATGTCTGTAATGGCTATTTTTGAATCATTCTTGAACGTTCCTTTTGCCATTTCTATGAGCTGCGGTACATCCAAAAAGAGACATACAAACCCTTGTCTGTTTAGTTCGTGATGTATCGATGCAGCTAGATGACTTTTCCCGTTACCAGGAGGCCCGTAGAAGAGGATTCCCGTCTCTCTGGTCTCGTAAGTCCTGACGAACTCTAAAGCGGCTGAGAGGGCTGTTTCCGTCCCTGTACGGGCTATGAAACTATCAAAGGATGCTTGCTTAAGTTTTTCGTTCATGATACTACGGGAAAATATCCGCTCCATCTTCCCGCGTCTAAATCTCCGTTCTGTCTCCAGTTGGGCCTTTTCGCTCTCTGCCACTACACATGGACAGCCTTTGTTCAAGCCCCATTGCTTTTTGAAAGGGAAATAAGTGCGAGTTATTTCTTTTCTACAGCCAATACAGCAATATGTTCCTTCGTGTTGATCATCTGCGAACAAACTGGTCGTACTTCGAAGGTGTCTTTTGATCTCCTCGATCTTGTGGTCCTCCTCCAACTTCTGAAGCATTCCTTGGATCGGCGACCTGTTTACCGTTCGTGCTGGAATGGTTGGAGCCGTTCGCACTGTATTGACCAGCAGTTGTTTGTCCTCTGGAGAAAGGTTCAGATCGTTTATGTTCACGCTGCTCCTCCTCTTCCACTCGTTTTACAACCCAGTTTAGAATCGCTCTATAATCACTAGCGTATTTCTTGTTATTCGCTCCTTTGTAGTTATCAAGGATCTCAATCATTCGTTTTGTTTTCTCTTCCCCGTGTTCTGCTGTTAATTTGTCGTATTCGATTTGAGTGAGAGAAACGAATTCAGCAAATTTAATTTTGGGTATTGTATCTTTTTTATTTTTGTTATTTACATTGTTCTTGTTATTTACATTATTGTTTGTGTTCACTTGTTGTTCAGTTGTTGTTCGCTTGTTGTTCACTTGTTGTTCATCTTGCTGTTCACTATCTTGGTACTCAGACCATGAAACCACCGTCACTAAGCGGTTTTTGTTGCCGTTTTGTTGTTCAATCTGTTGTTCACTTTCGAACGATTTTAGTATCCGTTGTACCTTGCTTTCTGAAATATTCAATTTCTCCGCTATTGATTTTCTACCAGTGATTAATTGCCCTGGTTGAAGCATTATTTTGTTACCGGAGAAAAGGGCCGGATACTCTGAATGTGTAGCATTTAGCAGCAAGTAAACCCACACCGCCATATGATCACTGTCTTTGCACACTATCGGATTATCCAGCATCTTACGGTGTATACTTATCCAACCTTTCCCGGCCATCTCACCACCTGCTTATTTCGCTTTATCTCGTAATTCCATTAAGATGTGTGAAGTATCATTGCCTTGCTTCTTTGTCATCAAGTAGTCCAGTAGCAGCGGCATCCATGTGCGCTTGCTGGAATGTACTAGAGTGTGCATTTCGTTAGAAAGCAGCACACAGTTCCAGACTTCGTATTTGCCATTACCGCCACCCATGCCGCTATACACTACCCGGTGAAGATGGAGTCCAGGACCGGGCTTACCGCTAAGTAAGCACCAGTTACCATCCCGTTTTTTGACTTCTTCCCGAACCTGTTCTTTTGTCAGCTCACCAGCGTCTTTAGGCTTCCTCTTGCGCTGTGAGGTTTTAATCTTGTTTCGCCGTTCCTTAGTCTTCTTCTCTGACTTAGGAACCGGGTGAAATCCATAATCAATCATGTGACCACCCCCTAGAAAGGAAGAGCATCGTCTGGTATGTCAATTGGTTTTCCGTCTTCACTGAATGGGTCACCTTTGTTTGTATTTGGCTGGCTGCTGGACTGTCCGTTATCGCGGTTCGATTCTAGGAAGCGGACGTTATCAGCAATACAATCATTGGTGTATACCGTTCTACCTTCACTCTCATAACGCCCCGTTTGCCACCTTCCCTCTATGGCGACTAATCTTCCCTTCCTCAGATGTTCGGCGCATGCTTCAGCAGTCTTTCTGAATGTGACAATTTGAATGAAGTCTGCTTCTTCTCCACCACGCCGATCACAAGCTACAGTGAATTTGGTAACGGCTGTTCCGCTTTGCCCGTACCTGAGTTCAGGATCACGTGTCAGGCGCCCCACTAATACCACACGGTTTATCAATTTAATTCCTCCTTAATACAAGCTCAGTTCTGATACTAATTTCACTCGTGTAATTTTTTTTGTCGATTTACAATAATCGCAACGTTCGCAGCGTATTGGTTTAGCAAGTCCTGATTTAACCGCCTTAACTCGTTCAATGTTATTGGCTACAATATTCAACTCGGGTTATATCGTTATAGTCAAAATAGATGATTTCATGGTCTGGAACGGTTTCTTTTGTGACGATAACCA
The DNA here is from genome assembly GCF_001315105.1 of Paenibacillus sp. JCM 10914. Classification (GTDB taxonomy): domain Bacteria; phylum Bacillota; class Bacilli; order Paenibacillales; family Paenibacillaceae; genus Paenibacillus_AQ. The sequence goes on along the minus strand of NZ_BAZR01000041.1, from coordinate 7,435 downwards.
TGTGAGGTAGAAGCCATTCAGCACCAGAAGAATGTCGTTTTTCAATTTCCGCATAAACGCCCATTTGAATGTCATATCCGTAATGTTCAATGAAATTTTCGTAGGCTTGAGCCTCTTTATTCCACCATTTCCCGTCAATGGACTTAAGCCCCTTGAGATCCGCGAACACCCCAACCTCGACTTGGTAACTATCAATCATTATTTTCCATGGGATATCGTGAAACATTGCGGTCATAATGACTTCTTTTCGACCGGCTAATACATCCATTACCATTGGGTCATTCTCAAGCACTTCAATGAGTTTGTTCAGATGCTTAAAGTTGGCTTTGAGTTGTCCTTTTGTTGCTCCCTGACTACTGTAGATATCAGGGTGATTTGCCTTAAATTCTGAAAGAGTGCCTTCATTCCAAGCGTGAAGGTAATGACCTTCGTCAAAGGCTCCCTTGGGAGCGTCTTCCCACTCTCCGGCGAGTTTAGCCATGGATTGGGCTTCACACCCCCCATAGGAGGGGAGAAAGCCCTTGAACTGGCTGACAGACATGTATTGCCTGTTAGCTTCTAACGAGAAGTAATTTTCTTTATTGAGTCTCAGTAATTCCGTCATTGGACAACACCTCACTTTCCTCAACTTCTGGAGGATTGAACGGGCTACGCTTTTTAGGTTGTTGTTCTCGGTCGAACTCAAAACTGCTACCAGCTTCATATGCCAAGGATTGCTCTGCATCAAAATCTATTTCAATTGTTTTGCAAAGTCGTCTAAGCACAGTTCGTTTATACATTTCTCCTTGGCTCTTCTCCCATGTGTCACTACCGGGGTTTTTACCGTAGTGTTCTCGTATGCTTTCAATCTCTTCAGCTGGCATGGTCTCATAGACCATGCCGCCATCAGTGAATAACGCTACTGCAAACGAACCGGTAATTTTGCTGTTGTTAAAGGCACGAGGGTTGAAGTGAATAAGAGGCTTGCCACCGCTAATCTCTTCCCTGAAGTCATCTCCTTCACGGACGTTCTTCGCGTAAATATCAAGAATAGGACGGACGCTATATTTCTTAACAAGCGTCATCTCTCCCTTGTAATCCGTCTGGAAGCGCAGTGCGCTTCCTTCTGTGATGACATGGCATTCCTTTGCGAGGAAATCCAATCCAAGAACAGCTCCCTTGAATAAAACCGAGGCTACTTCTTCTGCATCGTACTTCTGAAGATCCTTATAGTCTTTTACGTAAGCCCTGCAATTTTCGCTGAAACGAGTCTTCTTGAATCCTGATGGTAGTGCATCATGCTTAGCATCTAGCTCCCGATCCAGTGCGTCTTGTATTTTTGTCACATAGTCCATTGTCACGGATTATCCCTCCACCACTTCGAGATTCAAATCTTGACCGTCAACTGTTTCCAAAACAAAATATTGATAGTCGTCCTGTTTAGATGTTTCGATGATTTCACGCTGTCTGCTGCCGAGATTTTGCCAGCCATCAACACAGATGACTTTGAGTGGTCCTGCTTGAGCTTTGGCAAGTTTAAAAGCAAACCCTAGAGCTTCTCCCTCAGACAGACCATCAATCAATGTGCCATCAATTCTGATGCGTCCCTGCTCATCTACAGACAGACCTTCCACCGGCAGTGAAGCGGTTTTAAGTAATTCCATTGGTAATTCTCTAGCCGTTTTGATCTTGGAAGTAAGCTCTGCACTTCGTTCCTCTTTCGGTGTCAATTTCTCGCGAATGATATCGTTCATCCGTTCCCACTCTCGAAGGTATTCTTTCATACTTGCAGCCTCATCAGCAGCTTGCTTCAACGGCTCAGGATCGGCCCATACAATAGTGTCAATGACTTGCTGGGCATTCCCTGACTTTTCGTTCTCTGATGCTATGAGATTAGTTTCATGGTCTGCAATCTTCTCCAAGTCCTTCCGCTCATGTTCGTCAATATTCATCAGTGAAGACTTTTTCTCTGCCACCTGTTCCTTGTACTCTGCTATAAACACACGGGATTGTTCCACTTCTTGGTGGATATCTTCACGGGCTGTTTGCTTCTTCGCTTGATACTGCAATTTCAATCTTTCGATTGCTTGTTCCAGCTCATTATCAAGACGTGAATTAGTTTCCAGAATGCGCCGATCCACGTCATCGATTTTCGCTTGTTCCTGCTGCATGTTTTCTTCCAAACGTTTAATTGTGTCATTAAAGGAATCACGCTGCCGCTGATAGTCCAACTTCTTCTCCATAGAAGCGTTGGCAGATCGTTGTTGGATATCCTTAATCCGAATAGATAGACCCTCTATGAGTGCTTGAGCTTCTTGTAAACGTTTATTTGATTCCTCAGCATTGGACAACTTTTTATATAGCTCTTGAAGGTTAACTTCTTTCCATTCAACTCCGTTGTAATTAGCTGGCAAGTCGCGTTTAATTCCTTCGATATTGGCCCGAAGCAAGTTGATTTCACGGTTAATACTTTCACGTTCAGCATAATATACGGTCTCGATTTGCTTGAGGATTTGAAGTATGTGTAACTGATAATCTGCCTCAGGCACTTCACCAAACCAAGCCTTGATATCATCCACGGACCACTCGATTTGCAGCATGTTAAGGATGATTTCTGTTTGCTCTTTTGCGGTCTTTTGGACAAATTCAATCGGTCGGAAGATATCGCCGTTAATAAGCCGCCGTAAGAAAGCTTCAGTACTGTTGACAGCCATGCTTTCATGCTTCACTTTGAGGTAATCAGCCTTTTCAGTTCGAACCTTCCGTAGAGTTTGGAGTCCGTCATCCAACTCCACGAAAAGCTCTGCCTCTTCTTGATCGTGACGAACTACCTCAGTTCGGCGGTTCTTATTGGTAAACACCTTTTCCAATGCCTCTACAAGACTCGTTTTTCCGCTACCTGAATCACCTGAAACTTTATTGAACTTGCCAGGAGCAAAGAACAATTCTTTGATTCCAAGCCAGTTCTTTATCTCAATTTTTTTGATGTGCATATTTACAACCTCCGAATAATCTGATATGTTTTCCGTAACAATTTTTTTATAAGTTATTATCTAACGTCCCTGGTTGCCGCCGGGGGCGTTTTTCATTTCACGCTTATACGTGAGATACTGCCGATAATGAAATTCAGTAGGAAACGAAAACATGGGCTTTTTGCCTGTCGGCACTACGATGCTTCCCCCGGCTTTACTCATGGCCGTCTGATCCGCTAAATTCTCGCTGAATTTTATTCGTATCGTCATCCTCCAACCACCTCACTTCCACGTATCCTCTACATTCGACCGCATCCAGCATGCAAGTTGTGCAATGCGGCTGGTCATAGACAATGTACTTCGCTTCTTTATTGCAACCTTCACACTTCATGGCTGTCACCACGCATGTACAAAACTATCGGGAACCAAATGTTAAACAGTAGCCATGCGGTTAGTAAATAGATCATGACTCGCTTTCCTTGCGGCGCAACTCTTCTTCCAACTCAACAATTGCGTTATCAATCCAATCTGACCCGGCATCCATCAAGCATGCTTCACCCTTCATCTTCTCAAGCTCACGAAGCCTGATAGTTGCGGCACACCGTTGTTTCAAGCGACTATCTGTCATTTCCATTCTCCCTTCTGGATAGAAGACTCTTCCTTCACATATTCGATTGATCCACATATTGCGTGTAACCATTCCGTATCCCCGGCCGTATAAGCAACCATGGACAAGTTACTAAGTTCATCCAACGTTCTAACAATCTCAAGATTTTGCAGTAAGTAAGGTTCAAGCACTCGAAGCGTTACTTCATCAATGATCAACTTTCCGTTACGATCTAAATTCAAGAATGTTATTTCAGCTAAACGGCGATGGCTAGTATGGATAGCTAGGTCTTTCATGTGACCACTCTCCATTCATGCGTTTTAAACTAAAGTGCCAATCGATAATTCCTTTACAATCGTTGTATAGATTTCTTTGAGCATTTTGTCAGATTCGATAATGTCTAGCTTGTTCGCATCAGCTATCCGGGTTTTTGTTGCTCCTGAATCAGACAATCGTTTTCTCAAGTTCTCTAACCGCGTTTCTAACTTGCAGTTGGTGCGGTCCTTCAAGATTTGATAGCTCATATTCCGCACTTCCTTATGATCCATATCAGAGCTACGGGCCGCCCCGTTCAAAAGACCATTGATCTTCTGCCGCCAATTGTCATCACGCTGTAAGAACGTTTCTTTGATGGTTGTGAGTTGGCTTTCCGTTTGTTGCTGGCGTTGTTCAATCTGCAACTGACGGTGCTCCATAGCGATCAGGAGTTGAAGCTGAGGGCTTAGTCCGGTTAGATCAAGTGATTGTGACTTTTCCATTTCATCAAATTTAGTTACATAAGTGGCAGTAAACAGCACACCTTTTTCTCCGGTCATCTTGTTGGCTACCATATCGCAACCTTTGCGGGTTAAGTCATACCCCCTCAACGTTCTTCCGGTACCATCTTGATACGTTGATGCTTCGAAAAAATCACTCACCCCAATTTTGGGGTCAGTAGAATTCATGAGGATCTCACAGTACCCATCGATATCACGTAGAAGATGGTCATGTCTCTTTCCAGTCATTAGAGCTATCCCCCGGCTATCAGCGACTAGCTCCCGTTTTTGTTCTTAATAGTTAATTGATTCATTTCATACCTCCTACCTCAAGGTTCGCAATCCAACTTTCCAAAGTATCCACTCTAAAGAAGATTTTCTGACCGATCCGAAAGTGTGGTATTTGTTTTTTTCTCACTAGTTCATAAACAGTGCTGGTTGATACCTTTAATTTCCCAGCAGTTTCAGCAACCGTAAGTGTCGTCATTTGGCTTCCCTCCTTTTCATCCGTCTAAAGCAGCACATATAGCTGATACGGCTACTGAAGTTTTGATGCCTACTTCTCCTGCAAGGAACTCCGCTTTTTTAATCGGATCTGCACGAATCCCATAACGTAATTTAGAAAGTAGAATTAGCTTCTGGCCGACGGTTTTTAATCTATCCTCATTACTCACAAGTTCACCCCGCCATTATTTTGTGTTGTTTACCCAACATCGTTGGTAAAAAAAATTTCCCTCGGGTCCTTATTAAAGAAGTTAGCTACTCTCAATACCACTACACCACTAACTTCCCCGCCTCTTTCCAAATGCGAAACAGTACTTCTTGAAACACGTAGTTCCTTGGCTAATTGCTCTTGGGTTAGATCATATTCTTTACTACGTCTCAGAAACTTGATGTTGTTCTGCACATATATCCTCCTTTCCTCTGCCCTAATTCATTTACACCTCACATACTACTCCTATAGTTTTGTGTTGTCAACAACAATTAAAAACTTTATTTCAGTATTTTTGTGTTGTTTACTTTACTTTTTGTTGGATATACTATACAATGAGTCATGTCGATATTGTTGGTATATAGAGGAAGCGAGGGTTTTTGATGAATGAGTTGGGACAGTACCTAGAGGGTATCAGAAAACAGAAAAAAATTTCACTTCGAGATGCAGCAGAAAAGAGCGGTGTATCTTACTCATATATTCGAGACATTGAATTAGGCATCAATCGCAAGACCAAAAAGGAAGTCACTCCTTCTCCTTCAGCTCTCAAAAAAATTGCAGACGCTTATGACATCAATTACTACGAAGTATTAGAAAAAGCTGGAATCATTGATGAAACTTCAGACACGCTGTTGAAAGAAACAAATGAAAAGCTGGATGCCTTGCTAAAGGAATCTAGCATTGATAATCCATGGGGCACCATTCCGCTGGTCGGAACAATTTGTGCTGGTGACGGACTTATTGCAAGTTCGAATGTCGAAGACTTCGTTGTTTACCCAATGCTAAACAAGAAGAAACCTGACTACGCTCTTAGAGTTCAAGGTGACAGCATGAACCAAGTCGGTATTGAAAGCGGTGATATCGTTTATCTAAGAGCGAGTAACTGGGTTGAACGAAACGGTCAGATTGCAGCAGTTATTGTTAATGGTGAGGAAGGGACTCTTAAGCGTGTGTATTGGGAAGCTGAGAGAAACGTTATTAGATTGGTGCCAGAAAACTCTAAGTACAGAACAATAGAGGTTTTCCCTAATGAGGTCCATATATGTGGAGTATACGCCGGTCATTTTAAGCCAGAGTTTCAAATGGATCTTTAATAATTGAGGAGGTATCTCCTATGGCTTCGGCACGAAAACGAGGAAAAGAATCCTACTTATTGACTGTTGAATTAGGTTACGACTCGTTAGGTAAGAGAATCAAAAGAACAAAAACAGTAAAAGCAAAAAACAAAAAGGAAGCTGATTTAGAACTAGCCAAATTTATTGTTGAGGTTGAGTCTGGTGAGTTTATCTCTCCTGAAAAAATGTCATTTGAAGCATTTGTTGAAGAATGGAAAACTAAGTATGCCAATAAGCATCTAGAGTTAAAGTCTATAGAAAATTATGTGACCCACCTCAATAACCGAATTATCCCACATTTCAAAGATGTACAGATAAGCAAGATAAAAACAATGCATATCATTCGATTCTTAGATTCAGTTAATACCAGACTGGATGGAAAAGATGGAAGTGTCTCCTCTGCTACTACGGTCTACATTTACAGAGTATTACGGAGCGTATTTCTTAGGGCCGTTGAATGGAATGTTATTAAAGACAATCCAATGAAAGGCGTCAAGAAGCCAAAGGAAAAGCCAGTGAAAGATATTCAAGTGTATGACGAGGAAGATGTAAGGAAACTTTTTAAGGCGTTGGAACAAGAACCATTCATATTCAAAATGCTTATAACATTGGCGGTATCAACAGGTATGCGGCGAGGTGAATTAATTGCACTTGAGTGGAAACACATTAATTTAGAAGAAGGTACACTTCAGGTAGTGCAATCAATATCAATCGAAGACGGTGGTAAGCCAGTAATTAAAGAACCAAAAACAAAGAACTCAATCAGAACCATCTCCTTACCGACATCAACTATAGAAATGATGAAACAGTACAGAAGATTTTACCTTCAGGATAAGCTTAAAAGAATGGATCGCTGGACTGAGAAAGAACATGAATTTGTATTCCCTAACAGTAGTGGCGGTCCATTGTACTTCAATCGACCCACGAAATGGTGGATAGAATTTCTTGATTACAATGGACTTAAGAAAATACGATTCCACGATCTCAGACACACATCTGCAACATTATTAATCAATAAAGGGGTTCATGCTAAAATTATATCGGAAAGGCTAGGCCATGCAGATATTACCACCACCATGAATGTGTATGGTCACGCTCTACAAGAAGCAGATAAAATAGCCGCCGAGAAGCTGGATAGTCTATTCACGTTCTCCGGGTAGTGTAGACCATTTGTAGACCAAATGTATACCAAAGGATAATAAACACCATCAAAACATCACAATAAAGCATAAATCAATTGCAATAATACTTAACGTTTACCAACAGATAGCATCACGAGATAACGTTGCACCCTC
>NZ_BAZR01000040.1 GCF_001315105.1 Paenibacillus sp. JCM 10914 | reverse complement strand
GGCGTCCAGGACGCCTGTGAGCAGCGCCTCGCGCGGCAGCCCCAGCAGCTTCAGCCGCTCCAGCGGCTCTGCGGCAAAGCGGAGCGTTGCCGCATCCAGCAAGGTGGCAGCATGAGCGCATGCTGTCCGCCCACATGTGCAATGCGCAGACTCTTCCTTGCCTCTCAGAGATACGGGGGCAAGCTCTTCCAGCCATGATGCATCACGGCCGACCAACAGACGATACAGCGCCTGCGGATCTTCTCGCAGATAAGCAATGATACGATCACGGGCTTCTTGTATCAGCAGCTCAACCTCAACGCTGACTTCATATTTGCCAGAGGCACTTTCAATTGCATCGACCGCGCCCTGTATTCGGCCCGGCGATATCTCCAGTACAATCCCTGTCCCGGATACTCGATCCTCTGGTTCAATGGGCTTCATCCTCCTGCACCTCCTAGCGCTGAGCGCCTTCTGATTCCACACGGCTCACAGCCCGAAGCCTTGCAGTTTACATCCAGTCTTGCTCCTGCAGCTCGATCAGTTGACGCAGCTCGCCGTCAGACATCTCGGTAAGCCATGTCTCTCCCGATCCCACAACCTGCTCGGACAACGCCTTCTTCTGTTCAATCAATTCGTCGATACGCTCCTCTAACGTCCCCTGGGAGATGAGCTTGTGCACCTGTACATTACGATGCTGACCTATCCGGAATACCCGGTCCGTCGCCTGATTCTCGACGGCGGGGTTCCACCAGCGGTCATAATGAAGCACATGATTCGCACGGGTTAGATTCAGGCCAACGCCACCGGCCTTCAGTGATAAGACAAAGAATTCGGTACCTTCACCTGCCTGAAATTCCCGCACCATCTCATCGCGTTCCCGCTTGGATACGCCGCCATGTAGAAAATGCGGCTTCTTGCCGTATTTCCGTCCAAGCACGTTCACCAACAGTTCGCCCATGCCCACATATTGGGTAAAGATCAGCGCCGACTCCCCGACATCGGAGATACTGTCCAATATTTCGAGCATGCGTTCCATCTTGCCTGAGGCATCAGCACGAACGCCGCGACCATCATGCCGCGAAGCAATTGGGGATGATCGCAGATCTGCTTCAGCTTCGTAAGCGAGGACAACACAAGCCCTTTTCGCGCCATGCCGGCCTTACTCTCGATCTGATTCAGCATTTCATCCACCACGGACTGATACATCGCACCTTGTACTTCGGTAAGCGGACAGTACGATTTGACCTCCAGCTTCTCCGGCAGATCCTTACGAATATCCGGATCACTCTTGAGCCTGCGCAGCATGAACGGCGAGACGAGCTGATGCAGCTCACGAAACCTCTCCTGCTGTCCTTCACCGGCAACATAACGCTGACGGAACATATGGAATGATCCGAGGTAACCCGGATTGAGAAAATGAAAAATGGACCACAGTTCGGCCAGACGGTTCTCGACCGGGGTACCTGTCATCGCGATCCGGTGCAGGGCCGACAGCTTCATGACGCTCTGCGCCTGCTTCGTGCGATAGTTCTTAATATACTGGGCTTCATCCAGCACGACGCTTAACCATTGAATCGCTGAGAGATCACTGCCGTCCCTGCCCGCCAAATGATAGGTCGTCAGCACGACATCATGACTGGCAGCTTCCGCAAGAAACTCCTCGCCGCGCAATCGACGGACCCCATGGTGAACATGCAATGACAGATCCGGCGCAAAGCGCTGCAGCTCCCGCTGCCAATTGCCGAGTAACGAGGTTGGGCAAATAATTAAGACCGGTCTTCCGTTCCCATCACCCGATTGCCGTTTATCCAGCAGACAAGTGATGACCTGAATCGTTTTGCCAAGTCCCATGTCGTCTGCCAGACATACACCGAAGCCCAAATCGCGCATCGCGCTTAGCCACTGAAAACCACGTTCCTGGTAAGGCCTGAGCTCCCCATGAAGCTCGGAAGGAACCGGACGCGCCGGCAATTTCCGATCCGCATCACCTTCCAACAGGGAGGAAAGGATACCCGCAGTTTCAATCTCTTCAATAAACAAACCTTTCCATAGGCGTTCCCCATCTATATCCGCAGAGAGATGCATCCATTCCGACAGCTCCATCTCTCCTTGCTCATGGCGTCGCATGAACCGAAGAACTTGATGAATCTCCTTCAGATCAACCTCAACCCATTCGCCGCGGAATTGGACATAGGGCAAATTCTGCTCAGCCAGCTGCTTCAGTTCTTCGCGCGTCAGCGACTGGCCTCCCATAGCAGCCGATATTTGAAAATTAACCAAGTGCTCCATGCCAAGTACAGGCAATGCCTGCCCTTCGCCCGGCAACCGGTTATCCTGCATCATCTTAAGTGACAAGCCGACCCGGCGCCGGCCTTCACGACTCCAGCGCGACGGCATTTGCACCGTCATTCCGCTGGCCGTTAGTTGCGGCACTGACTCCTTCATAAAGGAAGCTAATTGCTCAAGGGGCAACCTGACATTCTCCGGTGCCGGACCGATTCCCTCTCCCCCAAGCTCTGGGGCAAGCTCCATCGCTTCACCCAGTTTCATCAGTAGCTGCAACTGCGCCGATTCATACACCTTCCCGCGGATGATCAAATCCCGTTCTGTGCTGCTCCATATGCTGCGTACGGGCAGCAACAGTCCCTCATCCTCTTGGCTTCTCGCCCAGAACGATATAACCCAATCCTTACGGATCTCATCTAGCGGCGGTTCTAATCTCAGACCAAGGCTGAGATGTCCATGTTCTGGAGGTAAGTCAGCATCACCGGCATAGGGAAGGAAGGTGTCGCCTGCCTTCTCCACTTCCAGCACCAACTCGTTAATCTCCTCAGCGGTACCCTGAATCGGAAGCTCACGGCTTACCGTGAGCAAACTGTTCCACCAGAGCTCGGCCAGCGGAGACTGTCCTCTCCGATAATTCACGAGATAGGAACGCAGCTTAGACTCCGATTCCTTAACGGCAAGTCTGGCTTGGCTGTCAATCATGCTGCACAAGAATGAATACAGCACGATAGCGCCTGCTTCTTCTCGAGAATTCGGGTCCTCCCCTGCCAGGGCTGCCGGTGCTCCAATTCCGATCGGCGGAATATTAGCGGCAAGTAGATGGAACCGGTCAACATCTTCTCCGGTCAACTGCGGCTTCCAGACAGCACGGATCGTCTGCATCGTGGTACGGCGCCTGCCTACGGCAGGCACTTCGGCTGTACCAGGTGCGAACTTCCCGCGCAAGAGCAAGTCCAGGGCAAATCGGCTTGCCTGCACCCAATACTCCATCTCCTCGCCCGGTTCCAGTCCTTGTTCGCGGTAATACTCCAAATCCAGTGAGAGCAGCATAACAAATGCATCATTCGGTGTTAAAGCCAGCCCCTCCATCGTGCGTCCGCCTAGGATTTTGCGCTCCGGGCGCCGCGTGCTTTTGGCCCCGAGTGTCTGGGCCGGGTACCTGAGCTCGGCAAGTCTTAGGGAAGCATTAGCGAAAGGGCGGGTTCCATCGGATCGGCGAAAGGTTCGAACCACACGGCTCCATGCATCCACCCTGGCTCAGAAACCTCGCCGGAAAAACAAAAGAATACGTCGCCTAACCATACGCCATAGAGCGGTTGATTCATCGTTGTCTCCCGTCTTTTTCCTGCTTTATAGATATTCTTTCTATCATATACGATAGCCAAAACATTTCAAAACCATAAATAACATCAACCCATATCATACCATGTAATTGCCTTTCATTTCATGCCGATGTACAGCATCATCATCAACAAACCGTCATTCTCTGGAAATAAGTCTCTATTCTATAGATTAAGAGTTATTCATCGATCTTATACGTTATCATGCAGGAAGCCTAACTTGATGCGACCTTTCTCTACAATGCAGCGTATGTAAATTATTCGGAATTACAGGGGGTTATTATATGAGTTATAGTTTAGTGCTCGGCCCGATAACTGTGCTACTACTCTTTTCCCTCGTGCTGCATATCGCCATCTGTGTGTGGGGCTACAACGATGCTCGAAGAAAGGGGAGAAGCCCCGAATTCGCGTTATTGGTCGTGCTTGGCTTACTGTTCTTCCCAGTGGCCGGCTTCATTGTGTACCTTTTGATCCGCAACTATGATCAATCTTCATAATCTAAAAAGGACTTCCTGTGGTCCGTATGACCAATCAGGAAGTCCTTGCTATTCAAACTCATAACTACATCTTATTTCGCTTTCAAGCTTTCCCACGATTTCTGAATACCTTCGAACAGGCCGTTCTTGTCGACGTTGCCTGCTACATAACCTTGCATTTGGCTGCCGAATTCATTCATGCCGCCATCCGGGAATTTATTGAACTCCCAGCTAAGAGTCTTGTTCTCCTGGCTGTATTTCACGATATCATTCCCTAGATCGCCAAGTGTCTCACTCTTAGATTCAATGCTCTTGAATGCCGGAATAAACTTGAACTCATCCGTGATATAGCGTTTACCGGTCTCCGATGTAACAAGCCAGTTCAAGAATTCCTTCGCTTCCGGTTTTACATTGGATTTGTTGTTAACCACCCAGTTATTAGGTACGCCGACCGGCAGTTTATCGTTCTCTTCCGCATTATCGTTGATTGGCATTGGCAGCAGACCGATGTTCAGGTCCGGATTGATGCCGTCAATCTGAACCTGCGTCCAGTTCCCGTTCTGGGTCATGGCAGCCTCACCGCTGGCAAACGTTGTGATTTCGGTATTGTAATCGGTTGTGAGCGGGTTCTTCTGACCGTATTGAATCGTCAGATCGAACAAGCGCATCCAATCATCGAACTTCGCATTGCCTGCGAGCTTCTCCGTGCCTTCATTCATCCCGTTAACAAAGGCATCCGGATCTGCCTGATGGGCAAACGGAATGTTCAGCAAATGGTTAGCCAAAATCCAGGTTTCCTGATATCCGTTAGCGAACGGTGTAATCCCTGCATCCTGGAGTTTCTTCGCCGCAGTTTCCAGTTCGGTGATGGTCTTCGGAAGCTCCGTAATCCCCGCTTGCTCGAATAAGTCTTTGTTATAAATAAATCCGTAACCTTCAAGGCCGAATGGTTGTCCATATAACTTGCCGTCTTTGGTCATCGGCTCTTTGGCAACGTCCAGCACATCCTCTACCCACGGCTGATCGGACAAGTCCTCAATGTTCTCAGACCACGTGTTCAGGTCGCGGTATCCGCCAACATTGAAGATGTCGGGCTCATCGCCTGATGCGAACTTCGCCTTCAGCGCAGCGCCATAATCCGAGCCTCCACCCACGGTTTGGATATCAAGCTTGATACCCGGGTGCTCTGCCTCATATTCCGCTTTCATCTTATTCATCGCTTCAGCAATTTCTACTTTGAATTGAAAAATCTTAATGGTCTTGGTTCCGCCTTCAGCGCCTTGCCCGCCTTCGCTATTGCCGCCGCAAGCAGCAAGCAGCGTGGAGAAAGCCAGCATCAAACCCAAGAGCAGCTTACCATATTTTTTCATTAATGAATCCTCCCTTTTTATCTTCTCTAAATCAGCATTCGAATCTTTTTTGATAGCGTTTACTTTATCAGTATAAACAACCTATTTTCGTAAAATCAGGTATGATATTGATCTTTCAGGGGGACAGAATTGACCGATCTTGTGAAACGCCCTTCTAACCTTTTACTGCCCCTTGGGTGATTCCTTCAATAATGTACTTCTGCATCACAAGGAAAAAGATAATGACCGGCATGATACCAAGTACTAACGCCGGAAGCGCTAAATCCCACTGCTTCGTATATTGTCCAAAAAAAGCAAAGGTAGCAATCGGAATCGTCCGCAATTCGGCAGATTGCAGAATCAGCGACGGCAGCAGGTAATCGTTCCATATCCATAGGGTGTTCAAGATAATGACCGTTACGAACATCGGCTTCATGAGCGGGAATACCACCCGGAAGAATACGCCGTATCCACTCGATCCATCCACCGTCGCCGCCTCTTCGATTTCCATCGGAACGGATTTTACGAATCCATGGAACAAGAATACGCTCAAGGGTACCCCGAAGCCAAGATAACAAATGATTAATCCGTATAAGCTGTTATTAATTCCGAGCGTTGCCGTCACCTTCACCAAGGGAATCATGATGGACTGGAACGGAATGACCATGGCAGCAACGAACAAGGCAAACAACATCTGGTTAAACCGCGTATTGCGCCGCACCATCTGGTATGCCGTCATCGCGCTAAGCATCGCCAGCAGCAGATTACTTACAACCGTTACCACAAGCGAGTTCCAGAAAGCGGATGGGAAATTGGTGATGTTCCATGCCCGCGTATAGTTGCTCCACTCGAATGCCGTCGGCAGGCCAGCCGAGTCTGTCAGCAATTCACCGAAAGTCTTAACGGAGTTCACGAACAAGAAGTAGAACGGGACCAGGAAGATCAGCGCCACAATCACCATGATGATCTCCGTGGCCAGGGTGTTGATGCGATATTTTTTCAACGACTCCATTAGGCTTCAACCTCCTTGCTCTTCGTGAACCGCACTTGCAGACTCGTGATGATGGCGACGACGATGAAGAAAACGACCGCTTTCGCCGTACCTAATCCTAGCCGGTTGTTTGTGTAAGCTTCGTTGTAGATGTTCATGGCCACCGACTCCGTCGAGCCGAAAGGTCCACCCTTCGTGAGCGAGAGGTTTAGATCAAACATCTTGAACGACCATGAGATCGCCAGGAACAAACAGACGGTAACCGCCGGCATAACGAGCGGGATGATGATCGATCGCAGCACCTGACCGCGGCTCGCTCCGTCAATCTCGGCAGCCTCAATAATATCACGCGGTACATTGTTCAAAGATGAAATATAAATGACCATCAGATAGCCGGCCGTCTGCCAGACAAAGACAATAACAATCGCCCAGAAGGCCGTTCCAGCCGTACCCAGCCAAGGGAGGTTAAAGAAACCGATATTTGTTGCATCTCCCAGCGCAGCAAACCCTCGCACGAAGATAAACTGCCAGATAAAGCCCAGCAGCAGTCCACCAATGACGTTTGGCATGAAAAAGATCGTGCGCAGCACGTTGCGTGTCTTCAATGGTTTGGTTAAAAAATAAGCAAGCATGAAACCGACGATATTCGTCAGAACGATGCCAAGTACGGTAAACCTGGTCGTAAACCAGAACGCATCGCGGAATTTATCGTCGTTGGTAAAGATCGTGACAAAGTTATCGAAGCCAACAAAATCAATCTGGCTTGAAACGCCATTCCAATTCGTGAAGGAATAATACAATCCCAGGAGAAATGGAATGATCATGATCAGGATGAAGAAAATAGTGGAAGGTCCCACGAATAAAAACTGCTGAAGCAGGGCCGAGGATTTTTTTCGATTCATTCCTTGATCTCCCCTTTTCGTTGAAGTTGTAGTATGATGTACAGCCATTATGAGGTAACCTGTAAACAATAAACACGGAGAATCATGAACCGTTAGGTGTAATATATTGACCTTTATTGTCACTATTTTGATCCATGCGAGGTGCCTTGATGAAATTCCGCAGCATTCAGACCCGGCTGATTCAGTTCATGCTTGCCGTCACCACTATTCCGCTTCTACTCTCTCTGTTGATTACCTTTACATATACGCGCGAGTCCGTGAAAGAGCAGACGGTGAATGAGAATGTACGGTTGATCTACCAAGGAGCCACCAACTTAAAGAACTATCTGCAGGGCATTGACCGGGCATCACTATCGGTTTATTTCGACCCTCATTTCTTGCGCAATCTGGCGCTTGATCCGGACAATTATCGGGTGGTGGCGGAGCTTTACACGACCTTGCAAGCCATTCAGACCGGGACGCAGGATGTTCATCAGATTTATCTGCATAACGATCTGACCGGTCAATCGACCCAAGTCTCCAGCAACCTTCCGCGCCGGGAATTCCGCGAAGAACCTTTTCGCCGAATCGAGCAATTCGGGGAAGGCAGAACCGCCATAGAGCCTGTCCATGCTGTGCACAGCTACGGATTTCCACCCAGGCCTGCCGACATCTCGAATTTCGAAGTGATTACATTCTACCGTTCCATCACCAATGTACCTTCGCCGGAGCAGTATGCTCTGCTTGCGATCGATGTGAGACTCGATAGCATTCTTGCTATTTGCGATCAGCTCTATGCTGCAGGTGAAGAGCAGTTGTATTTAATTGACGAGAGCGGAATCATGATCTACAGTCCGAATCCGGAAGAACGAGGGCAGATGATGGAGGATCCGAATCTCCTGCAGGCGATTGCGGATAAGGACCATGGTTATTACGATGGCAATGAGGCCGTCATCGTATACGAGAAGCTGGACTTGACCTATGCACCCTGGACGCTTGTAAAGCAAATCCCTCATCAAACGCTCTATAAGAACGCGGCCGTACTGACCGGCATTAATGCAACGATCGCCATCCTCGCTTTATTGATCGTCATTTTCGGAACATTATGGATATCGATTCGGATTACGAGACCGATCAAACAGTTGACAAGCTATATGAATCAAGTTCAGAACGGCCGGCTCGACGTTCATATTGATGTGACGAGCCCGGATGAAATCGGTATTCTGTCCAGGCGCTTCCGCCATATGATGGATACGATCAACAATCTGATTTTACGTGAGTACCGGTTGGAACTCGCTAACAAGACCAATCAGCTCAAAGCGTTGCAAGCCCAGATTGACCCGCATTTTTTGTACAATTCACTGCAATCGATTGGCACGCTCGCTTTGCAGCATAAGGTTCCGCGCATCTATTCCCTGCTCTCCTCGCTGGCGAACATGATGCGTTACAACATGCGAAACAGCGAGGCGAAGGTCACCTTGCACGATGAAATCACTCATGTTCGTTTATATCTGGAACTACAGAAGCAAAGGTTCAGGGACCAGTTGGAGATTACGTGGGAACTTGATCCGGACAGCCTGGCGATTCCCGTTCCGAAGATGATCCTGCAGCCGATCGTTGAGAATTATTTCAAACACGGGATGAATAAGCACACCGAGCCCGGACGTCTGTCTATTTCGTCACACATATCGGAATTTGGATCACTCATCGTAACGATAGAGAACAACGGTACCTCGATCGAGGAGGATGATCTGGAAGCTCTCCACAGCCGATTGGCTGAGGTTGCTGCCGGACCATGGCAGCAGGATACCGCGGATGAGTCGATCGGCCTCCTCAACGTGCTGATGAGACTGAATCTGTACTCCAACAACAACGCCGAACTAACGATTAATAATATCCAGCCCCACGGTGTCAGAGTGACGATCTATATCAATGAATGGGAGAGTGAGTAGGTTATCATGATCAAAGTTCTAATCGTGGATGACGAGATACATGTTCGAGAAGCTATCGATTTATTGGCCGACTGGGAGGACCATGGCATAACCGAAATTTATCAGGCCGCTGACGGTGAGGAAGCTGAGCAGTTGATCGAGGAGCGTAAGCCCCAGATTGTCATAACGGACATGCGTATGCCGCGCAGAAACGGCATGGAACTGCTCACTTGGCTTCACACACATAAACCGGAGATCAAAGTACTCGTCATTAGCGGATACGATGATTTTGAGTATGTTCGCCATACCATCCGCTCGGGCGGGATCGATTATATATTGAAGCCCGTAGACCCCGTGACGCTGAATGAGGCGCTGGACAAGGCCGTTCATGCATGGAGGCAGGAAGAAGAGAAGCGGCAGCGGCTTACGAATCAAAATATTGTGATGAATCAGATGACGCCGTATTATATGGATCGACTTCTCTCCGACCTTGTCAACGGTTATGGAACGAGCGAGCATGTAATGAATCAATTGCAGAGTCGCATTACGTTACCGGAGCGAGGGGCACCGTGTCACGTCGCCGTCCTGCACGACGCCCAGTTCGACCAAGGAATGCTGACCAAATTTCGCAATCGGCGCCAGCTCCTATCGTTTACGCTGATCAATATTTGCAACGAACTGCTGAAAGACCAAGGGGTTGCATTCCGGAACATGGATAAGCCCGGGGAGATGATCATGCTATATTGGAATTCCCAAATGCCACTCGATGATGTCCTGGCCCGAATCAATGATGGTTTCTACTTGACGGTTCGACGCCATGCACATTTCGGTGCAGCCAACGCTCCTGTATTTCCGCAAGATTTACCTAAAGCGTATACGAATGCGGCCCAAGCCCTGTGGAGTCGGAATTTGCTGACAGGACCGTGCTGCGTCCATCGTGAACGGGCTGTAGAGAGCGAGGGATCACGCAACCTGCGCTTGTCTTCTTACGAAGAGAAATTCCGCGTGGCCGCGCTTAGCGGGAGCAAGGAACGGATGAATGAGGCTACCTCCGATTGGCTTCATGATGTGCAGGAGCGAGATTTGGTATCGCCGGAGCATCTCAACCGCTGGAATTCGGAGTGGGACTGGATTCAATACCATTGGACGGAGAATGAGGTGAAGAGCACGCAAGAGCCGGTGGAGGATATTGAGATTTCACAAGATCTGCCTTCCGCGCTTCCATTAAACGAAGAGGGAATGATGTGCTGGGGACAGTGGCGAGAGCAGATAAACGGCCGGTTGCACTCGGCTTCAAGGTTGCTGACGCAAATCCACTCCAGGGACAACCATATCATTCACGATATCGCTCAATTTCTGGACCGTCATTACCATGAAGAAATCTCGCTGCAGCAGATTGCAGGCCAATTCTTCCTCAGCAGAGAATATATCTCGCGAAAATTCAAACAGGAATTCGGAGTCACTTTATCCGACTACCTCGGTCGGATACGCATCACCAAAGCCAAGGCACTTCTGCTCAATCCACAGCTGCGGATCGCCCAAATCGCCGAGATGGTCGGCTACCAGGATGAGAAGTATTTCAGCAAGGTGTTCAAGAAGCTGGAGCAGCGAACGCCTAATGAATATCGCAAGGAACACTTGGCTTAATTGTATGCATTGACTTCATTTACCATCCTCTTCTTGGTCAAAGCTGGCTCGTTTGGTTCAGTTTTGGGTAAATTTATATAGTCCAGACTCTGTTCAGGAGGAGATAACATGTTTCGAACCAATACCTACCGGTGGTGGAATTTACTGTTCTTTGCCGGTGTCATTGCAATGAATGCGCTAGCTACCAGCTTGCCGCTCGGAGGTAGAACGCCTGACGAGATATCGGATATGTACTACACTCCGATTACGCCTGCTGGCTATGCCTTTGCGATATGGTCTGTCGTCTATATTACCTTATTGGGATTTATCATCTATCAATTACTGCGTGGTACTTCTACACGAGATTCTGTGCTATCGATCGGACCGTGGTTTATCATTAGTTGTGTCTTGAATATGGCGTGGCTGGCCTTATGGCACTCGCTGCTTATCGAATGGTCAGTGGTCGTTATGCTGCTACTACTGTTGAGTTTATGGGTATTATACCGCCGTACTCAACGCATCGATTACCCGACAAATGGCGAGCGCGTGTTCCTCAAGCTCCCGTTCGCCCTTTATATCGGATGGGTAAGTCCGGCGTTCCTCGTGAATATCAGTGTCGTGATGAATAAGATCGACCTCTTTCCGCTCGGTCTAAGTGAGGTGGTATGGGGCATCATCCTGCTCATAGCCGGCATCGTGCTCGCACTGTTCATCAGCTATCCGTACAGGAATAGCATCGTGCCCCTCGTATTCACTTGGGCTTACGTTGCGGTAGCGGTAGAGCATAGAGACACGGACAGCGTGTTCATCACGGCGTTCATACTCGCCGTAGTTCTGTTTCTCTACGCGGTATGGCTCTTCTTCACTCGCAATCGCAGGTGGTCTCGTTATTAGGTTGGGATAACTGATCGCCTAGACCTTAAGGGGACTTGTAAGCGCGGGAGCTAGCCATTCTCGTGCCACAGATCCCTTTCAGGGACTTGTGCGCTCTGTGATCTACTCTTTCTCGTGCCACAAATCCCTCTCAGGGACTTGTGCGCTCCGTATCCACTATTTCTCGTGCCACAAATTCCTCTCAGGGATTTGTGCGCTCTGTATCCCCACGCGCCTAATCTCCAGCACAAACAGGCTGCGCAACCGGGTTAATTCAGTCGCGCAGCCTTCCCATTCATATCATATTAAACACTCATCTGACCGGTGCATCTGCCCAATCTGACGCAAGATCCCTGCCGAACTTTCTGACCGACTCCACATCCGATACCAACTGGAAATCTTGATCCGATCCAAAAAAGCGCAGCTTGTACATTCCGCTGTCAGTCTCAACCTCCGCCCACTCCAGTTGATACAAGTGCTTCTCGAAAGAGACATACAATCCCTCCAGTTCAATTCGTTCAAGCCGATCCAGAGGGAAATTCGAGGTCACATTGATATAGCTGGTCAATGTTATATTCGTCCAGCCAAAATCCAAATCATAAAGGAGCTGATCTGCCTTGAAATAGCGGAAGTTCATCTGGCACCCTTCATAATAGCCGGGAATGTGATATATGAAACTGAACTCAACACGAGTCCCTGCTTCCGCGCAGTGTTTGAGTATCGCCATAGATCTCCTTGAAAACTATTGGCCTTACGGCTTAACAGCAATAACTTCAATCTCCACCAATCCGTCCTTCGGCAGGCGAGCGACCTCAACCGCACTACGAGCAGGATAGGGTTCAGAGAAGAAGCTGCCGTAAATCTCGTTCACCGCAACGAAATCGTTCATATCCTTCAAGAACACCGTCGTCTTGATAACATGATCCAGGCTTGTCCCGGCGGCCTCCAGAATCGCTTGTACGTTGCTCAGCGACAATCGGGTCTGCTCCTGTACGCCTTCGCCGAACTGGCCAGTCTCGGCATTAAGCCCCAATTGCCCTGAGGTGTACACCATACCGTTAATCTCAACGGCCTGACTGTAAGGTCCGATTGCTCCCGGTGCTTTGCTGGTCGAAATGATTTTTTTACTCATGGATATTAATCCCCTCTCTATGTATGAACTTGATAGAATGAACTAAAGTTCTTATAGCATTTACGGTTAGTCTCTTTAGTTCAATCTATGTAGATAGTTACATTTTAAGCCGTCGCAGCGCTCGTCACAAGCTTTCCGATAAAATCATTCCTGTACCAGCCTTCGGTTGAGGTTGCCTCAGCTTCACCAAGCACCTGAATGATCTCATTGGTATAAACATGATGTCCAGGCAAATTCGTCATGCCGATATGAACCATTGCCCTCGCCACATTTCTTGCAGGTATCGCGCGATAAGGGGCCAGTTTCGGTGAACGAAAAGCAAAATCCAGCGAGGTCATCAGCACCGAAGCCGCCCACTCACCAAACCGTCGATCCGGTCGATCGCCGAGCAGCAAGGAAGGTCTGAACAGATGTACCCCTTTAAACCTCATACCAGCAAGCCGCTCCTCCATTTCGCCTTTGGTCCTAAGATAGAAATTGCGCACCTTCGGATTCGCCCCGACGGAGCTGACCGCGACGAATTGTTGCACGCCTGCTTGCTTGGCAAGCTCCGCCGCTTTCAGCACATACTCAACATCTACCTTGCGGAACGCCTGCTGAGAACCGGCTTTTTTAATCGTGGTTCCAAGGCAGTTGTACACCATGTGGACCCCGAAAAACGCCTCGCGGTAGGACTCCAGCCGATCCCAGTCCACTATAATAGCCTTCAAGCGGGGATGCGTTACTTCTGGCTGCCTGCGAACGAGTATCCGTACTTCATCCAGTTCGTCCCGCTTTAACAGCTCCTCAACCACGAGATTGCCCACAAGCCCGGTAGCCCCTACTACTAATGCCACCACTCCCATCGCCAAGCCCCTCCTTCAATAGTATTGATGAACTCATTCTACACGGCATGATTTCACTGTTCAACCCGAGAAAAGCGGAGGCATCGCATCGCCACTTCCGCACAAAAAAAGAGTGCAATCAGGCACGATTCGCACTCTTCTTCCTTGAGATTATGAATTCGACGAGCGGCTTCCAGTCCTTGCGCTGCCAGCCGGAGGAATGATCCACTATGTCTTCCTCAGCTTGGTCTGCGGTTGACATGTGTGCCAGCAAACTGTCTTCCACTTCAACCGGGAGGTCTTCATTCATCAAGTTGTAGTAGCGGAGATTATATGAACTGATCATATCTCCTTGTTGGGTGACTACTTTGCCGTCACGAATATCGATCACTTTGCCGGTTACGATCCGTGAATGGTACATAGTACTTGACCTCCCTTATTCATGTAAGACTAGTCGCGATATCTGGAGCTCCACTCGCTGTACTCACGCTCAGCATCATCCTTGGAACGGCCGTAACGCTCCTGAATTTTGCCTACCAACTTATCCTTCTCGCCTGCAATGACATCCAGGTCATCGTCCGTCAATTTCCCCCATTGCTTTCTGGCTTCACCCTTCATCTGCTTCCATTTGCCCTTAAATATGTTGTTATCCATACATATCAGCTCCTTAGCGATATTGGTAGTATCATCGGAATTGCTTGTAATTGTGTTTACCCGCCAGAAGCTGATCTGAATCCTGTGCACCCTTAAGCCCCATAGACAAAGACTGCCTCTTTCGACCTTAGCAGATCCAAGAGACAGTCTCCGATGATTAGACCTTCAACTTTATAACCGAGGCATCCCGCTCCCGATCTTTGTCCTCCTCCTTGTCATCGCCCACAAGCTCTCTTGCCGACGATTTGAACTCGGATAACGTACGCCCAACCGCACGGCCAAGTTCTGGCAGCTTGGAGGGTCCGAACAGTATCAATACCACTACCAGAATCATCATTAAGCCCACAAATCCAACATTCTGAAACATGTGAATTCAGCTCCCTTTTATAAGTTATAAGCTCGTGTACATACTACTTGTTCACCTTGGCCGGATATACGGCCACTGCTTCAATCTCGATCAACCAGTCCGGACTAACCAGACTAGCTACACCTACCGTCGACCGAGCTGCTTCACCGGATTCGCCTTCGTATTGAAGAACTGGGCATATGCATCAAACCAGCCGGTATAGTCAAACGTAACGTTCTTGGCCGCATCCGGCGTGATATAGACCCGCAAGTAAACGACATCCTTCATCGTCAACCCCTGTTCCTTCAACTGCTTCTCAATCTCCTTCAGAATGCCGATGCCCTGTGTCTTGGTGTCTCCGTATCGTTCATAGACGGTCTTTCCATCCTTGTTCAACAACGGCGGCACGGTTCCGCTCGTATACAGGTAAGAGGAGCCTTCCGGAACGACAACCCCGCTGGAGATGGATGAGCTCGGACTGCCATAGAATTTAGGCGCAGGTATCGCCTGCGTCGGCGGTTTCTTATGTGCCGAGGCATTGTCGGCATAAGCCGTTACACTGAATATACTGAACAGCAACGTCAATAACAGAATCGATTTCCCTTTTTTCATATAATTAAACACACTCCTTCGATAGTTAGGCTCTATTCTAGGCCTTCATCACACGCTGATGAATATCCGTGACCACCTCGCGGGCAGATTCAATCGCACCCGCCTGCCATGCTGTAATGTAACTGATATGTTCACCTGCTAAATAGATACGATTATCGGGTTTACATAGCGTTGGGTAGTAAGTCTTGCGGTCATCGGCGGAATACGATACCCAGCCACCCTCTTGATACTTCGTCTTCTTCCAATCAATCGAATAAGAGGCCTCGAATTCCTTCGGATATTGGGGATGAATCTTCGCGCCTTGGGCCAGCGCATGCCGCTCCCGCTCGGCGTAGGTCATACTAGCGAACTTATCGGCGTTACTCCCGTAAGTGTAGTAGCCCAGCAGAATTCCTTTTTTGCCAAAATAATCGGTCGGTGGGTAATAGATCTGAGTAATATCCATATTCGTCAGACTGTTTCCTCCGTAGAGATGCTCATCCTCTTCCCAGAAGCGTCGCTTGAACTGCAGGCCAATCTTGCCCGCGGACGCATAACCGACACTGCTGATCGCTTTCTTCATCTCCGGCGAGAAATCGGCCGGAATCTTCTTAAGTACCGATAACGGGATCGTACAGATGCAGTAATCACCGCGAATTTCCTGCTCCTTCCCAGAATCCGCCTGGGTATAGACAATCCGAACATCCGCAGCCGACTGACGTATCTCCTTCACTTCGGCCCGGTATTTGATTCGATTCCCTAACCGCTTCTCAAAAGCTTTTATGATAGCATCCATACCGCCGACCGGATGAAACATCATCATCTGTTGGTCATAACCGTATTCGTTGCTGAAGTACCTGCCGAACCCCGAGTTAATGATCGACTTCAAGTCGAACGGATCCCTGAGTATACCTGCATCCAAACGACTGCCCGGTTCATCCTTGTAACCGCCCCGCTCAGAGCCTCTGTAGAACAGATCCGGATTGAGATCCCCCTCAGCCTTTAGATAATCCACCAGCTTCATCTTCTCTTCGGCCGTAAGCGGAAGGTCCAAGGCGTTCTGGTTCACGGCTTTGGCCAGCATCTCGGCCACGTATCCACGAACATCAGCCTTCGCGGCGCGCTTTTGTACCCGTTGGCCGGATAATGCACCTACGTTCTCGTTATAGTAATAACCGCTCTCGTTCACATTGTTGAACGGCTCAATCGGAACGCCGAACTTGCGGCAGTAATCAAGCGTGACATGGAATTGCGGTATCCGCATCGGACCGGCGTTGAAGTACAGTCCTTGATCAAAGCGAGCGGTCTGACGACTCGATCCGATCTCGGCGATGGAGGTCCCTTTCCGAACGGTCCAGCATCGACCACCCGCAAACCCCTTGGCTTCCAGGATCGTGCAATCATATCCTGCCAATCCCAACTCGTAAGCCGCCGTTAATCCGGCAATGCCAGCGCCGAGAATGATGACCTTCTTACCTCCGCGCCCACTCAGGTTCAAGTCGTTCTTGCCTGGAGGCGTATATTCCGCTGCCTTTAACGTTTCCGGTGTAAATAAGCCCATCGTTCCCATTAAACTGAAGACGGCGACCGATCCCCCCACTTTGCCAACGGTCGTCAAAAATTGTCTCCGGGTCATCTCCTTCGGCTGTTCCTTCGTAGTCACCCTCATTCACTCCTTCGCCATTGAGTTTTTTTGATTTGATGAGCCGATCTTAGCAGAGAAATGTGGATTTGACTTATTTTCTGTCAGGAATCCTTACATAGTTTTTTTATTTTTGAAAAAGGATTGCATTTTTCATTCCTTTTTCATAAAATCATGTCATAAATCCTTCCATTCTGAATGCAATTGACCATTTCTTACCGTTTTATCTTCTTCTGGTTGTCATCCATAGCTGGCTGTTGATAGCTCTGGGTTCATCATACTAACACAGGAGGTAAAGGTCATGGAGAGTAAGGTGATGAGTATTGGAGTTGTGTGTGAGCTGACTGGCTTAAGCGAACGGCAGATTCGTTATTATGAGGAACGGAAATTAATCTTTCCGGAACGTACCAAAGGAGGTAACCGCCGATATTCTTTCGAAGATGTAACGACCATTCAGGAGATTCATCAAAAAATGCAGGAGGGATTTAATACTTACGAACTAAAGCAATTAAAACAGTCCAAAAAGCAGCGCTGCTCGCCCATCTTCCGCTAATCGATAAGGAGTGAAGGTTATGAAGTACAACGATACGATGACCGTACTTGAGCACATTGCCGAGCTTAGAAAACGGATTCTCCTGGTCGCGGCAGTCTTTATTCTAAGTATGATTGCCGGGTTGATTGCAGCACCGTATGTGCTGACCTTGTTGAAGCTCCACTCTCCCGCCTTTCAGGTTACCTGGAACGTCTTCTCTCCGTGGGACGGGCTGCGGATCTACATGAGCATCGGTATCGTGCTGTCGCTGCTGCCGACGTTGCCCTTCGCCTTGTACCAGACATGGTTATTCGTCAATCAAGGCCTGAGTGGCCGTGAGCAGAAAGCGGCACTTCGTTTCGTCCCATTCTCCGCCATCTGCTTCATCATCGGAGTCGCATTTGCCTATTTCGTTGTGTTCCCGATGAGCCTTGCCTTTACGACAGGTATTAACAGCCAAATGAATTTGGTCGAAACCTACGGTGTATCCCAATATTTTGGTTCATGTTCAGTATCATCATCCCGTTATCCCTCGCCTTCGAGTTGCCGGTTGTTGTGTTATTCCTGACCCGGATCGGCATACTCAGTCCGTCCATCCTTCATTCGATGAGACGATATGCCTATGTTCTGCTCGTTATCATTGCTGCTCTTATCTCTCCGCCGGATCTCGTCTCTCACCTCATGGTAGCGATACCCCTTATCGCACTCTACGAGATCAGCACATGGCTAGCGAGCTGGATGTATCGCAAGCGGGAGTTGGAAGTCGAGCATGCGGACACGGATGGCGTTCAGTTGTCACTGTAATGTCAAAAGACAGCCCCTCTGGCTCGAAAGTGCCAGCGGTAGGCTGTCTTCTATTTATCGAATCGCTATCATTTTCTTCTCTTTCCGCATATACTTCACGAACATGCCGGCGAAATCGGGGTCCCATTGTGTTCCCCGGCCAGCTTCCAGGATGTTGAGTGCATCCACGGATTTCATCCCGCTGCGGTAAGGACGATCCGATGTCATGGCATCGTATGCGTCAGCAACGGCGATAATCCGCCCGAACAGCGGAATCTCCTGTCCCTTCAGTCCGTCAGGATAACCAGCGCCGTCATATCGTTCATGATGGGAGCGTACCCCTTCCAAATATGGAGCCATCGCATCTGGTGGCTCGATCTGAAGCAGAATATTCTCCCCTTGCGCCGGATGCGCTTTAACCTGATCGAATTCCTCTGCCGTCAGTTTCCCTTCCTTCAGCAGTACATTATCGCGAACACCGATCTTGCCGATATCGTGCAACAGCGCCGTCTTATACAGCAGATCGATATCCTCTTGACGCAGCCCAGCCAAATGTCCGATGACCACCGAATATTCAGCCACCCGGAGCGAGTGGCCTGCCGTATAGGGGTCCCTTGCATCCAGTGCGGCTGCAAGTGCTGCAAAATAACTGTCCAGCAGTTTACGATTACGATCTTCCCGTCCCTGAAGCTCGCGTACCATCATATTAAAGCCTGCGATAAGCGTTGAGAATTCATCTGAATATAGATTAGAGGTTTGAATCAGCCGTCCTTCTTTAATCTCGTTCATCGCCCGATACAATTGGCGGATAGGACGCTGTAAATCCTGTGTTAGTAGCCACGCCCCTACGTAGCAAACCCTACGCCCAACAACAGAATAAATCCCGCCCAGCCCCAATATTGCTGTGCAATGATCTGACTAAGTCCTTCCAAGCGTATCTGGACGGCTAGACTGAACAGAAACAAAGGAAAAGTCCCGATCAGCATCGTGCTGAGCAAAAATTTCGTGCGGATCGCCATAAACACATGACCTTCCAGCGAGAAATCCACGCCGTAACGGGATAACGCCTGCCGGCGGATCTCCTTGATCAAGGGACGTATCGCCGCAATCGTCAGGAAGAACTCAATCATGGCATGGCAGCTTGCCAGTAGTATCGCTCCAAGTGAAGCCAGCCAGATATAAAAAGGCGGAAAGCTCAATTTGCCCTGTTCCAGCATCCATACCGTCAGCAGCACCGCCGGTATGGATAAACCCAGTAGGTGAGGTCCGAAGATACGGTAAACCGATAATCTCGGCATGCGATGAACGCTCAAGTAGGCTGTTTCCAAAGTGTCCAAATCCGGTGTTTCTTCCGTAAACCCAGCACGAATCGGTCTCAGGTTCTTAAGAAACACCAGAAGCTCCGACGCAATCATGATCATGAAAGAAATGGCCAGTATGATCATTAAGCGGGCACCCTCCTCAAAGGATACCTCCAGAGTCGTTACCATTAATACGCCGCCCACAACAAACACAGCCGCTATCGATCCGATCATGTAGTTTCGGATTAGCTGTTTAAGAAAAGACTTATACAGTTGCATGGTACGCCTACTTTCATCAGCAAAAATAGTAACATTGTAAATTCAGCAGTCGGACAGGACAAAAGAACCCGGATATTCCATACGCAGGTTCGACACGAAATGGCAACGAGCATTATGTAAACGCGAATCCTGCAAGAAATAACTGTTAATATGAATATCGTTGGATTCAGGCAAAAAATCAAGCGCTTTTTCACAATGGTCTCCTAAAATATCACAAACCAGTTGCCGATTGTTAAAAAACGTGGTATACTCATAGAATCGTTGCACAAAGTTTAACCCCGTAAGTTCCTCGAATAATCGTATAACAACTCAGATGAAGTGAAAATTCCTATTTGAATGACCCAAAGAGTAAGAGTTTTACGGAATGGTTTTCTGATTCACACTGGAGCGGTCATCGGAGCCGCAAGGACGAAAGAGAGGCAGGGCTTTTGTTGTTTTGGAAGTAATGATTCTTAGACGAAACTTCAATCAAACGGAACCGACTGTACGGCCAGATGGCGGTATCAGGGGTTAAATTTTATATGCGCATTTCGCGCCCCATTCGGGACTCGGCCTCTGGCCGGGTCCTTTGCTGTTTCGACAGATCGCAGCGTCCCACCACCGGACTATGCTATATGCCAACAGTATATAGTGACAGCCGCCCACCCCGCTGCATATGATACCGGAGATAAATTTGTCTTCGGAAGGAGCGCGCGGTTATGAAAAAAAAGAAAAAGAACGCACCATCTGCCTTTACCCAACAGTACAGAATAGATCCCAATATGAGGGAACTCGAGATGGTAGAACGCGATATCGGTAAAGAAAACAATCCGATAAGAGGCAAAAACGCCCACATCCTCTCAAGAGGAGTGTTTGCCGAATTGGGGGAAGATCTAACCGATATGGTGGATCTGGAATCTGAATCGAGTCCCATCGACATTCAAACTACAGAGGAATCGGATTCAGAAGAATCGGAAGTTATGGAATTTGAGACGTACTCGGTATCTACTGAGTTGAACACTCTTCCTGAACAGGAGACCGAGCAGTTGCAATTCATCGCTGAGAAAGAAATGCCTAATCTTAAGAGTGCCTTCATATACACCGAGGATATCGGTGAGTATGCCATTACAGAGAATCGCATCGCTTCCAGGGCCATTACGGAATCGAAAATAGGGCGCGGCGCCGTTGGAGCTGAGGCACTTCAGGACTACAGCGTCACAAGTCTTCATCTCGCCAACGAAGCCGTCACATCCGACAAGATTGCTCCGCTAACGGTTACTGGTGATCACCTGACGGACGGAGCATTATCGACGCGCAAACTTAGGGACGGGGCTGTGAACGCAAGCAAAATCAAGGATGGAAGCATCACACCTCAGAAGCTCGCCGATCATGCCGTTGAAGGGAACAAAATTGCGGACGGTGCCATCACGGCGCGACATCTGCAGCAGTTAATCGTTACATCCGAATTATTAGAGGATCAGGCAGTACATGGCGGGAAACTGGCCTCCAGCGCTGTGGAGACTCGGCACTTAACAAACGAGGCGGTCCATAACTCTAAACTGGCCGATCTGGCCGTCACAACCTCAAAGTTACGTGATGGTGCCGTAACCGGTGCAAAAATTGCGAATAACGCGATTGACAGTTCCCACATTCAGCAGCAATCCATAGAACACGACCACCTGGCATTAGGTGTAGTTACAGCACAGCATATCGCTCAAGGCACGATTGGACCGGAACAAATTGCGAGCGGAGCTATCGGCGCCGACCATATCCAGTCGGGTTCCCTCGATGCTTCTCATTTAGTTGAAAGATCCATAGGGACAGAACAGATTCAACTTGGAGCGATTGGGCAGGGTCAGATCGCTCAGAATGCCATCACCACGGTTCATCTGAGCGAGAACAGCGTCACAAGTACCAAACTCGCCGACCAATCGGTTCATACTGCTCAATTGGTTGAGCAGGCGGTGACTGCATCCAAAATCGCCGATCAAAGCATACTGCCTCAGAAAATCGCTAATCAGGCCGTACAAACACGTCATCTCGCTAAGGGGGCCGTGGAATCCGAGCAGGTTGCGCCGGAGTCCATTCAATCCGAGCATCTGGCAACAGACTCGGTAAAAACCATCCATATTGCGGACGGTACTATATTGGCCCAGCATTTTGCGCCAGAGAGCGTAACCGGGGCCTCCATCCGTTCGCAAGCGATCGGTCCTTCCCATCTGAACAATGCCTCGGTTGGGAAACAACATTTGCAGACGAATTCTGTTGGAGAAACGCAACTGGCACCAGAAAGCGTGACCAGCAGTAAACTTGCCTTAGGTTCGGTGGGCGGCGCTGTTATCGCATTGAACGGTGTAACCTCAGGGAATATTGCGAGTCGTGCCATTACACAGCAACATATGGCGAGGAATAGCATTGGAGCGGATGCCATACAGGATGGAACGATTCAAACCGCGCATTTGTCGGATGGTTCGATCGCAAGCCGTCACCTGCAAGTGGCTAGCGTTGAGACAGAAGCACTTGCTCCTGGAGCAGTGACTTCTGGTAAGATTGCGAGTGGCAGCGTAACCGAATCCTCCATCGGAGATGGGGCCATTATGCCTCGGCATTTGGGCGATCACGCGGTCACTTCGCTTAAGCTGTCACCGGAGAGTGTGTCTACCGACAAGCTGACGGACCTAGCCGTTACCTCATCCAAGCTTGCGGACGGCAGCGTAACCGCCGGGAAACTCGCGCGGCTGTCTGTCCAATCAACTCATCTATCACCGAATTCCGTTACGTCCGAGGTCATTCAGCGCCAAGCGATCACTTCAGAGAAACTGGTGCCGCAATCAGTTGACGGAACACACCTTGGGCTTGAATCCGTCTCAGGCAAACACATCGTTCAGGAAGCTATTCACGGCTATCACCTGAAGAAGAAGTCCATCACGTTAAACCACTTGGCGGATGAAAGTCGAACTGCAGAGTTGCTGTTTGCCGATGGTAGCGTTCCGGGCGCCAAACTTGAAGCACAATCGATTGTAGAATCACATCTCACGCCATCGGCCGTCTCGAATGCCATCCTTCAGGCAGGTGCCGTGACCGGGGATAAGATTAAGCCGCTCTCCATCTCGGCTGTGCATCTGCAAGAAGCCAGTGTTCGCTCGGATCATCTGGATGCCGAGATTGTATTAGCACAGCATATCAGCGAGAGTTCCGTGACCGATCGACACCTGGCCTCAGGCTCTGTCCTTGCTGAGCATATTCAACATAACAATATTCAATCTGCACATATCGCTGATGGCGCTATTCTTTCCCAGCATATTGCAGAAGAAAGTATACAGAGTACGCATCTGACCGAAAAAGCCGTTGGCTCTAAACATGTGGAGCCATTCTCCATCGATAG
This sequence comes from Paenibacillus sp. JCM 10914, assembly GCF_001315105.1. GTDB lineage: Bacteria > Bacillota > Bacilli > Paenibacillales > Paenibacillaceae > Paenibacillus_AQ. Next base: position 19,247 of record NZ_BAZR01000040.1, on the reverse strand, counting down.
TCATCATCTGGCGCCTTACTCGATTAATTCCGCCCATCTGGCCGATTCCGTTGTTGGCAACATCCATCTGCAACCAGACAGTGTCGGTGTAGACCAATTACAATCCGGTGCGGTTAAATCCCGCCAATTGGCCGAAGGCTCTGTTCTTCCTCACCATATACAGGAGCATAGTGTTGGCACCCATCATATCGAAGCGAGTGCGATTACAACCGAGCTGCTGCAGGATGGAAGTATTGTCGGAAGTAAAATTGCGAAGGGCGAGATTACGGCTTCACATATCAATGAAGGCACTCTGACTGGAAGGCATATCGCGGACGGTTCAATCGACAGCCGCCATCTTGGACCAGATGCATTCCGTCAGTTTACACTCGCTGAAGGCTGCATCAACAGCACCAAGCTGGGCAGTGGTGTCGTTTCGAGTGAACATCTGAGCCAAGGCGCTGTTACGACAGAGCATCTACGTGAAGGCGCCGTTTCGGGCCAGCATCTTAGCCAAGGTGCCATTTCGAGCGAGCATCTTAGCCAAGGCGCTGTTACGGCAGAGCATTTAAGTCAAGGAGCTGTTACGAGTCAGCATCTTAGCCAAGGCACCATTACGGCAGAGCATTTAAGTCAAGGTGCCATTACGACCGAGCATTTAAGCCAAGGCGCCGTTACGGGCCAGCAGCTGGCAGAAGCAACCGTCACGCCACAGCATATGAACTTCACACCAGTACGAGGTACGGCAGGTGAAGCCAAATTGCAGCAATTCGGAATGGCTCCATTTGCATTCGATACGGAAGATTTGACTGAGATTACGGTACAATTCGACGAGTCTTTCCTCGGAATTAATTATGTCATTGTCGGAATGAGCAACAATCCTGCATTCCTGATTTCCCTAAAATCCCAGCGTGAGGATACAGCGGTGCTCGAAGTCAGCCGCCAGCCTAACTGTGATTTAGCCTACGGCTTCCTATCCTGGATTGCCATCGGACCTACTGAGTAACATCAATAAAAGGCTCTCCCGCTACTATGCGTGGAGAGCCTTATCACATGAATTGGCTTTGTCTATTCTAGTCTCGCTTCCGGCAACCTTCCTCGTATCCGTACGGCGTAGCATCCGGAGATGAACAACACCGTCGCCGCGATGAAATACGTAGCCCTTACACCGAACTGATCCGTAATCAATCCAAACAACAGTGTAGATACGCCGAATACAAGCGAGATCAATGCGCTTTGAGCCGCATAAACCTTCGGCAGCAGTTGAACCGACACACTGCGCTGTAAGGTACTCTGTAGGGACACAGCTTTCACCTGCTCGAATATACCGAATCCTGCCGAGAATAAGAGCGCCTGCCAAGGCACTGAAGTCATCCCGAAGCCGAATGTCATGAGACTGATGCCAAAGGAAGAATACATGACAAATTTAGGAACATTGCGGTCAATCCGTCCCGCGCCTCTAAGCGCGAACCAGCCACCTAGCAAAAGTCCGAGGAAAAAACTGGCGTTAATGTATCCCCACCACGCCTCTTCCTTGTGCAGCACTTCGGCCACGTAAACATAGATAGTCGCGGCAATCCAGATGACGCCCGCTATCGTCTCCAGTACATATATCACATGGATCGCTCGAAGCGATGGCTGCTTCCAAATCAGCACCCACCCCTCCCGGATCGAGCTCCCATACGGTTCACTCGGTTTGGCCGGGCTCCTCACCGGCTCATACTGATCCTCAATCAGCTTCATGAAAACAGCAGCTGCCGTCGCAAGAAGCAGCGTTAACCAGACTACGTTACTACCGCCTAGGCTGACGACCAACAGTCCGCCTACAGCCCAGCCACCAAGCTGTATCATCTGATCAACGAGCGCCACGAAGCTGTTAGCCTTCGTTAACTCACCGGGATCGACCAGGCGTGGCAGCATCGCGTGGCTAGCTGGTGCCGCCCAGCCATCGAGCAGCGAAATGAGGAATACGAATCCGAGTATGGCGTAGACCGTCACCTCCCGCTCCCCCAACACGTAGTAACTCAGTAATAATAGAAACAACACGGCCGTTTTTCCGATCTGGGAGGACGTGAGCAGCAACTTGAGGCTGTATCGATCCATCAATACGGGCGCCAGGCTACCGCTGATAAAACGCGCCATCGTCGTTGCAAAGGGAATCATCGCCATAAACAAGGCTGACCCCGTTATCCCGTGGACAATCGCCATCAGGCCGACAATGTAAAATAAATCACCGCAATTGGCGAGACCCTGACCGATCCAGAGATAGCGGAATGATCTGCTTTTCATTTTTCTACCCCATTCTGTATTTAATTGTGTTGATATGGGTAGAAAAACCTACATGTTCTGACCTCCGTACGTGCATTTTATATTCCTCATATCGTAACATCGTTAAAAGCTTGTGTTAAGACCATGGAATATTTTTCAACTTCTTATTTTTTGCGCAAACTTAAAACTATTTCACCGGCTCCGAGGTCTAATGATCAGTCAAGCGCACTCAAGTACTTGAGCATGATCCAATCTTAAATGAATAGATCAAACGAATTCGTGCAATGACCATACTAGTGCTAGTAGTTAGGGGTGAGTGAACTGAGAGCGGAAGAATCAAGACAAGCACAGTTCAGCAAGAATATAGAGAAATGCAGAAACAAGTTATACCGGGTAGCCTATTGTTATGTCAAAAACGAGCAAGAGGCACTGGACATCGTATCGGAGGCGACCTATAAGGGATATCTAGCGTACGAGCGAATGATCACGCCGCAGTATTTTGATTCTTGGATGACCCGGATCGTCATTAACGCGGCCATCGACCACCTCGGTCGCAGGAAACGCGTCACGTATATGGAAGACCAAACGCAGGACTACGCGGCTGCAGAGCATGTCGTGCCGTTGGAAGAAAAGCTGGATTTATATGATGCGCTGGACAGACTGCACCCTGAAGAGAAGACCTATATTATTTTGAAGTTTTTTGAGGATTTGCGGTTTCGCGACATGGCGGATGTGCTGTCACTATCCGAAAACACCGTCAAGACCAGGTTCTATCGCATTATCGGCAAATTGAAATCATATCTAAACGAGGGTGAGGTCGATCATCTATGACAGGAAAAGAACGTTATGAGCAGATTGAAATTCCGACGCGGCTGGCGAGCGTAATCGATGCGGCACAGCGGAAGGCCGCCGTACGGAAACGTACCCAGCGTGTACTGCGGTACTCATCCGTGATTGCCGCAGGCATTGCCTTTCTCTTCGTCGTTAACATTCCGAGTGTTGCGAATGCCTTGTCCAAAGTCCCCGTGGTAGGCAACATCGTTCAAGTTCTGCAATTCGGCGGCGGCGGCGAACGAACGGACGGCGTTACGGTGGGAACGGAAGCTGGGGAAGATGTATTCAAAATTCAGTTTAACCAAACAGGCGAGCCCGTCTCCAGCGTTCCTGCATATACGGTAGATCACCGGGACGCACCGAACCGTCTGATCTTTACTTTCAACGGGGTACGAAACTTCGATTATGACACGCTCAAGCAGCAGTTGCTGGACTTACCGCTCGTGAAGGATGTGTATGAGAATGTGATTCTCGATGACTCAGCTATGCGCTTTGTGATTGAGCTGGAGGATGGCGTGAAGCATACTATCTCCGAATTTCGCGATCCCGGATATCTTGAGTTGAAGCTCACCTCGACCGGCGAGGCTGTAACACCGCGCGAAGTCTTCTACGTCCGCAGCGAAGCGATGCCGCAAGGGGAAGCGCTCGCTATTCTGGAAGAGATCTACCTCGAAGACGACGTTACCTTCATCAAGACCGCGAGCGATCATTTTATTGCTGTCATCGGCGGGTATGAATCCCGCGAAGAAGCGGAGATGAAGCTGCGAGAAATCTCGGCACGTGGCAGCTATAGCGATGACCTGCACATTGACAGCTGGATGAGCGATAAACATCCGGATTAATCGGAGGCGGCGCGACTACAGCGATGCCAAAGACCTGTGGCTACTTATGCCACAGGTCTTTTTGCCATTCCATCCATTACTCGCGACAGATCATCAATTTGTTGCCGTCAGGATCCTTCACAACAAACCAATGATCATGTTCAATCTCCGTTACGATCTCGACGCCGAGTTGCTTCATATATTGCAGTGATCCTTCCAGATCATCTGTCATCAGCATAAACGCGGGAGTATCAATCGAGGGCGCACCTCCCGGCTGATCTCCGCCCCATAGAGGCATCGTGTCCAGAATTACGCCTGTTCCTTCCATTGGCAGCGGGCATAGGTGACCATTCATAATCTCGCAGGCAGTCTCCGGCAAGCCAAGCACCCGGCAATACCAGCTTCGTGACTTCGCAATATCCGATACCGGAACGAAAATACTCCCCACCTTGTTCTTAATCGGGCTTGTTTCTGCTTCATGAACGGGATTCCTCAATTCATCCATCGTCGTCTTGCCTCCATAGATCATTCTCAACACACGCGGTGCTGTAAAAGGTCGATATCCTTCGGGCAGTTCTTGTTCCATAGGCGATTGGCTCATCCTAACCCCTCCATCTATCATCTCGATCTCACTTTCTTAACGGGCACATAACAGATGACCTTCAGTCCCTGCTCAGCGGCAGCATCGACATCTTCATCTGGTATATAGCTGGCGAACCAAGAACGATCTGCATCTGACTCATATGTAGCGGTTGTATCAAGCCAACGGTACATCGTCTCAAGGACACCGATCATTGAGCCATAAGCACCGGTAGCGAGGCAGGCATAAATGCCGCCGCCCAGCTTGCGTTCCATGACTTGCTCATCTCTGGCAGGGTGGTAATCCGCAGGCGGCGTAATCATGACCTCATACACCGTGCGATCCTCGCACCATCCATCATCGTAGCTCATATACACTTGAAGATCACCAGCATTTACAAACCCATGACGAGATATCCAGGCGATGGACGCTTCGTCGGCCTCTTCCACAGCATTCACACCCACAGCCCGAAAAGAAACGACTCGAACGAATGGCAATTCCACGACTTCGATCTGCTGCAACGACTTGCTCCGCTTCACAGGTAGATACAGCTTCATCCGCGCAATCTGTTCCTTCTGTAGAACGTACTCTTCGATAAAACGCACTCCATCCATCTCAAACACACTTCGAGGCAGCCATTCGGAGAACAGCCGGTTCCAAGTGGATGTAATACACAACTCCGTCACCGCCTGGACACGCGTCACGGCATAGAGGCCGCCGGACCATTCGATGGGTACTATACTCGGATGGTCCGGTTCCCAGTCTGTCTTCCGGGAATCCACTGCCATTAGCTGATAGCCGAAGGGCTTATCCCCTTCGTCCAGATCTACATGCCATCCGTACAGCTTCAGCTCACTCAGTTCTTTGTCCTGAAGTGCAAGCAGGCTCTGGAAATGATCGATGGCAGCCCGCTCCAGCCCCTGTTCCTGCTCAGCAACATGGAGATACCCCCAGCCCTGGTGCAGTCCTAGACGGATAACCCTTACTTCCGGAAATCTCTCCGTGATTTCCCGCTCCTCTAGATAAGCGACTCGCTGCGCAAGGTTCAGCCGTTCAAAGCTATACACGATCTCGGATTTTCGGTATGCTCCTGGAGTCAGACCGGTGAGTCGCTTAAACGTACTAATAAACGCAGGATAGGAATCAAAACCATGCATAAACCCGATGTCGATCGTGGGTAAGGCGGTCTGTCGCAAGCTCACTGCTGCCTCGCTGATTCTGCGTTTGCGTATATATTCTTTTATGGGATGCCCTGTCATGCTGTGAAACCATCGATACAAGTTAGGCACCGACATCACTGCCACATCAGCTATCTGCGCAAGCGTCAGCGGCTGGGCCAGATGGTCTTCCATATAATCGATCACGCGTTGAATCGTTTCACTCGGGAGCATCTTTCATTCCTTTCTTCACGAACATCGTGCGGATGGGTTATGCAGTCATCATACCAAACTCATTCTTATGAGAAATGCACTTTTTTATCAAATTATACAAAAAAACAAGGCTCCTTTCGAAGCCCTGCGTTCCACTTTCCTATGGCTTTGCGGAATGAGGATAGATCATAACCTTCACACTCGTATCCTTCTGCGTTCTAGCTAGCTCAACGGCTTCCTCGATCTGATCCAAGGCAAACTTGTGAGTAATGATATCCCGAATCCGGCTACCCTTATTCTGTAGCATCTGAATGGCCGCCGGGTATGTGTTCGCGTAACGGAATACGCCGAATACATCGAGTTCCGCATCCACCAGCGCTCCGATATCCACCGGAATCGCATCGCGCGTCGGCAACCCGACAAATACGATTCGGCCGCCGCGATTGACATAGCCGATCGAATCAGCAATGGCACCGGCGTTACCGGATGTCTCGATAATAAGATCGATGCCTTCTCCGCCAGTGAACTCATGCAAGCGCTCAGGAACAATCTCATCCAGCGGGTTGATAACGCCCGTCGCCCCCATCTGCAAGGCCAAATTACGCCGATATTCCACCACATCGCTGCCATAGACCTGAGAGGCTCCTGACATTTTGGCTGCCTCGATTGCCAACAGACCGATCGGTCCGAGACCGAGCACGAGCACCCGGTCCTCCGGCCGGATTCGACCACGCCGTACGGCGTGCAGACCTACGGATAACGGCTCCAGCAACGCACCTTCCTCAAAGGACATTTCATCTGGCAAGCCGAACAGAAAGTCGCTGCGGACGGCTACATATTCTGCCCAAGCCCCATCAACCGGAGGGGTCGCCATGAATACGACATCAGGGCACAAATTGTAACGACCGCTTTTGCAATAAGCGCAGCGCCCGCACGTAACCCCCGGCTCCACGGCCACGCGGTCACCTACAGAGACATTCGTCACCTTCTCCCCGGTTTTCACGACGACGCCGGCAAGTTCATGTCCGAGAATCAACGGTTCTTTCACCTCGTATCGGCCAATTCGTCCATGCTCGTAATAATGAACATCCGAACCGCAAATACCGATACAATATACCTGAATCAAAGCCTCGTCCGGCTTCAGCTCCGGTATAGGAACCTGCTTCACCCCAATGGACAGCGGGCGATCAAGAACGGCTGCGGACATCATATTGGATTGTGACAAACTGATCCACCTCTCATCTCAAGTAATCGCTTACGAACTTAGTTTACATGATAAACGAAGTTCGAATAAAGAGCTATCATTATTGAGAAGCAAGTCGTCATCGCTCTTAAATGTAACTGCCTGTCAGCGATCCTTCGGCCCTGGCCAGTTGAGCAGGCGTTCCCTCGAACACGATCTGACCTCCGCGGCTGCCCCCTTCGGGTCCCAGATCAATAATCCAATCCGCCTGGCGGATCACATCCAAGTTGTGCTCAATGACGATCACGGAACTTCCGTTGTCCACCAATCGGTTCATCATATCCAGCAAATGCCCGACATCCGACATATGCAGCCCCGTGGTCGGCTCGTCCATCACATAGATCTTCCCTTGCTTGTGCAGCTCGCTGGCGAGCTTAATTCGCTGGCTTTCTCCGCCAGACAGCGTGCTCAGCGGCTGTCCCAGTGTCAGATAATGCAGACCCACATCGTGCAAGGCCTCCAGCCGTCGCTGAATCTCGCTTTTCTCGAAAAAATCAAGCGCCTGCTGCACTGTCATGTCCAGCACATCCGTAATCATCTTTCCATCAAGCTTGTATGAAAGCACCTTATCCTTGAAGCGTCTGCCATCACACGTATCGCATGGGGACTTGACGCCCTCCATAAATGCCAGATCCGTGTAGATGAATCCGAGTCCGCGGCAATCGGGACAAGCCCCTTTAGAGTTAAAGCTGAACAGAGAAGGGCTCTGGCTGTTTGCCTTGGCAAACAGTCCACGGATATCGTCCATAATGCCCGTAAACGTCGCTGGATTGGATCGAATCGATGTACTGACCGCAGATTGGTCGATGACAACGGCATCCGGATACTGCGATAAGAAGGCGTGATGGATAAGCGAACTTTTACCTGATCCGGCTACACCAGTCACCACGGTCAACACCCCTTCAGGCACATCTACCGTGACATTCTGTAAATTATGGTGGTTCGCATTCGTAATACGCATCCGGCCGGCTGGAGTCCGGACCTGTGGTTTGATCGGCAAGCAACGTTTCATATATCGCCCGGTTAACGTAGCTTCTTGACTGTTCAACTGCTCAACCGTGCCCTCGAAGACGATCTCCCCTCCCCGAGAACCTGCATTCGGCCCCACATCCACCACATGGTCGGCAATCTCGATCACGTCACGGTCATGCTCCACGATTAGCACGGTATTCCCCTTGTCGCGAAGCTTCAGCAGCATGCCATTCAAACGATGGACGTCCCGTGGATGTAAGCCGACACTCGGCTCATCGAATACATACATCATATCCGTCAGGCTGCTGCCCAAGTGTCTGACCATCTTCACCCTCTGCGATTCGCCACCCGACAACGTAGTGGTCTCCCGGCTTAGCGTCAAATAGTCCAGCCCCATATCAATCAGATGCCCAAGCCGCTCCGTTAAGCTTGTCACCATGCTGGCAGCCATCGGTTCCTTGATCTCCAAGATAAACTTTCTCAGTTCCCCGATCTCCAATGCGGCAAGCTCGGCAATATTGTATCCAAGGATTTTGCAGCTTAGGGCTTCTTGGCTCAGCCTTGTACCCTTGCATAAAGAACATGGACCATGGGTTATGAAGGCTTTTACGTGATTCAGCGTTCTTTCGGATAGCTCGCTGCTGTCCCGCTGAATATAGAGCCGATTGAATTTCAGCACCAAACCTTCAAAATCGGACTCCACCGGTCCCCCTTTGGACGGATACTTCACCTTCCCCTCCCTGCCATACAACAAAAGCTCCCATTCTGCTTCCGTATAATCCTCAAGCTTCTTATCGTTATCAAAGAAACCAGACATCGTAAAGTTCTTCAAATACCAGCTGTCCACCGAAAATATTGGAAATAAAACCGCTCCTTCATTCAAGGATTTGGTCGTGTCGAGCAACTTCTTCAGATCCAGTTCAACCTTCTTGCCAATCCCCTGACATTCCGGGCACATCCCTTGCGGGTCGTTAAATGAAAAAACATTGGAATAACCCACGAACGGCTGTCCTACCCTGGAAAACAGCAAGCGGAGCACCGCATACAGATCGGTAATTGTCCCAAGCGTGGACCGTGAATTGCCCCCTAGACGCTTCTGATCAATGACGATCGCCGTCGACAAGTTCTCTAGCATATCAACGTCAGGCTGACGATGTCTTGGAAGACGGTTACGGACAAATGCGGTAAACGTCTCATTCAGCAATCGCTGCGCCTCGGAACTGATCGTATCGAACACGATGGATGATTTACCCGAACCGGATACACCGGTAAAGACGGTAATTTTCCGTTTTGGAATTTGCAGCGACACATTCTTCAAGTTATTCTCCCTGGCTCCGCGAATCTTGATATATTCTTGTGGCATACGTTCTCCTCCCACTCCTGTCGTGTTCTAAGTATAAATGGGAATCATGACATCTACTGTCATAATGAAGGAAGGAAAAATATAAAGCAGGTTGCTAAGTGGACTTAATGTTATACTGATATCATACGATTTCTTCATTACAGGAGAGTAATAGCGATATGAGTAAAAAAATTGTTGCCATTGATATGGATGATACGATGTGTCATCTGATGCCAAGAGCCATACACTATCATAATTTACAATATGCCGACCCGCAGCTGACGCTGGATCAGATCACGGATTATAATCTGAACCAGATATGGCATCCCGAATGCTCTGAGGAATTTTTCTTCGGCAAGCCCGGCCTGTATGAGGAGCTTGAAATATTCGACGAGTATACCATTAAAGAAGTGGAACGGATGGCCCGTGACTATGATGTTATTGTAGTAACGGCAGCCCGTCCCTCCTCTGTCCCTGAAAAATGGAGATGGCTGCAGCGACATATGCCTTTTATTCCATTCGATAATTTCTTCGTGGCTAAACGCAAGGATCTCGTGGACTTCGATCTGCTGATTGATGACGGTCCCCACAATGCCCTGGCTGCGAGGGACGCCGGCAAACCCACCATCTTAATTCCGCGGCCATGGAACGCTCGCATCCAGCATGAATTTATCCTCAAGGATTCCTGGAAGGGCATGAACGAGTTGGTTGACGACATTCTCTCCGGCCGTATTAAGCCGGGCAGCAAGGAGCAGCGCAATGAACACAGACCGCAATAACCGTTACCTCTCGCAGGACATGCAATTCTTCGCGGCCGCCTTATCCGAGGCACTAGTGTCCGTATGGGAAGAGGACCCTGCCAGTGTGTATGTAGAGATTGAACGAGGATATATCGAAGGCTATACCCCTGATGTCGTTCGGATACGCAATGAGCATTCCGGCGTCCTGACCCACTATAGCCGCGACACCGCTATGTTTCAGCGGGTGTAACCATACAGATAGGCCGCCTCCGTAGGGAAGCGGCCTTTTTCCGTTATCTTTCATCTTCTTCCGGCAATAACGACGACACAGAAGGTTGCAATCGGCCCTAGCAGGAGGGACAGTAGAAAGCAGTTGAGTCCCGATCTGTTCTTCCCTTGAGCCAAACCTGCATTGATTAACGCAAGCGTTCCCCATCCTACGTAAAATTCGCTATTCATCGAATCCCCCTCCAGCGTTGATCTTATGTGAATATATCCGTATGATCAGATCAAACGTTGCGGGATGTTATTTCTTCCGGGATGCAATAGCCTCGAGCGTCTGCTTCACGGTCTGGTGACCAAATACGGCAAACGCCCCTGCGAGTATCCCCTGTATGATATTTTCCACGCTCCATCCGATCAGACCGGCCGTGAACAAGATAGACACCACGATCACCACATATACAATGCTCCAATTCGGAACCTTTGGCGTTTGCTTCAGCACATACCCAATCACCCAGCAGGCAACAACGACCATAAACAGCCGCGGATCGATCAATTGAACAATGACGCTCCATTCCATCGTAAACCCACCCTTCCAACGCTCTCCTACATTCTATGCTTGTTGTCTATCGATCGGCTTGTATTACTATCCTTATTCCGGTTAGCAATATAATAGAATTGGCAGGACGCGATATGGAATTGCCGTTTCTGTTGCTGACAAAAAAACGCGGCTCCCGTGCGAGAGCCGCGCCATCCCTATTATTGTTCAATTCCCCAATTCCAAAAGAACAATCGATTACACCTTGCTGACCTCAGGATCTTGCACTACAGTTGCCTTGGATTCATCATGCACCGCAGACTGCTCTCCTTGCCACAGCAGGCGCATCTCTGCGCTCGTCGCCAGTAGCTCGGACAAGCTGCCTTCCGCCTCGATACGGCCATCCTTCATCACGATGATGTGATCAGCCCTCGATAGCGCTGCCCTGCGATGAGACACCGCGATGCACGTCACGTCCTGCTCCTGAAACAGCCCTTCCCACACCTGCTGCTCGGTCTCTACGTCGAGCGCACTGGAAAGATCATCGAAGATGTAGAGGTCCGCGCCGGTCATCAGCATCCGGGCCGTAGCCGCGCGCTGAATCTGGCCGCCGGACAACATTACGCCTCTTGGTCCGACAAACGTCTCCAGGCCTTGATCCAGATTCTCGATATCTTTATCCATCACAGATAGGCGAATCGCGCGCTCTAAGGATTCCTCCACCTGCTCTTGCTTCCCTTGCACGAGGTTCTCTCGCAACGGGTCACTGAACAACCGCGGCACCTGCGGCGTATAAGCCGCTCTCGGCGGCATGAGGAAGGTCGCCGGGTCAACCGCTCCCCCGTTCCAGAGAATCGTGCCTTGCTGCTTAGGCAGCAGGCCGAGAAGCGTCCTCACGAGTGTCGATTTACCTGCACCGATCCGTCCGGTTACCACCAGGAATTTGCCGCGCTCAAGCCGCAGATTAATATCGTGTATGCCATTCTCCGAGTTCGGATATTGATAAGACAGGTTATTAACCTCAATTTCTCTCAGCTTCTCTTCAGGCTTCCTTAGTGGAACGACAGGTCTCGGCGGGTCTTCATTCAGATAAGTCTCCCTTGCGTCAATAATCCGGTCTTCCTCACCCGGCCGAAACAGCATTCGCATCCGATCGAAGGAAACCTTCAACCGCTTATGTTGGAACACCATATAGCCAAAGAGAGAAATACTGAAGCCGATATTAGCCAAGTATGTCGTAAACAGTGCGAAGTTTCCTACACTAAAACGCCCCGCCTGCATTTCCGCAGCACACATCAGCAAGATAAGTCCCGTACAGATGCTCAGTACATGCTGGTTCAATGAACGCATCCACTGCTTGAACAGATTATCCTTCAGAGCCGCTTGACGACGGTCTTCACTCAGCTTCGTGAATCTTTCATGCACATGATCCTCGGCTTGGCCGAGCTTCAAAGCTTGCACGGCACCGAACGTCTCCGCTATGAAACTCGTAATCCGCCCCGTCGCTTCACGGTTCTTCTGACCATAACGACGGGCCCGGTTACCGGAAAGATTGTTCAGCAACGTCACAACCACTAACGGCAGAACAGCTACCAGCATGATCTTCCAATTGATACTGGCCATGACGGCAACGGAGACGAGTGCGAACACGAGTCGCCCCCAGAAATCCACCCAAGATTCCACGTACTCTACAACCTCATCCACGTCATCGCGGAAGCGGCTCATCGCCTCTCCCGGCGACGCCGGGAGATTTCGACCTGGCCAACGCATGATGCCTGCCAGCATATTGGTTCGCAGAATTGCCTGAATATGATAGATATAAGTGACCCAGGCGTAAAAGGCCGCAAAGAAAGTGCCCACCCTCGCGAAGCGGACGACAGCGATGAAAATCAGCGGCACCGCCAGCCATAAGTAATCCGTAGACTGTGCGGTCGCACGATCAAAGAACCACTGCATGCCAAGTCCAATCAGCAAAGGCAGCGAATGAAAGATACACCACAGAATTCCGTTCACGATAAATAAAGAAGGCTTGTAGCGGAACAAACGCCCGATAAATCCAGTAATCGTCATGCAAGCTCCTCCTCTCTGCCTGTAATCAGAAGTCTGGCATAATGAGAGGCTGGATCTTGGGCCAGTGCTTCTCTTGCCCCGAACTCTAGAATCCGGCCATCGCCCAGCACCATAATCTTATCCACTTGCTCCAACGTAGCCAGACGGTGCGCAATAATGACGCCCGTGCAGCTGAGCATCAGTTGATCCACGGCTGCTTGGAGCATCGTCTCCGTTGCCGCGTCGAGGCGTGAAGACGGCTCATCGAGAATAACCAGGCTAGGTTGGGTCAAGAAGACCCGAGTCAATGCAAACAGCTGCGCCTCTCCGGCTGATAACGACGCTCCTCCTGTCGAGAGATGCGTATCCAATCCTTGCGGCTGGGCGTCGATCCATTGACGCAGGCCCAGACGCTCGGTCGTCTCCATAATGAACGCATCGGAGACGCTGTGATTAAACAAAGTGAGGTTGTCGCGAAGAGAACCGTCGAACAGCTGCACATCCTGCGTTACCATACCAACCCGGCGATAAAGCGCCGGCAGCTTCAACTTCGTAATATCCGTGCCGCCTACGCGGATAACCCCGCTGTCGATGTTGTACAGACGAAGCAGCACTCGGCTGAGACTCGACTTCCCGCTGCCAGTACGCCCGATGATGCCAAGACGTTCACCCGGCTTTACAGTAAAATTAATATCCTTAAGTACCGGCTTATCCTCATTGTAGCTAAAGTTCACGCCTTCGAATTCCAAACCAAGCGCACCGTCCGGAAGCCGCTCCTCTGCCCCGTCTGCAATCTCGCTGCGATTCGATAGCAGCTCCCTGGAACGAAGCATGCCGGATTTTGCTTTTTGAAACTCCTGCACTTGGTCGCCCAGCATCTCAATCGGGTCATTGAGCATCTGCGTATATTGATAGATCAGGAACAACGTTCCCAGAGTGATCTCTCCAATTAGATAATATCGGACGCCCAATAACAGAACTGCCGTAACTGCCAGCGCAAACAGAACAACGGTCGTGTTCCACGGAATGACCCGCATCATCCACGCCTTGCGGCCTTTCAGAAACACGCTGCGCATCATCCGGTGGAACCGACTCATGACATACGGCACATTCCCGTTGGCCTGCACGTCTTCGATCCCGGCAATGCGCTCCTCAATTAATCCGAACAGGGACGCACTGGCAGCGCGTTCATCCTTCGATGACTTGACCCCCATATTCCGAATGAATACCATGAACAGAATCGATAATACGGTGAAGACCGTCATGACAAGCGCAATGGGCAAGTTTACGGTAAACATAAAACCGAGAATACCGGCAAGCAGTACAAAGCTTCCGATGACCTGTACGATGAACATCGCAAAAAAGTTCGATATACTCGTCACGTCACCATCCACGCGTTCAATCATTTCACCCGGTGTCTTCACATTATGAAACCTCATGTCGAGCCGGAGACAATGCCTTAACAGATCTCCACGGAGCCGGTTCGTCGCCCGCCAAGAGACATCATTGCCAAGATAGCTGACGGCAACGGTTATCAATTGGTTCACAACAGCGACAACGAGAAAGATGCCCGCGAGCTGAATCAGGCTGGACAGCAACCCCCCGTCTGCTGCGGTGTCAATAAAACGCTTTACAATTTGCGGATTCAGCAGCTGCAAGCCTGTTGACACCAGCAGCATGATCAAGAGTATGCTTAAGCGTCCCTTGACCGGTTTTAAATATCTTAACAGCCATGTCATCGATATTTTTTCTTTTTTGGGCACGATTGCCCACCCCCATATACAAGCAAATAATCACGGATAGCTCCCCTGTCATTTTTGACCCCGGTCAATAGCCATAAGCAGCAAATCATAATATAGTTTAACTGAATTCCCATGGTTTTCCTAGGTAGAGAATAATTATAATTCTCCGCTGTTAGAGTTAGCTTCTATATAATTAAGACCATAAAGAATTAACCTCGTGAATCTCCTTCTTCTGATTCATTCGTGGTTGGTTTATCACCATAAATGTAGTTCTTTGTAACTATTTCGGTGTAAATGTCAAAAAATAAGAACCCCATAATTTAGCATTTTCGTATATGTATATAGAGTAACGTGCAACTATTTGGAGGTGGCATAATCATGAGTACTGAAATGAGTGGACTTGCCGGATTGAATGAAGAAAGACTTAGCGAAATTCGAGAGAACGTCTCTAGACTCTCAGAAATGAAACAAGAGGTTCCTGTAGAGGAGCTGTTCTCCGAGCCGTTTGTTCAAAGACATACCCCGTTCCTCACGATAGATGAACTTCTCGAAACCGCCGGCTACCAAGGAGACACGGACGAGGATTTTGACCAATTCATACAAAACGACAAGATTGATCCCTTTATTGCCGGCCACACCTCATTTGAGAATTGGCAAGCCTTCCAGGAGAAGGCGGTAGCATCCTACATCGCAAAGTGGATCGGTCTATAATATATCTGAGATATGTGCGCAAAGAAGCCTCCCTGATCCCGACATCAGGGAGGCTTCTGTTTATATAAATTTAAGGGGTGTCTTTATCTTACGCCCGAAATCTTAAGAAGAGCTTAAAATTCGATTAACTGTGTATTAAACTTGAACCTTTGGTGCATCCATTAATTGGAGGAATCCGTCAAATCGGGCGTTATCCTCCTAGCTTATCCTGTACCGATTGAATCTTGAGTTTGCTTGAGGAGATTTGATCTCGACGATCATCGATCTTGACCGATGTTGATACGCGCTTGGCGCCGGATAAGAATGGAGTTTCATGCAAAGCCTCTATCGCACGCCATACCCATGTAAGCTCTCCTTCAATAATGGTGCTCATCGACGTCAACTCGTAGGTGATACCATCCTGCTTCTCCAAAACCCGCTGCATCTCCGCTACGTAAGCACTAAGACTCGTTGTTCCTGTTCCGATCGGAATCACCGTCACTTCGGCAATCGCCATGTTACCTGCCTCCTCATTCGTAATCTTACTACCAGAGATAGGGACTACGTTTTTTCCAATTATCGTCATCATATCAATTTCACACCTTTATATCAAAAAAACAAACGTCATGAACCACCATATATCGTATGGTCCTACGCCCATTTTCATACGGCTGCTTTATCATTTGTCAATGTGATAAGATACGTGGAATCCGGGTAGAAATGGTCGCATTCTGTCACAATCCCGTAAATCTCACCTCCTTTTGACCGTTTATGAACTGGCAAGAAGGTCTCTCTTTTGCTATAATTCTTTTTGCATCAAATTTTAAGATAATGGTTTACAGATACAATATATTGGGTTAAATTAGATTAACAACAACCAAATATAGTGTATACAGGTGTCAGCACTGCCTATAAGACAGTCTGGCTTAATAGGGAAGCATGGTGCAAATCCATCACGGTCCCGCCACTGTAAGGCTTTCCGGTTTCATACGATTAGGTAGCCGGCCACATGAGGACAAATTGCCACTGAAGTACCACAAAAATCTTCGGGAAGGCGTCCATGTGCGAGAACCAAGTCAGGAGACCTGCCTGTTGCAAGAGACACACCGACCTACGGAGCATAGGTATGTGTTCGTTTATTGCGTCTGTACATAACCAATTGCAAAGCCCTCGGGCTATTCATCCATGTTATTCTCAGTATCACAGCGCACGGACATTTTCAAACCTGACCGATAGGTTTCTCGAAAATGTTTTTTTGATGCCTTTTTTCCTAATTTCCCCCTAAGAAAGCGAGGAATTATGTATGCCCCAGCTCGTCGTTAAACCGAACAATCGTCAACTTGCCTTTGATCAAATCCGTCTCTCCGTGTATGCCGACCGGAACTTGAAGGGGTTGGACATGCTTGATAAGGAGCGCTTGCTCCGTGGCGTCAACGCCAAGCTTCGCGGTGAACAAGTTACTGGCGAAGAGATCAGCAACGCCTTCACCATGTCTGCTCTGGAGCTCGTAACCAAAGAAGAACCGAACTGGAAGTTTGCCGCAGCGCGTTCATTCCTGACTTCATTATATAAAAAAGCAGCCACCAACCGCCGATACAAAGCTTATCCGGAAGAGCCATACGGTGCTTTCTACCCGCTCATTACAGAGCTTGTTCAGAAAGGCATATACCGTGAGGATTTGCTTACTAGCTATACCAAGGAACAGATCGAGGAACTTGGTGAATACATCGATCCGGACCGTGACCTATTGTTCGATTATATTGGGCTGCTCACACTCGCTGAACGTTATCTGGCCAATGATTTTGATGGCCGCGTGATGGAGTTGCCACAAGAACGTTACATGGTCATCGCGATGTTCCTCATGCATAACGAACCTGCCGACAAACGTCTCGACCTTGTAAAAGAAGCTTACTGGGCGATGAGTAACCTGTACATGACCGCCGCTACACCGACGATGTCCAATGCGGGTAAAAAAGTGGCCGGTCAGCTCTCCAGTTGTTTCATCGATACTGTAGACGACTCCCTTGAAGGGATCTTCGATTCGAATACGGACATCGCTCGTCTCAGCAAAATGGGCGGCGGTATCGGAGTCTACCTCGGTAAGGTCCGTGCCCGCGGCTCGGATATTCGCGGCCACAAGAACACCAGCTCCGGCGTCATCCCTTGGATTCGCCAATTAAACAACACCGCCGTTAGCGTTGACCAGTTGGGAACGCGCAAAGGCGCCATCGCCGTATATCTGGATGTATTCCACAAAGATATCCTGTCCTTCCTGGACTTGAAGTTGAACAACGGTGACGAGCGCATGAGAGCACATGACGTGTTTCATGGCATATGTCTGCCCGATCTGTTCATGGAAGCCGTTGAATCCCGTGAAGAGTGGAGCCTGTTCTGCCCGCACGAAGTGAAGAAGATCATGGGCTGGAAAGACGAGAACGGCCGTCCACAGGGTCTCGAAGACTTCTATGACCAAGGCAAAGGCGAAGGTGAATTCCGTCTAAAGTATGCCGAAGCCGTAGCGAACCCGCTGCTGCCTCGCATCACCGTGCAAGCGATCGACATCATGAAGCGCGTGATGAAATCGCAGCTTGAGACAGGTACGCCTTACATGTTCTACCGTGACACGGTGAACCGTGCGAACCCGAACTCTGCACACGGCATGATCTACTCATCCAACCTGTGTACTGAGATCATGCAGAACCAATCAGCAACGGTAGTTGAACAGGAAGAGCTCGTGACGAAGGATGGCCAAACCCGAATCGTCATTTCCAAAATCCCTGGCGACTTCGTTGTCTGCAACCTGAACTCCATCCACTTGGCACGTGCGGTACCTGCCGGTGTCCTGGAGCGTCTCGTGCCGATCCAGGTACGTATGCTGGATAACGTAATCGACATTAATAACATTGAAGTTCTGCAAGCCCAGTACACGAATAGTCAGTACCGCGCAGTCGGCCTTGGTACCTTCGGTCTGCACCACTTGCTGGCGCTCGAAGGCATCCGTTGGGAGTCCGATGAAGCCGTTGCCTATAACGACAACCTGTATGAACATATTAACTACCTGCTCGTGAAATCCAGCATGGAGCTGGCCAAGGAAAAAGGCCACTATCCGAAATTCAAGGGCTCCGATTGGGAGAGCGGCGAATACTTCACGTTCCGCGGTTACACCGATGGCGAGCATGAAGGCAAATTCGTCACAACTGAACAATGGCGCGAACTGCAGCAAGAAGTTCATTCGAACGGTGTCCGTAACGCATGGCTGTTTGCCATCGCACCGAACGGTTCCACTTCGATTATTGCAGGCTCCACGGCAAGTATCGATCCATTGTACGAACTTCTTTCTTATGAAGAAAAAACCACTTATAAAGTGGCCAACCCGGCTCCGGATCTGTCCGAGAAAACGATCTGGTACTATAAAACGGCTTTCCTGATCGACCAGAATTGGTCCATCAAGATGGCTGCCGCTCGTCAGCGACACGTTGACCAAGCGCAAAGCTTTAACCTGTATGTTCGCCCTGATATCCGGGCTTCGGAATTCTTGGAGCTGCACCTGCATGCATGGAAAGCCGGCATTAAGTCCACGTATTATGTACGCAGCCGTGCGCTGACTATTGAAGAGTGCGAGTCGTGCGCAAGTTAATCTTTTTCGAACCCACCCAAACCCTCCCTTCCAAGGGAGGGCCCCAAGGCTCTGCCCTCTGGACACCCGAAAGGTGGGCAATGAGTGAATGAGGCGCTTCTACGTTACTTTGGTGGTAGGAGCGCTTTCTCCCTTCGGGAACGCTGGAATTATAGTGCAGAAGACCGTTGAGTTACTTCGGGCGCTTGTTGAGCTACTTCCTGCTAAGAGCGCTGTCCCT
>NZ_BAZR01000039.1 GCF_001315105.1 Paenibacillus sp. JCM 10914 | reverse complement strand
CTATTAACGCTTTGCCGAAAAAGATGAAGATCAAGCTCACCCCGCAGCGTTAAGTTCATTTGTAAAAAATAGGCTTGATCTTCATCATGCAGACGATGGAACAACATCCCTTCCTGCATCGGCGTTAAGGAATAGATTTGTTGAATATCTACCGTTCCACTCATACGGAATCACCTCTTCTTTTTCCATTTTACTGAGAGAAAATGTCTAAGCGCTTGAGCCCCGTCTGTTATTACTTCTTGAACTTTTTGTTTAGGGCCGACGTAATGGAATCAAGCTCCTCAAGCGTCAATTGTGAATTCCCGTAATCAGCAGGCGTAAAATCTGATGTTTCTTTATTCATACAGTGGGTAATAATAGTTGAAAGTTTGGTTTTGTAAGTGTTAACCAATTGTTTAATAGTCGCTTGCTCGTATTGATGTAGATTGTAGTATATCTTGCCTTCTAGAACACCCTGGGAAACGACCGTAAAAAAGTCTAACTTGTGTGGTCTCTCGAAGTCGGGATTGATCTCTTCCCCAAGAGATAAATCGGCCAATACGATTGATTCATTACCCGTTACCTGATGCATTTGTCCCATATAATTAAAACCAACTGCCGAAAGTTGATGGGCTTCTAAGTCTAGCGCCATACCTTCGGGCGCCATGTATCTTGCGATCCCATATCCAACACCCTTATTGGGGATCTGCTTAACTTCTCTTTCGTAAGCTTCAACGTATAAGACAAGTCCTCGGATTTGGTAAGGTCCAAATGGACAGGATAGATAGCTGTAAACCACCCTACTGTTCTAGACACGTCTAATCCTTCTATGATTTCCTCACGTCCGTGCCCTTCCAACATAATGATCACCCGGTTATGACCTGACCATTCCTTTATCGTGAGCCCAAGAGCAGTCAGCAAAATGTCGTTGATTTCTGTCTTGTATGCACGGTGAATGTCCTTCAAAAGCAGTTCAGTTTCTGTCTCGCTAAGTTCAAAAGAAACGGATGCCATATCCCGGAATGCGTTCGTATCTGTTAAATGATCTACAGGCAGCGAAGGAATACTCGTTTGAACATTGGGGAGCCAATATTCCTTCCATTCTCTTATCAACGCATTGCTATTTGCATATTCTAGTAATCTACTAGCCCACTCACGATACGAATCTGTTTTCAGAGGAAATTTAGGTTCTTTACTCTCAAGTGCATTAGAGTATGCATCGTTAAAATCCTGTAGAAGAATCCGCCAAGAAACACCATCGATAATAAGGTGGTGGATTACGACCAGCAAATAATCCCCCAGAGACGTTTTGAACAAATTCAAACGGATCAATGGTTTTTCAGATAGTTCCACAAGCTGTTGAACCCGCGTTGCCTCCAGAGTGATCCGACTTTCGCAGTCATCGTCATCCATGCACATTACATCAAGCGTGTAGACTTCTTTTTCCGATAGATCCCGGTTATATTGAATCCAGTGATCGTTCTCCCTAACAAAATGAATTCTCAATGCATCATGATGATCGGTCAAATGACGGAATGCAATGTCTACAGCCTGCTCTTGGAATCCTTCAGCACAGAACAACATTAAAGATTGGTTAAAATGCTTCTTGTTTCCGTGAAAAGTTTCGAAGAACCAACGTTGTACTGGAGTGAGATCAACCCTTCCACTTACTATGTCTTGATTTGCTGTAATTTCGGTCCTCGTGACGTATTTACTGAGTTCGGCTATGTTATTTCGTTGAAAGATATCCTTAATTCCCATTTTGTAACCTTGTTTTTGTAGACTTGTTGAAATCTGAATCGCTTTGATAGAATCGCCGCCCAATTCAAAGAAGTGATCATGGATTCCGATCGGACTCACATTCAGCACTTCTTCCCAAAGTCTTACTAACAAGCGATCTAAGTCATTACGTGGCGCAACGTAAGTTAACTCACTTGTTTGAGTCCTGTCCGGCTCAGGCAAAGCATTTCGATTTATTTTTCCGTTTGGACTTATCGGCATCTTGCTCATAGGAACAAAATAGCTCGGAATCATAAAGCTAGGTAGATGTTCGGCCAATACTTCCCTTATTCGAGTCACGCTTAATGTAATGCCTGGAATCGTGATGTAGTACGCGCACAAATAATAATGAGAATTTGCGTCCTGTCTCGCGGAGACGACTGCTTCCTTTATTTCCTCCATTAAAAGAAGCTTGGTTTCGATTTCCCCGAGTTCGATCCTATAACCACGGATTTTGACTTGATCGTCCATTCTTCCAATGAATTCAATGGTTCCGTCAGGCAGCCATCTACCCAAATCTCCCGTTTTGTACATTTTTCTTCCAGGATCAAACGGATTATTCACGAATTTCTCCGACGTCAATTCCGTATTATGGAGATATCCTCTGGCCAAACGGCTTGAAGACATGCATATTTCCCCAATAACACCTATCGGTTGGATCTGTTGGTCAGGACTCAATATGAATACCGTGGTATTGATGATCGGCTTGCCGATGATAGATGTCTGATTATGCTGCATATTCCTTAATAAGGTTGTGATAACACTGCATTCAGTGGGCCCATATTCGTTAATGATTTCGATATCCTGATTAATCAATCGGCTCTTTTCAACCATGTTGATCGCAGACTTCTCGGCACCGACGGTTACGACTTTCAAAGATTCGGCATCTCTCGCGGTCATATTCTCAAGTATGGCCATATAAAACGACGGCAGGCAGGCTAAATGTGTGATTCTCTCATTGGCGATGATGGTCTTGATGGCAATCGGATCCTTTGCTTCGGCTTCCGTTACGAATCTTACCTTCGAACCGGATATGATCGGCGTAAAGAAATTGGTAACAAAAGCATCAAAGGAAAAGGAAATGAGTTGAATAACGGAATCCCCTGTGCCAAAACCGTATTCCTGTCTTCTAAATTGCAAAGTTTCTGCTATACTTTGTTGTTCAATTACTACACCTTTGGGTACCCCTGTTGTTCCAGAAGTATAAATAACGTAAGCCATATCTTGCGGAAAACTCATATCTGCAAGGTTCGTAGAATCTCCTTCATACAATGGAACATCTCTCAAATCTATCCAAGCGCCGTCATAGTTGGTCCGAGAAATGGATGGAAAGTCTGTCAACAGAAGGTTCATCTTACTATCGCGAATCATTTGTTGAATCCGTTCCGGTGGATATCCCGGGTCAATAGGTAAAAATGCCCCACCCGCTTTTGCAATTGCCAATAGACCAATGGCCATTTCCAAGGAACGTTCGATCATGATTCCAACAATCATTTCGCGGCCATTCCCATACGACTGGATGACGCGAGCCAACTGATTGGCTTTTCTGTTCAACTGGTCGTAAGTCAGCGTTTCGTTTTCATAACTGACAGCTGGATAATATGGAGTTTTGGCCACTTGATCCTCAAAAAGACCAGAGAGTGTGTATCGATCAGAAATCTGAACATGTGGTCCGTTCATTAAGACTTTCATGTCCTTGTGTTCAATGGATGGGATCGGGTCGATGTCCATTAGAACAATCCCTGGTGACATCGTCACCTGATGAAGAATCTCCACAAAATGAACCGCGAATCGACGCATGGTATCCTTGGCGAAAAGATGCTTGCAGAAATCCAAACTAAATTGAATCCCATCAGACGTTTCAATAGCGCTTAGTGTTAGGTCAAACTTGGAGATTACAACATCAACTGGAAGGCTGGTCATGGTGACCCCACTCAAATTGAATACAAGGCTCTCCATATTTTGCAAAACAAACATCGTATCGAAGATAGGATTACGGCTTACATCTCTGTGTAAGTCTAAAGTCTCCACCAACCGTTCGAAGGGGTAGTCTTGATGTTCGTATGCCTGTAATGGCATTCGTTTTTACTTCTTGCAAAAACTCCAAGTATGTTTTGCGTGCTGTAGGATAATTTCTCATTGCAAGTGTGTTTACAAACATACCAATCATATGCTGAACCTCAACATTGGAACGGCCTGCAACTGGACTGCCAACTATAATATCCTCTTGTCCACTGTATTTAGAGAGTAAGATCTGATATGCGGACAACAGTATCATAAATAATGTAGAATCCGTTTCTGCTCCCAGTAGTTTAATCCTTGTCAGTAGGGTACCATCAATAGTGAAATGAACGATATCTCCTTCAAAGCTTTGTACCGGTGGCCGCGGGAAATCCAATGGTAGACTCAACACAGGGATTTCACCCGTAAATACCTCTGACCAATAGGCTTCATGTCTATTCGATACCTCATGATCAAGGTGTTGCGATTGCCACTCGACAAAATCTTTATAATGGGTATAGACGGGTTGAAGAGCGACCCCTTCATATAATTTAGAAAATTCCTCGATAAGAATGTTCATCGAAATGCCGTCAGCGATGATATGGTGTAGATCGACCAGCATAACTGACGTTTCAGGATTCATACGAATCAAACCCACTCGGAGTAATGGTGCTTGGGATAAGTCAAATGGTCGCACGAATTTCCGTGCGATATCCTGCACTTGCCACTCTGTCCCTTCATAAAACTCAAGTGAAAACGGAACGGTATCGTGAATTTTTTGTACTGGTATTCCATCACTCCAATGAAACGAGGTACGCAAACTTTCGTGACGGTCAATAATGGTTTTAAATAAAGCCTCAAATTTCTTGTCATCTACGATTCCGTCCAGAATCATTGCCCCAAATATGTTGTATCCTAAATTCCCTTCCTGGATTTGATCAAATACTAACATTCGTTTCTGAGCCGAAGATAAGGAATAATATTCTCTATGTTCTGCTGGTAGGACGGGATGAAATACGGTTTTTAAGCTTCTCTCTATTATTTTTGCTAATAATTGTATAGTTGGATGAAGAAACAAGCTTTTTAATGGGATTTCCACCTGAAACCTTTTGTGAAGTACCGAAACCAAATGCGTCGCTTTCAGAGAGTGACCTCCCAAGTTTAAAAAATGATCCTGGGTCCCAATTGGAGAAACACCTAGAACTTCTTCCCAGATCGTAACTAGCTGTTGTTCGAGTTCATTTACAGGAGCTGTGTAAGGAGCGTGCGATTGACCCTCTACTGGTTGCGGAAGTTTTTTGCGATCTACTTTTCCATTCGTGCTAAGAGGCAATGCTTCCAATTGAATGAAATAAGTAGGGACCATATAACGAGGTAATTTGCCGAATAAATATCGCTTTATATTCTCCATATCCAGCATATGTTCTCCTACAAGATAAGCACACAACTCTGAAAGACCTTGAGGATCCTTGATTTCGACGATAACGGCTTCCTGGATCTTTGCTGAGTATGAAAGGATCGCCGCTTGGATTTCCTCGATTTCGATGCGGTATCCTCTAATTTTGACTTGCTCGTCAATTCGACCGATGAATTCAATCGAACCGTCATCAAGCCACCTTGCTAAATCACCCGTTCTGTACATTTTTCCATCTTCAAGAAACGGACAACGTACAAATTTGGACTCCGTAACTTGAGATAGATTCATATAACCTTTCGCCAATCCAACTCCGGCAATACATAATTCTCCATAAACTCCTGCAGGAACAAGTTTTCCTTCAGCATCCAGGATGTAGGCCTTCGAGTTGCCTATCGGTTTGCCGATCGGCACGATAGTAGACACTTGATGTGTACTATCAGCTTCCCATACTGTTGCACAAATCGATGTTTCCGTTGGGCCGTACGCATTGATAAACCGCACTTTTTCCTTCCATAGATTCACGATATCCCCTGTGACGACTGAACCAGCCGTGATCACCTTTTTTAAAGATAGGCATTCCTCTGGGTGTAAGTATGCTAGATAAGTGGGAGGTAATGTAACAAGGGTAATCCCATATTCGTTTAACGCTGCCGTGAAAGAATTGTAATTATCAATAATCAGGCGATCAACTAGATATAGAGTTGCTCCGTTTAACAAAGTGCCGAAAATTTCCCAAATGGAAGCATCAAACGACATACTTGCGAACTGTATAACCCGATCCCCGCTTTCAAACAAGTTATGCTGCGACAAGTAGGAAGAAAGGCTAACAATTCCTCTGTGAGGAACCACAACTCCCTTAGGCCGCCCCGTCGTTCCTGACGTGTAAATTACATAAGCTGGATCGTCAGGTGATGAGTCAAGCCTGGATGGTAAGCATCGATGGTTATCTTCCGCTTCGTAATCGAGTTCATCCAACAGCACGACCTTACCGTCAAATGAAATATTTCCCTTGTAAAGAGTAGTCGTTAAAACGAAAGCGGCTTCGCTGTCATGCAACATGTATTCGATCCGCTCCGTCGGATATTCGGGGTCTAGAGGGCAGTATGCTCCTCCAGCTTTCCAAATCCCTAGCATACCTACAACCATATCGAAAGAACGGTCAACCATTAGTCCGACAAAGCTGTGGTTACCGACTCCAGATCGTTTCAATGCTGAGGCCAAACGATCCGATTTTTCGTTTAACTCCCTATACGTTAGAGTCTGACTATTGTGTACCAATGCTATTTTGTCCCCATATTTCCAAGCCTGATGCTCGAAAACCTGATGGATATTCATTGAGTCTGGATATGCTATTTCAGTTTGATTCCATGATACGAGTAAATTGTTCTTTTCATGTTCAGACAAAAGCTCAATATCGCCGATTTTTATCATAGTGTTGTCAACTATATCCGTCAGTATCCGGATATAATGGTCTATTGTTCTTTGAATCGTTTCTTTTTTAAACAACTTTGTACAATAATTAACTTCTAATACTAAATCTCCCTTATCTTCAGCTAGAACAAAACTAAGATCGAATTTAATGTGCCTAACTGGTATGGGTGTTACCTGAATTCCATTGATTTCATAGCCGATATCCCCAAAATTTTGCATAACAAACATAGTATCGAAAATCGGGTTCCGGCTAAGATCCCGGACATGGTTAAGCTTGTCCAGCAAATCTTCGAAGGGAAATTCCTGGTGCTCATATATTTGTAGAACCGTTTCTTTCAACTCTTCCAAAAAAACTGAAAAGAGCTTCGACGCAACTGGACGACCGCGAACGACAACCGTATTGGTAAACATACCTACCGTGTTCTCTATGTCAGTATGAATTCTTCCAGCAACAGGGGATCCTACAATAATATCTTCCTGATTGCTATATTTCGCTAGTAGAACCTGATAAGCTGCTAACATGAACACATAGAGGGTCGTACCAATCGCAGCGGCGCTGTTCTTAATAGCTTGGCTCAGATTAGTATCTATACTATAATGTATCGATTCGCCATCAAAAGATTGAATGGAAGACCGGGGAAAATCGGTAGGCAGTTGCAGTACAGGTAACTCCCCATGCAACTGGTCCATCCAAAACTGTTCTGATATCAAACTATCGGGACGTTTCCCTTTTACTTCATTCCAATAGACATAATCCTTGAATTGCACCGTAGCCGGTTCCAGGATATTACCTTGATATATATGAGAAAACTCTTTAAGAATCACGTGAATCGATACACCGTCCGCTATGCTATGATGAATATCTAATAGCAAGAAATGCCGAGAATCACCGATCACTTTCCCTGCCATTGCCCTCAACAGAGGTGCTTGTTCCAGATCAAACGGTTGGACGAAATTGGTTAATGTTTCTTGTAAGTCCTTTTCAGCAATTTCTTCATTACTAATAGAGAGATCCAGTGATGATAAAGGATGCACCTTCTGATAAAGCTCTCCTTCTTTCCATATGAAAGAAGTCCGCAAACTTTCATGTCTGCCTATCAATTTGAATAATGCCTTCTGCACTCGTGCGAGATCGAATTCTCTATTGAAGGTTATGATGAACGGCATATTGTAGAATGTCTCTACGCGGTGAATATTCTGTAGGATCAAAAGTCTTTGCTGATTCGATGTCGCAGGATACAATTCAAGTACAGGCGCCTCCAGAATCGGTTCATATGTGAGTTCTGTGCGAGAAGTCGAAATAGCCGCAGCCAACTGTTCGATGGTCGAATACAAAAAGACATCTCTTACTTGTATCCGTATGGAATATTCCTTATAAAGTCGCGCAGCGAATATCGCCGCTTTCAGAGAATGTCCGCCAAGAGCGAAGAACTGATCAGTGATTCCGATGGGACGTACATCCAGCGTCTCTTCCCATAACTTAATCAACATCTCTTCCAAAAAAGTCGTTGGAGGGGTGAACGATCCTTTATCCAACGCTATCTCTGGATCCGGCAACATTTTCCTATCTATTTTTCCATTACTTGTAACGGGCAATGCGGTTAACCGTACAAAATAATCCGGAATCATGTAAGCCGGCACTAGGGCTGACAATTCTTGCCTGAATATCATATCTGTTATCGTATTGTCTGAAACATAATGACATACCAACCGGAGCTGTTCATTCGGATCTTCGATTACCGATACCACGCAATCAATTACCAAAGGAAAATTCATTATGCGAGATTCAATTTCTCCAAGCTCAATTCGATAACCCCTTACCTTGACTTGGTGATCCAACCTCCCGAAATATTCGACAACTCCGTCAGGTAAAATCCTGCCGATATCTCCGGTCTTGTACATTCTCTTGTCAGGCTCGAACAAATCAGGAAAGAATGAAGATTTGGTTTTGTCCGGATTGTTCAAATACCCTCTTCCGACACCTATCCCCGAAACATATATTTCACCCCTAACTCCAGGAGGACATAAATTACCGAAAGCAT
Organism: Paenibacillus sp. JCM 10914; assembly: GCF_001315105.1. Taxonomy (GTDB): domain Bacteria; phylum Bacillota; class Bacilli; order Paenibacillales; family Paenibacillaceae; genus Paenibacillus_AQ. The sequence continues at coordinate 34,359 of NZ_BAZR01000039.1, read as the reverse complement.
CCAATATATAAATAGATAAGTTTGGAATTGGAAGTCCGATAATATTGCCTTCGTATTTGTCAGGTGAACTCATGATGTGATGCGTAATATCGTCAGATGCTTCGGTTGGCCCATAAGCATTAACAAGCTTAATGTCTGGGAAAAAGTTAAACCACTGATTAATCAGCTGCTTTTTCAGTGTTTCTCCTGTTACGATCATGTATTGAAGATTTTTAATTCCATAATTTGCGTCAGCAACGGACGGCAAATGACTGAGAAATACACCCAAGAAGGACGGCACCACTTCCAAAACAGTGATGTTATCCTTTACTAGACATTCATATAACGTATCTGGTTCCAAGACAACCGATTTCGAATAAATTACAGTTTGTCCTCCAGTATACAAAGCGGAAAAAAACTGCCATATCGAAATATCAAAACAATGGGAGGCGGTCTGAGCAATAATACTTTTCTCATTCAAATATAAATCTTGAATTTTCGATTGCATATGATTCATCATTCCAGCATGTTCAATCATGACACCTTTTGGCCGTCCAGTTGAACCCGAAGTGTAGATGATATATGCGAGATCGTCAGCTTGGAGTTGTACATTAGGATTTTCTGAAGAGCACTTTACCATTGTCCTATCTTTATCAATCTTGACGAACTCGGACGACACACAACCTTCTAAATCCGTACTGATGAGTCCCGAATCAGCTAACACGATTCCGCATTCGGAATCGCTCAAGATTCCAGCGATTCGCTGATCGGGATGTTCGGGATCAAGAGGCATATACACAGCGCCTATTTTCCACAAGGCAAGAATGGAAACTATCATATCGATAGAGCGGTTCATTAAAACGCCAACAATATTCTCCTTTTGTAAGCCTCTCTCAAGTAGAGCATGTGCTAATTGATTAGCGCGGCTGTTAAGCTCCCTGTAATTCACTGACTCTTCTGCATGGCGAACTGCCGTTCGCTCCCCCGATTTAATCGCATGCTCCTCAATCTTCTTGACGATTCCTTTAAGTGGTATTGGCATCTTTTGGTTTGAAGACTGAAGTACAATGTCCTTCTCCTCGTCCGCATACCATTTCAAATCTTTGATAGGAGAATTGGGATGTTTCAAAATGTCCTGCAGCAAAACGATCATGCGCCGCAACATTCGTTGTGCAGTATCCGCTTGAAACAGATTTGTATTGTACTCAATCTCTAATGAATATTCGTTATTACAATGAACTGCCTGTAACATAAGGTCAAACTTCGACGTCCCATTACATCTTTCACTTAGTTTGAATCGTTCCAATTCAATATCCTGCATAACGAACATAGTAGAAAATAGCGGGTTTCGGCTCAAATCCTTTTCAAGATCAAGCTTATTGATCAGCATATCGATTGGATAATCCTGATTTTTCATAGCGGAAACAACTTTATTTTTCGTCATTTCTAATAACTGCTTAAACGTCGCTAAGCCGGAAATTTGAGCTCGGATAGCAAGTGTATTAACGAACATCCCAACTGTGCGATCAAAATGGTAATTAGTTCGCCCAGAGAAAGGTGTGCCAATTATGATATCTTGTTGATTTGAATGCTTATGAAGAAAAATAAAATATGCTGTAAGCAGTGTTATATAGGGCGTAACCCCGTGAACTCGGCACATTCATTTAGTTCCTTACAAAGCTCTGAATTTATGCGTTGAGAGACGCGGTCGCCTTCAAAATTTTGGATGGGGGGTCTGACCAAATCCGTTGGCAAATCTAGCAAAGGAATATCAGCTGAATATTCCTTCAACCAATATGCTTCCTGAGCATTCAATCTGCCAATAAACCCCTTTTCATATTGCCAATCTATAAAATCTTTGTATCGGGCTTCCAACGGTGGAATCAAACCACCGTCTATTACCTGGTGAAATTCTTCTATAATTCTCTGGACAGAAATTCCATCTGCAATTATATGGTGAATATCAAACAAAATGATATTCCGTTGCCCTGATTCTTTTATAAGAGCATACCGAAATAACCCATCCTTATTAAGCTCAAATGGCTTGCTGAAATCACGAATGAATAACTCCGTCTCCTCATTAGAACCGCTATGGAATAATACAGACTGATAGCTTATAGTTTCATGAACTTTTTGTACCAGTTCCTGTCCGACTATCTCAAAGGTTGTACGCATCGATTCATGTCGTTGAACCAATTGTTCGAATGTACTCACAATCTGTTCCCAAGTAATAGAAGAATCTATTTCCCAAGCAACGGAGATGATATATACCATCGATTCCGGAGCCATTTGGTTAAGGATATACATTCTCTTTTGAGTATAGGAAGTGCGAGAATAGTCTTGAATTGATTGCAAAAAAGGCTTTGGTATAATAGAATTATTCGACTTTTCTAAAAACTCAGCCATTTCCCTTATCGTGGTTCGCAGGAGTAGATCTGAAAGTTGCACATCAACTCCAAACTGTTGCTGAATCATTGAAATAATACGCACAGCCTTTAGAGAATTACCACCCAATTCAAATAAATCATGTTCCACTCCAATCTCGTCACTAACGAATACATCCCGCCAAATTGAGCATAATCGCTTTTCCGTAGTGGTCGTCGGAAGGACGATCTCCTTCTTTGAGCTTTGATAATGGGACATGGCTTCAATTACAGTATCAAACTCTCCTTCTAAATACATATCGCGAAGCTTGAAACGTTGAAATTTACCACTCGTAGTTTTTGGTATACTCTTGACGGGTAGAACATAGGTAACCTCTATACCTATATCGCTATAAACCAGCCTTTTGATGCGATCAACTAAATCATGCAGCTGTTCGGGAGAGTGATTCCTTGAAACTACAAAAACAAAAAGTTCGTCTGTTTGGTTATCGGAATTAGGTATACCACACGCGGCGATCTTACCCAGTTCTACATCTTCTAATTTCTCAATTATTCTTTCAATATCATTAGCGTAATAATTCTCCCCGTTTACAAAAATGATATCCTTAGCTCTTCCAGTCACAAATAAATTATTATTTACGAAAAAACCCAAATCGCCCGTTACTAACCAACCATCGTTTGTTATAGCTTTATGTGTCGCTTCATGGTTATTATAATATCCCTGCGTTACGTTTTTTCCTTTTATCTGGATATAACCAACCATTTCTTCTTCAAGAATGATGTTATTCTCATTACAGATTCTTACTTCCACATCATCAAGCGGAACTCCGACGTTAACAAAAACAACTCCACCTGAATGAACTTGTTTTATTTTAGATCCTATCCTAAGGGAATGACGTTCCAAACTTATGGTGTTAACCCCTGAATTCGGTTTCACGGAAGTTACGCATAACCCGGCCTCCGCCATGCCGTATCCGGGATACATAGACTCTCGTGACAATCCTTTTGGCTCTAGTAAATCTAAGAATCGATTACATATATCTGCTGAGATTGGCTCTGCTCCGTTCCAAATTAAACGGATGCCACTCAAATCAAGATCTGCTTCTTTATGTGCTTTATAATGAGTAATAAAATGTTTATATCCAAAGTTAGGAGAAACGGTGATTGAAACCCGATAATCGCTCATCTTTTGCATCCATAGCTGGGGACGTAAAACAAACAATGATGTGGGCATATGGAATTGATCGATACCAAGTAGGACAGGAACTAAATGAAATCCTACCAGTCCCATATCGTGAGTCAGTGGAAGCCAACTTAAAAAGGTGTCTGAAGCGGTTGATTCCGTTACTTTGACTAAAGCCTTTGCGTTGGTCAATAAATTTTCATGAGTCATCATCACCCTTTGGGGTCCCCTGTCGATCCGGATGAATATTGGATAAAAGCAAGTTCTTGAGGGTCAGGGTCATAAACGGAACATGAGGGAGAGGCATGCATGTCAATAGATTCTAAGAGGATTGTTTTTAGAGAAAGACTTAATACATCCCTCCCATTATAATTAGCGAAAAACGTCTCGAACTGTAAGTTTTGCTTTTTTGAAGTAAGTAGATAGGGGTTATTTAGGCCATCCCAGATTTTCATAACTTTAACTTTCTTTTCATAATTCTCACCGATACTAACAGGAACTGGGACAAACCCTCCTAGTATACATGCCCAAAAAGAGAGCAAAAATTCGTGATTATCCTCAATTTGGAAAACAACCTCATCCCCTGGTTTAACACCAAAATTTTCTAAATGACTTAGGAGGACTAAAGATTGTTGATAAATATCCTTATAGGAAATGAATTCTATTTTATCCTTTCCAGCGATAAACGTGATGCCTGTATTACTTTTCTCACCTGCTCTTTGAAACAGGTCGCTCATCGTTTTGATATCATGCAATTAAAGAACCCCGTTTCTATTTCAAATTGGAATTCGTCATTTATCAGGAGTTACTAAACAAGAGATAGATCTGTGTAAATATCGTCTTGTTTTGCACATATAATAAAGTGGGATGCTACTGCGATATCGAATGAGGCCATTCCCATCAAGTTACACATTATTGCTTCTTCTTGGCTAATTCTTTCCATACCGTTATCACAAACCAGGTCAACCAACGAATGGGTGTCTTCTTGGGTTAAACCTTTATGAAGCGCGAACATTTCAATATCTGTTTTCTCCCGGCACACTTCATCCCAATCGTCTACAAATATGCTGTTCTTAACATACTTATAGATGTCTAATGTATAGTCGCGTAGAGATACATTAAGCTGTAATGAGCCTTTTTTGGGCGGCAAATTTATGTATGGCTCTGCCGCCACGGTACAAGTAATGAATACGTCAGCTTCTTTATATGCTTCTTGCCAACCTTCCACCGTAATCAATTTTCCCTTGTCTTGTTCAGAGATCGATAATTCGTCTAAGTTAATGGGTTTGAGGTCATGTATGAAAACATTCTGAATACGTTCTCCAAACAGACTTAGACACATATCGAGGTGTCCCTGTCCGATAGGTCCGAATCCAATGATTCCGACGTTAATGGAAGATATATTTCTAACTCGAAAAAAATGTTCCATAATTAATCCACTGACGGAGGCTGTTCTAATCACACTTATATTTGCAGTGTTGATAATGGCTACTGGCACACCCGTATCCGCATCATTCAGAATCGTGACACTGTGTGCCCTCGGCAAACCCTTATGTATATTGTCTGGAAAACTAGCTATCCATTTAATACCGGCGAGGTTAAAATCAGCTCCAATGAAAGCAGGCATTGCGATAATCCGGTTTTTTAGGTTGCGATACCTCAAGTATGGTTTAATGGGTTGTGAATATTGTTCTTCTTTCATACCATAAACTGCGCTTCGTATGACATCAATTAACCTATGCCAATCGATTCCAAGCCGCTGTATATGTTTTTCTGATAAATAAATCACAAAATCCCCCCTTTGCTCATACCTGATTAGCAAGATTTAGTCGCATAACAATGTTCCTCAAGAATACGGGTAAGTTCATTAAAGTACTTTTCCGACATGAAATTAACTTCCAACACTTCTTCCAAATCTTGTTTAATATCTATGTTTTGGTTTCTAATTCGAATTATTGGATGCAAGAAAGTACTATCCGCTGCATTTCCTGGTCGTCTAGGAATGCTGAGAACGTCAGGATAATTATCGATATCACCATACTCCAATGTGACCGCAATAAAATAAGAATCTGATCCATCACTTAGTTTGTTGAAATCCGGAAGAGTTCTATATCCAATTTCATTCCATTGCCCATTCACATATTCCAATATGTATGCTATAAGTCCAGGCTGAAGAAAAATATCCGGATTTTCCGTGAGCACAGTCAATAGGGTTTGTACAACGTCTTTTTCAGCGATCGTTCGCTGATCTATTGGGAATCCCATGCGTAAAGTAAGCACGTTGGCCAGTATTCTGGAATTGTATCGAAATCCATGAATAAAGCCACTTGATGTTTTACGGAAATCAAGGCCATGTGTGTGGGCACCAGCAAAAAATAAATTGTGAACCTCTGTCGACTCAAACTCTCCTGATATCGAAGGAAATTTTCCATTCATTTTTCTAAGTTCTAAATGTTTTGTAAATTGCTCGAAATTGGGTTTAAATCCTGTTGCAGCGATTACTTCGTGAAAAAACAAAGTCTCGACTTCGCCCTCAGCATGAATATAAGCTAACGTTACATTGAATCCATTTTCCACTTTTTCAATTGATACGATATTACAATCTAATAACGCTGCTTGATGTTTAAGCTGATAGTTCTCTATCAAAAAGAATTGACCGCGCGTACATGTCCAACATAATGAGTTTTATATGCCATTCTAGTCGAACTTGGACTCGCAAGCATAATCACATTGGCTTCATTCAAAATATCTTGAGCTGATTCCATTGCGCTGTTACCTTTTCCGATAATGAGAACTCTTTTGTCCCGGTAATACTCTTTTCTCTTCATATCCTCGTACATTGTTGCTAGCTCCAGCCCAGGTATTTCAGGTTTTATAGGAGTCAAGCCAGATGCAATTACTACGTAATCTGAACTTAGGATTCCTTCATTGGTTATAAGTTCAAAACTCCCGTCTTTCTTCTCGATCATTTCACATTTCGTATTATATTGAATCGGTAGGTTATACTCTTTGACGATATCCTGAAGCATTTCTACCAAAGCTTCTCTGCGCGGATGAAAGTCAGTGCTATAATTGCGCATCATGATTTTCTTATCCTTCGTTAATAAACTGTTCCAATCATATCTTTCAGAAATCGGATGTGTAGGCGGGTAACCAGTAAAGAGTTTGTTGTTACTGATCAATTGACCATGAATAGGGTACTTCCGAAAAAAAGAAGCGACCTGCATATCTGCTTCTAATAAAACATAATTTATCGTTCGACCCCATTGCTCACTTAATTCCTGAAGAGAGATAGCTAGTTGAATGCCTCCGGGGCCTGCACCGATAATTACGAGATCATAGTGTTTTGTCATTTGAAATCTCCTTTTAAGTTATTTTTAAAACAGCGTACTATGTGCTGTAAAAGGATTCGAAACATTAAGGTCCTGAGTAGTCTAACTTTTGAGATGATTTGCTTCCCGCTTTTTGTCTTTTTCCCATCGAGTATTTGTAAATCGGCATGGCGAGCATGGTCGTAATAACAGTCATTAATACTAAAATGGAATACAGATCATGTGTGATCATGTTATAGCTTAATCCAATATTCAAGACTATGAGCAACATTAAACCCCTAGCGTTCATCAATCCACCAATTGCCGATGATTCCCTCCAACTAAAGCCCATTTTTTTCATAAATAGCATACAACCAATATATTTACCAATAATAGATACCACAATAATAACAAACGCTGGAATTAGTAGATTCAAATTGAATATTCCGGTTAAATCAGTATTGAGACCAGAAAAAGTAAAAAAGATAGGAAGTAAAAACACAACTACTATGTAAGTAAATTTCTCATTAATTTCCTTTAGAAACACTTTTCCTCTCGGTGATGCAATGCCCAGAATGAACCCACCGAAAACCGAATAAATTCCTATGTAATCGGTATAAATGGCACAAGTCAAAATCAAGAGTAAAATTACTGCAAAATCACCTTGATTTAATCGTCCAATTGCTTCCACCCGATTCCCCAGTTTTTTCAGAAGTGGTTTAACAATATAGAAGATGATTAGAACGAATAAAACTCCTAATATTCCAGTGTATAATCCATTTATCACGCTTTTAGCTTGGGCAATTGCGGTTAAAACCGCCAACAAGCACCATGCAGCAGCGTCATCGATACTAGCAGCTATCAAAGTTAAGGAGCCTAGCTTTGTTTTGACCATCTTCATCTTGTAAAATTCTAGCAAGCATCGGGAAGGCGGTAATTGACAATGAAATCCCAAGAAATATCGCAAAATTCAAAGGAGAGATTGATTTAAGCGAGATCGATTCATAAAATAAGTAAGCCACTGCAACTCCGAGAAAAAATGAAGGAACTATTCCCGAAAACGCCAATAATCCTGCTTTTCTGAGAGAAGAACGGTTCACATTATTCAGATCCATCTCTGCGCCGATCAGAAACATATAAATAGTTAAACCCAAGTTACTTATTACATAAAGAAAGCTCTTTACATCAGCAGAAAAAACATACGTCATTAAATCAGGAAAAAACAGTCCAAACACTGTAGGGCCTAACAGCACCCCTGAAACCATCTCTCCAACCACTCGAGGCTGTGCGATTAATGTGGCAAGCCATCCACATAGCTCGATATCAACAAAATCAGAAACAATGCAATAGCTACTGACAAAAAAAATTGAATATTATCCGACATCAAGGCCTCCATCAAAAACATTAATATCCTATTCAATCCAGTTCAGTTAAATATATTCTTTCGCCAGTGAACTGGTTGTAATACACTCTTTTCATAATATTTTCGATTGGATCGTAGAACACCTCATTTGTAGGTTCAAAGTTCGGTGGTGGTTTCTGAATCGCTGCTGCGAAACGTTTGTCTTTTTTCGAACTGATCACGATTAGAACAGTGAATATGATAATTTGAAACACGACGTAAGCAACAATAAATTTCATCATTCGATCTTTTCAGCAATTACAGCGGTGCCATAAGCCAAGACTTCAGTCATGGAACTCCCGATAGAAGCCGAGTCGAATCTAACCATCACTACAGCATTTGCTCCCATAAGAGAGGCATTCTTAACCATCCTATCAATTGCTTGTAACCGAGTATCTTCAAGCAACTCTGTATATTCTTTTATTTCTCCTCCCACCAAACCTCGGAAGGCCGCCGTAATATCTTTGCCGACTCCTCTTGATCGACAAACGATTCCAAAAACGGTCCCCTTCAATTCCACCACTCGGTACGAAGGAATATTTTCACTCGTTACTACAATCATTAACTGTTTTCACCACCCTGAATAGCAAGTTTTTAGAGATTACAAAAACTAATTTTCAGCACGTTTAAAACAAAACAATCCGATAAAGCCTACAACTAAGGCAATAGCACTAATACCTCCAATAGCTGGCCAAAAATCAGTGCTCTGTTCCATTATTACATTAATGGAATCATCAATTATTTTGGAAGGGCTTATACGATAAACGAAATCATCTTGATTCATGAAAGTGGGGACGAAGGACAATGAGAAATGAATAAGAATTGCGATGCCGCCAGCAACCGCAGGACTTTTGGCAATAGCCGATGCAGAAACCGCCAAAAAAACACCTAATATAAGGTAGGGAATATAAATCAAAGTAGCCAACAAAATTCGATAATAATCGACGCTATCAAACAGTAAATCAGTAGTAATGGCCGTGATGGCCATGGCAATCAGCATACTTATAGCGACTAATATTGAATTCGAGATTATTTTTGCCCAGTAATATCCGCTTTTGCCGATTGGTTTGACTAATACTAAAGAGGCCACTCCAGAAAGCCGCTCATTGACAATCGTACCCATTGTCATAATGATAACAACAATGGAGCCGATGACTCCGAACTTTCCGAGCGATGTAGCCATAATAGTAGTAGCATCAGGCGTAGGAATCTGAATAACAGAACCATTGGGCAAATCAGACAGATCCTTTAATAATTGGGGAAGTAACTTAAACATAACCGGTTGCATTACGGTTAGGACAATGAAAATGAGCAGAATGATTGCGATTTTGTATGACCTGATCATTTCAAGAAATTCTTTTTGTAACATTGTAACAAACACACTTCATCACCGCTTTCGAGATAGGAATAGCAACCCATCTAAAAATTATGTATCTTTACGGCCCGCAAGCAGGTAGATGATTGGTCCAAGTGTGTTAACAAATATAATGACAAGCACCCAAATCCACTTTTTATCGCCTCTTACCTGTGAATTATCCCTTCGAGAGATATCTGCCAAAGCAACAATAACGAGAATAAGCCAAATAACTGCCAAAGGAATTAAATAAATCGGTTCCAAATCTTCACTCTCCATCTCATCGTTTCATAGTAAACCTTTTCATTTCTTCAATACCAATAAGCGAAATCATGTTAACCAAACGTGATTGTTGTTGATGTAAAAAAAAGTGATCGCCATCCAACATAAAATAATTGAATCGATTGGTCGTATGTATTTTCCACTCTTTAAGATCATCGGGAGAAACGTCAGGATCCTTGTTGCCACCAAAAGCTGTGATCGGAATATCGAGTGGTACTTCTTCAATATAACGGTATAATTCGCAAATCCTAAAATCCGAACGTAAAATAGGCAGGAAAAATTCGACAAATGATTTATCAGAAATCGTTTCTGTGGGGGTTCCGTTCATGTTGATAATTTCCTGTAGAAATTCATGGTCCGGAAGTGTATGCAAATGAGGTTCTGAATCTTCTAAATGAGGGGCTCTGTATCCCGATACAAACAAATGAACAGGTGTAGTTTCGTGAGTTCTTAATCGACGGCATAGTTCAAAACTTAGGAGCGCTCCCATACTATGACCGAAAAAAAAGTAGGGAAGATCTGATAATGGTAGGATAGCTTCTACCAATTCATCAATGATAGAAGACAAGTTAGTCGGAAGATTCTCGCTAATTCTGGCCCCTCTCCCTGGTAGCTGTATTGGATAGACGCCAATCTGAGGGGGAAGTAGTCTATTCCATTCACGATATATCGAAGCGTTACCACCTCCATAAGGGAAACAAAATAGTCTCGCCATTTCCTTCGGTTTGTGTTCTGTCGAAAGAAAATACTTCGATTCACGAAGATTACGACAGTTATAATTCATAACCATAATTACCAACGACCTATCTTTTAGGTAAGTTTCCTACATTTTGGAACTTAATAAGCATAATATAAAATTGCGTATATTGTCAAGCATTGTATTTTTTTAGGAAAATTAACCACTACAGATAATAAACTAGTGCTCTGTAACCATTAAAGAACATGTAGATTCGAACATCTGGAGTGGGAAAACGCCAGTTTACGGTTGGCCACCATAACGATTTTACTTAGCTTCCGTATAGTGAACGTCGACTAAATGCAAGCGTAGGCTATTAATCTCGCCCTGCTTTCCCATCCATTTTGGAGGTGTAGTCTGTCCGTTTTTCCAGATCAAGCGCGTCTTGCTTGCCTTTTTCGGCGTTTTCGCAAGTTTCTGGTCTTGTTTTCATGGACGTTGTAAGCTTCTGTAATTCCTACGTCTGCCCATGCCGGTCCCTCTTCGCCTTCATCGGCTCTAAGTATAATGTGAGCAGGATTGAAAATTCAAAAAAAGGAAAATTATACAATTATACCTTGCGCTGCATAGTACCTTGTGCTACACTCATCTCAAGGTGATGACTATGAATATAAATGAATGGATATCCCAAGTCAGAAGAGGGATTTTGGAGTATTCGATCTTACTTCTTCTCAAACAGAAAAAGCGATATGGTTATGAATTCACGGCTTTGTTAAGCAAATGGGAAATTCTATCCGTTACAGAGGGAACTCTATACCCCCTGTTAAGACGTCTTTCCAAAGAAAAGTACATTGAATCATTTTGGCAGGAATCAACGTCAGGGCCACCTAGGAAATATTATATTCTCAGTCCATTAGGGAAGGAGCTTCTAGAGGAAATGTCGGAGGAATGGGGAAACTTAGTTGATGCCATTCAACAAATCGATAAATCGGAACAAACGGAGGAAATGCCATGAGTGTTCACATCGATAAATACATTAAAGAGTTGGACCGCTGCCTTCAATCTTTACCAACGGCCGATAAAGAGGATGCAGTTAAAGAGATATATAGCCATATTTATATGGCTGTATCTAGCGGAATAGCTGAGCAGACGGTATTGAACAATTTGGAACCCCCTGCCAAGCTTGCGGAAAGCCTGATAGCTGAGATGAAAATTGAACAAGCACAAAAAACACCAGGAATTAATCGTACCTTCCGAGCCATTTTATCAACCGTACGTCTGGGAGTTCTACATGTGTTATTCGTTTTAATCCCTATAAGCGTACTTTATCTAGTCCAATTCGCATTAATAGGGTTCGGTATCATCTGTATGTTTATCGTTCCTATTATGATCTTAATCGATAACGGTCTTTCGGTCGAATTCCTAAAATATGTTTTCGTCTTCCTGAGCTTTTTCGGATTCGGCCTTTTACTACTTTCACTGATGTTCCGATTTACGGTCTGGTACTCAAAAGGGGTTCTAAACTATCTGTTGGATTCTTTAAGGAAAGCGAGGAAATCATTTCAATGAAGTTATGGAAACATTCTTTATTACGTATAGCGCTTACTTGTATCGTAATCGGACTTGTCGGCAATTTAATCTTATATTTTCTTAATGCGTCCCCATTCAATGTAGAGGAAATTAACGAAAATAAATCATTCAATAACGATATCAACAATATTCAAATAAACACCGCTATGGATGATATCCGAATCGAGCGAGTTTCAGGAAATACCATTACATTATCTAGGCTTGGTTCCCAATCGGTACAATACACAGATAGATTAGAATTAACTACGTCTGTCGATAACGGTACATTATATATCTCCGTCGAGGAATTGAAGAAACATCGGTTCACAATCAGTGCCCGCTATAATGTTGCCCTTACACTTTCTGTGCCGGATAAAATCTTTGATTCCATCACCGTTACTACAATCACAGGTGATATTCATTTGAATAACATCCGCTCGAATGATATTGCTTTAAATTCAAACACCGGTCATATTCATGCTAGTGATACCTATAGTCGTATAAATAATATAAGAACAATCACAGGTGACATTAATCTCGATGGAAATTTAATGTCTCTCAAACTCTATTCCACAACAGGCAAAATTGCCATCAAGCTGGCTGAATTAGCGGGAACATTCAAGTGGATTCCATTACTGGAGATATAGCTTTGTACGTTGACAAGATCGTTAATGATATCCAAACGACACTTCGCACTAGTACCGGGGAGCTTCGTACCGATATTCCTGGCCTGGAACTTTCAAGTGAAGGCGACAAATTTCTGACTCGATCCTTAGGTGCAGGGGGCTTCCAGGTCCAAATTTCCAGTGAGAATGGAGATATCACATTTAATCAATCGAAATAGTAATCATCATAGATGATATATAAAAGAGCTGTTTGGATACATTTAAAAGATAAATCGACAACTAAAGAGGACATCCAAACCTAACATATTAGGAGGAATTCCCTTGAATAAATTGACAAACTTTTCTTTGAAAAATATCACCGCCATAATTATTATCTTATTAATGTTGGTTGGTGGTGGTCTTTATTCCGTATCCACTCTCAAAATCGATTATTTACCCAAACTCGATGCCCCGTATTTAATGGTAAACACCTTCTATCCGGCAGCACCTAATGTTGTTTTGGATCAGGTAACCAAACCTCTTGAAACTAGTCTCTCAAACATTGAAGGAGTTTTGCGAACTCGATCGGTTTCCAGCGACAACTTTTCTGGTATTCAAGTCGATTTAAAAGACGGAGTTCGGCCGGATATCATGAAAGCGGAAATAGAGAAGGCTTTATCCACAGTCCATTTGCCATCAACCGCAGGAAAACCAGATGTCAATACAGTATCGACGACGACCGATCCTGTTTACGAGTTGGCTTTATCAGGTGATGGATTATCGCAAAAGGAACTTGATGATCTTGCTAATTCCTATATTCTACCCGCCTTAAAATCGGTAGAAGGTGTCCAGCGAATCGAAGTGCTTGGAAACAATGAAACCACTCTTTCTATTCAATTGGATGCAAATCTATTGAACGCGAAAGGTATTAATCCTTCTGAAGTGACAACCTCTATTAAAAACAACTTAGTTTCCGGACCGGCCGGCACGCTGACTGTGGGTGGAAATACAGAGATGGTTACTGTTACAAGTAAAACAGAATCTTTGACGCATCTCGAGAATCTCTTGATTGGTCAAAAAAGGGTCAGACTGGCAGAGCTTGGCGTAGTAAAATACACACAGCAATCCAAATACATTGCAAGACTGAATGAGCAACCTTCAATCCAAATAAACATTGTGAAATCGGAATCTGCAAATATTGTAGAGTTAAACGACAAAGTAGATACATTGATTAATGAATGGAAAACAACGATTCCAAAAGCTCAGTTCGAAGTCGTGTATAGTGGATCAAAAGAAATCAAACATACAATTAGCAGTATGCTTCGCGAAGGCGCCCTTGGTGCAATATTCGCCTCTCTCATGATTCTAGCGTTTCTAAGAAATACAAGAATAACCCTGATTGTGTTGGTTTCCATTCCTCTTTCCATTCTTGTCAGCTTGTTATTCTTATCCTGGTTCGATATCACTTTAAATATTATGACGATCGGTGGGCTCACCATTGCGATTGGCAGGGTCGTGGATGACAGCATTGTCGTTACCGAAAACATCTACAGTCAATTGCAAAAGACATATGAACGCAAGGAATCTGTTATTCTTCAGGCTACGAAGCAGATTTCATCAGCCATAACCTCCTCAACACTTACCACAATTGCAGTATTTATACCTCTTAGTCTGGTAAGCGGGGTGGTAGGCACTTTGTTCAAACCCTTTGCCCTCACTATTGTATCTTCCTTATTGGCCTCATTGCTTGTGGCATTAACAATCGTACCTGCACTCATAAAGATTACGATCATTCAAAACAAAACAAAACCATTGGACCATAAAGAAAAAAAGCAGCGTTTCATGACTACCTACAACCGGATTATCGTTGGAGCCTTGAATCATCGGTTTAAGACACTAATAATTACAGCTGTCATATTTCTGGTAACGATCGTCGTTATCACTCCTAAGCTGCCAGTACAAGCTTTACCTCAGGGAGAATCATCCAACAAGCTAGCATTCCATTTATCCCTTCCGAGAGAAATTTCCAAGTCAACAATGAATTCGAAAATTAAAGAAGTTGAGCAGCTGTTGGTTCATGCTAAGGATCAAGATGATAAATTGTTCAGCTCTGTATTGGCGGTTGTAGGGTCTGATGGGGGAAGTGAAATCGAATATTCTTATAAATCCATTATTCTTGCAGATACGAAAAATTCATCAGATAAGCAAGAGGTTATGGATCAATATAAAGCCAAAATTCTCGCTCTTCTTCCAATAGGATCGACAGTAGAATCGAATGTCTATCATGATGGTATAGGTGGCTCAGCCAATTCATTGTTCTCATACACTGTGCTAGGCAACGACGACGCAAAATTGAAAGAAGCCGCAAACTTAATACGAAACAAGTTGAGTGAATATGCCGAACTCAAAAACATCACAGACACCTTATCAGAAGCTAAAAAGCAAGTCCAGATTACCGTTGATCAAACCAAAGCTGCCCAATACGGGATGAATACTGCTCTCATCATGGACTCGGTTCAAAGTTGGATCATGACTCAAAATCTCGGTGAATTGTTTCTAGACGGCCAGTTATATCCAACAACACTTGAAGTAACACCCTGGATGAATAATTCAGTCAACAGCATGAAAGAAATCACCTTTTATCTACCAGATAGTTCTTCCGTTAAACTGAATGAATTAGCACAAATTGATGAAATTGACGCCCCCTTTGATATTAAGCGGGAGAACCAAAATTTGGCCATCAGTATATTTGCTGAAATTAACGGCGAAGATGTAGGTGGGATAAGTAACAAAATCGCAAGTTCTTTGGACGAAATTCCATTACCAGCAGGAATAGAAAGGGAAACAGCCGGGGCTGCTGCGCAAATCAACCAAGGATTTCAGGAGATGTTTGTAGCAATATGTGCTTCTGTGTTTATCGTCTATTTGATCATGGTGATTGCATTTCGAAATGCAAGAGCTCCATTTTCCATTTTGTTCTCATTGCCGTTCGCTTTGATTGGCGGTATTCTCGGATTGTACATCACAGGCGATGCGTTAAGTATTACTGCCTTAATCGGTTTCCTAATGCTTATCGGGATTGTCGTGACAAATGCTATTGTTCTGATTGACAGAGTTCAACAACTGAGAGAAGAAGGTAAGTCAATAAGAGATGCACTAACAGAAGCCAGTTCCACGCGCTTAAGACCGATTATTATGACTGCTGGCGCAACGATTATGGCCTTATTACCTCTCACTTTCAGCAGTACAGGAGGTTCCGTTATCTCAAAGGGATTAGCTGTTGTCGTCATTGGTGGATTAATATGTTCTACTTTGCTGACCTTAATAATTGTACCGATCATTTACGAATTATTGTACCACTCCGAATCCAAGAAGCACAAAACTGTACTTCCTCCGTTGGAGACGGTATCACAAGAAGGATCCTCGTAACAAATCTAATAAAATTATGAAGAGAGGACATTATTAAATGTCCTCTCTTATGGCGGTCGCTCAATAGATAAAAGTACTAGAAATCAGTTTTCTTAGAATCTTTTCAGTGTTATAAATTCTTACTGGGCCATGCGAGTCACTCCCGAACATTCGTTTGAACTCAGTTTATCAAACGAATGTTCGTATTTATGATCTTGCTGTAGCTAATCTGAGACTCACAGTATTATTTGGTCTTTTTCTAATGTTTTTAAATGACCATATTGAAGCACTGATTGCAAATAATGCATATACCGTAAAGCAATCCCTTCGACAAACTCTTTACCGTAGTGATTTCGGCTGAACAGCCAATTCATCGTAAGCCGACCATTCGATACGAGACAACTGATGTCAAGTAAATGAGTTCGAACAGCTTTTTCACTCACAGTCTGTCCTACCGACTCCCTTGCAAATCCGAATAAGGAGTTTTCCTCTATAAGTTGATCGACTTGCCCAAAATAATTGAAACAAATTTGAGGATGAGCCTCAATTTCGAAGCGGGCTCTGATTTGCTCTTCCGATAGATATCTCAGCAATCCGTAGTTAATACCGCTGTTCGGCACACTCTTTAATAATCCACTAACATGTAACACAACTTCCAGGTAATTATCTGCCTCCCCCAAGCGCAATTTGAGGGGATACATACTTGTAAACCATCCAACGGTGCGTGTTAAATTAATTCGTTGACCTAATTCTTCATTTCTTCCATGTCCTTCGAAATGAACAGTAATCTCCTCGTTCCCCGTCCATTCCCTAATCGTAAGCATCAACGCAGTCAATAACCAATCGTTAATATGCGTATCCATCATTTGAGGTAGTTTAAACAGTTTCGACGTATCTTCTTCTGACAGCGTAGCCGATACATGAGCAACATCTGCTTGGGTATTAGATCCATTGTCAAATTGCTTTGGTAAACTGAAACCTCCCCTCAATTGATTCATCCAAAATTCCATCTCCCGCAAGGTTTGATCTTCTCGTGCCAATCTACTGAGAAGGGTGGTCCATTCTTGATAAGATGTCGACTTCGGCAAGATCCTTATTTCTTCATGATTGCTCAGTTTCGCATACGTCCTCATTATATCCTCAATAATCAAGCGCCAAGAAACGACATCAACCACCAAATGATGGGCAATGATCAGCAGTCGTCCATTCTTCTCACCTAAATCAAAATACACGAACCTCATGATAGGCCCCGCCGTGATGTCAAGACTCCGTTGCACTTTGTCTGATCTTTTCTCAATGGCCTGTTGTTGTTCTTCGGATGCCAATGCCGATACATCTATTACTTCTAATACCGCCTGAGGATGTTCTTCTGCATAATACTGGATCCACTCACCATCCCTTTGCTCAAATCTCACCCGCAAGATATCATGCTGAAGCAATAAATGCTGGATGCATTTCTCGAGGAGTTTCTGATTTACTGAAGTTTTGATTTCTAGCATTATGGACTGGTTCCAATGATGGAAATCCTCATGCTGCTGTTCGAAGAACCAATGTTGTATTGGCGTTAAAGGCATTTCTCCGGTGAGAATCACCTCAGTCTCGTTCGACTCCGACAATAAGACGCTGACCTTTGCCAATTCTGAAATAGTTTGGTGTTCAAACATTTGCTTCGGTGTTATTTGGATACCCGACTCAAAAGCCTTAGCAACGACTTGAATAACAAGTAAGGAGTCTCCACCCAATCCAAAGAAATTATCGTTCATTCCTATGAGCTGAATCCGAAGCACTCGGCTCCATACATCTGCCAAACTCTTCTCTCTTTCACTTCTCGGAGGCACATACGCGACCGTGTTCCCCTCTGTCACCCCAATCGATAACGGTAGCATTTTTCGATTGATTTTGCCGTTAGGAGTCAAAGGGAGGCGATCCATAACAATGAAAACAGCCGGAATCATGTAATTAGGCAACTTTTCCTGTGAGTAAGACCTGATCAAGAGGGTATCTGTATCCAAATCGGGTTCCGTTTCTAAGTATGCTACGATTTGTTTATTACCTTGTTCGCCTTCCCTAACGATAGCTGCCGCATTACGTACAGAAGGATAGGCTCGCAACACTTCTTCGACCTCTCCCAATTCCACTCTAAAACCTCGAACTTTGACTTGGTTGTCCAACCGTCCAAGATATTGGATGGAGCCGTCCTGTAAGTATCTAGCTATATCCCCTGTACGATACAGCCTGTCATCCCTACCATTAGAGAAACGATTACGTATAAATCTTTCTGCCGTTAGTTCCTCCTTATTCCAATAACAACGGGCTAACCCATCGCCTCCCAAGTACAACTCACCGGGAACTCCGATTGGAACACGGTGGAGATTCGAGTCCAGAATATAGGTCGTCGAATTAGGAAGCGACTTGCCGATCGTCGGTACACATCCCCTCTCCACAAGTTCATACGTAGAATATGTCGTATCTTCAGTTGGTCCGTATAAATTAAACACCTTTTGAACCGTACCTGTAGCATACAACTGTTCAACCAATGTGACAGGCAACGCTTCTCCTGCTAAATTCACCACATTTACTGAGGGAGGTATCGCGTTCACTCTCAACAGTTCTATGGTAGCCGAAGGTACGGTGTTTATGATTGTCACTTCACCTGCAACCGGAGACTCTAAGAGCGAGAGGATATTCTCCTCTAGAATGACACGACCTCCTACACACAGTGGAACGAACAATTCAAAAACAGACAAATCAAAACAAATGGAAGTCGAGAATAAGGAGCCTTTGAAAATGTCCTGTTGGTAAGTCTCTTTGGCCCATTGGATAAGTCCGAACACACTCTTGTGTTCAATAGCTACCCCTTTGGGTTTTCCCGTTGATCCGGAAGTATATATGATATAGGCCAAATTGGAGGGTGTAACCGGAACGGATAAATTGCCGCATTGATTTGCATCGTGCGAATTCACATCATCCATCGGAAGAATTGTCAAACCATCAAGGTTCAACTTAAGCTCCGCATTCCTGTCCGTGAGTATCAAGGAAATGTTTGAATCCTCCATCATATAACGCAAACGCTCTGTCGGATACTTGGGATCTAACGGGACGTATGCCGCACCTGATTTCATAATTCCAAGCAACCCAGCGACCATGTCCGGTGAACGGTCCATACACAATCCAACTAATGATTCTGGCCCTGCTCCTAGGCTGCTCAGAAGCTGAGCAATTCGATTCGCCTTATCGTTTAATTGGGAGTAGGTCAAGTGTTCTTCCCCGAATAACAAGGCGATTGAATCGGGCTGAATATATGCTTGACGTTCGAACAACCGATGCACGCACTCCGCTTCTTCGAAATCCCGCCAGTTTGTTTCGTTCCATTGCTCTATAAGCTCTCTTTCGTGATCCGATAACAAATTCATATCCGCTATTCTCTTTTCTGGATCTTCTACGGCAGAGTGGGCAATCATCAACAGATGTTCCAACATCCTCTCGGCAGTTGAGCGGTCAAATAAATCGATATTGAATTCCAAAGAAGCATGAATACCTTGCGAACTTTCCGTCATTGTGAGCGTCAAGTCATATTTCGCTCCCTTAGAATCCGGCAAATCCACATCCATTGGATAAACCTGCAATCCCGGTACTTCTTCATTCATGCTTAATTCGGTATTTTGGAGAACAAACATAACTTGAAACAGCGGGGAGTACTGTAGACTTCGTTCTAATTGCAAGTCATCTACTATTTTCTCAAAAGGTAAATCCTGATGGGTGAACGCATCCAACGTCACTTTCTTGACACGAGATAACAATTCCCTGAAAGTACTGTCCCCTGACACATTCGTTCTCAATACCAACGTGTTCACAAACAGCCCGATTAGATTTTCCAGCTTACTATCCTTTCTCCCCGCTACCGGACTGCCGATTAGAATGTCTTCTTGACCTGTATATCGGTACAACAAAACATTAAATACCGTGAGTAAGGTCATATATAAGGTTGTACCCTCGGTATGACAAAGCTCTTTCAACTTCTGTGTTACCCGTTCGGGAACAAGGGACGTCACGATATCTCCTCGATTGGATTGAACAACCGGTCTAGGCCGGTCGGTAGGCAACTGAAGCATTGGTGCAGCGTCATGCAACTGCTCCAGCCAATACTTCAACTGATTCTTCAACAAGTCCTTCTCCAACCACTTCCGTTGCCAAATCGCATAATCCGCATATTGAATCGGAAGTTCTGGAAGTTCCAGATTTCCCCTGCTGCTATTAGCCCTATACATGACCAACAGATCTCTTATCAATACACCTACAGACCATCCGTCAGATACAATATGGTGCATAATCAATAGCAGAACATGCCGATCTTCGGTAATCCGGCAAAGACCCGCGCGAATAAGCGGTCCTTCACTTAGGTTGAACGGTGTAGAACATAGTTCTACACAAGTCCGTTCCCATTCTTGGTCTGTTTCCCCATTCCCCGCTATGTTTAGATTGACGCTTCGAATAGGTAGCGAAAACGGCTCCGTGACCCTTTGTAGGGGATGTCCGCTTTTGTTTACAAAGACGGTTCTGAGCGATTCATGTCTCTTAATCAACCCGTCGATTGATCTTTGTAGTGCTCCGATATCCAATTCACCTTCCAAAACGAGACCCAGAGGTGCGTTGTAGAGAGAACTTGCCGGTAGTAGCTGATCGATAAACCACATCCGTTGCTGAGAAAATGACAACGGTGCTTCCTCATGTCCCTCGGCTTTCATAATGGACGGCAATCTTTGCGATAACCCATTCTCCAGAACACTTTCCAGATAATTGGCCCATTCTTCCAAAACAGGGTAATCAAACAAAGACTTAATCGGTACGTCCAAAGAATATTTTTCCCTTACCTGGGAAATAACAGACAAGGCATGCAATGAATGCCCCCCCAGATCAAAAAATTGGCTCCTTAATCCGATAGGCCCCACCTTTAAAATCTCCGACCAAATTTCGGCCATATCTTTCTCCAACGGCGTTTGGGGTTCCTGATAAGGTACAGTGTCATTCCATTCTTCCATCTCCGTTTGGGCCAGACTTTTCTTGTCTATCTTACCACTTTCGTTTAAAGGCATTTGATCAAGCCTCAGATACAACGAAGGGATCATATAATGAGGAAGTCGGTTTTGCAGTTGGATCCTTAGTTCGTCAGGACTTAAATTTACTTTCGCTTGAGAAGTATAAAAAGCGATAATACGTTTATCAGCGTTGCCATAGTCCGTTACTATAACGGTGGCCTCTTCTATGCCCGGTATCAACCTAATCATGTCTTCCACTTCGTTAAGTTCCACGCGGAAGCCTCTGATTTTAACTTGACTGTCCATTCTCCCAAGAAACACCATGTTGCCGTCATCTAGATAACACACCTGATCCCCGGTCCGGTAAAGTCTTCCACCATCCTTGAACGGAGAGGGTAAAAACTTATCGTCTGTAGCTTCCTCGAGATTTAGATAACCTCTTGCCAAACCCGGGCCAGATATGAACAATTCTCCGGGTACTCCAATCGGAGTCCGTCGTCCCCACTTATCCAGAACAAATAACTTGGTGTTCCAAATAGGTATCCCGATCGGTAACGGATCTCGGGCATCCGAGCAACGGTAAATCGTTGCACATACGCTTGCTTCCGTCGGGCCATAAGCATTAAAGAATGCCCTGTCTTGACCCCAAAGAGTTACTAACTCCGCCTGACATACATCTCCCGCAACGATTAACGTTTGCAAAGACGGTAGATCTGAAGGTTCTAGGTGAAAGAGATATGCCGAAGGTAACGTTATCGTCGTAATAGCTTGTTGCCGTAACAAATCAAGGAGCATCTTCGGTGAAGACAGTGTTTCCTGATCGGCTAAATACAACCTGGCACCCGAGAACAATGCCATAACCATTTCCGATACGGATGCATCAAAGTTCATGGATGCGAACTGCAACACGCGGCTTTCCGCTGTAACTCCAAATCGCTCGATTTGGGCTAAAGCCATGTTCACTACACCACGATGCTCGATCTTAACTCCCTTGGGAAGTCCAGTAGAACCTGATGTGTAAATGACGTACGCCAATTGATCTGGGTTAGCTTTTTTCCATGATATTGCATAGCAACTATCGTCCAGTTCATATTCAATCTCGTCGGTACAAATCACGCATAACCCTTGGTCAGTGAAACTTTCGCTTAAGTGCTTCTGTGTCAGAATAATCCCTAACTTTGTGTCTTGAAGGATATATCCAATTCGATGCTTAGGGTATGTTGGATCTATTGGCACATAAGCACATCCTGCTTTCAGTACCCCTAGTATAGAGACGATAGCGTCAATCGAACGATTCATACTTATGCCAATCAAATCTTCCATGCGCGCGCCTTCCGCCAACAGCATGCCTGCTAGAATTGTGGATCTACGCTTTAATTCTCCGTAAGACATTTCCTCTTCACCATGAACTAGAGCGATAGAGTTCGGATAGAATTCGGCTTGTCTTTCGAACATTTCGTATATCGATAGATCTGGAATTGGTATTTCAGTTCCATTCCATTGATCAAGCTTTTCTCTTTCAGCCTCTGGTAAGATATCTATTTCTGATAACAAACCCTGAGGTCTGTCTAACACCTCTTCCAACCCTTTCACATAATGCTGCAATATGCCTTCAGCCATTTTCGAATCGTAAATGCCAGCGTCGTACATAAGCCCTAACGATAATTGGGAACCCGGTGCGGCGACGAATGACAGTGGATATCCGGTTTGTTCCTTTCCCTGAAAAGATTCAATGATCATCTCTTTGTTATTCTCCATCTTTTCAATTGCCGTCGGATCAACCGGATAGTTCTCGAACACGAACAAGCTTTCGAACAAAGGGACACCCCTCGGGACTTCGCTCCACCCTTGAATATCGAGAATAGAACAGTACTCAAATTGCCGTAGATTGTTTTGTTTCGTTTGAAGTTGCTTTAACCAGTCCAAAACAGTGAATTGGTTAGTTAAGCAGACCCTAACTGGCAAAGTATTGATAAAAGGACCTACCATTTGTTCGACATCCGCGAGATCAGCTGGCCGACCGGATACCGTAGCACCGAACAACACATCGTCCTCGTCGGAATACCGGCTGAGCAACAATGCCCATGCACCTTGCAGCAACGTATTCATCGTCAGTTGGTTGTTGCGCACAAATTCATTCAGACGCTCGGTCATATCTTTCGTGATGAATAATCTGCGCTCCTCATACAGATGTCCACGTTCGCTTGAAGGAATGCCACTTTTTATCCGGATCGGGGTAGGATATCGGAAACCCTCAAGTTCAGCGCGCCAAAAAATTTCAGCCGCCCTCCGATCCTGATTCTTCAACCAACGAATATAATTCGAAAAGGGAGGGCTTGTCGCTATTGCGATTTCTTGATTCCGAATTGCCGATTCATAAAATGTAAACAAATCCTTCATGACAATCGGCAAACTCCATCCATCCAATAAAATATGATGATGGCTCCACACAAAATGGAAGTCTTCCTCGTTGGTTTGAAACAGCGCCCAGCGCATTAATGGAGGCTCGGATAGATCGAATCCTTCTGCACGGTCATCTCTCCTGTAAGATTCGATTGCGGCCTCCCGTTCCTCTGAAGTTTTCCCTCTCAAGTCTTTTAAACGGATATGAACTTCAACCTGCTTACGAATTGCCTGATGGATTTGAACCAAACCATCAGCGAGAACATATGACCTAAAGGTGTCAAATCTCTCAACCACCATTCTCCAAGCTTCTTCAAAAGCCTGGATGTTTAATCCGCCTTTGAAAGCCCAATCGAATTGAACCACGTAATCTCCTTTATATTTATCGTACAAGGAATGGTAGACCATTCCTTGCTGCATGGGAGTCAGAGGATACAATTCGTCGACGTAGCGATCTTGAGCATGGATACGATCTAACTGAAACTGGTTTACAGTTGCCAGAGGGAAATCGGATGGAGTATACCCCCCCGCTTCTTCGGAAAGACAGTGAGCGATAAGTCCGTGAAGATGATCCATATACTCCAATGCTAATCGATCTATCGTTGAACGTTTGTAAATACCACCACTGTATGACCATGTCACATGGAGTTGTCCACCTGCCACCAGCATACTAATTTCAAGTGGATACGGTCTAACTTCATCTGCATTAGTGTTAGAAGCAGTTTGTTCCTTAGCAGTCTGATACATAGGATTTTGTTCGATGGCGCCATCAATCTGTCCCAAATGGTTAAAAATAATGCCAGGGGATGGAAGTTGTCGTAGACTTTCACCTTCGGTCCGCATATATCTCAAAAGTCCATACCCGAAACCATTTAAGGGAATTGACCGCAAATCTTCTTTTATAGATTTGATAAGTTCACCATCTGTTAAACTTGGATCACTATTCAATAAGACAGGGTACAAGGTTGTAAACCAACCGACAGTTCGAGACACATCCAACTGATCATGTATGAATTCACGGCCGTGGCCTTCCATTTGTACGGCTACTCGATTAAATCCTGTCCACTCGCGAATAGTCCTGGCCAGCGCAGCTAACAACAAATCGTTCGTGTGTGTCCGATATACCGCTGGTGTCTTCTTGATCAACTGCCGGGTTTCGTCGGAGGATAAAGATAAGGTAACGTGACATACGGATCTCTCCGTATTATCTCCCCCTGGGAAGTCCACAGGCAGGTTGGGGACCTCTTTCCAATCTTCCCGAAGCCAATAAGCCTGCTCCTCGGAAAGCGTCATCCGTCCGGCATAATCCGATACCTGTTTGGCCCACTCTAAGTAAGAGGTGGTCTTCTTTGGAAGTTGAAGGGTTTGACCTTTCTGGGATTGGGAAAGCAGAGTTTGGAAATCTTCCATCAGGATCCGCCAAGAAACACCATCGACCGCCAAATGGTGAATAACCCAATAAAGTTTAGAGTCGCGCCGTTCTCCCAAGTCAAAATAGTAGAGTTTCATAACAGGACCATTCTCATAATCAAGCCTTTGTTGGGCCTGATTGGTTGCCTCCTTCAGTCGCTCATCAATCAAAGAATCAGAAATCCCGCTCCAATCCTCATATTCAAACGATTGATCAGCCACCTCATTTCGAATTACAGCTTGACGTTCTTCTCCGATTAAGTTGAAAATAACCCTTAAGTTGTCATGGTGACGGAGCAGCTCACATACAGCCGCGTGGACCTGTGACGGATCGGGACGATCTATAAAATTCAATAAAACGGATTGGTTCCAGTGATGGGGTCTGTTAAGCTTTTGTTCGAAAAACCATTTCTGAATAGGGATCAGCGGCATTACTCCTGCAACCAAGCCCTGTTCTGCAATGGTTTCTTTTTGACCAGCAACTGACGACAACTCAGCAATCGTTTGATTTTCAAACAATTGTTTGGGGGTAATAAGCACACCAGCTTGGTTCGCTCTGGAAACAATCTGGATGCTCAATATCGAGTCCCCGCCAAGTTCAAAAAAATTGTCGTGGGTGCCTATATCTTCAACTCCCAATACTTGCTCCCATATTTGTTTCAACAGAATTTCATTTGTTGTTCGTGGTTGTTCATACCCACGCTCTGTCTCCATCCGCCTCACAGGGATTTCCGCCAATGCTTTACGATCTAATTTCCCATTGGAAGTTAGGGGCATTACATCCAAGTTAATAAGATGAGAAGGGATCATATGATTAGGAAGTTGTCGTTTCAAAATCGTTTTCATTTGCTCTTGTGACATGGTTCCATCAGGCACAGAAACGTAATATCCGACGATTTGCTTCTCGCCCGTAATGTCATCTCTTACGATGACTGCTGCATCTTTGACACTTGGTTCATTCTGCAGAACAGCTTCAATTTCTCCGAGCTCGATACGGTATCCTCTGATTTTGACCTGATAATCGCTTCGACCGACAAACTGGATGGTTCCATCCTTAAGAAATCGCCCTAAGTCGCCAGTTCTATAGAGTCGTCCACTCGGTTTTTTTCCGTAAGGATTGGCAATGAAACGTTCACTAGTTAATTCATCCTGATTTAAATAACCCCTTGCAAACCCCCACACCCCCGATAAAAATTTCACCAATAGCTCCAACAGGAACCCGCTTGAGAGTTCGATCTAAAATATAGATTTGAGTATTGGCCATAGGTTTTCCAATGGGAGGATTTATTCCATTGCTTTCACAAAGATGGATCGTTGCACAAACAGTTGCCTCCGTTGGTCCATAAGCATTGTGGATAACCCTCCCCTCAGTCCAGCGGTTAACGATCGAGGCAGTACAAACATCACCTGCCACAATTAATGATTTCAAATATGGCAGTGACTCACCATCCATCGTATTGAGAAGAACGGAAGGCAATGTGACTGTGGTGATTTCCTGCTCGTTCATATAGTTAATAAGCAAACTTCCGGAAAGCGAACGCTCACGGGGCGGCAAACATAGTTGAGCACCCGAAAGTAACGTCATTACGATTTCAGATACGGAAGCATCGAAATTGAGGGAGGCAAATTGCAGAACCTTACTGCTCGTGTCTACTCCAAATTGACGTGATTGAGCGATTGCTAGATTAACCACGCCCGTATGTTCCACCATAACCCCCTTGGGAGATCCTGTGGATCCGGAAGTATACATGACATAGGCCAAATGATCTGCAGCGACTGCAACTGACGGATTCCGCTCATCTTCATCAAGGATCAGTTCCACGACTTGATCCAAACAAAACGCTTTTCCTTCCAATGGCATCTGCCAGGCCAAGTGCTTCATGGTGAGAACAACTCGCACATCCGTATCTTGGAGGATATATGTAAGCCTCTCCATTGGGTACTCGGGATCCAAAGGCACATACGCCGCTCCCGCTTTCCACACTCCTAATATAGCTGCAATGGTATCTATCGATTTTTCCATGTAGATTCCGACCAGTTCTTGCTGCTTGATACCATTCTTACACAAATAATTCGCGATTCGATTGGCTTTGCGATTCAATTCGGCATACGTAACCGTTTGTGCTCCATGAACGATCGCAGTCTTCTCACCCATTCGCACAACCTGCATTTCAAAAAGATCATGGATAGCTTTGTTTCTGGGATATTCAACTGCAGTTTCATTCCACCGCTCCATCCATTCGATTTCTTCTTTTATAAGCGGAAGATCTGTCGCTGTACATTTAGGATTATGACTAATGGATGACAGGATGAACTTAAAGTGTTCTGCCATTCGTTGAATCGAAAGCTTATCAAATAAATCAGTATTATACTCGAAGGTGGCTCCCAGGCCGTTTTCCCCTTCGACAACCGTCAAAGTTAAATCAAATTTGGCAAACCGTCCTTCTATATTGCTGAGGGGATAAGGATACAAACGCGAACCATCCAGTTCAATCGTTTCCTTAACGTTGTTCTGTAGGATGAACATAGTCTGAAAAACAGGAGAGTAACTTACACTTCGTTCAGGTTGGAGCTCTTCCACAACTCTCTCGAAAGGAACATCCTGATTGGAATAAGCCCCAAGTGCGACTTCCTTGACTTGCTTCAAAAGTTGTTTATATGTTGGATTCTTGGATAAATCAACGCGAAAGACGATCGTGTTTACGAAAAATCCGATCATTTGCTCAAATTTTTGATGATTTCTTCCTGAAATAGGGGTCCCAACTACTATGTCCTCTTGCTGGGTATAGCGGTATAACAATAAATAATATGCCGCTAACAAAGTCATAAACAATGTAGTTCCTTCCTGCCGACTTAAACGAGCCAACTCTTCCTGAATTCCAGAGGGCAATGAGAACGTCAGAAAAGATCCGTTGTAAGTTTGCACTGAAGGACGGGGGCGATCCGTAGGTAGTTGCAACAAGGGAGCAGCCCCCTCTAAATGCTGCTTCCAATAAGCCAATTGTTCTTGAATGCGCTCTTCTGACAGCCACTCTTGCTGCCAAATCGCGTAGTCGGCATATTGTAAAGCGAGTGATGGAAGCGCAATGACTTCAGTTTGATCGTACGACTGATATAAATGCAGCAATTCCCGAAGCAAAACCCCGGATGACCAACCATCGTAGATAATGTGGTGAAATAATAGAAGGAGCACATAATTATTCTCTTCCGTTTGATAAAGGTGCATGCGGAAAAGAGGTGCCTCCATTAATTCTATCGGTTTTTCGATTTCTTGCAGCATCAGGAGCAGCAATTGATTATGCTTATCTTCCTGAGGGAGTTCCCTCAAGTCATGGGTAATGAGTACCGGCTCAAGGCTCCTAATCAGTTGCGCTGGTTCATATTGATCTTCATCGAAACTTGTTCGCAATATCTCATGCCTCTTCACGATTTCACGCAAACTATTTTCCAAGCGATCGATTTGCCAATTGCCTTCGAGACTATAAACATCGGGTACATTATACACACCGCTACCCGGCGAGTATTTTTCTAAGAACCACAGCCTCCGCTGAGCGATCGACAAAGGAATTCGATCCGGCCTCATCTTAGGTATGATTTCTATGACAACATCATCATCATCGGAAGTGTATTGACTTACCCATTCCTCCAACAAAGGGTTCTCGAAAAGTGCACGTAATGGAATTTGTTTCTTAAAAGTGTCATTCATACGGGAGACAGCTTGTGATACGAGCAGAGAATGTCCCCCAAGCTCAAAAAAGTGATCCCTAACTCCGACTTTGTCCAATCCTAAAACTTGAGCCCATATGTTTGCAGCAATTTCTTCTTCCGGTGTTCTAGGCGCGATGTAAAACTCAAGGTCCTGCTCTTGCGCGATATTAGGCGGAGCCAACCCTTTACGATCCACTTTACCGTTTGGAGTTAGTGGGAAATTATCGAGAAACATGATGTACTGCGGTATCATGTAGTCAGGTAATTTATTTTTGAGGACACGTTTGATCTCCTGTGCCCCAAGTTTAACCTCCGATTCAAGGACAACATAAGCAACAAGCACGGCTTTCCCATCATTATCCGGTCTTGCATCTACAAGTACTTGCCGGATCCCCTTGTGAGCTAAAAACTGCGCTTCAATTTCCCCCAACTCGATACGGAATCCACGCAATTTGATCTGATAGTCTGAACGTCCGTGAAACTCAATTTGACCGTCTGGTAGCCATTTTGCCAAATCCCCAGTTCGATACATTTTTTCTCCAGTAACAAATGGATTGTCGACAAACTTGGCACTAGTCAAAGCTTCGTCATAGATATATCCTCGACTGACACCGGAACCGCCGATAAACAGTTCTCCCTTCATTCCCGGCGGAAGAAGTTTACGTGCAGAGTCCAGAATATACATTTTTACGTTAGGTAGAGGCTTACCAATCGGTGTCTTTCCAGACTCGGGCATTTCCCAAGCTTCCGTCGGTTCGTAATAACTGGAGTCGATGCAAGCTTCGGTAACTCCGTAACTGTTGATAATTCTCATTTTCTCTGAAAACCTTTCCCAGAGTAATCGATAATCACTCATTTGCAAGTTGTCTGAGCCCAAAATTAGCAGTTTCAAATGCGCTATATTCAAATCGTGAGTGTACACATATTCCATAAGTGGGAGCAACACCGATGGAGTGTATTCCATATGCGTGATTTGATGATTACTTATCCACTCATACAACGCCGGTATGTCGATTCTCACATCATCTGGACAAATGACTAATTGTCCTCCGTTCATTAATGCTCTGATAAGGTCACCCGTAAATACATCAAAAGACAAGCTCGCTAATTGCAATACTTTAACAGGCATTTCTTCAAGTTTGTATTCCTGCTTCCATGCAAAACCAATATTTAATAAGTTCCGATGCTCTACCATTACACCCTTTGGCTCACCAGTAGTCCCTGAGGTATATATCAGGTAAGCCACATCTTCGGGACTTGATTTAAGTCTACTGTTTGTTATGTCGTACTCCTGTAGGGATTCCTCGTTGTATATCAATATGGAAGCCTGTTGTAGTGCGGAGTATTCGATTTCTGGTGAAATAATGACATACTTAGCACGACTATTTTCGATCATATAGCTAACTCGGTTCGGAGGATATTGGGGATCAATCGGCAGGTATGCCGCTCCAGCTTTCATAATGGCCATTATGCTAATTATGGCCTCACAAGAACGATTCATCATTACTCCTATGATATCTCCCGATGTCACTCCGCTCTCGTTCAATTGATTGGACAGTTGATTGGCTTTGACATCTAACTCGCGGTAAGTTAACGACCTTTTACTGTCGACTACGGCCAGCGCATCATGATGACTTTCTGCTTGTTTTTGAAACACCGATACAAAAGTATCTTCCGGCGGATATAATACTCCGGTATTATTCCACATTTTCAATACTAATTCAGCATCCGACTCCGTACATAGAGGAAGATCGAATAACTTGCACTCCCTTGCTTTCACCATGGTTTCCAACAACATCTCGAGTTGTTTCAGCATATTTACTATAATCCATTTTCCAAATCGACTCGCATCATACATCAGGCTCAATGTCATGCGGCTACCAGAAGCTGCAACCAATGTTAAAGGATAATTTGTTTGCTCTTTCGTAAATACACTTCCAATCCTTAATGACCCTTCCTCAACTTCCTGATGATTTTCATTTGATGTGTGGTTTAATGGGAAATTTTCATATACGAAAATACTCTCGAACAACGAAATTCCACGCGGAACGCCGCTGTATCCCTGAATATCAACCAATGGACAGTATTCATACTGCCGCATGCTCAAATTGGCCTTTTGAATTTCATGAAGCCAATCAACGACCTTACATTGCGGTTCCATCGTGACGCGTAATGGTAATGTGTTGATAAACATTCCGACCATCTCTTCGGCTCCGTCCAAATCGGTCGGTCGTCCTGAAACGGTAACACCGAACAACACGTCTTTTTCACCACTATATCCGCCCAACAGGAAGGCCCATGCACCTTGTATCATCGTATTAACGGTAACTTGGTTCTGCCTAGAAAACTGTTGAACTGATTCCGATAAAGTTTCTGTTAAGACGAGTATCTCCTCATCATACTGAAGTCGTCTTTCCTGAGACTTTGCCGTAACATCAATAACGAGTGGTGTAGGAGCTTGAAATGAACCTAGAACTCCCTTCCAATAGACAGCAGCAGCATTATAATCCTGTTTCTTCATCCATACGATGTAGTCTTTATAGGGAAGGGCTTTAGCAAGGAAGAGCTCCTTCCCTGTGGAGAGTGATTCATAGAATAGGGAAAATTCCCTGAACACGATTGGCATACTCCAGCCGTCAAGCAGAACATGATGGCAGGTCCAAATCACCTTGTACAGGTTTGGAGATAGAAGAAACAGCTTCATGCGCATCAGAGGGGCTTTGGTTAATTGAAACCCTTGAACACGGTCGTTTTCTAAATAATTGTTAACCAACTTGACCTGTTCGGATTCCGAGTATGTAGATAAATCCGTGAAGTCCAACAGCATGACAACTTTCTTGTTGACGACTTGAATAAATTCTTTTACACCGTCTACAACGAAGGCTGTCCTCAACACGGAATGTCTTGCGATGATCCTATTCCACGCCTCTTCAAAAAGAGCGGGGTTAAGCGTTCCTTCAATGGTACAACCGAATTGCTGCACATAAGCCCCCGATTCCGGTTCCAACAAGCTGTGATAAATCAATCCTTGCTGCAAAGGAGACACAGGATAAAAAGTTTCAATTGTTCTCTGGTCCACTTGAGATTCCCTCCAGGTCGTCAATACTTATTAATAAGACGATTCGTTTTTTCGGATATCCTTCAAATCATTCAAGGAACATAGGATTGAATCAGTCCAATCCTATGTTCGCTTGAATCCATCAATCATCAGTTGTTCTGAACGCTTCCAAGAACTCATCCAAATCGTCTTGATCCCAACCGAAATCCTCGAAGTCTGAAGGAGTATATCCCCCTGCATCCGGCGAATGGATTTGGGCAATCAAATCACGTAGACTCTCGGCGTAATACCGGGATACCCCTTCAATTGTTTCTCTTCTGTGGCAGTTTTTACTATAGCTCCAATTGATGTGTAGTTGTTTTGCTAAAACCACGAGATTTACATCAATCAAATGGTACCTTTGATTGGATTCACCAAAATTATTCCCACCAAATTCCGATGCTCCGGCAAACATTGAGTTTTCATCCACCATTCGGTCGACATGGCCCATGTAGTTAAATCCGACGGACGGTCTGGAGTCGGGCCCCGATGGTAACTGATCTCCAATACCGTTTAGATATCGCAATATTCCGTAACCAATCCCTTTTCGAGGTACTCGATTCACCTGTTCTTTGACTTGTTTGATAATCCCATCCAACGATTGGTTTTCTTCCTTAACTAGAATTAGTGGGTACATGCTCGTAAACCAACCCACCGTTCTAGACATATCCACACCTTCAATGATGTCCTCCCGCCCGTGTCCCTCCAAACTGAATGCCAATCTCTTATCTCCCGTCCAACGATTAAAAGCTAACAGTAATGCTGTCATTAATATAATGGAAGGCTGCGTATGATAAACAAGCGGCACCTCGTTCAATAACGAATGGGATTCCTCCATACTCATAGAAACCGTGAACCGTTCCGTCGAGGCCTCGGTGTTTACTCCCCCCTGATAATCTAGTGGCAAAGCAGGGAAGGAACCCTGATAATCAGACGAAGTCCAGTATTTGATTTCGGCTTCCAACGATTTTTCGGACCCTGCAAATTGTTCCAAACGCTCGGCCCATTGCTTATATGATGTGGTCTTGACGGGCAGCCTTACCTCCATTTCGTTCAAACATTGCACATATGCCGTCTGGAGATCCTCCAGCAGAATTTGCCAAGATACCCCATCTACCGCTAGATGATGGATCACAAGGAGCAACCTTGCTTCGCCTCGCCCTAAATCAAAGTACACCACACGCAAGAGCAAACCATGGTTCACGTTAAGGCTACTCTGGGCCTTTTCCGCTTGTCTTTCGACCGCAGCCCGCTGATGCTCTCTCGGCAAGGATGAGAAGTCCTCCCACCACAGAGGTATATCTCTGATTTCAGTATGATCCTGCTTCCACACACCATCCTTTTCCTGCCGGAAACGCAAACGTAACGCGTCATGATGATTTACTAAGTGATGCAGCGCTGCCTTCAGCGCTTCTTCCTTCAGCGGTTCTCGCACCGACAACAGCAGTGACTGGTTCCAATGGTTACGGTTCTCCAGCGGTTGCTCGAAGAACCACTGCTGGATCGGCGTCAACGGTACTTCCCCCATCACTTGTCCCTGCTCGGCTTCTACTACCACTTGCGTGCCCGCCGCTTCGGCCAGCTCCGCGATCGTCTGAAACGCGAACATTTGGCGCGGTGTCAGCTTCAGCCCCGCCTGATTCGCCCGCGAGACGATCTGTATGCTCAAGATCGAGTCGCCACCCAGCTCGAAGAAGTTGTCATAGATGCCGACCTGTTCTGCCCGCAGCACTTGGCGCCAGATTTCCGCCAGTTTTTGCTCCGCTTCCGTCCGGGGAGCTACGTATTCTCCCCTGCCAACTACCTCTGGTGCCGGCAACGCCTTGCGGTCCAGCTTCCCATTTGGCGTCAGCGGTAGCGAGCCCAACGTCATAAAGTACGACGGCACCATATAATCCGGAAGTGTCGCCTTCAGGTGTTCACGCAGCTCACCTTGCTCCACGACCCCACTTGTGACAACGTACGCCACGATGGTCTTGTCCGACGCCATATCGTCACGGACGATCACGGCCGACTCCCGTACGGGCAGATGACGAAGCAGCGCCGCCTCGATCTCCCCAAGCTCGATCCGGTAGCCCCGGACTTTCACTTGCTCATCGATTCGTCCCAAGTATTCCAAGTTCCCATCTTGCTGCCAGCGCACCAAGTCTCCCGTCCGGTAAAGGCGCTCGTTCCACTGCGGATGAACGATGAACTTCTCCGCCGTCAACTCCGAACGATTCCAATACCCACGCGCCAAACCGGCGCCGCCGATGTATAATTCGCCTGATACACCCGGGGTCACCAGCTGCATCTCACCATCTAGCACGTACACCTGCGTATTAGCGATCGGGCGACCGATACTAGGCATTTTCCCGTCTGATTCACACTGCTTCATCGTCGTGCACACCGTCGCTTCCGTCGGTCCGTAACAATTGAAGAATCCTCGTCCCTCTCCCCACTGCTCCACCAGTTCCGCCGTACAGACGTCCCCGCCGACGATTACCGTCCGCAGATCCGGAAGTGTTTCGGCCTCCATCGTGCCCAGCAACGACGATGTCATCGACACAGTT
>NZ_BAZR01000038.1 GCF_001315105.1 Paenibacillus sp. JCM 10914 | reverse complement strand
CGGCGCTTTCGCGCTCCATAAGTCCCTCTGAGGGACTTGCTCAGCTCCAAGCAGCGCTTTTGCGCGCCATAAGTCCCTCTGAGGGACTTGCTACGCTCCGAACGGCGCTTTTGCTCACCATAAGTCCCTCTGAGGGACTTGCTCGGACCATCCCCCACTCCAAAAGTGTTCCAATTACGTTACAGTAACAGCTCGCGCCAGCGTAACAGTCTGTCTTGAGCCGGTTCCAGCTCCCCTAAACTTAAAGGCGGCGCCCGCTAAGCGCGGCGTCGCCTCTGTTCTATGTGTTGGATTAAGGTACTCACTCTTGTTACGCCCGAAAGACTGCAACGAGGCCCGTTGTGGCTATCCTTAATTAGTGTTTGAAATGTCTTACGCCGGTGAAGACCATGCGATGCCATTTTCATTGGCTGCTTGATGGATTCCCCATCCTTAATGGAGCCGCCCGGTTGAATGATGGCGGTAATGCCGGCTTTCGCTGCCAGTTCCACCGTATCTCCCATCGGGAAGAATGCATCGGAGGCGAGAATCGCGCCCTGCGCTTTCTCTCCGGCTTGCTCAACCGCAATCCGCGCCGAGCCGACGCGGTTCATCTGGCCTGCACCAACACCGACGGTCATGTTGTCCGCAGCCAGTACGATTGCATTGGACTTCACGTGTTTGACCACCTTCCAGCCGAAGAGCAGTTGCTTCAACTCAGCTTCGGTTGGCTCGCGGTCTGTCACCACCTTCAGGTCGGCCACATCCAGGGAATGCACGTCGCTTTCCTGCACGATCATGCCGCCTTCAATCGTCGTAACGGCAAGCGTGCTCTCACGTTCCTTAGCGGAACCGAACTCGCCCATCTTGAGCAGGCGGATGTTCTTCTTCTTCGTCAGGATCTCCAGCGCTTCCGGCGTGAAATCCGGTGCCAGGATGATCTCCAGGAAGATTTCCTTCAGCAGATCGGCTGTTGGGGCATCAATCGTCCGGTTCGCCGCCACAATGCCGCCGAAGATGGAGGTCGGATCTGCGTTATAGGCTTTTTGATAAGCTTCCAATACGCTAGTGCCGATGCCAACGCCGCAAGGTTCATATGCTTCACGGCCACCACGGTCGGCTCATCAAACTCCTTCACGATCTGCAGGGCCGCATTCGCATCGTTAATGTTGTTATAGGACAGCTCCTTGCCGTGCAACTGCTCGGCTGTCGTCAGGGTACCCGCGGGAGCCAGCGGTTTACGATAGAATGCCGCCTTCTGATGCGGGTTCTCGCCGTAACGAAGATCCTGAATTTTCTCGTACGTCACGCTAAAGCGCTCAGGGAGCGGATCGCCCAACACATTCGACAAATAGTCGGAAATGAGCGTATCGTAAGCCGCCGTATGGCGGAATACCTTGGCAGCCAGACGTTTGCGAGTTTCCAAAGTCGTGTCGCCGCCGCCGCGGATTTCCTCGATTACGTTGCCATAATCCGCCGCATCGACAACCACGCTCACAAAAGCATGGTTTTTTGCCGCCGAGCGCAGCATCGTTGGACCACCAATGTCGATATTTTCGATCGCATCTTCATACTCGACATCCGGCTTCGCAATCGTTTCCTGAAATGGATACAGATTTACGACAACCATATCGATGTAATCGAGACCGAGCTCCTGCATTTGACGCTGATGCTCCTCGCTGTCGCGAATGGCAAGCAAACCGCTGTGCACCGCAGGATGAAGGGTTTTGACACGTCCGTCCAGAATCTCGGGGAATCCAGTCACATCCGAAATACCGATGACAGGAACTCCTTCTTGCGCGAGCAGATTCTTCGTTCCCCCTGTCGAAATGATCTCTACACCCAATGAAGACAACTCGCGGCAAAATTCCACGATGCCGGTTTTATCCGAAACACTGACCAAAGCTCTTTTGATACCCACGTCCATACCCCCTATATATGAATGAAAATGATATAAGCCTGTCTTGATTGCATAAATGCTGTCGAACACCCATAATTGCAAATTATTTCCCGAGAAATATCGAACATGTCACTCGGCAATCGTCACATTCCGCCCATTCAGCGAAATCCGCCTCTGAGCAAACCAGGATACGACTTCCGAGTACAGCTTCTGCTCCACGTTATGAATGCGTTCCGCCAACAATTCCGCAGTATCGCCTTCCTTGATCTCAACCGCCTTCTGGGCAATAACGGGCCCGGTATCCATGCCGCCATCCACGAAATGAACGGTGACTCCGGTCATTTTCACGCCATATGCAAGCGCCTGTCCAATCGCGTCTTTACCTGGAAAAGCAGGCAGCAGGGAAGGATGAATATTGATGATTCGGCCGTTGTAAAATTCCACAAAAGACGGACTTAACAACCGCATATATCCTGCAAGCACAATCAATTCGACACCGCGCTGTTGAAGCTCTGCTGCGATATTCCGTTCATACTCTTCCTTGGAGGCATACTCCTTAGGTTGAAATACAAAGGTATCCACGTTCGCCGCTTTGGCCAGCTCCACGACGGGTGCCTGCGGCTTGTCGCATACCATGAGGCTGAGCTCGCAGCCCAAGGCTCCGCTTACCTGCGCATCCACCAAAGCCTGAAAATTACTGCCTCTTCCGGAAGCAAACACCGCAATCCGAAGCGAACTCATTACACTTCAGCTCCCGTGAAGGTTACGATGCGCTCGCCTTCCGTCACGCGGCCGATTACGTAAGCCTCTTCGCCTGTGGAGCGGAGGAATTGAAGCGCCGCATCGGCATCCTGTTCCTTAACGACAAGAACCATGCCGACTCCCATATTAAATGTCGTAAACATATCTTTGTTCGAGATATTGCCTTTCTCCTGCATCAGCTTAAAGATCGGCAGAATCGGCCAAGCGCCGTATTCAATGTCGACATTGACGCCATCCGGCAGCATGCGCGGAATGTTCTCGATAAATCCGCCGCCCGTAATGTGCGCCATGCCCTTCACTTCGATCTCCTTCAACAAACTAAGCAGCGGCTTCACATATATCTTGGTTGGCGCCAGCAGCACGTCGCCAAGGCGTCCTCCCAATTCGTGAATCTCTTGCTGCAACGAATAGCCTGCATCCTCAAGGAGCAGTTTACGGACAAGCGAGAAACCATTGCTGTGTACGCCGCTGGATGCAAGTCCGATCACCGTGTCGCCTGCCGCGATATTCGACCCGTTGATCATTTTGCTTTTGTCGACAATCCCTACGGTAAAGCCTGCAATGTCATACTCGCCTTCACTGTACATCCCCGGCATCTCCGCTGTTTCCCCGCCGATTAGAGAACAGCCCGCTTGGTTACAACCGTCAGCAATCCCCTTGACGATCGATTCGATCTTGGATGGTATGACCTTGTCACACGCCAAATAGTCGAGAAAAAAGAGCGGTTCGGCGCCTTGCACCACAATATCGTTCACGCACATCGCTACCGCATCAATCCCGATGGTGTCATGTTGATCCATCGCGAATGCGAGCTTCAGCTTTGTGCCGACGCCATCCGTGCCTGAGACGAGTACCGGCTCTTCATATTGGTCTTTATTCAACTTGAACAGTGCGCCAAAACCCCCGAGGTCGGTCATGACTTCCGGTCTGAAAGTCGTTTTGACATGCTTTTTCATCCGCTCTACCGCTTCGTTGCCTGCTGCGATATCCACGCCTGCTTGTTTGTAAGTATCAGACACGCGCTCAACACTCCTTTTTCGTTATGACGAAAGTATCAGTTCAGTTCACACATCATTTATATCCTTAATAGATCATCAGCTTAAAGGGTCAACCTGAGAAAACGTGGCTGTCCACTGCAAAATCAGCAGCTACAGCCCATTTTCTCTTCCCCATTAAAATCAATGGGCGTCGGGTAATCATTGTCGAAGCACGCCATGCACAAACCGCCTTTATGGCTATGCTCATCATAACCGCCAATCGCGGAGATAAGTCCATCCGGGCTCAAGAACGACAAGGAGTCGGCATTGATCTCCCGGCAAATTTCCTCGACGCTTTTTTCAGATGCAATCAGCTCTCTGCGATCCGGTGTATCGATGCCATAAAAGCAAGGATTCTTGAACGGCGGCGACGTAATCCGCACATGCACTTCGGTGGCGCCTGCTTCGCGAAGCAGATTGACGATCCGGCGGGACGTCGTTCCCCGAACGATGGAATCATCGATCATCACCACACGCTTGCCTTCCACCACGCGCCGTACCGCGCTCAGCTTCATCTTGACGCCTTGTTCGCGCAACTCCTGGCTCGGCTGAATGAACGTGCGTCCCGTGTACTTGTTCTTAATCAATCCAAGCTCATACGGAATGCCCGTTTGTTCGGCATAACCGATCGCGGCTGATATGCTGGAATCCGGCACGCCTGTAACCACATCGGCATCCACGAACGATTCCAGGGCCATGACGCTGCCCATCCGCTTGCGGGCCGAATGCAGGTTCGAACCGTTCAGATCACTGTCCGGGCGGGAGAAATAGATATATTCCATTGCGCACAATGCTTTGCGCCCCGGCTCGGTATAACGCTCTTCCCGAAGCCCGTTCTGATCGAGGACCAGCAGTTCCCCGGGAGCGACATCACGAATCGCTTCCGCTCCAATCACTTCCAGCGCGCACGTCTCGGAAGTGAAGATATATGCATCGCCTAGACGTCCCATCGTCAGCGGACGGAGTCCGTTCGGATCCGAAGCGACGAGCAGCTTGTCATTGGTCATGAGCAGGAAAGCAAATCCGCCGACCAGTCGCTGTAATGCATCTTTGGCTGCTTCAACAAAATCTTTAGGCGAACGGGCAATTAAATGCGCAATGACTTCCGTGTCGCTGGTCGTTTGGAAAATGGAACCCTCCATCTCCAGCTCACGCCGAAGCTTCGGTTCATTCACGATGTTGCCGTTCGTAGCAATCGCCAGATTGCCCTCGCGGTATTTGAAGACGAGCGGCTGTGCATTCGTCAGCCGACTGTCGCCGCTGGTCGAATAACGGACATGCCCGATCGACATGTCCCCCTGCAGCGATTCCAGCTTGTCTTTATCAAACACTTCTTTGACAAGCCCCATATCGCGGTGATAATTGAAGTTCTCGCCATCGGCCACGCAGATTCCTGCGCTTTCCTCTCCCCGATGCTGGAGTGCGTGAAGCCCATAATAGGAAAGGGAGGCGGCATCGGGATGCCCAAACACCCCGAATACGCCGCACTCTTCTTTTAATGTATCAAATATATCGCTCTGACCTGTTCCCTCATTGTAGTAATCCCCTGTCCACAGTCCTTCGGGTATCAGTTCATGAGACATGGAATGGCATCCTCCCAGACGGATTTCAAAGCCTCCACGGATTCTTCCAGCGCAGAAGCACCGTTAATGTTAATGCTAAGCTTGCTTCCGCCAACGAAGCCAAGCGCGGTAAATGGAACGCCCGCTTCTTGCAGAAGCTTCTCAAGCGAATTCTTATGATCAGCGGATACCGACAGCACGATCCGGGATTGGCTCTCGCTGAACAGCGCCACATCGCTGCGAAGATCGGTCGACCATTCGACCTCTGCACCAACGTTGCCGCTAATGCAGCTCTCCGCGAGTGCTGCCGCAAGTCCGCCCTCCGACACGTCATGCGCGGATTGTACCAGACCGGATTGGATTGCCTTCAGGACACCGTCAAGCAATCTCTTCTCGGTGCCCAGGTTCAGCTCCGGTGGTCTGCCTTCCGACAACCCGTGAACGACCGCTTGGAACTCGCTGCCGCCCAGTTCGGCATGGGTATCGCCCAGCACATAAATCGCATCGCCTTCCGCTTTGAAGCTTGCGTCGTAATGTGATCCGTATCATGGATCAAACCGACCATGCCGACAACCGGCGTCGGGTAAATCGCGCCCTTGGTGTTCTCGTTGTAGAGACTGACATTTCCGCCGATAACCGGAGTTCCAAGCTCGCGGCAAGCCTCGGCCATGCCGTCCACTGCCTTCTCCATCTGCCAGAAAATCTCCGGCTTCTCCGGACTGCCGAAGTTCAGGTTATCCGTAATCGCAAGCGGTTCTGCGCCGGAACATACGATGTTGCGCGCAGCTTCGCTGACCGCGATTCTGCCGCCCAGCTCCGGATCGAGATAGACATAGCGGCCGTTGCAGTCCGTTGTCATCGCCAGTGCTTTGCGCGTGCCATGCACCGTCACGACAGCGGCATCCGAACCCGGACGAACAGCCGTGCTGGTACGAACCATGTAGTCGTATTGGTTGTATACCCATGCTTTGCTTGCCAGGCTTGGCGAACCCAGCACCTTCTTGAGGGCTCCGCCCAAATCCTTCACTTCTTGGTAACGAAGCGTATCTACGGCAGCTTGCTCTTTATAATAAGCTGGTTCTTGGGATGGTTTGTCATAGATTGGACACTCATCGACGAGTGCTTTCACCGGCATGTCGCCCACCACTTCATCATGGTGGATCAGCTTCAAACGGCCATCGTCGGTCACTTTACCGACCTTAGCGCAGATAACGCCCCAACGGTCGAAGATTTCTTGTGCTTGCGCTTCATGCTTAGGCTCAACCACGAACAGCATCCGTTCCTGAGATTCGGACAGCATCATTTCATACGGAGTCATTCCTTCTTCACGTTGAGGCACTTGGTCCAAGTACAGCTCCAGGCCATTGCCTGCTTTACTTGCCATCTCTGCACTGGAGCAAGTCAATCCAGCTGCGCCCATATCCTGAATGCCGAGCACGATACCGGAATCGATCAGCTCCAGGCATGATTCCATCACCAGCTTCTCCATGAACGGATCGCCGACCTGAACGGCCGTGCGGTTCGCTTCGGACTCCTCCGTCAGCTCAACGGAAGCGAAGGTCGCACCGTGGATGCCATCACGTCCTGTTGGAGGTCCGACATAGAAGACCGGATTGCCTACCCCTTTGGCGACGCCGCGCTGAATTTTGTCATGGTCGATAATGCCGACGCACATCGCATTGACCAGCGGATTGCTTCATAACTCTCATCGAATACAACTTCTCCGCCTACCGTCGGTATGCCGATGCAGTTACCGTAGCCGGCAATACCGGATACTACATGCTCGAACAAATATTTAACGCGATCGCTCTCCAGCTTACCGAAGCGAAGGGAGTTCAGAATCGCTACCGGTCTTGCTCCCATGGAGAAAATATCGCGGATAATGCCGCCCACACCCGTAGCCGCGCCTTGGTAAGGTTCAACAGCGGACGGATGGTTGTGGCTTTCGATCTTGAATACCACCGCTTGGTTATCGCCAATATCAACGATCCCCGCGCCTTCGCCCGGTCCCATCAGGACGCGCGGTCCGCTTGTCGGGAAGCGACGAAGCAGCGGCTTGGAATTTTTGTAAGCACAGTGCTCGGACCACATGACACTGAACACGCCGATTTCCGTATAATTCGGCTTACGTCCCATGAAGGAACAGATCAGCTCATACTCGCTGTCCGAAACTCCCATCTGCTTGTAAATCTGATGCTCTGCGATCTGTTCTGCTGTCGGTTCCTTAACGGACGTTTGCTGCGCCATGAGTATCCCTCCATGCCTGTAATATCGATGTAAACATTGCCTTGCCGTCATCCGAGCCGAGCAGACTGCTCACCGCGCGCTCCGGATGCGGCATCATGCCGATCACGTTGCCGCGCTCGTTGCAGATGCCTGCGATATCCTCTACCGAGCCGTTCGGATTGTCTTGATACGTAAATACGATTTGCCGGTTGTCCCGGAGCTTTTGAAGCGTTTCTTCATCACAGTAATAGTTGCCCTCACCATGTGCGATCGGAATGACGATCTCTTGTCCCTCCGCATAATCGCGCGTAAATGGCGTTGTATTATTGTTCACTTTCAGTA
The DNA here is from genome assembly GCF_001315105.1 of Paenibacillus sp. JCM 10914. Lineage (GTDB taxonomy): Bacteria > Bacillota > Bacilli > Paenibacillales > Paenibacillaceae > Paenibacillus_AQ. The sequence goes on along the minus strand of NZ_BAZR01000038.1, from coordinate 37,185 downwards.
CACTGTCATGGCAGCGGAATTTCATCGAATCGTTACGGCGCAGCGCCCCTGGAAGGAGTCCCGCTTCCGTCAAAATCTGAAATCCGTTGCAGATGCCAAGAATATACTTGCCCTCTTCTGCCGCCTTCGCCACTTCACTCATAACCGGGGCGAACCGGGAAATCGCACCACACCGCAGATAATCGCCGTAGGAGAATCCGCCGGGTACCAATATACAATCGTACGGAGTAAGGTCGGTTGCCGTATGCCATACGTAATCCACCGGCTGACCGATTGTCTCTTCTACCGCCTTATAACAGTCAATATCACAATTGGAGCCAGGAAAGACCAGCACTGCAAATCTCATTGGTTTAGCCCTCCAATTCATAACGGTAGTTCTCAACCACCGTATTGGCCAAAAGCTTCTCGCACATTTCTATCACGCGCTGCTCGGCTTCCTCACGGTTGTCCGTACCCAGCTCAAGTTCCATATATTTACCGATTCGCAGACTCTCTACTTCCTTGTATCCGATCGAATGAAGTGCACCTTGCACCGCTACCCCTTGAGGGTCCAATACGCTCTGTTTAATCGTGACGTAGACCTTTGCTTTCAACATTGTTTCCTGTTCCTCCTCGGTATATATGAATGAAATGGTTAAAAAGATCCTTAAGCTTTACAGACTCAATGTCGTGATTCGGCTGTAAATATCGGTGTAGCGGCGCGTCGTCTCCTCCACCACGGCCTGCGGCAGAGGATCGGGCTCACTGTTCTTATCCCAATCGGACGAAGCGAGATACGTGCGCACCGGCTCCTTATCCATGCTGTCAATCTCAATATCGAGCGCATAATTGGCTTCATCCCAGAAACGGGAGGAATCCGGCGTGAAGATCTCATCGATGAGGACAATCTCTCCATTGATCAAACCGAACTCAAACTTGCAGTCGGCCAAAATAATGCCGTGCTTGCTGCAATAGTCGCGGGCGTACTTATAGAGCATCAGGCTGCGATCCTGCAGCTGCAGCGCCAGCTCCTCGCCGACAAGCTCCTTCATCCGGTCAAGCGAAATATCTTCATCATGACCGACATCGTTCTTGGCGGCCGGTGTGAAGATCGGCTCAGGAAAAGCCTCATTCTTGCGCAGGCCCTCCGGCAGCTTAATGCCGTTAACCTCACCCGTCGACTGGTACTGCCGCCAGCCGCCGCCAGTGATATACCCCCGGACGACGCATTCAATATCGATGCGTTCGGCCCTGCGGCACACCATGATTCGTCCATCCAGCAGCGTCTTATCCTTGACGGCATCGCCCAGGAGATCCACATCGGTATGCACGACATGATTGCTGATGAGCTCCTTCGTTTGTTCAAACCAGAAAGCGCTCAGCTTGTTCAGCACGGTTCCTTTGGCCGGTACAGGCGGCTCCAGCACATAGTCAAAAGCGGAAATACGGTCGGTGACTACGATGAGTACATGCTCCCCCAAGTCGTACAATTCACGAACCTTGCCCTTGTACAGCAGCGGTACGTTGACCAGATGGGTGGCGGTCGATAATGCCGGTAATGTCATGTGTTCCTCCCCTTGGGGCGACGTGTATCTCGGTCCCGAGAACTGTCGCTCCCTATATTTCTGTCGGATGAAAAATGGACTGCTCCGTATCATGTTAAAGATGCAGCTTGTTCATCACTACGAATGCGGATTGTTTTTCCGATCCCTGTTGCCCCCAGATTTATTATGAATTTTATTAATTATGTTTAAATCCGGGGGCAAAGGGGACCGCTCGCGCTTCTCCAAAACAATTCCGCCTTCTCCGTTGTAGCGATTCTCAAGTTCATAGAGCCTTCAGTCGCTAATATAAATTTCTTAACTACTCCAACCCCAGCTTGGCAAAAATCGTATCCACGTGCTTCAGGTGCCAGCTTGGATTAAATGCATCCTCAATCTCCGCAGCGCTGAGCACCTCGGTGATCTCAGGCGTCGCTTCCACGATCTCGCGGAATTGGCGCTGCTCTTCCCATGCCTGCATGGCGCGAGGCTGAACGGTATCGTAGGCTTGCTCGCGGCTAAAGCCTTTGTCGATCAACTTCGTCAGGATGCGGCCCGAGAATGGAACGCCGTAGGTGCGAGCCATGTTGCGCTTCATGTTCTCCGGGAAGACCGTCAGGTTCTTCACGATGTTGCCGAAGCGGTTCAGCATGTAGTTCAGCAGCATCGTGGCATCCGGCAGGATGATACGCTCTACTGAAGAATGGGAGATGTCACGCTCATGCCAGAGTGGCACGTTCTCGTATGCAGACACCATATGACCGCGAATGACGCGCGCCAGGCCCGAGATGTTCTCCGATCCGATCGGATTGCGTTTGTGCGGCATCGCGGAGGAGCCTTTTTGCCCTTTAGCGAATGCTTCTTCTACCTCGCGAACCTCACTCTTCTGCAGCGCCCGGACTTCTGTAGCAAATTTCTCAAGGGATGTAGCGATGAGGGCAAGGGTAGCCATATATTCGGCATGACGGTCACGCTGCAGCGTCTGGGTCGAGATCGGTGCTGCTTTTGTACCAAGCTTGCGGCATACGAATTCTTCCACGGAAGGATCGATGTTCGCATACGTTCCAACCGCACCCGAGATTTTACCGTATTGCACGCCGTCTGCCGCATGACGGAAACGCTCCAGGTTGCGGATCATCTCTTCATGCCACAGCGCCATTTTCAGACCAAAGGTTGTAGGCTCTGCATGCACGCCATGCGTTCTGCCCATCATCGGGGTATGCTTGTAGGCCAGTGCTTTCTCTTTCAAAATGCCGACAAAACGCAGGATGTCCTGCTCCAAAATATCGTTGGCCTGCTTGAGCAGATATCCCGTCGCGGTGTCCACCACGTCCGTCGAAGTCAAGCCGTAGTGGACCCACTTGCGCTCCTCGCCCAGGCTTTCCGATACGGCGCGGGTAAAGGCGATGACATCATGGCGCGTTTCCTGCTCAATCTCGTATATCCGGTCGATATCAAAAGTTGCATTCTGGCGAAGCTTAACGGTGTCTTCCTGCGGAATGACGCCAAGATCTGCCCATGCCTCGCATGCGCACAGTTCCACTTCCAGCCACGCTCTGAATTTGTTCTCCTCGGTCCAAATCGCCCGCATTTCCGGTCTGCTGTAACGTTCAATCATCGTTTAATCCTGCCTCCAAATATTCATTTTCTCTACCCATTCCAGCGCAGCTTCTACATCCCCGCACAAAAGGTTAATATGTCCCATCTTGCGATTATGCTTCGCCTCATGCTTGCCGTACAAATGAAGTTTCGGTACAACACCCAGAGACTCTGCAAGCTCGTCTTCATTAGCGAAGCTTCGCACCGCTTCTGCCAGATGCTGACCAAGTACGTTCACCATGACAACCGGGCTTAACAGCGTAGTGTCCCCGAGCGGCAAATCGCATATGGCTCTTACATGCTGCTCGAATTGGGACGTTGAGCACGCCTCCATCGTATAGTGGCCTGAGTTATGCGGACGAGGCGCCAGCTCGTTCACATACAGCTCGCCATCCTCGGTCACGAACATCTCCACGGCCAGCAGGCCTACCGCCCCCAAGCCTTCAGCCACGCGTTCGGCGAGCTGACAGGCTTTACGTTGAACTTCGTTCGATACACGCGCAGGCACAATCGACAAATGCAAAATATTGTTGACGTGCACGTTCTCTGCCGGCGGAAAGCTCTTCACGATGCCGCTGGGCGTACGTGCGGCGATCACCGAAATCTCGCACGCAAACTTGACGAACTTCTCCAATACGAGCTCCGTGTTGCTGGCTGCCAGCTCCTTGTAAGCTGGCTCCAATTCATCCTCGCTGCGGAGAACCGCTTGCCCTTTACCATCATAACCTCCCATGGCGGTCTTAAGCACGCATGGAAGGCCAAGCTCGGTGGCGGCGGATTGCAAATCTGCAAGGCTTGTTATTTCACGATACGGTGCAACCGGCACGCCAGCAGCTTCTATCGCCGCCTTCTCGCGCAAACGATGCTGCGTGGTATACAGCAGTTTGCTTCCTTGCGGAACATAAGACTGTTCCTCCAGAAGCTTGGCTACGCCCGCATCGACATTTTCGAATTCGTACGTAATGACATCGGCTTTCGCCGCTAATTGCCGAGCTGCCTCTACATCGTCATAACCGGCGGTAAGCTGCTCGGCTATCTGGCCCAGCGGGGAGTTCGGCGTGGGATCCAGCGTGACGAACGAATAACCCAAGCGGATGCCCTCGAGCGCAATCATCCGTCCGAGCTGGCCTCCGCCGAGAACACCGATCACGGAACCTGGCAAAAGCTTGCTGACGGCGAGCGAGTTCTGCTGTACTCCGTTCCCCATCATAAGTTATTGCTGCTTTCCAGCACTTCGTCGCGGATGCGGTCGCGGCGTGCTTGTACTCTTCCACGGACTCCCTCATCTGAAGTGCCCAGAATTTGAGCGGCGAGCAGGCCTGCGTTCGTGGCGCCCGCTTTTCCGATGGCTACGGTAGCTACGGGAATGCCGCCCGGCATTTGCACGATGGACAGTAACGAATCAAGGCCGTTTAAGGCTTTGGATTGCACCGGCACCCCGATCACCGGTAAGACGGTCTTGGATGCGACCATCCCCGGCAAGTGGGCCGCGCCGCCTGCGCCTGCGATGATAACGTGAATCCCGCGCTCCACCGCTTCTTCTGCATAACGAAACATCAGGTCTGGTGTTCGGTGAGCGGATACGACTTTTTTCTCATAAGGAATTTCCAGCTCCTCCAGCACTTCACACGCATGGGACATCGTCTCCCAATCCGACTGGCTTCCCATAATGACTCCTACTTGCGCTGCCATGAGTTACCCCCGCTTTCTTATTGTCGTGTCGATTGAATAAAAAAAGTCCGATCCCGTAAACACAATCACTGTGCAGGTTTCAGACATACCAGGGATTACGAACGCTGCCTCTCTAAGTCCTAAGACGTTCTCTTAAGAACAGAAAAACCCGTGCATGTCTGCCACAGAGGCAAACATCAAGCAGGCCCCATCCTTAACGCACCGTTTGTATTCCCTCGTAGTCCGAAAATTCACGGTTTTCGGGTAGAGACTTCCGGGCCATATTCCCGGGGTTATACGAGTTATATTAAATTTCATGTAATCACGTGCTTTACGTTCATTTGAACCACTTTCCTCCTCAGTTTATCAATTTCTGACACCTGATGTCAACCTAAACACGAACATTCAGAATTATGTAAAAAATAATGTTCGTATCTAGCGAGTGAGCATGAAGGCACCAAAACTAAACATGAATGATAGGACAACCGCTCCGCAGACGTATCGTGATTCCGATCGCTGTTAAACACGGGAAACTGGACTTATGCAAATAATAGGATGTTTCCCGTGTTTAAAGGCGAACGCTATCGCTTCTCCATCCACGATTCGTCTGCTCCGCTGGACGCTACCTTGAGAACTTTTGCTGCTTCATAAGTGGGTGGGTAAGGGAAAGGTCTCGCACCATAAACCTGGTGCGAATCCATAGCAAGCATGAGAATTAAACAAAAGCAACAGCAAAAATAAAAAGGGATCACTACCCCCTAAATTGAATAGTTATATAGATTAATGCACGGGAGGAACACAACTTGGAACAAGTTGAACTAGTCGAATTAGGTACTGCTTTATTAGAGGGAACCGGCAGTTACTGTCTTAGAAGCAAGAAGAGCAATGCGGGGTACGTCAAAAAAAACAAGTGGCTGACCGATCGGTTTGAAGAGGGGCTGAAGTATGTTCAGTTGTTCGAGAATCAAAAACAAGTCGGTTTTATTGAATATACGGCGGCGGAATTCTCGTCTCGTGTCGTGTATGCTGAGCATTATCTCATCATCCATTGTCTATGGGTCAGCACCACGGGCAAAGGTCACGGTACGGCACTCATCCACAAATGTATCGATGACGCCCGCCTGGCCGGCAAACATGGGGTTGCTGTCGTCACCAACTCGACGACGTCGTGGACGCCTAGCCAGAATATTTTTCTCAAGAACGGTTTCATGCAGGCGGATACGGCTCCATTCGGTTTTGAACTGCTGGTCTATAAATTTAACGATCAATCGGACTCTCCCTCTTTTCCGACCAATTGGGAGGGGCGCGCTCGGTCCTTCGATAAGCTGACCATCCTTCGTTCGTTCCAATGCCCTTATGTGGAGATTGCCACATCCAATGTTCTGGAAGGTGCGGAGCGACTGGGAATCGAAGCAGACATTTACGATTTGCAGAATCGGGAAGAGTTAATGCGATTATCGCCCACGCCATACGGCATTTATTCCGTTGTATATCGCGGGCAGCTAGTCGCCTTTCATAGATTAACCGTGCACTCCGTGATCAAACGATTAAAGCAGATTCATGCAACCACTTAAACCGAACAGGAGGACTTAGAATGGCTATTTATCTTGCAAGGCATGGGCAGGATGATGAAAGATATCGCGGCGGCTGGAGCCGGCGCGGGCTTATCGAGGAAGGTATTCGCCAATCCGAGCGTTTGGGGCAGTATTTAGCGGACAGGAGTCACGACTACCCAATCAACCGAATCGTCAGCAGCGATCTATCCAGAGCCCAACAAACGGCTGCTATCATTGCCGACAAGCTTGGGATTGTCTCAACAAGTTCCGAGTCTTGGCGGGAGACGAATAACGGCCTGCTGGCCGGCATGCCCCACTCGCTCGCAGAAGAGAACTACCCCGGGTTATCTTTCTCAAGTTTGGATATGGATGAGAGATACCCCGGGGGGGAGAGTCCGCGAGAGAACTTCGAACGTATTCAGGCAGCGTTCACGAGATTGTGTCACCATCAGCAATCGGCGGATCCGGATGATAATATCCTGGTGATCACGCATGGCGGCGTCATTAATATCATCTACCACATCATAAAGAACGTGGAATGGAGCAACAAGAACGCCTTCTATCCCGCGGGCAAGACGGGGCTCCACAAAATGGAGTACCGCGATGGCAAGTGGGCGTTTACATTGGAGAATTCAACCAATCACCTTCAGGCATAATTCTGAATCATCCTTTAGACGACTCACTCGCTCTTTACGGCATCTACATATTGCTTAGCTTCAATTAATGACAATCCCAGCTGTTCTCGCACTAATTTTATGGCCCTAACCTCCTGCCCATCAGCCAAAAGCGTGCGGACCTCCTCATTTACCGGGTGCTCTGGTACTTCCAATTGACTAGCGATTTGGTTTAACGTGAACTGCTGCTGGTTCATCCGCTTTTCCATCGCGGTCATTCGACTGGAGAACATGAGACCCACCAAGACGATCAGAATAATAAGAATAACAAATTCCATGTAATCCCTCCTTGAACGATTAACGCCCTAAATAATACAAAGTAATGCCCATGATGGGCATTACTTTGTATTTATCCTCATTAGATTAACTTACCTATTCCTATTTCACGACCAATACCGGCACCGTAGCATGCTGCACCACATTGTGGCTGACGCTTCCGAGCACGAACTCCCGTATTCCGCCAAGTCCGCGACTGCCGATGATGATCAGGTCACAGTCGTTCTGCTCGGCATATTCCAGGACAACCTCTGCGGGAGGTCCCTGAATCATCTCAACCTTCCCGTTCACGCCCGAATTCTCAATCCGCCCGCGGATATCCTCTGTCGTCTGAACGGCAATATCATAAACATCTTTATTAAGCGATGCCGGGATCGGAGCAAGACCTTCTCCTACAAAAAAACGCGGGAAATCATAAGCATGGATCACATGAAGCGATGCCCCTGGCGTTACCTTGGTCAGCTCGACCGCACGTCCGAGCGCCTTATTCGCTGCCTTGGAACCGTCGTAAGCAAGAAGAATTTTCGTAAACAGCATACAGGCCACCTCTTTCTAGAACGAATATGTAACATACCCTACTACTTCATAATTAACCATCTTCGATCTGAAGTGAAACGAATGAAAGAGCTTGCTGAAGTAAATATCATTATGTAATTAATGACTTATAACCAAAAGTATGCGTATAAAGCGGCGTTTACCGACAACAACAACGGCACACCGATTTTGAACGATAAATGTCTCGTTTTATGACGTTTGCGATACATTCCGACCCATATTCCCAGAGCACCGCCCACCGCAGCGAGCAGAAAAAGCGTTCGCTCCGGGACCCGCTCCCGTCCCAACCGGGCACGGCGTTTGTCCTCGGACATCACCAAGTAAGCTACGGCATTAATAAAAATAAACCATACGATCAGCGCAGGTCTCATTCGTTGCTTGAGCCTCCTTCAAGCGGTCAAATACTATAGTTGCATAACCACATTTACAGTTATTATAAAACTGCCTGCAGGTGGAAAACAACGTCCTTCCGGGACAACTCGCCTGATCGATTACATGAATGCCATGCGAGAACAGGTTATTCACTCGTTCTCACATGGTATTCATCATAAGATGCCAACATATCGTATGACTTATGATTCTTCTTTGGAGATTTCATTCAGGCTGGGAACGTAATCAGCAGCCTTGGTCGGTTTCAAGGTTTTGCTTTCCTCGAGAATGCTGGACTTGTTTTGCTGGTTCTCCGTCTTTCTCGCTTTGTGTTTCGGCATGAATTTCACCCCCTGTTCGTAGAATGATCCATTCTACCGGAGGTTATGCTCGTTTTCCGCAAGTATTGAACGTTAATCCGGATTGTAACTCTCCGTTATTTTTTCTCTTTCTGTTCCAGGGCAGCCTTTAGCAAGTCACCCAGGTTCGAGCCAATGGACTCTGGTTTGCTATACTGCTGAACGAGTTTTCGCTCCTCACGTTTGTTCACATGCTTCGCGTCCTTGTTTAGCGTCTCTGTAATGCCGCAGCCCAGACATTGCACGAACATACCCGCCTTGCCTTCCTTCATCTCCATTTTCTTGTGGCACTGCGGACAGCGACGACTGGACAGGCGCTTCTCTCCGGAACGCTTATATCCGCAGTCCTCACTAGGGCAGACGAGAAGCTTGCCGCGCTTCGTCTTCTTCTCCAACAGTCGAGTGCCGCAATCCGGACAATGGCTGTTCGATACGTTATGCGGCTTGTACTCCACTTCGCTTCCCTTGACGTCCGTAACCAGCTTCTTCGTCATATCACGGATACCTTGAAGGAACGGCCCCGGTTTGCCTTGACCCTTCGCGATCCGCTCCAGTTCGCCTTCCCAGCGGGCGGTTAGTTCTGGTGTTCGCAGTTCTGGAGCTACCAACTCAATGAGTTGCTTGCCTTTTCCTGTTGGGTGCAGCGTCGGTCCCTGGCGCTCGATCGTATCCGAGCTGATGAGTTTCTCAATGATATCGGCCCGGGTAGCAGGTGTTCCTAGCCCATGCTTCTCCATTTGGGAGAGCAGCGCTGCTTCGTTGTAACGTTTTGGCGGCTGGGTTCTGCCTGGTTTCAGCACAACACGGACTGCCTTCACAGACTCCCCTTCTTTTAACTCCGGCAGCAGCTTTCCTGAAGCAGCACCTTGCCCCGGAGCATCGTCCGACTCGTCTTCACTGTCATCGTCATAATCGCCGCCGTACACTTCACGCCAACCACTGTCTTTGATCGTGGTCCCTTTTGCATAGAAAGACTCTCCTGCGATCTGCACGGTCACTGAGACGTTATCGTATCGGGCCGGCGGATAGAACAGACTGATAAACCGGCGCACGATGAGATCGTACAGCTTGCGCTCCTCCGCGGATAGCTGGTTCAGCAGCACCGTCTGCTCTGTCGGGATAATGGCATGATGATCGGTTACCTTGCTATCATCTACCACTCTTTTACCTGGAGACAGGTTCTTGCGTAGCAGCGGACGAGCCAAGGAAGCATAAGGTCCAATCGCAATACTCGATAGTCTTTCCTTCAACGTTCCAACCATATCCGATGTCAGGTAGCGGCTGTCTGTACGCGGATACGTGACCAGCTTATGCTGCTCATACAGACGCTGCAGCACATTGGAGGTCTGTTTGGCTGAGAAGCCGAATCGACGGTTCGCGTCTCGCTGCAGTTCCGTCAGATCGTACGCCAGCGGATGCGGCTCATTATTCTCACTCTTCTTCACACTGGTTATTTTGCCGCCGCTTCCTTCTACCTTCTGTTTCAACTGGGCGGCCTTGTCCTTCTCAAACAGACGTCCATCTCCGCCAGATGCCCGCCATGAAGCTTCGAAGCTCCCCAGATCGACCTGTAACGTCTCATACTCTTGGGAACGGAAATTCAAGATTTCCTTCTCCCGGTCCATAATCATGCCGAGAGTTGGGGTTTGAACTCGGCCAGCTGACAGTTGTGCATTAAACTTCGTGGTCAGCGCCCTTGTCACGTTAAGGCCAACCATCCAGTCCGCTTCCGCCCGGCAGCGTGCAGACTCATACAGGCGGTCGAATTGCTGGCCCGGCTTGAGTGAAGCAAATCCCTCTTTAATCGCCTTATCGGTCTGCGACGAAATCCACAGCCGTTTGAACGGCTTGTTCCACTTCGCCATCTGCAGAATCCAGCGGGCCAACAGTTCACCCTCTCGTGCTGCGTCAGTCGCAATGATCAGCTCACCTACATCCTGACGTTTCATGAGATGCTGCACCGTTTTGAACTGATGACTGGTTTCTCGCAGCACCTTAAGTCTGGACTTGTCAGGCAGAATCGGTAGATCCTCGAGTGCCCACGTCTGGTATTTCTTATCGTAGTCCTCCGGCTCTGCTAAGCCTACTAAGTGGCCAAGTGCCCATGTCACAACATATTTCGGTCCTTCAAAATAACTCTTCTGCTTATTATGACTGCCCATGACCCGGGCGATTTCCTTGGCTACGGACGGTTTCTCTGCTAACACTAATACCTTCATAACTCTCCCCTTCCTCTATAGTCTCTATTATAACTTATTGTACATAAAGATCAGATCCTGCTTCACCTGAAAGCCCTGCTTCTTATAGAATTCCTCAGCCGGAAGCTCCTTCTCCGTAAGCAATACCATACAGTGAATGTTCTTGGAAATAAGATCATCCTTAATATAATTCATCAGGGCTGAGCCAAGCCCACTCCGCTGTAAACCGGTATCGATGTAATATTCATGAACATGATATTCTCTTCCAGAATACCAGCTCTTGGTATGACCAAAACACGCACCCAACAGAGCTTGATTACGCTCGATAACATATCCCACAAATACCGGATTATCCATGAATTCAAGCAGGTACTGCTGCACCTGCCCTGCGGATTGCCACTCGTCAAACCAAGGAGAGGCATTAAACACCTTCAGGAATAGATCAGCACACCGCTCAAGATCTGATTTCTCCATGACTCTGATACTCACATTGGAATCCATTCTATCTCACATCCTATACTAAGGTCCTCTGATTCTGATCATAAACATATAACTCCGATTCAACAACCCTGGACACCGCTTATGTAAGCAAAAAAACACCGTCGAGCAGTTTAGCCCAAACGGTGTTCACGTTGATAATCAGTAAGCACATGACGCTGCAAGTGATATAGCGTTGATCTTCTTCCGCATTTCCTATTACTGAATGATCTTGTACAGCCGGTCCAGATAACGCCAGCGGGTGATCAAGAAATATAGGATCTGAACGCTCAGGAAAAAGAGAAATATTCTTAAGCTGTGACCCACAATCGAGAAATCGACCAACTGCTGCAATGCCACAAACGACACAGCACTATGGATTACAGCCATCAGCATCGGCAGAAAGAACATCACCACGAGCTGCCTGGTCACAATCAGACCTAGTTCTTTTTTACTTAGTCCCACCTTCGCGATCATGCGGTACTGTTGCTCATCCCTTGCCAGATCCGCGTACAACCGGAAATAGATAAAGCTTGCCGCAAAGGTAAAGAACACAATTCCTACAAGTCCGCTGACCATAAGTAAAATGCCGTTATGCTGCTGAGCGCTTTTCCAATCGAGATACAAAGATTTTATATAGTAGCTGTACTCTTCCTTCTCGCTGATTCTGTCCATAATGGTTCTGGATACGTCACCCGTCTCTCTCCAGTTCTCGACAAAAAACGTATTGAACGTAGGGTACCCATAATTGTCCTCTTGCTCACTCATCACTTCGTCATACACACCATCAGAAACGACAAGCGTATCTCCGTAGGCTTCCGGTACGGCTATAAAGGTCTCTGCTTTGATTACCTTAATACCTAAGGCGACGTCTCCATGTATTATCTCGATCTGATCGGTCTCCGTACCGTCGATCCGGTAACTGTTCTTCTGAGTTACAGTTCCCGGCGTTAGAATTCCGTCCGTCTCGGCTAGCGTCTCCAGCGGATAGCCAAGTGACTGGATCAGGCTGTTGTAATCACTCAATTTAATCAACTTGAAGCCATTATCTGAATAGATCGGGGTCACGGACGCCTCTTTGTAATTGAATCCCGCCTTCCCTAATTCTTCCCTGAACACGTCCAGCAGTTTCTCGCTGTCCTTTCCTTCCTCTTCATAAGGGGCATACGTAAAGGCATACGGATTCTCCATGGCCGATAAGCCGGGGTCCCCGATCGCCAGCGTCGTTCCAATTCCCGTAAACGCTGAAGCCGATATAATTGAGACCAGAAAGAACATCACCGCATTATCCTTTACCCGGTATATTAGCTCGGATATCGTCAACAAATTTGTTTTCCGGAAAAAGAAGCGCTCCTTCTTCTGGAGATATCGCATGAAGAACACGCTGAATTGCGTAAACAAAAAGTAAGTACCGATAATGACGAGCACGACACCGCCAAACAATAACAGCAAACTGAAAATTTGCAGAACAGCGAAGACCATCACCATACCATATCCCGAGACGATCAGAACCACGGCCAAAGCTGCAAGCCCAGGTGAAGCTTTCGGCTGCGGTTTCGGACTGTCTTCCGCTTTGACAAGCGAGAGCAGTGTACCCTTGCGCAGCATCACGGATGAGAACAACGCAACGAAAAGGAACAGCACCGCATAAGCTACTGCCGTTATTAGAAGTGCCTTCAGCGGAAAATAAAACGGCAACCCGTGATCTACCGCCAATAGCTTGGCACTGATAAGCAGAATCAGCTTCGAGAAGAGCATACCGATACCGATCCCGGCGATAATCGCCGCAGCACCGATTAAGATATTCTCGATGAACAACATCCGGTTGAGCTGTTTGCGCGACATCCCTAGCGTGAGCAGTATGCCGAATTCTTTCTTTCGCACCTTGATGAAAGCTCCCACTGAATATAGCAGGAAGAAGAAAGAGAAAATGAATACGATATATTGCGATACCGTCATGCCCATGGTGCCCAGCATGCTCAAGGTGCCGCTTGAAGATACAATGCCGTCTTTTATTTGCGGATGAAACGCAAGCAGTCCATAAGTGAAGAAGATCATCACTGAGAAAGCGCTGCTTAGAAAGTGCGCAATATACGTACGCTTGCTGCGCAGGACATTGTTAATGGCGAACTGGCGAAAATTCATGTCCTGACCCCCCAAGCAGCGATAACATGTTGATAATTTTCTGGTAGAAATCGGACCGGCTGTCTCCGTAAGTTATTTCGTTATACAGCTGGCCGTCTTTGATGAAGATTACCCGGTTACAGTAACTGGCTGCCACTGGATCATGAGTGACCAGAAGCATCGTTGCCTGGTCCTCCTTGTTCCGGCGTTCCATCATTTCCATGACATCCCGCGCTGACTTCGAATCGAGATTGCCTGTCGGCTCATCGGCCAGTACCAGCTTCGGAGCATGTATTAAGGCTCTTGCAACCGCTGTTCGCTGGGACTGTCCACCTGATATTTCATAGGTTCGTTTGTTCAGAATCGAGGTAATGCCAAGCTTCTCGCCCAGCTCCTTAACTCGGTGATTCATCTCGTCCAGATCGACTCCGTCCAGAGCAAGCGGCAACAGTATATTCTCCTTCACCGTCAATGTATTCAATAGGTTGAACGACTGAAAGACAAAGCCAAGCTCTCGGCGACGGAACATCGCCAGACGATCCTGGGATAGTCCGAAAGGATCCTCCCCACCGATATGGATTTCACCGGACGTTGGACGGTCGATGGTGGATATCATGTTAAGCAGCGTCGTTTTGCCGCTTCCCGATGGTCCCATGATGCCCACGAATTCCCCTTCGTTGATACTCAAGTTTATATTGGATAGCGCTTCGTGAGACACCGCTGCTTTATAGACCTTCCCCAAATTACGTACACTTAAGATTTCCATGATGTAACCTCGCTTTCTCTTTTCATGTTTCTTGTAAGGTCAGTTTATAGCATGCACAGCCCGTTCTCCTATCGATCACTCTTTCACCAATCTTACATCGATGTAAGCTTTAGACGTACTCGCATATAAAGAAAGAACCTTAACTGCAAGTGGCTGTCATGAATCCACCCCATCATAAGGTTCTTCTTAAATAAGCTATATTACAGCGCGAACACCAACCGGACCGTCGTACCCTGTCCCGGTTCCGATTCCAATTCGATCCGATGGTTCATCTTGCGGATCACTTCCTGTACGAGATACAATCCCATTCCTGTCGACTCCTTCAGCTTCCGACCGTTCTCACCCGTGTAGAACGGATCGAATACCCTCTTCAAATCCGCAGTAGGAATCCCGATTCCACGATCGATAACCTCCAGCAGCACTTCCCGATGATTATCCGATCGGTATGCCGTTATCGTTACCTTAAGTCCGGAACCTGCAGAATATTTAATGCTGTTGGAGATCAGTTGCAGCAGAACAAACCGTAACCATTTCGCATCTGTCTGAACAATCAGATCCGTTTCAATTCTCACCTCGGGGTACACATGGCTATGAATGAAATAGCGTTTGTTCTCGTGTACGGCATCTACAACAGCTTGATGAAGACCTACGGGCATGACGCTAAAATCCTGCTCGAAAGTCTCCAATCTGGACATATACAGCACCATATCCAATCCGCGCCGGATCCGGTCCGATTCCTCCGATATGCTCTTATACGAGTCGTTGTCATCCTCCTGCGTGATCATCTCGATGACCGACAGCGGCGTCTTCATCTGGTGAACCCATTGGTTCATGAAGATCAGATGCTCCTTACGCCTTCGATCCCATTCCTCCATCACATTACGGTATTGTCTGTACTGCTCTTCCATCAATCCACTCAATGCCGCTGGCAGTGGCGCAGACTCATTGTGCTTGATGGATTCCTCTAGGGAGGTGATGGGCTTGGACAATCTATCATAGAAATCCCGGTGCGTGAAGTAACGAAACGCCAGGTACCCTGCAAGAATCGTTAGACCTAGAAATACCGCATAGGCGGCAGTAACCGGATGATCGTAACCGTCATACCAAAAAACGAGGAGAACAACAAGTAATGCGGAGGCCATAAACAGAATAAGCGGCAAATGTTCACGCCAGAATAATTTCTTCATCCCTGACTCTTCCATACGGCATGAAGCCGGTAGCCGGAACCCCGGACGGTTTCAAGCGCACCCTCGATACCAAGCTCGGCCAACCGCTTCCGCACGCGGTTAATATTAACGCTCAGCGTATTATCATCAACGAAGGTATCGTCCCACAGCTTCTCCAGTATCGTCTCACGGGTAACCAGGCGCGGAGATCGGCTCAGCAGGGTTTCCAGCAGGATGGATTCTTTCTTGGTCAGGATCAGGGTGTGATTATCCAGACACAGTTCCATCCGTTCAGGGTACAGAACAAGTCCGTCCTGTTCCACCGTACGTTCACCGGAGGCCGTCGCATAATCCCCATAAACACGGCGCAGTTGACTATGAATCTTGGCTATCACGATGTCGTAAGCAAACGGCTTGGTTATATAATCGTCAGCGCCATTCTCCAGCGCTCTTAATTGATCTGGCGTTCCGCTCCGAGCGGAGATGAATATAATGGGACAGGTCGACACAGACCTGATCTGGCGGCACCAGTAATAACCGTCGAAGCTGGGCAGATTGACATCCAGCAGAACGACATGTGGTTTCGTCTCGTGAAACCGCTCCATCACTCGATCAAAATCCTGGACCATAACCCCCTCGTTGCCATACCTTGCGATATGCGATTGAAGCAATTCCGCCAGCTTGGGATCGTCCTCAACAACCATGATTCTATACATCCTTCTCTCCCTCCAACAAACGTCAGACCGCTTGATTCACATGGAAATAACAGCCTGAATGTTTATGGTTCCCTAACGATGGCCGCTTCAAAAAAGTTTGTCCCTTCAGGCGATGTCCCCAGGATATAAACGGTGTTGTTCTCAGAAACAGAACGCTTAATGACCATGTTGTCTCTCAGTCTTGCCTCATGGTGATAGGTAATTCGGAAGCCTTTAACTCTTCCTTCCTGAAGCTCCGCTTCATCCAGTGCATCAAAGCATAAATCGGCATACCGCGCATTATTTAAATGTCCGTTCGGATCGATTCCACTATAGCGGACTAAGTGTGAATAGGCTTCTGTGAGCTGTACCCCTTCAGGCAGCACGGTCTTATGAAGGGCTTCGCCCACAGCCTCATGAACAACTGGCACTTCATACGGAAACATCGAAGGACGCAAGATTTTCCGCTTCTGAATATCCACCAAAGCCCATACCGACCTGGCCTCGCCCAATAATTCGCCGTCCGAGTTCGTGATTCGGTAATCTCTGTGCCATAGCGCCCCTTTGGCACCTTTACTCCAGGTCTCCACATCCATGGTTTCCATATCGCGGGGGATGCGCTTCATATCAAGTCCGAGCGTAATGAGCATCCATCCCATCCCTTGGTGGATCATCTCATCGCGACTGATTCCAAGCGCCTCCACATGCCGGTCGGCTGCCCTCTGCAGAATACTCAGTAGTGCAGACCATCTGCAGTTTCCCTGAAAGTCCGCATCCACTGATTGTACCGTATATGTCTCTGTCCATTTTTTAACCATGACTTAAATACCCACTCCTTCATCTTCAAAAACATAGCGTTAGTTCAAGCATAATTCAAATTCAAAGTAAATATCAAAAATCAATCGTCAAATATGGATTGGAAATAAATGATATTTTCTATGAACAGATCATTCGGTTTAAAAGTCTCCTCTTTGGTTAATAGTAAGGCACAAACAACTATAACTTATACGAGGTGATAAACATGAGTTTTCTCTGGTCATTAATCGTTGGTGGTATCATTGGTTGGATCGCTGGCTTGATTATGGGAAGGGATATCCCGGGAGGCATTATTGGTAACGTCATTGCTGGTTTCGTTGGCGCTTGGCTCGGCGGGCTTCTGCTTGGCGCTTGGGGACCGGAAATGGGCGGATTCTTCATCGTACCGGCTCTGATCGGTGCCGTGGTCCTCGTCTTTATTGTCAGCCTGATCATGGGTTCAATGAGACGCGGTCGCCGCTCTTAACCAAGCGACAGCTCGAACGATCATCACATGATAAACAGGGTGCCCTTAAGCCGTTAGGCTTTAAGGCACCCTGTTTTGTTGTGCTGTATCAAGCGACAGGGATTCCCTGCTTACGGGCATACCTGCCCCAATGCGGCCTGCATCCATCGATATCGCTGAAGCCGTATTCATCCGATAAATCCCAACTGGTCAGCGCTTTGCCGCTCTTATCAGCCACATTGGGATCTGCAGCTAAAGCCGCAACCGCCTGTCCTACGAAATATGGAGTCTCGGATGCGATGAAATGTGGTTCCTGCTGCACTGCATCCTGCCAATTCTCTTCCGTTACGCCGAAATGATCCAGCATCTGCTCGGATCGGAGAAAGCCTGGGGTTACGGACAACGCCGTGATGTTGTATGAGGACAGCTCGGCCGCCATGCTTCCGCGAGATGGATGTTGGATATTTTGGCCAGACTATAATACAGATTCCCGCGGTAACGGTAACTGGCACCATCGGTTACCTCGATAATCAAACCCTGACCTCGTTCGGCCATGAGCGGTACCCCATAATGACTCGTAATCATATGAGTAGAGACCGCGCGCTGCTGCATCAGAAGGCCATCGGATAGAGGCTGCTTCCAGAACGGAACGTTCCAATGCGTTAACCCTTCTCCGCCCCAGATGTCATTCACGAGAATGTCCAGCCGTCCATCCTGTTCTTCCCGTACCTGCTGGAATAACGCCTTGACTTGAGCTTCCGAGGTATGATCGCACTGCACGGCAATTCCAATTCCACCGCGTTCCGTCACCATATCCGCCGTATCTTCAATCGTTTCGCTCCGCTGAAGATCGGATGCTTGTCTGCGGGTGCTGCGTCCCGTGCAATATACCGTCGCCCCGGCAGCGCCGAGCGCAACCGCAATCGCACGGCCCGCTCCCCGGGTAGAACCTGCAACAACTGCAACCTTGCCTTGTAGTGGCGTATTTGCGTTCATTATCGTACCTCCATATCTAATTGGCTACAACCTTATCGTATCAGTCATATATGACATCTGTTGTCGTATATCCGTGTTACAATATCTTTGATAACGAACATAAAAGAGGAGGTGACCACGCATGCGGGCGGATCGTTTATTGTCGATCCTGTTAATGCTGCAGAACGGCGGGAAACAGACGACGGCGATATTTAGCAGAACAACTGGAGGTATCGGAGCGGACCATCATTCGGGATATGGAGAGCTTAAGTTCAGCAGGCATACCTATCTATGCAGAACGAGGCTCTCTTGGCGGATGGGTGCTAGAGGAGAATTACCGTACGAATTTGACGGGCATGAAGCATGAAGAACTGATCTCCCTGCTCGTATCCAGTCACAATCCGCTCAGCGGAGACCTTGGAATAGGCAAGCAATTTGACACCGCGTACCAGAAACTGCTGGCATCCTCTCCACGTTCCGTTCGGCAGGACGCCGAGATGATCCGGGAGAAAATTCATATCGATGGCGCAGGCTGGCATTCCTATAAGGAGTCACACCCATATCTATCTGTCCTTCAAGATGCTTTGTGGGTTGATCGCAAGCTGCACATTATTTATCGCAAGGAAACAGAGCAGGTCGAGCGGACCGTCTGCCCGCTCGGCCTCGTTGCCAAACGCAGCACATGGTATCTGGTTGCTGAATCTGGCGGGGAACTGAGAACGTATCGTGTATCCAGGATTGTCGAAGTTGTCGCATCCGAGGAAACATTCTCCCGTCCAGCCTATTTCAACCTGTCGCAATATTGGGAAGAGTCCTTAATACGATTCATGCAGAACCTCCCTAAATACCAGGCGCAAGTGAAGATGACGCTCACGCTGATGAAGCGGTTCGAACGGGAACGATTTGTGCAAATCATCCGCAGGGATCAGGAAACGTGCGATGATGGCCGCATAAGCGCGGATCTAGAATTCAACACGCTGGACTCCGCCGCCGATTTCATTCTGAGCTGTGGAGCGGAGATAGAGGTGAGCTCGCCGCAAGAGCTTCGAAAGCGTGTTGCTCATGCGGCGCAAGCTATCGCCCGACTATATGAATAGATCCCCTGGATCATTACGGAGTGGTATCGAGCGGTCTGAGTTTCGCCTCAATCTGCTCACGCTTTGGCTCCAGGAACGGCGGCAAGGCGAGCGATTCACCCAGATGGTCCAGGTGCTCATCGGTATCAAAACCCGGTCCGTCCGTCGCTACTTCGAACAAGATGCCGTTCGGCTCTCTGAAATACAATGATCGGAAATAGTAGCGGTCCACGAAGCCGGAGTTCGAGAAGCCTGCCGCATCGATCTGCTCGATCCATGCCTTGAGTTCCTGCTCGTCCTCCACGCGAAATGCAACATGATGCACACCGCCGCGTCCAAGACGCTCCTGCGGCAAATCATGGCGTTCCTCCACATGCACTTCGGCACCGCTGCCGCCTTCTCCCGTCTCCAACACCAGGATATCCGGCTGGCCTGCTACAGACGAAGGATATTGGCCTTTCTGACGGAACCCCATCAGATCGGTTAATACCGAAACGGTTCGATCTGCACGAGGGACCGTCAGTTGAACCGGGCCAAGTCCGGTGATCGCATACTCCGCAGGTATCGGACCTTTCCGCCATGGAACACCGGCAGCAACCCCCTCATTATCCTCATCGGATACAAGAATAATGCGCTGTCCTTCATAATCCCGGAACCATAAAGTCTTACGGCCGGCTCTCTCTATGATTTCTTCCCGCTCAACATGGAATTTATCCAGTCGCTCCACCCAGTAGTCCAGCGCCCGGTCGCTGGGCACGCGCAGCGACGTCGCCGAGATACTGTTATTGCCTTCCCGCGTGCGACCAGCCATCGGTATTTCGAAGAACGTCAGTTCCGTCCCCGGGTTCCCTCGTTCGTCCCCATAAAACAGATGATAGACCGAAACATCGTCTTGGTTGACCGTCTTCTTCACCAGTCTCATACCGAGAATCTTCGTATAGAAATCAAAATTATTGGCGGCCGCGGCCGTCAAAGCCGAAACGTGATGAATGCCCTTAAATTCCATTTTGACAACCCCCTTCTGTTATATCCTAAGTGTAGTTCTCTTGGAATGAAAGGTCAAGTCTTAATATTAAGATATTCAATATATTAATATTAAGTTAAGTATGACTCACGGCTTCTCTGAATTCGGAAGGTGTCTGACCTGTTATTTTCTTGAACACTTGCGTGAAATAACGCGGGTCCTGATACCCCACCAGCGGTGCAACCTGGTACACCTTCACATCCGAGTTCAGCAGAATGCTCTTGGCTTTCTTAATTCTGCACTCGGTGAGATACTCCAAAAACGTATATCCGGTCGTACTTTTAAACAACGTGCAGAAATGGCTGATGCTCAGATCAGCCAGCTCGGATACTTCTTCGATAGTCAGATCCTTCTGGTAGTTGTCTTCAATATATTCCTTCGCTTTGCCCATGACCGTGCGAACGTTCGCCTTGGATTGAGCCATGCGGCTCTCGGTCATCCATTGGCTGAACCTGTTCTTCACCGCATCCATCAATTGTTGCAGCGTATCCGATGTATACAGCTCTTGCAGCAACTCCTCCAGGGACCATTCGAACAGCACCTGCATGTGCTCGAATTGACGGTACACGACCACGCTCAATTCCACCAGCAGACGCTGCGTCATATCCCTGTTGTAACCGTGCTCTTCGATGTAAGCTTTAGTCTGGTCAAAAAGCTCCAGCAACCGCTCTTTGTGCAGCGTGCGCACACTCTCCACGATCTTGATTTCCAGATGCTTCGGATATTTGGCCTCGCTTGAAATTTCAGCAGGGATATCGGTGATTGCGCTTCCGGTATATACCCCCTCTTCACCGGAATAAAACCGCTGGTAAAGCGCATGCACAGCCAGCTCATACGCACCTCCAAGCTGATCAATTCCCTTCACGTTGGCACTAAATCCAACCGAGCAAGACAGTTTCGTATTCCGTTTAATCAAATCGACGAGATCTCGGCCAATTTCCACTTGGCGCTCATCATTCAAGTTTGGGAACAACAGCACCCACTCCCCGCTTCGAAACGGAAACACCGTCAGTCCCCCATGAAGAACGCACCATTCTTCCAGCACATTACGCACGGCAAACAGCCACAGTCGCTTCTCATCCAGACTCCACTGTTCATTGAGTCGCAGATAATGATCGAGCTGCACGACAGCCATGATGTAACCATGCTCAAGCTCGCTATCCTCAAGCCATTGCATATGCTGCAGCGGACTGCGATTCCCTTCAATGAACTCGGTGAGCATCCGTTCGCGTGCCAACAAGGACAACATCTTGACGGAATGCAGCATTTGATCGTCAGCCGTCTGCTGGTCGATTATTTTGACCGCCCGGGAGATCGTCTCCGTTAACTCCTCATGATCAATCGGCTTTAACAGATAGTCGAAGGCCCCTTCTCGCAGCGCTTCCCTGGCATATTCAAATTCACCGTAGCCGCTTATAAAAACAATCAATCGTCGCTCCTGGTCCGCCTTCAGTTCTTTCAGCAAGGTGATTCCATCCATACCGGGCATGCGGATATCACTGACGATCAGATGCGGAGATACCTCGCGGGCCAGCCGCAATGCCCCGTCACCGCTCTTTGCTTCACCAACAACCTCAAGATTTAGCTCATCCCAAGGAATCGCTGCTCTGAGGCTGCGCAATATCATCGGTTCATCATCGACCAGGATGACTCGATACCTTCCATCCGCCCCTCCCATACGCCACCTCCTGCCTATCTTTATTCTTCCCCTGCATTTCGCCTGAGTTGCCAATACTTCACCGATGACTGCTGGATGTGCGCCAGCGCCGCCTTCGCCTTCATCCGTCCGCCGATCATCTCTTCGATCACTTTCAGATAGGCGGTGTTTACTTCCGGCGACAGTTTGTTGTCGTACGGCACGAAGGTGCTTGGCGCTTGCTCCATCAGCTCGGTCATCTGGGCGAAGACCGGCCCGGTCTGGTTCGCATCATAATCAATATCCATCGACGGAACGCGCAGCCCTTCGTATACGAGCTGCGTTTGTACTGCAGGCGTGTAGAACATCGACAGCAGCTCGAGTGCCGCCTGCTTCTTCGCCTCATCAAGATCGGCGGACAATCCGATTCCGATCGTATAACCCCCGGCTAAGGAACGTTCATCTGCTTCGTGCAGAGCCGGAAACGGCATAACACCGACGTCGAACGGGAAATCGGGTTGGCTGTCGTTACGTAACAACGTAATGTCCCAGCTGCCATTAAGATACATGGCCGCCTCACCCTGGGTGAACTGAGTGATCGCTTCCTCGGTTGACAAGTGATTGGCCGCCGGACTGAACGCCCCTTCATCGATCCACTTCTCCAATTGTTCCAACGCCAGCAGGTACGCTTCATCCTCAAAACTCACGTGCTGCTGTCCCTCAACCAGTTGATCGATTAAAGACGGTCCCGCATAACGATCCATCACATAGTGGGCGAATATCCCGGCCGGCCAGCGATCCTCGTTCCCGAGGGCGAACGGAATGATATCCTCGGCCCGGAGCACGGAAATGACGTCGTTCAGTTCAGCCAGTGTCTTGGGCGGCTCTATACCGAGCCGCTGAAAAATAACCCGGTTGTAGTAGATCGGCTCGGCATGACCTTCGAACGGCAAACCGTATATCCGTTGATCAAACGTCCAGTGCTGCAGGTCTTTGAACTGTTCCCTTAGCCCCTGGTCTTCCAGCCAATCCGTCAGATCCATTAGCCGATTCGAGCGAGCATAGGGCAGAATCTCCGCTCCTCCGAACAATACGAACATGTCCGGCGGCGTCCCCGTGACCATCTCGCTCTTCAGCTTCTGCTCGCGATGAATCGTCTGATCGATGCTCTCGAAGTTCACCTTAACGTTCGGATGGGCTTGCTCATAGGAACGGACGATATTCTCGAATATCCCGAGCACCGGCTTGTCATGCTCCTTGTTCCAGAAGTGGCGAAACGTGATCGTCACTTTATCAGGCTGCTCCGATTCGACTGAGCCTTGATGCTGCAGTGTAGCCCAGAGAAGCGCGAGAATCAGGATCGCCCCGTACACCCCAATCCAACCCCAATTCCAAAACCATCTCATACCGAGACGCCCCCTCATGTCAGTATCTTCGGAATACGGATTCTGACCAAAGAACCGAAGCCGGGGGACGAACAGATCATTAAACCGTAGCGGCTGCCAAATCGTATTCTCAATCGTTCATGCACATTTTTAAGCCCAACACCGTTCTCGCGGTACTTCTTCAGCTGCCCTTGGTCTTTGTTCCACCATTCGCTTAACGTGACCGGGTCAAAGCCGGGACCGTTATCCTTCACGTCCAGTATGATATCACCGTGTTCCTCCATTACCCTAATCGAGATATAACCGTTCTCCTCCATCGGCTCGATTCCATGATACAGCGCGTTCTCCACAATAGGTTGAACGATCAGCTTCTGCGTCACATAGTGCCTGAGCGGATCGGGTAGATCGATCTCGTAATCAAACTTCTCTTCGAAGCGGAATTTCTGAATCCGCATATAATGCCGCACATGCTCCAGCTCCATGCTGAGTGGAATCAATTCATGGTGTTCGCTGATGCTGATCCGCAGCAGCTTTCCTAAGGACACAACCATTTTGCTGATATCCTTATTGCCCTGCAGTACCGCCATCGAATTAATGGACTCCAATGAATTGTATATAAAATGCGGGTTGATCTGGGCAACCAAAGCCTGAAGCTCCGCTTCCTTCTTCCTCGCCTGCTCCGTCTCCACCTGCACGATCAGTTCCTGTATCTGCGTGCTCATTCGGTTAAAGCCGTCGATTAAGAGGTCCGTCTCGTCGTCGGCAATGGGCTGAGCCGGAATAGGAACGAAGCTGCCATGCTTCACGCGCTTCATTCCGTTGACTGCGCTAATGATGCTTCGCACCATCCGACGGACGAAGAAGCGGTCGAACAGAAATGCCGAAACCAGCGATACGAGTCCCAGAATCAAGGCCAGATTACGAATCGAATCCGATTCGGCGGAGATTAGCTTGCTAGGCGTAATCGCGACCAGGAACCATTCCTCATTATGAGAAGGCAGGTAGGTAATGAGTGATTTCTCCTCCAAATACGTGTCTACGTAATACCCCCTTCCATTCGTATCCCCCTCCGAGAGAAATGGAAAATCCGTCTGCTCTCCGATATGGCCACCCGATTTGCTGAACACGATCTGACCGCGTTGATTGACGAGCAGAATATCCCCTTGCTGAAGAGTAACCGCTTCCCAGAACACCTGATCCAGAATGTCCGGTTTAACATACATGACAATCGTGCCAATATCCTCCAGCGAATAATAATCCTTGATCATTCTCGCTTGAATCAGCATCGGCGAACCGGATGCCACTGAACCATTCTCGACTGGTCCCACCCACAGGGGACGCCCTTCGGCCTTGACGACGTCTTCATACCATTCTTGCTGCCTTAATTCTGCATCGTCCAGGCCTTCGTTCGTCTGATATACCAATCCGTTGTTTGAATAGAAGGCAAAAGAAGCAATCATCGGATGATTGATCAGATTGTTGATCTCCTGCCGCCGATCGTAAGTTACCAGGTAATCCGGCTGTTTCAGCATTTGCTGTACAGATTGCTGGGTGATAGCAGATCCGGATATGGTGGTGATTTCGTTCAAGGCAAACTTCAGCTTTCGGTCCGTCTCCAGTAACGATATCCAATAGAAATCATTGGACTTCTTCTCCATTGCCGTAGAGAAACTGTAATACGATACGCCGCCAAGCGCGGTGACGGGTATGAATACAAGAAGAATAATAGCCACCCATATTTTTCGGCGGAGTCTCATCGATGAATAACCTCCCCCTAACTCTCGCTATGACTACTATTCTTCATGTCAGGCTTCATTCCTGTGTGGTTTTGCGTCACTGTTCACTAACTTTTTATCGCACCTGACGTAAGTCCCGCAATCACCCAGCGACTGAACAACAGAAACACGATCAGAAGCGGCAGCGTAGCCGTGAACGTGGCCGACATGATCATCCCGAAGTCGAGCCCGTCTTTATTCGTGAACAACTGCTGCAAGGCGATCTGAATCGTGTAGTTCTCCCGGTTCTTCAGCACGACGAGCGGCCAGAAGAAGTCGTTCCACACGTTCATGAAATTCAGAATGCCGAGCGTAGCCATCGCCGGGGTCACCACGGGAATGGCGATATTCCAGAAAATCCGGAAATGTCCGCCGCCATCGATCCGCCCCGCTTCGATCAACTCGGTATGCACAGCCGAGGCGATGTACTGCCTCATCCAGAAAATACCGAAGGCATTAACCATCGCGGGAACGATAAGCGCTTTGTAGCTGTCAATCCATTGCAGCTTAGCCATGATGACGTATTGCGGGAGCACACCGAGCTGCACAGGCACGAGCATCGTGGCTATGACAAAGACGAACAGCGTCTTTTTCATAGGGAACTCATATTTGGCAAAGGCATAACCCGCCAGTGTACAGAGAAACACCACGGACACCGTGACGGCTGTAGACACCACGACCGAGTTCAGCAATGCCCTGAAGAAATCCGTGCGCTCCAACACGCGCGAGAAATTATCCAGAAACTGCGTTCCCGGCGTCAGCAGCGGCGGGATGTGAAAGGCGGCATCCTTGTCATTGGTGGCTACGACAAACATCCAGTAGAACGGGAAGATGGATACAAGCGCACCTAGGATCATCAATATATAGAAAAAGAACTTCGCGACAATACCCGGCTCATCCGGTTTTTTACGGCTTATGACAGCGGTGCTCATGCTTTATTACCTCCTGTCTCTCTTCCTTCACGACCCATCATCATGTTAAGCACTGAGAACAGAATGGTCGCGATAAACAAGAGCACCGCCGTTGCGGCAGCCGTGCCGAAGAACCCGTTCTTAAACGCTTCGTTGTACAGATAAGTCACCATCGTGACCCCTTCCTGACGAGTGGAGCCTGTGCCGGACTGCCCAAGGAACACATACGGCTCTGTAAACAACTGGAGCGCACCGATCGTTGATACCAACGTAACAAACAGAATAAAAGGTCGAAGCAGCGGCAGTGTAATATAGCGCAGTTGCTGGCCCCGGGTCGCGCCGTCGATTTTGGCGGCTTCATATATATCGGTCGGGATGCTCTGCAGCCCCGACAGAAAGATAATCGCGTTATACCCCATCCATCGCCACATCACCATGGACGATATCGCGATTTTGACTCCCCACCAGCCCGAATTGAACGGGACGCTCTCGGCTCCGAAGGTGTTCAGCATCCAGTTGACCATGCCGTTGTTACCGAACATCGTACTGAAGACGAGCGTCACGGCCACAATCGAAGTGATATTCGGCATGAAATACAGGATGCGGAATGTGTTCTTGAATTTGTTCAAGGCCGAATTGAGCATAACCGCAACAAACAATGCCACAATTAGCTGCGGCACGGTTCCCATTAAAGCCATGATGAGGGTGTTGCTGAACGCGATCCAGAACGTCGGATCACTCGTAATCAATTCATAGTTCTTGAACCCGACGTATTTCATTGGCCCGAGCGCGTCCCATTTGAAGAAAGATAGATAGACGGTAAACAGGATCGGATACAGACCGAAGATCGAGAACAAGATGAAGAATGGCGATATGAACGTATAGGCGGTAAATCGGCTTCGCACCGTCTCCGTCAAGAAGCGCCGCCGTTGCGGCTCGGGATGTGATGACGCTGCCGTAGCTGTGTCTGCCATGAATGCACCTCCAGATAGGTAAGGATAAATCCGAATCCAAGCGGGAGCGTCTCATCCCGGCTCGAATTCGGACCGATGTTTTGATATATGAGTCAGTTACTTGGTGAAAAAGATTTGCTCTGTCTTAGCTGCGATCGACCAGCGTCTTGATTTGTTTCATCGCGCTATCCCATTCTTTTTGCGGATCGGCCTTTTTCTCCAACACGTTCTTGAGCGCGTTCTTAATGATCGTATCGGTCTGGTCATGCAGCGGTCCGTAGTAGACCGGCTTGATGCGTTCGGCCGATTTGGCATACGCTTCGGAAATGACCTGGCCGCTGAAGAATTCATCCTTATCCTCGGTGAACGAAGGCTCGCTGTACACCGCAGGAATGGAAGGGAACAAACCGCTGTCCTTAAATGATTTCAACTGATTGTCTTTATTCAGTACCCACGTGATGAATTCATAAGCTTCCTTCGAATGCTTGCCTTCCTTCGGCAGCGTCAGGAACGAACCGCCCCAGTTACCCGCTCCTTCAGGAAGCTGAGCAATCTGCCATTTACCTGCGGTGTCCTTGGCATTGCGGATCGTACCGGCAATCCAAGCTGGGCCGAGCATCACGCCAAAGTCTCCATCATTAATCGCTTTCTGCCATTCAGGGGACCACAGAATCCAGTTGCCGATCCATCCCTCCTGAATGCCTTTCACCGTGTAGTCGTACGCTTTTCTCACTTCCGGGTTCGAATCTCCAATGAAGGAGCCATCTTCTTTGCTGAAATAAATCTGATCCGCGGACTGATCACGGAGGCCGTTATACACCAAGTCTGTCAGATCGGCGAAAGGCTTGCCGGTCTTGCTCGTGAAGTCTTTGGCAACGCTCGCGAATTTATCCCAGGAATCGATCGCCGCACTGAACCCGTCCGGGTCGGTCGGCAAACCGGCCTGCTCCGCCAGATCCGTGCGATAGTAGACAACGGTTGGGCCGATGTCAGTCGGGAGTCCCAGTTGGAACGAACCATCTACCGAGGTGGCTTGCTTCCACTTCCATTCCAGATAGTTGCCCTCAAGCTCCTTTGCACCTAGGTCATACAGGTTGTAGAATTTGTCTGGATTGTTAATGAAGCGCTCCATGAACGCGATCTCGAGCTGAAAAATATCCGGTGCGCCTGAATTAGCGGATAGCGCCGTCGTCAAGTTGTTATGATGGGCCGTTTGGTCCGACGTATTCTGGAACTTGAACGTGATGTTCGGATGCGCTTGCGTATATTCCTTGGCGAGTTCTTCATAGTTGGTCGTACCAAGCGACCAGAACGTCAATTCGACTTTCTCAGCAGGCGCTTGTTCTTCATTGGTCTTCCCGGTCTCATCATTGCCGCCGCTGCTTCCCCCTGGTGCCTCGGTATTCGTACCCGTATTGCCGCTGCCGTTCCCACTTCCGCCGCTGCATGCGGCTAATGAGAACACCATGATGATGCTCATAAGCAACATACTCCAAGATTTGAACCCTTTCATTCTTCTACCCCTCTTTCGCAATGCGTAATTTTCTTCTTAAGTCTAATCAAAGTTCCGCTCGATTTTGAGGAGGTAAACGTTCGAATTGAGGTTGAATTTATTACGATTACAGCCCTATATCCAATCATCATGGCGCACAAAAAAAACCGCTATCGAATGCGATAGCGGTTCGTATATATCATATTAGATCGTCCATCTCACGATGGAACCGGCATAGGTCATTCCTCCGCCGAATCCATACAGCAGCACGTGGTCTCCTGCCTGTAGTCGCCCCTCATCCACCGCTAGCTGAAGTGCAAGCGGAATGGAGGCAGCCGATGTATTACCACGGTACTCGACACTCGTTAACGTGCGATCCATCGTAAACGGTCCCCGCTCGTTAATCCCCTCAATCATGCGCAGATTGGCACTGTGCGGTACAAACCATTCTACCTCCTCAGCATTCATGTTTGCCTTGGATAATAAAGTCCTGACGCCCTCCGGGATGTTCCGAATAGCCCATTTATAAATTTCACGACCGTTCTGAACAAGACACCCACTCTTAAGATCCGTACCATCCATTTGTTCTGAGAGGGCTGTTTTGTAGAGATGAATGCCGCCCTCGCCAAAAGTGCCCGAGATGGAAGCGAGTACGCCGGGTGATTCCTCATCTCGCTCCAGCAATATCGCACCAGCGCCATCGCCGAACAATACGCATGTCGTCCGGTCGGTGTAATCGGTAATCTTGGATAAAGTTTCGGCTCCGATAACGAGTACCTTACGGTAAGCGCCGCTGCACAACAATCCGTCCGCCAACTGAAGCGCATACACAAAGCCTGCACATGCTGCATTCAGATCAAGTGCCCCCGTGCTGACGATCTTAAACTTCGACTGGACTCGGGAAGCCGTGCTCGGGAAGGCATACTCCGGCGTGCTGGTAGCCACAAGAATCATATCGACATCCTGAACGGTAACGCCGTACCGACGCACCATATCCTCCACGCTTGAATCGCCAAGTCTGATACGTATTGATCCGGAGCAGCAATCCGGCGTTCCTTCATGCCTGTCCGTTGAACGATCCATTCATCGCTGGTCTCCACCAGCTTCTCTAAATCCGCATTGGTTAGAATACGTTCGGGAACGTAAGTTCCGAATGCTGTTATTCTTGATTTGGATTGGCTCATCCTTCACACCTCCATGTTTACCTCCATTATACCACCTAGTATTAAGACTTGGTACTAATTTATTTATAAGTTATCCTGATTAACCCTTCACCAACTTCATATGCATCGAAACACAGCCTTCCTACGCCAAGAAAACCTTTATCGTGGATAACGATAAAGGTTTGATTTCATGGATTGCCTCATAAAACTTTACGTTTCAAAAATGCACTTCCTCACCGGCCGATATCGAATATATACGGCTGCGTTCATCCTTCAGTTCCTTCAACAGCAGATCGCGAAGCCGATCCGTCTCCGTTCTGTCTGCGTGAACAAGAACGACATGCTTCGCCGGAACGCAGGCGAGCATCTGGAGAACATCCTTCATTCCTTGATGAACCTTATATCTGACTTTCAACACGGAACAATGACCGAATAAGGAAGGCTGCTGCAAGAGACGATGTCCGAAGGTTCCCTTTGCCATATGACCCGTGAGCAGAATTAAATTTCGCGGATCTTCCGCCAATCGGCGATAGTACCACTGTGCAAGCCGCGACTGCATCATGCCATCCGTCACCATCCATAACGAGGCCTCATACTGATGGAGCAGTGCTTCGCGCTCCGTATCGTTACCGGGTATGATCCATTTGTTAGCTCTCAGTGCGAGCCCTGGCTGATCTCTTACCGTCTGCTCGCAATTCGCAGTACTACGAAGCCATTCCGAGCGGCTAAGCAGCTGTTTCATCCCTTCCATGAGCGGGGCCTCAACCACGATCGGGACATTCCCCCATCGTCGGGAGGCCCATAACATCATTTCTTGTCCTCGACCGACTGCGGGAACCGGCAATAATATTTTCCCGCCACTTTGCAGAGTACTATCAATCGTCTGCTCCAAATGCTTCAGCTGGTCAGCCTGAGAAGTAACATCGGTCCCGTAAGCCGCATCTATAATCGCCAGATCCATCGCGGAAGATGGTTTATCTGACAGAGCGGGCCGATCATCGGCGAGCAGCAACGATTCCGATGTATAATCACCTGAATAAAACACCCGCTTCCCTTCCGTCCGTACTAAGAACCAGACAGAACCCAGCATATGCCCGCTCCGCCCCCACATCGCCTCCACACCAGGAAGCAGCTCAAACCACGTTAGTCTTGGGGCTGTCTCCTCCAAGTATCGGTAGCGAATGGCCTCCTGATCCTTCATTCCGTATGGAAGGTTTATGTTCATCCGCTCCGTTTGCTCCCGCCACGAGGCGAAATATGACCTGCACTGTGCGGCCGTCTCACGGGTCGTCCATACCTCTCCGCGATAACCCGACTTGTACAGGAGCGGAATGGCCACCGAATGATCCTCGTGGGCATGCGATAACAGTACCGCATCCAATTGCCGGACCTGATCCGGCTGGATTCGCGGATACGGATCGGCTCCTCCCTTTTTCACGCCACAATCCAGCAGCAGCGATACCCGTTCTCCACTCAGTAGGTAGGCGGAGCGACCATGCTCGCCAGCTCCGCCCCACACCGTCAGTTTCATCATGATGCATTCCACTTTCTATTAGAATTCATAGCTTCGATTACCAGTAACAACAGGATCGTCATTCCGACGGAGACCACTGCCATCGCCATGCCGAGTGATACCTGTCCCTGTTCGAATTGAGCGAAGATATACGTAGCCGATGTCTGCATCGAAGGGGGCAGGATAAGCAGCGATCCCACCAGTTCGCGCGATGCTATCGTAAACGTCATGATCCAGCCTGCCAGCATGCCCGGCATAACCAGCGGCAGCAGGATACGCCTCAGGATAAGGAGGGGACCGCCTCCGAAGACCTGACCTGCCTGGAACAACGTACTATCAATCTGCGTAAAGCTGGCTTTTACATATTGCACGGTGTACGGCAGGAATAGTACCACATACGTGAGTACAACCATGCCGTATGTATTGTAGAGCGTGACCGGCATCCACGGCGCATTCCAGAGCAGGATCAGCCCGACCACCATGACGATCCCGGGTACCGTATTGGGCATCAAGCTGAGCAGATCCACGACCCGCTGCATGCGACCTTGCGACTTGCCGATCGTCAGGGCAAAAAAGGTTCCCAGCACAACGGCTACCGTAGAAGCTGCCAATGCTAAGCCGATGCTGTTCCCGAGCGCCTTCAGGCTGACGGACCCCCAAGAGAGCAGCTCCTTATAGTGTTCGAGCGTTAGATTATCCATCGACAATCCAGCTCCGCGAAGTTTCATCAAGGATGCCGCGATGACAGAGAAGTACGGTATGCCGACGGACAAAACCAACAACAATCCAATATATAGAGCGCAGATCGCCCCTTTACTGCCTCGCAGCGAGTATCGTTTGGAACGCTGGCCTTTGCCACCGACAAGTCGATAGGTGAACCTCCGGCTAACCGTGGACTGCATATACCACATGACCAGACACACGGACAGCAGAATCGATGCGAGTGACGTAGCTTTTCCGAAATCAATCGGCCAGCTGGATATATATTTGTGGATTTCCGAGGTCATGACGTAATAGCCGATCTTGCGCCCAAACGTAGCCGGTGTGCCGAATTCGGCAATGGTTTTGACGAACACCAGCATCGCGCCCATGCCGTAAGAAGATAACAGCAGAGGCATGATAATCTTCCTGAACCGATATCCGGCACTCGCGCCGTGCACGGCACCGGCTTCCTCCAGATTGCCGCCAATACGAATCAAGGCATCTCGCAGCAACAGATACAAGAACGGGAACAGATGCAGGCTCATAATGAGTACCATGCCACCGAAGCTGAAGAACGACTCGCTCCAACCGGCGGCACCCGGCAGCCATTGCTGTAGATACCCACCCTTTTGCATAAACAGTATCCAGCCCATGGAGCCGATATACGGCGGGGTCATGAACGGAATCATCACAATCACATCCACCCACCGATGCTTCCCGAGCCGCGTCTTTGCCATCATCCATGCCAGCGGCAGCGCCAGCAATGTCGATCCTGCCACCACGCAAACCCCGAGCCAGATGGTCTGGAGCAATATCCCGGAGAGTTCATGCCCTGCTATCGTTCGTAGCGGTGCCACCCAATCCAAGCGTTGTCCATCGTATATACTTTGCCAGAAGATAAGCAGCAAGGGTACGCCGATACTGATGATCAGAAGAAAAAGGGCGAGAATCACGCCCACTCTTCGAATGATTCGCTGACTGTCCATGATGACAGGTCTCACTGCTGTTCACCTCACCTTAACTTCCTCTGTTTGCTTGTTATGCGGCTTATTTGAATACTTCGGAAAAACGGGCAGCCGTCTCATCGCCATGGTCGTTCATCCAGGCCCAATCCACCTGGAACAGCGGAATATCCTTCAGATTCGTTCGTCCTTCCGCTTCAACATCCTCACGACCTGGGATCAAGTAGGCATCCGCTACGAGTTTCTGCGCCTCGTCAGACAGTAAATAGTCGATAAACGCCTTTGCATTATCCACGTTCGGGCTGGATTTCAAAATAACAGCCGGTCTCGGGCTCACCACCGTTCCTTCTTCCGGATACACAATGTCGAGCGGTTCGCCCTTCGCTTTGGCCGAATAAGCCATATAATCTACACCCGCAGCTACCAGACTCTTTGCCCCCGTAATTACAGGGTCTAGCGCTTCCTGGTTGGCTCCTGCCATCGCGGTACCGTTCGCTTTATAGCTCTCGAACAGTTCCCAACCTGCATCCCCCTTCACGCTCAGATACCCGGTGATGAAATCAAGCGCAGAACCTGATAACGTTGGATCGGGGATGTTGACCGCGTCCTTCCACTGGGGCAGACCCAGATCAGTCCAGCTTTGCGGCGGTGCTGACACCAGATTCGTATTGTAGACAATACCGAGTGCAGACGCGCTTGTACTGAAATAGTTGCCTTCGGTATCAGACCAATCCGGATTCAGCTTATCCGCGTTGACGGCTTCCGGATAAGGTAATGTCAGTCCGTCAGCTTTCAGCGCTTGTGCAGACGGAAGCGAGGCCAGGATCACTACGTCTGCAACGGGATTGGATTTCTCGGCCTCCATCCGTGCAAGGATCTTGCCTGTCGTGCCCTGGAACATCTCCACCTTGACGCCGGTCTTTGCCTCAAAGCCGCTGAGGATATTATCCGCAAGCTTCTGAGGACCTGCACTATAGAGTACAAGCTTACCACTCACCGGTGCTGTTCCCCCTGCGGCCGATTGACCGCTGTCCGGTGCTGCTGTAGCGGGGTCACCTGGAGTGCTGCCACATCCGAACAAACTCAAGCTCATGACCGACGTTAATACGAGTACCGCACTTTTTTTCGCTAATTTCAGACCCTTCATTTCTTCCCAGCTCCTCTTCATCTTTTAGCCTGCAGCTGCAGGTGTACCGTTGGCTCTAATCTGCTGTTGATTTAGATCCTGTAGCGTGTCTTCATCCATCTTGCAGATCGATTGGGGTGATACGTACAAGTTCACTCGCTCTCCGACGACCATTCTTGTATTCCGGTAAGCAGTCCATGGGTCCATACCATCCACTTGCAGTCTAATTTCATACCGCTCCCCTATATAGCTGACACTGACGACGGTCGCCTGGTAACTTAAATCGTCCGCATTCGTTCGACTCCAGGCTACATGCTCTGGTCTGACCAGCGCCTGTTGCGACTCCAGCCAGTTGGACTTGCCAATAAACGAGGCCACAAACGGGTGGGTTGGAGCTTCGTAGATCGTCTCCGGTGTTCCACGTTGCAGGACTTCCCCTTTTCGCATGACCACGATTTCATCCGACATCGACATCGCCTCGACTTGATCGTGTGTAACATAGAGCGCAGTCAGCCCCATATCCTTCACGAGCGACATCATCTCGATTCGCATTTCTTCCCGAAGGACGGCGTCCAGAGCACTTAGCGGCTCATCGAATAGTACGAGCGCCGGGCGGATCGCTACTGCTCTGGCAAAAGCCACTCGCTGCTGTTGCCCGCCAGACAGCTGATGCGGATACCGATCTTCCAACCCCTGCAATCGGACCATGGCCAGCGCCTCGGTTACCTTTTGCCTGAGATCCGCTTTATGCTTCGCTGCTTTTAATCCGAAGGTGACATTCTCATATACCGTCATATGTGGCCATAGCGCAAAATCCTGGAATACCATCCCGAAATTACGCTTATGCGCCGGGACGTCAAGCCTTTGGCGTGCGGAGTATATACAACGATCTGCCGCATAGATATCGCCTCCATCCGGCTGCTCCAACCCGGCAATCATACGCAGCAGTGTGGTTTTACCACAGCCGGATGGGCCGAGCAAGGTCGTGAATTGACCGTGACGCAGTGTTAGATCGGTAGGAAGCAACGCGGGTGTACCCTCAAATGACTTGTGAATTCCCCTGATTTCAATCTCCACTTTTTGATCCTCCTGCCTGTCCTCTCTTAAGCTATTTTCATTGTAAGGCTTTCGTTTAAGCGTTGTATTAGATGAATGTAAACGTAGAATTAACTTTTTCTTTGAATTCTGTTGATACTCATAGATTAAATCTATATAGAGACTATAAATATGGATATCAGAGGAGAGATGCCTGCATGAATCTCATGAAGCTGCAAATCGTAGAGTTAATCGATCGTCACCATCATATGACCAGCGTAGCGGACATACTGGGGATCAAGCAGCCCACGGTTAGCTTTCATATGAAGTCGTTGGAGGAAGAATGGCAGGTACCCTTATTCGAATCGAGGAATGGCAAGACTTTTCTCACTGAAGCAGGGCAAGCACTGCTACATTATGCCGTAAAAATAAACGCACTCGCGAAGGAGTCCGAGCGCGTTGTCCGCGAATACGACAGCTTATATCGCGGAACGCTGCACATTGGAGCCAGTTATGTCCCGGCCACCTACCTGCTCCCAGGCATATTAAGTACCTTCTCACGAGAGTTTCCGGGTATACGGATTTCTTTGTCGGTCAAGCCGTCCTCGGTTATTCGGGATATGCTAAGTCGCCACCAAATTGATCTGGGGATCATCTCATCGGGTCCTTTTACGAATCCAAGTCTGCGGGCTGAATCCTTGTGCAAGGATGATTTAAGCCTGATCAGTTCTCCTGATCATCCCTTGACCATCATGGATTCTGTTTCGCCCGAGCAGATTGTACGCTCTCCCTTTGCCCTACACGGCACGGAATCCAGCACAAGGCAACTCACCGACCAGTGGCTGGAACAACATGGACTGCATATGCGAAGCCCGGTGGAGCTTGATTCGCTAGAGGCCATCAAACAACTCGTATTATTCGGAGAGCATGTTTCCTTTATTTCACGCATGGCCGTACAGCGAGAACAGGAACAGGGAACACTCCACGTAATGCCCATTCCCGGTCATCGAGCATCCCGGAATATATACTGTGTTCATAACCAGGATCGGCTGCCTTCGGTTCAGATTCATCGTTTTCAGGAGGTACTGAGGGAGGCGGGCCATCGATTGGAACAAAACCTTGTGACGTGATCGTTCAAGTTCAATGGGTGCTAGAAAATATATACACACATTCAATATTTCGATGGATATTTGATACAGTTGCTCCTTCGCGTTAACAGTCACTTATTATTCAAAGCTTAAAGTAAGCTATGAACCAATAATCCAGGATATGGGAGTGATTGTGTTGAAAAGTTGGAAACAGTTGACGTTGTCTTTGATGGTGGGCTTCGCGATGCTTGGAAGTGAATTACAGACCAACGATGTTTCAGCTGCTGGTAATGCCGTGCCTTCTTATGAAGTGAAATTCCTGGCCAAGCCCGAGAAGGTGCTCCAATCCGGGGGCGGAGTGCGACAAGAAGTGCTGCAAACCTTTGGACTCGCGGCTGTGCCTCAAGCGATCGGGGTTGCTTATTATGATACGGATCTACTGGAGTTGGATGCGGAAGGCTGGAACGTTCGTTTTCGCAAAAAAGAAGATAAAAATAACTATGAGCTTACCTATAAGAAGCGTTACCCTATTGTGAATGGGGACGTTAACGCTGCTTTAAACTTGGCGAATCAGGAAGGCTTTGATGCTTCGGATGATAACTACGAAGCCGAAATTGATTGGGGTTACGGCAAGCAGACACTGAGTTTCTCCAACACGAAGAAGGTAAATACAACCACATCCGGCACACAGCTGCCATCCGAGCAGGAGTCCTTGGCTTTGCTGCTGGACAAGCTGCCCGGTAAGCTCAAGAAATGGTCTGCTCCGGATTGGGGACAACACAAGCTGGCACAGTCACGTATCTATGGACCGCTTACCTTCTACCGTTACGAAGGGTCATGGCATGGACAGAAGATGAGCTTTGAAATCTGGCCGATCCGCAACGCGGCGGGCACAGGTACCGAGAATCTAATTGAAATCTCCTTTAAAACGGAGGATGTTGCGGTTGCCTCCCAACTGCGATCGGAATTGATGACGCTATTGGAGACGAACGACTGGCTGCTCCCTCAAGATGGCTTGAAGACACAACTCATCCTAGAAAGATATTAATAACTCAGAAGGACGTTCCGCGCGATTAATTGCGGAACGTCCTTTGGGCTAATAC
>NZ_BAZR01000037.1 GCF_001315105.1 Paenibacillus sp. JCM 10914 | reverse complement strand
TGCGACATTCGTTATCGGCGCTTAATCCGTACCATGCCAAATTTCAATCCACGCACCTGAGTAAGGTGCGACGGCGACATGTTCGGAGTGTGGTGGTCCATTGGATATTTCAATCCACGCACCTGAGTAAGGTGCGACAGGCTAGCAAACCACGCCGCCCCTTCCTCTATTGAGATTTCAATCCACGCACCTGAGTAAGGTGCGACGCTGATGACTCAACGGGAGGGGGTGAGAACAAATATTTCAATCCACGCACCTGAGTAAGGTGCGACTCGTACTTGAGTATGTTTTGCCCCGGTTGAAGTTGATTTCAATCCACGCACCTGAGTAAGGTGCGACTTGTTTCAAAAAAATAACAACTAAAAACGTAAAATTTCAATCCACGCACCTGAGTAAGGTGCGACAGGCGTTATGAAAAATATTGTTCCTATTGATAGCATTTCAATCCACGCACCTGAGTAAGGTGCGACTCCGATTTTAACCTCTGGTATCTGTTCAAATCGGTTATAAACAACAATTTATCATATAGAAAACGTAAAATCACGATAAAACGTATTGAGTTTTGATTATATTTGTAAATAATTGAGATTTATTTGGTGCGAACCTCCTAGCAAAAACATGTTAGCTATACATTCGCACCCTACGTTTAACAACTTATAATCTCGAATACCTCAATTCACCATGAGAGGACCATACTCGTATAGGTTGACATTTAAATCTTCCTCTCCTCCTCCTCCCTGACCTTCATCGCGGGCAGAAGATCATTCACCGTCATCGTCGTAGTGCCGCATTCCAGCGCGTATCTTACTTGCTCTTCTTCATCCGGGCAATAGCTCCAAGGGAGAATCCCCTGTTTGCGATAGTTCTGAACCAATTCGGGTGTAAGCAGCTTCATGCTGATGCCCACCGCCCACATCTTGCTCATCGTCCCTTCTGGTCCGGCAACGTAGTTGGACATTAACTGGCCCGGAAACCCTTGCGTCGGAAGGTAATAGGTATCATGAATATGCGTCAGCACGTTGGCATCGAAACAGGTAAACACGCAGCGCTCAAGGTATCCGTCATCTCTCAGCATCGCAATCGCCAGATCGGCGGCTTCTATTGCATTCGCCGCAGGCTTGATCTCCACGTTCAGCAGCACCTCGGGATAAGCCGTCAGCAGATCGCAGAATTCGCGAAATGTCGGAACTTCCAGCCCCTGAAACTCTGGTCCGAACCATCCGCCTGCATCCAGCCGCTTCAACTCCGTCAAGGCATAGTCGCCTACATTCCCCGTCCCGTCCGTTGTCCGGTCCACCGTCTGGTCATGAATGACGACCAGTTCTTGATCCCGCGTAAGCCGTAGATCCAACTCCAACATATCTGCGCCCCGTTCCAGCGCTTTCCTGAAGGCAAGTAACGTGTTCTCCGGGTAGGCGGATTTCCACCCCCGATGTGCCGCAATTATGATCTCATTCGTGTGCGCAAGCCTCTCAATCATCATCAAAACTCCTTTGTTATTTAAAATTAGATACTAACAATAGATAGACCAACACCGACTCGCGCCTATAACCGACAAACAGGACCCCGGGTTCGAAGTCCTGCCTGCACTTAACTTGCTTATATGGGTATGCTAGAATGGATCATGACTTTTCATTGCGGTGTTACCATGAAAAGTTGAGATAGGATTTCTTCCAATCTCGGTGAGACAGGGCAGATTCCATCGCGCCAACGAAATCGTCTGCCCTCCTCACCACCGTATATTCCTCCGGCACAAGCTGCCTCAATGCTCTCTGGTACTCCACGTTTCCCATCGCTTCCAGCACTTCATGGAAATCCAAAGCCGTGCTGCGGCTGCTGCCGTACATCCGGATTCCTTTCTCCAGAATGTCTCTCGTGTTTAATGGAACGAATTCCTCAGACACACCCAGTGCTATCAAATCTCCGCAGGGCTTCAGCAGTTGTATCCCTTGATTAAGCGCACTCTCGCTAAACTTCCCGCCTGTACACTCCACCACGATATCCACCTTCGAACTTCCAGCAAAATCATACTGCTGCACCTGTCTCGCCTCGGCAAAATAGAACGGCTTCAACTTCTCGGGCACCGCACCGAATACGATCAGCCGCTCAGGGGCTACCCCGAATCCGTAACGAAGCGCAGCGGCCGTCATGTATCCGACAGGTCCGTCACCGAATACCGCGACGGTTGCATTCTCAAGCCTATCCTTCACTCGGCGCAGCGCCCGAAAGGATACGCTGCACAACTCTGCCAGCACGGCGATCTCGTCAGGCACATGATCCGGGATCGGAATCGCATTCTCCTGCGGAACGACTACCCTGCTCTGTGCGATACCGTCATACCCGCTGCCAAGGAATTTGCTGTTGGCGCAATAGTTCGCAGGGATGTTGCCGCTACAAGCGTCGCAGCATTCAGCCGGCTCTACTCCTTGCATGAGATATCCCGGTACATACGGGACAATGGCCACCCTCTCACCAAGCACCCGGGACTGCGCATGAGATTCCTTCACGATCCCGATACCTTCATGCAGAAGCGCCATAGGCAGTTTCTTCTCCAGCATTTCCGGTCGGCGTTGACCGCCGAAGTACCTCAAATCGGCGTGGCATATGCTTGCAAGCGTCGGTTCCACCGCAACCCAACCGTCCCTTACCTCGCGCTCAGCCCATTCGTCCTTAACGGCATGAGGATCTGTCAGCGTATACGTGCGCGAGCGTATTTTTGCAGATGGACTGCTCTCTGTTTTCAACAGTAAACACACCTCCAGTCATTAAGCTGAGATTTATTTGAACTCCAGCCTTGCCTTTCTTTCAAGGAATGGCTAAAGAGATTCAACTTATAAGCATCCATAAACAAGCAATTATCGGATCATTAATGTTTATTTATATTAATATTATGCTCAATAACGCTCATTTGTTGTCATTCTATCACGCAAAATGCGCGTTTACAATATCCATTTTTCCAATTTGATGAAATTGCTGTTAGCCCCTTCTCCCCGAGTAAATGGAACTGCATGCCCGAGAAACAGAGTTCATCAAGCGATGACCTAAGTCGCCGGAGTATCCCATCAACAAAAAAAAGGAGCCCTCCCGCAAATGATCTGAGATCAATTGGGAGACTCCTTTTTCATTTTTCCTAGCGTGCCTTCGCTTTCGTCCTCATCGATTACTCGATGCCGTAATGCTCCTGCAGCTGATCCAGCATCAGGTTAGCCGCCAGAATACCGCCTGCCGTATTCCAGATGGCATCGTCTACTTTATGGGCTTGACCGTTCTTGACCACGTTCAGGTTCTTCCATAGCGGATCGTTAACCCACTCCTGCTCGGTCTGATTGGCGCCGCCATCCCCTGTCTCATACGTGAAGTAGAATAGTCTGTCGGCATCCGCTTCCGGAAGTCGTTCCTTCGTAATCTCGTCAACGAAATGATCTTTAGCGTTCTTCGTCATCTCATTACGGGCGATCCCGATCTGATCGAAAATCACACCGGAGAACGTATTGGTATGGTACACGCGTGTCTTACCAGCCATGAAACGGACAACCGAGACGGTCTCGTCCAGCTTGCTTCCCGCCTTCTCTTTGAAATCCACTATTCGCTGATCGTAAGTGGCGAGGAGTTCTTCGCCTTCAGATACCTTGTTCAGTGCCTTGGCATACAGCTCAAAATTGTTCTGCCACTCGCCACGAAGATCCTCGGCAAAAACGGTCGGAGCAATTGCCTTCAATTGATCAAATACTTTCTCCTGGCGCATCTTGTTGCCGATAATCAGGTCCGGCTGAAGGCCGGCAATCAGCTCGATGTTTGGCTGGCTCTCTTCCCCGACAACCGTAACGCCTTCCATCTGGTCTTGAATGTGGGCGTACCACGGATCACCGGTCCACGATCTAACGGCACCTACCGGCTTCACACCCAATGCCAGGAGCGCCTCGGTTCCTTCATTCGTGAGGACTACAACCTTTTGAGGTGTTCCCTTGATCGTTTCCGTACCCATTGCATGCGTAACCTCATATGAATCGCTAGCTGCGCTACCGTTATTATTATCACTGCCACTGGCATTGTTTTCATTTTCTTGCGTCGGACTTGCTCCACACCCCGCAAGAATCACGATCATGATGAGAGCCAGCAAACTCCACTTCAGGCTTCTTGTTGGTTTCTTTGCCATTCCTGTTGCCATTCCTATGTATATCCCCCTTGTGCTCTGCACATCTATTTGAAAATCATTATCAATCACTGATACAAAACTATAATGGTTTGTGCAGAAAATATCAATATAATTATGAGAATGATTATCAAGTTCATTGACAGAAGTGGTTCTCTTCACCTAAAATTCATATGAACTTAATTATTTATGAGATTAAGAAAGTGAGTATATATGCGTGTATTCGGACTATTGATATCGCTATTGGCACTGGCCGCCGCAGTCATGTGCAGCATCGCATTCGGAGTAACGAACATCCCCCTGCGCGAGGTATGGAACTCATTCGTGCAGTTTAATGGTAGCAATGAGCATCTGATCATCCTCACGGCAAGACTGCCACGGGCGCTCATTGCCTTAGCTGTAGGAGCATGTCTGGCTGTTGCAGGTGCGCTCATGCAGGTCATCACACGCAATCCTATTGCATCGCCCAGCACGCTGGGCGTGAATTCCGGTGCAGCCTTCTTCATTATCATGGCGTCGGGCTGGCTCGGAATCAGCGGACTGCAGTCCCTGACCTGGGTTGCACTAATCGGAGCCGCCGTTAGCGGCGGTATCGTATTCCTGCTTGGCAGCATCGGCAGAGACGGCATGACGCCGGTAAAAATCACCCTCGCCGGTGCCTCCATGGCCGCTTTTTTCCATTCCCTTACACAGGGATTAATGCTCTCCGACGGTAAAATGTTCGACCAGGTACTGGTATGGCTGGTCGGCTCGGTAGCCGGACGAGATATGAACCAACTGACGGCCGTATGGCCGTATATGGCCGTAGGCATGCTGACTGCACTTGTGCTCGGACGTCATCTGAACGCCCTTTCCATGGGAGACGACATCGCCCAGAGCCTTGGGCAAAAGACAGCCCTCATCAAGTTATTTGCGGCCGCAGCCGTCATATTACTGGCCGGAGGCTCGGTCGCAGCAGCGGGACCTATCGCATTCGTCGGGATTATAATCCCACATATCGTTCGGTATCTAATAGGAAATGATTATCGTTGGATTCTGCCTTACAGCGCGGTGCTGGGTGCACTCCTGCTGGTGACGGCCGATCTCGGCTCCAGATACATTGCCATGCCGAAGGAAGTTCCTGTTGGCGTAATGACCGCAATCATCGGCGTGCCGTTCTTCGTCTACATAGCCAGGAAAGGAAGGCGAGCCTAATGAGTAAACACCGCATATTTCGTTCGCCGAACGCCAAAGTCTCGGTCTTGCTCGAGAGGAGAACGTTATGGGTAAGTCTGATCCTGTTCGTGCTATGTATCGCCGCCATGATCATAAGCACGGGGATTGGAAGCCAGCCCGTCTCGCCGCTGCATGTCATCCAGGCCTTGTTCGGCAACGCGCCGCCCATGGAGCAAGTGATCGTCATGCAATTGAGGCTGCCCCGCATCGTAATCGCGGTATTAATTGGTGCTTCGCTCGCAGTGGCTGGGGCTATTCTGCAAGGCGTTATCCGTAACCCCCTTGCCTCCCCCGATGTCATTGGCATCACCGAGGGCGCATCGCTCGGAGCCGTTCTGTTCATCTTCTTGTTCACAGGCACCGTATCTATCCACTGGATGCCGTTGTTCGCCATCTTTGGAGCATTCATCATTACTGCACTTTTGTATATACTCGCCTGGAAGAACGGCGTATCGCCGCTGCGGCTCGTTTTGATCGGTATCGGCGTATCCGCCGCGATCAAATCGATCTCCTATATGTTGATCATATCCGGACCGCTGCAGTTGGCCGACCGTTCGCTTACCTTCATGGCTGGCAGCATTTACGGCATGTCCTGGGACAAGGACGTATTGACTTTACTGCCTTGGGTAGCCGTTCTTCTACCACTTACTTGGCTGCAAGCCCGCAACGTGAACATCCAGGCATTGGGCGATGACGTTGCCAGCAGCGCAGGTGCCCAGGTTCAGAAGCAGCGGCTGATTCTGATCGGACTCAGTGTAGCCCTCGCCGGTGCTGCAATCTCGATCGGCGGGGCCATTGCCTTCATCGGTCTAATGGCACCACATATGGCCCGCAGGCTGGTGGGGCCATCCTTCGGCAGCGTGCTGCCGGTCAGCGCACTAATCGGTGCGATCCTGCTGCTTGTCGCGGATTTGATAGCACGGACGGCGTTTCTGCCGCGTGACGTGCCAGCTGGCGTATTCACCGCGGCTATCGGCGCGCCGTTCTTCCTCTACTTGCTGTACCGTAACCGGAATAAATTCTAGGACTGAAAGGAGCTGGCGTCATGAACACGCTGGAAGCCAAGGGATTGGGGCTGTCGTATGGAGGAGACTTTATCTTCGAAAATTTGGATGTGACGGTGCCGATCGGCAAGATTACCGTCTTTATCGGCAGCAACGGTTGCGGCAAATCCACCCTGCTGCGCTCGATGGCCAGGCTGCTGAAGCCTCAGCGCGGTTCGGTTGTGCTGGACGGGGCCGACATCGCAAGCTTGTCCACGAAAGATGTCGCCCGCAAGCTCGCTATTTTGCCTCAAGGACCTACCGCGCCGGAAGGCTTAACGGTGACGCAGCTGGTGAAGCAAGGACGCTATCCTTACCAGAGCTGGTTGCGCCAATGGTCACGCGAGGACGAAATGGCGGTTACTGCGGCCCTCGCATCGACTGGACTGTCCGAATTGGCAGATCGAACCGTCGACTCCCTCTCCGGCGGCCAACGCCAACGCGCCTGGATCGCGATGACGCTGGCACAGGAGACGCCGATCATTCTGCTGGATGAACCGACCACTTATCTGGATTTGACGCATCAGATCGAAGTGCTGGATTTATTATACGATCTAAACGTTCAGGAACAACGGACCATCGTCATGGTGCTGCATGACATTAATCTGGCTTGCCGTTATGCGGATCATATCGTTGCCATACGGGACGGGAACATCCAGGCAAAAGGAAACCCGGGGGATATCATCAGTCCCGAGCTGATGCAGAACGTCTTTCAGCTGCCATGCGA
The DNA here is from genome assembly GCF_001315105.1 of Paenibacillus sp. JCM 10914. Lineage (GTDB taxonomy): Bacteria > Bacillota > Bacilli > Paenibacillales > Paenibacillaceae > Paenibacillus_AQ. The sequence continues at coordinate 39,849 of NZ_BAZR01000037.1, read as the reverse complement.
AATCATCCCGACCCCCTGTATGGAACCCCAATGTGCGTCCCGCACGGGAAAGGTATGCGTCGGCCCTCGGCTGCCCAGCCGGAAACAGCAGAAGCAGCACCTCCACCGGAATTGACAATGGTATAGATTGTACCTTAGAAAGGGATGCTTCACTCTGCCACCTACGGCCAGAGCGAAGCATCCCTTTCTATATATGGTACTGCACCAGCTATGCCGATGACTCTTGTATGGTCGAGCTGCCGGATAATTCTGCCGCTGGCCGTCTTCGCCGAAGGAGTAAAGCCAAAGGTATGGCCAATGCAACCAGCCCGCTCGCCATGAGAAAAACATCATCGATGCTCCGCGTGTAGACCATCCTATGCAACCACTCCGCGCTTTCACCGGGGCCCCCGTTAGACAGCCGGCTCTCATGCACATTCATCCGTGCATAGAACAGGGACGTGAACATGCCGAGCGAAATCGAGCTGAATACCTGCCGCAGCCAGTTCAGCAGCGCGGATGCATGGCCCGATTCCTGCTCCGTGACCGCTGCCATTGCTGCACTTGTTGCCGGGGAAATAGCCAGCCCGGAGCCGACGTTACGGATGCACATCCAGATCATGACGGAGATCAGCGTCGTTTCCATATGAAGCTTGCTGAATCGGAAGGTCGTGACGAACAGGATCAGGCTGCCGAGCGCGATAAGGATCGCCGGTCCCCATGAGGTGTACCACCTTCCTGACAGGAAGGTAGCGATCGTGAGGCACGCTGCTGCCGGAAGGAACAGCAATCCGACCTGGAAGGGAGACAGACCCTGAATTTCCTCGAGAAACAACGGAATGAAATAGACACCGGAATAGAGTGCAAAGGTTAGAATGAGCGAGACGGCCAAGCTGATCGTAAAGGTTATATTGCGGAATAATCTTAGATTCAGAAGCGGTTCCCGCTTCCGTAGTTCAACCCGGACAAACATGATTGCACTTAGAATGCTTATGATCAAACATCCCCATGTTAGTGGAGATTCCATACCCCAAGCATGTAGATTGCCAAAGAGCAACAGTAAGGATAGACTCCCTACCGTTGCCAGTACAAGGCCCGCTGTATCCAGCCGTTTGCGAACCAGGGTAAACCTCGATGGAAGCAGTATCAAGGCAGCGATCCAAGCTGCTGCTCCGATCGGCACCGTGACCAGAAAGATCAGATGCCAATCATGCTGCTGGAACCAGCCGCTAAGCGAAGGGCCGATGGCAGTACCCAGAACCGTCGAGAATGACCACACACTAACCGCAAACGGTTGTCTTTCTCGCGGCAGCGTCCGGTAGATCATCGTGAGCGAGATGGGCTGGATCAGCCCGCAGAACAAGCCTTGTACCATGCGAAACCCGATGAGTGCATAAATGTTCCACGAGAGCGCGCACAGAACGGAGCCTATCGTGATTCCCGCAAGAGACAGCAAGAACATCGACTTCCCTCCAAAACGATCGATGAGGTATCCGCTCACCGGCGTAATCATGCCGCAGGCAAGCGAGAAGCCGGTAATGATCCACTGTACCGTGCGCAGCTCAGCATCGAATATGCCATGAAACCCGGGAGGGACACATTGAGGGAGACGACATGGTACATGCCGACAAAGGAACCAAGAAATAACGTAATCAGGACCGGCCAGAAAGGGAGCTCATCCGCCTGTCCCCCGCCGTCGTTATTCACCCTAAGGCGGCCCTTATTAATTGACATGTCTTAACCTCCCAAGGGACACTGCCGCTTTTGTGCTCACAGCGGATAATGGCAGGCTGCATGATGACCGTTATCCAGAAGCAGCAGCTCCGGCTCCTCTTCACGGCAGCGCGAGGTTGCCAGCGGGCAGCGGGTATGGAACCGACAGCCTGGAGGCGGGTTCGCCGGAGACGGAATTTCTCCTTCAATGCCGCCCGTCGACTGGCCTCCGCCAGGGGACCTCTGTGGTATGGAATCGATCAACGCCCGCGTATACGGATGGGCCGGGCTCAAGAACAAAGATTCGCTCGGCGCAATCTCCACCAGCTTCCCGAGATACATCACGCCGATCCGGTCGGACAGATGACGAACGGCTTGCAGCCCGTGAGCAATGAACAGATAGGTAAGCCCAAGCTTCTGCTGCAAGTCCTGCAACAGATTCATAATCTGCGCCTGAACCGACACATCCAGGCAGATACGGCTTCATCTGCAGGATAAACAGAGGATTCAGCGCAATGGCTCTGGCAATGCCGATACGTTGTCGCTGCCCGCCGGAGAATTCATGGGGATACCGCTCCCCCCAGGATGGGTCAAGCCCGACCAGACCGAGCAGCTCATGGACGCGCTCCTGCACGGCCGATGCAGGCAGATGACGGTGAGCCAAGAGCGGTTCTGCAATACTGTCCCCGATCTTCCAGCGGGGATCAAGCGATCCGTAAGGGTCCTGGAATATCGTCTGCATATGGCGACGGGCCTGGCGCAATTTTTTCCCTCCAAGCTTCGTCAGATCCTCTCCTTCGAACAGAACCCGGCCCTCCGTTGCCCGCTCCATCTGCAGCAGCACGCGGCCCAGCGTGGATTTGCCGCTGCCCGATTCACCGACGAGCCCGAAGGTTTCTCTCCTCCGAATCGTGAAGGTTACGTCATCCACGGCCCGGATCTGCCTTCTAGCCCCGAAGCCTCCTCCTTGCACGGGGTAATATTTCCGCAGATTCTCTACGGCAAACAGCACTTCAGGATCTTCTCCGAGCAAGACATTCTTCGTGTTCGTATCCGCCACGCCAAGGTCAGCATCAGCCGATAATGCTTGTGATGCTTCACCCGGAGCAGCTTCGGATACAGCCGCCGCTCCGGCGGCAAGCCAGTCCGTCCTCTGCACCAGCTCCTCCGAATGCCAGCAAGCCGCCTTCCTCCCTTCATCGCCCAACAAGGACGGCACCTCCTGCGAGCACCGCTTGCTCGCAAAGGGGCAGCGCGGATGAAAGCGGCAGCCCTCAGGCAGCGCAGCCAGATTCGGAATGGATCCTTCAATCGAATGAAGCTTGGACCCACGAACCGTATCGAGGGTGGCTACCGAACGAAGCAGTCCGCGCGTATAGGGATGCCGGGGAAGCGTAAACAGTTCAGCCGCAGGCGCTTCTTCAACGATCTCCCCCGCATACATCACCACGATCCGGTCCGCCATGTCAGCTGCGATGCTCAGATCATGCGTTATCAACAGGATGGACATGCCGAATTCATGCTGCAGATCCTTCAGCAGACGCAAGATCTGAGCTTGTATCGTGACATCGAGCGCGGTTGTCGGTTCGTCCGCGATCAGAAGGTCCGGTCCGCAGGACAACGCCATCGCGATCATCGCCCTTTGCAGCATCCCGCCGGACAATTCCCCCGGATACTGCTTCAGCCGCAGCTCCGGCTCGGGGATGCCTACCCGTGCAAGCAGGCTGGCGGCCCGATCCCGCGCTTCCCGCTTGGATACCCGCTCATGCTGCAGAATGGTTTCCTGAATCTGCTGTCCAATGGTAAAGACCGGATCGAAGGCCGCCATGGGCTCTTGAAATACCATCGCCATTTTTTTCCCCCGATATCGTCTCAGCTCGGCCTCGGTCAAGCCGGTAAGATCCGTCCCGCCAAGCGTCAAGCTTCCACCTGTAATCTGACCCTGCTCATGATCAATCAGGCGCATAATGGCTTTGGACGTTACTGTCTTGCCGCTCCCAGACTCGCCGACCAGACATACCGTTTCTCCTGCCCCAATCGCAAGCGTCACATCCCGGATGGCCTGGATCGTCCCTCGCTGGGTTCTGAAATCAACGGACAGCTGCTGAATATCCAGTAAATTACCCATATATGCCCTCCTATGGCTGCGTGATTTTCTTCGGATCGAGATGATCTCTCAGACGGTCCCCAATGATATTGACGGACAGCACGAATACCGTAATCGCCAGCCCTGGAAAAGTACACATCCACCATGCGACGGTCAAATATCCCCTGCCTTGGGAGAGCAGCGTCCCCCAGTCCGGTACTTCGCGGAGTACGCCCAGGCCAAGGAAGCTCAGCCCCGCCCCCGTCAGAATGGAAGTACCGATGCCGATGGTTGCCATAACCAGCAAGGGAGATAGGCTGTTCGGCAGTACATGATCCCAAAAAACACGCAGCGGCGAAACGCCGATGGACCCAGCAGCCTTCACGAAGGTACGGTTCTTGATGCTCATAATCTGAGCCCGCATCACGCGGGCATAACCCGGTATGGCGGAGACCGCCACCGCCAGCACAATATTGAACAGACTCGGTCCGAGGGCGCCGGCAATGGCGAGCGCAAGCAGGATGCCCGGTATGGTCATCAGAATGTCATTCAACCGCATCATGACGGTATCCACCCAGCCCCCGGCATATCCGGACAATGCACCGACTGTCCCGCCGATCAGCCCGCCAACGAGCACAGAGGCAAAGCCGATAAAGAGCGAATCCCGGCTTCCATGAACGACCACGCTGAAGATATCCCTGCCAAAATAATCGGTACCGAATATATGGGCCGCACTCGGTGCCTGCATAATACGGTCTGTCAGCATATCCGTCGGGGCATAAGGCGCGATCCACTGCGGTACGATGGCGCAAGCTGCAATAAACAGAACGACCAGCCTGCGGCGTACAGAAACCAATCATTCGCCGAGAACCGGCGGATCCGGCGCGCAGCCGGGGACATCAACCTTCGTTCACGCCAAACCGTTTTGGCGGATACCACCTCTCTCATATTATTCCCTCCTCTTGTTTAAGCCGAACGTCTGACACGCGGATCAATAAATGTATAGGAAATATCCACGAGCAGGTTCACAATCACGTAGATGATCGCGGAAAAAAGAATGACGCCTTGAACGACCGGCAGATCCTTGGCCATGATGGCGTCCGCGATAATCCTCCCGATCCCTTGCCGGGAAAATACGGTCTCAATGACAACCGTGCCGGCCAGCATCTCGCCGATTAACATGCCGATCATGGTCACTGCCGGAATTAAAGCATTGCGCAGCGCATGCCGGTACATCACTGCCCGCTCCGCAAGACCCTTGGAGCGTAAAGTAACCATGAACGGTTCGCTGATCACATCCAGCATGCTGTTACGAACCATGCGTACGATGAAGCCCGCTCCAACCGTGCCGAGCGCCAGAGCCGGCAGCACCAGCGTCTTCCAACCATCCGAGCCCATCGCCGGGAACCAGCCGAGTGTAATCGAGAAGATCAGAATCAGCAGGATGCCTGACCAGAAGGTGGGCATCGATATCCCGAATAAACCGACGATCCGGGCGATGATATCAATCGCCTTGTTCCGGTGAATGGCGGACAATACCCCAAGCAAAATACCGACGATGATCGAGACCAGGGAGCTAGCGGCCGTCAGTGCAAGGGTTGCCGGGAAGCTCTTCACGATCTTCGGCAGCACCGGATCGGAATTGATGAGCGATGTACCGAAATCGCCTTGAATAATGCTGCCGAAATAACGCAGGAACTGAATATGAAAGGGTTGATCTACCCCAAGTTGGTGCCTCAGGTTCGCGATCACCTCCGGGGTTGCCATGGAGGGGTCCACCATATTATCCGTGGGGTCCCCGGGAAGAACATAGAGAATGGAGAACACCAGAACGAGCGAACCGACAATGACGAGCAGAGAAGTCAGCACCCGTTCGATCAACGTCCTAGCCATACGCCTTCAAGCCCCCTTCCCCTTCTGTTATTTTTGTAGAGACACATCATTAAATAATGGGTAGCCCAGCGAATCGAACAACACGCCTTGAACCGAATTCGATGCTGCCACCGTATATGGAAACACATAAATCGGAAGGATGATGGCATGTTCGATGATATATTGCTGCACCTGCTTATACAGCTCTGCACGTTTCTCGTCGTCCTTCTCCACCCGCCCCTGTTCAAGCCATTGATCCACTTCCGGCTCGTTCAGCCTGGACAGACTGGCCTGGCCTTTCGGATCGTAAGAGTGATAGAACGAGTAGAGTGCGTTCGGGTCCGAGTTCACCTGGCTGTTGCCATACAAGTCATAGTTGCCGTTGGTATACACCACCGTGCGAATATCCTTCGTGATCTCGACCTCGACGGCGATGCCGATCTGCTTCAGCTGCTGCTGAATCATCACCGCAATATCATTGCGCTTCTCCCGGTTCGGGGTGCCGTCCACATAATGAAGCGCAAGCTTCTTGCCGTCCTTGGCCCGAATACCGTCTTCTCCCCTCACCCATCCCAGCTCATCCAGCAACTGATTGGCCTTCGGGATATCAGGCTTAATCGCTTGCTCAAGCGATGCGTCATAACCGAATGTTCCCGGCGTCAGCGGAGACCAGGCACGCTCGTAGGTGCCCAAATACAACGTCTTGACGATCGTATCCACATCCACCGCGAGCTGGACGGCCTGCCGGGCTTTCAGCTCATTCCATGGTTCGCGATCCTTATTAAAAAAAAGCGTATAAGGCAATCCAACGGTGTTCGTCTGCAGCAGCTGGAAGTTCGGGTCCTTCTCCAATGTCAAAATATTTTGCGGCGGTACCGTCTCCGCGGCAAGCACCTGCTTACTCTGAACGCTGCCGATCCGTGTGGCTTCCTCCGGTACGATTCTGAAATCGATCCCGTCCAAATAAGGCGCTCCCTGATTGGTCACCAGTTCCGGCGCCCACTTGTAGTCTGGATTGCGCTCCACCTGAATCCCTGCGTTCTCCTCCCATTTCACGAACTTGAACGGACCTGTGCCCACAGGTTGCTGACCTAGCTGATCGCCGTATTGCTGTGCGGCCGTCGGGGAGACAATGCCGAGCAGCGCTTGGCTCAGATTACCGAGGAAAGCTCTGGACGGCGTTGCCAGATTCAGCTTGACTGTATACTCGTCCAGGACTTCCGAGGATTGATAAGGCTGAAGCAGTGCTGCTGCATTGGACGCTTTCGTGGCCGGATCCAAAATCCGGTCAAAGTTATATTTCACTGCTTCCGCATTAAACGGGGTACCGTCATGGAACCTCACGTCCTCCCGCAGCTTGAACGTATAGCTGAGCCCATCCTCCGAGATTTCCCACTCCGTCGCCAGCCATGGCTTGATCGTATGGTCTGGCAGTTGCACGACCAGGCTGTCGTGAATCGTGCGAATGACGCGAACCGATACCGCTAGCCCGCTGCGGTGCGGATCCAGCGTGTCAGGCGATGTTGCAAGGGCAAAACTGAGCTCTCCTCCCTGAGCAGGCACGCCTTGCGTGGCGACTAGCGTTCCGGCGGCTGTTGTATTCCCTGAAGAGGCTTGCTGCCCTCCGCAAGCGGACAGCAGGAGCATCATCCCCAGAACAGCAGCGGTAACCGACTTTCTTCGATTTCGAGCATGGCTTCTCATATCCATAACGACTCCCTCCACATCCGAATTATGTTTGTAATGGTTCCCGGGTATAGCGATTGACCGGAACGGGAATGCCGAGATTTCCTCGCAGGGTGTCCTCCTCGTACTCGGTTCGGAACAATCCGCGTTCCCTCAGAATCGGCACAACCAGGTCCACGAAGTCATCTAAACCGCCCGGTACGCTTGCGCCAATGATGAACCCGTCGGCAGCTTCCTCTTCGAACCACTGCTGCAGGAGATCGGCCACCCTCTCCGGCGTGCCGATGAACACCGTTCTTGGCGTAGCTTCCTGCAGCGCCACTTGGCGCAGCGTAAGGTTCTGTTCCTTCGCCCGCTGCTTGATGCGGTCCGTGGTGCTGCGGAAGCTGTTCGAACCGAAATCGCCCAGATCGGGGAACGGCTCGTCAAGCGGATACTGGGAGAAGTCATGGTGTTCAAAGTAACGCCCCAGGTATTCAAGCGCCTTCTCCGGTGTGACCAGCTCCGCAATCTCGCGGTATTTCCGCTCTGCCTCTTCCTCGGTTGCGCCCACAATCGGCCCAATCCCCGGAAAGATCAGAATGTCGTCTTGTGAACGGCCGTATTCCGCGGCTCGCCTCTTCACATCCTTGTAGAACGACTTCGCTTCCTCGATCGAATCCGGGCCGGTAAAGACCGCATCCGCGGTTTTGGCTGCCAGGGACCGGCCACTGTCGGACGACCCGGCTTGAAATACGACCGGCTGCCCTTGTCTGGAACGAGCAATGTTAAGCGGTCCTTGCACGGAGAAATGCTCGCCTTCATGGTTCAGCCGGTGCAGCTTGGCAGGATCGAAGAATACGCCGCTCGCCTTATCACGGATAAAGGCATCGTCCTCCCATGAATCCCACAGCCCCTTCACCACGTCCAGATATTCTTCGGCGATCCGGTAGCGCTCAGGATGCGACGGATGTCTGTGACGCCCGAAATTCAGGGCGGTTCCTTCCAGTGGAGAGGTGACTACGTTCCATCCGGCTCTACCTCCGCTAATGTGATCGATTGACGCGAACTGCCGGGCAACCGTGAATGGTTCGCTGTATGAAGTCGAAAGGGTTCCGACCAGCCCGATCCTTGAAGTGACCGCACCCAGCGCCGACAAGATCGTAATCGGTTCAAAGCGATTTAGAAAATGCGGTATCGATTTGTCGTTGATATACAGACCGTCCGCCACAAATACAAAATCAAACTTGCCTTCTTCAGCCTTCAGCGCCTGTCCCGTATAAAAAGGAATACTGACGCTGGCATCCGAAGGAATCCGCGGATGCCTCCATGCAGTGTGACTGCTGCCCACTCCATGAATGGAAGCTCCCAATCGAAGCTTTCTATCTCTACCCATGTTCCACTCCACCTTTACCATTGATTTTGAAACTGGAAGATCCCCTTGCTATGCCTTGATTAAACCTTTCCCATGAGTATAGTCGGAATTAAGTTGTTGATAACTCTACCACCCTGCTTTCCCATCTACAAGATCATATAGAGAAGTTCTATCCTCGCTTTTCGATTCTCTATTAGAACCTTTATACCGTGGTGATAATGGCAGCACAAAAACCACGATCCACGGTTAGGATCGTGGTTGCTGCAGCATCTGACGATGACGGTTCTGCCTTTGGGGTCCAGGCGTTAGACAGCCTGCTCCTGCCGTTCTGTCGGCACATCCGATGCATAACGAGCCAGCTCTGTATACAGATCATTCAGCGCATCATCCAGGCGTTCTCTCAGTTGCTCCGTGATATCGTAACCGCCCAACTCCAGGCGGGTGACCCACTGATCTACAGCAAAGACGCCTCCGAGAATGTTGGTCCCTCCAAGTGCAGATACCACCGGTTTCAGCGCATAATCCACGGCAAGCAGATGTGCGATGGTGCCTCCGATAAAGAGCGGGAGCACGACTTTGCCCTGCAGGCCTTTTTGGGGAAGCAGGTCCAGAATCGTCTTCAGCGCTCCCGAATAGGAAGCCTTGTACACCGGGCTTGCAATGATTACGGCAGCGGCACCTTCAACTGCCGCGATGGCCTGCTTGATGGCCGGACTGTTGAAATCGGCCCGCAGCAAGTCCTCCGCGGGTAGATCGGCTGCCGAGATAAATTCGATCTCGTAGCCGGCAATGACCAGACGGTCCTCTAAGTACTGCGTCAATCCGAACAAACGAGACCCTTGTGTCGGGCTTCCGGCTATAAATGCAATTTTCGTCATAGCTGGTCTTCCTCCTTATTTGTAAATGCTCTTCATTCCCTCTTAGGAACGGGCAGCAACTGCCTGATCCTTGCTGTAGCGATTCAGGGGCACGGGCAATCCCAAATTGCCGCGCAGCGTGTCGCTCTCATACTCCGTTCTGTAAATGCCTCTCTCCTGCAGAATCGGCACGACCAGGTCCACAAAATCCTCTAGTCCGTTCGGCACGGCCGCGGTAATCATGAAGCCATCTGCCGCACCCGCCTCAAACCAGGCCTGAATCTTGTCTGCCACCTGCTCCGGGGTGCCGATAAAACCGCCGCGGGGCGTGGCCGACTGCAGCGCCACTTGACGAAGCGTGAGTCCCTTCTCCTTGGCATCCCGTTTGATTTTGTCGGTACCGCTCTGGAAGCTGTTCCTGCCCAGGTCGCCCAGCTCAGGGAATGGCTCATCCAGCGGGTATTGGGAGAAGTCGTGATGTTCGAAGAAGCGGCCGAGATAATTCAAGGCATTCTCGATGGTCACCAGACTTGCCGCTTCCTGATATTTGCGCTCGGCTTCCTCCGGGGTATTGCCGATAATCGGCCCGATGCCTGGGAAGATCAATACTTCATCCGGATTTCGACCGAATCCGGCTGCACGCGATTTAACGTCCTGATAAAAGGCTACCGCATCTTCCACACGCTCATGCCCGGTGAATACCGCATCGGCTTCCTTGGAAGCATAATTCTTGCCAACCTCTGACGCACCCGCTTGAAAGATGACCGGCTGCCCCTGCTTGGAACGGGCGATATTCAGCGGTCCTTTCACGGAGAAGAACTCGCCTTCGTGATTCAGCGTGTGCAGCTTCTCAGGATCGAAGAATACGCCCGTCTCCTTATTCCGCACGAAAGCATCGTCCTCCCAGGAATCCCACAGACCTCGGGCAACCTCCAGATACTCCGTCGCGATTCGGTATCGCTTATCATGTTCCGGGTGCTCCTTCTTGCCGTAATTGAGGGCGGAGCCCTCCAGCGGAGAGGTGACGATGTTCCAGCCGGCACGTCCGTCGCTGATCTTATCAAGGGACCCGAATTGACGGGCAACGGTAAACGGCTCGCTGTACGAGGTCGATAACGTACCGACAAGACCGATGTTGGTGCTGACGGCTGCCAGGGCGCTCAGAATAGAGATCGGCTCAAAGCGGTTCAGAAAATGCGGTATCGATTTCTCATTGATATACAAGCCGTCCGCGATAAAGATCAGATCGAACTTGCCCGCTTCCGCTTTCTGAACCCACTGCTTATACAGTTCAAAATTCACGCTTGCATCCGGCTGCGCATCCGGATGCCGCCACATGGAGGTTCCTCCTCCTACACCATGCAGGAGCGCCCCCAGTTTCAATTGTCTTTGCTTTGCCATATTCCATTCCTCCTTATCGATAATAACGCCCTTTCGCTCACACAGGAGCGGCAGCCAGTTTAATGCGTTCGATCTGTCCGAGATGATTCTGTACGTGTCGGGCAAACCCGCTGACGATATCCGAGACGCTGACGGTATCGCCTTTGAAATTTATGCCGGTTTTGGTTGCATCGACAGCGTTCAAACGGCGAAGCAGCAAGCTGTTGTAATGCAGCAGTCCCTGGAATGCCTCCAAAATATCGGCTGCTTTGCCTTCGTTCGAATATTGACCGCTGACCCAGGCATCCTGATTAAATGCGGGCAGCTGCGAGGTCGTACCGGCCAGAATATCCCGAATCCGAAACGAGATCACGATACTGTGATCCACCAAATGGGACAGTACCTCCTGCACGCTCCATATGTTCGGTGCCTGCTTCCATTGCAGTTGATCCTCGCTTAGGCCGGCGACAGCCGCAAGCAACTGTGCATGCGTATTTACGAAAGCTTCGATCTGAATCTCACTCATTCGATCTCCTCCAATACAAACTTAAAAATGGATGTCTGTGTGTGACGATAAGAATAGCTCCTGTTATCGCGAAGTCTCCCTGCCGGAATCGTGATACTGAAGTGCCTGCACAGCCAGTTCCGTGAAGAAATCGACGCTGACCGGAATCGCCCGCTCATCCAGATCAAAGGCCGGATGATGCCACTCCTGCGTACCCGCTGTCCCCATGAAGACAAACAGTCCGGGAACTTCACGTTGATACACCGCAAAATCCTCCCCGGCCGGCGAAGGAACCGGTATCACTGCTTCGTAGCCCGTGTCGGCGGCGGCCGCACGACCGAGCTCTGCCAGCTCGCCATCGTTATGCACCGGCGGCGGCCCCTCGATCCAGCGTACGGCAGCTGTCGTTCCGAAAGCTGCCGCAACGCCTTGAACCACCTGGCTGAAACGTTCAAGTACCTGTAGCCGTATGTCATCGTCGAAGGTGCGAATGGTCCCTTCCAGCAGCGCTTTCTCCGGAATGACATTCCACGCGGTTCCGCTGTGCAGCTTCGTGACACTGATGACGGCGCTCTTCAATGGGCCCACATTCCGGCTTACGATCGACTGGAGCGCGGTGATGATATGCGATGCGGTCACAATCGGATCCAAGCCCGCTTCGGGTACAGCCGCATGGGACCCCTTTCCCGCCACTTCCACCACGAAGCCGTCCGCGGCGGCCATTAACGGACCTTCTTTGATACCGATGGTCCCGACAGGCAGATCCGGTTTGTTATGCATGCCGAAGATGGCCTGCACGCCTTCAAGCGCTCCGCTGTCGATCACCTGCTTTGCGCCCTTGGCCTTCTCTTCGGCCGGCTGAAAGATCAGCCTGACGGTTCCTCTCAGCTCCTGCTCACGCTGCTTCAAGGCATAGGCCGTCCCAATCAGGGCAGCCGTATGAAAGTCATGCCCGCAGGCATGCATTTTGCCGGGAATCGTCGAGGCGAACGGAAGACCCGTCTCTTCCTGGATCGGCAGGGCATCGATATCCGCGCGCAGCGCAATGATCGGCCCCTCTTGAAGCCCGCCTACTTCGGCGATCACGCCGGTGTCCAGCGGATACTCCGCAACCCGTATTCCGGCTTCCTCCAGCCACCCCCGGATCAGTCGCGTCGTTTCGAACTCCTCGTTCGACAGCTCAGGGAACCGGTGGAGATGGCGCCGGATCTCAATCAATCGGTTGATATCTATATCTGTGGATAAAGTATGACTTGGCATTTACAAACCTCCTAAGTAGTCACGGACCTATGGCCGATTAAATTACGCCTCGGCGGGCACTTCAGCCAGCGTCTCGCTCAATAGTTCGAATGAGCGGATGCGCTTGGCAAAGGGCTGAACATTGGTGGTGACGATGATTTCGTCGATGCCCAACGCCTGGTGAAGCCGCAGCAGCTGCTCCCGCACGGCTTCCTTCGTCCCTTTGGTGATGAACGGCTCCTGCTCCTCGATCGTGTACGGCTCACCTGCCTGACGTCCGAATTCTTCCGCCTGTTCCCTCGTTCCCAGCGTCAGCGTTCTGCCGCTGGCTAGATGAATCTTCACCAGCTTCAGCGATCCTGCCAGTTCGGCCGCTTCCTCTTCCGTATCGGCAACGATCACGGACAGAGCTACAAGAATCTGCGGGTCCTTGCCATGAGCGTAGTCAAACGTGCTCCGATATATCCGAATGGCCTCCAGCGCTGCGGATTCATCCCCGTTAATGAATAAGGAGAACACATAGGGCAGGCCGAGTCCGGCCGCAATCTCCGCACTGCCTGCGCTGGCACCCAGGACGTACAGCTCTGGAGCGATCTCAGGCAGCGGAGCAGCGCGTAGTCCGGCGAGCGGATGGTCTTCCTCCAGCGTGTTCAACACGTGCTGGCGAAGCTCCACGATTTTATCCGTTAACGACGCTTGCTCCTGTACGCCACGCTGCAGCGCCTGCGTACTGCGCGGCAAACCTCCGGGCGCGCGCCCGATGCCCAGATCCACGCGTCCTGGAGCAAGTGCGGCCAAGACGTTGAAATTTTCCGCCACCTTGTATGGACTGTAATGCTGGAGCATGACGCCGCCGGACCCCACGCGGATGCTATTCGTTTTGGCCAGCAGGTGGGAGATCAGTACCTCCGGCGAGGAACCCGCCACATGGTCTGAATCATGATGCTCGGATACCCAGAAGCGGCGGAAGCCGAGCTCCTCCGACTTTTGGGCAAGCAGCACGGTGTGGGCAAGTGCCTCCGCTGCCGTCTCTCCCGGATAAATTGGACTTTGGTCCAGCACGCTTATCGTAATCCCCATATTGAATGGCCTCCTAAATGCTATAGTTAAGCTCAGGCGTGATCCGCTTCAGGAACTGCTTGGTTCGTTCTTCCCGCGGATGATTGAACAGCTCCGACGGACTCCCCTGCTCAACGATCACGCCCTCATCCATAAACACCACGTGGTTTGCCACATCCCGCGCGAAGCCCATTTCATGGGTCACCACGATCATGGTGATCCCTTCCTTCGCGATTTTGCGAATGACCGCAAGCACTTCGCCCACAAGCTCAGGATCGAGCGCCGATGTCGGCTCATCGAACAGAATCACTTCGGGCTCCAGAGCCAGCGCCCGGGCAATGCCTACCCGCTGCTGCTGTCCGCCCGAGAGCTGGCTCGGGTAGGCATCGATCTTACCTGCCAGACCGACCTTTTCAAGCAGGGCGATGCTTTTCTCCCTTGCCTCGGCCTTCGGCATTTTTTTGACAACGACCAGACCTTCCATCACATTCTCGATCGCCGTCTTATGTTTGAACAGATTGTACTGCTGAAACACCATCGCCGATCTCTGACGGAGCTCATGAATCTCCTTCTTCGTGGCGCGCTTGCAATGGAGCCGTAATCGCCGATGATAATCTCGCCGCCATTCGGCTTCTCGAGATAATTGACGCAGCGCAGCAGCGTCGTTTTACCTGATCCGCTCGGCCCCAGGATCACCACGACCTCCCCTTTGTTCACTGTCAGATCAATCGATTTCAGCACCGTATTCTTACCATAGGACTTTGAAATATTAGTCAGCTGGATCATGCGACTCCCCCCGATTATAGAGATTGATGCGTTTCTCAATGATCGCCGTCAGTCTTTCAATGAGAAGCGTAAGGCCCCAGAAAATCGCGGCAGCCGCCAGGTAGGATTCAAAGAACTTCCAATTGGTCGATGCCACAATCTGTGCCTGTGCGTTAATGTCTACAACCGATACGGTAAAAGCCAAGGTCGAGCCGTGAAGCATTCCGATTACCGAATTGGACAGGTTCGGCAGGCTGACCGCCAAGGCTTGGGGGAATACGATCCTCCGCAGCGCTTGCCACGTTGTCATGCCAATCGAGTAGGCTGCCTCCAGCTGCCCCCGGTTTACGGCCAGCAGACCTGAGCGGATCACCTCCGACATATACGCACCTGCCGTAATCGAGAACGAAATAAAGGCAAACCAGATCATCGGAATAGAAGATGACTTAAAGCCCCATCCCATCTGCGCGGACAGGGCATCCACCAGCACCGGCAGGCCGAAATAGATCAGCAGCAGATGGGTCAGCATGGGCGTGCCCCGGATAAAGGTCACATAGGCGGTGGCGATCTGGCTGAGTACCGGCACTTTATAGATCCGGACAAACGCCGCGATCATCCCAATCAGAAATCCGGCCGTAACCGACACCGCGGTTATTAACAGTGTTGTCGGAATCGCAGACAGCAGGTTGACAAAAGCCGTCCAGATGAAAGATGGATCGATTTTCACAGCTCTGCTCCTCCTTTTTCAGGCCTCATGCGGGCGATGATGCCACGGTAGGATAATTTCTTTTGGATCCGGAACCTCTCTCGTACCGGCGACTCTGGAAGTTCATGGCGCATCAGGCGCAGCTCGGCACGCAGCAACAATTTCTCAAGCGTAAAGCTGATCACTAGATAGATGAAAGCCAGCGCCAGATATGCTTCGATAAAATGCTGGGTGATATTGCCGAGCGTCTGTGCTTTTCCCGTCATCTCCATAAGCCCGAGGGTAAACGCAAGCGAGGTATCCTTCAGCAAGGCAATGACCATATTCGAGAATACAGGAACCGCGATAGCGAGCGCTTGTGGGAGCACAATCCGAAGGAAGGCTTGATGCCCCTTCATCCCCATGCATACGCCGCCTCGACTTGACCTCTGTCCACCGCAGTAACCGAAGCCCTTATCATCTCCGACATAAAGGCCCCGGTATGAAGCCCGTAGGTCAGGATCACGAATACCATGACGGGTGCCCTGGACATATCAATATGAACCAGCTTCAACAGCTCCGGCAGACCGTAATAGAATAGGAACAGCTGAATCAGAATCGGCGTTCCCCTGAAGAACGAAATATACACCTTGGAGAATGCATTCAGCACCGGAACCTGGTATAGACGCGGAAGGGCAATCAGAAATCCGACGATAATTCCTACCAGCAGAGAGCCTGCCACAATGAGCATCGTGACGCCTAGCGTTGACAATAGCTTAGGAAGAAAGCTAAGCACATAAGAGAAATCGAACGGCGCACCCATGAATTCCCCTTCTCCCTTCTGGTATTTTTATCAGATCATGGAGTCGACGATGTGAAATCGTCACCCAGCCATTCTTTGCTCAGCTTGGCTAGCGTCCCATCTGATTTAAGCTCTCTAATCGCATCATCAACCGCGTCCGACAGCTTCTGGCTGTCCGGGTCATCCTTGCGGAATACGAACAGGATATCGGCCTCCGACAAGTGATCGCCCGTTGTTTTCAGCTTTCCTTGCGGATCGATCAGCGGCAGCGTAAAGTCCGCGCCAACGGTTGCATCCACCCGGCTTGTCGTAATCTGGCTCACGGTATCGTTCGCCGCACCGTTCTGATAGACAATGTTGATCGCATTGTTATTCTCCTTGTTGTAGTTCTCCAGAATCTGAGCTGCTGCGCTGGTCGCCCCGGTCAACACCTTCTTTCCTTTCAAGTCATCCAAGGATTGAATGGAATCATTGTCCTTAGCAACGATAATTTTGTTTCTCCAGTACGCGTAAGGCTCTTTATTAAATAAGTATTTTTCCGTTCTCTCCGGATTCTTCTCCATCTGGTGGGCTACAAAATCGATCTTATTGGTCTCCAGGCTCAGCAGCAAATTAGAAAATTCCTGGGTCTGCAGCTCAAACTCATACTCCGGCAAACGTTTATCGATCTCCCGCACCAGCTCAACGTCAAAGCCGGTCAGCTTTCCATTCTCGTCAATATAGCAGATTCTCGGGAAGGCCGTGCCTGTGCCGACAACGATCTTGGTTACTTTTCCTTCCGCTGCATTCACCGTGCTGTCCTTCTGTACTTCTCCGGTCTTCGTGTCTGCTCCGCATCCGGCGATCACCCCTGCCAATACGATGACAACGGCTGCTACGATTGATTTCCTCACGACCTCATCCCCCTTCGATCTTGTCCCAATCCCTAATTTAATAATTCCTATAGATTTAGTAAGAATTATGTTGTCACTAACTTTACCGCGATTTCGGGAACGCGTCTAATAGAGTTTTTCTATTCATCCATCCAATTCATCAATAGGACAATTCACGACCGAGCTCGAGCAGAGAATTCAAGAACTCATTATTCTGTCCGTTTAGGGAGATCAGATGGGTCTGTAAAGAAATACCCGCTGTCTCGGCAATATCCACTGGAATCAGACTTCCCGCCGCTACCTCCTGCTGAGCGCATAGACCCGGAAGAAAACAAATGCCCGCCCGACCCAGCACGAGCTTCTTCGCCGTCTCGGAATTATCCACCTGAAACACGATATTCGGGGGCTGCTCCAGACTCTCGAAGACCCGGTGAATCCGCAGCCAATCCAGGGAACCGCACTCGAAGAATACCAGCGTCTCATGCCTGATATCTCGGATGGAGGCACGCCCAACGGAAGCGAGCGGATGATCCTTATATACATACAGACGGATGGGATCTTCATAGAAGGAATAGGATTGAAACGCTGGATTCATCAGCTTGCGGACAAAGGCAAGATCAATTTCCTTGGACGAGAGCTTGCCGGCCAGCTCTTCCGTTGGGCCTGTCGTCAGTTTAAAATTAATTTTGGGGAAACGGCGGTTTAGCACCATAAGCAGATGGGGCATTAAGTAATTGGATACGGAAACCGTACTGCCAATCCTCAGCTCATTGGGCATAGACACTTTGGATTGAAGGTGATGCTTTCCTTTTTGGAACGTTTGGAGGATCTGCTGAGCGTAGGGCAAAAATTGTTTGCCTTTGTCGGTCAGATGAATCTGTTTGCCCAAGCGGTCGAACAGCCTGCAGTCGAGCTCCCTCTCCAGCGACTGGATACGGGCAGTCACTGTCGGCTGTGACAGAAACAAGACGTCTGCTGCCTTATTGAAGCTGCCATAGTGGTTAATGTAAACAAAGGCCTCGATATTTTCGATATTCAAGCTAGCACCTCCGGGAACATGATTATAACTCATTATTCCAATGAATATAGATGGTTTTTAAAACGCAAATCCCTTATAAATTATCCTTATCTTAGGCAGTTGGCAAATTATTGTCAATCCTAATATGCTTATAGATTTTTTTAATGTCAGAATAAATAATTTTGTTTTCCCATGTGTTTAATAGGTATTAGCTGTTATACTTATCTCACCTTATCAGGAAGTGACTATATCTTCTGGAGATACGATGATCGATAAAAGGAGTGGTAGCGAATGGATTCAGTACAAGAAGTGATCGTACGGGATGCACAGGAATGGGAAAGTGAGGCTGTTGCGGTTGTGATGCTGGAATCCTACCAGCAGTATGCCTTCGATTTACCAGAGGAACGATGGGTGGAATATCGGGATTCCATACGGAATTCCGCGTTTAGCAGTGCGCCATATGCTCGAATTGTTGCTGAACTCGGCGGGGAAATCGTGGGAAGCGTTCAACTCTTCCTCTCCTCGGAAGCTGCCTACGGGAAACCGGAAATGGGAATCAACTCACCCATTATCCGTCTTCTTGCCGTATCCCCAGGTACCCGTGGACGCGGAATTGCTACGCTCCTCATTCAAGAGGCTGCCCGCCGATGCCTTCAGCTCGGTGCATCCACACTTAATCTCCATACCTCTGACATGATGGCCTCTGCCGTGAAGCTTTATGAGAGACTTGGTTTTGAACGGGCTTATGATACGGATACGTTCAATGGAGACACCCTTGTCAAAGGATACCGGATCGAACTGCCCGGCTCCTTGCTGCTGCAAAGTGCTGTGTGAAATCATAGATGATCCACAAATAACCGGGCATTCCTCCACTCTTTATGGAGAAATGAGCCCGGTTTTTTTTATTTATGTAGATCCATTTTGAGCTGCAATTAAGATACAATGAACAATGGAGGGGGTTGTCATTGATGTGGTTAACATACAAATTGAACCGATCGATCTGGGCAGGTATCGTCGCCGGTATGATCCTCGGGCTGTTCCTGAAATTAATTGAGAATATCACCTCATTGAAGGTATACACGCTTCTCCTGAACATTGATTATATCCCTGTCCTAAATGAACTGAAACTCTCCGAATTCATCGATTTTGTGCTGCATCTCGTCATCTCCATTCTGCTAAGCATCGCTCTGGCCCTATTTCTGAAATGGAGGCGTTGGTCCCGTGGAAGGAGCCTGACTTGGGTCTGTCTAGTCTGTTTGGCCGTAGGACTCCTCCTCTATCCGACCACCGTTTTGTCTGAACGCACACCGGATTTATCCGACCTGACCGCCCTTCTATTCTGGCTATCCGGTCATCTGCTATACGGCATTGCTTTAGGCTGGATGCTGACGGGGATACGCAGAGTTTCTGGATAGACTACACGAAATCGCACTAAACGCAAAAAATGTTTATATATGCCTATGCTTATTCAGCAATGCTTACATAACAAAAAACAAAGCCGCTTCCACTAACGGAGCGGCTTTGCTTAACTTGACTAAAGTTCTAACGAAGACAACTTATTGTGCTGAATCCTGTTCCTCGTCCTCGGATGTCAGAGACTCGTCAGGCAACGCTACGCCATCCATGAAATCCTGGATGTGACCATTGTATTTCGTCAAAGTAGCGACCGACACCTCATGCTTCTTCGCAAGATCCGACTTGGTTGTCTGAATCTCCAGCAGAGATACCGTCATATATTCCAGGGCACTCGCATATCCGCCCGGCTTGCGATAATTCGGGTTAACCTCCTTGGAGAAGTTATTCCAAACCATCAGCATACTGAATACCTTGAAAAGCTCACTCTCTTCCTTCAGATCATGCTCACGGCAAATCTGCGGGAATAAGGATTCGGCAAGTTCCCGATGTTCATCGGCTCCCCATTCCATCCAAGTTAACTTATCGTTGATCATCTGCCGCAATTGATCAACCTCAAGCTGTGGCTTTAATGATGATGCTCCCATACCTGGGAACGGGATGACCTTACCGTTAATGGTGCGCTCATCCTTCTCAAGACAGCAACGCTTGTACTTTATTCCGCTGCCACAGTGGCAAAGATCATTCCTACCTAACTTTTTCATGTCCTAGCTCCTATATAAGTGATTTCTTCTATTATACATGAAATGAGTCAGTGTGACATTAGATCGCTTACATGCCTTAATTTGGCCATCGAAAAATGTTAGATTTTAGCGTCCTTTCGAATTTGGTGGCGATGATCTCGCAACAGCTTCCGCAGATTCGACTTCGAGCCTTGGATCGTAAAATGCGGAATGTCATACTGCTTCGCTATCTCGATACCTTCAATCGTCGATCGATGTGAGGTCGAGGTTAACAGCATAAACAAGGCGCTCGCTCGGCGCAAAGCGGCTTTCATTCTTTCCGGACTATCGCCCGTGTCATGAACAAGTGCAGCGCCTGTCTCCATGATGACTTCTTCGAACCATTTACGCTGTCCCCCAATAATGGCAATCGAGCATCCCTGCAGAAACGGTTCAGTTTCTGGCTTCTCTACCCCTCGGCTTAGCGAATGACGATCATCCGCGGACTTGGCAGGCTGCACTTCCTTCGCACTCTGTTTCTCATCGCGTGAGAAGCTCCGATATAGCCGGGATAACCGGGCGAAATCACTGTCTTCCGATAGGTTAAACGTGCATGGCATCCCATTCAGCGGTTTCTGGATCTCGACGTCTCTGCGATGCAGCGGATAGCGATGAGAGGCTGATTCATCTCTACGCAATACCACGTATGATGCTCGCCCAGCTCCACGTACCCATCAAGCTGCCGAATGGGGGAGACGGCATCATCTCCTTGAAACAACAGTTCAATATCATAATAGATCCCCCCTGACTGATGGGTCCGCGGCCGACACTGCACCTCTGCCTGATGCTGCAAATCATGCTTGTAGACCATCGATTCCGTAATATTGAACGTCTCCTGATTCTCAAGCTGGATATAGCCGCCATGCTCACGGCGGTAAAACGTACCGATATGGATAACTTCTTCGCCTGCTTGTTCCGCTATCTGATCCACAGCCTCGCTGACCGCACACACCTCAGCTCTAGGTGTATCTTCAATATTTCGAATCGTCTCGGCGATGGAAACTCCATTTAACACACTCTGCCCATCCGGTACAGTGATTGCCTTATGAGTATAAAGCTCCATCGTATCCAAAAGGTCCACCGTTGCTCGCAGTTGCCTACGCAGTGCCGTCCTGACTTCCGGACTCTCTTGTTCCTTCATGTTCAGTGCGATAGCTATCTGCTCAATCTCGGCATGAAGAAGCTCACTTAGCTTACGAAGCAAACGACCGGTATCGTGCAGAATTTCCTCCCTCTCCATCGCTTCGGCTCGCATACGATCGTAACTTGATCGCAGTTCTGCCAACTTCAGCTCATATTGCTCAGTTTCCTGTTCCTGCTGCTTCAGTTCCTGTCTCTTCAACTGTAGTTGTTCCGTTAACGATGTTTTCTCTGACATTACGCGTCGCAGTGCTTCGTGCCGCTCCCGCCGTTCTTGTTCGATCTGCTGCTGTATCGCTTGTCCTTCTGCCACCAAGGTCTCTGCATATTGCTGCAGCTCTTGCAATTGGCAACCCAGCTCACTTCCTTCGCTCTGCTTCTCCCGCAGCAATCTCTGGTACTGAGATACCTCATGCTCCATCTGTATACGGCGTTCTCGTTCAGTTGCCAGCATCTTCTCGACCGCTATTCGACGAGATTGTTCGTCCGTCACTTGAGCCGTTGCGGAAACAGATGAGCGAACTACAACTTTCATTAAATTGGCTCTGGCATCCATGACTTCGGTAGAATGTTCAAGCTTCATACACTTCTCCTCCACCTCGGGCTTAAGACCTTCCCATAACTCATTCTCGAACATTCTGGCTGGATGAAAATAAAACGCCCAGTAGAAATGCCATACTCCGTATTGCTTGATCAACGCCTGGTGTCGGCCCATAAAGCTTTCCAATGCCTCTTCCTCGTCACCGAGCAACGGCAGAATGCTCTGAATCAACGCCAAGTAGAGTCGTTGCCTGATATCCAGATCGTGAGTTGCCTGTTGAAGGTACTCACGCAGCGTCTTCATAAAGATCATCTCCGGCCATCTCTTCAGAGAACGCTTGGCAAAAGAAAACTGCAGCTCCCTTGCCATGCGCCGTTGACCAGCTTCATCCATCTCTTTCAGTAAAGCAACCACACGATCTCTGGGTGGAGAGAGCTCTTCACGACCAATCAAGTCCCTGAACCTTTGACTATTTTCATTCCATTTCATAGGCGGGTTCCATATATGGGTTATTGTCCTCAGAGTAATCCTCTCCCTTCCAAAATGTGAATTTATGGTAATATTCTCTATTTAATTCGAAATTCCTGTTGAGCATATGGAAAAACACAAAGAGTCCATTGATTCGACATATCTCGTAGTGATTCGCCCCTAGCAAATTGCCTCTACATAAGGAAAAAGCCTGCCCCGTAAACGGAACAGGCCACGTGCTTCAGCATCCCTATGCTACTCGTCCATTACCGGCGACTGCCTGCTTGAATACAGGCTCAAGCGCATCTGCCATCATCATGAAGCCGAAGTCGGTCGGGTGAATTCATATTAGGATCTAATTGGTGCAGTGCTGATTCTGTCGTATGTTTATCCAATATGACTTCGCCTCCAACCCTGGTTGCAGTCACTTATTAATTTACCGATCCCATGCGGTAACAATTTCTTCCTTGCGTTCTTTGAGCAGCTCTTCCTTATCGTCGCGGTAAAATAAGTTATATGTGTCAAACGGGATCATCCGTCCATCGGGATGGACGATATGGACACAGGACTTCTTGACAGAACGGACATCAAAATTGTGGGCATCCAGGAACTGCATGATAATGACGCGGAACACGTTATCGTATGTGATCTGCTCCGGCACAGCGGCCAGCGGCAGGCAGCAGAGCAGGCTCTTCAAGGATAGTGCCGATGACTCCGGCGAATGGCCGGTGGAGAGCAGTTCGAACATTTTGCCGCGGATGACGGGGTCCTGCTCGAAGACGATCGTATTGCTGTCCCCCTCAAGCAATATTTGCGGATCGATCATCCGGGTTAGCGGCAGCACATCTTCGCCAAGCTTCAATGCATATCCCATCGCCAGAGAATCCGGGTGGCAAGGTACCGGCAATATATCCTCATCCGCAAACACCCCGGACTGGTCGATGATCATTCGCCGCACCTCGCTGACCGTTAGACGGTCGGTTGCCGGGTTGTAGCCTTCAAGCCTTCCCGCCGCTTGAATCGGTTGAATGGTAACACCTCGCACCGCTTTTTGCCGCAGCCCATATTGAATGATGTCCCCGATCTCCCCATCGTTAAGCCCTTTCTTCAACGTGACCACGAGGGTGGTCGAGATGTTGAATTCATTCAAATGGTCGATCGCCTGCTGCCGAATCCGGCGCAGGTCGGCACCTCGGAGCTCCTTCAGAACATCCACTTCAAAGCTGTCGAATTGCAGATAAATCTCAAATCCCGGCATGTATTCCGATAGTCGCTTGGCAAACTCACGATCCTGGGCAATACGAATACCGTTCGTATTTACCATGATATGCTTGATCGGACGGCTCTTGCACATGTCCAATATATCGAAGAAATCCGGATGTGTTGTCGGCTCGCCGCCGCTAATCTGTACGATATCAGGCTCACCCTCGTTCTCAACGATCCGGTTCAACATGAACTCGATTTGCGCAAGCGAACGGTAAGATGTACGATGCGGAGAAGACTCAGCGAAACAGATCGGACACTGCAGATTACAATGGTCGGTGATCTCAAGCAGTGTCAGACAACTATGCTGCTCATGATCTGGGCACAACCCGCAATCATATGGACAACCATACCGAATCGGAGTATTCCAGACCAGCGGCATTTCGGATGGCTTTATGAATTTCCTCGTCTGGTGGTAGTAATCAACCTCGGTTGAGATTAGCACCTTCTCCGGACCGTGGACAAGGCATCTTTTCACCATATAGATTCTGTCGTCCTCTTCAATGATCTTCGCTTCAACCTTGCGGTAGCACGTCGTGCAAATACTGTTCGTCAGTTCATGATACAGATAAGGCCGGTTTGGCATATAATCGCTCCTTTGTCAGCTCGGTAGATCGGAATCCGGTACAGTACCAGAACGGCGAAGCTTGTCCTTGTCCTTGACAGCTATCAGCCAACCATAATAGATAAGGCCAGCGATGCAGGCCAGTTGGATATTGTTAAGGCCGAAATAAGGATGCGGCGTAGGCTTGATCCACTCCATCACGAGGCGGAATAGCAGGTAGCCCGCCATGAACCACTGAAACATCCTTCCGGAGACATAACCATCAAGGGATGACGGGAGGCCCCGCCCCCGGCTTTGCCGGTACAGTGGATACAACAATAAAGCCAGAACGGCAAGGAACACCATCTCGTACAATTGAGTCGGATGGCGCAAGATCCCATCCCCGAAATCGACTCCAGTGACCCATGTTGTCGGGGTCCCGTAGGTATGATCGTCCAGTCCGGTCAAGAAGCAGCCGACCCGGCCAAGCGCCATACCAAGTATAAGCGGATACACAAAGTCGTCACCGGTAGAATGCTTCCACCCGACCCAGCGCTTGGTCAGTTCTACCCCAATCAGACCGCCAAGCAGTCCACCAACGATCGTCTTGCCTCCCCACAACAAATTGAATTGACGAAGCTGCTCCCAAGTAGCGACAGGATCCTCAAGCCAAAACAATAACTTGGAACCGAGCGCTGCTCCTGCAATCGTCCCTGCCAGAATTTGCAGACTCATCAGCTTGGACATACTGCTAGGACGGCGCGTCCACAAGTAAACTCGGAAGCCTATAAAATAAGCCAAGGCTTCAAACAGCACATGTGGATGAATCCGCCATGAACCTACATACAGATAAACAGGAAACTCCATCGCTCCACTCCTTGAAGCCAATATGGAAAAGCGCAAGAGGGCTTCGCATCACGTCACATGGACATGAGCAGGGTCCCGCAGATCGCAAGAAACAACAGCAGCAGTCCCCCCGTAACGGCAAGGATCGATACAATAATGCTCCACCAAATACTTCTTGGTCTTTTGGCTCCGCTCAAGGCAGAATCAAACTCACCGCAGCGATATCGACAACGCCCTGTTTCCTGATTGGAGCATTCCTCGCATATCGGTTTGCCGCAGCGTGTGCACTGGGCAACGGAAGGTCTGCCTGGATGGTTCATACACTGATAAGCGGTTTCCATCCTCTCACCTCACTTGGCATATAATCCTTTTATTCCCTATTGTAACCGCTCCCGCGGAAATAGACTACCATCAACTTCTATAGAGAGCTATGATTGCCGCATTGGAATAATGACAGAAAAAAAAGCAAGCTCCCTTCCTCATGAAGGCTAAAGCTTGCTTGTTGGTCTAATCCGTGTTCATGACGTCATGGGTCACTCCCAGAATGCCAAGCGTCGTCACGACAGATCCTCCCATTTCGCCCACATTTCCTGCGGATTCAGCTCATACACCCCATCTTCACGGAACATGAAATGATGCATGATGAACTCCCTGCGAATGGTGGCAAAATCCTCGTGGAAGCCAATAATATATTCATTGATTTCTTTCTCGCTGTAGGTTCTCCCCCGTTCAAGCTCCGAGACCATATGCGTGAGGACGATGAGCTTCTTCTTCAGCTGTGCTGGAATGCTCTTCAGCTTGCCCTCGGAGGTGAAGAAATTCTTGATGACGGAACCCCTAACCTTCTGGTCTTCCTCCTGAAGACGCTCCAAGGAGCCTTCACTCGCTCTGACTCGCTGATAGATGAGCTTCTCTGTTGCCGTTGCACTGTTCTTAATGAAGTAATCATTAAGGGAGAAATAGATCGTGTTCTTATCCCTGCGTTCATTGATCAGACTCGCCTCTCGCAGCTTCGCTGCATGGTGCGTAATCGTCGCTGGCGTAACACCGATCTTCTCGGCCAGCACTTGTCCATTCAACTCCCCTTCGGCAAGCAAGATAAGAATCTTGATTCTTGTCGGGTCTGCCAGCGCCTTATGGTAACTGACCACTTTATCCAATTGCATAGTTTACCCCATCCTCTTCTATGATTTAACATTCATCTAATTTATGACTGATTAAATCAGATGTTATACTATCGTGATGAACAAGTAAACCTTTCAACTCCGAAACATGTCTTCGGGAAATATGCAGACTAATCCATTTTGAGGTAGACACACAAACAAGCCCGCTCCTTCCTGAATGAAGGAGCGGGCTTTCTTGTATTACGTTAGTCCTTATACTACCGCTGCGTCTACTCTAGCCGGATCGGCGTTCTGGCATCTCTTGCATACCTTAAGCGCCGTCCCATCGGATTTGTTGGCGACATACAGCAGCTTGATGCGTGTCGTGCTGCATACCGGGCAAGTGCCACGACCGCGTGATGGCGTGTTCCAGAGCGCGCGGCCCCGTTTGGTTTTGGCCATAATTCATATCCCCTTAAATTCAGAATCTCATTCATGAATGATGCGAATTCATGCACGGCAAGCTTGTCCCGCTAGCAATGTATTTATCTAGGCTATACGTAGCGCGATCCGTCTGGATCAATGTCCAAGCTGCTTCATGTGCAACCTCATTATAGAAGAAGTTTTCATCCAAATATAGGGAATAGATGATTATAAATTCTTTTTTACATATGTACTCCTGTCCATCTGATGGGTATTTCTAATGCCTCTATCATTTACTACCGCTGCGTCTTCGTAATACGAAGCATGACAGCCGCTGCTTCCGCCCTGGTCATTAACGCATTCGGTTCAAACCTGATTCCTGCGTTTCCTTCAATCAGCCCATGCATTTCTGTAGCATATACGGCGTCATAAGCCCATCCAGCAATAAATTCATCATCAGAGAATCGCTTCGATTTCTGAACATCCGGAATAGACAGTTGCAAAGCTCGGGCGATTGTCACAACCATTTCAACCCGGCTTAACGAATGATGCGGACGGAAAGTACCATCCGGGTATCCACGAACAATATTCGCTTCTGTAGCCCACGCAATCGCTGCTTTGGACCATGTTCCAATCATGGCCCGATCTTTATATTCGGTCGTATTCTGGCTGTTCATATCATTCATTACTTTCGATAGCATCATGACGAACTCGGCCCGGCTAACGGCTGATCCGGTTTGAAGCTGCCATCTGGATAGCCTCTAATCAGTCCTAGATCGGCTGCCTCCAACACCTGCGATTCTGACCAATGTCCCACGATATCATGAAAATGATGAACGATTTCAGACGGACCGTTAGGATGGGGATCTGCGTGCTTACGTTGAATCACAACCTGATAGATCTTGGTTGTTCCATCTTCCGCACGTACGGCAAGTTCGATCAAGTTCTCTCCTTCTTGCAGCGTAATCACTCTTGCTGAACCGTTAAGCAGTGCTGTTCCGTTAACTTGTATGGTTGCTGCATGATGCTTCACTGCCACTTTAATGCCGATCTGTGCGGCTGTCGTTTCGGCCGTATATCTGGTTATTCCATTATGAAATACAGGATTCAATGTAAGGAGCGTTCCCTCCGCCATTAATTCCAAGGATTGAATGTCCGTATCGTTGGAATATGAGCCTGTGTTAGAACTGGCATAATCCACAGAATCATCTGATGGTGGACTAACCTGAGTAATCACGGCTTTGTTGTAATCGATGAGTGCCTTTTCCAAAGCAGCGAACGCCTCATCTACAATGATCTGCGTTACATCGGATTGATCCAATACACTCTGAGCCGTTCCTATAGCCATGGCGAACGCTGCACGAGCAATTGCTGGAAACTGACCGTTAGCGCTACCTTCCCGAGTGGAGTCGTACCGATTTCTTGCTTCATTCAATTTATTCTGGAGTGAAGCTTTATCGGCCCATGTCGTAACCATTCCGTTCAAACCAGGGCTTACGCCAGCAGCATTAAAAGCTACGACTGTGAATGTATAAGGAGTGCCTGGCTGCAAATCAATAATCGTATGTGAATACACACTAGAACTCACTGTTGCAACCGGAACGGAGTCCTGATTAACATAAATATGATAACCGCTAATCCCTGCCCTTGCTTCTGCTTCCGGCCAGCCCAATCCCACGCTATTCTGCGTCACATCATATACCGTTAACTCGCCGTCTCTCCAGACTGGTGCATCCGGTTCCGGCACGATCATAGCTCTATAGGAAATCACCGCTTCTTCCAAAACCTGCACAGCATTCGTTACCTCTACCTCTGTGGCAGCCGCATTGTCTACTACGACCTGTGCTACCGCTATCGCGGTCGTTAGATCCGCCCGGGCGATGGGCGGGTACTGGCCCGGAAGATATCCTTCCTCCGTCTCATCTAGCAGTTTTTGCGCCTCGGCGATTCTTGTCATCAGCATCGTTTTATCCACCTGCACCGCAGTATATTCAACCACATGCGCAGGATGTTTAACCCCATTAAGGGCTGCATCATAGACATAGACTCCAAAGCTATTGTATCCAGCAGAGACGGGCACTTTGATCTGGAAGCTGCCATCTGAATGAATGATTCCGTCAGCTTGCTTCCAACCGTTGCTCTCATATAAAGCAAATACGCGTATTGCCGAATAGTCCCCAACAATATCAATCATTAGATCCGATCGGACTAAACCTGATATCACTCCTTCGTTGCCTGTTACGGTAATAGCAGGCTCGTCGAGCTCGGATACAGGCGCATGATTATCAATCACAAACGGAGCTTGTTGGGACTGGATGTGGGAAATACTCGTACTGTCTCCAAACCATGGGATGATGACGTAACTACCTTCGTCTAATACGTATTGATCCATTAAGTCTGTAACAGACGCATCCCATTCCCTCACAATATAACGACCAACGCCTATACCTGTTTTAATCTCAACAATGGTTCCTTTCCAGGTCAAAGTCTCAGTCTCTGCGTCATAAACATCCAACGAAAAATAATCTAATGCCTGATTAATTGTATACGTAATATCTGTTGTTTTCGCTGCGCCATCCCCATTCGGAGAGAAGAACTTGGGATCTAATTGGATGTCTGTAACTGCATCTGGCTCATCCGCCATATTCATTGGGCCCATATACATCTGGTTCAACTGATGATTAGAGCTTATGTCCTTGTTCGGCTGAGCCTTCACTACAAAAGGCGTTAATCCGGCAAAAAAGACAACGAGTGTCAAAAAGCAAACCAACCACTTGTTACGAGAAATAGCTCTGGTCATTTACGACCTCCCTTATTCCAATCTGTTATATTGCTGCATAATTTCTTTGATACATTACTAAAAAATCACATGCGTCGCAATACAACTTTAGTTGGTTTTGATTCTTGCGCGAGATTGAATTATCGCATTTCAAATAGCCGAGTGAAGCGAGGTTAGCCCTCTCCCACTCAGCTATTTCATGTGTGAACGTTGCCGACTATGTTTTCATCGAAGGATACCGCTTCTAAATGCCAGAAAAAGCACCCGCCCATATCATTAATGGGACAGGTGCTTCTTACGTTTACAATCGTTATCTCCCTTACGAGGTTCTGCCGGCCTTGCTTCCCTTGTTGAATCCACCGGACTTCCGTTTATGGCCTTGGCTGTTCTTAGCGCTTGTAGCAACTTCCGACTTCAGCTTACGTGCCATCTCCGAATACGGATTGAGGACCGCCTCCGTCTTTGGCTTGCGCGCCGACTCCGTACTCGAATGACGGGCTGCGTCCGACTTCGGCTGACGTGCCATGTCCGCCTTCGGATTGCGTGCCGCAGCGGCCTTCGGTTTAGCAGGCTTGGTTGCTGCAGTGGTTTTGGCTCTTGCAGTTCTTGCCGAACCCGCTTTCGGCGATCGTTCCACCTTGGCGGATCTTAATGAGCTCGACATCGGAAAAGCATGGTCTTTCACTTCAGGAATGGACTTCCCGATTAGTTTCTCAATATCGCGCAGAAAAGGAAGCTCGTCCACTTCGCAGAACGAAATCGCCGTCCCGCTCAGGCCCGCGCGCCCTGTCCGGCCAATCCGGTGCACATACGTTTCCGGAATGTTCGGCAGGTTGAAATTAATGACATGCGACAGCTCATCGATGTCGATGCCTCTCGCGGCAATATCCGTCGCTACCAGCACCCGCGTCTCACCGCTCTTGAAATTCTTCAGCGCACTCTGGCGACTAACCTGAGACTTGTTGCCGTGAATCGCCTGAGCGGAGATATTCACCTTCGTCAGATCGCGTACGACGCGGTCAGCGCCGCGCTTCGTACGGGTAAACACCAAAGCCGACACAATGGATCGGTCCTTAAGCAGCTCATTCAATTGCTTTTGCTTATTTCCGGTTTCCAGTAGATAAACCGATTGCTTGATTCGTTCAGCCGTAGAGGACACTGGCGTGATCTCCACCTTCACCGGATTCTGCAATAACGTCTTGACCAACTGCGTGATTTCCGCCGGCATCGTGGCCGAGAAGAAGAGGGTTTGCTTTTTGCTCGGCATCTTGGCAATGATCCGCTTCACGTCATGGATAAAGCCCATATCGAGCATCCGGTCGGCTTCGTCCAGCACCAGTATCTCCACGTGCTGCAGATCGATTCGCTTCTGATTCATCAGATCGATCAATCTGCCGGGGGTAGCAATCAGGATATCGGCTCCTTGCTGGAGCGCGCGTTCCTGTGTCTTTTGCGATACACCGCCAACGATCGCCGTCGAACGCAGCTTTGTGAACTGGCTATACGCCCTAACGTTGTCCGAAATCTGCAGGGCAAGCTCACGCGTCGGGGACAAGATAAGCGAGCGAATAGGGCGTCCCATCCCCGGCTTAGGCGGCTTCTGATTCAACAGCTGGATCATCGGTATCGCGAAGGCGGCTGTCTTCCCGGTCCCGGTCTGAGCGCAGCCGAGCAAATCTCTGCCCGCTAATACGGCCGGAATGGACTGGGCTTGTATCGGCGTCGGCGTCTTGTAATTTTCCTTCTCTAAAGCCTTGAGGATGATGGGGGATATATTAAGATCATTAAATGTCATGGGTTCTCCTTTATGGTGAATACCTGTATATTTTTTGCATCACGTAATTTAGGGCATCTCATCAAGGAGTCTCCACAAGCCGTTTATTTACGTCATAACACATAACGATACCACAGATTGGCATAAAAAAAGAAGCGGAAATTTCGTTCCGCCTCAAGATGATGTTGTGAATCACTATACTTGGTAGATCGTCATTCCCGTTTCTTGAAAAGCCTTAATGTCCTCATCCGTTGCCTCGGTCCCCGTAATCAACGTATGAACGGCGCTATTGGGCGCTACCGTATGCAGGGATAGCTTATTTAGCTTGCTGTCGTCGGCAACCACGACAATCTCCCGCGAAGCCTTGATCATTCCTTGCTTGGCTGGTACGAGATGGGCTTCGGGATGCATCAGCCCATGCGCAGGATGAATCGCCGGAATGCCGATAAAAGCCTTCTCCACATGCAGCGAATCCAGCACATGATTCGTGAACATGCCGTTGAGCATATAACTCGACGGGTAGAGCTCACCGCCGGTCAGAATAACCTTTACGCCCGAAGCATCCCGCAGCTCGGCCGCCACGTTCATATCGTTCGTAACGACCGTAATATTGTTGCGGTTGACAAGATTCCTGGCAATGTGAAGCGTCGTCGTCCCTGAATCTATAATAATATGCTCGCCATCCTCAACCAGGCTGGCAGCCATCTTGCCTATGCGCATCTTCTGGTCCAAGTGGGTCGTCGAGCGTTCGCTGAAGGAAGGTTCATCATTCGTCCAATGCTCGGCAATAACGCCGCCATGCGTACGCTTAACCAACCCTTCCTGCTCGATCTCCATCAAATCACGTCGGATGGTTGCTTCATGAACGCCAAATTCCAATGCCAGTGCCGTCACCGTCGCCAGTCGATGTTGTCTTACATAATTCACGATCCGCAGCTTTCGCTCTGCAGCCAGCATGTACATCCCCCCGTTATATTTCCTATCTACTTATTATTGTAAGTTCTCTTCATTTGTTTGCATAGATGCGGATATATAAACATAGCGGGGACTTGAAACGGATGATCTCATACATTCGTCGTGCTCGTTGTTAATAACTACGACCTACACTCTCGCCCCGATCAACTCTCTGGCTCTGGCGGGATAATCGGTAATGATGCCCGAGACGCCATATTCGATGGCTTTCGCTATGCTCAGCTCATGGTTAATGGTATACGCATATACTTGCAGACCTTCTTCCACCGCATCCCTGGTATCCGCTTGGTCCAGCCGATTGAAATTAGGGTGGAGCGAATACACGTCCACGCCCGTGATCGCGGCCATCCGTGCATGGCGTACCGGCTTGCAGTCATATAACAACCCGATCTTCACGCGCTCATCCAGGCGCTTCAGATGCACGAGCGTCTGATGATCGAAGGAGGAGATGACCACGTTATCGATCCGGTTCATGCGTTTCATCAAGTCCAGTAACACAGGCTCAAGCGCATGTCCGCTAGTGTCCTTGATCTCGATATTGATCATGATATCCGGTGGAACCCGTTCGAACACCTCTTCCAATAATGGAATGCGCTCTCCTGCATATTTCTCGTCAAACCAGCTACCCGCATCCACCTGCTTCAGTTCCGCTGCGGTCATCTCGCGGATCTTGCCAGTTCCGTCCGTTGTCCGGTCAATTGTGTTATCATGACACACAATTAACTGTCCGTCCTTAGATAGATGAATATCAAGCTCAATCCCGTCGCAGCCTTGATCGAGTCCGAGCTGGAAGGAAGCCAGCGTATTCTCCGGTGCTTCCCCTGCCGCACCACGATGGGCAATTGTCATAATCTGAGGTGTACTGCTCATGTTCATATCACGCTCCGTGTAGTCTTATGAATGATTTACTCATTCGATGATTTGAATTGATCTTTATAATAAATGCTGACCAGCTTGCTGGTATTGGTTGAAGATACCGTTGAGGCAAAGCCAAAGGCAAGTCTGGCTCCACCCGGATGATTCATGTCTGGTATTTGGATACCCATCCCTTCCGGTTCTCTGAAAGGCAGCGTATAGCCTGCTCGGGAAAGCTTTCTCTCTACCGTCTCACCCGTAGTCAGATCAAGAGAGGTAATATACGTGTTGCCGTCCGGATACACCGAACCCGGTGAACCGTATGAATTGCCTTCGAGTATGTAGACATAGTTGCCGTGTTTCGTATAGCCCTGGAACGAGGATGGCAGTGACGGAATTTGAATTTTGGCAAGCGAGACATAGTTGTTCTGCTTTACTTGCTCCAGATCATAGACATCGAAATAATATACACCGTCTAAACGGTAACGCATAAGCAAATGTCCGTATTCCATGTCTACACTGGCTGTCGTATTGAAAGCACCAGGTACGATATCAAATTTGTCCAGCCAAGGCGTATTCGGGGTCACCACCGCGCCATCGGTAAAAGGAAATCTGGCCAGCTTCGTTCCTCTCCCGCCCGCTCCTTCATTCTCCGCATCCGTCTCGGTCCAGAGGTAGGCTACGGGCTCCCCGCTCTGTCCAATGCCTGGCTCCACCCCGATCGACACGCCGTGCCCGGCTCCCTTCACATACATGTAACTCAGCTTATTTCCGGCAAAATCCAGCTTCGTGATGCATAAGTCGCCGTTCGCGCTTCTGACCGATCCCGACACGGGGCCGCTCTCACCCGGCAACTGCAATCCACCCTGGACGAGCTGTGCTACATATATATGCTGATTCACATTATCGAACCCAATGGATTGGAGCACCGTTGCGTTGTGGACTTGCTTCTCGCGGATCAGCATCGTTGATGGCGTGCCCAGGTCGAACACCTGCGATGTCGGGATGCTTGCATTCGCATCGCCCGCAATCCCAAGCGTGGAACCAAACAATGTTGCGGTCAGAACCAGCACGCCGGCTTTCCTTAACCACCACTGTCCAAATTTTTTATCATTTAATCGAACGGATTCAGACTTAATCGTATTCAATGACACACACCTCCGCAATGGTTTTGTACTCTCATCTCATACCTGATAAACCCTGAAGAAACCGTGCAAGAAATTTATTGTCATTACCCTCCAATTCCATGAATCGAATGCGCTTTCAAGTGCATAACCTTATCGACTTGGTACCACCTCTCTTCCGTTCACCCATGCACATTCACCCTATAAATGTTCAATATCGAACATTTATAGGTCATATTATGCACAAAGTTATTCATTTCTGCAATATAATATTCGAATTTGTTATTCCTCTGAAAGAGCTACAACAAGAACTGATCCCAACCCAATGGGTTGAATCATAAGCTCAAGAGGTCGGGCATTGAACGATCAAGCGCGAGTGGCAGGGGAAGCTATACCATTCGCGCTCTTATAAGTTATGAAATAACACGAATTAGGCGCTGCGTTCCCGTTCCAGGAACACCTCAACTTGCTGCTGATGGTGCTGGTCATGGTGAATAAAGATATTCACGAATCTTTTAAATGAATAATTGCTGTTATCTATCCGGAACCGGGTCTTGTCATCATATTTCTGCTCTAGCAGAGCCAGTAAGATCTTGCGTGTCTGAATGACATCGTCTATGAGCACATCCAAGGATTCGTAAGATCGAGCCAACACGGCGGCTTCCTGATTATGCGACTCAATGTCCACGAACGACAACTCCGCTCCCTCCTCCATGTTCGGAACCATCGCGTCCAGGCTATTCTTGTCCCAATACATGATATGCGTCAAAAGTTCTCTCACCGACCATTTCCCTACTGCAATCGGCTTGAGCCATACGTCTTGCGCGGTTACCTTCAGCCTCTCTACCCATGGTAGAAACTCAGCAAACTGGCTTAACACCTTGTTGTTAGATTTCACGGTCATTTCTCATCCTCCTATAGTCCATATTGGTTATGAATACTATAGCGCAAAAAACACAAAAAACACAAACATTTGTTCTCTTTCCGAGATAACTTTTTGCCTATCCAACACTTGAAAGTGACGCGACGTCATCTTTTATAATAAACGTGTACGGTAGAACAAAATCGAACAGACTCTCAAAGAAGGTGAAGAATGAATGGATATTCCGTACTATGGGATGGTCGTTGTGACCATCGCCGTATTCCTGACGATGTACCTGCTGCGTAATCATCGAAAGTCCATGAAGAAGATGGGCTTCATCAGTTGGATCGCGCTCAGTGTGTATTTTCTAATTGAGTACATCGTCATTCAAAGAACGACCGCTCCCTATCAATGGCTCAAGCAGCCGATGAGCGACCTCGGGGTCACCACCTGCGGTCCCGACACGCACCCCCTTGCCTCCTACGTTATTTGTTCGCCCGGCCATCTATGGATGAATTGGACGTTTACCTTAACCGGGTTGTGTATCATCATGGGCGCGATCGGTCTTCATTCCTGCTGGCCAGCTTCGCGCCAGACGAGAATCGCCACGGCATTGTGGGTCGTTTATGGACTGAGTTACACGATATCGGGGATTATTCCCGCTGACGTGAATTTCCTCTGGCATACTTTAGGCTCGCTTCCCGGCATGCTCGTCCAGATTCCCGCCCTTGTGTTGATCGGACTTGCGATTCGTAAGGAGATGCCTCTGTTATCACGGTGGACCTTCTTCTGCGCACTGGTAACCACCTCCGTGCTCCTGTTGATCATGCTTCAACCTGTATTTACCCAATTTCCAGGTGGATTGCTACAAAGAATCTTCTATGCGGCTGCTTATGTATGGATGAGCGTAACCGCCATTGCGCTGTGGCTATCAAGAAGGTAATCCTCTCACAAAAAAAAGCTGGCCAAAGAACGGCCAGCTTCTTTTATGATCGTAGATATCATTTTCCGGCTCCCGACTGAACGGTGTGCCTGTATCTGAAGATCAAGAGCAGAATCACTACGATCAGAACCAGTGACATGCTGTTCGTGATGAGGAACGCGTAACCCACGCCCTCAACGGCCAGGCTGACGGCATAGACCTCCATTAATCCGATCCCTATCAGCAACGACCAGAACGTCTTCGGATTCAGATCCGCCACCGATCTCGTCCGGATGATCTGGATAATCTGCGGTATCCACCCGAACGACAGGATCACCCCGCCAACCAATTGAAACAAAGCAAAGAGCATCCCGATCCCCTCCATAAAGAAAGTATATGCCGGGTGCGCCTGGTGTGCAGCTTGGGCGGTGACGGAGTTAGCCACAAAAAATGGGGAAGTCCCTCTAACGCTTAATAAACACAATCTTCACGCCAACCACCTGATCCTGTGCATTCACGGCTTTGTATACACCATACGCGCCATCCCCCATGCCAGTGCGGGATACAACGCCTCCAGGAAGGATGCCCGCTTCTTCCCCGCTTTCCGTAAGATCGCAGCAGGCCAGATACCACTCGCTATCCGTATCGGCGTTGCCCAAAGACGCGTCCGGCGTACGGTAATGCGTAATATCAAAGATCACGGCCTGCCCGCTATCCACGCCAGCGACGAATGAGCATTTGATCCACTCCAGGAAGCCGGCTTGGTCGGTAACGGAGCGATGATATGCGGTTAATCTGGCGTTCGCCTCGCCCCAATCCCTGACTTCGGCCTTCTCGACTTCCCCTACCCAGGTCCCGGCAAGCACTGGCTCTACCACGCCCATGATAACGGAGTTTGCGTCCAACTCGTAACACGGGTCGGCAACAACCAATCGTCCCGAATTCACTTCAAAACTACCCAATTGAATAATCAAATAAGATTCCTCCTATCAACGCATAGATAATGCTATTCTAGCACAGGCACGTCTGACATCACTTGCATATCGATGCCCGTGCCGCTAATGCATAAGCGTTCCTTTGGGTTACCCAGCAACTTTTGCGACCAATCCACGAGGCCGCCGTCCACGAATTCCTGACCATTCAAACTAATTTTGAAATTCAGGCCTTTGTAATAGCTATTGTCGGTGGCTTCCTTGTTGACGACCCATTCAACATCCGGATAGATTGCCTGGAGACGAGCAGACATCCTGTCCACGAAGCCGCTGCCATCGGTATAACCCTTTCTCAGGTTCAGCGTGACTTGAAGCTTCTGCCCGAATCGCTCACCGAAATAGCGGACATAGTACTCGACATGCTTCGCCATGGCCTCTTTTTCAAAACCATATGAGCCCCTGTCCTTACCTGAGCTTACCAACGTGAACAATCCGAAATGAGGCAGTGCCTTGCTGCTCTTATATAGCTGCGCCCTGGTCGCTCTGCACGTCGCGGAGAGATGGATAGCGCCGTTGGCGTTATCTATCGTACCATGCTTGATGCCATCCGCCAGATAAATCGCCAGCATATTGGTGCTGTCGGCCATCAGCTCAACGCCTCTTACAGCAGAAACCACATGGTTCTGATCCACTTCGGCCATCACGGAACAGCTGCCCAAGAGACTCGCAGGAGAGAGCAATACCGGCGTGAAACCCGCGGTCTGCGCCAGTTCCAGCATGGCGATTTCTATTCGTTTGATGGCTAGGGGACTAAGGTCAGATGGCTTGACGAAGCGGTTGGTCGCATACTTGTTCAGTAGATTCTTCGGGGTGCTGCGGCTCGTCAATTCTGTAGATAGCGCAAGCCACAGGTCGATATTTCGGATGGCGACAGCTTCGCAACCAGGTCATGAATCAGGTTGTCCACTCCCGCCTTGCCAAGAATTCGGTTAAGCATATCGGAATCACTCATCGTACACCCTCCTCACTAAAATCCAAATTGCGGCGATAGGGATCGACACCCGCATTCTTCCAGCCTCTACTTCGGCGGCGCTTTGTCCGCCACGACAGTCAAAATAATGCCATGCTCCAGGAGCGCCTTCATTGCGCACAATACCATGGTAAAGCCACCCATCGAGTCGATCGCCTCCTGTACGATGTCGTCTCCCTCGCCCTCGAAGCCGGAATTGATCACAGTCACAAAGGTCTCCTGCTCGGAGATCTGCTGAAAATTCCATTCTACCTTCGTCGGCCAGGCTAGCACGATTCGCTGGTTATCCTCCACGTCCAGTACCTCGACGTCGCCCGCAACGCCGTACATTTCCCACTCCCAAGTTACATGCTTGCCGTTGTCCAATCGACCACTGCTCTTGGTGAACCAGAACTTCGTTGTCACCTCCGGATCGACAATGGCCTGGAACACTTCTTCCACCGGCCGTCGAATCAGCATACTGGTCCGGACCACCGGCGCTTCCTTCAAGTTCAACATCGTCATCGCAACTCCTATCATCCATTTTTTGTTATTTGCAATTGTTGTCCTCAGCATAATCCATTCAGAACGAAATTTCTAATGGAACATGAAAGTAGTTATCCAACCAAAAATAAGAACGAGCGGCGCCGGGATATTTCCCAGCCACCGCTCGTTCTATTATTTATTCATGCCCTATCAGGACAGCTTCTGTGCCGTCACTCTCGCAGAATGCTAATCCTGCGACAACAGATTGTACAACACCTGAGCCGCTTGAGCACGCGTCGTCTGACCCCGGGGGTCCAGCTTGCCGTTGCTGCCGCTCACGATCCCGCGAGCGACGAGCGCATCGATCGCTTCCCGGGCGTAAGGCGTGATCTGATTCGCATCGCTGTAGCTGTCCGTCGAGGCGACGTTTGCCGCCGCCGGCAGCTCGCCGAGCGTATCCAATGCGCGGTACAGCAAGGTGAACAACTCTTGACGGGTAATCGGACTGTCCGGCAGGAATCGGTTGTCTCCGGAGCCGTTGGCAATACCGTAACGCTTGGCTGTTGCAAGATAGTCGGTGTAGTATGTGTTGCCGGCATCGGCAAAGTTGTCCGCTGCATCAGCTTTCGGAGCGATACCGTAGCTGTTCAGCAGCAGGACGATAAACTGACCGCGTGTCACGCCGTCTCCCGGGCTGTAATGATCGGTAGCGGTACCATTAGTGATCCCTCTGGCTGCCAGGAAGCTGATCGCCTGAGCATGCCAAGCCGAAGATGGTACGTCAGTGAATACAACCGGGTTGTAGCCGATGATGAATTGCGAGAAATGCGTCGTACCGAACGTTACGGCGCGATTGCCAGACACATACCGACCGCGCAGCGTCTCCAGTTCACCTTCAGTGGTCAGAGCGTAGACGATGACCGCTTCCGGGCTTTCACCCGCTCCCAGTGTGTAAGGCAGAGAGACACGAATCGTGCGGCCGCCGAAGCTCTCGATCGCAGTTTCGCCCGCAAAGACGCTGATGTCATACACCGGGCGATCGCCTAGCACTTCCTTGCCCTCTTCCGTCAAGGAGGTCTTGCCGACGATGAAGCTGATGTCTCCGTCCGCTGTCTCGTTGCGGATGCTCCGCAGCGCTGCAGCATCAAATTGCAGCGTGCCCAGGCTGCCGAAGGACAACTTGATTGAAGCCGATGTGCCGCTAACCAGGGCATTGAATGCCTCTCTTGGAATAGTCAGCTGCACGTTGGCCGCTTGGCCTGGATCAACAATAAATTCGATGAGTGCTTGCTCGCCAGCAGCCTGCGCCAGCTTGGCGGCAGCGATGAGCTCTTCGACAATCTCCGCGGGAACTACCGCTACCGCATAGCCCGTCTTCTCGTCGATGATCGCGCCTATCTTGGCCGAAGTGGGTGGACGCGGCGTCTCTACTTCCGGCTGCTCGTTCCCCTTCTCATTTACAGGTGGCGGAGTTGTTGCAGGAGGCGGGAAGTATGATCCATTGTTAGGCGGCGGTGTCGTTGACGCAGGGACGACGACCTCGACAGCCGGTCCTGCGCTGTAGTACAGCTCGGTCGGCTCGGTAGCACCGGCATTGTAACCGGTTTTGGCCGCATAACGAACCTGGTACGTTCCCGGTGCCAGTCTGGTAATTGCATTATCCGTCGCACGGGTGTACGTCGCGCTGCTCGCCAGCTTGTACTCCAGCGCTGTCGTCGTGCCTGTGATCCGGCCGTCATGGACAGCTGTATGGCTAGGCGCAACGCCTGCCAGTCCCGAAGGTGTCAGCTCCAGGCGAG
>NZ_BAZR01000036.1 GCF_001315105.1 Paenibacillus sp. JCM 10914 | reverse complement strand
CGGCACCGCGAACAGACGCTCCAACAAGAAAGCGGCCATAACAGCCCCGAACGTGTTCGGGTATTGCAGCAAGCCGCCTAGCCTCGCGCCTGTCGCGCTAATCTCGGCGCTCGCCGTATGATAAATCCCATACGGCAGCTCAACCAAACCGTACACGGCAAGCAATGCAGTGCCGCACAGTATTGTTCCGGCTGCATGCCAGCCGATCTTCAGCCAATTACGGCCAGAATGATTCACTGAACATAGCCATAACGTAGCGGCATAGAAACCATACATCCCCCATCTCACGATTTCCTTTAGCGTAGCCTCCAGTGACAAAGGTACGGTAAGACTATGAAATATATATATCAACACAAGGCCGCTTATACAGGAGAGAATGACCAGCAGACCGGGGTCCAATCGCAACTCGGCATGTTGGCCCTCCGATAACTCAAGCGTATGATACCCCGGGGTTCCTCTTACCATAACCCATAGCAACAGCAAAATTCCTAATGCCGTTCCCTGCATGTATAAATCCAGATCGAAATACAAGCCGGTCCTGATACAGGCAACCCCTAACCAACCGGCTATCAACATATACCCTACATGATGCCTCCACATCGCCCTTCCTCCGCTCCGACAGGAATAACCCAACCTCTTCCCATTCTGGACAAGGAATGAAATGGCTATTCGTGAAGGCGCTACCTGATGCCAACTCGAGCAATCTCTTAAAAAAAAGTGGAGAATAGATGAACAACTCTACTCTCCACTTTTTTAAGTATGTTGACTGACCCAGCTTACGAGCCTTCCGGCAATAAATCTTTACAGGCCTTCTCCAGATAAGGCGATGCATTCAGAAAATCGCGAAATGCCGTATATTCTGACCACAACTTGGCGCGGTCGCCTGCCGACCCCTTCACCGCGCGAATCAGTATATTCTTCGGCGTATGCTCCATATCAATGAACTCGAGCAACTGCGTTCGATAACCCATCAGGTCAAGAAGCTTTGCCCTTATCCCATCGGTTGCGAGCGCAGAGAACCGCTCCTTCAAGATGCCATGCGAGAGCAGCGGTTCCATCACCGGGCTATCCACCTGCGAGAACAGCTCATGCTGGCAGCATGGCACCGACAGGATAACCGATGCTCCCCAGCGGACTGCCTTCTCAAGCGCAGCATCTGTTGCCGTATCGCATGCATGGAGTGTAACCACCATATCCACCTGGTCCAATTCATTGTAATCGGCAATATCCCCAACCAGAAAGCGCAAATGGTCATAATGCATTTTTTGGGCCAGTATGCTGCAGTGTTCAATGACATCTGCTTTGAGATCCAGCCCAACGACCTGCAACTGCCTGCGTTGCTTCACCGCCAAATAATGATAGAGCGCAAAGGTCAGATACGACTTACCACAACCAAAATCAACGATGGTTAAGGGACGATCCGCAGGCAAATGTGGCAGTACATCCTCTACCATCTCCAGGAATCGATTGATTTGCTTGAATTTATCATACTTTCGCGCAAACACCTTGCCTTCCTCGCTCATAATGCCGAGTTCCACCAGGAAGGCTATCGGTTCCCCTTCCTCCAGAATATACGTCTTCTTTCGGTTATGGGACAAATCACTCTTTGTCTTGGTCGGTGACTTCGTAAGGATGGAAACTTTGTATTTCTTCGAGATGAGTACCTGATAATCAGCTTCTAGTGTGTGAATCACGCTTGCCGGAATACGTTCTCGAACATATCGATCCATACCCGCTCCGCCTCGTTCTCCGGTACATTCTGATGAGTAACCTTCTGCCCAGAGAAATAGGTGAATTGGTAGTGCAACTGTCCCTTTAGCTCCACGGGCTTGACGGTGACTTTCGTGAAGGTCATGCCTTCCCGCTTGCGCAGTTGGCTCAGTGTAGCCGTAATCAATGATGTATCTTCCATGATGTTATGAATCAATTTTCTTAAAGCTTCCAAAGGGTACAACTCACTTTCCTTATGTTATATCCAAGAGCCTTCTCCTCGTTCCCAGGCTGTTGGTCACTGTTTAAACCGACGCGCAAGATCTTCCATCCCCTCATGAACCTCTTCCAGCGGCAAGCCGCCTTGAACCAGTTGCTCAGGTTCAAACTGAATCAGTCGCTGATAGAACGTCAAGGCCTCTTCGTAACTGATCATTCCGTTATCCAACATATGATACAAGGTGTTCTCTGCTTCGGCATATTGCCCCTGCTGCTCCATAAAGACAAGGAGATCACGAGTGACCACCTCCGGTAGAACGTAAGTTCTAAGGCGCTCCTTCAGACCTTGTATTCTCTCCGGTAAACCGATCAGGCTTACGTCCGCTCCTTGTAATCCTGCTTTCAAATACAGCTGCAGCACCTTGATATTTAGTGCAGCCGCTTCTTCCTCTCGCTGGGTATCATTCAGCAGGTCGGCTTCCTCTTCCAGCAATCTCGCCGCACTCTGCAGCTTATCCGCCTCCAGCACTCCATGATTGCGAAATAGCTGCTCAATGTCCGCAGCAGACAACGAAGTGAGCAGCCCCGTGTTGAGGCCAAACTCACGCTTAAAGAGCTCGTCCAATTTCACGCGCGCCTCCGTATGCTTGCGCTGCTGCTTAAGCGAGAACACCGTGGCAATCATCTGTGTCATATCCTCGATAAGCCGGACCAGATAGTCCCTTCTGAACATTATCTCGCCTCCTGGCATCATTAATCATACATGAGTTATGGCATCACGATTAAATTGTAGGCGATATGGAGCGAGAATTCCAGTCCGCAGCAACAAAAGCGGATATCCCATCAAGGGATATCCGCTCCATTAAAATTGATTACGGCTCCAACAATCCGTTCATGAACGACTGTATCATCGAACCCAGCTTCTCCGGATTCTCCATCATGCTCATATGGCCGACTCCTTCAATTACAACCTGAGTCACATTCTCGTGATCCGTTGTGAACGTTCGATCTGGTGGAATGACGCCATCTTTCTCCCCAGCTACAAGCAGAACCGGCAACGTTGTTGCCGAAAGCACGTCGCGTCGATCGATTCGTTCCCGCATCGCCAGCGCAGCGCCGACAGCTCCCTGCGGTGGCGTCTGATAGCCGATCTCCTTCGCCCGCTGGATGCATTCCGGCTTGCTCTCTTCCGTTCCCGGCGCAAACAAGCCTGGCACTAAACCGTCTACGAATGCCGTGATGCCTTCACCTTGAATCGTGCTGACTGCAGTTAACCGCTTCTCCTTGGCCTCGTCCGAATCCGGGTACCCTGTTGAATGAATCAACCCGAAGCCGTTGAGGCGAGAGGCGTAACGCTGGGCGAAAGACAATGTAATATAACCGCCAAGCGAATGGCCCAGTAGAACAGCCTTCGGAATTTCAAGCTCATCCATCAATTGCAGCACATCATCTGCCATTTGCTCCATGGTATAAGATCCCATCGGCGCGTCAGAGCGCCCATGCCCCCGGAGATCCGGTACAATGACTCTAACATCTTGCAAATATGGCAGTACCTGTTCCCAGTAGGCGGAGCTTCCGCAGAATCCGTGAAGCAGAATAACCGGCTCTCCTTGTCCCTGATCAACATAACAAATCGTGCTGCCGTTGCATTGTACTTTGTCCATAGCGATACCCTTCTTTCTATTCAGCGAGTGCTGGAAACACACCCATTATTTTATGAAGAATGTTCTATTATTAAACCGAAACAACCTGACATGAAACGCCGTGCCTTAAGGACTAAGGCCAAAGGCCGATGCTGCCTGCCTTGCGATCTGATCCGCCATCCGCATAACCTGATGCAAAGACGTGACCTGCAAGGTCCAATAAGCTTTGGGACCCATCGTGTTCACGACGGCCGCTACGCTATAATCCCCGATCGGAGGAAGTTTGCCTCCAACAGATTGCGCTGGGGTCAACGGTCCCTCCGAGGTAAAGTAATACCCAACAGAGGACGGCTGACCAAGACAGGCATCAATCGCAATCAGTGTTTGCTGCTCGGAGATACCGCTTAATCTGGACTCAAAGTTAAATGCGTCGCAAGGTTCGGGCAAACTGCCGATCACATGCGGAAAGCCGTATTCAAGCAGTTTGCTTCCCGTCAAGGGTCCGA
The DNA here is from genome assembly GCF_001315105.1 of Paenibacillus sp. JCM 10914. Classification (GTDB taxonomy): domain Bacteria; phylum Bacillota; class Bacilli; order Paenibacillales; family Paenibacillaceae; genus Paenibacillus_AQ. The sequence goes on along the minus strand of NZ_BAZR01000036.1, from coordinate 44,038 downwards.
GCGCATCACCGGTTGAACGGTCCGTGCCAATGCAAACAAACACCAGATTATTGAGTATATGCCGCGTGGCGATATCGCGAAAAAAGTTACCGAGCTCCTGGCTTGACATTTTAACTTTTGGTGCAGCTGTGCTTGGGAACTTGCCAGCTTGTTCACTCATGACAGCCCTCCTCGCTTTATTCATCGTCCATGCTCTCTTTCCAGCCTTGTGAAGTACAGGTTTTTTCCTGATTTTAACCTATACTGTCCGCTCAAAGCAAAAATATTAGCCCACATAGCGCCCACATGATACAATACAGGGATGATAATCGTATATCCCACAGGGAGAGGATGGTTTTTGAATGGATCTGAATGAGAAATCACAAGCAAATGTTGAGTATATGATTGAGCAGATAAAATCCAAGCTTCGTATGGCCACCGCTGCAGCCATGCAAGCTTCCGCCTTTTCAGTCAACCAATATGATGATATTTATGACCTGTATGAAATGGTGGTCGGTAAACAGAATCTTAGCATTTCAGAAGTAGAGGCGGTGGTGTCCGAACTCGGTCGCCTACGCGGTTAACAACTCGTCTTGCATCGTCTAAACTTACCTAACCACGAACAAAGCCCCTGGAACTTGACGTTCCAGGGGTTTTTCTTGCTTCCGATAAGATTAGGGCATTTCAACCACGATCAATTGGGTGGCTACCTCGTTGGAATTCCCGCGAAGGGTAAGATTCTGACGTCGTTTGATACGCGCACTGTCACCTGGCGCAATGTCAAACGTACCATCTTCCGCTTCAATTTGAAGATGTCCGTTCACCACATAGACATGCATTCTCCGGTCTTCCTCCAAGCGATAGTTGAGCTCCTTGCCCTTCTCCAGCAGACTGCTGTACATAACAACGTCCAACGATTTGGGCAAGCTTCGTACACCATGTCCTGATCCAATGACCGGAAACAACTGGTTACGCTGCTGCTCCGATGTGAAATCACTTCGATGATGACTCGGTGTAAGTCCTGGCTCGGTAGGCAAGAACCACATCTCGATGTATCTTGTATCTGACGTGGTTGACGAATTATGCTCTGAATGATGCACCCCTGAGCCGGTATTCACAACATGGATCGACCCGGGCGTAAGCTCCAGGTGCTTGCCTGTGTCATCCTCGTACAACAGGGAGCCTTCCAGCACGAGATGAACGATCACCAGATCATGATGAAGCTTGCGTTCAAACCCCTCTGTCGGCTTCAGCACATACTCGTTATGTGCCAGTAAGCTTCCGAAATGCTCGTTATGAGGATCTTCGTAATCTCCGAATGAAAAATTATATTCACTGTGTATCCCGTCTTCATGGGTTGTATGTCTCTCTGCAGCCGTCATGATCTTAATCATGCCCGGTCACCTCCGCCATTAGATTTAGTGCACTACTATCTAATACCCCGGCGGATTTTATATTAATCATGGCGTATTCAAGCCTATGATCGATTCAGCGTAAACTCCGTCTCTGCTCTGCCGACTTGTTGGCCCTCATCATTAAGAAGCTCTTTGGGAAAGGCAGCCTGCAGTTTCTGAATAGTCTCTTGATGGGCATAACCGAGTTGATCCAGAATGGATTCGATAATCCATCCCCATTCCTCTTCAGAGCCATCCGCAATTTTGAACGCGATTCCCAGTCGCTCCCGCTTCAGACCAAAACAATACACGCCTTTGAAGCCACCTTTGGACACGATGTTATCATCTTCTAACAGCAGCGTATCTACCTTGTCTCTTCCAGCAACCATATAGGGAGAAGCATGCATCGCGCTCGTAATGATCTGAACCGCTGTTCTTGTCGAAGCGTCTTCAATCTGCTCTGGAGTAGCAAGCTTCATGTAAGCTGTCGCCAGTGCCGAGAGCGGCATCGCGAATACCGGAAGACCACAGCCGTCCGTTCCTAATGCAACATCCGCTTGCTTCATCCCGCTTAAGTCGGATATACATCTCAAGATTTCCTGCTGCAAAGGATGCTCTGGCTGTTCATATCCTTGCAACGGATACCCTGCCATTTGGCAATATGCCAGCATACCATAATGCTTGCCAGAACAGTTATGATACCATCTGCTCTTATCGCCCCCGCTTCTTATAAGCTGATGCTTGCTCTCCTCATCAAGCGGCCAACTGGGAGCACATATCATAAGGTTGCGATCAATACCTGCCTTTTGAGCGAAACGCTCCAGCATCTCGATATGCGCAGGCTCACCACGGTGGGATGCTGTCATCAGTGCTATTTCTTCCTGACCTAGATGATAATAATCAACCAGCCCCGCTCGGATGGCCGGGATCGCCTGCAGCGGCTTTGCAGAAGATCGTGTAAACGCCACATAATGGGGATCGCCAACGTATGCTTCAATCCCCCCCCATTCATTCACGACACATATATGTCCTTTGTGGACACACTCCATAATATCAGCCCTGTATTCTTTCACCAATACGGTCTCCATGTTGTCTGACTCCCTCTATATAGGCTTATATATCAACGTTTTTTTACATTGTATCCGCATCTTCTTATCGTCAAATGAGCCTTAAATTGAATGTTATTAAGCCAATCCGCCTTTTAGTATAGTACAAAATTTTGCAAATATCAGCAGGATATATTCCATATCGGATGGACAACTTGAATTATTTCCAGATTCAGTCTGTACTGTTTCAGGATGTGACTACACGTTTAATTACGAGATAAGCAAGCCCACTCGAAAGACATTGCTCTGATAAAGGAGGCTAATCTTATGTGGGGAATCATCATCAGTATCGTCATGGCCATGATTATCGGGATTATCGGAGATGCGCTCGCCGGCCATGAAATGCCGGGGGGAGTTATCGGGGCCATGATTGCAGGATTTGTCGGTGCATGGCTAGGGCCATGGCTCTTTGGAGCATGGGGACCCATTATTGGTGAGTTCGCAATCGTACCGGCCATCATTGGTACAGCCATCTTCGTCTTCCTTCTTGGTCTAGTTGCCAGATTGTTAAGACGCGCAGTCTAAATGCTCGCGTGTCCATATGTTAACCCTATTATATTAACTAAAAGGAGTGAAAGTTATGAATCACACAGAACAGGAACAACAAGTACAGAGTGGATCTACATTTTTCAAGGGTGCTTTTATCGGTGCTTTGGTAGGTGCGGCAGCCGCCTTGCTGTTTGCTCCAAAACCAGGCCGGGAACTCCGGGGTGATCTCTCCGAGAAGATGCATCAAGTTACAGATAAAACGAAGGAAGTGGCATCCACTGTGGGCGACAAGGCATCGGAATTGGCAAAAACGGTTGGAAGCAAAGCATCGGATGTGATGACAACAGTCAATGAAGGGCGCCAAAGCATTATGTCCAGCGTAAAAGAAGCATCTGCCGGCTTGTCACAGGACATATCTCATGTGTCCAAGGACGTTTCGGAAGAAGTGTCGGCCGCTTCCAAGGATGTGCGAGACAAGGCTATCCAAACTTCGGATGAAGTCAGCCGTGAACTTAAATCGACACCGAATTAAGCATTCCGGTGTTTATGAAATAGCCAGCTGACAAAGCTGGCTATTTTTGTGCCAGTTCCGTATACGTAACTACATCTATGATATGGATTTGAGCGCAGCAATGACACGATGTATCTGAATAGAAAGTAGGGGATATCCGATGAGTAAAGCCAATCCGTATGACACAGGCGTCAAGCGTCGTCACGACATCCAAGAACATCCTTTTGAATTGAGGCATGAAGTGAAGAAACTGAATACAAGGCTCGATCAAATTGCTAATACATTAGAGAAATCTGAGATGAAAGATCTGATCGATCATTATATGAATCCCAAAAAGCGCATTGTTGCCAACCTCGTGGCAGGCTTATCACGCGGATTAGGCTTAACCGTCGGAACAGCCATCGTGCTCGGACTATTGGGTTATATTCTTAGTTACTTTGTGAATGTGCCCATGATCGGGGATTTCATTTCTAATCTGTTGGGGTATATTAATCAATCGCAGCAGTAATGCTCATGTGCACACTGCCTGCTTACAAACAAGAGCCCAATCATCATTCCAGAAAAGGTCTGATGCCGGGCTCTTGCTTGTTCTTATCCTTATTCTTATATGTTCTTGTTCTTCTTCCTGGCCTTCACCCTGAGCAGATCTCCTGTCCACCCCTTCGTACGCAACCACCAGTACATGCCCCCCATCCAGGCAAGCGTAATACCCGTAACCACGATAAACCCCCACGGCGTCTCAATTCCCGGTAAATTCTCGAAGTTCATTCCCCATACCGCACCAATGACCGTAGCCGGAGTAAATACAACCGTGAAGATGGTCAACGTCTTCATAATTTCATTTCCGCGAAAACCGGAAATTGCATCATCAATTGAGACCAAGGTATCGATTTCTCGTTCATAATGATGGATTAATTGCCCCAGCCTTTCTACTCTGTATTGGAGCTGATTAAATGCACGACTATCATCGAGACTGTCATGATACCCTTCTCTCGAAGCTGCCAGAAGTTCTTGAAACGGAATAAAACGATTGCTCCAATCGAGCAGTTCGAACCGAGCCGTTAATATCGCATCCATTAAGGTCCTCCGGTTCCGCTCCCTCATCCTAGCCTCCACCTGACGTAAGTTCACCTCAAACCGGTCCATGCCTGTATGGTAATAATGTAAGATTGTTCGGGCCAACACAAATAATCCCTCTACCGGACGCTCGCATTGATGGAGCATCGATACTCTCTCCGATTTAGCCATACTACGGCGCGTATGATCGTCCAGATTGATCGTAATCAACACTGAACCGTCGGCATAGAAGTAGAACTGTTCGGGGATCTGCTGATTCTTACCTTCTTCTGTAACCACATAGAGCAGCGAGCCCATAAGAACCGGCTCAACGCCGTCCTTATAACGCACGGATAGATAGTCCCGACCTTCAAGCGTAGCAGCAAGATCCAGCCATTCCATCGTATATGGATCGTGAATCTTCCATTCACCGATCAACTCCGACTTGAAGCCCCCAACTCGAACGTCATACCACTCCCATCCTCCAGCGAGAGTATATATATCCTGCCCCTCCATACGGCCCGCCTCTAGCAACTCGGCTCATTCCCTTCGTGCTTGATCTTCAAAGCTCTTACGTTTCAATTCCCAAAAAAACACGCTCTTCCCATAATGAGAATAAGCGTGCCTTATTTAACGGTGCGAATATCAGATCCAGGCTCGTTCATATCAGTAAGAAGAGCTCGACATAATCTGTTTTAATTTCTCGGTGGCTCGTTTCTGGATTCTGGAGACGCTCATCTGGGATACACCGAGTCTCTGAGCAATTGCTCGCTGCGATTGACCTTCCTGGAAAGCAAGCAGCAATACTTTCTGCTCCTGTTCCTTCAGCTGACTCATGGCTTGCTGAAGATCCATTCGCTTCTCTACTGAATCAAAGTCATTTACGTCGGAACTGATTAATTCACCTAAAGTTGCTCCTGTATCTTCTTGAGATAACGGGGAATCTAATGATACGTAATGATAGCATTCACGTCCGGCCAGCACTTCCACCGTTTCCTCGACGGATAAATCTAAGTACGCAGCAATCTCTTTGACATCTGGTGATCTTTCCAGCTTCACCATCAGTTCATCAATCGCTTGCTGCACCAGAGCGCCCTTCTCCTTAATACGTCTAGGCACTTGAATATACCATGATTTGTCACGCAGAAAATTCTTCATATGACCGATCATGCTCTTCATCGCATAGGGCTCGAAGGGAATCCCCAAGCTAATGTCATACTGTTGAAGCAATCGGATCAAAGCCATCTGACCCACCTGATACAGATCCTCATACAGATCTGGCGGTTGCGGGCGATCTTTCCCGCTGCCATCTTTACCATGGGTTCATACTTCTGAATCAGCACGGTGGCTATCTCATTATCCTTCGTCTGCTGATATTCTTGTATTAATCGTACTGCTTCTTCCTTGGACTCTGGGGGAGTCACCTTATTGCTCATACCCGCTCCTCGCTTCTTGCGAGTCGTTTGATTAATGTGACTGAGGTTCCCTGACCGGACTGATTAATCACGCTTACCTCGTCCATAAGCGCCTCCATCAAGTAGAAGCCGAGACCTCCCACTTGAACCTCGCCTAAATCCTTATCATGAAGTGTACGGTTGCCAACCGCTCCCACACCTTCGAAACTCTCCCCTTCGTCTCGAACCGTAATGGAAATCGATTCATCTGTTACTTGAAAGACGACTTCGACCATACCACCCTCTTGACTGTAAGCATACAGCACAGAGTTGTTGCAGGCTTCAGAAACCGCTACCTTCATATCCTCGATCTCCTCATAGGAAAAGCCCATCTTGGAGGCAATCCCATACAGATTCAATCGGACAATATCAACGTATTCAGCGCTGGCAGGCAAGTTTAACGTTATTTTTTGCACTTCTGGATTCATTCTTTTCTATCCTTTCCTATTGGGAATCTTCTTCTTACGTCTGAAAGAACTTCGCAATACCGGTCATATCGAACAGCTTTTGAATTTGCGTTGGAACTTCCTCGACTGCGAAGCGACCTTCCATACCATGTCTGGCTTTGAGGATCGACAGAAGAATTCCAATACCCGTACTATCAATATATGTCATGTCTTTCATGTTGACGATTAAATCCACTTCGGTATTGCCGACAAGCGGCTCCATCACGAGACGAAAGTCTGGGGCAACGGAAAGATCAAGTTCACCGCTCAAATAAACGGTGCATACACCCTCGCTCATCTGAGTCTTAGCATTGAACTTATCATTGGTTTTCGTATTCATAGACACTCTCTCCCAAAAAAAATAATGTGTTCTCTTTGAATAACCCCATATCACAATACTTGAAACAACAATTGCCCATTTCAATCATTCCACTTCTATCCACTACTCAACCTATAGAACTCGGAGCTCCCATCAAAATCATCCGCAGTATAGCGTAATAATAGATGTTTAACGCAATTAATCTTGACAGGCTTACTTATATATTCGTTCATCCCCGCCTCGTTGCAGCGTTTCTGGATACCCTCCATCACATTAGCTGTCATCGCCACCATGACCGGATTGTATTGGTGAGGTAAGCGTTGACGGATCTGTCTTGCTGCTTCCAGGCCATCCATCACGGGCATCTGTAGATCCATAAAGATCATATCGTAGAATGTGGAGCCTTCAACCACCATCTCGACAGCCTGCTTACCGTTCTCAGCCATATCGGCCTTGATTCCCATCTTCCCGAGTATACTGTCCAACAACTTCCGATTAATCGATGATCGTCCACTACTAGAATATTGGGCTGGCTCTCGCCATGAACCCGCAATTTAACGTTATAGTCGTCTTCGAGCAATCTCTGGTCTTCATCCTCGAACGTCTGAACACATATCGTGAAGACGAAGGTGGCTCCCTTCTTCTCTTGGGATTCCACTGTGATGTCTCCACCCATTAACTGCACAAGTGATTTACTGATAGCCAAACCAAGACCCGTCCCCCCGTAACGACGTGTCATAGAGGAGTCGAGCTGTGAGAACGGTTTGAACAAGCGATCGATTTTGTCCGCAGATATGCCAATCCCCGTATCCTTCACCGTAAATTCGAGCGTTAATCTGTTACCCTCCACATTTGCGAGAGAAGCAACGAGATAGACCCCTCCTTCATTTGTGAATTTCAGCGCATTGGACACCAGATTCATCAGCACCTGCCGAAGTCGGCCCATATCGCCAAACACCATAGCCGGTATACGGTCCTCAATGAAGTAGGACAGCTTCAAATTCTTCTTGGAGGCTTCCCCGGAGAAGAGTCCGAACACTTCCTGAATACAGGATCTCAGATCAAACGGGTATTCCTCGAGCTCCATTTTGCCGGATTCCATCTTGGAGAAATCCAGAATGTCATTAATAATCGTAATTAATGCATCCGCACTGTTACGGATAATGGAAGTATATTCACGCTGCTCATCCTGAAGATCACTGTCCATCAGCAAATCAATCATGCCAATCACACCATTCATCGGGGTCCGAATCTCATGACTCATCATGGCGAGGAATTCGGTCTTAGCCTTTACTGCGCTTTCTGCAGCTTCCTTCGCAATAATAAGTTCCTGGTTGATCTTCTCGAGCTCCTGCGTCTTCTGGTGCAGCTGCATAGATTGCGCTTTGATCCGGTTGTTCGTCTGGTACATATCGACAAAACCCTCGATCTTCGACTTCAAGATTTGAGGGATAAACGGCTTAACCATATAATCGATCGCTCCAGCAGAGTATCCCGCAAAGAGATGCTCGGCTTCCTTGCTGTTCGCGGATATAAATATGATCGGGATGTCCTTGGTTTTGTCTCTTGCCTTGATCAACCTCGCCGTCTCGATCCCGTCCATGCCGGGCATTTGAACATCTAGAACAATAACGGCAAAGTCATACTTCAGGAGATAACGCAAAGCTTCTTCCCCCGATGTAGCCTTTATCAGCGTATACATCTCACTGTCCAGAACAGCCTCAAGCGCAAGTAAGTTTTCCGGGCGGTCATCTACCAACAGTATATGAATCGGTTCGTGAAACCCCATGGAATCCTCCTACTGAACTTCTATTTGATCTTGCGGTAAATCTTCTCGACACGATCCAGCGTTTCATATGACTCGCTGTAATTCGTAAAGTGTATCGATTCCTTCGCACCCAGCACCAATATCCCAAAGTGACTCAGACTTTCATGGAACAACCCGTGTACATGATCTCTAAGCTGATCGTTGAAATAGATCATGACATTCCTGCAAAAAATCACGTTAAACTCATTAAACGAGCGATCCGTAGCCAGATTATGTTCGGCAAAGATCATATTCTTCTTCAGGAACGGCTGGAAGATGACGGAATTGTACTTTGCAGTATAATATTCGGAGAACGAGCGATTACCACCCGCCTCCATGTAGTTCTTCGTATATTGTTTCATCCGTTTAATATCAAATACGCCTTCCTTGGCTTGCTGCAATGAGCGGGAATTCATATCGGTTGCATAAATTCGAGACTTCTCATACAGCCCTTCTTCATGGAGAAGAATGGCCATGGAGTAAACTTCTTCTCCCGTCGAGCACCCGGCATGCCAGATTCTGATATACGGATACGTGCGAAGCAACGGGACGACCTTCTGCCTGAATGTCAGAAACAGTTTAGGGTCCCTGAACATTTCCGTCACCGGTATCGACAGATTATAGATCAGCCGCTCAAAGCACGCTCGGTCATGCAGAACCTTATCCTGAAGTGCCGAGATCGTTGAAACCCCTTCTGCATGTACATGATGCCAGATTCTTCGTCTGATGGAAGGAATCGCATAATTGCGAAAATCGTAGCCATAGTGACGATGAATTCCCTCCAGAAGAAGTTCGATCTCGATCTGCTCCAGTTCTCGTCGACTGTCCTCTAAAGACAGATCCGATGTTTCAGTATGATCCGTTGATGACATTTCAGCTTGCACCGCTTTCCAAGTATTATTTGCTAGTTGTACTTTACCCATAATAATGGTTTACGAATACAACCACACTCGCATAAGCGACAGGAGCTGTTCGGTTTGGATTGGCTTCTTCATATAATCAGAAGCCCCCGCTTCGATACATTTCGCGCGATCTTCCTTCATTGCCTTGGCCGTTAAAGCGATAATAGGTAATTTATCGAACTGCGGCATGGCTCGCAAGCGGCGCATCGCCTCATATCCATCCATCTCCGGCATCATCATGTCCATGAGGACCAGATCGTAATGATCCGGGTTGTTCTCAAGAACTTCAATCGCTTCGCGGCCATTCTCAGCAAACGTTACTTCCATATTGTAGCCTTCAAGCACGCTCGACAATGCGAACACGTTACGAATATCATCATCGACAAGCAAGATCTTCTTACCCTCGAATAATTCCTCTTTATTATGCAGTTTCTGCAGAATCTTTCGTTTATCTTCCGGCAAGTCCGCTTCGATTCGATGCAAGAACAATGTCGTCTCATCCAACAGACGTTCTGGAGACTTCACATCTTTGATGATGATGGATTCCGCATATTTGCGAAGCTGCAATTCTTCTTTCGAATTCAAATCCTTACCCGTATAGATTATTATCGGAAGATCGACCAGATTCTCATCGTCCCGGATCTGATCCAGCAACTGGAAGCCTGTCATATCCGTTAGCATGAGGTCAAGCACCATACAGTCATATCGCTGCTTACGCAGTTCACTGAGCGCCTCTGCTCCGGTCGATACGGCCGTAATGGAGACATCATCGTGTCCGATCAGCTCTATAATCGATTTGCGCTGGATCTCATCATCCTCCACGATGAGCAGATGCTTCATCGATTTCTCGGTATATGATTCAATCTGCGTGAAAGCTCCCTCAAGCGATTCTCTCGATGATGGCTTCTTCAGGTACGCGATCGCTCCCATCATCAAACCTTGCTTCACTTCATCCACAACCGAGATGACATGCACCGGTATATGCCTTGTCACGGCTGAACTCTTCAGTTCGCCCATGACGGACCAGCCATCAATTACCGGAAGCTGGATATCCAGAATAATGGCATCCGGTCGATAAGACTTCGCCATCTCCAGACCGACATCGCCTTGAAGAGCGACCAGCGCTTTGAATCCGCGCCCTCGTGCCATATCAAGCAGAATCTTCGCGAACTTGACATCATCTTCAACGATAAGCAATACCTTATCCGTTGGTCCTAAGTTATTGCGGTCATCCTCGATTTGTACGGCGGAATGCACTTCGGTTGTCACCAGTTTGGCTTTGGGTACGATGAGATTGTTAGGTTGCGGCACCTCAGTCGTCGCCGCTGCCTCTTCAATCTGCTCTGCCTCCGGCAAGCTTGATGGCAGGATCAGCGTGAAGCTGCTGCCCTTGCCCTCTTCCGATTCAACGACAATACCACCACCAAGCAGGCGCGAGAGCTCGCGGCTGATTGACAGGCCAAGACCCGTGCCGCCATATTGTCTGCTTGTCGTGCCATCAACCTGCTGGAACGCCTCGAATATGAGATCGGTTTTGTCCGACGGGATACCAATCCCCGTATCTATGACAGAGAACGCAACATAATCAGCTTCTGTACTCAGGTAAATCGGAAGCTTGTCATTATCCGCACGCTCCACTTGAACCTCTACCGAGCCATGATTGGTAAACTTAAAAGCGTTGGACAACAAATTACGCAGCACTTGCTTCAAGCGATGGCTGTCGGTTACGATGCTTTTCGGCAAATCTTCGCTAATGCTTACTTTCAGATTAATGTGCTTACGAGAAGCCACCGCTGCAAAGTTCTGCTCGACAAACGATTCAATCTCGTTCAGCTGAACATCCTCATAATTAATCTCCATCTTACCCGCATCGACCTTGGACAGGTCGAGAATCTCATCGATCATCTTGAGCAGGTCCGAACCCGACATATAGATGGTCTGAGCATACTCGATCTGCTTACTGCTTAAGTTCCCGTCCTTATTCTCAGACAGCAGCTGTGACAAAATGAGCAGACTGTTCAGCGGAGTCCGCAGTTCATGCGACATGTTCGCCATGAATTCCGATTTGTATTTGGTTGTTACGGAGAGCTGTTTCGCTTGCTGTTCCAGTTGCATCCGGGCTTTCTCAATTTCATCATTCTTCTCTTCAACCTCTTGCACTTGATCCTCAAGCGCTCTAGTCTTAGCTACCAATTCCGTATTGTAATGTTCCAGTTCTTCCTGCTGCCGCTGCAGCAAGTCCTCTGAACGCTTCAGCGCTTCGGTCTGCTCTTCCAGATTCTCATTGGAACGACGCAGTTCCTCTTGTTGGGTCTGTAGCTCCTCGGACTGCACCTGCAGTTCTTCTGTCATCGCTTGCGATTCGCGGAGCAGTTGTTCCACACGAAGACGTCCGGTAATATTGTTCAGAATAATACCGAGTGACTGACTCAGCTGAGATAACAACTGCTCTTGCAGCGAGGTTATATCTTCAAAGGAAGCTAGTTCCACAACGCCGAGCAATTCATTCTCAAACAATAAAGGATAGATCGCAATCGAAGCCGGTTTCGCTGATCCCCATGCAGACTGCACTTTCATATAACCCTCAGGCGGGCTCTTGAGTACGATTGGTTTCTTATCAAGCGCCACTTGACCCACGAGTCCTTCACCGATCATAAAGTGATGCTTCGGCTCTTCCCCGCCTTCATGCGCATACGAGCCTTTCATCTCTAATTTGTTCGGATCTTTATCTTCCTGGCGAATATAAATGGCTCCGTAGTGTCCACCCAGAATAGGGGTAAACTCACTAATAAATTTCTGACCGATCTCCTCAAGCGAATTAATCCCTTCAAGCAGTTCGGTTATTCTGGCCATGTTAGAGTTGATCCAAGACTGATCACGCTGGGCTTGAAGATAGGATTCCTCGATTTCTTGTTTCTTTAGAATGTCCTCCGACAAGTCTTTAAAGACGCGCGCAACATCACCAAATTCATCTTTCGACGTGATCTTGATACGACGGATCGCCTTTAAACGACCCTCGCCGAAACTCTTGAGCATCATATTAACCACATTAATGCCGCGCGTAATGCTTGGCAGGATCCATAGAATAATAAGTAACCCGATTAACAAACCGCCAGCCATAATATAAATGAATAATTGCACAGAACGATCATATGCTGCTTCAGCCGCCGAAATGTCATCGTTAATCTTCTGATTCTCATAGCCGCTCAGTTCATTTAAGCTAGTCAGCATTTCGACTTGGACAGCTTGGCCGCTTGCATTTCGAAGAGCGTTGGCCTCTGCAAGGTTATCTTCTGCAAGCAAATCCAATGTCTTGTTCTGATACACGATATAATCATTCATCGCACGTTCTATTCGCACAATAAGCTGCTGTTCTTCTGCCGTATTATTGCTCTCTTTAATCTCTGCAAAGTGTTCCATCGCCCTTGCAGCTATCGATTCCACCTCTTGTTTGGATACCTCGAACGTTGATCGATCGTTGCTTAGTATGATGTTCGTCAGCTCGCGCGCCATGTTGTTCACTTCACCACGCATGCCGCTGGCATTACGCACTTTCTGGTAGCGCTCGGCATAGATCGTTTCCAATTGACTGTTCATATAACTGATTCGGTCATACCCGATCAAAGTCAGCACCAACATGAGTGCGATTAAAGTAACGAAACCAATGACTAACTTGCTTTTAAGCCTCATTGATTTGCTTCCTCTCCTTCTTTAAGTGATATCCATACCAAGCATTTATCGTCCTCTCGCTCCTGCGATGGATCATCTACGAAATATTGTTCTTTCATTTCCTCTTCTCTCCATTGATGAGAACCGCCAAGATGGTCCTTTAGATATTGCAGCTTCTCATCATGACCGCCCTCTACAATCTCCAGAAGCCCGTCGGTATACATGACCAGATGGCCATCCCCTTCATAATGGAAACTTCTCGGTTCCATGCCCTCAATCCGATCAAACAGGCCAACCGGGCAGCAACCTTGATCCAGCGTACTCACTTCACCGTTACCTTGGAAGAACAGCGCTGGCGGATGCCCGGCATTCACATAATCGACTTTTCTCTGACGAGTATCGACCACGAGATATATCGCCGTAAAATAGTACTGTATGAGCTGATTTTCGAGGTGTAGCTGATTAAATCTCCGGTTTAATTCCTGAATGACCTTCTCCGGTTCAACATATGTGGTCACGGTATCCTTGAGAACGGAAGCGATGAACATGCAGAACAAGGAGGACGAAATACCGTGCCCCATCATATCAAGCAAAATGACGCCGTAGCGTCCCTCACCCAGGGGATACCAGGCATACAAATCACCCGCCAACTCAGCCGATGGCTGATACAATGCATGAATCTCAAACCGTTCGTCAACAATAGGAGAACTCAGCACGGCATTCTGAACCATCGCAGCGAGTCTCAGTTCGTCCTGCACCCGCTGTTCCCGCTCAATATGCCAATCCTTCTCATGCTTCAAGCGAAGAGCCAGCCGAATGCGAGCCATCAGCTCAACCTTATTGATCGGCTTCGTAACGTAGTCGACGGCTCCTGCGTCGAGTGCTTCCGCCAACTTCTTGGAATCGCCCACGGCCGTTACCATAATAATCGGGATATCCCTTAAATGCTCGTACTGCTGTACAATCCGGCAAGCCTCAATCCCATCCATCTCCGGCATCATCATATCTAGCAGAATCAGATCTATATCTACTCTTCCAGGGCGCTGCTCATCACGACTTCTATCAATGCCGAGTCGTTCCAGCATCTCCAGCGCAGAGGTTGCAGTCACGGTATCCTGGTAGTTTTCTTTCTTCAAGATTTCTCGAATAATGATGACGTTAGTCGGATTGTCGTCTACGATTAATATTCTCATTGTCCTCTCCTTTAACGTAACGCGATTTATACGATAGAAATCCTTTTCCTACTATTATACTATAATATGTCTCTTCACATTTGGCATAGAAAAAGGCATCGGAACTTGAATATTCCACTTTTAACAGGCGTCTGGAACCTTCTTTCAAAACATAGATAAGGAATGAGACCCGAACAGTCCCATTCCTTATCTATGTTTCTAGACCTATATCTTATGCTTTCGGTACGAATCAAACTCCCGTTATCCCGAAAGTCTCTACTCTTTTCTCGCGACGACCAGCACTTTCCCAAGATCCAATTGTTTCTCATAAAATCCCGCTTCCGCCTCCGTAAATCCAAGTGATACGATTTTTGCACGAAGCTCATCACCACGTGAGCGGAACAGATTCGCAAAGGCATCTATCACGCCTTCCTCTTTAATGCCCACCTCGTTGGCATCCGCCACATCCACAATTCGGCTTGTCATATCCGAATCATGCGCCAGCACGAAGATTCGTTCATGATCATATCCGGATTGCCGCAGGTTCTGCACTTCATGTACCGCCTGTGTTCCATTCTCAACCACTTTAGCGTAAGACTTCATGTTCGTAGATTCCATAATAACAACCTCCCCTAATTCGTATAAATCGTAAATATCGATCAGCTTAGGTTATAGTCCAAAGGTTATTAACCATATCCCCAAGCATTGAAACATCATGAATCACTATAATCAAAAAATAAATCGACTCCTATAATATCACCGCTGTCCCGATCCATGAATACCTTGAGAGCGTTGTTGTTCTCCAGGTACACATCACCATCTTCTGCCCGAAAATACGGCTCACCTAAGCTTGCCCGAATTTGATTGGTTGTCATGCCAATACGCTGGCCATCAACCTGAAAGGAAGTTGCTGAAGGTTTCACATGAACGTATTCCGTATAACCGCTACGAATCCCTACTTCCATATCCGGGTAACGAAATACCGCAATCCCGCTGAGCGGTTCATGTTCGATCTGAGCAGGAGATCCAAGTTTCGATATAACATCTTGCTTGCTATCCGATAAGGAAATACCATTCAAAGTCCCATAGCTCTTCAGTTGGTTGTCGCTGGTGTGTGCCTGTTCAACATCAAGCCATGCATGTACAACGACGGGTTGTGACATTCCTGACGTATCCGAAGGCACGGTTCCGCCACCTCCGGAGCCAGAAAACACCCATAACCCTGCTGTCATAATGATGATGAAATTCCACATGCGACCTCCTCCTTTCGTGATCGTTCACGGCAAAGCAGATTCTCCTGTATTATCTTGCTTTCTGACGGCGGATACTGCTCCATAAACCAACAGCTGTGTCTACATATGCTAACCAGTTTCGTCCAGAAGAAGATTTCTCCTCTGCCTTAGACGGCTGCGTTGCAGCATCATACGACTGGAAGGTACGATCTTCTGCCCTTACGGGCGCTTGAGGAGCTGCCACTTTCTCAACCTGCTGCTCGACTTTGGATTGCTTGAACCGGCTAACCAAACCGGAAGAAACTTGTTTAACCGCGTAAGTGACCTCACTTAAAGCCTCTCCCAGATTCTTGACGGTATCCATGACTGGGTCAATCTGCTTCATCTTGTGCTGCACATCGACGGTTATTTCATTCGTATTGCGAATCGTTTGCTTGATTTCGTACGTCAATTCGTCCACCGTCTTCTGAACGTCTTGAAGTGTCTGATTTACCCTATCAAGCGATTGCGTTGCTGCATTCAGCGTTTTAATTAAGAAGAATACCAGGACAACAAATGCAACCGCGATAACGGCAATACTAATCTGAGTTATCATCCGTATGACCTCACTTTCCAGTATGTTGTTGATTTGGTTATGCAATAGTTACCCTTCCCCTCTATTCACGAAACAACAGGAGACTTCCAGAACTGCCACTCATCTCCACTTTGTTTCATCCTCTCAGACAAAGGTTAAATGAACACTACGAAGGGGCTGGAGACTACGCCCAGACCTAAAATCTGAACTCAAGAAAGCAGGGTGAATATGATGTTAAAATGGTCTGTTATCTTTTTAGTTATTGCGTTGATTGCCGGGATCTTCGGATTCTTCGGAATCGTTGAGGCCGCGGCCAGTATCGCCAAAGTTCTATTCTTTATCTTTGTTGTCCTGTTCGTTATCTCGCTCTTTACCGGGCGCAGCAGACGAAGTATGTGACGCAAGCGCCACTACAAACCATTGAAATCAAAAAGTCCCTTACCGCTTTGATTACGGTAAGGGACTTTTTATGTTGTTGAGTCTTAATCTTTCGTCGCAGCCGCCTCTTGATTATCGACTGAACCCGCCTCTTCCTGTGGCTGGGTCCGTTTGATGAAGAAAGCCAGCACAAAGGAAACTGCCGCGATCCAGGTTGCAATCACGAATGCATAATTAATACCGTGAATAGTAGCCTCGTGACCGACCTTCAATAAATCGGCCTGCCGATTCGGATCATACATCCCTGAAGCCATTAATTGTTCCCCGTGCCTTGATGCCTGGGTGGACATGACCGTGACCAGAATCGCCGTTCCGATGGAGCCGGACACCATGCGCAGCGTATTGGACATCGCTGTCCCGTGTGCATTGAGCCTGCGGGGCAATTGATTCAGACCGGCGGTTTGAATCGGCATCATCAACATAGACATCCCGAACATCCGCGCGGTATAAATGATCATGATGTAACTGTACTCCATGGTCTCGCTGAGATGACTGAACTGCCAGGTCGTGATGACCGTAATGGCAAGCCCGGTAACGGCAAGCCAGCGTGCTCCTATCCGGTCAAATATGGCGCCAGTGATCGGAGACATGATCCCCATCAGTATGGCACCCGGCAGCATCAATAATCCCGATTCAACAGGTGTAAAGCCGCGGATCTGTTGTAAGTAGATCGGAAGCAGAATCATGCCTGCAAACATAGCCATCGTTACAATGACATTAATCAACGTAGTCAGCGTAAACATATTGTACTTAAAAATGCGGAATTCCAGCATCGGTTTATCGACCTTCAACTCGCGCCTGACAAACAGAATAAGGGCCAGTGTACCAACAGCCAGGGTGATGATTACCACCGGACTCCCAAACCCATCATTCCCGGCATCACTGAAGCCGTACAACAAACCACCAAAACCAATCGTAGACAAGATGACGGCCAGTACATCCAATCTAGGTCTGCTGACATCTGTCACATTCTTGAGAAAAAACACTCCGATAAGGGTAGCTATCATGGAAAACGGCAAAATCATGTAGAACAACACACGCCAGTCATAATGTTCCACGATGTAACCGGACAGCGTCGGACCGATGGCCGGCGCAAAAATCATCGCGATCCCCATCATGCCCATCGCTTTCCCGCGGTTCTCAATTGGAAAGATATTCAGGAAAACTACGGTCATGAGTGGCATCAAAATCCCGGCCCCAGCAGCTTGGATCAGTCGCCCGGACAACAGAACGGCAAAGTTCGGACTAAGTGCACACACCAAGGTTCCGATCGTAAATATACTCATGGCACTTATAAATAATTGCCTTGTCGTAAATCGCGCAATCAAAAACGCAGTTACAGGTATCAACACTCCGTTCACCAGCATGAAACCTGTGGTTAACCACTGAGCTACCGTAGGCATAATTTGCAAATTGTCCATAATGCTTGGCAACGCAACATTCATCAAGGTTTGGTTCAAGATGGCAACAAAGGCTCCGATCATTAATGCCGCGATGATGGGCCCTTTTTTGAAGGAATATTGCGGGCTATCCTTTATAGCGGTATCCATGTCTGCGTTCACTCTCTTTCATAATCATTCTTGCCCGATTCATTTTCAAGCATTAACCGATTATAGATGCCTTCAACCAAAGTGTCAATATTGACATATAAAAGCATGAAAGATCCGTTGCGATATGAAAAAAGACTCAGGAGAAGACCTGCCTTCTCCTGAGTCTTAAGCTCACTATATTACTTCAACAAGGATGGGATTGCCATCCAATCCACTTTAAAATGGAGTTCCAGCCCATCGGACAAAAACTTTACATCCCGAATCGTAACCAGATCCGGAAGATAATCCTTTAGGGAAATGACGATTGGCTCTAATTGAAACAGACTTGCCTCGATTGGAAATCCTCGAATGGTCGTAGATTGATGTGCCAGCTGGAGCTGACTACCCTCAACCGACATTTGAAAACCTAGACTGGCACCAAATGGAATCAAGCCCCACTGCCCGTTAATATTCGCGGTCATTCTCGTTCCATTCATGATGAACTCCGCGCCGGTAACCTCCACACCTAGATCGTGCGAATGTAAGTATTCCACCATGTTCTTCTTGCTGAGTTGTCCTAATTCTTCTGTACTGAGCGTCATTCTCGGCTCACGCTTCTCTAGCATCGTTAACAGCTTGTCCTTAAAATCAATTGAACGATATTGCATATCCAGTGACTGCGCAGGAGATACAAACCACACAGCCGCACCCAAGATCACAAGCAATAGCACCAATACCCCGAGAAAGAAACGCCTTGCTGTTCTTTTCTTTCGTACCATCACAGCTCCCCCTCCCCCATGCAGAAACTCCCAGTATGCCTGGGTTCTCCCGTTCTCAAAAGTATATCGGAATCCGTGAAACTTGTCACGATTTGAGAAATACTCCCAACTTTCTTGGTTCATAACATCCAAATCGTGGTTATTACGTTATTGTCAAATCATACTACGGACCCAAGGAGGAATTGTATCCATGAAAAAAACGTTGAGTGTTACTGCAGCCCTAGCCCTTACCTTATCCTTTGCCGCTGTTGCTGGTGCAGATCCGGTTAATGGCACAGATCCAACCGACGTCACAGAACCGGTCAATGTAACTGAAACTGAAACTGAACCGGTCAATGTAACCGAACCCATTAACGGTACGGTGGTCAACACCCCGGATAATAATACTACCCCTACGGTAGATGAACCGATTATCAAATCGGAAGAGGTTGTACTGGTACCCACACCGATGATCGAATTGACGAATAGTGTCTATTTCTACAATGCACCGAACGGTGAAAAGTGGGGGGCCTTGGCTCCACAGAAAGTAGATACGACAGGTAACCGCATTGACGTCATGTTAGGCGGGGAATGGGTGGAGATCTACACATGGAAGGGCACCGCTTGGATTTATATAGAATAATATCATATGGTTCAGCTTGCGGGCTGCATTGATGCGATAAGCACTCACCTACTATAAAAAGCAGGTCAAGGACAATCTTGACCTGCTTTTTATATAAGTAACACTTTTGTTAATGCAATCAACTAACTAGGCGGTGCCTTAGGCTCAACATGAATGTGCACATTCATTGTATTATGAACCTGACTCATCTTCTCCTCGATTCGGTCGCTAATATGGTGGCCCTCCAGCACACTGATATGGGGATCTACTTCGATGACGACATCCACCAGCACATGATTGCCATGAATTCGAGCCTTCACTTCCTTAATTCCCTCCACCCCTGGAGTCTGTGCTATGGTACTTCGCATATCCGATAGACGCTCCTCATCGAAGCCGTCCGTTAAACGATATGTGCTGTCCCTGAATATATCCCAGGCCGTCTTGCAAATAATGATACCCACAGCTACTGCCGCCACGGTATCCATCCAGGGCAAACCGAACTGTGCACCTATAATACCAATGGCAGCTCCGGTACTGACTAACGCATCCGACAGGTTATCCTTCGCAGCGGCCATGAGTGCCTGATTATCGATCCGGCGTGCCAAATTACGGTTATAGCGATATACGCCAAGCATAGCCAGAGCGCACACGCCAGCTACTCCTGCAGCCCATAGATTGGGCGGCTCCTTCGCCCCTTCAAATAATGAACGCACGGCTTCTACCAGCACTTGTACTCCGACCACGGCCATAATGAATGAAGCGACTAATGCCGCAATCGTCTCGGCTCTTAAATGCCCGTAGGCATGGTTGGAATCCGGCGGCTTCTGAGATATTCGCAGCCCAATCAATACGGCCAGGGAAGCTACAATATCCGTCAGATTGTTGAAGCCATCTGCCAGCAACGCGCTGGAAGCGAACAGATAGCCACTGAAGATTTTGAACGCGGACAGAACAAGATATGCCCCAATGCTAACCCAAGCGCCGCGCTCTCCTTGTTTAATGTTATCGTACGTACTCACCACGATATGCGTCTCTCCTTTGAGCTCCCTCTCTGTTGTATATGGGATTTATCCACTTGTCGTACGTAGAAAATGGTATTATTTATTGTTGCCCTTGCCGGACGTTTTAAAAACGAATAAAATGAGGACAAGCGAACATGAAGAGGAGGGTGATCCCATGCCCGAGAATAACGAATCACGCAAGGTGAATCTGGCTGACGCGATCCGTCAGAAGCTGGAGCAGAAGAAACAACAGCATTCATCGAATGGCAAACCGGGGCAATTCCAGCCTGGTTCCACGCAAAAAATGCAAAGCCAGAACAATAAAAAACCCAACAATCAGCGTCGTCGCACCGGTGGCTCGTAGAAGAGCGCTGCGAATAACGCAAAAAATGCTGCAACCTCTGAAGGAAGAGGTGCAGCATTTTTTTAGTTATAGCGTATGGAGAACATTTACGCTTCAACCGGGTACATACTCTCACGCAGGCCCTTGATTTCTTCACTCTCAAGGTACTCATCGTAACTCATGCTGCGGTCGATAATTCCGCTTGGCGTAATTTCTATAATTCGGTTAGCGATCGTCTGAATGAACTGATGGTCATGCGACGTGAATAGAATCGTACCGTCAAAATCAATTAATCCGTTATTCAGCGCCGTAATGGATTCCAGATCCAAGTGGTTCGTCGGTTCATCGAAGATAAGCACGTTTGCGCCGTTGAGCATCATTTTCGCCAGCATGCAGCGAACCTTCTCTCCCCCGGACAGCACGCTTGCTTTCTTCAATGCTTCTTCACCGGAGAACAGCATCCGGCCAAGGAAGCCGCGGAGGAAAGTCTCGTCTTGATCCTTGGAATATTGACGAAGCCATTCCACAAGGTTGATGTCGACACCGTCGAAATAGGCGGAGTTGTCTTTCGGGAAGTAGGCTTGGGTTGTGGTTACACCCCAGCTGTATTCTCCTGCATCCGCCCCGGTCTCGCCCGTGATGACCTGGAACAGCGTTGTTTTTGGCATACCATGCGGTCCTACGAAAGCGATCTTGTCGCCCTTATTCACGACAAAGCTGACATTATCCAGCACTTTCTCACCGTCGAGCGACTTGGTAATACCTTCAACGGTAAGCAGTTGTTTACCCGCTTCACGTTCCGGCTTGAAATGAAGAAACGGATATTTACGGTTTGAAGGACGAAGATCCTCAAGCGTAATCTTATCAAGCTGTTTCTTACGAGAAGTCGCCTGCTTCGATTTCGAAGCATTCGCGGAGAAACGCTGAATAAAGGCTTGCAATTCCTTAATCTTCTCTTCCTTCTTCTTATTGGCATCCCGTTGAAGCTCAAGCGCCAGCTTACTGGATTCGTACCAGAAATCGTAGTTGCCGACATACATCTGAATCTTGCCAAAGTCGATGTCCGCAATATGCGTACATACTTTGTTCAGGAAGTGACGGTCATGGGATACAACGATAACGGTGCCTTCATAGTCCATCAAGAAGTTCTCGAGCCATTGAATCGATTCCAGATCCAAGTGGTTCGTAGGCTCATCCAGCAGCAGGTTATGCGGCCGACCGAACAAAGCTTGTGCCAAGAGGACGCGTACCTTCTCATTCCCGCTCAGCTCGGACATTTTGTTGTCATGCAGCTCGCGAGGAATGCCAAGACCAATCAGGAGTGCAGCCGCATCAGGCTCTGCATCCCATCCGTTCAGCTCGGCAAACTCGCCTTCGAGTTCGCCTGCACGCATGCCATCCTCTTCAGAGAAATCTGCCTTCGCATAAAGTGCATCCTTTTCTTTCATGATGCTATACAGACGTGCATGCCCCATAATAACCGTCTCCAGTACAGGGTACTGATCGTATTCGTAATGGTTCTGCTTCAGAACGGCCATCCGTTCGTTCGGCGTCATATGCACTTCGCCTTGGTTCGGCTCGATGTCCCCGGAGAGAATTTTGAGGAAAGTTGATTTCCCTGCACCGTTGGCACCGATCAAACCGTAGCAGTTGCCTGGGGTGAATTTTATATTGACATCTTCAAATAGTGCTCGTTTTCCATAGCGGAGCGTTACGCCGCTTGTACTGATCATTAAGCATTACCATCCTTTTATCACTATTGGTTTCAGCACATTATAGCACAACTGGGACTGTTATCGAAGCCTGGGGTGGATATAAAACAGTTTTAAACAAATATAACCTCCTGCATGCGCGGCTTGTTGCTCTGCCTGGCATTCAGAGGATAGGTCTTTCATGATCCTAATATTTAACACGTTGAAGCTTCCCCAAACTAGCGGCATTCCGGCTGAATCTTGAAGGTCTCGCCATATTTCAACACTTGAATACGTTCCTCGGCAATGCCAAGCCGCTTACGTTCGGTCTCCATCCGGTCCAGCGCTTCTCTGGCCGTATCGTCTGCAAGCTTAAACGTACCGTAATGCATGGGAATCATCGTCTCGGCCTGCACATCCTGAAAGGCCTGCAGTGCTTCTTCCGGATTGACGTGCTGTGAGGTCATGAACCATTCCGGCTCATAAGCACCGATTGGCATTAACGCAAGATGAATGTTGAATCGCTCTCCAATCAACTTGAAGCCCTGGAAATATCCGCTGTCTCCAGCAAAATAGAGATTCGGTGGAAGCAGTCTGGAACCCGACTCGGAAGCGGCTCCAATCTCGCATTGGGTATCCTCTGGCAGAGGTTCTTTAGGTGGACGATCCTGCAGAACAGGCTCCATGACAAAGCCGCCCCAATGCGATGTGTTCGTGTCGAACGGCGTCCGCCGAGTCCAATGCTGTGTCGGCACGAACGAGAATTTCACGTTACCAATGGAATGAGCTTCCCACCACTGCATCTCGATGACGCTGCGGAAGCCTTTATTTATCATTTTGCGTCCAAGACCGATCGGAACGATAATGGTCGTATCCGCCCGATACAGCTTGCGTATCGAGGCAAAATGCATATGATCATAGTGGGAATGCGAGATCAGAATGACGTCAATCGGGGGAATCTCATGAATGGGCACTCCAGGTTCGCCCAGCCGTTTATTGAAGCCCATTCGCTTCGCCCATACGGGATCGGTAATAATATTCATCCCTTCATATTGAATAAAGAATGTAGCGTGACCGATCCAGGTAACGGAAGTTTCGTGCCGATTGCTATGCAAATACTGAAGATCCGGCGTCAGATTCGGAATGACATAAGAATAATCCTTCTTTTTCTGACGACGTTCGTCGCGCCACTGCCTGAATTGCTTCAATGTTTTATCTGTGCTGACGTTATCGATATTGTTATAGCGGATTTTTGGCATGCATCCTCCTCCTTCCATCATCTTTGTATTTTACCTTGTATCGACCTGCCCGCTCAACTTTTCGCTTGTGGATCATTTACACCGAATCTTGCGCAACGAATCATTTAGTCTTGCGGATCTTTGTACTTATCGGCATAAATGGCCAGAAAAGCGACGGCTGCCATGACGGTCAGAAGCGGTGCGATGAATATGCTGAAATCCTCCATGTCCCCTCACCCTTTCCTCTCGGAATTGCGGCCGCGGATGTAATTCGCATCGAACAGAAACAGCCGCATGAGTAAATACAGCGAAGGGATCAGGACGCACAACCCCAGCACGAATGCAGCAATCAGCGCGACGGCCATCGTGTCATTCGTAATGCTATCATGGATGTTAATGAAGTCATACAGGATATACGGCAGATGGGAGCGGCCATATCCGTACCATGCGAATGCAAATTGCAGCATCACCATAATAAAGGCAAGTCCGAGCCTTGTACGCTTCCACACCAAGTATACGGCAATCACAAAACAAATGAAGGACAGAACGAACATCCAGGCGATATCCAGCATGTTCTGAAAATGCCGCGGATTCTGATGGTTGATCTGGAAGAAAGCGAATACGGAGCCATAATCGTTGGCCCGCTCCACATTAACGCATATCCCCGAACCACATGGAACGCTACCTGATCTCCCGCTCGGTGGGCGTAGTAGGACAGGAACATCGCTGAAATATACAGCACACTCACCAGCGCGAGCAGGATGACCGACCAGGTGTATGGATTGGTAAAGAATGCATACCAGTGCAGCTCCACTTTTCCGTCCGCCACATAAATAATACCGCCTTCGGAAATAGCGAGAATCGTCGACAGTGCAGCTGGTATGAGCAAACCCGTGGCTCCGTACAATCCCATATAGATCAAGTTATTATCTCTCTGACTGCCATACGTGTGATACGCGTAATATGCACCACGAATGGCGAGCAGAACCAGCGCCAGACTGCCCGGTACAAGCAAAGCCGTGCCATAATAGTAAGCCGCATCCGGAAAAAATCCAACCAGGCCGACCACGAAAAAGATCAGAAAGACGTTGGTCACTTCCCAGACCGGTGAGAGATACCGCTGAATAATGTTATGAATCTTGTTCTCGTGACCGGTAAGCACGCTGTAGAAGCTGAAGAAGCCGGCACCGAAATCAATCGAGGCAACCAGCAAATAGCCGAACAAAAACGTCCAAAGCACGGTTATGGCTACCATTGCGTAACTCATCTGCTGTCACTTCCTTCATGATCGATTCCGAGCAGCCTGATCTCCTCTTCCGCGTTCTTATTCTTAAACAACTGGCCTAACACCCTTATGGCCGAGATGGATAGAACGAGATACAGCGCGATAAATAGCAGTAGCATCCAGCCTACGCTTGATGAAGTCGTCGCCGCGTCCGATACCTTCATGTACCCTCTAACAATCCATGGCTGCCTGCCGAACTCAGCAAGAAACCAGCCGAGCCATATCGCAGACATCGTTAACGGACCTAAAGCCAATATACTGAGCAGCAGCCATTTTGGATAAGGCTTTCTGCCAGGAAGTTTCTTTCTGAGCATGTACAATATCGGAATCAGCACAATGACAACGCCGCTCGTTACTTTCAAATCGAAAAAATAATGGACCGACAATGGTGGCCTCTCGTTCTCAGGAAATTCATTGAGGCCGATCACTTCCGTACTGGGGCTATTACCTGCCAGAATACTAAGTGCATACGGTATTTCCAGTGCGTACTTGATCTCATTATTCTCATCCAATATGCCGCCGTAGATCAGCGGGGCCTCCGTCATCGTCTCGAAATGCCACTCTGCCGCTGCCAGCTTCTCAGGTTGATACTTGGCCAGAAATTTACCCGAGAAATCCCCGATCATTACCGTAGCCACCGCGAACACAAATGTAGAGATGACCGTCAGCTTGAGTGCCTTACGAAAATAGATGTGCTTGCTTCCGCGAAGCATGCTGAAGGCGGCGATGCTGGCCAGTGCCGCAGCACTCGTTGTGAACGCCGACGCCAACACGTGACTGACCTTTGTTGGAGTGGCGGGGTTAAACATGGCTATAAACGGGTTCACATTAGTGAAAACACCATCCACCAGTTCGAAGCCCTGCGGCTGATTCATAAATGCATTCAAGCTTGTTATGAAAAAAGCCGATGCAGATGAACCGATAGCCACCGGAATCAGGAGCAGCAGATGTGTCCATTTATTTTTGAATCGATCCCAGGTATAGAGGTATATCCCTAAAAATATCGCTTCGACGAAGAATGCAAAGGTCTCCATGAACAACGGCAACGCAATCGCCTTTCCGGCCACCCGCATAAAGGTCGGCCACAACAAGCTTAGCTGCAATCCGATTGCGGTTCCGGTGACTACGCCAACAGCGACGGTAATCACATACCCGCGCGCCCACCTTCGTGCCAGCAATGTATAATGGCCGTCTCCGGTACGAATGCCCCTCCATTCCGCCAGCGCCAGCATAATCGGAATTCCGACCCCGATTGTTGCCAGAACAATATGTACAAATAACGTCAAGCCGGTCAGTATCCGACTCATTAATACGGGATCCAGTGAAGACATGAAGTTCACTCCTCGATGCTCTTTGATCTAATAGATTCTCGGGCGTATGCATCCATATGGACAAACTATCCGAAGTAGTGCAAGTATCTTATGCATGCTTTTACCGCCGCATACAGCATGATGCCTGCCACGATAAAGCAGACGACAGCCAGTTTCATCTCCTGCTTGCGATACATCCACTTCTCAGCCTCCCCGATATCCGGCCTAATCAGACTCTCTCCCTTACAGTTTGACAAACCTTTCCTTGTTTTATCCAAAATTGGAGTTCGCGCATTTTTACGGAAAGCGCCGCCCCATGTTTTTTCCTGCTGGGAAAAGAGGTACAATAGGGAGATAAGGAGGCGAGACTTAATATGAAAATAACGTTTATCGAACCCACCCCGAGCCCCAATTCCATGAAGCTCCATCTGGACGAGACCCTGGATTCCGGGATACGCAAAACATATACAGTAGATAATGAACGATCTGCCCCCGCTTGGATCCGACAGCTGCTTCATATACCCGGCGTGAAGAGTGTGTTTCACACGCTCGACTTCATTGCTTTGGATCGCAAAGGCAACGCGGATTGGCCATCCATTCTCGGCGCCGTGCAAGAGATATTCGGCCAGGAAGGACTTGCTGCCAGCCTGAATGAGACGGATGAAGACGCTTCGTTTGGCGAAGCTCAAGTATTCGTGCAATACTTCCGCAACATTCCGATGCAAATCCGGGTAAAGAGCGGCCCGAAGGAAGAGCGGATCGCCTTGTCCGATCGTTTCACGAAGGCGGTCACCGAGGTGGCAACCGCTACCTTGATCAAAGAACGCAAGCTGAAGGATTATGGCGTTCGTTACGGGGATTTGCCCGATATTGCCCGTGAAGTTGAGCAGGAATTTGAGGCCGCGTTCCCGCAGGAACGACTGGATAAAGTCGTCGCTCAAGCTATTGCCCACGCGTCAGTGATGAGGAATTCGTGGAGGAGCGGCGTAAGCTGTCCGACGAAGAAATAGCGTCTGCCATGAAGCAGGAAGATTGGCGCGTGCGCTATGCCGCACTGGATGTACTGGAGCCGACCGAGGAGCATACCCCGCTACTGCGTCAAGCGCTTGAGGATCCGAAGATGCAGATCCGGCGTCTGGCCGTTGTATATCTGGGCGATCTTCGCACATCGGAAGCATGGAGCTCTTATATCAGGCCATGCAGGACGATGCTCCGGCCGTACGCCGGACGGCTGGGGATACACTGTCCGATATTGGGGATGCCGCCGCGACGCCAGTCATGGTGGAGTCCTTGAAGGACAGCAGCAAGATCGTTCGCTGGCGCGCAGCGCGCTTCCTGTACGAGGTGGGAACCGAGGATGCCCGCTCTGCTCTTGAAGCGGCGGCGGATGATCCCGAGTTCGAGGTCAGCCTGCAAGCACGAATGGCGCTTGAACGTATCGAATCGGGTGAAGAGGCGGCAGGAACCGTATGGCAGCAGATGGCGAAACGGGAACGTACCTGATGCAATCGCCCCATGATTACAACTGTTTATTTGCATATAAATTACACAAAATTAACCATTGCTTCTAACATATGATGTGATATACTAAGGTTCGCTTGCTAGAACAGAATACGATAATGAATCCTCATCATGCCAAGATGAGGTAGAGGTCGCAAACATGATGATTAGGCGTGCGGAGGCGAAGAGTCGCTCATGATGCACGAGGAAAGGCTTGTTTGCCGAAGTGCCGGGGAGACTCTGATCACCCGGAGCTGGGGCCGTCGCCGAACAGGCGCGGAACTGTCACGGGAGGTCCCTCCCGTGTTGAGCTATCGTCAAGGAGTGTATGATGCGGAAGCGCGATGAGACCGCAGGTTTAGCACCTGTGGTCTTTTTTTATTCTTTCAAGCCAATATGGTAATTCATTTTCTTATTGTATAGAAGGAGTGTTCGACCTTGAATCACAAAAAAATACCCGCTACCTCGCTCAAGCAGAGTTTCAAAGCTCGCCATATGACGATGATCGCACTTGGCGGCTCGATCGGTACCGGCTTATTCCTCGCAAGCGGAACAGCCATCGCCTCTGCCGGGCCCGGAGGAGCGCTTATTGCATATGCTGCGGTCGGCTTGATGGTCTACTTTCTGATGACGAGCCTGGGCGAATTGGCCACCTACCTTCCCGATTCGGTTCATTCAGCACGTACGCTTCCCGCTTCGTCAGCCCCGCATTCGGGTTTGCCGTCGGCTGGAACTTCTGGTATAACTGGGCCGTCACAATTGCCGCTGAGCTGGCCGCGGCCACGATGATCATTAAATTCTGGTTCCCGGACAGCCCGTCATTCCTCTGGAGTCTGTTGTTCCTGGCCATCATGTTCGGCCTTAATTTCTTATCAACCAAAGGATACGGTGAATCCGAATACTGGTTTGCGATCATTAAGGTAGCGACCGTAATTATCTTCCTGATCATCGGCATGATGATGATTTTTGGTATTCTGGGCGGAGAATCCGTCGGTTTTACCAACTTCGGACTTGGTGATGGCCCGATTCACGGTGGTTTCTTTGCGCTCGTGGGCGTGTTCATGGCAGCAGGCTTCTCCTTCCAGGGGACTGAACTTATCGGGGTTGCCGCCGGTGAGAGCGAGAATCCGCGCAAGCATGTTCCCAAAGCAATTCGTCAGGTGTTCTGGCGTATTCTGATCTTCTATATCTTTGCGATTTTCATTATCGGCATGCTGATCCCATACACGCATCCAAGCTTGTTGAAATCCGGCGTGGATAACATCGGTGTCAGTCCGTTCACGCTCGTCTTCGAGCGGGCAGGGCTTGCCTTTGCGGCCTCGGTCATGAATGCGGTCATTCTCAGCTCCGTGCTGTCCGCAGGTAACTCCGGGATGTATGCCTCTACCCGTGTTCTGTATGCGATGGCCAAGCAAGGTTTGGCTCCGAAATGGCTTAGCCGTCTGAACAGCCGCGGCGTGCCCGTTGCCGCATTAATCGTAACGTCTGCAGTCGGTATGCTCGCCTTTCTCGCTTCCTTCTTCGGCGATGGCGTCGTGTATGTATGGCTGCTAAATGCATCGGGGATGTGCGGTTTCATGAACTGGCTTGCCATTGCCGTGAGTCATTACCGCTTTCGTAAGGCGTATATCGCGCAAGGGCACAACCTGAAGGACCTGCCGTTTCGTGCTCGCTGGTTCCCATTCGGCCCATCTTCGCGTTCCTGCTCTGTCTGGTCGCCATTATCGGTCAAGGTAATTTCAGCGGAGACATGGATTGGCTGACGATCGTTGCTACTTATGTCAGTGTACCGTTATTCCTGTCGATCTGGTTCGGTTATCGACTGATTAAGAAGAGCCGTATCGTTCCCCTGCACGAGTGCGACCTGACGACACGCGCCAGATAATCGGCCCTTTATATAAACGAACAAAAAAGAACGCGTAGGGTAGAATCAATTCCGCTCCCCTGCGCGTTCTTGCTGTTCGCATTTTCACCAAATAATCTGAACTCTCAAATCTCCCGTTGCCTCAAAACGCTATGATAATATTTGATCGACCCTAGGCTGTTCTTCAATTGCAGCTCCTGTAAGACACGAACGAGAGCTTTCTCGTTGCCCTTGAATCTAAACACTAACTTTTCTTTGCCGGCTTGCTTAGCTTCCTTTACCAGCGGAAGAAGCTGCTTATAAGAACTTACGATATCCTCTTCGTCGTATAACTGATATTCCAGATCCGTCTTGATCTGTTCATATGCTTCGGCTTTGGAGCCGTCCTTCGCGGTCAGCTTCGCCAGCGTATCGCGATAAAGGGTGTTCGCCTTCGGGTAAGATTTAATCCATGTATGATCGCGGCTCATCTGCGCATCGGTGCGCAAATAGTATGTGTAGGACACCTCGTCATCCCGATCAGGAACCGGGTCGTTCCATGTCGTGTCGAGATGATACCAAGCCCCGTCCAACCTTACCAGATTCCAGGCATGCAGCTGCCCTTGCGGATTATCGGTGGCGTAGGCGGTACCCTCCAGTATTTTGTTCTCGATGCCCGCTTCCTTAAGCAGCTTGTGCGTCAAGAGTGAGTATCCCTGACACACCGTGCTCCCGGTGTAGAGTCCATCAAATGCCGTATATTTCGTCAGTGACGTATCGTATTTCAAGTTGCGTACAATCCAATCATGGATAACCTTTACCTTCTCATGATCGTTCATCCCCGGCTTCAGAATGCTCTTCAGAATTGACGCTGAACGCTCGTTAACATATTGCGTCTGCTCCGCGGTTTCTCTGTAGCTGAGCCGGACGGTCACATTCGCGGAACTGGACGTTCCGCGATAGTCGTAGCTGTAGCTTGCGATGGTGTAATGAATATACGGATCGCTTGCCATAGCCTGATCAAGTGCATTCTTAAGCTGTGATTTTAATGATTTGGTCTCACCTTGATAGACAAAGCGAACCGTGGATTGTCTGTCACTCATCGCGATCAACAACTTCTGCTGAATCGCATCGACAGACTTGACGACTGCTTTGTTCGATGTGGCATAGACATCACTGAGATTAGTCGGTTCAGGTACTGCTGCAACGGTTATCGCCAGAGTTCCTATGAACAATAATTTGACCAGCGTCCCTCGGCTTCGTTTCATCGGTACACCCGCCCTTCATCTTCCTCATCCGTATGCACCATCATTGTAACATATTCCATCCGGGCGTATGGGTTCTAGTTTTGTCGAGCATCCACGAAAATACCGGGTGGACTACCAGCGATTATATGACATGAACGAATCGCTGCTGCCGGCAAGCTTGGCAAGGCTCGCCAGAACCTCGGCTGCCTCGGCGCGCGTCACCTCGCGTTGCGGCATGAACTTGCCATCCACAGGCTTCAGCAGTCCCAACTTGAGGACAATCAAAGCCGCACCTTTATGTTGAATCGACTCTGCATCGCTCACGCCTTGTACATCGGTTGGGAGTATGAATGCTTGAGACAGCTTCTCATAGTTGAGAACACGCATCAAGGAAGCTGCCAGTTCATCGCGAGTCAGCTTGCGCTCAAGCTGTAACGTACCTTCTGGCTCATAAGGCAGCCAGCTCTGGCTGAGTAGCACTTGTATGGCCGGATAGTAAGGATGATCCGGCTTCACACCGGCGTATGGGTCCATAACCGATCTTCCATACATCTGCTCATAGGAAGGCGAAACCGAAGCTGCAATGTACTGATACCAATCACCGAGACTAATCGTCTGATTCGGATAAATCTTGCCATCGCTATCCGGTTTCATCACGTTGTGCTTCACAATGAGGTCAAGCGCTGCCTTCGCAGGGTGTTCCGAAATATCCGTAACAATCGGGGTATTCCCTCTTCCCATCCCCGGTGTGATATCTCTCCATTTCCCTGTGTTTGCATCCAGAGGAATGGCAATTCCACCGAACGATGATTGTTGATGATATGGATAGTAGATTAACTTAATGTTCCCTTTGGGCGGGGCACTGGCTGCATAATAAGTACTAAAAGACCCGTAATAACCGTATTTCAGCTTCATCTCGATTTCTTTCAGAAATGCAGCTTTAGCTTGTTCTGATGTCACCTTAGCCAACACATTGGTTTCCAGCTTGGATATTTCGGCATTGGCGCTAACGTTATAGGATATAATTTGTCCACTTCCATCAATCGACAGATAAAGCGAATCTCCCATGATCATAATATCATCTGCGTACCGCTGATATCGGAATTGATAGTTCTGAACCTGCTCTTCTATGTTCTGCACTCCTACGGAGATCAGCTTCCATTCCGCTGAAGCGTTCGGGACAAGCTTGGATACCGTCTTATGCGCAAGTTCAATGGCGGCCTCTTGCTTGATCGGATTCTTCACGACAGGAGCCTCGCTCGGGTCATAAGAATAGCGATAGAAGGAGTAAATCTGCCCCGTTTTGGCATCGACCTCACCATGCGCCGCCCCTCCGCTCGGCCTGAACGAATCTCCCTCACGCCACATAAGACTCCACGTCTTCGAGTTGCCATTCATCCCGCGGTTTCCGAGTGACTTGGATTGCACTTTCAATTCTGCTGGAAGCTTAATCTGGCTCTCGACCCACTTCGCTGCAGCGTCTCCTCCGTTAAGTGAGCTTGTCACCGGTGCAAACGTATCAGATGATGCCGGAATCGTGCCATCCTCGACATGGACAATCTCAGCTTCGCCCCCAAGGTTGCTAATAAATTCACCCGTATTTGCATCCATTGCTAAGCCACTCTGTTCTACCGGGAGATAACCTAGAAAGTATTTCCCGTTGGCATTGCTATATAACTTCTCAGGAACATAGGCCAATTCCACCTTGAAATCCTCTTCGAACTGCTTCCGACTCGTTGCTGCATCGATCGCCGGTGTTGGTGAAGGGAATTCATCACCTGTCAGATTGCGGGAGAAGCCGTTAACACGGCCTTGCCCATCGAGCATAATCGAGATACTATTTACATCTGACTCAATCCCATTCACCGTGGTTTGAAAATAAAAATGATGCTGCGGTGGACTGAATAGCGCTGTTTCCATCCCCAGATAAGCTTCATTCTCCTTAAGATCGCTCGTCTTGATTCCTTTCACTTGGTTCGCAATCCATTTCAGTGCATGCTCTTTCGCCTGTTCACGGTTCAATGAAGGCTGATCCTGTTTGCCGATATCGGTAATCAGGCCAGGGATATGAACGTTTATAATCTCCCCAGTCACTGCGTTTATGACCGAATTGAAACCGGTACTGGTGTTCCCCTTGGATACCGACCATTGTAAATCCCATGCCAGCACATTCGTACGCATCCCATCTTGATCCTGGAGCATTGCATTCGTCACCTGAGCATTCTTAAGCTCCGGAAACGCCTTCCGAATGATGTTCTCCGCTTGTTTCGATGAAATCTTCGCCCCTTGCGGAATTTCGTTATCCGTGAGCGACATTTGTTCAGAGCTGCTCGACCCGTTACTTACTACAGCTTGCGTTTCGCTTACGGCAGGGTCCCCCCAAGCCGGTTGTGCCAAGCATAACATGGCCGCAGCCGTAACCGCGCTGACGGTTTGCTTCACTCTTACGTTCTTGTTCCCTCTTTGTTTCGAATTCACTAGATTCGCTCCCTCCCATACTTTGAAGCCAACCATGCCTAAATGCACAAGATGCCCTGTTTCCTTATTGTCAGCCTGTACTACGGCAAGAGACATAATAAGCTACCTAAATAATACCATAACTTGTCTATATATTCCTTATGTAACCAAACACGAAAAGATAACCTGTCAGATTAAGAATGAATAAGGTGTAACCATTTCGCGATTGGACAGTGAGTAATCTACTTAAGCCTTGCAGCTTCTACAAAAGCAACTGCCTGCTTCGTAATCTCATCCTGTGCACCAGAAGCCAAAGCTTCTTTAGACAAAAGCGCGCTGCCCAAGCCAACCGCAACGGCCCCTGCCGCATAATAATCACCAAGATTCTCTAGGGTGGCACCGCCCGTAGCGAGCAGCGGAATATGACCAAGCGGTCCTTGAAGCTCCTTTATGAATGAGATTCCCAAGCTAGCCGCTGGAAACAGTTTGATAATCTCCGCGCCTGCCGCATGAGCCGCCACGATCTCGGTCGGCGTCATGGCACCTGGCCACACATCGACCCCCTGCTCCAAGGCATATTCAATCACCGCTAGATCGGTATTCGGCGAGATCAAGAACTGCGCACCTGCAGCAACGGCATTCTTCGCCATATCGACATCCAACACGGTTCCCGCTCCCACATAAACCTGACCGTCATAACGTTCACGCCATGCCTGGATCATGGGCAGAGCTCCGTCCGTGTTCATCGTTACTTCCATAAAGCGAATGCCGCCTTGTACCAAACCTTCCCCCACAAAACCGGCTTGCTCTCTTGAAATACCCCTTACAATTGCAACCAAGCGTTCGCGCTTTAGTTCCGCCGTCAGCTTCATTCTGCATCCACCTTTCTTTAATACACGTTTGAACTACTGCTTAATCGGCATTACTTCATCTGTTATGAAATGATCACTTCTTCACAGTGATCTGGTATGCTGATTGACTGTTTATGCCAGATACGGCTTGTTACAAGTATAAGACGTTCATTCGGACGAATCAAAAAAAAGATCGCAGACCTAAACTCATTTTCAGAGTCTGTCTGCGATCTGCATGGGATTCTAGGCTCCGCGGAACTTGGACAAGCCTTGGCCAAGTTCTCGGGTTGCACCGTATATGCGTTGATAAAGTCCGAACAGTTTCTCATATTGCACCGCACTCGTCGGGTTCGGTGAATACGTACGCGATTCGCGCAAAAATTCCTTGGCGCAATCCTGTAGTGTTGGGAACCAGCCGCATCCATAGGCAGCGAGCATCGCGGCACCCATTGCCGGCCCTTGCTCGCTCTCCAGCTTCACGATGTCGGCATTGAAGACATCGGCCTGCATCTGCAGCCACGTCTCGTTCTTGGCCCCGCCGCCAATAGAGACCACGCGATCAATCGTCTTGCCCGACGCGCGGAGAATATCAATCGACTCCCGCAAGGAGAAGGTGATCCCCTCAAGCACGGAGCGTGCAAAATGGGTCAGCTTGTGTCCGGCATCCATACCGATAAAGCTTCCCCGAATATCGGCATCGGGATGAGGTGTACGTTCACCTACGATATATGGCGTAAATAGTAATCCTCCGCTTCCTGCCGGGATTTCGCCAATTCCGCTGAGCAGTTCATCAAATGAAATTTCTGGTGCGAAGGTATCTTTAAACCAGGTTAAGCTGTATCCCGCGGCCAAAATGACACCCATAATATAGTAAGCATCTTGCTCACTATGATTAAAAAAATGTACTTTGCCCTCGAAATCTACTTCCTTGCGTTCTTCATAAGAAAGGACGACACCCGATGTACCGATGCTGCACATCGTCTGTCCTTCTTCCAATATCCCTGCTCCGATCGCGCCGCAGGCATTGTCGGCACCGCCTGCAAACACCTT
This sequence comes from Paenibacillus sp. JCM 10914, assembly GCF_001315105.1. GTDB lineage: Bacteria > Bacillota > Bacilli > Paenibacillales > Paenibacillaceae > Paenibacillus_AQ. Next base: position 8,765 of record NZ_BAZR01000036.1, on the reverse strand, counting down.
GGTTGCAGGCAAGAGGCCCGATTGCTGGGCAATTTCCGGCCGCAAGGTTCCGCATTCGTCAAAGGATTCAACGAGCGGTGGACATATGGTGTGCGGCAACTTGAACGCATCCAGAATATCTTTACTCCATGCTTTGCCCGCCACGTCGAGCAGCAGCGTACCTGCAGCGTCAGAATAGTCCATCGCATATTGTCCGGTCAACCGATATCGCACATAATCTTTCGGAAGCAAGAACAAGGCTGCTTGCTCCAGCACCTTCGGCTCATTCTCCTGCACCCACAAGATCTTGGGTAGCGTAAAGCCCTCGAGCGCACGGTTGCGCGCAATACGGAGCAGCTTCTCTTGCAGCGTATCCACAATACGATGGCATTGTGCGGTTGTACGAGTATCATTCCACAAGATAGCCGGCCGCAATACAGCACCTTCTCCGTCTACCAGCACAAGACCGTGCATCTGTCCGGAGAAACTCAATCCCTCAACCTCTGACGCGGAAATGCGGGATTCTTCCATCAATAAACGCAAGGACAATACCGTCTTGTCCACCCAATCCTCCGGACGCTGCTCACTATACCCCGGCTTCGGTTGGCTCAGCGGATAGGATTCCGAATGCTCGGCGACTACCTTGCCCTTACGGTCCACCAGTACCGTCTTCACCGCGCTCGTACCCAGATCAATCCCAATTACGTAACTCATCTACATCCTCCTTCGATATTGCGGATCGCTACATACAATAGTACACCGCTTCCCTGCAGGGAGCCGGTGTAGGTTAGAATTTCATCGTACACATTCAAGCCGATAAGTCTTGGCTGATTATTAGTTCGAGAGAATGTACTGGTTCAGAATGCCTTTGAGCATCTCTTGGCGTCCGGACTCGTTCTGACGAGGGGATTCGTTGTTCAGCGCATATTCAGCAAGGGAAGCGAGCGTAGCCTTACCTGCCACGACATCGGCACCGATGCCTTCCTTGAAGCTGCTGTAACGATTGTCGATGAAGTTCTCGAACACCCGATCCTCGATCAGCTTCGCGGCGACTTTCAGGCCTTTTGCATATGTGTCCATACCTGCGATATGCGCATGGAACAGATCTTCCGGCTCGAAGGACGGACGACGTACCTTCGCATCAAAGTTAACACCACCGCGGCCAAGACCGCCGTTCATCAGCACTTCATACAGGGTCAAGGTAGCATCATAGATGTTCACTGGGAATTCATCGGTATCCCATCCGATCAGCATGTCGCCTTGGTTCGCATCCAGGGAACCGAGCATGCCGTTAATGCGTGCAACGCGAAGCTCATGTTCGAACGTATGACCAGCCAGTGTCGCATGGTTCGCTTCCAGATTCAGCTTGAAATGCTTCTCCAAACCGTATTTCTGCAGGAATGCGATCGTTGTAGCCGCATCGAAGTCGTATTGATGCTTCGTTGGCTCCTTCGGTTTCGGCTCGATCAGGAATTGAGCGTCAAAGCCGATCTCCTTCGCATAGTCCACAGCCATATGGAACAGACGTGCAAGGTTATCCAGTTCCAGGCCCATATCGGTGTTCAACAACGTCTCATAACCTTCGCGACCGCCCCAGAACACATAGTTCTCGGCGCCCAGACGCTTACCAACCTCAAGACCTTTCTTCACTTGTGCAGCTGCATGAGCGTATACGTCCGCATTGCAAGTCGTACCTGCACCGTGCATGAAGCGAGGATTGGTGAACATGTTCGCCGTGTTCCACAACAATTTCTTGCCGGTGGATTTCATATGGTCTTCGATCGAATCCACAACGGTGTCGATGTTGTTGTAGAACTCACGCAGATTGCTGCCTTCCGGCGCGATGTCCACATCGTGGAAGCAGAAGTACGGAAGATTCAGCTTCTCCATGAATTCAAAGCCTGCTTCTACGCGGGCTTTCGCGAGGTCCATGCCGGAGTATTTGCCCCAAGGACGAACTGCGGTGTCGGCACCGAACGGATCGGAACCGCCTGCAGTCAATGTATGCCAGTAAGCCATGGCGAAACGGAGATGCTCCTCCATTGTTTTGCCTGCTACGACTTCGGTTGGATTATAAAATTTAAAAGCATAAGGGTTCGTCGATGTGCTGCCTTCGTACTCGACTTTGCTAATGTTGTTGAAATAAGCCATGTATAAATCCTCCTATACCTGATTAAGGTTTGGTTAACGCTTACAACGTTATCCTAACACAGCTTTTTAACTTTGTCTATTGGTTAAACTAAGTTATTTGAATACAACTTTTGCAAGCAGTTGATAATTTCCTATGATTGCACACTTGTCTGCTCGCCGCGGCTACACCCTGTTGCATTTTCCGAAATTTGAGCCTAGACTATGAGCATATCAATCCGATATGAACCCTGATTGAAAGAACTCGAACAGACTAAAGGATGAATAAACATGACGAATATTACGGGTGACCAGGCACTGGTCAAGAAAATAAACACATCCATCATACTCGATACCATCCGTCAGCATGCGCCTGTCTCACGGGCTAAAGTCTCCACTCACGGGCTTAAATAAAGCTACGGTCTCTAATCTCGTTCAGGAGCTGTGCACCAATCACCTTGTGCAAGAGATCGGGCCGGGGGAGTCCAGCGGCGGCAGAAAGCCGCAGCTGCTTCTGTTTAACGGGCAAGCCGGTTATGCCGTCGGGGTTGAATTGCGGGTTAAGCAGTTGACTGCCGTGCTGACCGATCTGGAAGGCCGCATCCTAGCTGAGGACGAAACCCCCATCGAACAACATGACGTGGATTCGGTAACGGAGTTAATGATTCGAATGACCAAGGAAATGATGAGACAAGCGCCTCCCTCCCTTATGGCATCATCGGGATTGGTGTAGGCGTGCCGGGCATGGTCGACGGAGATGGCACGATTCTCTTCGCCCCGAACCTCGGATGGGAGATGGTGCCGCTGCAGCACCGATTGGAAGAAGAGCTTGGACTTCCAGTCACGATAGATAATGAAGCGAACGCAGGCGCCCAAGGCGAGTTGCGCTTCGGCGCGGGCCAGCATGTACGCCATCTTCTGTACATCAGTGCTGGCAGCGGTATTGGCTCTGGCATCATTATTAACGGGGAACTATATAAGGGAGCACGTGGTTACGCTGGCGAGAGTGGTCATATGTCTATTAATGCCGATGGCATCGAGTGCACTTGCGGCAATCGCGGTTGCTGGGAGTTGTACGCCTCGGAGAAATCATACGAGCATCGAGCCTCTCTCCCATCAAGCAAAACGCCGGAATTGATTCGACATGCGGATGAGGGTCATCCTGAAGCCATTCGTCAATTCGAGGAGCTTGGACGGTATTTGGGCGTGGGCATTACAAACCTGGTTAACGGGTTTAACCCACAATCGGTAATTATTGGCGGCCCCCTCTCCGATGCGAGAGCTTGGCTAGAGCCCACGCTCCGGCAGGTCGTAGCAAAGCGTACGCTGCCGTATCACCGTGAGTTAATGGAAATCCGATTTGCTCAGCTGGGCAGCCGCTCGACCATGATCGGAGCTGCATACTCTGCGATCTCGCAATTTTTGAGTCCCGTACGGGTGTCCATGCCGGTTCATTAATAAATTGACGTTATTTTGTCGCATTTATGGCTATGCTGAATAAGGAAAAACATCCGGTTTTCGGCTATAATAGTTCTCATCCTGATCATTTATGCCACGCTGTTACTAGAGAAGAGCGTGTGATCGTTATACGTAAGGGAGAGGAAAGATTCAAATGACCTATGTTAGCACCGCGGAAATATCAGCAGACGTGTTTGTGACGGTACTTCTGTTTCTCCTGATCATTGCACCATTGTTTAGCCTGGGCATTCTGCGCTTCTTTCAGTCCAAGAAGAAGGCAGGATTTATTCTGATAGGCTCGGGAGCCGGCGTATACGTCGTATTTCAGCTCATCATGAATATGTTTTTTGGCTGACGACCGTTCCACAAAACAGCAATAAAAAGGCTCTTTCCATGTCATGGAAAGAGCCTTTTTTGGTAGATACCAGTCTATATGTTACGCTTCCGGATTCAACGCCTTGTTGAATTGAAGCTTGTTCATGCCCAAAATCCGATGCTCGCCGATAATGGTAAGCGGAACCGCGCGTACGCCCATATCCCACACTTGCTGTGCGAATTCGTCGTTAGTCTCGATATTGCGCTCTTCAAATCCGATCCCCTGCTCGGTCAGGTAGCCTTTCACCTGTTTGCAATGCGGGCAGTTGTTCGATGTGTAGACAATTACATTTTCCATAGTCGGTTCGTCTCCTCTACTCCATAATCTCTAACTCTGCATCTATCATTTTACAATACGACGGCACTGTGTTCCAGGCTCTCGATATACTTCTCGGCATCCATCGCCGCCATGCATCCGCTGCCTGCTGCTGTGATGGCTTGTCTGTAGCGGGTATCCTGCACGTCGCCGCATGCGAATACGCCTTGAATATTCGTCTCCGACGTACCTGGCGTCGTCACGATATAGCCGTTAGGATCCGTCGTAATGCTGCCGCCGAGGAAACTGGTATTCGGATGATGGCCGATAGCCACGAATACGCCGCTTGCTTCGATAATCTCCTCTTCACCCGTCTCGTTGTTGATCACACGCACACCCTTCACACCCTGCTCATCCGCAATAACCTCTTGCGGCGAACGGTTTAGGGACCATTCAATCTTCTCGTTGGCACGGGCACGGTCCTGCATGATCTTCGATGCCCGCAGCTCGTCGCGACGATGAATCAAGGTAACCTTGGAAGCGAAACGAGTCAAGAAGTTCGCTTCTTCCAGGGCGGAATCCCCACCACCGATAACAACGATTTCCTTGCCGCGGAAGAAGAATCCGTCGCAAGTTGCGCATGTGCTTACACCACGTCCAACGTTGTCCTGCTCTCCTGGAATTCCCAGATACTTCGCTGTTGCACCTGTTGAGATAATCAAGGTCTCTGTAACGATCTCTCCGATATCTTCGACGTCCAGCTTGAACGGACGCTCCCCGAACTCGACGCTGTTCACCCAGCCCGTACGGAATTCAGCGCCAAAGCGTTCTGCCTGCTTCCGCATGTTATCCATCAGTTCCGGGCCCATAATTCCATCAGGAAAGCCTGGGAAATTCTCAACGTCGGTCGTCGTTGTCAACTGTCCTCCAGGTTGCGGACCTTCAATCACCAATGGGCTAAGATTAGCGCGTGCGAGGTAAATAGCTGCCGTAAGCCCCGCCGGGCCGGTGCCGATAATAACGGATTTGTACATAAATGATTCCCTCCTGTATATGCAACAGTTAATTATAATAATTATAAATTAGTATTAATTATGATAATATATCGACCACCTGTCAATATCTACACCCGGTCTGCAACATGAATTTATAATGAAGCTTCTCAATAGCCAAAAGACCGCCCCGTAGTAGGTGCGGCCTCGTAAAACTGGTTCTTATGAATGATCGGCATGGTTATACTCATTACCGGACAGGCACACGTTTTGGAGTACGGGTAATCTTTTTAATATACTTGGTTCCTCCCTTAATCTGTTCCTGCTAAGATCCAGATAGCGGAGCTTCTCTAACTGAGCCAACTCCTCGGGCAGATCTGTAATTCCTGTATAATTGATACTTAGACTCTCTAGCTGCTTCAACCGACCGATCTCGGGAGGCACTTGGGTTAGCGCAACTTCTTCCCTAGGTATGATATAATCCGTAGCTCCATGATAACTCCCACACGCAATTCTCAGATGTTTCAGCTGCGTCAGATTCCCGACCCACGCAGGAATTTCCTTCAGATCTGCAGTGTAGACGGTCAATTCCTCTAACTGATTAAGCTCTGATAAAGCTTCAGGAAGCATCGTGACATTACTTTCGTGGATGGACAACTCCCTCAACTCCTTGAGTTGCCCGATCGATTCGGGGATAGCCTCGATGCCAAATCCGTATAGCTCAAGCTTCCGCGGCTTGTGAAACAACGCATCCTGCCAAAAGGACTCGAAGTTGTTCTTATGACCCCGTCTCATAATGAACATCCCGGGCACAGTCTCATTGATTCTCTCCGCTTCCTCCACATCAACATGAATGCCACCCATCGATTCGTGGGCGATATTATGAATGAAATCATTCCCATCCTTATCCAGGAACCATAAATCGGCCGGCAAATGGGGGTGCTCCCATTCAAACCAATGTTCAGCGGCGTTCTTCAGTATGTCGGCTGCTTCCTTGGAACATCTGTATACATAATAAGTACCACTCCGATACTCGATTCCTTTATGACGTGCAGCCTCGTTTTTCTTCTTGTCTTCTTTGGGGAACATATCTTCTTCCGTTATTTCCTTATACCTGCTCTCGAGCTCTTCTTGAGTGATGCCGTACTTCCGAATCAAGAAAGGTTCGAGCTGGGTCAGTACGTTCTCTCCTTCCTCAAGCAGTTCGGAATGGAGGCTCCGTGAAAGCATAAAAGTATCGGCTTTCTCTATCCCATAATCAATGAGCCAGCGGTAAGCATCGCCATATGGCGAATCATAGAACATCGCTGCGACTTTCAAATACTTTCATTCCCCTTTCATACCTTTTTCCTAAACAACGTCACTCAAGCTTTGGAACGCAGCAGTCGCAGTCCGTTCAATATGACGAGGATCGTGCTTCCCTCATGGCCAATCACCCCAAGCGGGAGCGCGACGCCTTCCATGAAGTTCGCGATGATCAAGGTTGCAATAACGGTGATGGCAAAGATCATATTCTGCTTAATGATCCGCTGCACCTTCCGCGCCACCTTCACCGTGCTCGCGATCTCTTCGATATTATCGTTCATGAGCACGGCATCGGCAACCTCCAAGGCGGTGCCGCTGCCCGATACCCCCATTCCAATGCCTACGGTAGCCGTAGCTAGTGCCGGCGCATCGTTAACGCCGTCGCCTACCATCACCACATGCCCATACTTGGCACGAAGCTCTTTAATGTGCCGCACTTTATCTTCCGGGAGCAGGTCGGAGAATACCATATCGACGCCGCTCTGTGCTGCGATCACTTGCGCGGTGACCTTCCGGTCCCCTGTCAGCATCGCTACGGTAATCCCGAGCTTCTGCAGTTGTTTTATCGCCGCCGCAGCCTGAGGGCGAACCGCATCCTGCAGCGCAATCATCCCGACAATACAATTACCCTTCATCATCACCGATACCGTCTTGCCTTCAGCCTCCAGTCGGTTCCGAGCCGAAATCCAATACGACTTGGAGCCGGCGGATAGCTGATCCAGGTTATTTGGCGCGTCTGCGGCATCATCTTGATCAAGCATATCGCTCTTCCCAATCTTCCAGACCACGCCATCCAGCTCCGCCTGCATGCCCCATCCGGTCAACGACTGCGCATGTTCTACCTGACGTCTTGGCGCACCCGCGCCCTCTGCGTACTGGACGATGGCCTGGGCCAGCGGATGCTTCGACATCCATTCGATCGACGCACTGATGCCGAGCAGTTCCTCGCGCTCCCAGCCCTCGCCTGCGATAAAATCTGTAACCACCGGCGTTCCCATCGTCAACGTACCTGTCTTGTCAAAAGCTACAACCGCCGTTTGTGCCAGATTCTCAATGTGAGCCCCACCCTTGAATAACACGCCTTGTCTGGCGCGATTCGATATTGCCGAGAGCATCGCAGGCATAATGGAAGACACCAGTGCGCATGGGGATGCTACAACAAGAAAGACCATGGCTTTATAGAAAGTCGTATCCCAATCCCAGCCGAGCACCGCTGGAGCTAATGTAATGATCGCGACGGTCGCGATCACAACGACGCGTGCATACACGGATTCAAATCGCTTCATGAATCTTTGCGATGCGGGAACTTCATTCTCCGCTTCTTCTACAAGGCGAATAATCTTGGCGAACAGCGTAGCTTCCGCGGATTGGGTCACTTCCACGTACAGCACACCTTCACCATTCAACGTACCGGCGAATACTTCACTCCCTACCGTCTTATCGACCGGCACAGACTCGCCGGTAATCGAAGCCTGATTAACGGAGGATGCGCCTCGATATATCGTGCCGTCAGCCGGAATCAGCTCTCCCGGCTTCACGAGAATCAAATCGCCAACCTCTAGCTGGTGGACGGAGACAGATACCATCTCCCCCTGCTCAAGACGCAGCGCTGTTTCGGGCTGCAGTTCCATCAGTGAGGAAATATCCTTACGGCTTCTCTCCATCGTATAGCTCTCCAGGGCACCGCTCATGGCAAAAATAAAGATCAGCATCGCGCCTTCATTCCAGTAACCGATCGCAGCCGCACCGATGGCCGCTGCAATCATAAGCAGGTTCACGTCCAGATCGCGCTCTTTCAGAAGAGTCTCTACCCTTCCTTGGCTTTAACCCAGCCCCCGACAGCGTAAGAAATAATATATAGCACGATAGATAACGGTTGAGACCATGAGCCCGCCGCCCACGCGACCAACATCAGCACCCCGCTGCCAAGAGCAGCGGCCACCTCCGGATTGCTAAGTAGACTTCGGATATCCCACTTGCCAGGCTGCCGCGGCTCACGCGGATCAGCTCCATTTTCGATTGATGATATTCGGCCCGTCGCCGTTTGTCGTTGTATCCATTGCATGTCAATCACCTTCCTAATTGAGAATGAAATCCATTATTACTACCCTGAAAATGACACATGCTGCCCCGGCATTATCGCCGGAGCAGCATGTTAAATGAGAATGAGAATCATTGTTGAACTTATACAATTTATTTTCCTAAGACCAACTTTATATGTATAATACGCGGAAGAAGTTAATTTGTAAACTGATTTTTTTTGCTAAGCAACC
>NZ_BAZR01000035.1 GCF_001315105.1 Paenibacillus sp. JCM 10914 | reverse complement strand
GACGCGTGATTGGCTACTTTCGGCTCCTACAAGTACCCCATAGGGACTTGTGACGCGTGATTTGCTGCTTTTGGCTCCTACACAAGTACCTCTAAGGGACTTGTAGTGCTTGATTTGGCTGCTTTCCGCTCCCACAAGTACCCCAGAGGGACTTGTAGCGCGTGATTTGCTACTCTCCGCTCCCGCAAGTACTTCAGAGGGACTTGTGACACGTGATTTGCTGCTTTCGGCTCCCGCAAGTACCTCAGAAGGACTTGGGGCGCGAATTAGCTACCCTGAACTTGCGCCAGTCCAGCACCGCTCACAACCAGGCCTCACCTTACGCCCCGGCGGCGTGTACCTCGAACACCCCCGCGGCGCCCATGCCGCCGCCGATGCACATGCTCACGACGCCATAACCGCCACCACGGCGGGCCAGTTCCGAGACGAGGCTGACGGTCAGCTTCGCGCCCGTACAGCCGAGCGGATGGCCAAGGGCAATGGCTCCGCCATTGACGTTGACCTTGCTCTCGTCAATGCCCAAGGCATTGATGATGTGCAGACACTGCGAAGCGAACGCTTCGTTGATCTCGAACACATCCACTTGGTCCAGTTCAATCCCGGCCATGCGAAGCGCTTTGGGGATCGCTTCAACCGGTCCCACCCCCATAATCTCGGGCTCCACGCCTGCTAGCGCAAATGATTTGAACGTCGCCAGCGGGGCAAGGCCCAGCGCCTCCGCTTTCTCCCGGCTCATGACGGCTACGGCGGCGGCGCCATCGCTCGTCTGCGACGCATTGCCGGCGGTAACGGAACCGCCAAGGGCAAAGGCCGGTCTCAATTTAGCCAATACCTCCGCGGAGGTATCCGGACGCACCCCTTCGTCCGTCTCGACCGTGAAGCTCTTGCTGCGAACCTTGCCTTGTTCGTTCGCTGCGGCTACGTTAACATTCACGGGCACGATCTCGTCACGGAACTTGCCTTCCGCGATAGCAACTGCCGCCTTGCGATGACTGCTGGCCGCGAATACGTCCTGCGCTTCGCGGGTTATGCCGAAGCGGCGCGCCACCTCTTCCGCGGTGTGGCCCATGCCGATGTACACCTCAGACATCTCCTCAACGATCGTCGGATGCGGCGCCGGCTTAAAACCGGTCATCGGCACATGACTCATGCTCTCAACGCCACCAGCCACGATCACCTCGGCATGGCCCAACATGATGCGCTCTGCCGCAAAAGCAATCGCCTGCAAACCGGAGGAGCAGAAGCGATTAACGGTCAATGCGGGAACCGTTACCGGATACCCTGCATACAGGGAGATGATCCGTGCAACGTTGAGACCTTGCTCACCCTCCGGCATTGCACAACCGAGAATGATGTCCTCGACATCCTCTTTCTTCAGGCCCGGCGCACGCTCAATGACGGCTTCCAATACCGCCTTGCCAAGATCCTCTACGCGCGTCTGGGCGAAACTGCCTTTCTTCGCCTTCCCTACCGGAGTACGGGCAAGGGATACGATGACTGCTTCTCTCATTACCATTCACCTCATCAACTTGTAATTGGTTAGATCCATTATCGTATCGGGCAGCTGTCTAATTGCGCAGCGGCTTACCCTTCGCCAACATATGCTGCATGCGCTGCTGCGTCTTGACTTCGCCGAGCAGACTTAGGAACGCTTCGCGCTCCAGATCAAGCAGATGCTGCTCGCTCACGACCGTGCCCGCAGGCACATCGCCGCCAGCCAGGATATGCGCCAGCTTCTTCGCGATCAGCAGATCGTGATCGCTGATATAGCCGCTGCGCTTCATATCAATGGCGCCTAGCTGCATGACGGCGCTGCCGTCACGTCCAACCACGCGGGCTTTGCCAGGCTGTGGCGGTACATAACCGGCCCGATCCAGCTCCAGCACGGCCTGCTTCGCTTCATAGATACGGTAATCTTGATTCATGACGACCGTATCCCCGCCGCGGCCATACATGCGGACCGCTTCATGTCCGCTGGTCGACGTCTTCGCCATCGCTACCATCTCGAAAATCCTGTTCATTTCCGGTTGGAGGTCAATGTCAGCCCCAGGATGGCGGTTGCTGGTCATGAGTGCCAGCTCCTTACAGCCGCCACCGGCAGGAATCAGGCCCACACCGGTTTCCACGAGACCGAAATACGTCTCCGCCGAGAAGATGATCCGGTCCGCCGGTAGGCATGCTTCCACGCCGCCGCCAAGCGTCATGCGATGCGGAGCCGCTACCACGGGCTTCTCCAGCCCCTTCAGCTTCGTCATGCTGCCCTGGAACAGGCGGATGATATCATCCACCTCATCCCAGTCACCGCTCTGTGCTTCCATCAGCATGAGCATAAGGTTCGCGCCTACGCAGAAGTTGCGACCTTCATTGGCCAACACCAATCCACGGTAATTCGCCCGAACCTCTTCAACGCTCTGTTGAATCATGACGAGAATATCCGCACCGATCGCATTGTTCGGCGAAATGAACTCAAGACACGCTACTCCGTCACCAAGGTCAATCAGGTTCGCGCCCGTATTCGAGCGAATAATCCGGTTCTGCGACTTCAACGTCTGCAAGGAGATCTGCTCTGGCTGAGCCTCGATCCCCCGGTATTCCCCCTTGAAGTAATGGAACGCCTCACCATCCTTCTGCTCGTAGAAGGATTTATGACCCGCGGCAATCCAGTCCTTAACCCAAGCCGGTACGGTCAACCCTTCGGCTTCCATCCGCTGTACCGATTCCGGCAGACCGATCAAATCCCACGTCTCGAAGGGACCCAACTCCCAGTTGAAGCCCCATTTCATCGCATTGTCGATGTCTTGAATAGAATCGGCAATCTCCCCAAGCTTGTCGGCAGCATACACAAGCACTTGCTTAAGCACATTCCAGGCTAATTCGGAGTATCGGTCCTCCGTGCCGAGAAAGGCTTTGATCTTTCTTCTAGCACCCTTTACCGCTTTGGCTGCTTCGATGGAAGCTGCACTCACTTTGGCGCTCGGATTGTATTCCATCGTGGACAGATTGAGCGACAGGATTTTGCTGCCTTGTTCGCCTTTTACTTTTTTATAGAAGCCCTGGCCGCCTTTCTCTCCGGTCCAGCCGCGGGTAACAAGCTCATTCATGACTTCCGGTACCGTAAACACGTCCTTCTCGGCGCCGTCCGGTACGGAGTCATATACATTCCTCGCTACATGAACGAACGTGTCGATGCCCACCAAGTCCAGCGTACGGAAGGTTGCGCTCTTCGGGCGACCTAGCACCGGACCCGTCGCCGCATCCACCTCTTCCACGGTGTAGCTGTTCTTCACCATCTCTTGGAGCGTGACCAGCAGGCCGTAGGTGCCTATCCGGTTCGAGATGAAATTCGGCGTATCCTTGGCCAGCACCACGCCTTTGCCCAGGCGCTTCGTGCAGAATTCAACCATGAATTTCGTAATGTCCGGATCCGTATCAAAGCCCGGGATAATCTCCAGCAGTTTCATATGACGCGGCGGATTGAAGAAGTGGGTCCCCAGAAAGTGACTGCGGAACTCCTCGCTGCAATCCTCCACCATCGCATTCACGGAGATGCCGGAGGTGTTGGTACTAACGATCGTGCCTTGTTTGCGCACGCTCTCGATCTGTTTGAAGATGCTCTTCTTGATCTCCAGACGTTCCGTGACCACTTCGATGATCCAGTCCACGTCCTTCAACTGGTTCAGATGATCCTCGGTGTTCCCCGCCGTGATCCGACTTACAAAATCGGCGCTGTACAACGGAGCCGTACTCGATTTAGGCAGTGCGGCGATTGCCTTGGCCGCCAACCGGTTTCGCACCTTCGGATGATCAAGCGTCAAACCGGCTTTCTCTTCCTCAACCGTCAAGTCATTCGGAACGATGTCGAGCAGCAGGCACGGAATGCCGGCGTTGGCGAGATGGGCAGCGATCCCGGACCCCATGACACCGGAGCCGATAACGGCTGCTCTGGTTATGTTTCGACTGCTGACACCGGAACCACTAGCGACTTCTTTAGTAATCGTATTACTCATTGCACAACGACCTCCTGTTCATGGATTTCAGATAGACCGAATACGGATAACTCCAAAATTTCCGCGATATCTCGCGTTTTGACGCTCTCTTCCACTTCCTTCAGCTTCGTGCCATCCTCCAGCATCGTCAGGCAGAACGGACAAGCCGAACTGATCATCGTCGGCGATACGGCCAATGCCTGCTCCGTACGCGCCAGATTCACACGCTTGCCGGCGTCTTCTTCCATCCACATCTGACCACCGCCAGCACCGCAGCACATCCCGTTTTCCCGGCTGCGCTCCATCTCCATCAGCTCGACGCCAGGAATGGCGCGCAGTACATCACGCGGCTGATCATACACGTCGTTATACCGTCCGAGGTAGCAGGAGTCATGATACGTGATTTTCTCCCGAACCTGATACTGCGGTTTCAGACGTTCTTCTTTCACCAGCTGATCCAGCAGCTCCGTATGGTGAATCACGTCGGCCTTAAGACCAAACTCGGGATATTCGTTCTTAAAAATATTGAATGTATGCGGACAAGCTGTGACGATTCGCTTCACATCGTACTTCTGGAACGTCTCGATGTTCTCCATGCACAGCTGCTGGAACAGAAATTCATTGCCCATGCGGCGCGGCGTGTCGCCCGAGTTCTTCTCCTCGTTGCCAAGGATGGCGAAGTTCACGCCCGCTTCATTCATCAGCCGGACAAACGCTCGAGTGATCTTGCGGCTGCGATTATCGTAGGCGCCCATGGAACCGACGAAGAACAGCACGTCAAAGTCCGGATTTTCCTTTACCGTAGGAATCTTCAAGTCTAGCGTTCCTTCCGGATCGACGTCCTTCACCCACTTGCTGCGATCCGAGCGGCTTATCCCCCAAGGGTTACCCTGACGTTCGATGTTCTGCATCGCGCGCTGGCCTTCCTGAGGCACGCTGCCCTCCATCAATACGAGATGGCGGCGAAGATCGACGATTTTGTCGACATGCTCATTAGCGACCGGGCATTGGTCCTCACAATTGCGGCAGGTAGTGCATGCCCAGATCTCTTCTTCCGTCATCACGCCGCCAATCAATTGAATGTCTTTCGGATCTACCCCTTCAACCTGATGCCAAGATCGCTTCTGCACGTCCATCGTCGGACCAATGTCCGTAATGCCCTCGCCCTTCCAGCCGACAAGCGCTAAATCCGTGGCCGCCATCGAATGCACGCCAGGCGATCCGAATATCGAAGCTGGCATCCACGCTGACTTGGAAGTCAGAACGGCCCCTTTCTCTGTCAGATGATCCCTAAGCTTCACAATCATGTGCATCGGCGACAACAGCTTACCTGTAGTTGAGGCCGGACATACATTGGTGCACCTTCCGCATTCGACGCAAGCATAGAGATCCAGCATCTGCTTCTGCGTAAAGTCCTCAATCTTGCCTACCCCGAACGCCTCTGCCTCCTCGTCTTCCAGATCGAGCTTGCTGAGCTTGCCCGGAGTCGGTACGACGCACCAGAATGTTGATCGGAGCCGTAATCAGATGGAAATGCTTTGATTGCGGTACATAGATGAGGAACGACAGCAGAATGATCAGATGAAGCCACCAGAACACGTAGTAACACACGGTGACGGCTACGGCTGGCATCCATGCGAATACCGCCGCAATGCTCGATGAGATCGGCGCCATCCCGGACCACGCCAGCCCCTCCATCAGTCGTTCAAAAGCCATCGTCAGCAGCACCGAGGCCATCAGCGTCGTGATGAAAAACACGACAATACTAGGCTTCCACCCCCGCTTGAGCCGTTTCAACTTCTCGCCGTACCGGCGATAAGCCGCGTAGCCAATCGCCAGCAGGATCAGCGCCACCGTAATCTCCTGCATAAGGATGAAGCCGACATGCCCCGGAATCGGCAGACTATTTCCCGACAATCCCTTCCAGATAATGTCGAGCGCACCGAATTGCAGAATGATGAAACCATAAAAAACAATAAAGTGCATGATACCGCTCTTGCTGTCCTTAAACAGCTTGGTCTGTCCAAATACTTGAATAACAAATTGACTCAGGCGTTCTTTCAAGTCCTGCTTCAGATTCGCTGGCTTTCCCAGTCGAATATACAGGTAACGGCGATACACCACCGTGGCGAACATGTACACTGCCCAGCCGGTGATCCCGACAAAGAGAAGCGCGTTGATTAGTTGTGGAATCATCTCTTCTCAGCCCCTTGCGTTAGAATCATCTGCCCTGGTTCTGCTAATGGTGCAGCATTATCGAAAGCCTCTGCTCACTCCTTCCGAGTCCCGCTCGTCATTCGTCAAATGAACAGACCATATATGAAGCGCTTTCATGGCGAGTACAAAAATAGACCTTCACATCGTGCCTGCCGAACATTTAAACCGCGTAGCCGCATCTCTTCTACCTGTACACATCTGTACACTGAGTTTCCCGCTGCTTGCCACTTCCGGTTACAATTGCCGCATTGCTCTGATATGAACGTCTTATGGTCTGGTTGCTGGTCGCATTAAAGTTGGATTTTGAAATGATCATGAACCCATCGTTGACAATGACATGAACGTATTTTATGATGGATACAAGAAAATGAATGAGCATTCATTCATAATTTTATCTGTATTCTAACATCGGGGTGAACATATGACAAGTAAAAAAAATGAAAAATATCACCAAATTCTCCAAGGTGCCCTGCAGGTGTTCGCCGAGAACGGCTACCACAAATCCCAGGTTTCCAAGATCGCGAAGGCCGCCGGCGTCGCCGATGGCACGATCTATCTATACTTTAAGCGCAAAGAAGATATCCTGATCCGCCTGTTCCAGGAGAAACTCGGTGAACTGGTCGGTAAATTCCATGAAAGCGTAGAAGGAACATCCGATGCGGTAGAGGCGCTGCGCATGGTATGCAGCATTCATTACTCTGAGCTCGAGCGTAATCCCGAACTTGCCCATGTTACCCAGATCGAACTGAGACAAAGCGATCTAGAGTTGCGCAAGGAAATCGGCAATGCATTTAAGCCATATATTGTGCTCATTGAGAATATTCTGGAACAGGGTATCGAGCAGCAGCAGTTCCAGTCTGGCCTCAACGTCAAACTCGTGCGTAATCTCATCTTCGGGGCGATGGACGAAGCGGTGACCTCCTGGCTGATCTCTGGTCGCAAGTACTCTCTTTCCGACCAGACGGAGGAGACGCTCGGCTTTTTTCTGAACGGTGTGTCCAGCAGGTCCTAGGATTTGCTGATATTCATATAGCTTGATTATCTGACTTATCACTTGAAGGGAGAGTTGAACCGATGAAGATTGTAGTATTGCTCAAACAAACCTTCGACACGGAGGAGAAGATCGCGATTGAAAACGGATCGATTGCCGAGGATGGAGTCAAATTCGTTATCAATCCGTATGATGAGTATGCTGTAGAAGAGGCCGTGAAGCTGCGCGATGAGCAAGGCGGCAGCGTGACGCTCCTCTCCGTAGGGCCCGATCGGACCGCCGAAGCTCTAAGAACGGCACTCGCCATGGGGGCGGATGATGCTGTCCTCATCTCCGATGAACGCATCCCGGATGATGAGTGTGCCGTATCCAAGGTTCTCCACGCGTATCTATCCAAGGAAAGCCCGGATTTGATTCTGGGCGGCAATTTCTCGATCGACCGCGGCTCGGGTCAAGTAGCCATTCGATTGGCTCATCTGCTCGGCCTTTCCCATACCGGCTCCATTACCAAGCTGACGATCAACGGTACCACGGCCGAGGTTCACCGGGATGCCGAGGGCGATCTGGAAGTATTGGAAGTCCAGCTTCCGGCCATTTTTACCGCGCAACAAGGTTTGAACGAGCCTCGTTATCCGTCATTGCCGGGTATTATGAAGGCAAAGAAGAAGCCTTTCCAGACGTTGTCCTTGGACGATCTTGGGCTCTCGCCTGACGATATCCAGCCGGCAACTAAGCAAAATGAATTATCTTTGCCGCCGGAGCGGAGCGCTGGACGCATCCTGAAGGGTGAGCCTGCCGAAGTGGCGCAAGAGCTCGTATCGCTGCTTCGCACCCAATCGAAAGTAATCTAGAATATTTGGACACGAAATGTTCTTATTGAATACGTTTACATTGCAGTAAGATTGCGGTAAATAACCATATCCATGTACTTTGATTGTATGGTTCACGGATTGTCCTTCATGCACGCTTTTCACTTCATCATGCTGCTCAGACTGTTAGAAGTTAACGACGAAATCCTCTTCATCATTTCATATGGATCTTAGGAGGTTATGTTATGAGCAAAACGATATTGGTCTATGCTGAAAATCGCGACGGAAAGCTGCGGCAGGTTGCGCTCGAAACACTGAATGCTGCCCGAATCATTGCCAGCGAAGGTGACAGCGTCCATCTTCTGGTCGCAGGATCGAATATTACGGAAGCTGTATCCGTATTGAACGGGTATGGCGCGAACACCATTTATACCGTAGAACATGATGATCTGCAGAACTATAACCCCGAAGCCTATATGGCTGCGATTGATGCCGTCCTCCATAAGCTACAACCGGATGCCGTGCTCTTCGGCCATACGGCGGTCGGTCGTGATCTCGCCCCGTTGGTAGCAGCCTCGCTCCATGCCGGTCAAATATCAGACGTTACCTCCATCGATACCGATGACGGTGTGGCGGTGTTCACTCGTCCGCTCTATGCAGGCAAGGCGTTTGAGAAGCGCGTGTTCCAGAACGGACCGTGGGTCGTCACCATTCGTCCGAACAACATTCCGGCGGCTGAAGTCGTTGACGGTACAACTACCGATATTGAAGATATCGCTTACCCGGCCCCCTCTCTCCGCTCCGTGGTCAAAGACGTCGTCCGCAAAACCACGGGGAAAATTGACCTCTCGGAAGCGAAGATCGTGATCTCGGGCGGTCGCGGCGTGAAAAGTGCCGAAGGCTTTCAGCCGCTGGAGGAGCTTGCGGACCTGCTCGGAGGCGCCGTCGGCGCATCGCGGGGCGCATGTGATGCCGGCTACTGCGACTACGCGCTTCAGATCGGGCAGACAGGCAAAGTAGTGACGCCGGAAATCTATATCGCTTGCGGCATTAGCGGGGCGATTCAGCATTTGGCTGGTATGAGTCAATCCCGGGTCATCATTGCCATCAACAAAGATCCCGAGCTCCGATCTTCAAAGTCGCCGATTACGGCATTGTCGGTGATCTGTTCGATATCGTACCGCTGCTGACGCAGGAATTCCGCAAAGTGCTCGTCTCCTGACGGAAACTGTACTTTGAGAAAAAGACTACCCTTATGTCGATCGATGTAAGGGCAGTCTTGGTTCATTAAGATTTAAACCGCTTCAGCAGCTTCTGCTGATGTGCGGTAAACGCCTCTTCCAGCGAGATTTCGTAGAGATCTGCCAGCAATGCAATATTTCCGAGCACATCCCCGATCTCCTCCACTAACTCCTGCTTGAGCTGTTCTCTGGGCTGTGCCTCCTCATCCGGGCGGTCCCTGCCAATCTCATAGGCGCGAACGGCCCGTGCCGTCTCTCCTGTCTCCTCCATTAGAAATCCGACGCGGATGAAGGGGCCATAATTCGTCCAACCTCGCTCGCCATAAAACTGTTTGATCCATTGCTGCGCTTCATTCATATCCATGACTTCGACTACCTCCAGGATTTCTTGAGATCAACTATCAACTAACCACTTCTTTTTTACAATTTCCGCGACCAAATTCATGATAAAGCTAACATATGTGCCATAAAATAAGAGATACATTCTAACATAGGCAGATATATATCCAGCCGTTTTCATGACACGAATCACTATATATAGTATAATCATTCATATTGAATATCAATATATGGTTAAGGGGTGTGTTGATTGAAATCTATATGTGTTTTTGCAGGGTCCAACATGGGGGAACATCCGGATTATCAGGCCAAGGCAGCCGAACTCGGGCACCATATCGCCCGTAATCAATACAAACTTGTATACGGGGGTTCAAGAATCGGGTTAATGGGGGAAGTGGCGAATGCCGTATTGCAGAATGGCGGCGAGGTCATTGGGGTGATGCCGCGAGGATTATTTAAGGGTGAAATCGTTCATACCGCGCTTACTCAATTCATCGAAGTAGCCGACATGCATGAACGGAAAGCCACGATGAGTCGGCTTGCCGATGGCTTTATTGCCCTGCCAGGCGGATTTGGCACCTATGAGGAATTGTTCGAGGTGCTATGCTGGTCGCAGATCGGGATTCACCAGAAGCCGATTGGTCTGCTAAGCATTCGCCAATATTTCGATCCGTTTATGCAGTTGGTGCAGCATAGCATGACGGAGGGCTTCTCGAATGCGTCGCACTTGAACCTGATCAATCTGTCCGAGGATCCACTGACATTATTAGAAGTGATGGACAGTTATACGCCACCAACACTGGACATGAAGTGGAAAGACCTGGATTGACTTCGACGACACATATTAAAAAGAGAGAAGTGGCGGATTTTCACCCGCATACTTCCCTCTTGAACTGATTTATATGTTCTTACGGATGCTCAGCAGCGAATTGCCGTTTCGCATAAACTCATAAGGCACCTTGTTCTCCGTCACCCGCAGACCTTCCGCTTCCAGCTCGTGAATCAAGCGATCCAAATGGTCGTAACGTGATCCCGTTAAATCGGTTAATGGAAAGATGCGAATCTCCTCCGAGGCTACCCGCAACAGTTCCTTTATTGTCTGCTTGTGAAAGTCATAATCCAATCGGTCACTGTACATAAACAGAAAATGAGCGGACAGCACCAAATGAAACTGTTCGTCTTCAAAAGGCAGCTCCGGCAGAACCGCAGCGACGTAGCGCTCCGGAGACTCCCGCATATCCCGCACACAATCCTGGAGGGCTTGATGGCGATGCCGGCTAAGCCCGTCGACATTCCCGTAATCATCCCACACATAATTGCCCTTCGCCTGTTCCATCGTTTCCATCGCATGCCCGATATCTTGCAGCCCCTTGTGCTCCAGGTCATCGATCTTGTGATCATAGGTTATGTCACTTGCGATAATATCGAGCCCTAACCTCGAACCGTGAGCGGTGAACGAACATGCTCCCGCTGGGCAATCCAATATCTTTTTGCCAACGAGTTCCGGTAATTGCAGATCAAACATCCGCATATATTCCTGATACGTACGTCCAATGAACACCACCCGGTCCAACTCTTGCTTGGTCTTGCCAACTCTCTCCTCAGCTCTACTCATCTCGCCTCACCTCAGCTATAGATTTGGGCACGGATCACCCGTTCCTCCATATTAACATATGACGTTGAAAGGCCTATTATTTCGAGGATGCCATCTCGCGGCTGATCACCTTCCTCACCTTCTCCAAATCATTCGTTACGCTTAGGATTTCAGCTTGATTGGTCAGCACGAATACCGGGAATTGGCTCAGTCCAAGATCCTTCGCCCACTCTCGATTATCCCCTGACCCTACATCATGCAGATGGTTATGGATGGACTCTGCGTTCAGTCGGAAGTTATCATCCTCATCGCTCCACCACAGCACATGGGCTTTACCATGCGACATAGACGCATCTTCGTAAAAATAATGAAGGTGAATACCCGGCTCTTTCCCCTCGAAGAGCTGCTCCACCGCAGCCTGATCCGGCTCCCGCGAACAGCCCAGAACGAACACCAGCAGAATCAGTATAAACAAGCGGTATCTCGCCACATTTCGCACCACCCTGGTATCGTTGTTCTCCAGATATACATTATCATGAATTTACCAAAATTTATATTTCGATCCGATCCATCCCCATGGCTAAATAACTAAGTCTTGACACATGTCATATTATGGAACTACGATTTGTTAAGGCTGCTAACTTGCACAGATATACACCTCTTGTAAAAAGGCCTGCCACTATACTTATGGAAAGTGGGCGTATCCATGCAAATTCAATTACATAAGCACCCCCGGACCAGGCCGTCCTATGGGCTTGCGTTCTGGATGATACTTGCCGTCATTACGGTCATATCGATCATATTATGGGCTGAAAAACCACCTGCTCCTAAAGGAATTGAAGCAGATCCAACCGAATTCTCCGCTGAGCGGGCGATGGAACATGTAAAGCAGATCGCGCAAGAGCCGCATCCTATGGGGTCGCCGGCTCATGAAGCGGTCAGATCGTATCTGGTGGAGCAGATGGAACTACTCGGGTTAAATCCGGATGTCCAGCCATTCAGCGGCTGGCTTCAGACGACCTATGTCGATGCGAACGTTGAGCTAACGAATTTGCTCGGGGTTATTAAGGGTTCGGGTGGCGGCAAGCCGCTTCTGCTCATGTCGCATTATGATTCCGTGGCCGAAGGTCCTGGTGCGAACGATGCTTCGGTTAGCGTGGCATCCTTACTGGAAACCGCCAGAGCGATCAAGGCGGGGCCCCAGCCGTTGAATGATATTTGGATTCTATTCACGGATGGAGAAGAGCGCGGGCTGCTGGGGGCTGAGGTATTCTTCCGCGACGTCAAGCATCAGGAGGTAGGTCTGGTCGCCAATTTTGAGGCAAGAGGATCTAAAGGCTCCTCCTTCATGTTCCAGACAAGCAAAGATAATAGTAGGCTGATCAAGGAATTTGCCACAGCGGTATCCAGCCCGGTCAGCAATTCATTGCTGGGCGATCTTTATCAGCTTCTTCCGAACGATACCGACCTGACCGTAGCGCTTGAGCATAACCTTCCTGGCCTGAACTTTGCCTACGGGGACGGCTGGGAAGTCTACCATACCCCAATGGATAACGTCGACAACGTCTCTTTAGAAACGATGCAGCATCAGGGGGGCAATGCGCTCGCGGTGGCACAGCATTTTGGCAATATGGATCTGGAAGAGCTCGGGGCATCCGGCAACCGTATTTATTTCAACCTGTTCGGGTTGTTATTGCATTATCCCGCAAGCTTTGCTGTTCCGACCACGATATTGATAACAGCTTTATGGCTGATCGTTGCCGGGTTCTATTACCGATTCTCCCTGATACGCGTGAAAGGTATGGTCATCAGTTTTATGATCGGACTGCTCTCGTCTGTCTTGTCGGCTGCACTGTCCCTCGGATTGTGGAAGCTGATCTATACGCTATGGGCGAAGGAAATGACGCAATATTCCGGTGCTACATACGACTTTTTGTTATACAGTACGAGTTTCTTACTGTTAACGGTAATCATCCATGTTGCTTTGACGCGCTGGATCTTGCCAGTAGCAAATGAAAGCGAGACGATGCTGGGCGGATCATTCTGGTTCCTGCTGCTGCTCGGAGCTTCGACCTGGCTCCTCCCGGGTGCCAGCTATCTATTGGCTATCCCGCTGGTCGTACAGATCGTGATCATGGCATGGGCAGCCTGGACGCGCGATCCGCAGGAATCATTGAACCATCCTGTGGCGGTGCTGCTGACAACGATCGTCCCGGTGCTGCTGTTCGCTTCGATCTTTCATATTCTGTTCCTCATGCTGCCACTGGATATTCAGCTGTTCAGCGTGGTTCTTGCTGCTCTGCTGCTGGCGTACGCTTCTCCATTCGTTCGAGCCATGGCACATTCTTGGAAGTGGGTTCTGCCTGCAGCTTTCGTCGCGATCATCGTCCTGCTTAGCATAGGATGGATTCAAGCTGAACCGGGTCCTGAACGGCCTGTCTATGAAAGAAGAGTTTGATCCAGCTATTTCAAAACATGCTGCCAATGCGACGGCAGTTCATGCGTTTCCAAATGCTTGAAATCCAGCAGCTTGGCTGTTCCATTCGCCATATCGGGAGCAATCTCAAACTCTAGTCTATCCTTCCCGACCGTAAGATGTGGACCGACGACCGGGTAGACCTCAATCGTGATCCGGAATTGAAAGCCGCGAAAGCCATTCACTCGCTCGAGATGGGTAACATCGATATAATAAGGATATACGATAGGCGGTTCCTTCAAGGTGCTGGCATACTGCGCTCCAACTGCCTTATCGATCTGGGGCAGGAGTAATAACATGACGATATCGTGGTATTGCAAGGCCTCGCTATCCGACTGAGGCATGACATGAGTCGCAGCTTTGGGTGACGGCAGCGGCGCAGCCGCCGCAACCGCGATCGCCAGTATCCATCCGATGAAGCGATTACTCACAAGCTGTACACCTCCATTACTTGCTGCTCTCTATTTTTCCCAGATAGGGGCATTTAATGTAGGTTAAGTATTCATATCATCTAGCCGATATATAGAACATTCGCTTGAAATCGTATATTCTTTCCTCATCTATGATCGTATACGAGCCCATTCAACGGGGAGGATATAAATCACCATGACAAAAAGGATATTCATCATGACTTCAACTTTTATCGCATTATTGATTATCATCGTCGTTGCGGCCAGCTTCTACTTCTACAATGTCGCGATTGCACGGGCGGATAAGGATTTCCTCAGCGGCAACCCGGATCTAGAGGCCAACTCCGATATCGAGAATCCGTTCGCGGACAGTAAGGAGTGGTGGGCGCAGCAGAGCTTTCAGGACTGGAGCTTGGATTCGGGCGACGGCCTGAAACTGCATGCCTATTATTTGCCCGCAAAGACCGACTCAACCAAAACGGTGATTCTCGCACATGGCTATTCCGGTCATTCCAGGCAGATGAGTAGTCTGGCACAAATGTATCACGAAGAGCTGGGTTATCATGTACTACTGCCGGACGCACGCGGCCACGGACGCAGTGAAGGCGATTATATCGGCTTTGGTTGGCCCGAACGGCTCGATTATATACAGTGGATTAACCGGGTAATTGAACAAGTCGGCTCCGATGCTCAAGTCGTGCTGCACGGCGTCTCCATGGGCGGTGCCACCGTCATGATGACCAGCGGCGAGGAGTTGCCTTCCCAAGTGAAAGCGATCGTTGAGGACTGCGGGTATACCTCGGTCAAGGAAGAGCTGACATACCAATTGAAACGGATGTATAAACTGCCCTCCTTCCCACTGGTCCAATCCACGAGCCTGTTGACCAAGATCCGTGCTGGTTATTCATTTAATGAGGCGTCGGCCTTGGAGCAGGTTAAGAAGTCCACGACCCCGACCCTCTTCATTCACGGCGGCGGCGATCTGTTCGTTCCCACAGAGATGGTGTACGAGCTGTATGAGCATGGACCCGAAGAGAAGAAGTTGTTCGTTGTACCTGAGGCCGGACACGGTATGGCCCGGCAATTCGATCCCGAAGGGTATGACCGGGAAGTAGCGGAATTCATCGGCACTTATGTGCAATAACAAAGAAGAGCAGCCCGGGATACTGGGCTGCTCTTTGGCGGGTCTGTTATACTATTTCTAAGTAAAAGAGTTATAAATGGAGGTGCGAGTTTATTGGTAGCAACGCTGTATACCCACGGTAGACTCTTTCAACAGTCACCAGGATCACCCGGTATCGATTCGATATACGTTGAGGACGGAAAAATCAAAGCGATCGGCTCGGCAGCCGAACTGCGGCTTCAGCTCACCGGCAAAAGTTATAACACTGTCGATTGGGACGGCGCCTATGTACTGCCTGGCCTTGTCGATGCCCACATGCATTTGGGGCTGCATGGCCTCAAGCTGAGCATGCTGGACTTCACGAACGCCTCTTCCAAAGAGGAAATGCTGCATATGGTCCGCGAGCGCGCGGCCCTCACACCGCCCGGTGAATGGATTCTGGGTCTGAACTGGAATGAGAATCATTTCGAGGCCGGTCAGACACCCCATCGAGATGAGCTCGATGCAGTAACCGACCAGCATCCTGTCTATTTGACCCGGACCTGCTTCCATGCCTTTCTTGCCAACTCCGAGGCTTTTCGCAGAGCTGGCGTAGCCGAGGATATCCCTGATACCCCTTCAGGCAGCTTTGGACGAGATGCGGATGGGCGGCTGAACGGATGGATTTACGAGAATGCCTCCATGCCTTTCACTAACGCCCAACCCCAGCCGGAGCCGAATCAATTGAAGGCAGCGATCGAGAGCGCCGCGCGTGATGCGCTCCGGCTCGGCCTTACGGCTGCCCATACCGAGGATCTGCGACTTCTGGGCAGTGTAGAAGCGATGCTGCGCATCCAACAGGAGTTGCGAGAAGAAGGGTTGAGTTTCCGTACACACCAGCTCATGTTCCATGGTTTCATGGATGAGATTCGGGAGCTTGGCATGCAAGTGGGCAGCGGCAGCGACTGGTACCGAATCGGAGCGATCAAGCTGTTTGCCGACGGTGCAGTGGGAGGCCGGACCGCGTTCTTGCAGGAACCCTATTCCGACCATCCCGGCACGCGCGGCCTTGCAATGCACACGCCTGCGGAACTGCAGGCTATCGTGGGACAAGTCAGGGAACTCGGTTATCCCGTGGCGTTCCATGCCATTGGAGACGGTGCGGCGGAGATGATGGCAGATGCCCTGGGACTACATCCGCTGAGCCTCGATTTCCAATTCCCGGACCGGTTCATTCACGCTCAGATCGTGCAGCCGCAGACCGTGCAGCGGATGATGCGGATGAATCTGGCCGTCGATATTCAGCCCCGGTTCGTCCCCAGTGATTTCCCCTGGGTACAAGATCGAGTGGGTCCTGATCGGACAAGCTATTTATACGCATGGAAGAAATGGCTGCAAACCGGGCTGGCTTGTGCGGGAGGCAGCGATGCTCCTATCGAGCCGCTGAATCCGTTCCTCGGCATTCATGCCGCAGTCACAAGACGTAAGCCAGGTGAGCATCACGACGGCTATTTGCCGGAAGAGAAGCTTAGCGTGAGTGAAGCGGTAGGGTTGTTCACGAGTGGCGCTGCCCAGGCTGCCGGGGAGGCCGATGTCCGAGGTACGCTAGCGGTTGGAAAGTTCGCGGACTTCACCGTTGTCGATCGTCATCTGCACGATCGGATGGACCCCGAGGAGCTGCTGCAGGTGAAAGCCGTTATGACCGTGGTCAACGGACAGATCGGTTATCGGGAGTAGCGCAGGCATTACAAAAAGCACGGCATCCGCTTAGCTGGATGCCGTGCTTTTTAACATATCTTTATGATTGACCCTCTTGCAGCAGTTCCTCGATCATGCGCTTGCCGTCCAGGTGCTCGGAATCCAGTTCCACCGATCGTTGGTAATGCTTGAGCGCGAGTTCGCGCTCCCCCGCGAGCCGATACATCTCGCCCAGGCTATCGTGAAGATTCGAGGATTCGGGGAATAGCTGTACCGATAACTGCAGCACCCGGATGCCTTCTTGCAGCGACCCTCTTCCCATTAACGTGTAGGCACCGGCGTTGAATTCACCTTCAAGTACGAGGAAACGCTCAGGACATGACTGCTGAATCTCTGCATATTCCTGAATCGCCGCATCCACACCGGCAGCTAACGTTACTTGCGATAGATGGTGGGCCAGGGATCTCCGAATATAAGGCACTTCATCCCCAAACAGCACATCCAGGATCGCCTCGCAGAGCACTTTATTGCCGATATAGTCCGCATTCATCATAACGATTATAGCGATTCCTTCATCCGGAAGCAGCCAAAAGTTACTCCGAAACCCGGTATCTCGCCCCATATGAGACATGACACGACGGCCTTTATACTCGCCTATGAACCATCCAAGCCCCATGTCGTTCAACATGTCGCCGTAGCCCGTCACAGCGTGTTTGGACCACATCTGTTCATAGCTGGTCATGTCGATGAATCCGGCGGCATCATCATTCGCGCTCGCTCCCCTGCATTTGTGTAAATGACTCAGCGCGTATCGGCACATATCTACGGCATTGGAATACAAGGTGGAACTCGGACCGTGTGCACGGTGATAAGGAATATAGGACTGTACTCCGCCCCGTAACCCCCTTGCATCCCGAGTACATGCGGCATAGCCATGGAATCACGAGCTACTTCTTCTTTCAAAAACGTGCTGTTCCGCATAGCCGCTGGCTCCAGCATGTTCTTTTTCATATAGAGCTCGAATGAGTGGCCCGTGACCTTGGCAATCACGTCGCCTAAGATCTCGTAGCCAATGTTGCTGTAAGCGAACGATTGCCCCGGCTCTCCTTGCATGTGATAATCCTTCAGGCTTCGTACGTACCGTTCCAGGCTTCCCTCGTCATATTCCGGCTGCTCCCAGCAAAAATCATTCTCATCCGGCAATCCTGAGGTGTGGCTGAGAAGCTGACGAATCGTCAAACTGCGGTAAGTATCATCCCCGGCCATCTCGAAATATGGCACATAATCGGTGACGAGACCTTCTAACTGAATGAGGCCATCTTCGGCAAGCTGCATGATGGCGGTAGCTACCAGCGTTTTGGAGATCGAAGCCATATGAAACCGCGTGTGCTCGGTTACGGGCTCCTCGCTACGTATATCTGTAACCCCAAACCCTCGGGCATAAAGCATCTGCTGATCATACACCACACTGACAGCCATGCCAGGCAAAGGTTCTTGCTGCATAAAAGAAGATAAGATTCGGTCCAATCGTTCTATCATCCGTTGTCTATCGCTCATGATATCCTCCCACAAATTGTAATATGAAATTGTCAAACAGCATGGGGTAATATATCAAAGCGTTTATACCAACGGTTTCACGTCCATTTCATACAAGATATCTACTATC
Source organism: Paenibacillus sp. JCM 10914 (assembly GCF_001315105.1). Taxonomy (GTDB): domain Bacteria; phylum Bacillota; class Bacilli; order Paenibacillales; family Paenibacillaceae; genus Paenibacillus_AQ. The sequence goes on along the minus strand of NZ_BAZR01000035.1, from coordinate 37,815 downwards.
ATATCGGATTTCGCAAGCGAAGTAACAGATAATGTATAGTTATAACCATTCTATTCAGGATGGATTAATGCCTTCAGCGTGACAGCCGTGTCAGGGGTGCACGTGTACAGCACCACTTTATGGTCGATATGAGCCGGAACTTGAAGGGTAGTATGGTGGAAGACCGTGCAAGGGGTATTGCATGGGAACTAACGTCCTTGCTCATGCTGCACTCGTACACCGGTTAACTTGGATGCCGGAAGCTTGCCGGCTTTTGCCACGCCACTCATCTGATCGCCAGCGACGGCGACATCGAACTTAAGGTTTAGCCGCATCGGTTTAGTCACTTGCTGTGACCAGGTTAGGCGATCATCAAGGATAGCGGGGTCTTTGAACCTGACGATATCATTGCCTTGCCTAGCCACTCCGCTGATTTGACCTTGCTCTGACGTGATCTCCAGTTGCACGGAAAGTTTACCGATCGGCGTTGTAATCAAGATATCCCAAGTACCCTCAAAGGCAGCAACGTTGCCATGTCTTGACGCGGGTTCGTGATCGGCATCGTCTCCGTTCCCGATCTCGTCCTCACGATTGCCGACAACAGGTGTAATCCCGCTTGATCGCCATACCGTTCCACGCCGTTCATATTCAAATAATTGCTCCACCGCATGTGAGATTTGAGGACCCAGTTCCCGCTCCACAAGATACAAAGCAACGTCCAATCCGGAGGTAACTCCGCCACCTGTCACCAATCGGCCATCTTCTACCACCCTAGCCTGCACAGGGATTGCACCTGCTGCTTGAAGGACTTCCATTCCGAGGTGATTCGTTACAGCATATCGGCCATCTAATAACCCTTCCATTGCAAGCAAGATAGAGCCGCCGCATACGGTAGCGATGGTTGTATCTTTCTGCTCCATCGCCTGTTTAAGAAGACCTGCCAAGGGAGTCTCCGTCGCCTTGGCTAATAACATCGGAACGGTCTGGACCCCCTCGCCTTGCAGGTGTCCCGATGCTCCAGGCACAACAATAATACCCGGTCGATACGGATCAAGCCAATGGGTCGCGGCTATAGCGGGGCCGTTCATGCCGCTTGGGACTTCCCTTGCCCCTTCGGCACTAACTAACTCCACGGTTACTTTGCCTTCCCCGGCAAACATGCCTGCAGCACAGAAGACTTCATAGGGGCCAATCGCATCCAGCAGATCAAAACCATCGAATAATACGATCTGAATGTGCAAAATCATCACTCCTTATTTTTTGATACCGGACGGTACGGTCTCTTTTTATGTTATATGCTTTATATCTGAATTGCAAATGTGCATAAGCACCTAATGTGATATAACACAGAAGAAGACAAAGACCACTCCTTGGAGTGGTCTTTCGTGATAGATATTAATTCTTGTAAGTGAGCAGCAGAGCCTCGATCTGCCGGGTCGCATACTCTACATGTTTATTGTCACGCATCAATCGGCTGGCCATGATCCCCCCCTCGATGGCGGTGAAGATGAAGGAACCTACTGATTCAGTATTCATATCCTCGCGGAACTCCTTCTTCATAATACCCTCCATCAAGATCCCTTGAATGAAAGCCAGCATCTGCTCAAAGGCGTGCACTGCATGATCGCGAATGACCGGAAATGAGTGATCGCTCTCAACCGCGGTGTTCAGGAAGGGACACCCTCCTTGTATTGGAGGATTGTGTACGGTATCGCTATATACGCTGGCCATGGCCAGTATTTTATCCAATGCGGTCTCTTTCCCTTCCATGGCTTGGGCGAAATGACTCCATAATACTCCGCCTGCATACTGGAATGCTTCTATGGCAATCTCATCTTTATTAGCGAAGTTTCTATATATACCGCCCTTCGTTAAGCCAGTTGCGTCGATAATGTCCTGCATCGTCGTGCCGACATATCCCTTCTGATTGAACAACTCCGCCGATTTCATGATAATATGAAGTTTGGTTTTTTCACCTTTACGCATGAAAGCAATTCCTTCCTTCTTTCACTATCGTTTTCAGTGTAGCTGTACTCGTATTGTAACATTTCTAGCGTGACATATAACACCATAACGTAGTAGAATAAAAGAGACCGGACGGTTCGGTTCTTTTTTTATGATCTATATAATCATGTTAAAGGCGGTTGTTTATGAATTCCAGACGTCTATACTATGCCATGCTGGCGGTGATGGCTGGTTTTGTCCTCTATGTATTATTCGCTAACTTTATTTACGATCCAGGGGCCAGCGAATTTCTCAGTCATAAGGAGAATCAGAAGCGTACGGTGCCCGTTGCGGCCTGGCAGAGCGTAATGTATGTGCATGTCGTTTTTGCTTGTATCGCCATGGTCGGGGGAGCCGTCAATTTCTCCGGCCAGGTACTTCGACGATACCGACGCGCACACCGAATCAACGGGTATATCTATGTTGCCTCCGTGATGGTGGTTGTCCTTACCTCGGGCTACATGGCTCCCTATGCTACCGGAGGGAAATGGACCAGTATTCCGTTTAATCTGCTCAACATCATCTGGCCGGTCATGACGGTGATCGCCATTCTGAAAATCAGAAAGAAGCAAATCGACAAACACCGCAAGTGGATGGTACGGAGCTATGTCTTCTGCTTCACCAATCTGATGATCCATCTGTTCACGACGCTATTTTATCATGGCATGGGTCTTACCTATCCAACCAGTTATGCCATCGGGGTATACTGCGCAATCGCCTCACTTTTCCTGATAGCCGAATGGGGTCATACGCACCGTATTCCGCAAGCCATCTACGGTTCGTATCTGATCCATCGTTCACACATGAATCGAGCCGCGCTCCTAGCGCGGCTTTCATGTATCCACGAGCCTGTTATTTCTCAAACAATAGGTTGCTGCTGCGCCTATGCCAGGCCCTCCCGAATCACACCAGCCGGCTAATATCATACTCGCGTTTCATACCCTCATAAGACGTATTCGATTTTGCAAGCTTCACAACCTGATCAGAACCGTCCCATTCAAATACTTCAGGCTCCCTCGGCTATTTTGATCCCAAACTTGCTCATCGTCATCCCTCCTCTATCGTATTAAAATAATGCTTTATAATGGACGATTCATTAATCAATCATTTCTATAGCAGTTGTACATCATTCCTGAAGTCAATATAATGTAATGAGAATCACGCTTATTTTACAAATTACTACAGATCATACAGGCTGAGGAGGAATAAAGGTTATGAATGTAGGATCAGCACGAGCGGCAGCGGTGGATTGGGTGATGCAGCATGCCAGTAAGGAACCCGGTTTTGTAGGTGCTTACTTTAGTGGATCTACCGTAGGCAAACCGGATGATGCGGAGATATCTCCGTCTTCTGACATCGATGTTGTCATTGTGACCGAAGAGGCCGAGCCCCCGCTCAAACTGGGCAAATTCATATACCAGGACGTGCTCATTGAAGCAACCTTTCTCTCTTGGCAAGACCTTAAATCGCCTGACAACGTATTGGCTTCCTACCATTTGGCAGGCAGCTTTCGAGTCGATACGCTGATGGCGGACCCGACCGGACGACTGCGTAAACTGCAGACCGAAGTCTCCAGGCAATATGCCGATCGACTCTGGGTGTATCGTCGCTGCGAGAACGTGCAAGCGCGTATCATTACCGGGCTGCGTTCCATCAACGCCGCTGCGCCTTGGCATGACCAAGTCACAGCCTGGTTGTTCCCGACAGGGGTGACGACCCATTTACTGTTAGTTGCGGCGCTACGTAATCCGACCGTGCGGCTGCGCTATCTTGCAGCTCGGCAGGTGTTGCAAGAATATGGACACGAAGATGTGTATAACCAATTACTAAACCTTCTCGGATGTGAACAGATGACGTCAGAACAAGTCATGAAGCATCTGGAGGGACTTGCCCAGACCTTTGACGCGGCGGCTGACATTGCAAAGACCCCGTTCTTCTTCAGCAGCGACATCACACTGGATGCCAGGGCGATTGCCGTGGACGGTAGCCGCGAGCTTATTCTGAATGGCAACCATCGAGAGGCGATCTTCTGGATCGTTGCGACCTATGCACGCTGCCACAAAATTTTCGAGGCCGATGCCCCGGATCTTCAGGAAGTGTATTTGCATTATTTTGACGCTGTGCTCGCCGATCTCGGAATCCATTCGACCCAGGATCTCCTTGAACGCGCTGAGCGAGTGCTGGAGTTCCTGCCTACGTTATGGAGCGTGACGGAGTCCATTATAGCTGCGAATCCCCAAGTGAAAGGTAAAGCAGAGCAGGATGTGTAGTGAGTTACCTTTTTAATTGAGAAAGAGGTGGTTGAATGGTTGTAACTTTAATGGGCGTTGCACTCCCTTCGCTCATCCTTTCCATTATTCTCGCCGTGCTGTTCTCTACCTATTGGAGCCGAAAACCGCTGTCGATGCTCCTGCTTGGCCTAGAGTTTACGTTAATCGGTATCGGATGTTTCCTGTTGGACTTCATTACGCAGAGCAGTTCCGGAGGTTTCGTCATGTTCGGAATCTTTCTGATTGTTCTCGGCCTGGTTCTAAGTATCACCGCTTATTTTAAATCCGAATAAAAAATAATGAGGGAAGACACGTCATCACCCACACTCGTGTCTTCCCTCTATTTAATTGGCGTCCGTCCAGATCTCAATCGCCTGCTCCTGCTTCCGATAGTGCACATCATAGCCAAATGCCTCCGATATGAACCTTAGCGGTACATAGGTGGTGTAATCCCTTAACATGGGCGGGCTGTCCAAATTGACCTTGCGTTGATTTACGAATGCTTCACGCTCACCCATTACCATTCTAATTAGGGTTTCATCTTTTTTCACCGTTACGGATCGAGCAGACTGGCTCCATGTCACCTTTGCGCCAAGCGTCTCGGACACGAACCGTACCGGTACCATCGTATGACCTCCAACTATCGGAAAGCTATGCGGTAAGGTCTGTATCGGAACATCGTCTATATACATCCCGTAAAGCATCGGGATCGTAGTAAAGTTCCATTCTTTCCGCACGCTCTGCCCGCCTGCCTGAAAATCGACCTGTACACGGTATTCCACTCCCCCGCGCAGCGGCACCCCGGCCCTCAGAATATATCCATCTTCCAGCTCCATTTTGTCGATCGTCAAGGGAACTTCCACGGTCCGACTACCCGCCTTTCGCGTCAATGCTGCCTTCATGCCGGATACATCTTGTCGATTTGTGTGTACGGTTATTGCCATGCCATCCGCTTCCAATGGCTCCACTGGCCGCATCGGGGTGATCCAATCTACCATCATCACGTTGCTCATCCCCTCGTACGGATAGAGGCTGACGCTTAATGGTTCATTCGGCCGAGTATCCACTGCCCCGATCAAGACGGTCGCCTTGCCGACGTGGGCGATGCCAATCGCGGACGTATCCGGATTCGTGATGATGACTCGGTGAGTAGGAGACGCCAATAAACCCATTGCGTAATTCTCCATCTCGAAATGAGTAGCACTTCCTTCCAACAGCACAATCTCTTGTATGACCGTATCCCCATCGGGATAACCTGCTGCTTGTACACGATCTTTAGGAGTAATCCCCGTAAAGTAAGGCTTTCCCTGAACCTGGGCCGATAGATTATCCTTCATGCCTCGATCTAAATGTCTGTCCGCATATCGGGCATGTGAAACCGCGGCTTTGTTCAAGGCAGGATCCAGTGTAACTTCCCTTAATCCCATACCTGCCCTGGTTTGATTCAGATAGGCTAGGCCCGCTTCCTGCTGCTCTTGGCTTGTGCCATCAAACTTCACGGCAGCGTCCGCAGCCGAATTCTCTATAAATACCGGGATCATCAACAACAAACACGATATGAATAACACAAGTTTCTTGTACATCAATCACCGCTCCTCACCATGGATGTTCCTTACATTATAGATGTTGCTACTCATATAAAAGTTGGGTGAAAATGAAATTTATCGACATTTATGTAATTACGTAATATAATAATTACGTAATTACATAAATTCATATGGAGGTGGGTGCACTTGACCCGTGATCTTATGCAAGAAATCGATACACTAAAGAATCAGATGGTCGAACTACAGCAACTCGTATACCAGCACATGGTTGGCCGTAAATCCCAGACGGCTTCCGATCTAACATACAATGAACCATCCGGTCATCCCGCTAATGAAATGACCATGAATTCCGTCTATTACTCAGGGCAAACAAGCTTGAATGAACAAATCATTCGCCTGGAACCGCAGGAACGTAAACTGGAGCAACTGTTGGATATGAACACCGAGAAGGCAGCCAAAGTGCTTGCAGCGCTTGGAAATAAACAACGCTTGGATATTCTCAAGGCCGTTATTTCAGAACCCTTGACCGGATCCGAACTGGTGGAGCGCCTGAACATGGGTACAACAGGACAGCTCTATCATCATCTTAAAGCGCTGCTCGGGGCCAATTTACTCGTACAGGAAGGCAATCATTATTCGCTCCCCCCACATCGGGGTCTGCCGCTCCTGCTGCTGTTATCAGGAGTGGGCGACCTTCTCGATACAAGCGACTACTTAGACTTATCCGAAACTCGCAACCATGCGGGAATGTATTTCGGGTCATCACAGAACTTCGACGTTCATGAACTGCTCTGGGCGGCCGTGGAAAATTCGATATTGGAGCACCAGAGCGGATACGGTAATCGAATTGCTATTTTCCTGCACGAAGACGGCAGTGTAACCGTGTCCGACAATGGCAGAGGCATTCCCGTGCAGGCAATTCCGAATTCCAATATCCCGGCCGTCCAGTCCGTTCTTACCGAAGTGCACCGTCTGAACAACAGTGCGCAATTCCTCGTTCCCGGCGCAGAGAAAGGTATCAGTATCGCCGTAGTCAACGCCCTTTCCCAGCGACTTGCCGTCGAGATTCGCCGAGAGGGTAAGGTATATCGCCAAGAATACCGTTATGGAATCCCGCAGACCGGGCTGCTGACTGTTGGTTTGACCGAAGAGACTGGAACCAGCGTGACGTTCAAGCCAGAGTTTGAGCTATTCCGTTCCCATTTCGATATCCATCAGATCATAGACAAGCAGAAGACTATAACTGCGAATTATCCTCGTATACAGTTGACCATTAACGAATAGCGCGGAATGAATAAACCGAATAGGAGCTGAGGTATGCCATGAAAAACGAGCAGATTCACTCTACAGAGGATATTCTCCACATGCTTGATTCCTTTTTCAGAGAAGAAGGACCTTGGTGGAATCGGTTCTATTCCGATCGCAGCAAGAGCATCCCTTTCTTTGTTCATGCACCGGACGAGAACTTAGACCAGTATGTCCAGAACCGACTCGGCTCACCAGGACGAGTGCTTGAGCTGGGTTGTGGTGCCGGCAGAAATGCCGTGTATATGGCCCGGCGCGGCTGGACTGTAGATGCGGTCGACCTATCGGAAGAAGCCATCGCTTGGGGACAGGAACGTGCCAAGTCCGCACAAGTTCCCGTCCGGTTTCACTGTCAGAATCTATTCGATCTCGAACTGCAACCCAACGCCTATGACTTGATATACGACAGCGGCTGCTTCCATCACATCCTACCCCACCGCAGAATGAGTTATCTCGACCTAATTCAGAAGCACCTCAAGCCCGGGGGATATTACGGCATCGTTTGTTTTGCAGCGGGTTCCATGGGAGCCGATATGACGGACTGGGACGTCTACCGTGATCACAGTCTCAAGGGTGGTCTAGGATATACGGAGGAAAAGCTTTGCGACATCTTCAGGGATCTTGAGCTTATTGAGTCAAGACGCATGCAGAGTCTACCGCAACCCGGACCCCTGTTCGGCGAATCCTTCTTATGGACAGCGTTGTTTCGCAAGACAGCCCCTGCAAAATAAATATCCAGTCCATTCAGTTAATGACTCGCCTCTAACCGGCGAGTCTCTTCCTCGATCCGGCTTGGATCGATCCGCTCGAACAGAAGCGTCAGATCACGGACCGGTGTACCCGCCGAAACGTCGCTCCATGTCCACGCGGGCTGCTGCAGCGAGAGAAATCCCCTGATTTTATCGCAGGCAAACGGAGTAAACGGCTGCAACAGGTTCGCCAGATTAGCAATTATCTGGACGCATGTAAAGAGTGTATCCCCACAATCGTCACGATTCTCCTTCACTTGAAGCCACGGCTTTCGTTCATCAAAATATTTATTGGCAAGACGCACGACGCTAAAGATCAACTCCAACGCTTCTTTCAGCCGCCCTTCCTCGATCAATGTGCCGGCTTCACTATACAGTGTCTCCATCCGGCTTTGCCATTCTCCCGTTATACGACCTGCGGGTATCACCGAATCAAATGACTTATTTACGAATACCAAGGTCCGATTCACCAGATTCCCGAAAGCTCCCAGCAGTTCTCCATTGTGACTATGGATGAACTCTCGCCAGGAGAAGTCCGTATCCCGCTTCTCGGGACCGTTCGCAATCAGGAAGTACCGAATCGAATCCGGTTGATAACGGCTTAACAGATCCGGTATCCAGACGGCCCAGTTGCGACTGGTCGAGAACTTCTTGCCTTCCAGCGTCATGTACTCGCAGGAGATGATTCGATCCGGCAAATGCAGCCCGCCAACACCTCGAAGCAGCGCCGGCCAGATCAACGTATGAAACGGGATATTGTCCTTTCCATGAACATAATACGCCATAATATCTGTCCCTTCCTTGCGCCAAAAAGCTTCCCAATCGCCGCCCGTCACTGACGCCCACTGTTTGCTCGCCGAGAGATAGCCGCTGACCGCCTCGACCCAGACATAAATTTTCTTATCTTCGAAACCGGGGACGGGAACATCGACACCCCACGTCAAATCCCTCGTTGCCGCTCGATCCTGAAGCCCTTCCTCCAGATATCTGCGTGTCAATTGCACCGCATTGTCCCGCCAACCTCGGGCATGGTTCAAATCATCCGTCAGCTCCTCTTGAAAATGGGACAACGATACGTAGAAATGCTCCGTAGGACGCTCCACAGGCGGATGACCGCACAGTTTACAAGTCCTGTTCAAAAGGTCCGAGGGATCCAGTATCGTGGAACAGACATCGCACTGATCACCTCGCGCCCGGCTGCCGCATACGGGGCAGTCTCCCTCCACATAGCGGTCAGGCAGAAATCGCTGATCCGTTTCGCAATACGTCTGCTCTATCGTCTTCCGGTACAAATAACCGTTATCCAACAGCTTCCCAAATATCTCTTGAACCACATCATGGTGGAACTCCTGATCGGTTCTTGTATAGAGATCATAAGAGAACCCCAGTTGTTCAAAACAATCTACAAATTCCCCATGATACCGATCCGCGATATCACTAGGCTTGACCCCCTCCTGTATCGCTTGAACCGCTACCGGCGTACCGTGACAGTCACTGCCTGACACGTATAACACCTGATCTCCCTTTGCACGGAAATATCGTGCCAGCACATCCCCTGGCAGCAAGCTGGCCAGTCGTCCTAAATGCAGCGATCCATTGGCGTAAGGCCACGCCCCGCCGATAAAAATATTCGTCATCTCGATCATCCTCCTTATTATAGAAAACAAAAAAAGCCCTCATCCAAAAGGGACGAGAGCTTGTCGCTCACGTGGTACCACCCAGTTTCATCAATGCCTCGCGGCATTCACCTCTTCAGGTACGGCGCTATTATGATAGCGTGTATACTAGCACGTTAACGGGTGCGGGTTCCGGCGCAGCCTACAACCGCATGGGTTTCGGTGCGCAGCTCTGAGACCATGTTCCCAAGGTTCGCATCTTTACCCCTTTTCACCGTCCGGGGCTCTCTGCTAAAAAGACTTCGCCAAGGTACTCTTTCTCTTCATTGCTTTTGTTTGAGTTATTCAAGTTACTGGAAATCATACCCGAACGTCACACAAGAAGTCAAGGGGAGGATAGCCTAATGGTTCTTGTCCGAGCTCGACCATCACCCAGACCCTTCGGCTTCTTGCCGAGTATCGCTTCGATTTTCTTACGAGCCCTGCTCATACGATTCCGAACGTTGACAGGTTCGATCTGCAACACTTCAGCAATCTCATTCGTATTGAACTTTTCATAATAGTACAAATACATAGCTGTCTCAAGGCTTCTGGCAGGGAGAGTACTGCGGATAAGAGGGCGTCGTGGTTATCTGTTTTCATGCTGTCTCATCTCCATTCCGTCAAAATTAGATGTCCATACCTATTGTCTAAAGTACATTGGAACGAACGCTGCGTTTGTTGATCGACTGAAATTTCCACGTTTCTTTAGACCAGATCGACTTCCACAATCCATCCCATGTGCCAGTGAATTTCCATGCTTCGTTCGCTTCTTCCTCCACTCTTGCCTGCTGTTGGCCTATGAGATACTCCATATCAAACCAATTGTTCATCTCGTCACTTCCTTGTCCGGATTTTAGTTCATAATATTTTGAACTAATCAATTTAGTTCAATTATATATGAACTTTTTAAAAGTTCAATATTTATTTTCTCATGGATGTGATAAAATAAATGAAATGACGTCCATAGAGGAGAGATTGGACATGGCCAACGTTCGCATCGATTATTCACCTGTTCACGAATTAGTGACAAGCCTGTACGCTTATACGGATATCAAGAATCAATTCCATGATATCGGCAAGAAATGGAGAACCGATATTGAGAAGAAGCTACCGGATTCCTTCGCCGGGCAATTGGAGGAGTTGGATTTATGCGAAATCATCGCATACTTACATCTGATCATTTTGGATAGTCCAGCTAAAGATAATGCAGAGCAGTTCTTGGCCTGGTTTGCGAATTTAGGTGAAGGGCAACTGTATGAACGACTCGCACCCTATCTGGAAGAGGGGATCTCGCTAGGGCTAAAAGCCTTTCAATCGCTTAGCCTTGAGGTTCTGAGGATCTGGAACGAAACTTGTCCAATCTCAACTGAGGTTCACGAATTATTGGGGCGTTCAGCCAGCCGTATGGAGCAACTATCTCAGAAACGTCATTACATTGACCTGATTGACGAGGCCACGAGCGGTATTGTTCTACACCCATCCGATGAATACGAGACCATTCTGCTCATTCCGACCTACCATATCAAACCCTTGAATCGAATGGATCTGATAGGCAGCAGGCAACTCATCGTCAGTTACGCCGTCGATGATGAGCAACCGAGTGAAGACACGCCCACGAGTCAGCTGCTTCGTATGACCAAAGGGTTAGCCGATGAGAAGCGTCTCATCCTGCTGCATATTCTGGCCCAAGGTCCGGTAACGTTTACGGAACTTCAGCATAAGACAGGCCTATCCAAGAGTAACCTGCACTATCACTTATCGCTTCTCAAAACAGCCGGTTTACTGCGAATGCACTTCAAGAAACCGAATGAAAAATACAAATACAGCGCAAGATCAGAATCCTTTAATCAACTGAATGCACTACTGGAATCGTATGTATTCGGTCTAACAAAAGAATAAACCACCTTTTTCGCTCCCTTGCCTTTATCTTTGTTTTTCTTCACATTGAAAAAGGCCTGGAACATAAAGTTCCAAGCCTTTTGGATTACGATTACTATTAGTAGACGCCTTCTATTATTCTCCAACCTTAACCGTCAACGCACTCTTAGCCGGCATTGCCAGTGTAAGCACCTCGTCACCGCGCAGTTGAACGGATACGTTCTCCGCCGTCTCGCTGTCGTTGAACAGAATTGCGGCAACCGATCCATCCGTGTTCTTGAATGCAACCGAACGGATCGTCTCGCTGCTGGAAGATGCGATCCGAAGCGCTTTCGGACGAACGCATTTACTGAAATGCGCCAACGCATAATAATCGAGCGTATACGTCAGCTCCTTGGTCTGTTGATTCACGGTCACGATCCCACGGCATGTACTTCTGCCAAAGCCCGGTACGGTTGGTCCGTTCTTCTCGTCCAGCGCCATATTCCACAACACATACGATTTACTATGGTTCCGCAGAATTTCGATCCCGGTTCGCATCACATTCGAGAAGGCCTGCTCAAACGGCGGAATCCATTCTCCCCCTGAGCCTTCGGTGAAATGCACTTCCTTGCCCGGGAACGCCTCGAACACGTCGGTCTGTGCAGATGCTTCCCGCCATACCAATGCCAGGCCACGCCATCAACCGCATCATCTGCTTGATCCAATACCGTCAGCGGATAATCCGGCTTATCCCAGTTATGGTCGTAGCAGAGGATCTTCGTATTGATGCCATGCTTCACGAACTGCGGTTTTAGATGGTCGCGGATAAATTCGCCCTGCACCTCCGGCAGCATGATCATGCCCGGATAATGACCGGGAGAATACAATGCTTCGTTCTGTGGCGTCACCGCATACATCGGCAAACCGTGAGCAGCATACCCCTGAATATAACGTACAAAATAGTTGGCATACACCGAGTAGTATTCCGGTTTCAGCTCTCCACCGATCATGGAGCCGCTCGTCTTCATCCAGCCTGGAGGACTCCAGGGTGAACCCATCAGTAACACATCGCTGTTCAAGCGCACAGCTTCCTGAAGAAGAGGAATGATATCAGCCTCATCGTGAGCAATCGAGAACGATTCCAGTTGCTCGTCGGTTTGTCCTTCCGGCAGATCATTATAACTATAGAAGTCACGGGCATAATCGGAAGCGCCCATCGGTTGACGCAGCACCGATAAGCCAATACCGTCGTTAGCATCGAATAGTTGATTCATTAGCTCCGCTCTCTGCTCCGGCTCCAGCACCTGGTTGATCAGATAGGCCGCCGAATCTGTAAAAGAAGCGCCGAACCCGTCCATTTCCTGATACGTCTGCTGCTCATCGATCGTGACAGCGTGTAGTTTAGAACCCTCGGATACCGGGGATAATTGCCCCTGTGATTTCTTGACGAATAAATCCTGTTCTCCATTGGACTGGTAGATCGTAATGTTCCGCATGATGATTCCCTCCAGGTTTCTATTTTTCTATGATTTTCCTATCCTTGTGAAGAAAGGCCCTTCCCATCAGGAAAGGGCTTTCTGGTCTTCGCTCATAAAAGACTAATTATTATTTCAAGCCCAGTTTCTCTTTGTTTGCCTTCATCTTCTCATTGCGGATCTCAACGATTTTATCCCAGTTATTGCTGTTCAGGAACGTCTTATATTCATTCAACAAACCATCGAATGCCGTATCGTCCTTGGAACGAATCAAGCTAACCATCGTCGAGTTCCATTTGGTATTAATAGCAGTCAGGGAACGGGCTTCCGGAGTACCTTGATCCGGGTTAATGTTCTCCAGTACGAAATGAGGTGTTAACTTGCCCTTACCCCACTCTTGCATCTGCTTGATCGCATCCGGGAACGCATCGCCGCTTAGCGCTTTATGACTGTCATGACCGAAGAACATGAACTCACCCATGCGATAATCCCTCTTGAAGGTTTCCGGATTATTCAGTTGAAGCTCCTTGACATCTGGCAAGAATTCTACCGTACCATCCGCATTTACTTGGTAAGTTTCGCCCTCGATGCCATAGTTCATGAGCATTTGGCCTTCTTCGCTCAACAAGTACGTGAACAGTTGAATGGATTTAGCCGGATCGGCGTTACCCTTTGTAATAAAGCTGATCATCCAGCCTGTAATACCGGATTGGTTCAAGGTAGGCGCATGACCAACCGTGCTCTGTGGTCCATCAATGGCAATGTATTCTTTACCTTTATTGTGGCTATAGAAGCTTTGCAGGTTACCGCCTTGCTGCGGCGTTCCGTCCAGCATGATGGTTGCATACTTGCCTGCCTTCACTTTCTCTTCGAACGCAGTTCCGTCATCAGCGAAGCTGTCGTCACTAATACCTCCGCTGCGGTATACCGCATTGAACGTTTTAAGCCAAGTCAGATAATCCTCGTCCAAGTTACGATTGTAGAAACCGCCATTCTCGTCTTCCAGCGGCACGCCGATGAAATCTTGAAGCACATCGCCAAGCGATCCTGTACCTTCGCCGATGGAGTTAAATCCGAGTGGGATCAGGTTCGGGAATTCCTTCTTAATATCAGCCAGCACGGCCTGAAATTCTTCTGGCTTTTCCATGGCGGGCTTACCTAACGCTTCATATACGTCCTTACGAATAATAAATGCTGTTTTGGCTGGAATATTACCGCTGTCGTAGTCCTCTTGTGTATTGGAATAGTTCGGATAACCGTAGGTTTTGCCATCACTCAATTGGAACCAGTTGATCGTATCCTGTGCAGCTACCTTATTGAAGTAAGGATCATACTTCTCCGCCAGATCATTCAGTGGAAGCGCCCAAGTAGCCGCTTTCTGAACAACGGGGGAATTGGAATCGAAGGTAGTAATTAGGTCTGGCATCTCCCCGCCGGCAAAGAACGTATTTAATTTCGTGTCGTCGCCTGTGATGAACTTAATATTGATATTCAAATCTTCTTTGATCTTCTTCGTTACAACATCCTTGCCAAAATCCGTGTTCCACCAGTCTGCATTCACGTACCAAGTCAGCTCGGTTGTCTCTTCTTTCTTATCCAGCTGCCATGCCGGCGTCTCTGCATCCAAGGTATAACGATCTTCAATGGAAACCCAATTCTCCTTCTTCGAGCCGGAATCGCCGCTTGATCCGCAACCACTTACCACAAGCACAATCGCCATAAGTGCTGTAAACAGTGTCAGTCCTTTTTTGCCAAAAACCTGATTCATCTTCAACATCTGTAACCCTCCCTTTTAAAATAAGAACGCTTTCTTAAATTTGAGACCCTTGTTGCAGATACATGCCGATTTGCCAAGCTACGTGAATTTCTACTCTTTGACCGCCCCCAGCATCATTCCAGAGATAAAGTATCTTTGCAATATTGGATAAATCGCAACAATTGGCAGTGTAGTCACGACAATTGTCGCTAATTGAACCCCTTTGGTTGTAGTCTGAATGGCAACCGAGCCGATATTTTGCATCGATTGGGTCTGAGACTGCACGATAATCTCATACAGCATCATTTGTAAGGGATAGAGCGATTGATCCGTGATGTATAACTTAGTCGTCATAAAATCGTTCCATTGCCCGACGCCGTTAAACAATGCGATGGTCGCCATCGCCGGCATGGATAGCGGGATGAAAATGCTCAGGAATATTCTCCAATCGCCGCCGCCATCGATTTTCGCTGATTCTTCAAGTGAATCCGGCACGTTCCGGAAGAAATTCATCAAGATAATGACATCATAGAAACTAAGCAGCGCCGGAATGATGTACACCCAGAAGCTGTTCAGCATGCCGAGATCTTTAATCAGCAAGTAGGTCGGAATCATGCCGCCCGAGAAGAACATCGTGATAACGCCCATCGAGACGTAGAACTTCCGGCCGCGCACGTATTTTTTACTTAAACCGTATCCCACCATGGCGCAGAAAAACACGTGGGTAATTACGCCGATCACGGTTTTGGCAACCGAGATGAAGAATGCATTCCAGATGTTGGCATCACGGAATACCGCCTGATAGTTCTCCAGCGAGAACTCCGTCGGCCAGAAGATAAATCCACCCTCGGCCAGCGATCGGCCGGAGCTGAAGGATGACACCACCACGTTCCATAACGGAACGATGATGATAATCGTAAACAGAACCAGTAAGGTGACATTGATCGTATCGAAAATCCGACTATCCCAGTCCCCTTTAGCTGCTTTCACTTTCACTGTAATACCCCCCATTCATGTTCAACAACCTCTATAAGACGGACTGGTTATCGTTTAATTTGCTGGTTACTTTATTAGCTGTGACAAGCAGAATGACTGACACGATCGAGATACCAAGACCTACGGCAGTCGCATAAGAGAAATCACCCTGTGTCATACCCATACGGTACACATAAGAGTTGATAACCTCAGCCTTCTCGCGGTTCTGCGAGTTCATCAGCACGAGCGTCTGATCCAGATTCGAGCCAAGTAAACCGCTTACAGTTAAGATCAGATTTAAGCTAATGATCATTTTCATGTTTGGAATCGTAATATTCCAGATTTGTCTCAGACGGCTTGCACCATCAATTTTGGCCGCTTCGTAGTAGGTCGGATCAATCTTGGCCATGATCGCCAAGTACAGAATCGTACCCCAGCCTGCTTCCTTCCAAATGTCCGATAGGACGGCAATCCACCAATACTTGCTAGGATCCAGCAAAATATTCGACGGCTGCGAGATAATCCCCAGACCGACCAAGACTTCATTAAACAAGCCGGTCGTTGAGAACCAGGTAATCAGCATCCCGCCCAGAACGATCCAGGACAGGAAATGCGGCAAGTACGAGATCGTCTGCACGAATTTCTTGAATCGGCTCATGCTGACCTCATAGATCATAATGGCAAGAATAATCGGAATAACGAATCCGATAGCCAGCTTCAGGAAGCTGATCCCCAGCGTATTAATAACGGAATCCCAGAAATACCGATCTGACATAATGATTTTGAAGTTATCCAGGCCAACCCACGGCGCGGAATCGAGCGTGTCGATGACGGTATAATTCTTAAAAGCTATCGTCAACCCGTAAATTGGAATGTAGCAAAAAATAAACATGAAGATCACGCCGGGAATGATCATCGATTGCAGCTCCCATTGGCGCTTGTAGTCGATAAAAAACTCCTTGATTCTTTGCCCCATCGGTTTTTTCCCGGTCGGTGGTGCCGCTCCTGTGCCGGTACCCTGGACTGTTGCTATTTTGCTCACCTGCTTCTGCCTCCCTTTTCGTTCTCGCACTGCAATAAAAACGTTTTTATTTTTAAACGAAAAAATCTCGTCATATCCACTATGAATTTTTTAAAATATCTCGTCTTGATGAACCTTCAGATCTTATCGATCCAGCTTAATCTGACTCGAGCCCCGAACAACCAGCTCGCTTGCCAACTTCTGTACCTTGCCTTGCTCTTTCTTCTGGATCATGCGCACCAGATGGTTGACTACCAGAATGCCTTGCCTTGCAATCTGATTCCTTACCGTTGTTAACGGTGGCGTGAAGTACTGAGCGATATCGATATCATCGAAGCCTACCACGCTAATGTCTTGCGGAACTTCGTAACCTTGTGATTTCAGGGCTCGTATGCTGCCGATTGCACTCAAGTCGTTCCCTGCAAGAATCGCACTCGGCACTTTGCCAGGGTGCTGATAGAGAAGCGATTTGACGGCATTATAGGAAGCCTCTTCCTCAAAGTAGCCTTGTAGAATATAGTCAGGATCTATCGGCAGCTGATACTCGCTGAGTGCCGCCAGATACCCTTCCTTCCGCTGCACGCTATCGTACATCGAGTCCACGCCGGATATGTAAGCAATGTTCTTATGCCCCAGGCTGATCAGATATTTCGTGGCCTCATAAGCAGCGACGTAGGAATCGAAGATGATGCTTCCCATCGTCTCGTTCTGGACCTCGCGATCCAGGAAGACCGCTTTCACCTTGTCTTTCTCCATCGCAGCGATGTCTTTCTCGTCAATCTTGAGTTCTTCGTATATGATGACGCCATCCACGCGCCCACCCAGAATGTTGCTCATGATCACTTGCTTATCCTTCGTGACGAACACGTTCAGACCATATCCCAGTCGATCGCATTCACGTGCCATGGATTCAACCAAGGTGTAAAAGTATGGGCCCGATACACTTGTGGTAAAGAAGCCGAGCATCTTCGTCTTTCCCGATTTCAGCAGCTTTCCGTTCAAGTTGGGTACGTAATTCAAGCGCTCCGCGACCTTCAATACATGCATCTTGGTCTCGGGATTCAACACATCTACATCATTCAACGCATTGGAAACCGTGGAGATGGAGACGCCCGCTTCTCTTGCAACATCTTTTATGGTTACTTTCCCCATATCCCCCGTCCTTCTCTATAAAAACGTTTTTATTTTTATAAAACTAAATTACCATAAAAGCGTTTTCAGTACAATCCCTTTTTCAAAAAAAATTTTAAACGCTCTTAGAAGTGCAGCTCTCCTGCTGCCATGTCAATTTTATCATTCATTTAACATCATGTTAACAAGCCAATAATAGACGGGTTATACAATAGGTTTGTTCTCATGTGCATATCAGTCAAAGTGCATCTTGGAAATAAAAAAATCGGGGGTACCAAATTGAAGAAAAAATCGATGCTTATTACCGTATTTGCCATCGTCACCGCATTACTCGCAGGCTGTGGCGCCACTACCGGCACTTCATCCACAGGGGCAGCTCCAGCCAGCCCTGCGCCAACGACTGATGTTAAGGGCGATGATGCTCAGAAGATCGAAGAACTGAAGATCAGCTTCGTTCCTTCCAAGGATCCTGATCAGATCATTACGGCTACAGACCCGCTCAAGGAATTACTGAAGAGTCAGCTCTCATCCGAAGGCTATGAAGTCGGTAGCATCAGCATTGATGTTGGAACGACTTATGAAGCAGTAGGGGAAGCGCTGTCCGCAGGCACAACGGATGTCGGGTTTATTCCTGGCGGGACCTATACGCTCTATGACGACGGAGCTGACGTGATCCTGACGGCAACACGTGCCGGCCTGTCCAATGATTCTGACCAAGCCAAGGATTGGAATGACAATAAACCTACGCAGCCGACTAGCGACCAGGCCACGTATTACCGCTCCTTGCTCATTGCCGGCCCTTCCGCCAAAGGCCAGGCGTTAGCGACCAAAATCAATAATGGTGAGCAACCCACCTGGGACGAATTAAACGATGCCAACTGGGCTGTCATGTCGACTTCTTCATCAGCCGGGTATATTTATCCTACACTGTGGCTGCAAAGCAACTTCAGTAAGAGTCTGACTGACCTGGCTCATGTGGTTACATCCGACTCCTACGGAAGCTCGTTTGCTCGACTCGCCGCAGGTCAAGTTGATCTGATCGTCGCTTTTGCCGACGCAAGACGGGATTATGAGGAACAATGGACCAGCGAATTCGGACGCAGCAGCTCCATCTGGGACGAAACCAATGTTATCGCTGTTACCCAAGGCATTTATAACGATACGATCAGTGTCAGCAAGAACAGCGACATCATGACGGACAATCTCAAAGCCGCACTGCAAAAGGCGTTTATCGCCATCGCCCAGACAGAGGAAGGAAAGAACGTTATCGCGGTCTATAGCCACGAAGGTTATAAAGAAGCGCAGTCCTCCGACTATGATGGCGAACGCAAAGCACAAGAGATCATCCGCAACATGAAAAAGTGATGCCGTCACATGAACGCAGACCCATAGTACGCCAATAAAAAGAAGTGAGAGCATCAAGCTTCAGATGATGTTCTCCTTTTTTGCTTGGCGGCCATAGATTATAGGATTGGGGTAATTGGCAATGATCGAGTTTATCAATGTACAGAAGACGTACCACAACGGCACAACGGCTCTGCAAAACATTAATCTGAAAATCAGCCAGGGCGAATTTGTAGCGGTTATCGGTTTGTCTGGTGCCGGCAAATCCACATTGATCCGTTGCATCAATCGGATGCACGAGATCACAAGCGGACAATTACTCGTAGACGACGTCGATGTGTCCAAGCTTAAGGGGAGGCAGGTCCGGCATTTTCGCAGAAGAATTGGCATGATCTTTCAATCTTTCAATCTGGTCACTCGGATCAGCGTCATCAAGAACGTTCTTGTCTCCTTCGTCCCTAATCTTCCCATGTGGCGTAAACTGACGGGGATTTTTACACACGAACAAAAGATTCGAGCGCTGGAAGCCTTGGATCAAGTAGGTATCCTCGATAAAGCTTACGTGCGCGTGGATCAGCTCTCAGGAGGGCAACAGCAGCGCGTTGCGCTAGCGCGAACACTGGCCCAGAACCCCGACATTATTCTTGCTGATGAGCCAATCGCATCCTTAGACCCAGTAACATCGAAGCTGGTCATGGATGATTTCAAGAACATCAATCAGACCATGAATATCTCTGTCATTATGAATATCCACCATGTCGAAATGGCGCTTCAGTATGCCGACCGCATCATTGGTGTACGCCAGGGAGAAATCGTGTTTGATGGTGCCGTTGCTGAAGTGAACCAGGGCATTCTAGACGAAATTTACGGCAGCCTGTCCCGGGAAGCTCAGACCCCGGCGAAGGAGAGCTACGCGCATGTATGATCGAATATTTCCTCCCAAAAAAATGATCTTGCCAAGCGGCAAAGTGGTGTTCCAGAAACGAACGCGGTTGCCCTTCATCCTATTGATCCTTGCAGGACTGACTGCCTTGTCCATTAACTTGACCGGATTTAACTTCCCTGTCCTGATGAAGAGGATCGGCCATTTTTTTGTCATTCTAGGCCAGATGGTTCCTCCGAATTGGAGTTATTTCCCTCGCCTGTGGGATGCCTTGCTATCCACGCTTCAGATGTCACTGCTGGGATCGATGATAGGGGCGGTACTGGCTCTCCCGCTGGCGATGCTCGCTGCGAGAAACGTCATTCGTAGCCCATGGGTGTCTGGAGTCGTGAAAGTCGTACTGAGTCTCATCCGAACGTTGCCGACGCTGGTGAGTGCGTTGATTGCCACTTACGTGTTTGGACTTGGTCCGATGGCAGGCTTGGTCGCGATTCTGCTGTTCACCCTCTCTTATGTTGGCAAGTTGCTGTACGAGCAGATTGAAAATGTGGACATGGGTCCTTTTGAAGCGATGGAATCGATTGGAATGACGCGCATTCAGGCCTTTCGCTACGCGATATTTCCACAGGTGCTGTCCCGTTACTTATCGACCTCCTTGTTCTGCTTCGAAGGTAACGTGCGGTATGCAGCCATCCTCGGTTATGTGGGTGCCGGAGGAATCGGGCTCCTGATCAATGAGAACCTGGGTTGGCGTGATTATTCGAACGTAGGGATGATCGTATTGGCGCTCGTCGTTACCGTTTACGCCATCGAGACGACCAGCGAGCATTTCAGGAAGAAGCTGACATGAAGAGGTGCATGATATGACGACGATACAACAACAGCTGCTTGCCTCCCCCCGCCAACGTCGATATCAGTTAACGATTACAGCCATCGTGCTGATCCTGTTCGCTTGGTCATTGAACACCATAAGCTTTAAGGATATGAACCAGAGCGGAATTCAAATCGCGCTAAATATCATGACAGGGATACTCCAGCCGGACCTCAACCTGCTGTTCAGCGTCTCTAAGCAAAGTGTCTTCTATTTACTCGTTCAGACGACGGCCATTGCATTTCTAGGAACGCTGGTAGGAGCCGTACTGTCCATTCCGCTTGCCTTCTTGGCTGCCTCGAATATGGTGCCGAAGCCGATTGCCTGGGTTACCAGACTGCTGCTCATCATGATCCGCACGATTCCGGCGCTGGTCTATGGGCTCATGTTCATTCGCGTGACAGGTCCGGGACCGTTCGCGGGAGTTGTGACCATCGGTCTGACTTCGATCGGCATGCTCTCCAAGCTATACGTGGACGCGATTGAGGATCTGGACAAGAAGGTGCTGGAGTCCATGACGTCGATTGGGTGCACCACCTTTGAGAAGATTCGCTATGGTATCTTTCCACAGTTGTTCTCGCTTTTCTTGTCGGTTACCATCTACCGATTCGACATGAATATGCGTGATGCATCCATTCTCGGGTTGGTCGGTGCCGGCGGGATTGGAGCACCGCTCATCTTCGCTATGAACAGCTACAAATGGAACCAGGTCGGATCTATCCTTATTGGTTTGGTCATCCTAATCCTGTTGATCGAGTGGATGTCGAACAAACTACGCGCGAAGCTGGTCCATGGCTAGGCATGCCATTATGAGACGTCGCCGCCCTACCTTCGGGCAGCATGCAGAATAAAACCCTCCACAACCACATGTATCGTGGAATGGAGGGTTTTTGCTATTTTTATTCAAGTGGTAATTAAACTGCGACATCTTATGAAACGACGACCTTCCAATTATGATTACAAGCAGCCCGAATGACGCGGCACTTCATAATATAATCAGCCAGGATTTCCGTCATATCCGTTGGAATCTCCCGAACGACCGGTTTGCCCATCAGCATCTGAAAGTTCCCCCCGCCACCGGCCCGGTAGCTGTTCATGACAACCTCAAAGGAGGCGTCCGGGTTCATTGGCTCACCATCTATACAGAGTTTGCTCACGCGAGCGCCTTCGGGTCTGGAGATGTCGAGCTCATATTCAATGCCCTCCCACATGTCGTAATTAAAATGCTGCGGCTTAGGCTGAATATAACTTTCCGATACCCGCAGCTCCCCTGAATGCTCATCCAGCGCAAAATAACGAGCGTTCTGCTCCAGGGCAGCCGCAATATCGCGACCAGTCAACCGTAGTACCTTCAGCGTGTTGGGGTATATATAATTGGATACGACATCCCGCATTGTGATCTGTTCTGCAAATCCCTTGGCTTCGTTAGTAAAAATCGCCGCGCAGGAGATTGCAGCTTCCGTCGCCTCCATCTGCACCCGGTTAACCCATTCGGTAAATGCGTGATCATGCTGTCTTGCCGTAAAAGGATCCGGAATCGAGAAATCGCCCTCTGCCCGGCCAATGGGCTGGTCCAGCCACGCCTGCGTGGTCCGCTCTTGCTCAGCGAACAAGGCAAGCACTTCCGGATCTGCGGCTGCTTCCGCTGCAAGCAGCAGCTCCGCGCTTTTTTCGCATATCGACCACGAACCATCTGCTCCTCTCTGAAAGGTTAATTGAACCTTGGCGATAGCTTGTGCCGCAGACCCAGGCTGCGCATATGCGATTCCATTCAACTCTCCGGCAAGCAACCGATGCTGATGGCCTGTCAGCAACACGTCCACGCCTTCCAGCCGCTGGCACATCTCATACCCCTGATTCTCCCCCGTCAATGGTTCGGTGGCTTCGCCGGTATCCGGATCCCGTTCAAAACCACCGTGATAGCATACGACGATGGCCACGGGATCTTCCGTCTCGCGAATCCGGGCAACCCAGCGCTGGGCTGACGCTAACGCATCCTCGAAGTGGAGGCCTTGAATGTTCGCGGGATCCTCCCAGTTCGGAATATAATGCGTAGTCACGCCCAACACGGCAACCCGAATGCCTCCTGCGGTTCAAACATACGGTAAGGAAGCCCGAACGCCGGATGGCCGCCGAAGCTATCGACGATATTGGCCGACAGATAAGGGCAGGCAGCGTCCTCAATCGTATGATTAAGCAGTTCCAGGCCATAATTGAACTCATGATTTCCGATGATGGCCGCATCATACTTCAGAATATTCAGTAACTGGGCAGCGGGATGAACACCCGTTCTGCCATACTTGGCATAGTGGTACATAAAGGGCGTGCCTTGCAGAAGATCCCCATTGTCAATCAGCAGTAAAGACGGGTTCTTATCCCGCTCCTTGCGAATGATTTCAGCGAGTTTGGCAATTCCGAGTGGCCTGTCTCCCGCTCCCCGATAATCCGTCGTAGATATGTCCATGTACATCACTGGTCTCCAATATGGTAATGACAGCTGTCTGATTCGATTTCAATCCAGTATGCCCTCCTATATCGACTGAAGTAGAGTGCTATATATATCTCTCTCGCCTTTCTACTGCTCGATGCAGCGTTCCCTGTGTATCCCTATCGCCTCAGCCAATCCTTCCAGATCCAGGCCGTCTGCAGCAAAAGCCGTACGTACCAGCGTCGGCGGCACGAACTCGTCATACTTGCCGAGGTACGGTGCTTCATCAGGATCCAGCAGCGCGCCCGCATCCTCGCATTCCGATATTTCCTTGCGAATCTCCTCGAGCAGTGTCTGATCATCTGCCCGGCCAGCGACTACCATATAATACGGCTCCATCGGCACGATGGAACGCAGTCCGAGCCGCTCTGCCAGATTATGCTTCAGCAATCGCTCCAGCGTGCGGAACTGCTTACTGCCGGCCCACGGCAGAATGAACAACGAGTCGCCGCCCGCCGAGATGACGACGTTCTTCAGCAGCCCGCTCTCACGGGCAAGGCGTCTGGCCCGCTCCAGTCGGTTCACGGCCCCTGGGGCTAAGTATGGGTAGAGGGTGTTGTCAGCCAGCACCTCTCTCATCTTCTGCACCACACGGGTATGCACGTCACCACCTGCACCAAGCCATAAGGTGTCAACCTTCCCCTTCGCCGATTTCACATACAGAGCTTTGTGCTTCGTATCCACTTCCTCCACCTTCCATAGCTTACCTGCGAGTGAGAAGCAATACCCTGGCGGCGGCACGGTGGTGATCGAGCCGATCTCTTCCGAACCGTTGTAGACCACATGCTCTTCATCGTCTTTGAATACGGCATAGAACCGGTAATTATTAACGATCTTCTCCCCGCCCAACCCGATAATCAGGCTGCCTTCCTCGGTACGCTGAATATGATCGGTTTGAAGCAGGTACTGCAGGAATTCCTTATACTCCTCCGGCTCGATTCCGCGAAAGGCAGGCAGTGACAACACGGCCCGAGCCAAATCCGGCGGTTCGGCCTCCCCCATGCTCTTGAGCGTGCTCATCGTCTGATGGTACAGGACGCCAACTGGCTTTTTGCGCAAAGCCAGCGGCTCCACCCACTTCTCACGAATGTACAGCTCGATAACTGCGATGGCCCGAAGAAGCATCCACGGCATCCGTGCCGGCAGCTGCGCCTCTTCGTCCTCGTCCTCCGGACAGAGGAACATCATCTCGGAGGCTTGATCGCCGCGACGGCCGGATCGCCCCAGCCGCTGCACGAAACTCGAACAGCTGTATGGAGCCCCGAGCTGGATGACCCGTTCCAGCTCGCCGAGATCAATCCCCAGCTCCAGCGTCAACGTGGCCGCTGCAACCGCAGGGCCTGGACCTGTGCGCAGCGCCGCCTCCGCTTCTTCGCGCAGCATGGCGGAGATGCTTCCATGATGGACGTGAAACACGTCCCGCTGTTCGCGCTTGGCGGCGATTCGTCGCAATTCCAGCGTGGTCAGTTCGGCATCCGAGCGGCTGTTCGTGAAGACGAGCGCCTTCTTCAGATGCGTGTTATCGTACACAAAATCATAATAGGCTTTGCGGGCAAGCTCGAGTTGCTCCGCTTGCTTCTCATCCCGCGCGTCCGGGAACGAGAAATGCTCCACCGACAGGCGCAGCTTGCGCCCGCCTTGCGGAGCAATGACCTCAACCGCATGGCGCGTCCCGGCTCCCAGCCAGCCTGCGGCGGTCTCATAGTCGCTGAGCGTCGCGGATAGACCGATGCGTCTTGGCGAGCAAGTGGCCATCCGTTCGATGCGGGTTAACTGGCTCAGCACCTGAATGCCCCGATCTGCCCCCATGAAAGCATGCACTTCATCAATAATGACATAGCGCAGGTCCTGGAACAGCGCCGGTATGGCATTCGGCCGGTTCATCAGCAGCCCCTCCAGCGATTCGGGCGTAATTTGCAGCACGCCGCAAGGTTTCTGCATCAGCTTGGTCTTCTCCGCTTGGGATACATCGCCATGCCAGTGCCAGACGGGAACTTGCCCTTCCTTCAACAGATCGGTGATACGCTCGAATTGATCGTTGATCAGCGCCTTCAGCGGCCCGATATATAAGATCCCCACCGAACTGGAGGGCTCCTGATATAACTCGGTCAATGCCGGGAAGAATGCCGCTTCGGTCTTGCCCGAGGCCGTGCCGGACGCGATCAGCAGATGGTTCGGCGTATCGAACAGAACACGGCAAGCTTCGACCTGTGCCTCGCGAAGCGTGTCCCAACGCTTCTTATAAATAAATTCCTGAATGAACGGCGCCAGTCTGGAAAATGGATTTGTGCTCATAACTCAAACTCCGCCAACAGATCGTCCAAATCGTCCGAAGCTGCGGCATTATCACCCTTGCGCTGCGGCTCGGTCGCGGCACGCTCGCCAAGCAACGCGTCGAAGGTAGCCTCGGGATGCTGATCTAGCGTATGCAGCAGGTCCATGAAATCGCGCACCACCTCACGGGTGGTGAGGAGTTCCTCGGCCCCCAGCCGATTGACGGCGATCTGCATGAAGGCAACTAACTGCTCGTCCGTCAACTGCGGCTCATACTTGAAATGCAAAGCATGGATGGCCCGCAGCTTCTGGAGAAGGATCAGAATTTCCTCGTACGAGAGCATGTCCAGCTTCAAAATCGGGGAGGTGTAGGTCCGAAGCGAGCTGTTGCCGTAGTGGCCATCAATCAGCCGCGAACGAAGCGCATCATAACTGAAGAGCCCTCGTCGTTCATCTTCTACGAACTGCGGCGTGCCGCCCATGTAGATCCCCAAATGCTGGGCCTTGCCCTGCATCGTGTCATTAAACATCGTGAGCAGCTTCTCATAGTTGCTATGACGGGAGATGCTGTTCGTAATTTTGTACAGGTTAACGCCTTCGTCAATGAACAGCAGCAGGCCTTTATAACCGATATTCGCTGTAAACTCCGACCATAGCTTCATATAGTCGTACCAGTTGTCATCATCAATGATAACGCCGACACCAAGTTCCTTGCGCGCCTCCGTCTTCGTTGGCACCTCACCGCGCAGCCAGCGCAGGGCTGCACCCTTACGGTCATCATCACCCAGCTTATATCCATTCCAATATGCAGCCAGCACCTTGGCAAAATCAAACCCGTGCACCAGGTTCTGCATCTCGTTCGTCACCGCATAGATCTGCAGCTCCACGCGTTCGTTCAAGGCAGGATCGTCCGGGCGTAGCCCCGTCTCTGCCATAAGCTCCTGCTGAATTGCCGCAATCCACTTTTGGAGAATAGCCTCCAGCGCCCCGCCATCGGGTCGTGTCCTTGTGGATAAATGCGTCATCAGCTCGCGGTATGTGCCCAGCCCCTGCCCTTTCGTGCCGACGAGCCGCCGCTCCGGCGACAAATCGGCGTCAGCCACAACGAAATCGCGGTCCATCGCATAATTGCGGATGATTTGCAGCAGAAAGCTCTTCCCGCTGCCATAGCGGCCGGTAATCAACCGGAATGCGGCCCCGCCTTCTGCGATATTGTCCATATCCCGCAGGATCGATTCCACTTCCGGTTTGCGCCCGACGGCGATATATTCGAGTCCCACGCGCGGCACCACGCCCGCCGTCAATGAATTGACCAGGGCCGTTGTGAGCCGTTTGGGGATTTTCAGTTCCGTCATGATTCGCTCACCTCTTTCTAACATTGAAGCGTCTCTAATATCTCCATATATTCATCCGCAATGGCCTCTCCATCGACAATTAAATCACCGATGGTCTCCATCGCGGCTTCATTAATCTCATCCAGCAGCAGCGCCGGCATGGAGCCAGCCTCCTCCGCGATCCGCTGCAGTTCACCCGTCCCGCCGGTCTTCATCGCATACAGCATTCTCAGATGGAACGACGTCAATCGTTCGGCAAGCTCCTGCCACCCTTCATCTAAGGCGTCCGTATTCCAGATCACGAAATCAACGGTGGACCGCTTCGTACCACCCGAAGCCGCGCTCTCTCTCATCCGTGAAGCACCGGTTTCGGGTGTCTCCTGTGGATCTACCGATAGTCGCCGGTTCTCCTTAGATGCAGCCGACCGTTCCAACTCTTGCGAAAGCAGATCATCCGCCTCATACGCCAAGGCATCAAAATCCATGACCGCCTGGAATACGTCAGGCTGCTTGTTTATTCTCTTGGGTGCCCTGGCCGTCGCAGGTCGAGTTGGGCCGCCTGCCGACTGATTGCCGGAAGCAGCGCTATCTGCAAGTTTGGGCTTATTCTCCTGCAGCGGCACCTCAGCTTGCCGCTGCTCGGCTTCCTCCACCAACAGCATATCGCGGACCTCGTCCGATTCGCGCTGCAGCCTGCGCAGCTTCCGCGTATCGATCTGCACCTCAGGAAGGGATGCGATACGCTCGGCCTCGATCTGCTGCTGAATCTCTTTTTTCAAATATCGTTCGACCAGGTTCTTCACCTCCGGCCCAATGCCTTCCAAACCCCGCAGACGGCCCTTGAATCCCCGCAGCTCCCGAAGTATGTTCTCGGTCAAGCGCACCAGGCCGGTCATATAGGCACGCAGCGGAGCATGTCCGCTTAAAGACACGATGGTAAGCACCAGGCTTCTCCCGTGCAGCCCATGGTCATAAACCGCGCTCCGAAAGAGGGGCCGCTTGACTTGCCGCGCTCTCGGTTTGAAGCGTTCGATGAAGCGCTGCCCGCCCGTCTTGCCCCAGTAACTGTCCACGAGTGCAACCACCTTCGGTGCGTATCGTTCCAGGTCCTTGCGTCCGTTCTCCTGATAGAAGCGGCTCTTCTCGACTTCATAATCGATCAAATCCAGCAGCAGGTCCCACGTCAGCTCCATCGGCTGCAGCGAGAACCGGCGGAACCATTCCCGCTCTTTCAACTCATCCGACAATTGGCGCGGTAATCGCTGGTATGTCTCCCGGATCGGCATATCCAGACCATGAACGAGCATAAAATCATATAACCATTCTCTTAAGTAAGCATCCAGCTTCGCGTGGCGCTTGCGGTATGCCGCCCATGCCGTCTCCATCAATTCATAGCCCTGCCGGGGATCGCTCCAACCCACGCCATGAATCAGTTCATAGAAATAGACGAACAGATACGATAAGTCCGTGTCCGGATACCGCCCCGATCGAACCTCCTCGCGCCAGTAGAAGTACCACTTGAACTGGTGGGCGGTCATCTGATCGAAGATTGGCCAATAGCTTTTGAAAGGTGTAAATGCGACCTCTGCTTCCACATGCCACGCCAGCTCCCTGGCTTTCAGCACGAATTGCTGCTCTTTGGTCACGTAGCGGAAGCTGTCGTTCCAATCCATCTCCAGTAGCGGCTGCGGCTCTATGACCAGAGCGGCTTTCGGTTCTGGGCGAACTTGGACGGTATGCTCCCCTTCCCTTGTCTCTTGCAGTCGGTCCTGCAGCGGCATATCCTGTTCATCGCCAGCCAATTCCATTTCGGCAAAACGAATCCCTTGGTCATTCAGTTGCGTAGTATACCTTATATGAGGGTTTGATTTGTCATTGTTAGGATTATTCTTATTCATTGAACACGAACCTCCATCATGACTCTGATTATACCACTATGCATGAGAAGTCTACCTGATTTTCATATGAATCTTATCTATATTATAATGAACGGAATGATAGTCTAGCGAATGACTTTACCGGAAAGGATTTCCTGATGAATAAATGGCTGAAAGCAATGTTGTTTCTAGTAGGGGCGGCGTTCCTAACGAGGCTGATTCCCTTCTCCTCCTGGTTCCGTATCCTCGATACGATGATTCATGAACTGGGACACGCGATGATGACCCTGCTCATGTCCGGGAAGGTACTGAGCATTGAGCTGAATCCGGATCACAGCGGTGTCACGTATTCCATGCTCGCCTCCGGCGGCTGGAGCCCAATCATCGTCTCGCTGGCTGGATATACGTCGGCTTCGCTGTTCGCGATCCTGATGTTCTACATTTACAACAAGAAAAAACAGGCCGGCGGCTGATGACCATCACCGTGCTGGCGCTGCTCATGATCGTGTTCTTCGTACAATCCGGTTACGGCGTATGGTGGCTCATTATTTTTATCATCGTCAATCTGATCTTCTATTTCATCGGCGGCAAAATCCGCAATTTCTATTACCTGCTGCTTGCCTTTCTCGTGCTCGAGGAATCCGTGGTCGGCCCGCTCAGTCTCTTGATCATGGCGTTCACGCAGCCGAAGCAGGCAGGCGATGCCTCCAATCTGGCGAACATGACCGTCCTCCCAGCGTTTGTCTGGGCCTTGTTGTTCTTCCTGTTCTCGCTATGGTGCGCCAAGGTGGCGCTGCAGTTGTTCTGGAAGAAGCGTTAATGTCGTGTCGTTCAGCAACAAAAAATAGCCAGGGTCGTCCAAGCGGAGGACCCTGGCTATTCTCGTTATTCGTATTGCTGATGCTATTTCACATCATCCATCAAGTTCTTGATCCAAGCTTCGCTTCCATCCGAATTGCGAACCGACTCATGGGATACGGTCGCTTCCTGGATATCTCCGAAAGCCCAGTGCAGCTCAGGGATATCCGGGAACTGCGGTGTCAAGCCTTGCAGCGGACCCCTGAACAGCATCCGGTTGATCAACGTTACGGCTTCCGCGCGATTAATGGACTGGTTCGGCTTAAATGAACCGTCCGCGTAGCCGGCCAAAAATTTATTGCGGTACAGTGTCTCGACGGCATATGCCGCCCAGTGGCTGTCCATATCGCTAAAATGTACTTCACCCGGCTCACTGACGGTCAACTTCAGGAACCGCGTCATCACAGTCGCCAGCTCCCCTCGGGTGACGACGGAATCCGGACGGAACGATCCGTCGGCGAAGCCCGTAAAGTACCCCTGCTTGCTCGCGATCTTGATGTAACTGGCCGCCCAGTAATCGGACTCGACATCCGTATACGTCAGCGGATCGGACACCGCAGCATGCTCGCTCAATCGAGCCACGATTGCCGCCAGCTCGGCGCGTGTTAAGGAACGGTTCGGCTTAAACTCGCCGTCAGGGTAACCCAGGATATACCGCTGATGCTGCAAGTTCTCGTATCGCTTCGAGAATATCTGCACCTTCAACCCGGCCTCGGCTTGAACGGATTCATTCCGTGAATCGGATGCCGTAAAGATACCCTTCACATCATACGTTCGCTCTTGCTCGTTCAACTGCGGCCACTTCACGGCAAGCTTGAATTGACCCGACTTGTGGGCGGATAATGTCCCGAGATTCCACGTTACAACGCTGCCATTCACCGCGGCACCGGTCTTCTCGACCACTTCCACGCCTTCAGGCAGTGTCAACGCGATTGTCCCGGATGAAAGTGGGACGCTGGCATCATTCTTGTAGTTCACGGTGATTTCCGACACGGTACCTTCCTCCGCCAGATTCTTGTCGATCGACAAGTTCAGTGTCGCTGCCAATTTAGTCTGCGAAGATGGCGCAGGCACTGCACTTTCCTCGCTTGAGACCGATGGCCGATACAGCTTCACATCATGCCGCACGATATCCCAATTGACCGGAATGGTTGGACTCGTGTAAGCGCGATATCCGCTCTTCCGAACCGTAAGATAATAGTCCGTCTCCGGATAGACCATGTAAGCATAGAAGCCGTTGGCATCGGTCTTCTGCGCCGGGCTGCCGTTATCGTTTGGAGCGAAGCCGGTAATCGGCGGCAAGTAGACCTGCGTGTTCGGCTGAATGCCATTGGCAAGATTGCGCGCGGTGTTCGCGTAATAGAGAACCACGTCTGCATCCTCGATGACGCTATTCGTACGCCCGTCGGTAACGGTTCCGTATGGATCCACCAGATCCTGCACGATGTTCAGCTCGCCGTCCTTCGTCAGCTCGATTTCTGGATACACGACACCGGATGACGATGGGCCTCGTTTGCCGTTGATCAGAATCTCCCTGTACTCCCCGGTAGGTCCATTCTCATCGTACACTTCCATCTGATACCCGATTTCCATCCGGTATTTCTGGTTGCTGACAAGCCCGTCCGCACTGAATACTCCTTGCGTTCCCACCTCAAAAGCCTTCTTCCGACCATGGTCATCCAGAACATAGTTGCCTTGCTCATCCTGTAAATAAACCGTCATCTTGCCAGCCAGGCTGCTATCTAACAGAGAGGTTTGTCCGTCAGGATTCTTGAAGAGTACGATTCCTGTCACGGTCTTCTCGGAATCGAACACCTCGCTAGCGCCCGCTACCTTATCGACCTGTGCCTTCTGTGTATACGTTACCGGAGTACGAACGCCGCCAATCATAACATCTTGCGTGAATTCCACCTGATATGTTGCATCACCCTGCGGAACCGGTAATGCATACGCACCATGCTCGTCCGTCATAACGATTTCGATAAAGTCGACGCCCTCTTCGATAACCCCGTCGCCATTCAGATCAAGCGTGACGCGAATGACGGCATTAGCGACAGGCGCATGATCGGCGCCTTCCGTGATCACGCCGCGAATCATGGCCGGTTGGAACGTAATCGTGATGTCATCCTGACCGTATAGGCTGCGGAATGCATCATCCACGGTGGCTGTAACTGTAACCTGCTGGTTATGAACGCCGCTGATGTTCGGTGCCTGGAACGTCACCGAAGCCCGTCCCGTCTCATCCGTAACGCCCGTGCTCGCGCCGAGGAACTGCCCTTGGCCTGACGGAGCGTCAAAAACTACCGTAACTCCTTCGACCGGCTTGCCGTCCCCGTCCTTCAGAACGGCTGTCAGTACCGTCGTAGACGTTCCATCACCGACCAAAGTATCGGGACTTGCGCTCATGGTCAGATCGGTGCCGACCACCTTGAATCGGTTGTCCTCCAGGCGAAGCTCTGGCGGCAACAGCTCGCCTGCTCCGTTGTAAGCTTCGAAACGGACCTCATGCAGTCCGGCCGACGTATTCATCGGCAATACGCAGCTGCCTGCACTGACGCCGAGCGGCAGGATACAGCTGCTGTTGTCCCATGTTCTGTAACCGCGCGCCGTCGCCCCGTTAGTCGGTCTCATACAGCGGTACGCGAATACCGTTGACGATTGCGTCTACCTGCTGCGCTTGCAGCGAACTGACGGCGGACAAGGTAAAGGGTTTACCTGGAATGCCGACGGCTACTTCGTTATCACCCTGGTTTTGTCCGCCGACCCAGCCGTCAAGAGTACGATGGATATTGACCGTAATCTGGCTAGGTTCGCTCGTTTGGTAGACTTCATCGGTCACCGTGAAGTAGAACGTGTCGCTGCCGCCGATAAAATCGACATGCGGAGTATAAATCCAGGCATCATCACTGCCCTCTTCCTGTGCCAGTTCGCCTTTATTCGGTTGTTGCGTCACGGTGTACACAAGCGTCAGACTCTCCGCATCTTCACCGGTCAGTGTAATCGGTATGGATGACGTTCCTTCTTCTGCTTCTATTGTTTGCGGTTTGGCTACAGGTCTGCCGTTATACGTAATCGTAATGCTGGCAGCATTCTCCGCATACTGTTTACCATCCGATCCGGTCCAGGTTATGACAACGGGCGGATCAAGCGGCAATCCCAGAGCCGGTGTGAACCTAATGCTGTTCAGCCCATCTACAGAAATTTCGCCTGTAAGGTCCTGATACGCCGGATCTTGAACTGTATTGTATTGTACCGTGCCGATGGCGGCATCAACGCCCTGGATTTGGATGAATTTCAGCCGGTCCCCATCCGCATCGGTAATCTGAAATTCGCTTGCCGGAATCACGACTGGCTGCCCTTCAAAGCCTGCCTTGGCAACGTCCAGTGCCACGGGCGGCGTGTTGATGGTGATCTTCACACTTGCGTAATCCTTGGCATGTTGTATGCCATCCCAGCCGTTCCAGGTCCAGGTTACCGTCCCGGTCTGATGCTCATCTTCAGGAACGAACTGGAGAGTATCCAGGGAGTCCCATGGAATCTGATCTCCTTGAAGTACATCGCCTTGATCCGTCACAAGCTTACCCTTGGCCGGTACTGAGAGCACGGTAATATATTCAAGTCCGTCCGGCACAATCTGCTTGATTCGTTCCCCCATGTCCTCAATCTTTGACTCACCCTTATTCACGGGAAGCAGAAGATCCGTCAGGATAGGCGCAGCTTTCGGTGTCAGCACCACATCGGCATCAAACGCCGCATATTTCTGCTTCGCCTGATCATAACCGTTCCATCGGAACGCCGTAGTGCCGTTGAACCCGCCTTCGCCATCCGGCTGGAAGACCAGTTCCTGTACTTGATTAACCGGAATCTCTTGGCCTGCCATCACATCTCGGCCGTCCAAAGTCAGTCGGCCTGTCGCTGCATCGGGCAGGGAGACAATTTTGATTTTTTCCAGCGTATTGTCCTGCACGCCGTTGACTTTCGCGAATTTCTGCTCGAAATCCTGCAGGCTGAACGACGTCGGCTCATATTGTGGAGCATCGTTCTTCTCTATGTCAGACACCTTCGGATCAAAAGTAGAGATCGAATAAATATGTTGGGCCGATTGCGGATCGGTCGGGTCGCTCTTACCGTTATTGGTACCGCTATCCTCGAACAAGATGATATTCGCGAAGTACTCGTTGTTCGGATTGTAACCTGGAATCTTGTATTCGAGCGAGACGCCCTTGCTTTCTTCGCCAGTGTCAAGACGATCCTGGTCATAGAATTTCTTGACGGTTGTGAGATTCTGCTCGTTGCCCGTAGCGTCCCTCTCCACGATATTCATTTCCATAGAAAAATGCTGCTGTTCCTTCGGCGTGAACCACGATTCCACGACAGCATTGCCGTCCTTGTCAATCGTAAAGGAACCGTTCGTAATCTCGCCTGTCGTGCGGGAGCCGCCATCGATAATCAGTTGCGCCCAGTCGACCTCGACTACCCAATTGCTCGCGTTGCCCTTAGTGGCATTCACGTAATGATGAATCGAAATACCGACATAGTGATCACCCAGTTTGATTTTGCTCAAGTCATCAATCTTCAGCACCGTCGTGTTCCAGGTATTGTTCTGCCCGGATAGCGCGCCGATGTAATGGGCCACCGGAAATTCATTCAAATAAGGATGTCCTCTTCCGGCTACCTTGCTCTTGCTCCAATCGGTCTGGCCCGGCTCGTTCGTGCGATTAGCCGAGACGATATCTTCGGCCCGATTCGACAGGTAGACCCGATCCCACTCTCCTGTACCTGAGCTGAGGCTCTCGTCATATTCATCAACGTCGTAAGCCCGAATCAGCAAGTACGCGCTTTCCTGTGGCCTCTGCGTGATGTTGCGGATCTTAAACTCAATCGGATAGAGCGTAGAAGTGGCAGCGCCACATTGCTTACCTTCACACCCGCGCCAAAATCGCTGGCTTCATTATTCGGATGCCAGTGATCCGTATCCTCGAAATAGGTGGCTCCCCCAGAGCCGGTACCCCCAGTTGAACTGCTGGATCCTGCAGCCTCTATCGTTGGTGCAACGGATGCCACGATCAACATCCATACCATCCATATGGATAGCAACTTCTTACTCCTGTCTATCACGGACCTGTATCTCAATAACATCGACTCCCCTGCTGTTACTTTTTTGAAAAAACCCCCAGTCAGCAGGATAACAGATCGTCCTCTACAAAAACTCTACAAAACTTTACAAGAGTCGACACAACGCACAAAGCCACCATCCGCAAATCCTATATTCAGCAAAAGAACAAAAAGCTTCCTGTCGGCAGCTCAGCGCAACGGACAGAAAGCTTAATTGTATTAGAATCCAGCGTGTTGTTTTACATTGCCACTCTTAACGGCACCGCACCAGCAGATCCAGCGGATAACGGCCTGCATTGCGCCCATATAAACTGATACCGCCTTCTTCGGCTCGAAGCTCCAGTTGGAAGCTACGCTTGCGATCGAGCTCTGCCGCGAGTCTTCCCGGTACCTGTGCCTGGCACAGGTACCCGTACGAGCCGGCTTCCTCCAGTAGGTTATGAACCGGCTGATAGTGCCAAGACAGGATACCTCGACTGTCGGCCGGATCGTCCGCGAGTACCATCTCGCCGATCTTAACATCGTCGACCCATACTGATACGCGAGATTCATGCACTTCTTCATCCGTCATATAGTAGGTACTTGGATTATACTCTACGTCCGCCGAAGCTCCATGCATGAAGTGGATGCCATGGCTGTGATGGCGTGCACCCTCGATATTTCGTGCAAGTAGGCGCTTGGCGCCGGCCTCGAAGCAAATCTCGATATCGCGAATCATCGCCTGTTCACCTTGGCTCGGAAGCTGCACGTCGTACACGAATCTTCCCTCTCCGCCGCCGTTCACTTTGGAGCCCTGAAGTGCCTCCCACATATGGGCGAAGTTTTGCTTACGGAATGCATTCACTGGAATGCTCACCGTCCGGCCTTCCGCTCCGGTAACCGCCTGCTCTTTACCGCCACGCACGTCAAACGTGGTAAAGTTACGCGTCACCACACCTTGGTCCGCATTCAACAGACGAACGCCCAGAACGGCAACCGCATCCGTGTTCGGCATGCGTACCTTCAAGTCCGGTATAGGCGCTACGCCATAACCATCCCATGTTACTTCCAGTTTGCCTTGGTCAGCGACGACCTTCGTTCCGAACTGGTCGTAGGATAATTCCCAGGCCAGGGTAAGTGACTGTCCGTGATATTGGTCTGAGTAGCTGGAACGGAGCAGCGGTACCGTGACCTCGCTCCCTTGCTCCAACGTCTGACAAGGAGGCGCATCGATTACGATATAATCCGGCGTGTGCAGGTCGGCAATCGTCATCCCCGGCACGAAATCCTCGTAGCCGAATTTTTTATCCGTCCCGTCCAAACGGTAATAGCCGTTGAATTCATTGGTCACATCCCGGAACTCCGTAAAGACAAAGCCGCACAGCTTATCGTGGCGTCGGAATTCGTTCAACATGTAATGATAATGCCACGCCAGATCGCTGTCCCCAGCTCCGCCGCCGTCAATTCCCCACACATTACCGCATTCGCTGTTCATGAGTGGAGCATCGCCCTGCTGGTTGCCGCCGATATAGTTATACTCCGATCCCGGATGGGTTTTTTGAACCACTTCCTCGATATGATTCCGCAGCGGTTCATAACCGTTGATATAAAAATGCCATGTGTTGATATCTGTCTCCACGTGATCGTACGCACACGGTGAATTGTCCTCCACGATCCGGGTAGGTCCATCCGCTTAGCCCATTGATACTTCTCCCTCACCCACTCCTGCGTCTCCGGAAGATAATGCCGATGCTGTCCTTCCCCACCCGTCAGACCGGCTGTTTCACTATCCGTGCGAAGTCCCCAAGTCTCGTTAAACATCACCCATGAGAAAATCGAAGGATGATTCCGGTCCCGCTCGATAATCTCACGCGCCTCAATCTCGTAAGCCGCACGAGCCTGTTCATCCGGATTTCCCCAGAAGCAAGGCATATCCTCCATTACCAAAATCCCCAACTTATCCGCCCAATAGAGCTTGCGCGGCTCTTCCGGTTTAATATGGATGCGTACGAAATTAAGTCCAAGTCGCTTCATCAGGTAGATCTCGTCTTGCATCTCCTTATCGGTTGGATACGTGAAATATCCTGTCTGGTGATACGATTGATCCAGTGTGCCGTTCAGATAAACCGGCTTGCCGTTCAACGTGACCCAGCGGTAATCCCGTCCGTCAAATTTGGCCGTTCCAATCTCGCGTATCCCAAAATAGGTATGGACGACATCGTCGCCAGAGGTACCCGACAAACGCAGCTCCCCTTCATACAAATGCGGCGTTTCAGGACTCCACAACTGGGGATCGTTAACCTGAAACACGGTGGTTCGTTCATTAACTCCCTCTGTCAGCTCCCAATCCACCTGATGCGTTAGCGAACCCTCTCCAAAAGAGAGATGAAGTGTCGCCGTACCCGCTTCATGCGCTTGAATTCTTGATTTCAACTCGATCTGTCCATCGATGGACGTGATGAAGACAGCTTGCTCTAAGTACGTTTGCGGCCGCGCTTCCAGCCAGACCGGCTGCCAAATGCCCCGGATCTCCCCGTAGCCTTGCTTCCCGCGCGCTTGGTAATTATGATCGTAATCCTCTGCCCGGACCACGAGCACGTTGTCTTGTTCCGTATGCCAAGCTGTTGTCACGTCAAACTCAAAGGTCCCGTATCCGCCTTGATGCGAGCCAACATGCGTGCCATTGACCCATACGTCACATAAGTAATCCACGGCACCGAACCGCAGAAAGATGCGAGCATTATCTTCTTGCGGCTCCCATTTTACCGAGCGTCGATACCAGCCTACGCCTTTCTCATTGCGTTCAATGCCGGACAATGGACTGGCCCAGGAAAACGGGACGGTGATCTCCGAGTTGAACAGGGTTTGTTCTCCACCTTGTAAGGAAGCGCATTCATTAGTGTCATCACCCGCCCCCTCCGAATTCAGTAAGA
Organism: Paenibacillus sp. JCM 10914; assembly: GCF_001315105.1. Taxonomy (GTDB): domain Bacteria; phylum Bacillota; class Bacilli; order Paenibacillales; family Paenibacillaceae; genus Paenibacillus_AQ. The sequence goes on along the minus strand of NZ_BAZR01000035.1, from coordinate 129 downwards.
ATGACCATTGGCCGTTCAGATTTAACCAGTCAGTCCGTTCGTAATCCGGTCTAGGGTATTCAGCACGTGGAATGTCTGTACGAATGGGCGTGGCTACAGAGGTCTTCATGAAGCAACACAACCTTTCCT
>NZ_BAZR01000034.1 GCF_001315105.1 Paenibacillus sp. JCM 10914 | reverse complement strand
TGCTCCACCAAGTAACAAGCCAAGGCTTGTACATTCTTGATTTCGCTTAACTCACTCGTTGTTCAGTTTTCAAAGATCAATCATATTATTTTTGTCATCCGCATCTCAGCGGCGACTTTAATAATATATCATATCGTCTTGTCATCGGTCAAGAAGTTTTTTTGATTAATTTTTCAACTATTAAACTGCTTGAATTCGTAAATCTGACTGCCCTCAATCAAACGGGCGAACATTAATGTATCATATAATATAGCTCCAAGTCAACTACCCTAGCAGAGTTATTTTCAATCCAACCAATAGTGCAACACCAGGTAACCCCAACACCATAACGGTACCTATGGTCATTGGATTTAAAGGGATGTATGTTTCTGCCGCTATCCCCGTATAATTCACAACATAAATCGCAAGCGCCGAAAGCGCTAAATGAGCACCGAACACAGTCAGCCAGCCAAAGCCCAGTTTTCTTCTGAAGACCACATAGACAAGCAACATGAGTGAGATACACAGAACGCCCATAACGATTAATTTCATTTACTCTCCTCCTTACCTAGAACTCTACTTTCTTTCATCCAATCAACTGCTCTCTCGCTTATTCTCTAAATATTGCATATGGGCTCCGTCCAGATTAAGCTGCTTCGCTTGTTTCAAATTCATCTGATATTTACGCTCGGCAGCCTCCAACATATATATGGCATAGTCGATCTGATCCTGCCCCCTTGCCTCTTGAAACAGTAGATGCGCTCTCTCCCATTCCATTTGGGATCGCTGTACATCCATATAGACCGACCACATCTGCTCCTGTTCTTCCGAAGTGATATACACTTCTTGTTCCTTCTTATTCGCTTTTTTGCGCCAGATTCTCATATTCCCTTCACGCCCCCATCTATTGAATGACACCGTCTATAAGACTGTCTGTATCATTCATATCGAGAAGAGGACAAACTTAGAACCTGATCTTTTTCTTTCTACCATCGGCATATGATAAGCACAAAAAAACGAGCCGTCAGAGTTGCCTCCGAAGACTCGTTGGTCATTCCAATTACATGTAATGAATCAGTTCAATTCCCGTCGTCCTTCAAGCGCCTTGGACAAGGTTACCTCATCCGCATACTCCAAGTCGCCGCCTACAGGCAGCCCGTGCGCAATCCGGGTCACTTTAATATCAAAGGGACGAACAAGGCGCGATATGTACATCGCGGTAGCTTCACCTTCAATGTTCGGATTCGTCGCCAGAATCAGCTCCTTCACTCGCTCATCACTTAGACGAGTGAGCAGCTCCTTCAGACGGATTTCATCCGGTCCGACTCCTTCCATTGGCGAAATCGCCCCGTGCAGGACATGATAATAACCGTCAAACTCCTTGGTACGCTCCATGGCGACCAGATCCTTCGCATCCTGAACGACGCAGATCACAGATGCGTCACGGGTCTTGTCCTGACATACACGGCAGGGATCGGTGTCGGTAATATTGCAGCAGATGGAGCAGAAATGCAGATTTCTTTTGACACTAACTAAAGCTTTAGCAAAATCAATAACATCGTCTTCCTTCATGTTCAGAACATGAAAAGCCAGGCGGGCGGCCGTCTTTGGCCCCACACCCGGCAGTCGCGTAAAGGCGTCAATGAGCTTCGCGATCGGTTCAGGATAGTACAAATGTAACTACTCCTTCTAGATTAGATTAGAACAAGCCCGGGATTTTCATGCCGCCTGTAAATTTACCCATATCAGCGTTCGCAATCTCCTCGGCTTTGGCGAGTGCATCATTCACCGCTGTCATAATCAGATCTTGAAGCATCTCAACATCGTCCGGGTCTACGGCTTCCGGTTTAATGTTAATGGACAGGATTTGTTTATGGCCGCTTACTTCAACGGTAACCACGCCGCCGCCGGATGAACCTTCAACGGTTTTGGTTGCGAGCTCTTCTTGGGCCTTCAGCATTTGCTCCTGCATCTTCTTCACTTGCTTCATCATTTGGTTCATATTGTTCATGAGTGATCTCTCCTTATAATAGAGTGCACGTATATACGCGCTAGTCTTTTATGACAACGAGGTCTTCACCAAATAACTGGATCGCCTCATCAATCCAGGGTTTCTTATCACCGGTTGCTGCATCCGGTTCCTCATGTTCCAGCTGGAGTTCCTCCGCTTGCGGCTTGCCCGCGCCTTCGACGGCATCGCTCCAATCCCGAAGCATCATGGTAACCAATCGGTAGGGCCTCGAGAAGGCTCTCTCCAGCACACCTTCAATAACCTGCTTATTGGCTGGTTTCTCGGTTGTCTCACGGTGGATGTTGTTCTTAAAGGCAACCAGGACATTGTCCTCCCACACCGATACCGGCTCTCCGTCCATCAACCAAGCATGCACAGTGACCTTCTCTTCTTTCACATTCTGGAGGATTTGAGCCCACTGCCTCGTGATAGTTGTAAAATCCTCACCGGATCTTGATGAAACATACTGGTCCATGTGCTGCGGAATTTTAGCCGTTGATGCCACTTTCGGTGCTGGGGCTCGAGTCGGCTTAGCCGCTTCTCGTTGATTCCCCGCAGGCACACCATTCTGCATCAAACGCTCCAACTTCCGCTCAAGCGAGGCGACATGCTGCTTCAACTCGGCCAATTCTCCAGCTCCCACTGCATTCTGAGCAGAATTATTGCCTGCTCCAGCAGAGGGTTGCGTAATACCTGACAGCTTAAGCAGCGCAACTTCAAACAACGTCTGTGGCTGTGAGGCATATTTCATCTCGCTCTGATAGCGATTCAGCGTATCGATCATCTGGAACAGTTCATCTCGGCTGAAAGCATTCGCCATCTCTTGGAATTCAGCTGGATTTAGTACACGGTCTGTCAGTTTATCTGCTTGGGGCACCATTTTGATCATCAGAAGATCACGGAAGTAGTACAGGAGATTCTCCATGCACTTGTCCGCGCTCTTACCCTCTTGCATAAACTGTTCGACCATCTGCAGCACAAGCCCTGCATCCCCCTGTTTCAAGGCGCCTGCCAGTCGTCCAAATTGCTCGGAGGCGATACCGCCCGTCATTTCTAGGACCTGTTGATAGGATACCGTGCCACCGGTAAAAGATGCAATCTGATCCAAAATACTAAGCGCATCGCGCATACCACCATCCGACAGACGGGCGATGTACTGAAGGGCCCCCTGCTCGGCAGTGATCCCTTCCTCTCCACAAATACGCTCTAGCCTGCCTGTTTGTTCCTCCAGCGAGACGCGCCGGAAGTCAAACCGCTGACAGCGAGAGATGATCGTTGCCGGTAGTCGATGAGGCTCCGTTGTTGCCAGTATAAACATCACATGTGCCGGAGGTTCTTCAAGCGTCTTCAGAAGAGCGTTGAACGCTTCCGTCGTCAGCATGTGTACTTCATCAATAATATAGACCTTGCGGCGCACTTCAGTCGGTGCGTATTTGACTTTATCCCGCAAGTCGCGAATCTCTTCGACGCCGCGGTTGGATGCAGCATCAATCTCCTGCACATCCATCACCGCACCAGCGGTAATACGCCGGCAGGCTTCACATTCATTGCACGGCTCCTCAGCAGGTCCCTGCTCGCAGTTCACCGCCTTGGCCAAAATCTTAGCGGCACTCGTCTTACCTGTGCCACGCGGACCGTTGAACAGGTAGGCATGGGAGACCCTTTGCTCACGAATCGCATTCTGCAAGGTCTGGATAATATGCTGTTGACCCACCATATCACCAAACGATTGCGGCCGCCATGCACGATATAACGCAATATGTTCCACTGTACTTACCCTCTTTCAACCTCTACATCATCCATTCAAGAAAGGCGTCAGTTGACGTTTATATTATACTACATTTTATACTACTTTCCCCTGCCTTAGCAAAACGTTTCACTGGAAATCTATATCCAGATAAATAAAAAACACCTTTACCCTCAAGGTAAAAGTGTCAAAGTGATGTATGTATACCGTGCACCTGTTATTGATGATTGCGATCCGAGCGGCAATCCTGAACAACAACTCGGGCTAGGCACCCCTCCGGCACAAAAGCGATCTTGCTTATGGCTGCTTCCTTCCGGACCTGACCAGGTTCACAAGTGCTCATTGCGGAGGACCCAACCGTCAACATTATGTGCAGGGACCAGCCTCACATCGACAATACCTCTAACAGGAATTCAACCTCGCTACAGCGGATTGCGAGTTACAGGGCACCGCTACCTCCCCGTCTAGCACGGCGAACTTTAGTATATCGCATGGCTATCAAAATTGCAACTTAACGAAACAAGTGCCCTGCAACAAGGACATTCCTATAACAAAAAAACCCTCCCGCCATAGGCAGAAAGGTTCGTTGTATTAGATACCGTATTTCTTCTTAAATCTATCAACACGACCGCCAGCGTCCAGGAATTTCTGCTTACCTGTGAAGAATGGATGGCAATTCGAGCAAATCTCTACACGAAGATCTGGTTTTACAGAACCTGTCTCGAACGTATTACCGCAAGCGCAAGTCACTGTAGTCACGTGATATTTCGGTTGAATTTGTTGATTCATTGTACCTTTCACCTCTTTTTCGCCCTGAGCCTCATGCGGACCCAGAGTTATGTGGACATACAAGTGGAGTATAGCACGCGTATGGTATTTGCGCAAGAGCTATGCCTAAATCACCAGCACGATCTTGCTACGTTCTATTATAGAATCAACGGCTTCTTCTTCGGTCTTGCCTGACCTGCAGGCGGAACGTGAGTATAGGAGCCGATGACAACATCGGGCAGCTCTTCCTGCATGATCTCGATCGCCTGCTTCATCCCCAGGATCTCGCCCTGGGCCGGAGGAATCAGACCCAGATAACTTTCAGGATCAATGTTCAAGTTACGGAGCTGAATGAGCTTGAGTCCCGTACGGCGAGCAAATTCGATCATCGCTTCCAACTCCTCCTCGCGATCGGTCACTCCTGGGAAGATCAGATAGTTGATAGAGGTGTATACCCCTTGATCTGTAGCATAACGAAGCGATTTCTCAACGTTCGCGAGTGTATATCCGCGCGGCTTATAGTACGCATTATAGTGATCATCAAGTGCGCTGATCGTGCTGACCCTCATAAGGTCAAGACCGACATCGACGATACCACGGATAAAATCGGTCAGCCCCGCGTTTGTATTGATGTTAATGTATCCCATATCCGTCTGAGAACGCACTTCTCGCATAGCTTCAATGATAATCTTCGCCTGGGTGGAAGGTTCTCCCTCGCAACCTTGGCCAAAACTGATGATCGATTCGGGCGTCTTCAGGTGCTCCAGCATAATCTGTACCAACTCATCTACTCTTGGCTTAAAGTTCATACGGGTCTGAGGCGCTACGAAGCCGCTATCATCCGGTTGTTCGGAAATACATCCGAAGCACCCTGCGTTACAGGAATAAGAGACCGGTACGGCTCCTTCCCAGCGGTTCAAAAACGTATTGGAGGCCGTTAAGCATTCATACCCAAGGGCACAATTCGATAAATGCTCGTAAAGCCGGTTCTCCGGATACTTCTCCGTTAATCGCTTCACCCCAAGCTCCAGATCATTCAGGTCACAATTGACTGGATTCCACTTCTCCGGATCATCGGTTAAGCGAGCTGTTGTATAAAAAGAACCCTCTTTCCATACCACCGCTGAATAACCAAAGAGTGGCAGCTTGTAGTCTTTATCCGACTTGACATAACCGGGCAATCCCAGTCGGGTATAGCCTTGGGGCAGCAGCGCTCCAACTGCGGTATAACCACGCTCAAGCGGCATCATCTCACCTGTATCCGGATCCATGCCGACCGCACGCGTGCTCGGCAATCCGACAAGCGTCGCCCCCTCCGGCAGCGGTATTAATTCGTCTTCCAATATTTCAACAATCATATCCCCACTGCGGGCAAGCCCGAACAGCTCGGTATGGTCATATACGTTGCCTTGTTCATCTGCATAAACCAAATACATGTTGATCTCCTATTCTCCGCTGTATGATCTGCTTAGCTCTGTGGAGCCGTCGCTGCGGAAGGGCGCGATGGCCGTCTGGCTGCTTGGCTCTGGCTTCCTGATGAGGTGCTGGCAGCATTCACATCAAAAGCAGCCAAGAACTCGGCGTTAGTCTTGCTGTCGCGCATTTTTTTGAGAAAGCCTTCTACAAAATCAGCCGAATCATTCATATTCTTACGGATCGCCCAGATGGTATCCAGCTCATCCTTCTTCAAGAGCACCTCTTCACGCCGGGTACCTGAACGTCGGATATCAATCGCTGGGAAAATGCGACGTTCCGCAAAACGCCGATCCAAATGCAGCTCCATATTACCCGTACCTTTAAATTCTTCATAGATGATATCGTCCATTCTCGACCCCGTCTCAACTAGGCTGTAGCCAGAATCGTCAGGCTTCCTCCCTCTTCCACATTACGGGCAGAACCGAAGAAGCGCTTCGGGCGATGGAATGCCGCAGGGTCGATACCGCCGCTAAGCGTTCTGCCTGATGGAGGAATGACCAGATTATACGCACGGGCCAGACGCGTGATACTATCCAGCAGAATAACAACATCCTTCTTATGCTCAACTAAACGCAACGCCCGCTCAAGCACCAGTTCCGCTACCTTGATATGATTCTCCGGAAGCTCATCGAACGTAGAAGCCACAACTTCTCCCTTAACAGATCGCTGCATATCGGTAACCTCTTCAGGGCGTTCGTCTATAAGTAGTACAAACAGTTCAATTTCTGGATGATTGGTTGAAATACTGTTGGCAATTTCTTTTAAGAGGAGCGTCTTTCCTGCTTTCGGCGGTGCTACAATCAAACCGCGTTGTCCTAAGCCTACTGGGGCCAGCAAATCCATGATGCGAGTTGATAAGTGATTAGGGGATGTTTCCAGAACTAGCTTTTCTTGCGGATAAAGAGGAGTCAGGGCTGGGAAGTGTAAACGTTCCGCTGCCACAGATGGATTCTCACCATTGACGGCATTTACTTGCAGTAACCCAAAATAGCGTTCATTTTCTTTCGGTGTTCGGCATTTGCCTGATACGAGATCTCCAGTTCGCAGATCGAATTTTCGTATCTGGGATGCCGAGATGTAAATATCCTCGGTGCTGGGAAGATAATTAATCGGTCGAAGAAACCCATATCCCTCTGGCAAAATCTCCAGCACGCCCTCCATGAACATTAAGCCGCTCTGTTCTGCCTGCGCCCGGAGAATAGCGAATATTAATTCTTTCTTCTTCAACTGACCATAATAAGGAATCTGATGCTTCTTGGCCAGCTTATACAGATCCGTCAGCTTCATGCCTTCCAAATCGGAAATTTGCAAATCCATTAAATAACCACCTATTCAATTTTTTGTTTCTGTCACAGCAATCCTATGCTGATCTTGAAGTCTATTATTCTATGAGGACACTACTAGGAGCATTACCCAAATCAAAGGGAGATATGCAGTCTAGCCCGCATAATCCCCCGTTTGAACTATAAAAAAGTCATTCTTCCTCTGTCTCCCGCCACACATCTGCACCTAGCAGACGCAGATTGGTGACTAGATGGTCATATCCTCGGTCGATGAATTCTACTCCGCTAACCTCCGTTACCCCTTCGGGAACCGTAAGGCCGGCAATCACAAGCGCGGCACCTGCCCGCAGGTCCGTTGCCTTGACCTTGGCCGCGTTCAGCGGCCCTCCCTCAATAATGGCAGAGCGCCCTTCCACGCGGATCTTCGCATTCATGCGCACCAGTTCGGGCACATGCTTAAACCGATTGCTATATACAAAATCACTAAGCACGCTGACTCCCTCCGCCTGCGTTAAGAGAATGGTCATCGGGGACTGAAGATCTGTGGCAAATCCAGGATATATGAGCGCCTTCACATCAACATGATTATAGCGTTCTTTACCGATGACGCGAATACTCTCATCCAGTTCCTCAATACCTACGCCCATCTCAATTAACTTCGCCGTTAGAGCTTCAAGGTGCTTGGGAATGACGTTGTCAATCAATACATCGCCGCGTGTTGCAGCAGCTGCTATCATGTAGGTTCCAGCCTGGATCCGGTCAGGAATGATGGAATGGCGACAGCCGTGCATCTCACTGACGCCCTCAATCCGGATTGTCTCGGTACCAGCACCTTTAATGATAGCTCCCATCGAATTAAGTAACGTTGCTACATCTATAATTTCAGGCTCTTTTGCCGCATTTTCGATAATGGTAGAGCCTTTGGCCTTAGCAGCCGCCAGCATAATGTTAATCGTCGCACCCACACTGCTGACATCCAGATAAATCTTCGCACCGCGAAGCTCTTTGGCTTGAAGATGAATCGCCCCGTGTTCATTCGTGACGGTAGCGCCCAGCGCTTCAAAACCCTTGATGTGCTGATCAATGGGACGCGGTTCAAAGTTGCAGCCGCCCGGCAGGCCGATAACAGCTTCTTTAAATCTTCCCAGCATTGCGCCCATCATATAATAGGACGCACGCAGTTTCTTAACAGGTCCGTTCGGCATCGGAATAGATTTGATATCAGACGGGTCAATTCTCATCTGATTGCCTTCCCATGAAACTTGGCCACCCAATTCCTCTAAAATCTCAGCATAAACAGCTACGTCACTGAGTAGCGGCAAGTTATCGAGTACGACTTCCGACTCTGCCAGAATTGCGGCAGGAATTAACGCAATGGCACTGTTCTTGGCACCGCTGATCGTAACCGTGCCACGCAGTGGTCGTCCACCGCTGATCATCAATTTTTCCATAAGCTTTCGGGTCCCCCTACATCACTTCACGCCGGAAATGGTTCTAACGGCGGTCATTATAAGAAAAACGTCTGAATTTCGACGTTACTCAAGGATGACAGACCGCATCTATCAGTTTATTTACTTGGGTGATATCAGGTCGCGAAGTTCACCATCGCTCATCGTATCTGACATCTTAGTAAATGAAATGGAAAAACACCGGCTATGCGGTGTACTTTCCATTTCATCTTCAAGAACATAAGGCATCCTAAGATATCTTCTTAGGTGCGCCAAGCGATGTGGGAATTAAGCTTGATTGCTCGAGCCGAACTCGCGCATCTTGCCAACTACCGTTTCTTTGATTGCTTCACGACCAGGTTTAAGGAACGTACGAGGATCGTAAGCTTCCGGTTTAGCATCCAGCACTTCACGAACCACTTTCGTGAACGAAATTTGATTCTCGGTATTTACATTGATCTTGGAAGTACCAAGGGAAATGGCCTTTTTGATATCGTGGGTAGGAATGCCTGTACCGCCGTGAAGAACCAGCGGAAGACTAACCGCATTGCGAATCTCTTCCATTTCTTTGAATCCAAGGTTAGGTTCACCCTTGTATGGACCGTGTACAGATCCGAGGGCAGGAGCCAACGTATCGATACCTGTCTCGTTCACAATGCGCACGCAATCATCAAGCTTCGCGTACATAACGTCACCAATTACGTCATCTTCCTGTCCGCCGACCATGCCTACCTCAGCCTCAACGGAAACGCCTTTGGCATGAGCATAGGCAACGACTTGTTTCGTTGTTTCGATATTGGTATCAATCGGGCTGTGAGAGTCGTCAATCATGACAGAAGTAAACCCAGCATCGATTGCTTCTTTACATTTCTCTATACTTGAACCATGGTCGAGGTGGATAGCGACAGGAACTGTAATCTTCAGATCCTCCATCAGACCTTTCACCATATGAACGACGGTGCTGAATCCGCCCATGTAACGTGCAGCGCCTTCGGAAACACCCAGAATTACCGGTGATTTCTCTTGTTCAGCGGCTTCAAGAATTGCATAGGTCCACTCCAGATTGTTGATGTTGTATTGACCAACAGCATATTTACCTTGAAGTGCTTTGTTGAGCATGTCTGTCATTGATACTAATGGCATGGTTTCATCCTCCTAAAGATGCTTGGTTTGTCTATAAATTCTATCCGTTATTGCATACGGATTTATTATACCACAACGCGTCATAAATACTAAACAAGCATTTCCTAGAATAGAGTGCCTCTCCAGACTATATTGGCAAAAAAAAGAATTCCGCCCCGTGAGCAGAATTCATCGTTTAGCCAAGGTTGTTGGCGGTTCCTTTCAATTGCATATTGACCGCCTGACGCATCTCGTCAATATCGAACGGTTTGGTAAAATGCATTAGAGCCCCAAGATCGGTAGCTTCTTTGATCATATCAAGCTCGCCGTAGGCGGTCATCATAATGACTTTGATCTCCGGGTTCATCTGCTTAATATGCTTCAAAATCTCGAGCCCGTCCATTCCAGGAATTTTCATATCGAGCAGCACTAAATCTGGCACATGCAACTTCACAATCTCAAGGGCAGCCTTACCATTCGCCGCCTGAAATGTCTCATATCCTTCACTGCTAAACACTTCTACAAGAAGAATGCGAATTCCATTCTGGTCATCCACAATCAGCACCTTGTGTTTGCTCTGTTTGCTCATCCTTTTACCCTCCCGACACTTATCGTGCAATGAGTACGCAAACTCAAAATTTCCTATCGATACCATAAACCGACCATTATCTGTATTCGCCTGCAGATGTCGAATTCCTTCCTCACATAAAAAAAGTAGGGAAAAAAGATGAAATCCGGCTAGAGAGGCCTGTCCTTAGCATGCAACTTACTCTTTCATGACAAAAAAACCCGAGAGATTTGCTCTCTCGGGTTCTTATATATCGATGGGTTAGGCCAAATGTTGAATAGAAGCTTTCACAAATTCACGGAAAAGCGGCTGCGGACGGTTCGGTCTGGAGGTGAATTCCGGATGGAATTGCACGGCCAGGAACCAAGGGTGCTCAGGAAGCTCCACAATCTCAACCAGACGTCCGTCCGGCGAGGTACCGGAAATACGTAAACCTGCTTTTTCAATATCTTCGCGGTATTGGTTATTGAACTCATACCGATGACGATGTCTTTCATAGACGAGTTCGTCCTGATAACAAGCTTCGGCGAGGGAGCCTGGAACGAGTTTGCATGGATAGAGTCCAAGACGCATCGTGCCACCCAGATCCTCGATATCCTTCTGTTCAGGCAGAAGATCAATGACGGGGTATTCCGTAGCCGGGTCAATCTCGGAACTATTCGCTCCGCTCAAGCCGACAATGGAACGAGCATATTCAATGACGGAAACCTGCATGCCAAGGCAGATTCCAAAGAACGGAATGTTGCGTTCACGGGCATAACGAATTGCACTGATCTTACCTTCGATACCACGATCGCCAAAGCCGCCTGGGACAAGAATACCTCCAATCCCTTGCAGCAGGTCCTCTACATTGTCCGGCGTGATTTCCTCGGCATTCACCCAGCGGATCTTGACCTCCGTATTAGCGTCAAATCCTGCATGGGACAATGACTCTACAACGCTAAGGTATGCATCGTGCAGCGCAACGTACTTGCCGACGATCGCGATTTCAACCGTATTCGTAAGCTTGGTCACGCGCGCAACGAGGTCTTCCCATTCGCTCATGTCTGGCGCTGGTGTCGTCAGCTTCAAATGATTTACTACAATCTCGTCCAGACCTTCCTCACGCAGATTAAGCGGAACTTCATAGAGAGAAGAAGCATCACGGCATTCAACGACGGCATTCGGATCGATGTCGCAGAAGAGCGCGATCTTCGCTTTCATCTCGGTTGAAAGCTCGTGTTCTGTGCGGCATACGATTACATTAGGCTGAATACCGATGCTGCGGAGTTCTTTAACACTATGCTGGGTCGGCTTGGTCTTCACTTCACCAGCTGCCTTAATATATGGAATGAGGGTTACGTGGATGTACATGACGTTCTCACGACCGACATCGCTCTTGATTTGACGAATCGCTTCAAGGAATGGAAGGCTCTCGATATCCCCTACCGTGCCGCCAATTTCCGTAATGACGACATCCGAACCCGCCTCCCGGCCTGCACGGAATACGCGTTCCTTGATTTCGTTCGTGATGTGGGGAATAACTTGGACCGTACCGCCCAAATATTCACCGCGACGCTCTTTACTGATGACAGAAGAGTATACTTTGCCTGTTGTCACGTTGCTATTCTTCGACAGATTGATATCAATAAACCGCTCGTAATGACCCAGATCAAGGTCCGTCTCAGCTCCGTCATCTGTAACGAACACTTCGCCATGTTGGTAAGGACTCATGGTTCCCGGATCGATATTAATATACGGATCGAATTTCTGTATCGTTACCTTGAGCCCTCTGTTCTTGAGCAATCTGCCGAGCGAAGCGGCGGTAATCCCTTTCCCGAGAGATGACACGACCCCGCCTGTTACAAAAATATACTTTGTCACTGTTAAAAACCCTCCTATATAATCTCCATAACTTCAGGCGACATATGATGTTTATCCTAACCCGTTTTCCCCTGATTCATCAGAGGGACCAACAAAAAAGCATCGCTCGCCACCCTTAATGGTGAGCGAGCTGACCTCAAAGCACTATAAACAAACGTAAAAAGCTGATGCTTCACTAAGAGCTTGTCGAAGTATCATGCCAAGCAGGCCTGGTCGCCTCCAACACGGCTCATATAAACAAAAAAAAGTGCCCCGAATAAATAACGGGGCGCTTTTATATTAAACATATTTAATCCACAATCATAAGCCCAAGCAATAGTTTACTCTGTGCCTTGTCCGCTTGTCAAGAGAAGAACAAACCTCAAAATCCCCCAATTTACGGTCAGGTAATATCACAGCCGATAAGTTATGCCGACAGGCTAACAAGACGACAGCAGGTTGTAATTAATTCCGCTCGTCCTCGTCGAAATCTTCTTCCTCTTCTTCCTCTTCTTCTTCCGAATCCTCATCATCCATATCGTCATCATCGATAACGACATCTTCATCCACTTCTTCTTCGGTGTCATCATCTTCGGAATACAGATCATCATCATGATCCTCATCTTCATTCAGATTATCGTAATCCTCTTCCGTGTCATCGGCACTGTAGGTTTCCTCTTCATCCGTGAAGTCATCATCATCGTCATCTTCATCATTGATGATCCGCGGACGCTTGGCGTTCGCAATCGGATCTTCTGACTTCTCAAGCGGGTACCAGCGCTTCAACCCCCACAGATTCGTTCCAACGCACGCAAAGCGCCCGTCTATATTGATCTCTGTATATAACTGGGCAATCGTTTCGTTAATTTCCTCTTCTGTAAAGCCACGAAGCTTAGCCACCTCGTTCATCAGGTCACGGTAGTAATACGGCGTATTCGCCGCCTTCAGAACCATGAAAGCCAGGTCCACCATCGGGATTTCCTGAATCTTCTCTGGATCGATCTTTAAATTGAGCGGATTACTCACTAACGCACACTTCCTCTCACACAATCTTCACGTTCATATCCTCAACATATCCATTATCAAACCTAAGTAAAACCTATTTAGACATAAAAATCAAGTTTTAATCCATCGCTTGTCCACTCGTTAAACACGTGTGCCCATGGCCGCCGCAACAAGCCATTCCCATCCGCAACAGAAATAGAAAAAGACGGAGACCACCTCTCCGCCTTCTGACTGTACCCGCCCCAAGGATCGACTCCTTACGGGTTAGAAAAGAGAACCTTGACGCTCTCTCCATGTATCTTATGTTCGCCATGCCGCTTTGACACGAGAAACAGGGCCTATTTCCCGGAAAAAGGGCAACATCCCATTCGGGCGCTCTCCCCAGCTCATACAATACTGAAGCAATGGTTCATCGAGAAGGGAGATTGCCACATATGGACTACACCCGGATCATGCAATCACTACTTACGGAGACGAACCCTATGCGGAACGCTCGGGCAGAGAAGCGGCGGCTGCTTACGTTCCACGACCCTAATCTGTACCAGGATTGCATTAGTGAATGGAGTCGCCTTACCGGGAGAGGGTCTTTGCCGGGCTCGATCCGTATCTCGCCGCTTACCCACACCATCATTGCCCCAGTCACCCATACCACAAAGCTTGAACAAGAATTTCGGCACGATCTGATGGTGGAGGAAGATCACCAGCTTCATATTCACGCTGTACAGGGCAGTGTCGGAAAGTTAACCGGTATCCCATGGGGGATCAAACAAATCAAAGCTCCCCAGCCTGGTCAATCTCGACAGGGCACCGCATCAAGATTGCTGTCATTGACACCGGCGTCGATTTTACTCATCCGGATCTGAAATACTCGTTAACCCGCGGCATTAATCTCGTTCATCGGAATATGCCCCCGCATGACGACAATGGTCATGGCACACATATTTCAGGTACCATTGCAGCTGCCAACAGCACACAAGGTATGATAGGCGTTGCACCACGCTCTATTGTCTATCCCGTCAAAGCCTTCGATCAAAACGGGTCAGCGTTTGTGTCCGATATAATACTGGCGATCGACTGGTGTGTCCGTGCCGATATTGACATCATTAATATGAGTTTTGGCATGCAAACCCGGAGCCGGACTCTGCTTGATATCGTCACTAAGGCTAACCAGGCCGGCGTCATCATCGTAGCTTCGTCTGGCAATGACGGCAAGCGCAGAACGGCTGATTACCCCGCCCGCTATCCTCAGACCATCTCGGTGGGTGCAACGGATCGTAATCGCAGAATCCCGGCTTTCAGTAATCGTGGGCAATTCGTGGATATTTATGCCCCCGGAGACAAAATCGTATCGGCCTGGCTTCATAACAAGTACCATGAAATGAGCGGTACCTCAATGGCCACTTCCCATGTCAGTGGAGCTATCGCTCTACTGCTTGCCCAGAAACCGGATCTGAAATTGGCCTCCATCAAAACACTTCTACGCCGCACGTCCTCCCCCTTGAGGCTAAAAAAAGGATACAGCACCATGGATGGTGAGATTAACGCCCTTAAGTTCTTACGTGAGGGTATGAAGCTATAATTCAGCTTATACGATATAGAAGAGCCGCCTCTCCATCTGGAAGGCGGCCATAGTAGCCTGTTGTGGGCTTGTGAACAACGCTACATCTTCTCTGGAGCGGACACGCCCATAAGGCGCAACACGTTGGCAATGACCGTGCGAACAGTGCCCAGAAGGGCAAGCCGGGCTTGCGTTTGCTCTGCGTCTTCCGTAATGACCCGCTCCGCTCTGTAGTAGCTGTGGAATAGGGAGGCCAGCTCATACACATAACGGATAAGTCGGTGCGGAGCATAGTTCTCCGCAGCGAGTGACACCTCTTGCGGGAGTTCTCCCATTTTGCGCAGAATATCGTACTCATGCTCAGCCGTAAGCACGCTCAAGTTCACGTCAGACAGCGGCAACAAGCTCACGCCTTGCTCGTCTGCTTGACGGAATACGCTGCAAATACGTGCGTGAGCATACTGCACATAGAACACCGGGTTCTCGTTGGACGTGGATACCGCCAAATCCATATCAAAATCCAGATGCGAATCCATGCTGCGCATGGTAAAGAAATAACGGATCGCATCCACGCCCACTTCATCCATCAGATCTTCCATCGTGACCGCTTTACCGGTACGCTTGGACATCTTCACTTTCTCGCCGTCCTGAAACAAGCTGACCATTTGGGCGATTAGCACCGTTAATTTCGCAGGATCATTCCCAAGCGCCTCCATCGCGGCCTTCATACGCGGCACATAGCCATGATGGTCCGCACCCCAAATGTTGAGCATGCGATCATAACCCCGCTCGTATTTATTACGATGATAAGCAATATCTGGAGTCAGGTAGGTGTACGTGCCATCATTCTTAACAAGCACGCGGTCTTTATCATCGCCATAATCCGTCGTACGCAGCCACACCGCATCGTCCTTGTCATACGCTTCACCCTTGGCTTTCAGCTCGTCCAATGACTTCTCAACAAGTCCGTTCTCATACAAGGAGGTCTCGCTGAACCACTCGTCAAAATGAACGCGGAACCGATTCAGATCGCGCTTGATCTTACCCAATTCCTTCTCCAGCCCGAACTGACGGAAAAACGCCGTTCTCTCGCCCGGTTCCATGGACAGCAGCGAATCCCCCTTCTCGGCAACCAGCTCCTTAGCGAACCCTTTGATATCCTCGCCGTGGTAGCCGTCTTCCGGCATGTCGGCGTCCTGGCCCAGCTCCTGCAGATAACGAGCCTCCAGCGACTTGATCAGATTCACAACTTGGTTGCCCGCGTCGTTAATGTAATATTCCCGCGTCACTTCGTAGCCTGCGTAATCCAATACGTTGCACAGCGCATCGCCTACGGCTGCCCCGCGTGCGTGTCCCAGATGCAGGCTTCCCGTCGGATTCGCGCTGACAAACTCCATTTGGACCCTTTGTCCCTTGCCGGTCGCAATTCGTCCGTAGTTCTCCCCTTGCTCCTGGACCAAGGGTACGATTGGATAGAGGTATCCCTTGTTCAAGGTAAAGTTAATAAATCCGGGTCCGGCAATTTCCGCTCGTTCAATAGATGCTTTCTCCGTGTCGAGATGCGCCAGAACATCCTCGGCGATCTGCCGCGGATTCTTCTTGGCAATGCGCGTTAGCTGCATTGCGATATTCGTGGCCAAGTCGCCGTGCGACTTATCCTTGGGAACTTCCAGCGTAATGGCGGGCAGCTCCTCACGGGTGACCAGCCCTGCAGCCACAGCTGCGTCCGCAACCCCTTCAGCTACCAGCCCGTTAATGTGATCTAATGGATTCATTGTCATGATTCATGTGCCTCCTGAATAGTCAAACTAATAGAAAAGTGTCCCGATAACTCGTCAAACACATATAAATCATACGCCCAGGCCACACGTCCGAACATGCCCTCAAGCTCTAGTTCCAGTCGCTGGGTGTGCGTAGACAGTTTAAATGAAGTGAACGGGGAGCGATAGTACCCCGGCAAGCGCTGGCCCAGCTGAAATGCCTGCTCGGATTCAACTTCGCCGTGACGGATCAGCTTAAGCTCGTCCTCCGTCAGCTTGAGCATCGCCCGGGTCTCTCCTTGATGCGGACCAAGCGCAGGTTCCGTATAGCGAATATACAGCGCATTCCCTTTGGCGAACGCCTCTGCAGGCAGCTCCTGCACCGTATTCTCTCCCGCGTGAAGGCTATGAAGACGGATGCTCACTTGTTGTCGGTCGTTCATGCTCGTTCCTCTTTTCCTTACCTATTGTATTACTATATCCAGTATAGCCTTGCAATTCAAATGAGGATTGGGGCAAAGGTCAAATTATTTCAAAATCATTCGTCGTATTTCTCTGCCCATTGCTTGCGCCACTCACTGAAACTTATCCCTATAACATCCTCCAGCGTTCTCCCATCTAGAGCATAGGGGGCGCCGGCTAAATCATCGCGATCAGGGAAAGAAGTGCCCCCTATTACCTTCCCCTCCGCCATCATCACCTGCAGGGCTGTATGCGTGCCGTACATAGCATCCAACGGATGGCCGGAGACGATAAAGGAATGAGACGTAATCTCTTTACCGAAGTAGGCTGCCGGATCGATGGATTGCACGCCCCATATCTGAATATAAGGTAATTGGCCGTTGTCAGGATTAAGAAGAGCTTTCTCTAAAGTGTAAGTGAAGGGCTCACTCGGACTGCTCACTATCTTGTAACCGCGTGCTTCCACGTAATTGGCCGCGATCTTCTGCTCACCAGACATCGGTTGATCCGAACGCAGGCTAAACGATATGAATGTAAGCAGGATAATCAAGACTACACTGATGCCTACCCCAAACGCCACGTTCCTTCTCGCCATAATATTGCCCTCCGATCATACTTCTGACCGTTACCATAGGATCTCAATCCTTGTCGCCATGGAACGTTATAAGGAAAAAACATGCCTGATTCCCTATGAATCAGACATGAATGAAACGTAAACTTACAGCGGCAGCAGTGGTACGCTCTGCTGTGTTTCCAGCTTCGCCACCATCTCGTTCCAAGCTTGCGGTTTCTCGGGCAGTACGGCGTAATATCGCTTCAGGAAGTTTACGATCAGCTCTGCCGGCAACTCAGTCACCGTATCGTCGCCCGGCATAAAACAGAAATCCAGTCCGCTCACCGCTTCGCCGTCATTGTTCCAGGACGGATGCACATAGCGAATATCTGTGCGTTTGTAACCAAGGTGCGACAATACTTCGCGACGAACGAACGGATCCATCGGCTTTACCCCGCCGAACGCATGGTCCTGAACCCGATAAGGATCATAAATTTCGGCGAACATGCCGAATAGCACTTTGCCGTTCGCTGCAGCCAGTGCATGCAGATCCTGCAGGCGATGCTGCGCCAGGAATCGTCCAATGCCCAGCCCTTCCCGTCCAATGATCGTAAAGTCGGTCATCGCCACATTCCAATCCTCGTAATACCGGTATTCCGTTGTCCCTACGACTTCACCGTCATACAAGGCAACAAATACCCGAATGCCCGGATCTTCCAGCGGTTCTCTCCATAAACCGTACTCCAGCACCTCTTCCGGCGGGAATACTTCCTTCATCAAGTTGTGCATTTTGAGAAACAACGGATCGTCTATGCTTGTAATACGAATATATTCCATGGGTAACTCCCCTTCATGATATAATAGATCCTTCTCCTTTGAACGGATTTCTCCACTCCATCAAAGCCCCATAATGGCAGGACTCCTCATCATCCAGATAATGCGCTGCAACGCCGACTGGGGTTCGTCCGCAGCGCAGAAGGAAGGTTATGACCGGATCCTTAAGCTTCCCCCTTACAACGGCATCTAAATATTCCTCAGCTGTCATCTTAGCTGCATGAAGGTGGTAACCCGGCATTCTTCCGCCTCCGAGCAGCCGTTCAAGACCGAGCTCAACGGTCACATGATAGAGCGCCTGAATGAGCCATTTGCCAAGACCCAGCTTGCGAAAGCGTGGTCTGACACATATATCGGCAATATAGAGCGTATTTCCGTCTGGCTGATGTGTGCGAATATAGCCGTTATCGGTTGTATCCGCCCAGGAATGGGCAGGTTCAGCAGGATTATAATTAACGATTAGCGAGGTAATCGAGCCTGCCAGGACACCATTGACTTCCACGCATAAGGCTCCTGCGGGAAACCGACTCACGTGCTGACTCAACTGCTCGGTGTTCCACCATTGCTCCGAAGGATATGGGGGTGGAAAGGTCTCGGATTGGATAACGATGAGTTCTTCAAAGTCGTCCGGTGTATACCTGCGAATGACGGCCGACACCGGCTCGGTGCCGTCATAAACATAGAAAGGCTGGTGATATCCTGCCATATGAGCTTGTACCTCCTGACATGATATTTTTTTACTTGTATCCCATTATTGCCAATCCGGATATAAATCCGTGCGTCGATCTCTCCATGTCGTGACCGAGCCCTTCTCCCTTACCTGATACAATAACTCCAGATCGAGATCGGCCGTAATGATCATATCGTTATTAAGCTCACCTTCGGCCAGTAAGCCTTGCGGCGGGAAGGGAATGTCGTTGGGTGTAATGATGGCCGCTTGGCCAAAGTTAGCCCGCATCAGATCCACTGTCGGCAAGGAACCGACGGTTCCGGTCAGTACAACATAGACCTGATTCTCGATCGCACGGGCATGACTTGTATAACGTACGCGATGAAAGCCATGGCGGTCATCTGTGCAGGAAGGGCAAAAGATCACATCGGCTCCTTTGGCCTTGGCCATCCGGACGATCTCCGGAAATTCAATATCATAACAAGTCAACATAGCAATGGTGCCAAATTCCGTCTCGAACACCGCTAGTCCTTCACCTGCGCCCATATTCCATCCTGTAATCTCCGCAGGGGTAATGTGGATCTTGGCTTGCTCCGCGATACGACCATCGGGGTAGAAAAGATGTGCCACATTGTACAACTTTTGTTCACGGCGTATGACGTGGGTCCCTCCTACAATATGAATGCTATATGTCTTCGCCAAGCCTTGAAACAGCTCGCGGTAACGGTCCGTAAAGTCCGGTAGATCATTGATCGTTAATGCCTTGCCTGTCTTGTCTCCAACCGACATAAGCTGCGTGGTGAAGAATTCCGGAAATAATACAAAGTCGGTCTCAAATTCAGCTGCAGTCCGTATATAATGCTCCACCTGGTGGGCAAAATCTTCAAAGGATTGAATCGTATGCAGATGATACTGCACAGCAGATACGCGAAATTTCATCTAGACCCTCCTTAAAAAGTGAGATGTTCTCATTATATCGGATTCCGTGCCGCGATTACATGGAAACATTCACGGGAGTAATGGTTTGACGAGTCGACCTGTCATCCCGTTTCATTTGTGAAAATGCCACTATGGATGATCATTTTGCTTACAAACATACGATTTCATGAAATTTTACTCCCATTTCGTACCCACACTTAACAAATCTCCTGTATACTGTCGTATGTAAGCATCTTGTCCTGCGACAAGGTGCCCACGACACAGATATTCGGTTTATATCCTTACGACAGGCCCGCAAGTATACAAAAATATAATGTGAGGTGTTCTGTTCACAATGTTAACTCGTTCGATGGATTGGCTTCAGCAGCATGACCGCCTTCTGTTCCGCTGGTGCAATCGGAAGATCAGCAACAAAACGGTGGATTTCTTGCTCTCGCTGGTCACCCATATGGGGGGAGCTACCTTTACCATTGTGCTAACACTTTCAATAGCGTTATTCGCACCAGAGCCTTGGAATGTGATGGGATGGCAGAGCTTTGCCGCACTGGTCCTTAGCTTCATCATAACCGCCCTTATTAAGCGAAAGATGCGGCGGATTCGCCCATACCTTGCGCTGGAGCAAGTGCGATTCGAGAAAAAACCGATGAAGGATCACTCTTTCCCTTCCGGTCATTCAACAGCCATATTTTCTATCATCACGCCATTTCTGTTCATTATGCCCTGGCTGTCCGTGCTATTGATATTTATTGCACTTACCGTTGCCTTCTCAAGAATTTCTCTTGGCTTTCATTATCCCTCCGATTGTTTGGCCGGCTGTTTAATCGGTACCACTTCTGGTCTGATCATTGCACTAAGTTAGATATTCAACAAGCCCCAATAGCACGTCTGATAGTGTCAGCCGAATGGTTGATATATCGGGCGTGCTTTATTGTTTTATGGACGAAATTCAATAATAATTTCAAATTTGTCATATTTTTTGAACCTTTTCGGCTGGTAAATCGTACTAAGTAAGACATTCATCTTTAAGGAGGTATTCATTGAAGAAAAGACTATCGCGTTTACTGGTTTCTCTGCTCACGGTCTCGATGCTCATTCCTGCCGGGGTTATGGCAGCCGATGACAGCAAGACGGGTACAGTCGGCGGAAATCTGGAGAAGATCGCCGCTGAGAAAGCTGCCTTATTAACCGGAACTTATGGTACAACCAGCGTCCAATACGCCCTCATCGATAACGGAACCGTGAAACTGTCGGGTCAAGCCGGTGTGAACGATGCCGAAGGCACCAAGCCGTTGACTAAAGATACCCTATACGGCATCGGTTCTACGAGCAAGGTGTTCACCGCTGTAGCCGTTATGAAATTGGTAGATGACGGGAAGATCGATCTCGATACGCCTCTCGTTTCGTACATACCCGATTTCAAAATGAAGGATGAGCGGTACACCAAGATTACGCCGCGCATGCTGCTCAACCATTCCTCCGGTCTTCAAGGCTCGAGTCTTCGCAACGCCTTCCTATTTGAGGATAATGATACCTATGCACACGATTCACTGTTAGCGCAGTTGTCGACGCAAAATCTAAAAGCTGATCCAGGTGCATACTCGGTTTATAGCAATGATTCCTTTACGCTTGCCGAGATACTGGTTGAACGTGTAAGCGGCATGAGTTACACCGCATTCATCCATCAATCCATTACAAAACCGCTCGAAATGAACAACACCAAAACATCGCAAGAAAAGCTGGACGCGAGCAAGTTGCCAGGGCTTTATTTCCCGACAAGTCCAGCACAACTACCTAATGAAGTGATTAACGTCATCGGCACAGGCGGGATCTACTCCACTGCGGAGGACTTGTTGAAATTCTCCACCATCTTTACCGGAGAAGCGACAGGCATTCTCTCGGAGAAGTCCATAAAGGCCATGGAGCAAGATGAGTACAAAAAAGGAATATGGCCGGAAGATGCCGACAACTCTCTTGATTATGGCCTGGGCTGGGATAGTGTGAAATTGTTCCCGTTCAATCAATATGATATAAAAGCCGTAACAAAAGGCGGCGATACCATTCTGTATCATGCTTCCTTGGTCGTGCTGCCAGAGCAAAACATGGCGGCGGCTGTACTGTCTTCCGGGGGTTCAAGCGCCACCAACCAGCTACTCGCCAATGAGCTGCTGTTACACGCACTGAAAGACAACGGTACGATTGATGAATTCCTGCCGGAAAAATCGTTCGGTACCCCTGTTAAGGCTGATATGCCGAGCGATGTGTCCAAGCACGCGGGATACTACGGGGCTACAAATCAACAGATGAAAGCCGATATTACCGAGGAAGGCGAATTGCTGATTACTGTACCGATTGTGCCCGAATATCCGGCAGAGAAATATGTTTACACGAAAGACGGAACATTTGTCAGTGAGGATGGCAGTATCAAGATTAGCTTCGTCACAGAGAAGAATGAACGCACCTACATGTGGGCGAGACAGTATGTAGCCATTCCGGAATTGGGACAGCTGGCGATCTCGCAATATATTGGAGAGAAGCTTGCAAGTCATGAAATAACGGGAGAGACAAAAGCGGCATGGGTGGCACGTGAAGGAAAAACCTTCTATCCGCTGAATGAAAAATACACTTCTCTGATGTACCTTATTCAAAAACCTGTGTTAGAGATCAACACCGCAGCGGGCCTCGAAGGCTATATGCTGGATAAAAAACTCATTGACCCGAACACGGCTTTCAGCGATCATCAAGTTCCTGGTACAGGTAGCCGTGATACGTCCGTATTCAAATTCTATAACCAAGACGGACAGGAGTATCTGGAAGCGGCGGGAAGCCTCTTCGTAAGCGAAGACAGCGTGACCCCACTGTATGCCGGCAAAAAATCGGTCGTAACCCTCCAGCCGAATGGCCATGCTAAATGGTACACGGTACCGGAAGCAGCAGCGGGTAAAACGATGACCGTCAAGATGCCGTTCCACGGCGCATTCGCGGTGTACAACGAGCAAGGCATATGCGTGAACTTCACCGTAGCCAGCGGCGAGAATACCGTCACCTTACCGGAGAACGGCACCATCGTATTTGCCGGGGCCTCCAACTCTGCATTCCTGATCGACTTGAACTAAACATGAAAAAGCAAGCAACCCCAACAGCCATTAGACATTGGCTAGGGGAAGCTTGCTTTGTTTACTTGCTAGGAGCGCGTTATTGTTGTCGTTCCTTAAAGCTAGCGAGATTCTCAAGCGTGGAATTCAGTCCCTCTTCGTGATCCTCCTGCCGTATCCCTTCAGGCACGTTCTCGCAAACGACGGTAACATCCGTGCCTTCCGGAAGTGACGTCAGTGTCCATGTCATGGTCATTAGACCCGCGTAAGCAGGGTCTTCAGATTCGAATTCAATTAACTGCACAACCCGCTCATCTGGAACCAACGTCAGGAATTTCCCTTGGACAACGTCCGTGTTCTCCGAGGACTTACCGGCGCTAATCTGGTCCGCTCCGATATAAGTAAGTGTCATGCGATAATTCCCGCCTTCGCGGGCATCAAACGTGTCAATCTGACCCGACATCCCCTCCGGTGGAAGCCACGAGGCCAGGGCCTCTGAATTAATGAAAGCCTGATAGATAGTCCGGGGTGTTGCCATAATAACTCTTGAGGCCGAGTCTATTCGTTTCTTGCTGGACGTATTTTCCATCATAAATTCCTCCTTATTGGCGTTAAAACCTCTCACGAAAAATATGAATCTACACCATTACCAAGCTCTCTTGAGTTTATAACATAGAACTGCGAATGATTTCTTCTCAATTGCTCAATCGAGATGATTGGACGAACGTCGCCCTCAGCTGAATCATCCACTTGCCCCATTAAATTGAAAAGGTTGTACGTTAATCCTTGCAAAATTAAGCGTTTAAACATTGACTGAATGTTTAGTCAATATAAAAACCAAAAAGCAAGCAACCCCGATAGCCGCTAGGCTTAGACAGGGGAAGCTTGCTTTTTCTATAATCCAGCCGGGAAACGAAGTCGCGGCTGCTCGAACACCCCTGGCGGGCCCTAAAGCAAGCCCAAAGGGCAGAAATTCGAGGGGCCATCCCACCAATGCGAAAAAGCAAGCAACCCCGATAGCCGCTAGGCTTAGACAGGGGAAGCTTGCTTTTTCTACAGCAGTTCCAGCCGGGGCGCACAAACCCGGCTGTCACATGGTCGCACTAGAGGCCATGAGGTGCTTGCCCCCAAGGGCAAGACCCGAGGATGGCCGGGCACAAGCACCAGCCCCCTCCACTCCGCGCACCAACGCCGGACACCCATTTTCCGGGTGTCCAGAGGGCAGCGCCCTTGGGGCCCTCCCTCGCAGGGAGGGTTTGGGTGGGTGGAATTACTTCACAAAACCCAGCAGCATCTCACGAATCAGCTTCGCTGCCACGATCTGAGTCTGCTCCGTCGGATCATAGATCGGCGCCACTTCCACCAGATCACAGCCTACGACATTCACGCCGGAACCCGCAATTAGATGTACGGCTTCCAGCAGCTCTTTCGATGTGATGCCGCCCGCTTCAGCTGTACCGGTGCCCGGTGCGGCCGATGGATCAAGCACATCGATATCAATCGTCACATAGACCGGACGGTTACCCATGGAAGGCAAAGCTTCCTTAAGAGGCGCAGCTACCTCGAACGGATAGAAGTTAATGTTCTCGCGTCCATACTGGAACTCCTCACGGGAACCGGAACGGATACCGAACTGATAAATGTTCTTGCCGCCCATGATGCCAGCCGCCTTACGTACCGGCGTGGAGTGGGACAACGGCTCACCCTCATAGTGCTCACGCAGATCGGCATGCGCATCGATATGGATCAGGATGAGATCTGGATACTTCTCGTATACCTTCTGAATGATCGGCCACGATACGAGATGCTCCCCGCCAAGACCAATCGGGAATTTCCCGTCATCTAGCAGCTTGCCAACGTATTCGCCAATCACATCAAGACTGCGGCCGGCGTTGCCGAAAGGCAGCATCAAGTCACCTGCATCGAAATACGTCATATCTTCGATGCTCTTATCCAGGTAAGGGCTATACTCCTCCAAGCCTACCGAAGCTTGGCGAATACGAGCCGGGCCAAAACGGGAGCCGGGACGATAACTAACCGTAAAGTCCATCGGCATGCCATAAATGACAGCCTTGGAATTTTCGTAATCGTCGGAGCTCAGAATAAATACGTTGCCGGAATAACCTTGTTCCAATTTCATTCGCTTATATGCTCCTCCCTATTTCACCAGGTCTTCCACGAATTTCGGCAGCACGAAAGCGGCTTTGTGCAGACGAGGCGAATAATACTTCGTATCCATCTCATCGATCGTGGACTCGTCCACCTCAAGCGGATCGTGCGTTTTGCTGCCCATCGTGAACGTCCACAGACCACTTGGATAAGTCGGAATGTTCGCGCCGTATACGCGTACAATCGGGAAGATTTCCTTTACGTCCTTGTTGACCTGTTGAATCAGGTCAGCTTTGAACCAAGGGTTGTCCGTCTGGGCGACGAAAATACCGTCCTCCTTCAGCGCTTCATAGATCCCTTGATAGAACCCGCGCTCAAACAATGGCGCAGCCGGGCCGACAGGCTCGGTGGAATCCACCATAATCACGTCGTACTCGTTCTTGTGTTCGATAATATGCATATATCCATCGTTAACCAGCACTTCAACCTTCGGATCGTCCAACTTGCCAGCGATCTCAGGTAGGTACTGCTTCGAATATTCAATAACTTTACCATCAATTTCAACTAGGACAGCCTTCTCTACGCCCGGATGCTTGATCACTTCACGGATGACACCACCGTCTCCGCCGCCGACGACAAGAACCTTCTTCGGATTTGGATGCGTGTTTAGCGCGGGGTGAGCAACCATCTCATGATAGACGAATTCATCTTTAATTGTAGTCATAACCATGCCATCCAGAACGAGCATGCGCCCAAATTCCTCGGTATCGATCATATCCAATTGTTGAAACTCCGTCTTCTCATGCACAAACGTCTCCCGGATCTTAGCCGTGATGCCAAAAGTGGGGGTCTGCTTCTCCGTGTACCATAATTCCATCGTCTCTACCTTCTTTCCGCTAGAATAATGTTCAGCCGTCCAGATCCAAGCCGTAAAACTTTATTCGGGGCAGATGCCTTTAGCTTACAGTTTCACACTTTTCCTATTGTACCAAACAAATTAGATTATATTAAATCAAGCCCAAATTGCAACCAAAAGTTAAGGCCCCTCGTCACAAACGTCCGAATCAGCAATCCGTCCCATGAATATCCTGCCAATTCCGCCCCATACTAGTATAGAAAAAGATCCGTCATCTGGAAGGAGAACCATTATGCCGGGACATCAACCACCCTCAGCCAAACGCAAACGGCGTTTCGTCCGGCTTGCTTCATTACTGTTCGCCCTTCTCGGCGTAACCCTTATCGCCGGCGGCATTCTGCTCGTCTATTTATTTATAACACCTCTGCCCGTTGCGGAAACATCCCGCTACTCGCGCCTACTTGACAGTCAAGGCGATCTGATCGCCACCTTTTCGACGAACGGGCATATGTCCGAACAAGTTAATCTAGCGGATATTTCACCCCTTCTGGTCGAAGCGACATTGTCGGTAGAAGATCGAAAATTTTATGACCATCCCGGCTTTGACATCAAAGGCATGGCCAGAGCTTTGCTTGTCAACCTACGTAATATGGATCGAACGCAAGGAGCAAGTACGTTGACGCAGCAACTGGCGCGTAACCTGTATTTATCTCATGAGAAGACATGGACCCGAAAACTCAAGGAAGCCAAATTCACTGCTCAATTGGAGATGAAATACACGAAAGAACAGATTCTCGAGATGTACTTAAATGAAATTTATTATGGGCATGGGGCTTATGGTATCGAATCCGCTTCATTGCTCTATTTCGGAAAGTCAGCCAAGAACCTCACCCTGGCCGAAAGCGCCATGCTTGCCGGAATTCCTAAAGGCCCCACCTATTATTCTCCTTACAACCACATGGACAACGCGGTCAAAAGACAGCGACTTGTATTGAATGCCATGGTGGAGACCGGTTTCATCACTCAGGCAGAAGCAGATAAAGCCACCTCTGCCAAACTTGCGATTCTACCACAGGATCGTCAAGAGAACAAAATCATCGCTTCCTACTTCCGCGACTACGTTCGCGGGCTTGTGATGAAGGAGCTTAACATTACAGAGAAGCAGCTGGAACAAGGTGGCCTCAATATTTATACAACACTCGACCCACGAGCCCAGCAAGCTGCAGAAGAGGCCGTCGCTGCAGGGATGGACATCACCAGTGAACTGGAGACGGGTCTTGTATCCATCGATCCGCGTAACGGGCATATCAAAGCCATGGTCGGCGGTAAGAACTATCGCCATAGTCAATTTAATCATGTGCTGGCTACAACGAGGCAGCCTGGGTCAGCTTTCAAGCCGATCATGTATCTAACCGCCATCGCTTCCAAAGAAATGACGAGCCGCAGCGTATTTAACAGCCAACCGACGCTGTTTCATTATGATGACAATCGCAAAACCTATCAGCCCAGCAATTTCGGGGACAAATACTTAGGGGAGATCCCCATGCGAGAAGCGATTGCCGCCTCGGACAATATCTATGCCGTGAATACCATTATGCAGATCGGCCCAGAGAAAGTTGCGGGCATGGCCAAAAACATGGGGATCACCAGTCCCCTTGAACCGGTGCCCTCGCTAGCCCTAGGCACTTCGCCCGTCAGTCCGATGGAGATGGCATCCGCCTATGCCGTCCTGGCAAATAACGGAGTACGGGTAGCACCGATTGCCGTATTAAGTATTACTGATGCCGCCGGAAGAAGATTGTACACGGCACCAGCCCCTGCGGGCGAGCAGGTAGTCGAGCCTGCGGCCGCTTATGTGCTTACTCGGATGATGGAGGGGGTGTTTGAGACCGGCGGAACAGGAAACCGCGTCTCCTCTATCATGAAGCGTCCGGTGGCTGGTAAAACGGGGACGACCGACACCGATGCCTGGCTGGTCGGTTATACACCGGAACTGGCAACAGCCGTTTGGGTTGGATATGACAAAGGACGGGCGATTACCAAGGTAGATGGCCGAAGGGCCGCGCCGATCTTTGCAGAATATACAGAGAAAGCACTGGAGAACGTACCGCCAAAAATTTTTCCGATCCCAGACGATGTCATTAGTACCTATATCGATCCGAAAAGCGGCAAGCTTGCCGGTAGCGACTGTCCGGACAAAACGTTGGAAGTCTTTGTGAAGGGAACCGAACCTACCGAATACTGCGATGAACATAATCATGGTGAACCATCGAAGAAGGCTGAGCCTGCGGAAACTTCCGAGAAGCAAGAGGAACATTCCTGGTGGCAGGATTTCAAGCGCTGGTGGGTAGAATAATTCAAGCTGGGAATAACACAACAGCAAGCCACGGGACCGGGTCAACACCGGACGGGCTTGCTGTTATTGGTGTTTAAGGCGTTGTGCAACCTCTGTTCGTGGTTATAATCCATAAATGTATTGAAGGATGGAATCGCCAAGTATCATGACGGTCAACAGCGTAGCTACGTAAATGGCCAGAATGGCGTAGAACGGATCCAAGCCGCCTGGTAGCCTTCTTTTATAACTGGTCAGAACAAGTACCGGAACCGCCATGATCATCGTAAATACAGATAATATCAAAACGATCTTAGCGATGTTACCATTCAGGATGAGAAACAGCAGAAAGATCAGATATAACGCCAGGAATGGAATCATCAGAACACCAAACCTTGTCATGACTTCCTTCAATTTAGCCGTTGAGCTTGAGGATAGTCTGACCGCAGCATACGTGTAGACGTTCAGTAGAAACATAAACAAAGCAAGCCATAACACCGGCTTTAGCAGAAGTTCCGTAAACGCCCCTTCCGGCAGCCCTCTGAACTCATATTGAAGAGCCAAATATACGGTCATGGGGAGGAGAAGAACATGCAGCAGCATGGTGACGAGCGCGTTCAGGAACTGCGAGCTGTCCGTTACAGCAGCCGTGCCAATGGGATGCTTGAATGCCTTGAGGAAGAAATCACCGTAAATCTGACTGTACAATTGGATTCCTCGCCAATAGGGATTCGGCTGGGCTTCTTCCTTGAATTGCTCACGGCCAGCAAGCTCAAGCACTGGATCAGGCGGAGTGTAGAGGGTCGACGGCGTTGCTTCCGCCTCATGTGTTTGTGCCACTCTTGCTGCGGGACTAGTCTTATAGTGAGATCTGTTAATTTCATAGGTAGCTGCCTGCTCTTGCATCGCTGCATTCATCAACGATTCCTCCGT
Source organism: Paenibacillus sp. JCM 10914 (assembly GCF_001315105.1). Lineage (GTDB taxonomy): Bacteria > Bacillota > Bacilli > Paenibacillales > Paenibacillaceae > Paenibacillus_AQ. The sequence continues at coordinate 27,005 of NZ_BAZR01000034.1, read as the reverse complement.
GATTAGCCGCGCTCCGCACTTTCGGCAATACTTGCCTTCCATAATTTCATATCGACATATCGGACAAGCCATGATGCTGCCTCCTTGTGGTGTGAATGACGTGATATCAAGCATGTATTTAATTGAGGTTACACAAGAGGAATTCACATTTTTTTCTATTAGTATAAGTTGACCCGCTCTTCAATGGAAGGATTTTCTTGCACGATTCACATAACAATCAAATATTGGTTTGAATATTATGAGAAAATCGGGTATTATATTTAATAACAATCAAATGAATGTTTGAATATAATGATAATTAAGCCGAACTTATTTGTCTCTTCAAGGAGGTTGCCAAACATGAATACACGAACTATAACGAACGATACGAGCACCGAGGTGTGTGAAGTTACCTGCTCTTCTTCCGAACAAGTCGCCACACTTAAATCAACCATATCTAATGATGACATGTTGGGTATGGCCGAAATCTTCAAAGCTCTCGCGGATCCTACCCGCGTTAAAGTAGCCTATATGCTGGATCGCGGAGGAGAGCTATGCGTGTGCGATGTGGCTGAGGTGCTGGGCAGTTCGACCGCAACCGCCTCTCATCATCTTCGCACCCTGAAGAATAAGGATATCGCCAAGTCCCGTAAAGATGGCAAGAACGTGTACTATTCGTTGAAAGACGACCATATCCGCACACTGCTTCACATGACGCTGGAGCATCAGAAGGAGAAGATGTAGATGCGAACTGAACCGTCCCAATCCTCGAATCCATCTTCGAAGTCGCTTCATAACGAGCAGGCAGAATACCGGGTACAGGGCTTGTCTTGTCCCAATTGTACGCGTGAGATGCAAGATGAGATTCAACGGCTCGACCACGGAAAGAGTGCCCGTCTGAACTACAACAGCGGGAAGCTATTGATATCTCCCCAGGTTGATTTGACACGCGTGGAGGGCATTCTAAAACGAGATGGAGCGCATATTGTACCTTTGGCAGGCTCCGCTGGTCATAACTCTCCCAATGAAGCATCACCTTCACATACCCACGCTGACGGGCATGGACATCATCATGGCCATAGCCATGGGCAGGGCGCCGAGCAGAAGATGAAATGGCTGCTGAGCGTCTCCGCTATCTTTTATTTGCTGACCTTCATATTAGAAGGCAGAGCTCCCGAGACGTTTATTATTGTTCTGTATGCCTCGGCCATGGTGCTTAGCGGTTATACTACGTTCTTGCGTGGATTGCGGAACCTGACTCGTCTGAAGTTCAATATGGATACCTTGATGACCGTTGCCCTTATAGGAGCCGTTATTATAGGGGAATGGCGCGAAGCCACATTGGTCGCGATTCTGTTCGGACTGAATGAGCTGCTGGAGGGTTACGGTATGAACCGAGCCAGGCAGTCCATGGAGGCTCTGCTTGCCGCCGCCCCGAAAGAAGCCGAGGTCATTCGCGGCGGCGAGACGGTGCGTGTGCCCATTGAGAGCCTATCGGTAGGGGATATCGTACGGGTAAGGCCCGGTGAGAAAATTCCGTCGGATGGCATCGTTACGCAGGGAACAGGCGCTGTCAATGAAGCTGCGATCACAGGCGAATCGGTTCCCTTAACCAAACGGAACGGGGAATCGGTATACGGTGGCAGCGTGAGTACCGATGGCGTACTTCATATTACAATTACCAAGCGTACGAAGATTCTTCACTCGCCAAGATCATGCATCTTGTACAAGAAGCACAAGACAGCAAGACACCGACCGAGCTATTTATCGATAAATTCGCGAAATATTATACGCCTGCCATCATGATCATTGCATTAGGCGTAACACTGATTCCGCCTCTATTACTGGATCTGCCGTGGACGGACTGGATCTATCAAGGGCTTGCAATTCTCATTGTTGGTTGTCCTTGCTCACTCATCCTCTCCTCACCCATCGCTCTCGTGAGCGGAATGACGCGAGCTGCCAGATCCGGTATTCTGATTAAAGGCGGCGTGCATCTGGAACAGCTCGGACGATTAGAGGCCATTGCTTTTGACAAGACCGGTACTTTGACGAAGGGCGAACCGGCTGTTTTTGCAGAAACGGTCTATGACGAGACGAAATTCTACCAAGTGGTTGGCGCATTGGAACAGTCTTCCCTTCATCCATTGGCCAAGGCCGTCATGAGACATCTGGAGATCAAGAAACCGCAATGCACGTTCTCGGAAGCACAGCAAGTAACGGTTCTGCCAGGGGAGGGCATACAGGCTGATATAGGAGGCTCCACATTCTGGGTTGGCAGTGAAGAAGTGCTGAAGCATGTTCGCGGACAGCAGGAACATCTTCACGCCGTAACGGCAGATATTCAGAGATTGAAGGCACAGGGCTACACGATTGTAGCGGCCGTGAGTGAAGAGCGCGTGCTCGGTCAATTCGGTCTTGCCGATGAGATTAGACCCGAATCAGCTGAAGTGATCCGCCAACTTCATGAAGCCGGTATTGCGGATACCATTATGTTAACCGGGGATCATGAACAATCCGCTCAAGCCATTGCCAAGCAATCGGGGGTTGGACGCGTATTTGCAAGCTTATTGCCCGAACATAAGGTGGCTAAGATTAAGGAGCTGTCCGCTCGGAAGCGAACCGGTATGGTGGGCGATGGTATCAATGACGCGCCAGCTTTGGCGGCGGCTGACCTCGGAATTGCCATGGGCAAAGGCACGGACAGTGCTATCGAGACAGCGGATGTCGTGCTGATGCAAGATCATCTTGGCAAGCTTCCCGGAGCGATTCGAACGGCTAGACGGGTAAACCAGATTATTAAATGGAATATCGCGATCTCCTTGTCCTTGAAGGCTATCGCACTCTTGCTTACGATTCCCGGATGGCTCACACTCTGGATTGCCATTATTTCCGATATGGGAGCCACGATTGTTGTGACTCTTCTAGGCTTAACCGTGTTGCTCGGCAAAGATAAAAGCGCGCTGCCAGTGCCAGTCTACAAGACTGACAAAGAGCAGGCTTAACGATTACAAGAGAGGAAGCTCAATTTCTTCAAGAAATTGAGCTTCCTTTTTTCATTTCATGAAAAATTTTCCAAAACGGTGCGTCTTTAAAGGTGAACTTACATTTTCAGTATTAAAGACCTGAAGGAGGAAACCATATGAAGCTTATAAAATTCGCAGGCGCAGCCATGATCACCGTGTCCCTGCTTCTTTCAGCCCCATTGTCAGCCACGACGGCTCATGCCGCTGCCTCGACTCAGTCCAGCCCGATATGGCATCCTCTGGATACGGTGAACAAGCCCTATAAACAAAATGGCGTGTTATTTGTCCCGCTTCGAGAAGTAGCTCAAGGTTTGTATGTGCAATTAACGTTCCCTGCCAAGAATCAGTTATATATTCATGGTCCGAGCCAATCGGTGCGCGTAACCATTGGACAGTCGAAAGCTATTGATGCCAAGGGTAACATACTTAAACTTGAAGCCGCGCCTGTCGTGAAAAAAGGAGTAACTTACGTTCCTGCCAGCCTGCTCACGAAGGCTTTCGGGGCGAAATTCAAATATAGCGCTGCATCCGGTTTATCCACGACCCTCAACTTTGCCAGCGGATATACGTTTGCTTCCGCAGGGAACATGTTATTCTGGCTGAACCTGGACAAGGGAACGCTCTTTATGGGGGAAGCAGGAAGCATTCCAACCCAGGCTGGTCGGATACAAATGGAAAATGTGGATATTCTCAGCGTCCAAGCTCGACAGATCAACAGCAGCACGTACGCCGCTGATATCATTAACTTCTATGGCGAGCCCCATATTCATGAAGGCCGGTATCGGGTCTTAATCCAGGACAACAAGATTCCCAAGCAATCAACCCTGCTGGCAAAATGGTCAAGCCCCCATTTAGTGGACATTAAAAAAAACACCTAAACTGCAAACTGGCGTCGGTACTCAACCGGCGTCAGTTTGTTTAATTTGCGCTGTGGTCGTCTTTGGTTATAAAATCGAATGTATTGCTCGATTCGGCTTTGTGCCTCCGGCAGCTTTCGGATATCATAAGGATAGAGCCCTTCCGTTTTGAGATGCGAGAAGAAGCTCTCCATGGAGGCATTGTCTAAACAATTGCCCCGGCGAGACATGCTGATTTGGGCGCCAACCTTAGGCAGCATGTTATGGTAAGCATGGGACGTGTACTGGAAGCCTGGTCGCTGTGAACGACCAGTCCAGTCACGTCCTTTTGCTTGGTAAACGCTTTGGTAAAGGTTTGTAATACAAGCTCATTATCGTTTCGTTCCCCGATTTGGTAAGCGACAATCTAGTTGTTAAACAAGTCTTTCACCGCTGAAAGATACAGCCAGCGCTCACCAACTCGGTATTGCGTAACGTCGGTCACCCATTTCTGGTTCGGCTTCTCCGCCGTAAAGTTTCGGTTGAGCAAGTTCTCGGCTACACGTTCACCCGCTTGGTAGGTCATGTTAACGCGACGCTTTCTACGAATTTCGGCTTGAATGCCAAGCTTCTGCATGAGGCGCAGCACCTTCTTGTGATTCATCCATACGCCATCGTCATGCCACAAGAACAGTTGGATCTGGCGGTAGCCGTATTTCCCTTCATAGCGCGCATACACCTGACTAATGAGCAATGCAGCTTCCTTATCCCGGTCCACATTTTTACGCTTCAGATAGGCGTAGTATCCGCTACGAGAGACCTTGAAGAGTTTGCATAAGCTGCTGACAGGATAGCTTGAGGCAGCTACTTCAATGGCTTTATACCTTTGTTCTTTACCTCCTGCATCCAGATTTCCAAGCACTTTTTTAGCATTTCATTTTCCCGCCTAAGCTTTTGAACATACCGGTCTTGGTCGCTGTATACTTCCCGTCGACCTCGCTGATCCATCAGTCCAAACTCGCCCTGTTCCCGGTATTTCCGCATCCATTTTTTCATCCGTTGGGGGTCGTTAATCCCCAAGTGTTCATTAATCTTCCGGTAAGTCCATCCCTCGATAACATGCAGACGAACCCCTCTTTTTTTAATCTTTTCCGAATACGTTTTAAACTTTTGTCCTTTAATGGCCATACAAAAATGCACCCCCTAGAATTTCATCGGATAAACCAGGGGTTTATTCCAATGTCCATTCTAAGGGGTGCACTTCATCAGTCCTGTCGGTCTTTTCTGTAAATCATGCTTATTCAGCTGTCTGCAGCGCGTTCCTGAACTCATCTGGTGATGCGTTCCACCACTCCTCATTACGAGAAATCAGCAGCTCGCGCAGAACCTTCTTCTCTACATCGCCAAGCCCATCCAGAATGATCTTGCGCTTCATCGCTGCGTCCATCTTGTTCACGTGATCCGCGAGGATCTTCCATCCACGGCGCGCATCCTGATCGATCCACATCTCACAAGCCGTCATGCCCGCATAGTGTTGACCTTCTGCCGTACGGTCTACAGCCACCCATACGATCCATACCTGACGACCGTTGACCACTTCCTCGCGATTCATCGAGAAACGAATGCCCTTCTCTACCTTACTCTTGGCATGCATTGCGCCGATGTCCACTCGCGCCTCGCCGGCATCGATAATAACAGGAGACAGGCTGTTCAGATCAATGGAACCTGAACCGAATCCTTTATGTTTGCTCTTGCTATTTACAATATTAAGTGCAATCTGCTTCTTCATCCCTTGCCCTTGCTTCTCATTCTCCATTATGGTGTTACCTCCTATATAAGAGCTGATCTAACGATTAGCTAACGATTCAATAAACATGTCCGAATAATTTTATTTTAACTAATAATCCCCCAAAAGCAAACATATACATGCTGTAGATGCTTGTCAACGGGAGGTTGTTCAATATGGTCCCACCACGTGCCAAAGTCTTTCTATCATCTTGCTCGCCCTGGGTTTGCTTGCAGGATCGATGCCGATATTTCTCCAGAATCAAGGGCTATCTGCGGCTACGCTTGACCCGAATGGGAGCAAGCCCTCCATCTCCGCTGTGGAGAAGGCCCCTCTGTCACCTCCAAAAGTTCAGCCCGACATACCGGCTCCTGCCTTGAGCGACCGCCTGGTGGAGTATCACATGGATGTGAGGTACGAGCCCCAAGAAAATAAACTAATAGGCAAACAGACGCTCACCTGGACGCATCCAGGCAAGAAAAGCGTTAATGAATTGTATTTCCATCTATATCCTAATGCCTTCGCTTCCAGTGATACTACATTTATGAAGGAATCCGGTGGACGACTTCGTTCTGACCCCATGCCGGACAATGGCTTCGGCTCTATGACCATTACGGATGTTAAAACAACGGAAGGGGTATCACTCACCCACCGACTTCAGTTTGTTCAGCCTGATGACGGCAACATCAAGGATCACAGTTTAGCCAAATTAAGATTGCAGCGACCCATCAAGGGCGGCGAGAGCATCACCGTTCATATGGAGTTCGAAGTCGAGCTTCCCAAAATCTTTGCGCGCATGGGTTCTACCGACAACTTTGTCATGGCAGGTCAATGGTTCCCCAAAATATCGGTATATGAGCCCGCTGGTCTTCGTGGAAGAGAAGATGAAGGTTGGAATCTGCATCAATATCACGGCAATTCCGAATTTTATTCCAACTTCGGAATATATAGCGTAAGAATTCGGGTGCCTGAGAACTATATCGTGGCTGCCACCGGTTTCCCAACTAAGCCGGCTCAGAAAGCAGATGGAGAAAAAGTGTATCAATTCTATGCCGATGATGTACACGATTTTGCCTGGTCCGCCTCACCCGACTTCGTTACAGCCGAGGAAGCTTTCTCTGCACCGGGAGTGCCAGGAGTACGCATCAAATTATATCTGGACCCGCTTCATAAAGATTTGAAGGAACGTTATTTCGATGCTGCCCGTTCGGCACTCGCCAACTTCGGGAAATGGTATGGCACGTATCCATACTCTACCTTGTCGATTGTGGTTCCTCCCGAATCAGGCAACGGCGCGGGTGGAATGGAATATCCGACCCTTGTGACCGCTTTCGGCGCCAAGAACGATTCGCCAGGATATGAACTGGAACGAACCGTCATCCACGAGATTGCCCACCAATACTTTTACGGGATGATTGCCAACAATGAATTCGAGGAAGCTTGGCTCGATGAAGCATTCGCCACTTATGCCGAAGAGAAAGTGATGGAGAAAGAGTATGGTATTACCTCGAACACAGCGGCGCAAGGGGCTTCCATTACATCACCAGCCCCGCTAAAGTTGGAATCCTGGAAATACGACTCCCATGAGCACTATGCCCTGAACGTCTATACGAGAGGGAAACTTGTGCTACAAGGCATCGAACGCCAGGTCGGACTAAAGACCATGAATAAAATCCTATTCACTTATGCTAACAAGTTCCGCTTCAAGCATCCCACAACGACAGACTTCCAGCAGGTCGTGGAGCAGGTAACCAAACAATCGTGGCAAGCTTATTTTGACCAGTACGTGTACGGCAATCAAATGGCGGATGTGGCTATTGATCTCATTAATACCAAAAACATCGGCACCCCAGACATTCCGAAATATGAATCGACAGTCAAAATAACGAGCAAAAATGGAGACGTCACCGATGTACCCATCCTCTTCGCCTTCGAAGACGGCAAGCTTCTTGAGCGCAACTGGAGCGGCCAGGATGGCAAGGTTACCTATACCTTAAAGTACAACGCGCCTCTTTCCTGGGCGATGGTCGATCCAAAATATTCAATGGTGCTCGAGAACAAACACATCAACAACTATTTGAAGGCCGATATGGACCCGAAAGTGGTTACACGCTGGAATCTCAGCATAACCAAACTCGTCGAGATGCTGTTCGGCAGCCTGTCATGGTAAGGGGGGAGCACATGAAAAGCTATGCTGGCCAAGGTTGGATCAGTGTAAAAGACCAGTTGTACGTCTCAATCCTACTGTTCTTATACCGTCTGTTATGGGGCTATTGCCTGTACCGGCTTGTCAAATCAGCCGTTGTTCCGCTTCTCGTTCGTTATCCGGACTCCGCCCCTAATGAGCTCAGTCGCCTGCTATTCTTTTTCGAAGGAGAGATGAGCCTGACCCTCGACGACACGGTGCATACGTTCGGATGGCTTCTCGCAGGTTTGCTGCTCATTCGAATGGTATTAACACCACTCATTCGAGCAGGGATATTCTATAACCTTCATCAAGAATCAAGTGGACAACGCGGACTATTCTTCTTCACCGGCATGCAGAAGTTGTGGAAATCGGTAACCGTGTTTTATATCATCGAGCTAGTTCTTACCTTTATTCCAGGATATTGGCTTATACCGAAGCTGCTTCCGATCCTGCTTAGCTCCATCCAGGCGCCGACTGTTCTCCTCCACGCTCTGCCCTATGTAGCTGCCTGGCTCTTATACGCTTATCTGATCCGGATGATCCTGATGTATATGCAATTCGGACGCACGGGCAACACCAGCTTGTTGACTTCTGCTCTTGCCCTATTCCGGCGACTGGGTACGGCTGTTCTGATCTCCATTACAGTTGGCGGCTCTACTATGGTTATTATGCTTCTCCTTGGCTCGGCATCCCTATACTGGGCTGGTTTTATCGGGTTGATCGTTCAGCAAGCTTCATATTTTCTAAGCGGCCTATTTCAAATATGGATTATCTCTTCCCAATATCATTTATGGAAGGCATCGGTCTCCGAGCATAGATAAGCTTCGGCTAACGGCGGATTATAACAAATTATGATGAACTCATCGCAAAAAAAACCTGTTTCCCTAATTGGGGGACGGGTTTTTTGTATAAAAATATACTTTCCTCGTTTGCCAAAATGTTAATACTCTGCTAAAATAACGAATAGGTTAGTAACAACTTTGTCATTTTTGCTGTAACTTTTAATGCTGTAACGAAGCAAGTAGCTAACACGTTGGAACGTCAGACGTCCTGTAAATGGTTCATCAACATTCTTAAGGAGCCGAATTCCCAAGATTTCATGGGGAGCGGGGGATCCGTTTTGGGTGAATTGATCTCGCAAGAGAGGGATCATAGGTGACCTTCCACCGAACCCTTAAGCTAACCTCGCAGGCATTGGAAGGAGCTTTTGTTTTGAAAAAGAAATTAGCGGCCGTTTCTCTCGGCCTTGCCCTCGCACTCACAATAGGGACTGGAAGCGCTTTTGCGGATTCCAAATTAAATTCAACCATTAAACCAACGATCGGTGTCTCTTATAAAACTGGCGGTACTACAACGAACGGATTTGACTGCTCTGGCTTCACCAGCTATATCTACAAGAAGCTTGGCCTTAACATCCCTCGTACGTCTGCAGCCCAATACAAAGTAGGTACGGCTGTAGCCAAGAGCAATTTGAAGGCAGGAGACCTCGTATTCTTCAATACCTCCGGTCGCGGTGTATCACATGTGGGTATATATGTCGGGGACGGAAAGTTCGCTCATTCTTCATCTTCGCGCGGTGTGATTGTCAGTCCACTGAGCCAGAGCTACTACGCGCAGCGTTATGTGGGCGCTAAGAGAGTTATGAGTCAATCTACGTACAAGTCAGTAGCAGCTAATTATAACTAAATCGTTCAGCCGTATTTCTGTCATTATATATTTCATTCAAGAAGCCTTGGGTTAGAGATTATGCCGATCTCAGCCCCGGGCTTTTTTTGTTGTGTTGTTTCTATACTTCTATAACGTATCGAAATCCAAAAAGGTTTCCCTAGATCCAAATATTTCTTATCATTTTCTTAATTTTTATTACCCTTGTGTATTCTTCTCCAAACACGTTTTTCTGTATAGGGCATGGTTAGTCCCACGACTCGACAGCTGATGCTAATGAAAATTAGCGAAATGACGGAAAAGAAGTAATTGCCAATCTCGCTAACGGTCTGCTAGAATAATCTCAGTAACAACTTTGTCATTAATGTAAGTGCTTTATTATATAGATTGTGAGCCATATTTCAGACATTGGAAAGGAGTCCTTATGCTGAAGAAGAAACTAACAGTCGCCATTCTTAGTACAGCTCTTCTGTTTACAATGGGAACCGGCAGTGCTCTTGCACATAGCCCAATGGAACAAGAAATCGACCAATTGCTGGGTACAAGATATAGCTATGGCGGTAACACCCCTAGTGGGTTCGACTGCTCTGGTTTCACGATGTACGTGTTCGCCCAACTAGGGCTCAAGCTTCCGCACCAATCCGGCTCCCAATTCCAAATGGGCTCGAGCGTTACGCGCAAAGATCTAAGACCAGGCGACCTCGTATTCTTCAATACATCGGGTCGCGGCATTTCCCATGTCGGTATTTATATTGGCGATGATAAATTCGCCCACTCCTCATCCAGCCGCGGGGTTGTTATTAATCGACTAACCGAGGATTATTATGCTCAGCGTTATGTGGGTTCCAAGCGGATTATGAACGATGCAAAGTATGAGGAAGCCGCTGGTGAAACATCCTAATGCTGATAAGCTTTATGTTGAATACTACACAAACCCGCTTGAAGAGGAACTTCCTCCTCGTTTCAAGCGGGTTTTTCTTAGGGGGCATTTGACATGGTACCTGAATCTTTATCCGCCCAAGTCATGCACGAAGACCATGCTTCTGAAATCTGCACATGGGTCTATCCCGCTCCGTATGATATTTATGGATTTCTGCCCTGGGAACAGATGAAGGCCCTTGAAATTGAATTCGGTGACCCTGATATCCGTAAACAGCAGTATATATCTATCGTCGATGAACATGAACGGCTTTGGGGCTTCGCACAACTCTTTCCCATGGTGGGCGTTATGCGTCTGGGACTCGGCATGCGGCCTGATTGGTGCGGACGCGGAATGGGTAAACGGTTTATGCAGACGATTGTGGATGAGACCCGATTAAGGCATCCTCACCATGAAATTGACCTTGAGGTGTTGACCTGGAATGAGCGGGCGATTCGCACTTATCGTTATGTAGGATTCCGCATTACCGATACCTATGAGCGGCTAACCCCTGATGGGATGGCGTTATTCCACTGTATGGTGTATGAGCCGCAGGCAAATGAGGAATAGTAATCGTACCGATAAAATAAGCACTATGAAAAAAAGCACAATTTTGTGTACTTTTTATGAAGCGTGTACCCGGCTCGTTGCTTTTTTTGTCACAACTGGCTATGATGTGTAAGGATGTTGGTTTATAATGGAGACAAGTGCAAAAGTGCAGTATACATAGAAGGGACGATATGACGATGCAAAAATGGATCATGAGCGGGTTGTTCTTCGTCGCATGTGCGTTGGCTATTGCGCTGATGTTTACGCTCCCGGGCAAGGAAGAGGTAGCTCATGAAGAGAAACCGTCTATGCCGGAAGTAACGATGGATGCGGCAGCAGCAGATGCCATGGTGAAGGCTAGTTGCATAAGTTGTCATGGCGACCAGCTTCAGGGCGGCGCTGGACCGGCTTTGGATCAGGTTGGCGGACATATGGATGTCGAGGCGATCTACAAGATCGTATCGAATGGTAAAGGCATTATGCCAGCATTCAAGGGTCAACTGACCGATGAAGAAATCGCAAACATCGCACTTTACCTAGCTGACCACAAATAAGAACCGCTAATAAGCAAAACACGCTTGCTCCCGGATACCCTCCAGGTCAAGCGTGTTTTTTATTGAAGCTTATGTTTAGTGAACGAAGCTTACCTTATAAAGCTCCGTTCTTATGATCGTTGGAACGCCTCTTCTCGTAAGTCTCGTTAAATTGCTGCGCTTCCTTAATATCCACAGCCGTTATGCCTCCGTCATCCCATGAAGTTAGACGAAGAGTAACGACTTTATAATCTATCGTGATGTAGGGGTGATGTCCAAAAGCCTCTGAAATAGCCGCCACTTCATCAACAAAAGCGATTCCTTTCATGAAGGAGGAGAAGGTGTACTTCCTAACGATCCATCTCCCTTGTTCGAATTCCCAGCCTTCAAGCTTTTCCAGATGAGCTTCTACTTCCTGCTGCGTATAAAGCATCTCTATATTCCTCCCCAAAAAACCTTTCATAATATGATGGATGCCACATCAGCATCCCTGCCATATATTCTATTCTGCTTTCAACCTGTTAATAACTCTGAGGCTACACAAGTGGCACAAATGCCAACTCCTCTTCGCCAATCAAGATATGTATCCGGTGATTAGCCTGATCGTGCATAACGACGCCGCTACCCACCGTAATAACTGGCTCTGTGCCCAGTGCATAGAATAAATCCTCGGCCAATGCCTCGTGTACCTCGTTCTTCTCAGAGTCCACCCAGCCTGTCCCAGTCCTCAGGATCCATCTCAAAAAAACGTAGCTATCCGAAATACGACCTACGGCTTCGGTTAGTTCCTTCAGTATATCTCCGTAATCCCTACCATGCTTTACGCCCATTATGATTACTCCTTTCCTTGCCGCCTCTATGCTTCACTTCTCGCTGCTTACTATTATACCGGAAATTACAACTAAAAAAAAAAGCCCGACCTGACGATAAATAGGATAACGCCCCACAAAAGGCGCCAGGCTCAGGATATGAGCCGTTCTGACGAATGGATTCGTTATTTTATTACTCACGGATGAGGTGTGGTATGGAAATTTCAACAATCATAGGCTTAATTATCGGTATCGTCGCGGTACTGGTAGGCATGCTGCTCAAGGGTGCCTCCCTTGTCGCTTTGTATAACCCTGCAGCCTATCTAATCATTCTAGGCGGTACGGCTGCAACCCTGTTCATCGGATTTCCGTTATCCGAGTTGAAGAAGATCCCTAAGCTGGTCAAGATGACCTTTGTTAAACAGAACCTGATGGACAAGGCAGACATGATCAAGCTGTTCATGGAATGGGCATCCATCACTCGTCGCGAAGGGTTGCTTGCCCTTGAGACCAAAGTCGAAGAGATCAATGACAGCTTTCTTCGAAACGGTATGCGGATGATCATTGACGGCAATGACCAGGAGTTCGTACGCGATGTACTGATGGAAGATATCCACGCGACAGAGGAGCGCCATCGCTCCGGTGCTTTGATCTTCTCCCAAGCAGGCATGTATGCACCTTCGCTCGGGGTACTCGGCGCCGTTATCGGTCTGATCGCAGCACTGAGCCACATGGAAGATATGGGCGAACTAGCATCTGCCATCGGTGCAGCGTTTATTGCTACACTGCTAGGTATCTTTGTCGGATACGTAATCTGTCATCCAATTGCCAACAAATTAAAGCGGTTATCCAAACGCGAAGTTGAAATTCGCCTGATGATGGTCGAAGGCTTGCTGTCCATTCAATCTGGTGTGTCGACCATTGCGATTAATCAGAAACTCTCGGTATTCCTGACACCATCCGAGCGGGCTGTGATCAATGAGAGGGAGGCTGGTGCTAGTGAGCAGAAAGACTAGACACGAGCCCCATGAGGAGCATGCCGATGAATCATGGCTCCTCCCTTACGCCGATTTGCTAACGCTATTGCTGGCCCTCTTCCTCGTGCTCTACGCCATGAGTGCGACGGATGCACGCAAATTTCAGGAAATGAGTGAGGCGTTCAACATGGCTCTGACCGGTGGAACTGGTGTAATGGAGTACAGTAAGACGCTACCAAGCGATCAACCACCGACTCTGAAAGATCATAAGGCCTCCACCCCTCCCGTTCCTTCAACACCTGACCAGCGCCGGGCAGAGTTGATGAAGCAGGAACAGGAAGATCTGGAGAAGCTGAAGAAGCAGCTCGATGAATACATTAAGAACAACGGTCTAACCACAGAGCTAAATACGAAGCTTAATCTCTCCCAGCTCGTCATCACCATTCGGGATAACGCGTTGTTTCCTTCGGGTGAGGCGGTGGTGAAGCCAGAGGCTCAGAAGTTGGCGCAAGCGATCTCACAAATGCTGCAGCAGTTCCCTGACTATGAGATTATCGTATCAGGGCATACGGACAACGTCCCCATCTCGAACTATAGATATCCATCCAACTGGGATCTGAGTTCGGATCGTGCCCTTCAATTCATGAAAATACTGCTGGCCAACTCGGCTCTGGACCCGAAACGCTTCATGCCGATCGGTTACGGTGAATACCATCCGATAGCGGACAACAAGACCGCTGCAGGTCGTGCCAAGAATCGCCGAGTCGAAGTATCTATTATACGGAAATACCAAGATAGTGCAACGTTCACCAACGTAGACAAGGGGAACTAGTCGCCCCAAGACGGATACAGCACGAGCATAAGAACAACCGAGCTTCTGCCCTGACAGATGTTCGGTTGTTTTTTTTATGCTTACTTACTCTAATCTGTAATTTAGAAGACGTCCAAGCTCCTCCTTCTCTTGCTGATTTAGGTCCCGCCATGATCCCTTGCGCTGGTCACCCAAACGGATGTTCATAATACGAATTCGCTGCAGCTTGCGCACCTCATAACCGAATGCACTGCACATTCTGCGGATTTGACGGTTCTTGCCTTCCGTCAGAATCATCCTGAACACTCTTTCTGACATGCGTGTAACCACGCAAGGAAGCGTCACTTCACCCAAGATTTTAACACCGCTTGCCATTCCTTTCAAAAACGATTCTGTTACAGGTCGATCCACTGTTACAATATATTCTTTCTCGTGCTTGCCTTCCGCACGCAGAATCTTGTTTACGACATCCCCATCATTCGTTAACAGTATCAGCCCTTCAGAATCTTTGTCCAATCGTCCAATCGGAAAAATCCGTTCGGAATGGCCTACAAAATCAACAATATTGCCTTTGATCTGAGGTTCTGTTGTACTGGTAATGCCAACCGGTTTATGAAGTGCGATGTAGACATGGCCTTTCTTCTCTTGCAGCGGCTTCCCGTTAACCCGTACATCGTCTCCTTCTTCAGCTTGACTTCCAAGCACGGCCACCACACCGTTAATCGTTACTTTTCCACTCTCCACAAGCCGGTCCGCTTCACGTCTGGAGCAGTAGCCTGTCTCACTAATAAACTTGTTAATACGCAAAGTCTGCCATCCCCTTATCTGTCGTCATTCTTCTCCTGTCTCGATTGCATCCTGCTTCACTGCCGGGAGGATCATCCGAACCTTTGTTCCAACATCAACTTGACTCTGAATGTCCATCATTCCTCTGTGACCTTGAATGATACGCTGACTGACCATGAGTCCGAGTCCTGTTCCAGTCTCTTTGTTCGTAATAAATGGTTCGCCGAGATGCGGCATAAGTTCGTCTGGAATTCCCTGTCCTTCATCCTGAATTATGATTTCAACCTCCTCCATCTGTGTCAACGCAAGCTCGATATGAATAACACCTCCGTCCGGCATAGCTTCAATGGCATTCTTCAGCAGATTGATAAATACTTGCTTAAGCTGATTCTCTTCACAATGCACCAGCGTTGGCTCGGAATTAAAGTTCAACTTAAACTCAATTCCATACAGATGGGCTTGACTGTCCAAGAAGGAGATGACATCTCCGAGAATCATCCTTACGTCTCGGACTTGAAACCGAATAGCTTGCGGTTTCGCAAGAATTAGAAACTCACTAACGATCAAGTTGATCCGATCCAACTCCGATAACATCAGGTGAATATGATCGAGATTTATCTGGTGTGTCTGACCCTGTAGTTGCAAGAATCCCCTCAAGGTAGTCAGTGGATTACGTATTTCATGAGCAACCCCCGCTGCCAGTTGACCAACCGTGTTCAGCTTCTCAGAGCGGCGCAGCAGCTCCTCAATCCGATTCCGCTCAGTTACATCACGGGACACGCTAATCATGGTTGTAATGTCGCCCTGCTCGTCCCGTACGAGCGAGGTGCTGATGCTAACTTCGATCGGATGGCCGTCCTTCCCTAGCCGGATGGTCTCAATCGGCGGCAGACGCTCGCCATCCCGCAGCCTCTTAATCCGCTGGGCCTCTTCCTCCACCATCTCTGACGGCACTAAAGCAGGTATTCGTCCGACTACTTCATGTGACTTCCAGCCATACAACTGCTCGAACGCTTTATTGACACTGATGATTCGACCATAATTATCTGTTGTATGAATAGCATCGGCCGTCTGATTGATAACCGATTCCAAATATTCTTTCACCGATTGATTCTCATCTACCATCTGCTTCAACTGACTCGTGTAATGGCCTAAATTGCGGGTCATAGCATTAATGCGACCTGCAAGCTGCCCCAGCTCATCTCTGCTGCTCACTTCAAGCCTTCGGTCGAAATGACCATCAGCCACGTCGTTAACGGTCCCTAAGATGGCTTGAATCGGCTTCGTAAAATAACCGGCAACGATATAGCTTCCGAAAATTACAATTTCAAGCAACACTAGCGATATCGCTACAAGACTGATCATCTGTTCCCGCATGACCGACGATATGGCTCATAGTCCATAACCACGCTAATGACCTGGGTAGGTTTGTCATCATACGTAACCGGAATAAAGCTTTTCAGCACCTTTTTATTCTGAATCGTACTTACGAACACGACATGATCATTCGTTTCGATGGACTGCCTAACAGCCTTCTTGTCCTCCTGAAGGCTTCCGTAATGATACGTTCCGAATGTGATCGGACGATTGCCGAGCTTATAGTGGATAGCATCCTTGCCATCCTCTCTCATATAATCATTACCGAATGTATCGGGGTTAATGCCCGTGACTTCCAATATCCGGGGATTGGATTTTAACGTTTCTTCAACCACCGTATCAGGACTGGTTACCTTCATGAAATCCTTAATATCGGAACTTCTTATGTAAGGGTCAATAATGTAGTTACGTTTCCCATCATAATAATAACCCCATTTATCTATAGACTCCGGACTCGACGTAGAGAATTCAAACGGACCGGACCAGAAATGCTTACCACGTTGTCCCTCCTGCACGGACTGGACGTTTTCATATTCGAACAATTCAAGAAATGCCGTGTGCCAATAACCCCAGTCTTTAGTGGAGAGGCCTATCTCCTCCGCCGCTGAAGAACGGGCAACCACAACATCATCTAACGTTCGGACCAACAATGAGATATGGGTAACGCCTATCTCTTGGCTCAGCTCTGCGAGCTGCTTATTCGTAATATTTCGAATATCTGGATCGAGCTCTTTAGCTGCATTAATGGAAGCAACCTTAAGCATATCTCCGAATATCTCATCCATATAACCGGAGCTAAATTCAGTCTGCTGTACCGTAATGGCAATCTGAGTCGCCGTCATCACCATCTTGGTTTCACTATCCTGCTGCAGATTTTCCTGTGTGGTGTAATAGTTCAATGTAATGTTAAGCAGAAGAATAAACAAGACCGATATGGACATGATCAACGATAATTTCGTCTTGATCGACAAGTAGCATCTTCACCTTTCTGCTAATCACATCGACTATGTACAGATCTAGTTATCCTCATGATACCTTGATCACGAACGTTTGAAAAGACAAGCCTACTACCCCAAACCACTTAGCGTATCATGGATTGCTATTGCAATACGGAAACTTTACAATAAAAGAGGTCATCTTGGTTACACAACAAATAATATCCACAAGTTGCGCACAAATACACACTCACATTGGGGATAATGTGCATAACTTTGTGCATAAAAAGAAAGATATCCACAATATTGTCCACAACATGTTAACAAACGAATAAATGTTCGTTGCACAACGAGGATCAAAACTAACCATACCAGGAAAATAAGCCGTGAATGACCCCATATCCCCTAAAATATTGCTCATTTTGAAGGAGAACTACTATTGTTTACGAATGATGTACACCCACCGAATGTGGATAACTTGAATCACGAATTCTGGATGCGTGAAGCGATCGCTCAAGCAAGAAAGGCGGAAGAACTCGGAGAGGTCCCCATTGGCGCTGTTATTGTACACGATAATAAAATCATTGGCCATGGATATAATCTACGCGAAACCACTTATGATTCAACCGCGCATGCCGAAATGATTGCTATTCGCGAGGCAAGCGAGCATCTCGGGGCATGGCGCTTGCTGGATTGTCGACTGTATGTCACACTCGAGCCGTGCCCTATGTGTGCAGGCGCGATTGTACAGTCGCGCCTGCCTGAACTGATCTATGGCACAATTGATCCGAAGGCTGGCTGTGCGGGTACGTTAATGAACTTACTGCAGGAGCCTCGTTTTAATCACAGAACCTCTGTGACGCACGGTGTGCTGCAGGAGGAATGTGCCAGCCTTTTGACTCAGTTTTTCCGCCGCTTGCGAGGTAAATAAAGCATCATCTAGCACAAAACCCGGCCATTGATGGCCGGGTTTTGTGCTGAATTCGTATGATTAATAAGTGCTCATCTGGTTCATTGATTCTTCGAATTGTTCCATCGTGATCACGTTCTCGTCTGTAGGAATACCAATCTTGAATTCTTGCTTCGCATTGATATTCATATACTGCGTGCTGCCTTTGATAGCCAGCTTCACGTTCTCACTTGATTCCGGATCGTTGAAATCAACATTCATCACTACATCTTGATAAGCAGGGAAATCATTCTTATCGATGGCTGTATTGACGTTGAACGTATTGATCGATACTGCTTTCTTCATATCCTCAAGTCCTGCTTGGAATTCTTCTTGGTTTACTTCAGCTACCGCAGCTTTAGCTTCATCGATATCTGCTTCGGTCAGACCAAGCAATTCACGATACTCCGGCTTGCCTGCGATGTCTACAACCTTCGGTGCTACGTTGTTTACCATAATTTCTAATGCTTCACCCAAGGTGTCGTTGGTTACAAAAAATTGTACGACTTGCTTCGCTTCTACTCCTTCTGGAAGACCTGCATCCTTCACAGGAATCTCCTTGAAGTATTTCGCTTGATCGTACTCGCTTAGCAATGCTTCCAGAACTTCATTTACGAACTTCTGGGACTTCTCAGTATCCATAGATTCTGGACTAAAGGTCTCGCCAGATTGCTCGGCCAGCTCCTGCAGATCCATGACCAGGAATTTACCAACAACATCCTCTGGGAATGGAATCATTGGAATGCTTGGGATCTTGATGTAAATCTTCTCTTGCGTCATTACCATGTCTACGTTAATGGACATTGCCATGTCGCCCTTGAGATGAACACCCATGTTCATTTCCATCTGCTGAGGCTCGGACTGGTAAATACCATCAACCGTTAATTCAGCATTCTTTAGCATGGTCATCGCTTGTGTAACACCTGGATCGCCAGTAACGTCAGGTATGTTAATTTGAAGATCCTCGATCACGAATTTGCTCTTCATCTCATAAGACGTCATTTGCATGGCATTCTTTGCAGCATTCGTCATCGCTGCCTTAGGTTCTTCGGTCTTCGCGCAACCCGACAGCACTACCATTACTGTAAGCAGTAATGTCAGCATAATCGTCGCAAACTTCTTGTTCATTCTAAATCTCTCTCCCCTCAAACATCAGAAAAAATAACAGACCTTCTAATCATAAACCATTTCTTTGAAATGAGAAACACTTTCTGGAACATTTACTGTAATTTTATTCCCTTACTTTTTCCAGTCATCTTAACCTTAAACTTCTTGAATTTCTAATTTTGCCTTGTTAGATTGGGGCCCAATGTTATAACACTTGTAGTCTAATACGGAATATTTATGAAAAGGTTTCATGAAATGAGAAAAGAACCGCTCATCGACAGACAGGCGGTTCTTTGTCATTGATCTTATTCACGCTCGCAACTCTCAATCAAGCCAGGAACCACTCGCATTAACCTTCCGGATTAAAGTGGCCGTCTTGCTTATGAATCTTTGCCTTATGGGAACCTGATAACGGTTCCTGTTGGCTTTTATCATGCTCTTTGTGCCGCTTGGGTTGATCCTGGGCTTCTGGAACCGGAATCGCTTTGGGCTTACTCATCATGCAGACCTCCTGATTCATGAATGTAGGGATCCTCTGTGGGGAAATCATAACTGTTTCGTTCAGTACTTCCCCTTAGAGCAATCGGATAGCTTAGCCATAGCCTGTATACCGTTACCGGTGAATGTTAATGATGCGTGAGCTGCTGCAAGGCCTGTGCACACTCATGAATGTGCCTCGTATAATCACCAACCATGCCCTGAATGTTCTCACTGCGCTCATCGGTCGTTGCGCCATCTCGCTCGACATCCACCAAATCCACACGGACTTCCCTTGAATCCACATAAGTGCATTGAAAATCAAAAGAGTACTCCTGACGTCCAGCTGCACCGATATGAATGCGTAACGCGTTAGAATTTCCCTCGTCGGCTGCCACTTCGGCATGATCACCCGGCTTGAGGATGGTAGGTAATCTTTCTTGCCAAGCGTTTACCAATGTTGTCTGATCCACATTTATTTGTGAACTCATTATCACACCTCCCCTACATTATAAATTGCGAATATAAGGGATGTTTTATACAGAAGAGCATGGGACGTAGCCAAAATCTTTTAAAATTATGAACGCAAAAAAACCGCTCCCTTAGGAACGGTTATTGTAGATGGTGTATGGCGGAGAGGATGGGATTCGAACCCATGTGGAGTTGCCCCCTAACGGTTTTCAAGACCGCCCCGTTATGACCGCTTCGGTACCTCTCCAGGTGGAAAAATGCTTTGCACAACGATTAATCACGTGCAAAAATCATTATACCACAGGACAATATATTTAAGCAACTCATTTATTTCTTCTGTTCAATAACGCTCACATTACCCATATATGGTCGTAGCACTTCCGGAATAACAACCGTGCCATCTTCCTGTTGATAATTCTCTAATATCGCAGCCACCGTGCGACCGACCGCTAGACCAGAACCATTCAATGTATGCACAAACTCCGGCTTGCTCTTAGGCTCCGGACGGTAGCGAATATTCGCTCGGCGGGCCTGGAAGTCTCCGATATTCGAGCAAGATGAGATTTCCCGATACACTCCACTCTCTGGAAGCCACACTTCCAGATCATATGTCTTCATCGAGCCAAAACCCATATCCCCTGTGCATAAGGTCATAATACGATATGGCAAGTTCAGCAATTGGAGTACACGCTCGGCGTCAGCCGTCATTTTCTCAAGCTCGTCAAAGGAAGTCTCCGGTTGAACGATTTTTACCATCTCGACCTTGTTGAATTGATGCTGGCGAATCAAACCACGCGTATCCCGGCCTGCAGCACCTGCCTCGGAACGGAAACACGAGCTGTAAGCCACGTAATGTTTCGGTAAATCCTCTACATTCAGGATTTCTTCACGATGATAGTTCGTGACCGGAACTTCCGCTGTTGGAATCAAGTAGTACTCGGTATCACTAATCTTAAACAAATCCTCTTCGAATTTAGGAAGCTGGCCTGTACCGTACAGGCTGTCCCGATTGACGATATATGGAGGCAGCATCTCTTCGTAACCGTGCTTATCGCTGTGCAGATCCATCATGAAACTAATCAGAGCACGCTCCAGTCGCGCACCGAGTCCCTTATAGAACGTAAACCGGGAACCTGTTACCTTGGCACCCGCCTCGAAGTCCAATATATTCAGATTCTGAGCCAGTTCCCAGTGCGCTTTCGGTTCAAAATCAAACGCTCTCGGCTCCGCCCACCGCCGCAGCTCTACATTCTCTTCCTCGGATGCGCCCACAGGCACGCTCTCATGAGGAATATTCGGGATGGCCAGCGTCAGCTCGGAAATACTAGCTTCCAGCTCACGTACTTCTTCGTCCATCGCCTTAATCTGATCTGAAACTTCACGCATCTCCAGAATCAGCTCGTCTGCATTCTCACGGTTCTTCTTCAGTTTCGCTACTTCAGCCGATACGGTATTGCGTCGGTTCTTCAGACTTTCGCTCTCTTGCAGCAACTCGCGCCGCCGGGCGTCAAGCTTCGGAAAATCAGCGATCAAATCAAGGGATTTGCCGCGATTCTTCAGCGATTCTTCGACACGGCTGTATTCGTTGCGCAATATTTTTACGTCTAACACGGGGAACCCTCCTAAAGTAAAACATCCACAAGGTATATCTAAACAGCTGCTAAATCAAGATTAACCTTGACCAGCAACTAAATTCCTTCATAATTCATACGTTACAATCTTATTGCATTTCAGCGAAAAAGACAACTTGACTCTATGTTGCTTCAGAGTCAAGATGTCTTCTGCTGTAACTATTCTTGAAGCTGCTCGCCTGTTCTCTTACCATGTCTACAAAGTAGGCATGCAGACGATAATCGTCCGTCAATTCAGGATGATAGGACGCCACCAGAAGATGACCTTGTCTGGCTGTCACGATCTCATCCTTATAAGTCGATAGAATCTCCACACCCGCACCTACGCTTAGTATCAAAGGTGCGCGAATGAACACGGCACGGATCGTCTCCTCAATGCCGACAACGCTCAAATCCGTTTCGAAGCTTTCGCGCTGACGACCGAACGCATTGCGTGCCACAGTAATATCCATAAGCTTCAAATGGGCCTCTTCGTCCCCTTGAATCCGTTCTGCCAGCACGATTAGTCCAGCACAAGTGCCGAAGATTGGCTTGCTTTGCGCGGAGAAATCACGGATCGCTTCCATGAAATCGTATTTACGCATCAGCTTGCCGATGGTTGTGCTCTCGCCGCCTGGAATAATCAGGCCATCGATAGTGGCAAGCTCCTCCACTTTCTTAATCGGAACTCCCTCTGCACCAGCACGGGTAATACTGCGTATATGCTCTGCTACGGCACCCTGAAGCGCCAGTACGCCGATCTTCATACTTATCCCTTCTCTCTTACAAACCGCGATCCTGCATGCGCTCAGACGGGCTCAGCTTGGAAATCTCGATGCCTTTCATCGGAGCACCCAGGTTCTTGGATACCTCAGCGATCAGTTTATAATCGTTATAGTGCGTAGTTGCTTCGACAATCGCACGCGCAAATTTCTCCGGGCTGTCCGATTTGAAAATACCGGATCCAACAAACACGCCGTCTGCGCCCAAATGCATCATCAGTGCCGCATCAGCAGGAGTCGCCACGCCGCCAGCTGCAAAGTTAACGACAGGAAGCTTACCGGTCTCGTGTACACCTTTTAGCAGGTCGTAGGAAACGCCCAGATTCTTCGCCTCGGCATACAGCTCGTCTTTCGACATATTCTGTACTTTACGAATTTGGCTGTTAATAAGGCGCATGTGACGAACAGCTTCGACGATGTTCCCTGTTCCAGGCTCACCCTTCGTCCGGATCATAGATGCGCCTTCACCGATACGACGCAAGCTTCGCCGATATCCTTGGCACCACATACGAATGGAACCGTGAAGTCCCATTTGTCGATATGATACACTTCATCCGCTGGTGTCAACACTTCACTCTCATCAAGGTAATCTACGCCAAGCGATTCCAGTACCTTTGCTTCCACATAATGGCCGATACGTGCTTTAGCCATAACCGGAATGGAGACAACTTTCATAACTTCCTCCACAATGGTCGGATCAGCCATGCGCGCTACTCCCCCGGCAGCACGAATATCGGAAGGCACACGCTCCAATGCCATAACCGCCGTCGCACCAGCAGCCTCAGCAATTTTCGCTTGTTCCGCATTCATGACGTCCATGATGACGCCGCCCTTTTGCATTTCTGCCATACCTCTTTTTACAGTAGATGTTCCTGTTTCCATGTCCCCCAGCCTCCCAATTGTTTATGTTGTATCATATCGATCTATAAGTTTCTATCACGACAGATTTAGTCAAAAAATGCTCAATCATCATTGAATCTAACTCGATATTTTACCGTATGAAATGTAAATAGGCAACCCATTTACTCGGATTTATATTTTTCTAAAAAAGATTCTTAATAGAATCGAATAGGTCGGAGAAGAACTCTCCGATTGCTCGTAGGAACAACTTGAACCAACCAGCCTTCTCGACTTCTTCCGAAGTCACGAGATTAACGGTCTTCTTTTGTACTTCCTTGAGGCCCTCAATCTTGTATTCATAAGTAACGGTCCCTGCTTTGGTGTTGGTAGCAACTGGAGCCGTCAACGTCTCGCTCTCTAGGGCTCCTGCGAAAGTCACGTTACTGCCATCGGATCCTTTAGGCACAACGAACGTAACCGGTCTATCGGTAACCAGAGCGGTTTGCTTCTCTTTCCCCTTTTTGACACCTACCGTTTCCAGTCCCTCCACCGTTGTGCTCGCAGGAAGGATTTCCTTCACTTCAAAGTTCTCAAAACCGTAGTCTAAGACTTTGCGGGTCTCTTTGAAACGATCAGCATTGCTTTTGGTACCCATAACAACGCTGATCAGACGAACGCCATCGCGCTCAGCCGTTCCGGCAAAGCAGTATCCCGCCGCACTGGTATGTCCCGTCTTCAAGCCATCTAGTCCTTCATAAGCATACGCACGGAAGTTGGTAATGTCCTTATTCGCCTCCAACATCCAGTTCAAATTAACGATCGGATCCTTGTCACGTTCGCGGAATTTATATTCTTGCATTGCCGTAACATCAGCGAAGTCTGGATGATCTTCTACGATGTTCATCGCCAGAATCGCTGCGTCCATCGCCGACATTAAAGTCTCACGATCTTCAGTGGGGCGGTATTTCTCTGGCATGTCCGCGCGGCTAAGACCCGTTGAATTAATAAAATGAGCCGTCTCCATGCCCATCCGCTTAGCCGTCTCATTCATCATGATAACGAATTCGGCTTCAGAGCCAGCGATGTGCTCAGCAAGCGCTATGGAAGCATCATTCGCTGAACCCACGGCCATGGCTATGTAAAGATCTCTAACCGTATGTTGATCTCCTTCAGCAAGGAAAATTCTAGATCCGACAGCCTTGGATGCATTTTCTCTTACGGTTACCATAGTATCCCATGAGAGTTCGCCCTGCTTCACTTGCTCCGCTACGAGATACTCCGTCATCATCTTGGCCATACTGGCAGGAGGTAAAGCTTCAGCGGAATTAATATCCAGTAGAACTTGTCCTGTCGAAGGCTCAAGCAGAACCGCCGATTCTACAACCAAGCCCAAGTTCTCAATAGAAGGAACCTTGTCTGCCTTACCAGGCGTTGCAGTCCCTTGATTCTCGGTATCTTCAGTCGTTGCCGGAGTCTCTGCTGTAGCTAGCGTGTAAGGTGCTGCTGCTGCCGGCAGGGTAGATAAACACAATATATTAAACAGCATCACCGATGCAAGCGTACGCTGCAAACGTTGGCGCTTATTCTTCTTGTTGGACTTCTCTTTCAATGGAATTACTCCCCTCTAATTCTCAATAAGTCATTAACTTGTTCTATTCTATCATAGGGGGGTATCAAAAAAAGACAAGCGGGAGTAATTTACTCTCGCTTGTCTTTCGCAGAACCATAAATTTTAATTAATCCTGAATTGCTTGGCCAAAGTAAGTTTACAAAGAATAGTTTGGCGCTTCTTTCGTAATCTGAATATCATGCGGGTGACTCTCGCGGAGACCGGCTCCTGAGATTTTGATAAACTGGGTCTCGTTACGCAATTCATGCAGATTCGCTGTGCCACAATAACCCATACCCGAACGCAAACCGCCGATAAGTTGGTGAATCGTATCCGCAAGCGGCCCTTTGTAGGCTACCCGACCCTCGATGCCCTCAGGCACCAACTTTTTATCGTCATCTTGGAAGTAGCGATCTTTACTTCCTTGTTTCATAGCAGCCATGGATCCCATACCCCGGTATGCTTTGAAACGACGTCCTTGGTAGATTTCAGCTTCGCCCGGACTCTCTTCCGTACCGGCAAACATGCTGCCGAGCATAACCGCGCTAGCACCTGCAGCTATTGCCTTCGTAATCTCACCGGAATACTTGATGCCACCGTCAGCAATGATCGGAATGCCATATTCCTTGGCAACCGTTGCGCAGTCATAGATGGCCGTAATCTGTGGCACCCCGATCCCTGCAATAACACGGGTTGTACAAATCGAACCAGGACCAATTCCGACCTTAACGACAGACGCACCAGCTTCAATCAGTTCACGTGTTCCTTCACCCGTCGCCACGTTGCCCGCAATGATGGTCAGTTCTGGATAGAGCTCGCGCAGCTTGCGAACCGCATCAATGATATTGATGTGATGACCATGCGCCGAATCAACCGTAATCACGTCCACGCCTGCTTTAACCAAGGCTTCCGCTCTTTCGAACGTATCCTTGGAGATGCCGATAGCTGCACCTACGAGCAGTCGTCCTTGCGCGTCTTTCGCAGCATTAGGGAATTGGATCGCTTTCTCAATATCCTTAATGGTGATAAGCCCCTTCAACACGTTATCCTCGTCCACCAGTGGCAGTTTCTCGATCTTATGCTTCTGAAGGATCGTCTCGGCATCTTGAAGCGTTGTACCTACTGGAGCCGTAACCAAGTTCTCACTTGTCATAACTTCGCTAATCACCGTGTTATAATCATGAATGAAACGCAAATCGCGATTGGTCAGGATGCCGATCAATTTGTTATCTTCATCCACGATCGGTACGCCAGAGATGCGGAATTTACCCATCAGTTTCTCAGCATCGGAGACCAGGTGTCCCGCATGCAGCGAGAACGGGTTCGTAATGACACCACTTTCGGAGCGCTTTACGCGATCGACTTCTTCAGCTTGTTGTTCAACCGTCATATTTTTATGGATAATGCCGATTCCGCCTTCTCTGGCAATCGCAATGGCCAAAGGAGCCTCCGTTACCGTGTCCATTCCTGCGCTAATAAGAGGGATATTCAGTTTTACCTGCTCGCTTAACTTGGTGCTGACATCCACTTCCTTTGGAAGTACCTCGGATTTTCTAGGAACCAACAAAACATCGTCAAAGGTGAAGCCTTCCTTGCTAAACTTATCTTCCCACACCTGGGTTATTCCTCCTTTTTGTCGTCTTCCTGCGGACTACAATAACTGCCTGGCGCTGGACCGGACGGCATTTTCATTATTTTCAGAAAAATATATTATTGCCATCTTAGCAAAGGGCCCATAGGCTGTCAAGGATTGAATTGCCCCTATTTCTAGGTCTGATCAGGGTCCATCCCATACGTCACCCTGTCTACCCAGCAAAGACAAAACAGCCTGTTTTCTTCTATATAATGGAGGGGATCCCCGATTCCACCCTGGTCTACCATTAACTTTTGGGACATCCAGGCAACTCGCAACTCCATTTCATAATGCTGTCGTATAGTATCACCTAAGCCCAAGCAGTATAATCCAGAAAATCTGTGCGCATAT
>NZ_BAZR01000033.1 GCF_001315105.1 Paenibacillus sp. JCM 10914 | reverse complement strand
ACAAATCCCTGAGAGGGACTTGTGGGAGTGAAATGGAGCAAAAGTGAGGTCATAGATCCCTGAGAGGGACTTGTGGGAGTGAATGCGAGCACAAACAAGGCCACAGATCCCTGAGAGGGACCTGTGGCCTTTGTTGTCGCAGCTAGCTTACACTACCTGCGACAGCACCAGTCCGCCATAAGCAAAAGCGACGACAATGACGACAGCCGGGTGAATTTTGCGGATGTTCATAGCCCAGAAGGCGACGGCGGCGATACCTAGTGATTGCAAGTAGCCG
Source organism: Paenibacillus sp. JCM 10914 (assembly GCF_001315105.1). GTDB lineage: Bacteria > Bacillota > Bacilli > Paenibacillales > Paenibacillaceae > Paenibacillus_AQ. Next base: position 59,227 of record NZ_BAZR01000033.1, on the reverse strand, counting down.
ATCGAGATGACGGACGTCTTACCGATCTGCCACGTCAGGGTGAGCATCATGATGGCGATGACCGGTTGTACGAGCAGGGTCATGCCTTTGACTACGGGTGAAGTCCGATATTTCTGCAACAGATTCAGAAGCCAGATCAGCGCAACGGCCGATGGCACGACGGTAGCAAGCACCGCAATGGTCATGCCAAACCATCCAATCACGTCGTACCCGACGAAGGCGGCGATTTTCGTAGCAATCGGTCCGGGCAGAGCGTTGCCCAGTGCCAGCATGTTGGAGAACTCGGAATCGGTAAGCCAGCCATGGTTCGTCACGATTTCTTTGTACATCAGCGGGATGGAGGCGGGTCCTCCGCCGTAACCGAGCACGTTCGTAACGAAGAAGCTGATCAGAAGCTGCAGCCATTCTTCCATTAGGCGGAGTCCTCCTTATCCCGGCGTTGTTTTTTTAGCTTGGACACGGTCTTGAAGTGCACGGTTCCATAAGCCAGGAACAGCATAATCACGATAGCCGGATGAATCTGAACCGTCTCCAACAGCAGGAATGACAATACAAAAAATCCGCCGCCGGCGTATTTGCCAAGCCCCTTCACCGCTTTCTCGCCGAATTCATAAGCCATCGTGCCAAGCATCACGGCAATAACAGGCGTTACCCCGGCGATCATGCCGGCTACCACCTTCGAGCTGCTAAGAAAAGTGACGGCCGACAGCAGCGCGACCATGGCGATGCACGTAGGCAGTATATGGGCAAGGACGGCGAGAACAGCGCCGAGAGTTCCCCTCTCGCGATAACCAAGATAGGCCGCCATCTTCGTTGCGATGGGTCCCGGCAAGGCGTTAGCCAACGCCAACACTTCTCCGAACTCATCATCGTTCAGCCAGCGGTAACGGATGACGGCTTCATGCCGGATGAGCGGAATCACGGAGGGGCCACCGCCATAACCAAGGATACCGGTGCGGAACATGCCGATCGTTAGTTCCCAATAGGGATTGTTGTTTGTACTCAAGTTAACTTTCCTCTCTGTGGCATTTGGGGCAGACTCACAGCCGGATGCCCATCCGGCTCTTGTACCGTTTAATTAAGATTTGGGTATCCACGCTCGTAATGCCTGGCAGCGGATATAGCTTTTCATTCAGGAACATTTCCATCTCCTTATGATCGACAAACAAACCGTGCATATGCAGTTTGCTTGGTCCCGTCATATGATACAGGCTGGTGACGTAAGGCTCGTTCTCGAGCGCGTCCGCGACCTGCTGCAAATGCTTCGGCTCTACCTCAACGTTAAAAAAGGCCGAGACCGATATGCCGACTTTCTCCGGATTAATAACCGCCGCAAACCGTTCAATGACGCCGTTATCCAGCAATGAACTGACTCTTGCCTGAACGGCTACACGCGACAGACCGATCTCTTTGGCTAAGTCGGTATAGGACATACGCCCGTTCTTACCCAGCATGGTAATGATCTGATGATCGATGTCATCCAGGTTTGAGGACGGACGTTCGGTTGACGATGAATTTTCCATATTATCACTCCCCCTGCTACGATTCCTCCACTTCGCCATTCGGATAGTACATGAAATAACGCAATTAAATATGCTATTTTGATTACGAATAGTATAAATATATGATCATTTGGTTTCGATTTCAATCATTTTTGGAAAAAATGAAACTTTTGGGCTCGTCCCGCTGTCTATGATGGTGACATGTTCGATTGGAAGTCGTTCACAATTAGCGTAGTGGGTAAATAGATAACACATAGATTACATCTTGAATAACAAGGGGAGGAAGGTGCATTTATGGAGAGAGTCCTAAGTCTTGTCTTGGCCTGCTGTTTAATTCTTCCCGTTCCTGGGGTATCCGCTGCAACTTCAATTGGTAAAGAGACTCAAGTCAATGCGAATAAAGGTGCCGTCGCTGCTTCTGCTAAGCCCACGTCAGAGAAACCCAACACGGATAAAGCGAAGCCTAAATCCACGAAGCCGATTGAACTTATATTCGTGGGAGATATTCTGCTGGATGGCTTTGTAGGCAATCAGATCGCGCGTTATGGCAACAAGTTTCCCTTCGAGAAGGTTGCTCCCATATTGAAAAAAGCAGACATGGCTTTCGCTAATCTGGAAACCCCGGTCTCGGAACGCGGTACAAAAGCGAATAAGACGTTTGCTTTCCGCTCCAAACCGGAGACGCTGGAGGGATTAACCTACGCAGGCATTGATGGTGTGACGCTTGCCAACAATCACATTCTGGATTATGGTCCGAAGGCGATGCTGGATACGCTGACCCATCTAAAGCGCAACGGCATCGGATACACGGGGGCCGGACGGGATATCGATGAGGCTTTTAAGCCCTATGTTCAGACCATTGAGGGCAAGAAAATCGCCGTGCTTGGGGTGAGCCGGGTGCTCTCGGATACGTCCTGGATAGCGGGCAAAGACCATCCCGGAGCTGCGTCGGCGTATACGATGGAGCCGATGATCAGCCACATCAAACAATCGGCGAAGAACAATGACTATACGATTGTGTATATTCATTGGAATCAGGAATTCGCCGATTACCCTGAGGATTATGCGCGCGCGATGGCGAAGAAGATGATTGATGCCGGAGCAGACATCATCATAGGATCACACAGCCATACGCTGATGGGGATCGAGTATTACAAGAACAAACCGATCTATTATTCACTCGGGAATTTTGTGTTCAACCGTTCAACCCGAGGCGGTGACAAGACGCTGCTATCGATGATGGTGCATGTTGAAATTAAAGGATCGAGCATAAAAAGCAAGGTCACACCAGTCAAAATCATCGGCGGACAGCCGAATTTAATGAACAACAACTACAATCAGAACATCATCGCCATGCTGAATAAATTCTCATACAATGCCAAGATCGATTCCAAAGGCAATGTCACGCAGAAGAAATAAGTAACATTCCTTGAACCCTTCAATTCCGCTTTCCGGTGGATTTGAGGGGTTCTTTAATTTAAATCGAGGAGAAAGGCTTCTATTACGGCAATCGATCTCAAATTCCTGCTATAAAAATAAAATAAAATTTTACAAAATGTATTGTAATTTGAAATAATATTTCACTATGATAAAGAGGGGAGCATCATGGAATCGGAATTAACCCTACTCTTACACATAACGGAGGTGGAGTTAACAAGCTATCGCTATACTTTTGTAAATACTTCAACGGGATAAGGAGGAATTGATGTACATGTTCAGGAGTAAAAAGAGAATGTCGTCCCTGCTCAGCGGAGTGATGCTTCTTTCTCTGCTGTTTCCTGGAATACAAGGGCAGGCTGCCGCGGCCCAGCGTGATGCGGATGCTTCATCCGTTATCGATATGCGGCAGATGGAGATCGGACCGGGCGCTACATATACGTGGGCTAATATGCAGAAGGGCGGCGGTGAGCAGAAGGTCCACATGGTGGAGTTCGATCCTACGGACGGTCATCTCGCTCTTCAGCCCGGGCTGACCGATGGCAAAGTCTATGGCATGCAAGGCGTCAGCCAAATGGCCATGGACGCTGATCAGGAGGGGAATCGGGTCATTGCGGCCGTTAACGGCGATTTCTATGATATGTCGACCGGCATTCCGCTTGGATTGTTCATGGGTGAGGGGGAACTGCTCACGGATCCGCCCAGCACACGCAATGCATTCGGAGTCAAGGCAGACGGGACCACTCTGTATGGAATTCCGAAATTGACCCGCAGCTTGTCGATTCAAGGAGCGGAGACTCCGATCACTTCGATCAACAGGATGCGCGGCAATGACGCACTCGTGCTATACACGGATAAGTTTCACGGTTCCACGATGACGAATAATTTGGGGATCGAGGTCGTTCTCGACGTGGTAAGCGGAAGTGTCGCCAGTGGCGAGACGTTAACGATGAAGGTAGCTTCCGTCCAACCGGATCGCGGCAATTCTCCGATCGCCCCGAATCAGGTCGTACTGTCTGCTTCGGGAACGCAGCGCGGCAAGGTCGAGCATCTTAAGCCGGGCGATGAGGTAACGGCAAGCTTCGAGCTGGAAGGCGAGTGGAACGACGTTACGATGGCAATTGGCGGTACGGTGATGTTGGTGAAGGATGGCGCGGTACAGCAGCATCCAGATCCAGCTGTTCATCCAAGGACCGTGGTCGGGACGAAGGCAGACGGCTCCATCGTACTGTTCGAGGTGGACGGGCGGCAGCCTGGCTTCAGTGAAGGCGTGAACTATATCGAGCTTGGCGAGATGCTGCAAGAGCTCGGCGTCGTGAACGCCCTTAACCTGGATGGAGGCGGTTCGGCCACTTTCGTCGCCCGTTTGCCGGGCGAAACGACACGGAAGGTATTGAATTCTCCATCCGATGGAGGAGAGCGCAAGACGGCCAACGGTATACTGCTCGTTAACAAAGCGCCGGAGGGAACGGCAAGCAAGCTGGTGGTTTCCCCAACGCTGGAGCGGGTGCTGACCGGTTCTTCCACGACTTTCGAAGCCGCGGGCGTGGATGATTTCATCCATCCGGCCAAGATCCATGAGAATGTAACTTGGCAGGTGGATTCCGCTTTTGGCACGATAGCGGCCAACGGTGAATTTACGGCAGGGGAGCAGGTTGGAATCACCGAAGTTACAGCCCTATCGGGTGCTTTGGGCGGCACAGCCAAGCTGGAAATCGTGGATGATCTTACGGCTTTGGCGTTTAAGGATAAGGTTAGGGCATTCTCCTCGGGTTCGAGCGAGATGCTTAAGGTGAGTGCGCTCCGCAATGGTCAAGTCGTTCAAGCGGATAACCACCGCTTCAAGTGGAGTACGGTGGGAGAGATCGGGACCATCGATGAGAACGGCGTGTTCACGGCTACGAACGAGCAAGATGTGAGCGGGAAGATTCAAGTCCAATACGGAAATGTGGAAGCAACGCTCGAAGTGAACGTGGGCTTGCCGCCGGTCATGCTGGAAGACTTCGAGAACGGCCTGGATCGTTATAAACCAAGCTCAGGCGCTCTGTTTAAATCGACGAGCGTATCGATCGAGACCGATGAGACCTACATCCGTTCAGGCAATGGGGCCTTGAAACTGGAGTATGATTTTACGGGTACGACGGGGACATCGGGTGCTTATTTGGAGACGAAGAGTGCTGCTGAGAATATTGAAATACCGGGTTACCCGGAGAAGATCAGCATGTGGGTCTACGGGGACGGCAAGGAGCACTGGCTCCGGGTCCAGCTCCGTGACAGCAAGGGAACGATTCCGCTAAATATGACCGAGCAGAGTGAAGGCGTTAATTTCACGGGATGGAAATATCTTGAGGTGGACGTGCCGAAGGGAAGAACGCTTCCGCTGGTGATGGACATGCCGGTTCGTTACATGGAGACGCGCAACGACAGGAAGGATGCCGGGGCCATCTACGTTGATGAAATCCGGGCGCTGTACGGTCCGGCTGACGATGATATCGAGCCCCCGATCATGAAGGGCTTCTCCCCTGCCAATGGTGAGGAGATACAGAGCAATCAGCCGACAATTATCGTCTACGCCGAAGATGCGGGTTATGATCCGGCTGAGCATCCGGGCACGACCCTTATTGATCCTGACAAAATCCGCTTCTATCTGGACGGCGTGCTTGTGGAGCATACGCTCTATCCTCCGGAAGGACGGATTCACTACACCCCGAAGGTTCCGCTTGCTGATGGTGTACATCAGGCGAGCGTTAACGTGCGTGACCTATCCGGGAACCAAACGACGGAGACGTGGAACTTCGTTGTTAATACGGGAGCAGCGAAGATTGTATATGATACGCCGGATACGGTTTATGCCGGCAATAGTTATCGCGTGGATATCGGAGGCGTGCAGGCATCACAAATCCATAGCGGTCATATTGACTTTCAATTTGATCCTGCCAAGGTGGAGAACCTGGAACTCGTGATCGGAGACAAATTGGACTCTTCCAAGGTGGCTGCGGATATTGACGAGACGAAGGGAACGGTGAACGTAACCTGGTCGTCTATTCATATGGCGGGTTTACGTGATGACGATTCCATCGCATCGGTACGGTATGACGTAAAAAAGGTGGCCACTGGCGCTAACATCATCAAGCTGTTATCCGGTGGCGTATCATTCGTTGATTCAGGCAGTACGGAGTTCTCTTTCTTCGGCCTGCCGTTGGAATCGCGGATTGCGAATCATTACAGCCTGAACTGGAACGAAGAAGGAATCGTAGAAGGATATGAGACGGAATTTAAGGTAACGGACGAACAGGGGGCACCTGCCGCAGACGTGCTGATTATGGCGGACGACAATCTGGTCGGCACTACGGACCCTACCGGTATTTTGAGAACGAACGTCTTGACCTCCGAGATTAGAACCTATACCGTTCAAGCGGTTAAGGATAACCAGTACAGCCCGGCGATAGCGTTCAAAGTATCTCCATTAGCCGGAACGCCGACGCCGACTAACATAAGTGTCGGCATGGGGGAGGATCCGACCAGCTCTCGCAGGTTCAACTGGCATACGACGCCATCCATTGAACAGAGCGTGGTCGAATTGGCGAAGAAATCCGAGTTCACCACCTTCGATGCTCCGAACGTGCAGAAGGTAAGCGGGACGGCCGAATTGTACCATACGCTGGATCTGGGCTCGGTGAGGACGCATAAAGTAACGGTGGACGGTCTTGAGCCTGGCACCGAATACGTGTACCGCGTAGGGGATGGTCAAGGACACTACAGCGAGCAGGGCATGATCCGCACGACAGATGCCTCTGGCGATACAACGAAATTTTTGTATTTTGCCGATTCTCAAGCCGCATCGGCTAAGGAATTCGAATTATGGGGCAATACGATCGATAAGGCGGCTGCCGAGCACCCGGATTCGGAATTCATGGTGCATGCGGGCGATATGGTCGATAAAGGTTTTGTCGAGGAACAATGGAATTATTGGTTTGCTGAAGCGCAGCAGCATTTCATGCAGACCACGTTAGTTGCAGCCATTGGCAATCATGAAGTGATGGGCAGCAAGGAGAACGGTGACTTTCTTGCCCACTTTAATCAGCCGGGTAACGGCATTGAGCCATTGAAAGGCACGAATTTCTCCTTCGATTACAAGAATATCCATTTCGTGATGCTGAACAGCGAATATCAACTGGAGGAGCAGAAGGTGTGGCTCCAGCAGGATCTGGCTGACAATACGAAGGAATGGACCATCGCCATCTTCCACCGAGGACCGTATGGCAGCATCTACGATTCGGCGGAGGTGCGGGACGCTTGGGCTCCCGTGCTGGAGGAGCACGGCGTGGATCTGGTCTTGAACGGACATGACCACATCTATTATCGTTCTTACCCTATGAAGAATGGCCAGATTGCACCGGATGGTCAAGGTACTGTCTATGTGGTAGCGGGCTCTTCGGGTCCGAAGTTCTACTCGCATACGGAGCGCGGCTGGCATGAGGTTATTGACGAGGAACAGACGCAGATGTATGCATCGATTGAGGTGAAGGGAGACGAACTGGAGTATATCACCAAGACGGTTGGCGGTCGTGTGGTTGACCATCTGACACTCTCCAAGTCGGATAAGACTCCGAAGCCAGAACCGGAAGAGATTGTGGTCATGCCGGACGAGCTGACTTTGGCCGTGGGCCAAAGCCAGGAGTTGCAAGCCGAGGTGAAGCCAAGCGGTGCTGAAGCAACAGTAGTCTGGTCTGTGTACAGCTCTGAACCACAGGATGTGGTAAGCGTGACTGATGACGGGTTCGTAACAGCCAAGGCACTTGGCGAAGCCGTGGTCAGAGTAACCAGCAGCGTATCACCTAACGTATATGCGGATGTGCACATTGTGGTGGATCGCGTTCCCGTAGGAGAGATCGAATCGATTGTCCTTACGGGTGCTTCAGAACTAAAAGTCGGTGAGACCGCCGCGACGGTTACCGAAGCGGTATATATGGATGGGACTCGCATCCGTTTAGTGGAAGGCGTCACGTACGAGAGCACCCAAGCTCATGTGGCGGCGGTAGATATGACCGGAGTGATCACAGCTATAGCCGAAGGCGAGACGATCATATCGGCTTCCTATAACGGCTTGAAGTCTGAACTTCGTGTGAAGGTAGTTCCTCGCGGAGGCGGCAACCCGGGACCGGAACCGCCAGTCGATCCACCGGTTGATCCGCCCGTGCAACCGCCGGTCGTTACTCCGCCACCCGTGCAGCCGCCAGTTGTACCACCTTCGGGCAGCTTGAATATGACGGGGAGTGAACTTGTAAGCCAACTTGTGCATGGACAAGTGACTCTGAAGCTGGAAGAAGATTTTACGGATCTTACGCTGCCGGGTAATGCGGCAGAACTGATACGGGATGGCGTTATTCAGATCGAGGCAAGGAATATGGGGATGCGGATTCCGTCAGGAGTGCTGCGTCAGTTAAGCGGTCTGGCGGGAGATACAGCACTTGATACGGCCCAAATCACGCTGACTGCCACCACCTTGGAGGAGGCAGATGCGAATAAACGCCTTGCCGAGGCTGCCCGGACATCCGGAGCGAAGCTGAGTACGGCAGGAGTCTGGATCATGTTCGAGCTGCAACTGACTACCGCGGCTGGCAAGGTGGTCAGCCTAAAGGAATTCGAGCAACCGATCATGCTCGAGCTGCCGATCAAGCCAGGTACCGATAGCAAACGAACCGCACTTTACGGTCTGTTCCCTACAGGTGCGTTGGATTATATCGGAGGTGTCAAGAAGGACGGACGAATTGCCGCGGCTGTTACGCACTTCAGCACATATGGCTTGCTGAATTTCGAGAAGAGCTTTACCGACGTGCCGTCCTCTTTCTGGGCAGCAGAAGTGATTGGCGATCTCGCGGCGAAGCAACTCGTAGAAGGTATAAGTGCTGATCGCTTCGGACCGAACCAACGCATAACGAGGGCCGAATTTGCGGCTATGCTGGTTCGACTTCTCGATCTTCCAGCGGAGGCGGCACTGCCATTTACCGATGTTGCCGCTGATAAGTGGTACGCGGATGCCGTGGCGGCAGCCGTTCAAGCCGGTATCGTGAATGGACGAAGCGAGGATACCTTTGCGCCCGATGCGCCGATTAAGCGTCAGGAAATGGCTGCGATGATGGTACGTGCTTATGCGTATGCGATGAACGAGCAGGAGGAAACCACGACATCGAGAAGTCCGTTCACGGATTTATCCGATGCGCCTGGCTGGGCTCAAGAAGCGATTGAAACGGCCTATGCACTCGGTTTCATACAGGGGCATAGCGCAAGCCGCTTCGCACCGGAAGGTCTGACCACGCGTGCAGAGAGCGCGCAGGTCATCTATCATTTGCTGAGCAAGCTTCAGTAAAAGCAAGGATGAATTGAAGCCGCTGTTTCCCTCTTACCCGAGTGGAAGCAGCGTTTTTTTTACCTGATTATAGTTAAAGATTGGCTCAGACTGATCTATAATGGATACAAGCGAGAGCAGATTAAGGGAGTGTGAATGTGATGGCTGGATATGCGAGGACGCCCAATCCACCCTATTATGCCTGCATTTTTGTATCCACACGGACAGAGGGGGACCGGGGTTACGGCGAGATGGCTGACAAAATGGAAGAACTTGCGGCCAAGCAGCCCGGCTATTTGGGCGTGGAGTCCGCTCGAGATGATAGCCTGGGGATTACGGTATCATACTGGGACTCGCTTGAGGCTATTCGTCTATGGAAAGAGAATGCCGCGCATCAGGTAGCCCAGGAACGGGGCAAGAACGAGTGGTATAACAGCTTTGGCCTGAGAATTTGCAAGGTGGAGCGAGATAGCTTCTACACGATCTAGCAAGACCGAAACATGGAGAAGAAGAGGAGGATATATGATGCTAAAGGACAAAGTGAGATGGGGAATCATGGGGACCGGCTGGATTGCGGAGCAGTTTGCAGCGGATCTGGCGTATGTGGAGAATGCCGAGTTTCTCGCTGTGGGATCCCGGACGGCCAGCAGTGCAGGAGAGTTTGCTTCGAAATACGACATACCGCGGGCCTATGGCAGTTATGAGGAACTTGTGTCAGACCCCGATGTCGACGTGGTGTACATAGCGACTCCGCATCCGCTCCATCGGGACAACGTTATGTTGTGTCTTCAAGCCGGTAAAGCTGTCCTGTGCGAGAAGCCCTTCACGATCAACGGGGATGAGCTGGAGGAGTTGATTGCGGCTGCGAAGGAACACAAGCTGTTCCTGATGGAGGCCATGTGGACGCGTTTCCTGCCGCCGATAAGGCAAGTGCGTGAATGGCTGAGCGAAGGCTGATCGGTGACGTACAGCTGTTGAAGGCCGATTTCGGCTTTCGAAGCGGCTGGAATCCGCTAGGTCGACTGCTCAATCGGGAACTGGGCGGAGGTGCGCTGCTGGATGCGGGCATATATCCGGTGTCGTTTGCATCCATGGTCTTTGGGACGGAGCCAGAGAAGATATGGAGTACCGCGCATATCGGCGAAACGGGGGTTGATGAGCAGTTCTCGGTTATTTTATCCTATGAATCGGGCAAGACGGCATCGCTGAACGGAGCCATTCGGCTTGGCTTGACGAATGAAGCTTATATATATGGAACGAAGGGACATATCCATGTGCCGTCCTTCTTGAATGCAACAACCGCTTCACTTTATGTAGATGGAGCAGAGCCGGTACAAGTTACCGATGATCGTCAAGCGAAGGGGTATCACTATGAAGCATACGAAGTGGGACGGTGCCTGTTGGAAGGTCGACTTGAGAGCGATGTGATATCGTTGGATGAGTCGCTGGAGATCATGAAACTGCTCGATCAGATTCGAGGGCAGTGGGGACTTCGGTATCCTTCGGAAGGATAGCATTCTTGGTTAATATAGCAGGGCGAGGGTTTCTTCTCGCGCTGCTTTTCGTTTTTTTAAGGAAGGAGGACGAAGGCAAGGAGCGAACAGATCGTATAAGTGTCATTATTTACATAAGTTTTACGTTAGGATAACAAGCCATTAATCTCCCGTTGTTATGATGGAACTGTTTGAGAGCCTTCATGCAGACCCATCCTACATAATAAAAGGAGAGAATAATGATTAAGCACATGTACAAAAAGCTATTATCGATGCTGTTATCCACGGCACTCGTATTTGGATTCTTTGCAGGTATTGGATCCCCGGCGGCGGTGGAAGCCGCAACGCAGGACCAACCGGATATTTTGCTACAGCGTAATGCTCAGTGGAAGTATTTTGATCAGGGTCAGGATTTAACAACCGTTTGGCGTGCGACCTACGATGATTCCTCATGGAGTTCCGGACTGGCTCCATTCGGATATAAGGATAACGGAAAGGGCATATCCACCCCTGAATTTGGACCGCTTCAGACCGAAGTGGACTATGGTGCTAACAAAAGTCTCAAACACACCACGACGTACTTCCGTACGAATCTTCAGGTCAACAAGGATCAAATCGACGGTTACGGCCAGATTCTCGGAACGTTTGGCATTGATGACGGTGCCGTACTTTACGTAAACGGACATGAAATCAGACGTATGGGCATGCCGGAAGGAGAGATTACATACTCCACCAAGCTACCTCCAACAAGGACCTGCCGGTTGTGTATGCGGATGTGGATCTGACTCAACCACTGAAAACATACCTTCAGGACGGTGACAACGAAATTGCAGTCGAGGTTCACCAGCAGAGCGACGGCAGCTCGGATCTATACTTCGATATGGAGCTGATCGCGTTAGCCCAGGCTCCGGTGCTGGATATCTCGAAGATTACGGTAACCTTCTATGGAGATGCAACAAGCTCCAAGGGCTTTACATGGTATACTCCGCTGGGATCGTCCCGGAGCGATGTACAGGTTGTAGAGAATCGCGGCAGTGCGCCTGATTTCGCGCAAGCGCAATTGTTCAGCGGCCGGACTACGGTCTCTTCGAACTCACCAGGCGAACATGTTCATAAAGCGGAAGCGACAGGTTTAGCGGCGGATACGTCCTACTATTTCAGAGTCGGGGACGAAAGTTTGAACATCTGGAGCGAGGTAGGAACCTTCGAAACGGCCCCTGTAAGCGGCCCCTTCTCGTTCATCGACCTGACGGATACGCAAGCGAAGGAAGAAGACGAGGCGATGCTGTCGGCAGCCACCTTGTCCAAGGCGCTCGCTACGATCCCTGATGCCAAATTCGTTGTTCATAACGGGGATGTGGTAGAGAACGGTACGTCGGAGCAGGAGTGGAACTGGCTGCTTGGCCATTCACAGTCCAGTCTATTGAATACAACGATCGCTCCGTCCGCGGGCAATCACGAGAATAGGAATTATGCTTTCTACGAGCATTTCAATGTGAAACAGCCGGATCATGCAGCAACCGTAACCGGCGCATATTACTCTTACGACTATAGCAATGCGCACTTCATCGTGCTTAACTCCAATGAGGATTCGAGCGAATATGCGAACTTCTCCGCGGAACAAGTAGCATGGATGAAGCAGGATGCGGAGCAAGCGAAGGCTGCGGGCGCAGAATGGATTATCGTTAACATTCACAAAGGTCCGTACACAACTTCGAATCACGCAACCGACAGCGATATTATTGGCGCTAATGGGGTGCGAAACCAAATCGCGCCATTGATGAATGAATTGGGGATCGATCTCGTGCTTCAAGGTCATGATCACATCTATGCACGAACGAAGCCGATTAAGCGTGACGGAACGGCCGAAGATGTTACCAAAATCACCGAGACATTGAATGGTGAGAGCATCGAGTATGCGGTCCAGCCCGATGGAACGATCTACATGATCCCGCTACCGCAGGCGCCAAGGTTTATTTCAAGAACCAGAAGCCGGAGCTGGGGGACGCGTACTTCAATTTGTTCGAGCGCGCGGAAGAGAACCACGCCCGTCAGTATGGGAATACGACCAGCTTAGCGAGAGGACATGTGCAGAATTTCGTCGGCATTACGATTGACGGCGGCAAGCTGACGGCTGTCACATACGAGATTGATCAGAATCAGAACCAAGCACAGCCGTTCATCGTGGATCAATTCGGCATTATGAAAGAGACAAAGCCGGGTCCTGTTCAGGAAAAAGTGAGCAAAGTGACGGTTACGTTCCATGGTGATACCACAACATCCAAGGGTTTTACCTGGTATACGTCCCAGCAGGTAACGGGCAGTGACCTTCAGGTAATCGAGAAGACGTCTGCCGCACCGGATTTCATGAACGCGAACTCGTTTAGCGGGCGTCGGACGCCTTCTACCAATTCGCCAACTGAGCTTGTGCATAAAGCAGAAGCCACCAAACTCAAGCCTAATACCACTTATTATTTCCGGGTAGGCGATGCGTCCCTCAACGTTTGGAGTGACGTTGGAACCTTCCAGACCGCACCGGAGAAGGGAGCGTTCACATTTATTGATCTGGCCGATACGCAGGCGAAGGAAGAAGATGAAGCCGTGCTTTCTTCCGAGACGCTTGCCAAGGCGCTCGCCACCGTACCGGAAGCGCAATTCGTTGTTCACAATGGAGATATCGTGGACAAGGGTGTAAAGGAAGAACAGTGGGATTGGCTCTTAGGACATTCGCAGGAAAGCTTGCTCCATACGACGTTAGCGCCTTCCGCTGGTAATCATGAGGACGAGAATTATGCTTTCATTGAGCATTTCAACGTACAGCAGCCGGAGCATTCGGCAACCGAGACCGGAGCTTATTATTCTTACGATTACAGCAATGCGCATTTCGTGGTCCTGAATTCCAATGAGGATTCGGCTGAATATGATAATTTTTCGGTTGAGCAAGTAGAGTGGCTTAAACAAGACGTTCAGAAGGCTAAAAAAGCCGGAGCGCAGTGGGTGATCGTCAACATTCATAAAGGTCCGTATACTACGTCGAACCACGCAACGGACTCCGATATTATGGGGGCTAACGGGGTTCGCACCAAGATTGCTCCAATCATGGCTGAACTCGGCATTGATTTTGTATTACAGGGTCATGATCACATCTATGCCCGCACCAAACCGATCAAGTCGGATGGCAAAGCAGCAGAGCCTGAGAAAATTACGGAGATGTTGAACGGCGAGAAGCTGGAATACTCGGTAAATCCTGACGGTACGATTTATTTGATTCCGGCCACCGCAGGACCGAAGGTATATTACAAGAACCCTAGCCCAAGTCTGGGGGAAGCTTACTACAATCTGTTCGAACTTGCAGAAGAAAATCATGCGGCCAAATACGGTCCGGACCCGAGCGATAACCGGCGTCCGAAACGCAGCCAGGTACAGAACTTCGTCGGCATTACGATCGACGGCGGCAAGCTGACAGCTGTCACGTATGAAATCGATCAGAATCTGAATGGAGCGCAGCCATTTATTATTGATCAATTCGGGATCGTGAAGAAGGATGTTCAAACGCCGAATCCTGATCCAGGCACACCAGGCCCGGGACCGGGCACAGGCACACCAGCTCCAGGACCGGGCACATCCAATCCAGGCCCAGGAAGCAACCCGGGCTCCGGCAGTAATCCAGGTTCCGGTTCAGATAATGAAACGGATCCTGGCAACGGTTCGGGCACAGGCCCTCAACCAGGCGGCAACCCAGGCGGTTCAGGCGGCGGTAATCAGCCGGCGTTGAAGGATACGGCGGGGCACTGGGCGAAATCAGCCATCGATAAAGCAGTGGCCGCGGGCTTCGTGAACGGATATGGAGACGGAACGTTCCGGCCGAACCAACAAGTGACGCGTGCAGAATTCGTCACGATGCTGGGACGTGCTTTGGGCCTGAGTGCTAGCGGTACTCCGCTTACATTCACGGATACGACAAAAATTCCTTCCTGGGCGAAGGATGCTGTATCCCAGGCAATCGAGGCCGGCATCATTAGCGGTTACAAGGATGGATCCTTTGGTCCACTTAAACCCTTAACGCGCGCAGAATTGGTTGCTATGATTGTTCGTGCCGGTGGACTGAATCCCGATCCGGCAGCGAAGCTGAATTTTAAGGATGCCAAGGATGTTCCGGCTTGGGCAGTGCCATACGTAGCGGCTGCAGTTGATGCTGGACTTGTAGGCGGAGTCGGAAGTAATCGATTTGCCCCGCAGCAGACGGCAACGCGAGCCGAAGCGGTAACCCTGATTATAGGATTGCTAGGGTTTATCAATTAATTTCAAACGACTAGAGAGCCGATGCGGGAGTGTTTCTCCCGCATCGGCTTCTTTTTATGCCGACTACGTCATCGGCCATGAAAATTCCTGCTAATATTATAAAATATTATTTTATAATAACTATTGATATTTGAAATAAAATTTCAATATGATAGAGATAGAGATTAATCTCTGTAAGGCCGTTCTATATTGGTTCAACAACTTCTACAACCAGGAGGTGATCGTTGCCGTTCAGTTTGGATACGGTTTCATAGTGTTATACACAGGCTCAATCAATAATATATGGGGAGTGAATTCATGAATGATATCCAACAGGCGCATTCAATGCAGCAGTGCCGTGCTTTCGCTAACGCTTGCAATCGCCGTCATGTTTAGTACGGCTTTAAGCGGCTGGGGCCCTTGGCGCAAGTACATGCTGATCCGCTCGGTACGGGGAGTTTCGTCGTGGAAGAGTTCGAAACGGTAGCGAATGTATCTGGCAGTGCAGTGAGAGGGAGTGCTCAATTGGGATTGGTCGGCAGACCCGATCCGGTATATTACGGCTATCACGCAGCCAGTCTGAGTTATGATTTTACGGGCGAGACGGGAACTTCCGCTGCTTACTTGAACTTTAAGGACCCGGACGGGACCGCTGGCCGCAGCATCCCTGGTACCCCGAGAGCTTTCGGCGTATGGGTGTACGGGGACGAGGGCAACCATTGGCTGCGGGCACAGCTTAAAGATGCCGCTGGCGTTAACCATGTGGTGGATTTGACCGGTTCTACCGGGTTTAATTGGAAAGGGTGGAAGTATGTCAAATTTAACGTTCCAGCCTCCATTTCCACACCGCTTAAGTTGAATCAGATCTATATCGCCGAACTGAAGGATACGAATAAGAACAGCGGGACGGTGTATTTTGACCAACTAACCGCTTTCTATACAACATCTAACGTATATGGGCTGGATATAGGGGGGTTAACACCGATGGGCGTCGGTGAGACCATTACCCCACAGGTCTATGCAACGTACGAAGGTCAACAGGAACCGACTCTACTTCCCTCAGGGCCCCGTTTTACGAGCAGCGATGAGAGCATAGCGACGGTGACCGGTTCTAACTATGATACCATCGAGGCTCTGGCGCCCGGGACGGTAACCATCACCGCCGAATATGGGGATGCACCAAGGGCGCAAATGGAACTGCATGTGATGGAGGAGGTTCCAGTTCCGACTGAATTGCTATTGTCCGGTCCGCTGCATCTGGAAACGAGCGTTACCGATAAGCTTAGGGCGAGCGTAGTTTATTCGGTATATGGTAACAACACGAATCCGATCTGGTTGGCTGAAGAGGTTGCATACGTAAGCGACCAGCCGCATGTGGTGTCCGTAACGGCCGATGGACAATTGACAGCCGTAGGAACGGGCTCGGCCATCATCTCGGCGACTTATAAAGGAACCACCGCCCAGCATACCATTACGGTATCCGAGCCGGTTCCGGTTCTGCAAAGTATCGAGCTTCAGGGGCTGACGGCCGTAACGGTTGGCGACACTTTCCAGACACGGGTGTCCGCGACCTATTCCTGGATTGAGGAGCCGGTAACGGTAACGGAAGGCGTCACCTACGCCAGTACTAATCCTGCTGCGGTTGCAGTGGATGACAAGGGGGTTGTGACAGGCTTGCAGATCGGTTCTTCAAGAGTAACCGCAACCTATGAAGGCAAGACGAGTTCGCTGTACATCGTGGTGAACGAGGTGTCCGAGCAGCCGAAGACGGAGATGCGTGCCGCCTGGATCGCCACCGTGGATAACATCGATTGGCCAACGAAAGGGGTGACGGACCCTGCTCAGCAGAAGCAGCAGTTCATTCAACTCCTTGATCAGTTGGAAGATGCCGGAATGAATGCAGTGATCATGCAGATCAAACCGACGGCGGACGCCTTTTATCCATCGGAGTATGGTCCTTGGTCGGAATGGCTGACAGGGGTGCAGGGCCAAGATCCCGGTTATGATCCGCTCGCCTTCTTGCTGGAGGAAGTGCATCGCCGTAATATGGAATTCCACGCCTGGTTCAATCCGTATCGCATCAGTCTTCAGCCCGATATCAATAAGCTTGTGGCGGATCATCCGGCCCGGCAGAATCCGAGTTGGGTAGAATCCTATGGCGGCAAGTTGTACTTTAATCCGGGTGTGCCGGAGGCACAGCAATTCATACTCGACGGCATTATGGAAGTTGTTCGCAATTATGATATCGATGCGGTGCATTTCGACGATTATTTCTACCCGTATCCGGTAACCGGATTGGATTTCCCTGACGAGGATACGTACAACCAGTATAAAGGCAGCTTCACCAACAAAGGCGATTGGAGAAGGAACAACGTTAACCAGTTCATCCAGAACGTCAACGCGGCAATCAAAGCAGAGAAGAGCTATGTGAAGTTCGGTATCAGCCCGTTTGGTATTTGGAGGAATAAAGCGAATGATCCTGCCGGTTCCGAGAGCAATGGATTGGAAAGTTACAGCGCGATCTATGCGGACTCCAAGAAGTGGGTGGAAGAAGAGTGGATCGATTATATTACACCACAAATCTATTGGAATATCGGTTACGCAGCAGCCCCATACGATAAATTGATTGAATGGTGGAGCGACTTGACCGCAGGTAAGAACGTACATCTGTATAGTGGCCAGGCGGTCTACAAGATCGGAGATGCAGGCGATTGGTCGAACCCGGAAGAGATGCCGAACCAGGTCATCTACAATCGCAACTTCGAGGAAGTTCGGGGAAGCATGTATTTCAGCTCGAAATGGTTCAAGAATAATGCGCTCGGCTTTACGGATCGACTGAAGAATGATCTGTATCGTTACCCGGCCTTGATTCCGACGATGCCATGGCTGGACTCTACTGCACCGGCAGCCTTGAGTAGGCTGGAAGCAGCCTACGTTTCGGATGCCGTGAAATTGACATGGACGGCATCGGATGATGAGACCTATTATGCGGTTTACCGCTTCGACGGAAACAGCGCCGGCCAACTGAATGATCCGTCTCATCTGCTGGGCACCTTCCGGAAAACGGCAGGCCAGCAACAGAACTATGTTGATTCATCCATCGTCAAGAATCAGCAGTACACCTATGTCGTTACCGCGCTGGACAGGCTGCATAACGAGAGTGGAGCGAGCCCAGCGACCACGATCACGGCGAAAGGTGACATCCTGGCACCAGTTGATCCGCCAGCGACCTCACCAAGTAGTCCAAATCCACCGATCACACCACCGGTGACTCCAACGGTCACTCCCCCAGTGACTCCACCGATATCGCCGCCAGTTACACCTGCGGGGCCGATATTTAACGATCTGGCCAACGTTAGTTGGGCGTCAGAGGCTATTGAGAAGCTTGCATCTATTGGGGTTGTTGAAGGCACGGGCACGGGTTTATTTCAACCTCAGAAGTCTGTGACCCGGGCTGAGTTTCTAGCCATGCTCGTTCGTGCTTTTCATCTGAGTGGAGTGGCGGATCTTGAATTTGTTGATGTAAACGAATCCGACTGGCATTATGTGGTGATAGCTGCTGCGGTTGAAGCAGGGCTTGCTCAAGGTGTGGGTGGCGGGAAGTTTGAACCGAACCGCCCGATCACTCGTGAAGAAATGGCAATCATGAGCGCCAGTGCGCTTAGGCTATTAACAGGTATACGTGTAGAAAATGAAAATGCAGCTTTAGCGAAATTCAAAGACAGCATCCGTATAGCCAGCTATGCTAGAGAGGCTGTAGCCTTATTGGCGGAGCAAGGCGTCATCCAGGGAACAGGGGGGGATTTGTTTACTCCGAAAGGGACAGCTACTCGTGCACAGGCAGCAGTTATTATATTTAATTTGTTGAATCTGTAAGTAAGAAAAAGGGGCATGTCGCGCAGTTAGTTTGCGGCATGTCCCTTTGTGTTCGTCCACTTTCAGCGTTCATGGTACAATAGGTGCATTACAACATGGAGTGTGGTGCATGGTCAAGAAATTTGTAATGGCCCTGATGTATGTTGCCATCGGTGGCTTGATCTACGCGTATGGTGACGCAATCCTGTCATGGTTCCAGGCTGCGGATCATTTACTGCTTATCGTCTTGATGGCGATTGTCATGGCCTTATTCCCGGTGATACCTTATCCGATCGTAGGCGGTGTTATCGGCGCGGCCTTGGGACCCGTTCTCGGCGGGGTGATTACCTGGGTCGGCTCAACAGCGGCTTCCATCCTGATGTTCATGTTCATCCGATACGGATATCAGGAATGGGGGAACCGCATTCTGCATCGATACAACCGTCTGGGAAAAGTGACCTCAATGTTTGAGCGGAATGCGTTCTTAACGATTCTGTTCTCACGTCTCATTCCCTTTATTCCTTCGATCATTATTAACGTATACGCTGCTTTAAGCAAAGTTTCTTTCACCGCGTATACCGTTGCATCCGCGCTCGGCAAGATTCCCGCGATGCTGCTGTTCTCGATGGTCGGTGATAATCTAATGACAGATCCATCGAATATCGTCATGACCATCGGGGTGTATGGGGTATTTCTCACGCTGACGCTGCTCATCTATAAATGGTCCGGCGTTGGCGGGAGAGTTAAGAAGAGTGCAAGTTAGGATCTACGAAAGGGGTGTGAGTCTGCGGTTCTGGATGAACGGGGTTTACACCTCTTCTATGTTGGAACCAGGTTCGCACCCTCTCCATGTCCTCTTGCTCCATTCCCTTCAAGTTAACGTTGATTTCACTGAAAATCATATTCGTCTTTAAGGATAAAAGCTTCCGCCGCCGCTGTCGACGCGTGCCGTTAATCTCCAATGTCAAAATTTGTGGACGTCTGACATATCTGGTGGTGAGCGCAATGAACCGACTGCGGATCGTAAGCTGCTTGTCGGATAGATTCATGCCGGAGTCGCGATGAGACATCAGACCGCCGATTAAGGCCAAGGGAAGCAGCAACAGCGTCAGCCAGCCGAAGCGATCGAAATACCAGATTCCTGCTGCACTTGCCGCGGCAGCAAAGGCCAGGTTCCAACGCAAGTAGATCCACCGTGCACGTGCGGGCGGAGCAGAGGTTATGGAATGGGCTTTGAATTGCGGCGTTACGGATTCCAGCAATGCCGCGATCTGGTCCGTCTTCAGCAAGGGATGAAGCAGAAAGTGCTTCTCCGATTCGGAGGTGAGTACGTGCACCTTGACCTCCGCATATCCGAATAACCGGCGGAATATCCCTTCTTTGACGGTAATTGCAAGTACTCGCTCCGGCGAGAACAAGAGTCTCTTGCGATCGAGTAAGCCGCAACTGACCGAAATTTGCTTACCGATTCGCTCCACGGTAAATCCGGCATATTTTATGGTATACAAGACACCTGACAACAACCAGGACAGGATCAGCACAGCTACAGCGATCAGCATCCAGCTGCCGAGCAGCAGCGTGCCTGCCTGTTGGAATACGCTTTGATAGATTTGATCGGGCAGCAGATCGTCGGCAAACGACAGCACACCGCCGACAAACGCAAGGGCCAGCGAGAAGTTCGGCGACGTGAGCGCCGCGATGAGCAGACGCCCGGAGGATAGCTTCAACAGGGTGCTACGTTCCTCTTCTAGTGCTTCCGGAATTGCGCGAGCAGGTGCCTCAACAGGGAGTTCGTCCGGCCGAGTGCCCGCATCCGCTAGGGTCGCATCGCCTATTGGATGGACTGCTTGTTGTGGATCTGAAGGCTCAAGCGGCGTCACCGTTTCTTGACTGCGAGTGCGCTCACGTAACCAGCGTTGGAGCCGCTCTCCCTCTTCGTTGGAGATGGCCGGGAGTATCCCGCCGTCCTTGCTTTTGCCTGGGGTCTCGATTCGAGCCTGCGTTAACCCGAAGATTCGTTGCACAAGCGGCTGCTCCATATTCATGGAATGAATCCGTCCTGTATAAATGGATAGCTCCTCGCGGAACAATATCCCGCGGCGAATTAGGATTTTATCCTCCTCCAGCGAGTAGACAAACCGCTTCCAACTCAGATATCCGTAAAGAAGCAGCAGCGAAGCGACCACCACCAGGATACATCCAGCCCAGAACCATGGAAATTCGTGCAGCGAAGAATTGTTCAGGAAGCGAATGGACAATAGGATCGCTAACGGCACCAGGGATTTAATGCTGCCAATCAGCGGGAATACGATATACAGTTTATGCAGTTGGGTCGGTTTATTCTTCATGATCGACTACCTTCGCCAACTCGCCAATCTGCTTCTTCAAATTCTCGCTTCTTCCAGTTCCAGCGCCAGGATGACATGTGTTGTCGCCGCGGTCACAACCTTAATCTTGGCTAAACCATACTTGCGGAGCAAAGGCCCCCGTTCTAACTCCACATGCTGGATGCGCGTCATCGGAACGATGGTATCTCGCAGCCAGATCCAGCCGGATCGGAGTTCCAATTCCTCTTCGCTGATCTTAAACCCGAACTGCCTGTAGATGAACGCCGGGATCATCCAGTTGAGCCATGTACTGAATGCCAACAGCCCGAGCGCGATCCAAACCGGGATCCAAGTCCATTCGAACAGTAAGGCCAGTATGGAATAAGCAATGGCGGTTAGCAAGATCGTACCATCTGTGATGATGCCGCTAATGCGAGACACCTTGACATAATGGGGGTGGCATCGTTGCATCGCGTCCAGTCGATGGTCCATGATGATTTCCTCCTTGATGTTTAGTCGAGTCATGAAATGTAACTTCATATGTATGTCTACGTTGTGAAGGGAAGAGCGTTTCAAGCTGCGCTTCACTTGCTTGTGCTTATTGATTGTAGCACAGCGGTATGAATAAGAACTAAATCCAGCTTTACCATTACATGAACGGATTACAGGTCTGTTAAGCTTGAATTAAGGAAGCGCCTACAGAATGAAGGATGAAAGGAAAGTATGGGATGAAAATAGATCGGCTATTAGCCATTACCGTCCTCCTTCTGAATAGAGGAAGATTGAGTGCGAATGAACTCGCCGAGCGGTTCGAGGTCTCCAGCAAAACGATATATCGAGATATGGATACCTTGTCCCAAGCCGGAATACCGATCATCGCACACCAAGGAATGGCCGGTGGATTTGAGATTATGGAGCATTACACGATCGATAAGTATTGGTTGTCACGTGAAGAGATGAGTTCGCTTGTTATGGCCGTCAAGGGTTTGAGCCGTGCGTTGGATGATACGCAGGTGAGCATGCTGCTGGAGAAGGTGAAGTCGCTGCTTCATCGCGTTGAGCAGGGGCTGGACGTCGAAGATCGTCATGAAGCCATCGTCATGGATTTTCAGCCCTGGGGTCAGCGTCAAGGAATGAAATCAACGGTGAGTTTGCTGAGACAGGCCATACAAGATAAGCACAGGGTTACGATGAGATACATTGATGTGAAGGGCGATCACGAACGAAGAACGGTGGAGCCTGCATCGTTGATACTGAAGGGGAATGTGTGGTATCTGCACGCCTTTTGCCTGGAGCGCGAAGATCAGCGCATCTTTCGATTGTCACGTATGCAGGATATGGAGGTTCTGAATCAGACGTTCGGTCCGAAGCCCGTTTCGAGTATGGAGCGATTGGAGTGGGAGCCTGCATGGTCGGAAACTCGGGAGCAAGAAGTCGCGTTGTTGTTCGATACGACGGTGGGTCAACGGGTAGCAGATATGTTTCCACCGCATCTTATCACATACAGCTTGGAAGGCTCCATACGTGTCCAGGTGTCCTATCGGCTGGATGAGTGGTTCTACGGCATGATTTTAAGTTTTGGTGATCACGTGAAGATCGAATCTCCGACCGAGGCAGCTGCGGAGATTCAGAGGCGTGCACGGTTGATTTTGCAACGCTACGATAACCAAGACAGATAGATGTCCAGGTTACCTCTTTAGAATGGAGTTATATCCATCTTAAGGAGGAAGCAGTATGAGTCAGAGTGATAAGAAGTACGGCGAAAGATCTATCAAGGTAGGTTCTGCCTTTCGTATTCTGGGTGTGGGTGTCAGAACGTCGAATGAGACAGAGGCTGGCCCACAAAGGAAAATCCCGCTATTGTGGGAACGATATTTTCGGAGTGGAACGCCCCGTTCATCATCCGACAAGGATTCATCGATTTACGCCCTATACACCGATTACGAAAGTGACGCGTCCGGCGCCTATACCTTGATTATCGGCCAGCAGATGGAGGAGGGAGAAGCGACATCATCCTCCGAGGCCTTGCTGGAGGCAGTCGTTCCTGCATCCAAATATTTAGTATTTCGGAGCAGACGCGGCCCCATCATGGAAATTGTACCTCAGCTGTGGTATGAAATTTGGAGTTATTTCGAGCATGCAGAGGAAACCAGGACGTTTACCGGAGACTATGAGTGCTATGACATGCAGACATTTGATCCGGAACATACGGTGGTTGACGTGTACATTGCAATCCAATAATGCTTAACCAACAAGGCAGCCCGATGGAGGGGCTGCCTTGGTTCAAAGTGGTTATGAACGTGGAGAACAGTGACATTTCCCAAGTGAAGGATGCCATTCTGAGAACGGACAGCGGCACAACGACGGGGCGGATCGTCAACACGCGGTATTCCGGCGTACCTACGCTGTTCAAAGGGTTTGCATCGGGCAATACGTCTCAATCCGGCAATACGCCGTATTGATATTGAAACGAACTAAAGCAAGACCCCTTAAGATTTCAACGTCTTAAGGGGTCTTTGTCTGTTAAGTAAATTTCTCCATTGTGATGAACGTATGGCTTCCATTAGAGAATGTCGCCGTTTGAACAAAACCAGCAGCTGTGTACAATGCGATGGCGCGGGTATTAAATTCAGCTACGGTTAACCGGAAGGATGGGGGATCGTGCAACTGCGAGATGGACTTCAGGACGAATGTGAAGAACTCACGCCCACGGCCCTGTCCCGTCAGAGCCGGAAGCATTCCAATGCCAAGATCGATTTGATTCTTATCATATACGCCCAGCTGGACACCTGCCGGTACTTGGGCGGCAACGCCGACACAGAAGAATCCGACCAGTTGACCCGTTTCATTCAATACGGCGGTATAAGGCTGCTCCAACAGCTCCTGCAACGACTCTTCATCTTCATCCTGATTATACAGATCATAGGGGGACTCGTACTTCCATTGCAGAATTTCTTTTGCGAGCGCTGTCGTCATCCCGGACGCTACATAAGACATGCGTACCACCTTCTCCTCACTACCTATAATTATAGTAACCATTGTACGTGAACAGGCATTATTAAGATAGCAAGAGATTCAATTCTTAATAGCCGTTTTTGATGCTATTCACCCTGTTTCGATTTCGTACAGTTAAGCGGATACCGCCTTCCGTATTTTTTGCCATAAGCTATGATTCGCTGAATCGTGGTTTGATCCTTCAATTTCGTAAACGGACATGGGTCGGGAAGTGTATTCACTTCGAGTATCCAGGGTGTGAGGTCTCGATCCATAGCTAGGTCGAGTCCGAGTTCGTTTAATGCCGGATAGGTCTGGCTCATTTGGGTAGCCACAGACAGCGCAATCCGATCGATCTCTTCCAGAAGTTCCTCTGTCCTGGATTCACTCGCATTCGCCCGAATCAGATGGTCCGCTGCGTAGATCGTACCGCCTTGACTGCCGTTAGTGACCGCTTTCCGCGGATGAGCGACGCGTCCTACCGTTCCGGTAGCTTCCCACTCCCGTGTGGGATTTCGCTGAATCATGACCCGCAGGTCGAAGGGACGATCTTCGTACGTTAACAGATGAATCCCTTGCTGGATTAAGTAGCGCTTGCTGCCGATCTGCTGGCTCAGGGAGCGGAACAATCCATCGAAAGTACGGAATGACGACGTCGTTACGCCGTTCTGATACGAAAATGCGGCCCCATCCTTCTCCACGCGCATGACGCCTTTGCCTTGTGAACCGACATCGGGTTTTACGTATACCATGCGGTAGCGCTTCAGCATGTCAAGCAGATGCCGACGAGAGAATAGCTTGGTAGCGGGAACGAACTTCGTTAATTCCTGCTGACGCTGCAGGAGCTTGGTTTTGGTCCATTTGCTTTTCACTGTGAACCGGGAGGTTTTCATTTGATGTACCTCATTTCTGGAGATATGGTGTTATTGTACGAAGCCGACGGTCAAAGTGTAACCGTGCGGCTTTTTTCCATAGGGGGAATCGAACGAAATGAAGGAAGCGACATAGACTATAGTCAGGGGTGGTGGACCCCAATCGGTTGAAGGGGGAAGCGAAGTGGGGGATTCCAATATTCTGCAGCAGGCCTTGGTCCGCTCCCGTCGTTATTTGCCATGGTATGAGGACTGGGCGCGGGCAAGCATCGGGGGAGCATTGGATGAAATGGCGCTGGAATTTGAGCTGATACCAGGGCTGGAGCGACTGCCACTGATGACACACGCCATACTGGAGGAGCAATACTATACAGACGACAATCCGCTGGCCGTTCGCAGCGACATCCATTATTATCGTACGTCCGGCACGAGTTCGGGTCGGCGCAAAGCGATCTATTACTCTGAAGCCGATGAAGAAGATTATGTTCGGGTGAAGCTCGAGGTGTACCGACAGATTCTTGGAGGGGATGCTTATCAATCAGCGCTGGCCGATATGGGTACCGGGCACGCCGAGGCAACGTCGATCGAAGTGTTCCGCAGATTGGGGATGCTCGCAGAGTCGATCCCTTTCCAAGCGCCGATTGCGCAACATCTCGAGCATCTTGAACAGTGCAGGCCTGAGGTCTTGTATACCATGCCCTCCATATTGGATCGCATCCTGAACGCTTCGAGCAACCCGGCCGCATATGGCATACGTCACGTCATACTAGTCGGCGAGATGGCTTCCCCCGCCTGGATTGAGCTCACCGCCACGCGGCTCGGAATCAGCGTGGATCATATCACGGATACGTACGGTTCCATCGAGATCGGTACGATTGCTTATTACTCCCATGAGCATGGACGCTATCTGCTGACGGACGGTTTGCTTGCCGAAGGGGTACGCCCGGAGCAACTGGACCCTGATTTGGAACCGCTGGTTAATGCAGAGGAATCCGTGCTCGTCCTAACATCGGCTCATCGAGAAGCGTTTCCCGCGATTCGATACGTTACCTATGATGTCGTGCGCGATTTGCGCCCGATTATGGTGAATGGAAGACTCCGCCAAAGCTTCAGCAGTATCGTCAAACGGATCGGACCTGATCTGAAGCATGGAGAGAAGATTAGCATCTATGATATTGAAAATGTCGTCCTGCGCCATCTCCATGCAGGCAGCGTTCGGGTGAAGGTGGCCCATAACGCCTTGATTATATACGTATTCCATTCCAAGGTAGAACCAGCGATATTACAGAAGATCAAGCACGATATTGAGCAGCAGATTCCCGAGATCGGCATGATGATCCAGTCCGGCATTCTTGGCGAAATCCAAGTGATTCGCGGGGATGAGGAGCTTGGATCTGGATCAGGCACGGCATCGGTTAAGCATAAAAAAATATGGTACGAGTAAGGAGAATGAGCTTGGAACTTCGAGACGGGATTGCCGGCGTGATTGGCGTCACCCCATTAATCCGCCTTAGTCGATTGTTTAACAACGATCCGTTCGATGTATACGGCAAGCTGGAGTGGATGAATCCCGGCGGCAGCACGAAGGATCGACCGGCGCTTCATATGCTTCGGGAGGCCATGCGCCGTGGCGAGATCACGCCGAGCACGGTCGTCATTGAATCCAGCTCAGGCAATTTGGGGATTAGCCTGGCACAACTATGCAACTACCTGGGACTGCGTTTCATCTGCGTCATCGATCCGCGTACAACGGAACAGCATCGGCGCATCATTCGCAGCTTCGGCGGGGAGATTGAGCTTGTCACCGAGCCCGATCCGCAGACGGGCGAATTTCTGCCGGCGAGAATTCAAAGAGTCGGCGAGCTGGTAAGTCAGCTGCCCCATGCCTACTGGACGAATCAATACGGCAATCCGGATAACTATTTGGCGCATAAGTATACGACCATGGAGGAGATGGCCGAGCAGCTAGGGGAAATGGATTATTTATTCTGCGGCGCGAGCTCATGCGGCACGATACGCGGCTGCCACGAGTATATCGCGGAGCGGGGCTGGTCCACGAAAGTTGTAGCCGTCGATGCCAAGGGCAGTGTTATATTCGGTGGCGAGAAAGGCCCGCGCAAATTGCCCGGCTTAGGTGCCGGCATCACGCCGCGTTTGTATCATGGGGACATCGCGGATCACGTAACGTATGTATCGGATCTGGATTGCATTCGAGGCTGCCGCGATCTGGTTACGCATGAATCGATTCTGGCCGGCGCTTCTTCCGGCGGAGTTATTGCCGCGGTTCAGCGGATGGCGGGCACGATCCCACGGGGCGCGGTCTGCGCGGTGATCTTACCCGATCGGGGGGAGAGGTATTTGGACACCGTATATAATGATCAATGGGTACAGAAGGAATTCGGGGTGGATTCGGTTTCTTTCTCAGATGGAGGATAGGTATGCTGTATTTACATGATGGACATATACGTGAGCTCGGGATGGATTGGAAAGCGCTGGTTGACTTGATGGAAGGTATCCTTAGGATCAAGGATAGCGGGGATAGCGTACATCCGTTGAAGCCCTATCTTCGCTTCCGTGCTCCGGAGAATCGGATCATTGCGATGCCTGCTTACGTCGGTGGAAGCGTCGATATGTCCGGCATCAAATGGATCGCAAGCTTTCCTGGAAATCGTCAGTTGGGCTTGCCAAGAGCACATAATACGCTGATTTTAAATCATACATCGACGGGAGAGCCGCTCGCCGTCCTCTATAGTGGCATGCTGAACGGAATCCGAACCGCTGCAGTAAGCGGAGTTATGCTCACAGCGTTCCAGGCGGCGAGACAATTAAAGCACGTTCGGGTTGGCATTATCGGCTGGGGGCCAGTCGGGCAGATGCACTTGCGAATGTGCAAGGCGCTGCTCGGGGATAGGCTGGAGCGCGTACGGCTGTACGATTTACAACATATCGACCCGCAGACCGTCCCTGCGGATGTGCGGAACATCACGGATATTGCAGATACTTGGCAGTCGGTCTACCAAGCTGCTGATATATTGATTACGTGTACCGTCTCGGAGAAGCGATATATCGATCAGAAACCGGCAGAGGGGATGCTGCTTCTACACGTGTCGCTGCGTGATTATACCACCGACAGTGTGGCCAATCTGAAGGCGATTGTTGTTGATGAATGGCAGGAGGTTTGCCGTGAGAACACGGACATCGAGCTGCTGCATCTAAATAATGGTTTGCAGGAGGCGGATGTGCTGACGCTTGCCGATATCGTATGCCGGGATGGGCTGAATGCCTTCGAGGGGCGTGAAACGGTATTCTTTAACCCGATGGGGCTCGCCGTATTCGATATCGGGGTAGCGAGCTATTATTACCAAAAAGCACGGCAACTTGGCATAGGCAACGTATTGGAGCAAGCATAATAGTTTCTCATAAGATAAGGGCATCCCATAAGATCCAAAATCTTGCGGGATGCCCTAGTTCCGTTGTCTGCTCTATGAATCTAACCGCTCGCATGCGAGTGCACGACATGCTGCCTGCGGTAGGCACCCGGGGTCATGCCGATCGTCTTCTTGAACGTCCGGTTGAAAGACGTAATATTCAAATATCCGACACGCTGGCTGATCTCGTTCACGGTTAAGTCCGTGTAGGCCAATAGTTCTCTGGCCTTGTTCATCCGAATACCCAGCAGATGTTCGCTGAAGTTGAGTCCGGTCTTCTCCTTTATATAGACGGAGAGATAGGCGCTGGAGAGATTCAGCTTGGCAGACAGGTAGTCAAGCGACAGATCATCGGCATACTGGTTGTGGATAATATTCATGAACATGGCGATCAGCGGTTCATCGCCCGTATCCTTCTTCTTGCGAATCAGGCGCAGGATGCCTCGATTAGTTGGCGGAAGACGCCTTCGTATTCCGCCAGGCTGTGGCATTCGGCCAGACGGGCGCTCCAATGTTTCAACGATTGGACGGAGGTCTTGTCAATCTGAGCCATCTCGACATAACTTAGAATCTTAGATGCAACCGAGTCGGCGAAGAAGCGGAATTGGGCGATGCCGGCTTCCTTCTTCTGCAAGGCGTCCAGCGCTTGTTCTATAATCTGCAGCGAGCGGCTATTGCTGCCGGACTGGAGTGCATCCAACAGTCCTTTTTCCTGGGATGGGCTCAGGTTAACGGTTGTCGGTAGTATGCGCTGAGCCGTGACAATCTGGGATTCCTCGAGCAGCGGTGCTTGTGCCGTCAATCCTTTGATCTGATGATATGCCTTATTGAAACTCGAGGAATCGCTCACTTGTGAGCTGACGGCGATGGTCACGAGGAATAGATTCTTCTCTTCGTTGAGCATGGCTTTGATTTCTTGCAGCAGCACCTCAAGGTTCGTTGCCTCTTCTCGTTTAAAAATGGATACGATTTCATTTTTCTCAATCTGAAACGTATGCGAGCCCGGATACCGCTCTGCCGTATGCAAATGGATATGTTCCAGCATATGGCGCACCGCCTGATCGCTTTGGAGCGGCAGTTCATAGACGGGATTCATACGGAAACGGATGTGGTACAGCACGACAATGAAACTTCCGTCATCCGAGAGGAAATCCTCCCATTCGCTAATATCCGTATTGATGCTCTTCAGTTGGCTAATATACGAATAGCTGGTCAGAACCGATTGGTGTTTGTCCATGCGTTCCCTGATCTCTTCTTTCTCGCGGACCAGCTCCTGAATCCGATTATGAATCAAGTCATATTCGGATATATGGGCGGAGTCGGAAGCTTGAACGGCCGGCTTGCGATTTAACACGGTTG
The DNA here is from genome assembly GCF_001315105.1 of Paenibacillus sp. JCM 10914. Taxonomy (GTDB): domain Bacteria; phylum Bacillota; class Bacilli; order Paenibacillales; family Paenibacillaceae; genus Paenibacillus_AQ. The sequence continues at coordinate 29,330 of NZ_BAZR01000033.1, read as the reverse complement.
TCAGTATTTGTTTGACCGGTCGATGCAATCTGCGGCTGAAGAAGTAGGATGCGGCTAAAGCAACGGCTACGGAGAGGCAGAAAATAAGTAATAAAGCGCCCGTAATCCGGCTAAGCTGCGCCGACACATGACTGTACGGAACGGAAGAGATATACGTGAATCCGTTCATATCGGTATCCATGAAATAATACGTCCCATCGTGCAGCATGGATTTCTGTCCATTGAATGCCGGGAGTTGCCGGAATGAATCTTGACCTGTGGCGTACAATACTTCGCCCGAAGTGTTCAGAATCGCGAGGGAGCGATCTCCTGATTCGCCGAAGAAGGACTGCGCGGCTTTGTCAATGTCAATCAAGGCGATGATCTCGTATGGACTCTCCGGTTGTTTGAATACGAACGGCATCAGTCTCTTCTGGGACAAATCGTGGTTAATCCGATATGTAGCTGATGGAAGCAGCGTGAAGGATTCCCGCTGGTTATTGTCATTTCTCCAGAACGAGTATGGATATTGCGCGCTGCTATAAGACCTGCCAAGCATATAGGATGCTTCGCCGCTGCCGGATTTGCTTAATACAAAATCGTGCTCCGGTAAATAAATGAGCGTATCTTCCAGGAAGAAGAGCGGGTTGTAGATATCGCTGCGCATTTGGAGCATTACATCACGAGCCTTCAAGTAATTCACTTCGGTGCCGAATTGATGGCGGAGCTGATTATTGAAACCGATCAGATCGGAGTGGTTATAAATATCGAACATCAGCACTTGCAATCTGCTGAACTGGTTCGAGAATCGTTCCATCGTATCCCGAACCGAGCGCTGGTTCGTTTCGATGATTTCTTTTTGCAGGCTGGTCTTGAACAACTGGAAGATCACCATATAGAACATGCCAAATAATACGATAATGGCCAGAAAGCTCAGAAAAATTTTGAGGAATAAGCTTTGACTTTTATTTCTGATCCAATTCATGATGACGCCCCCTTGTATTTTTTGCGTTCTATGGTCTTCCCACATTATATAGGACAAGTATTAAGAATCTTGTACTTCTCTGTAAATTCTTCGTAAGAACGGCATAGCAATATTTTAGATTATAGACATTGCTTTGGATTTCAGGTGATTTCGCCTGTACATCCAATGAGATGCGTCATATCCAAAGAACCGTCAATACCCCTCCCGGAGCGGAAGCCTTATGATGCAATCATGGACCACAGCACAAGTTAACACTGGCGAAAGTTGGTACAGAACATTAGACAGAAAGTGAGGGGATCGCCAATTTTACAACGACAACTGAGCAATGTGGAAGCGCATTCAACAATAGGCAAAAGAAGCATGTGGCAGCGAGCGCTTAAGCAGATGCGCAAAAACTGGCAGCTCTACGCCTTGTTCACGCCGGTCCTGATCTATTTCATCGTATTCCATTATGTGCCCATGTACGGAGTACAGATTGCGTTCAAGGACTTTATTGCGAACCGGGGCATCATGGATAGTCCTTGGGTCGGATTCAAACACTTCGAACGCTTCTTCAACAGCTTCTATTTCTGGCGCATCATTAAGAATACGATGGGCATTGGACTTTATGAGCTGATCGTCGGATTTCCGATTCCGATCATACTGGCACTGATGATCAATGAAGCGAGATCGAGTAAATTCCGGCGTTTTGTCCAGACGGTAACCTATGCACCCCATTTCTTATCCACGGTAGTCGTGGTCGGTATGATCATGATGTTCCTGTCACCGGTCAGCGGCCTCGTCAATAATGTCATCACCTCCTTTGGTGGAGAGCCGATTGCCTTTATGACAGAGCCTTCGTGGTTTAAGAGCATCTATGTCTGGTCCGGCGTCTGGCAAGGCATGGGCTGGAGTTCAATCATCTACCTGGCAGCTCTCGCCGGCATTGATCCGCAGCTGCATGAAGCGGCTAAGGTCGACGGAGCAAGCTGGTTGCGGCGGATATGGCACATCAATCTGCCGGGAATCGCACCGACGATGACGATTCTGCTGATCCTGAACATCGGCTCCATACTGGGCGTAGGCTTCGAGAAGATCTTCCTGATGCAGAATTCATTGAATATGGAAGCATCGGACGTCATCGCCACGAACGTGTATCGAAGCGGGATCTTGGGAGCGCAGTACAGCTTCTCGGCCGCGGTAGGATTGTTCAACTCCATCGTGAACTTCATCATGCTGATTACCGTCAACCGAATTGCACGCAGAGTCAGCGAGAACAGCCTATGGTAAGGAGGATGATGGCGTATGCCCCAAAGCCGAAGTGAGCGGATAGCTGGTATATTTATCTACATTATACTCTCTTTTATCACGCTCCTTGTACTGTATCCATTATTTTTTGTATTGATTGCTTCGATCAGTGCACCCGAGACGGTGATGCGCGGAGAAGTATGGTTATGGCCCAAAGAATTGTCGTTTGTCGGATATGAGCGCTTGTTTGCCAATTCGGAGTTGATGAACGGATTCTTAAATACGCTGCTCTACACGACGACCGGTACGGCGCTTAATCTCGTCATGACGATATGCGCGGCATATCCGCTATCCCGGACGGATTTCAAAGGCAGGAACGCCTTCACGCTGCTGATCGTCTTCACGATGTTCTTCAGTGGGGGGATGATTCCAAACTACTTGCTGGTGAAGCAGCTCGGCATGCTGGATAGCATCTGGGCGATGATTATTCCATCAGCGGTTTCGGTATGGAACATCATCATTATGCGTACGTTCTTTCAAAATTCCATCCCCAAGGAGATGCAGGAGGCGGCTTTCATCGATGGCGCATCGAATATGCGCGTGCTGATGCGGATCGTGCTTCCGTTATCCGGACCGATTCTGGCGGTCATGATCTTGTTCTACGCGGTGGGTCACTGGAATTCATATTTTACCGCGCTGATCTATTTATCCGATCGTGCCAATTATCCGCTGCAGTTGTTCCTGCGTGAAATTTTGGTCCAAGGTCAAATGCAGGAGATGGTGGATATCAGCGACGATTCGCTGGCGCGCAGCCTGATGGATGCCGAAGCGATCAAATATGCGGCGGTAATCGTGACGAATCTGCCGATGCTGATGCTGTATCCGTTCTTGCAGAAGTATTTTGTCAAGGGTGTCATGATTGGTGCAATTAAAGGTTAGTTCGAGTCATGCGAAGAATAAAGGGAGGAAACATTGATGACGTTGAAAAAATGGACGACACTAACACTTACGGCGGTGCTTGCGGCAGGATTGCTTGCAGGTTGCAGCGGTGGAGGAAATAACGAGGGAAGCACGGGAGAAGGCAGCGAAGCAGCGCAATCGAACCTTAACGAAACAGGCTTCCCGATTGTGAAAGAACCAATCGACCTGACCTTCTTCACAGGTAAATCCCCTACGAACGGCAGCAAGTTCGAGAATACGCTCGTCTGGAAAACCTATCAGGAGATGTCCAACGTGAACGTGACTTGGAATCTGATCCCGTTCGAAACCTTGACGGAGAAGCGAAACTTGGCCTTGGCCGGCGGTGATTATCCGGATGTCTTCTATTCTGCTCGCGTAAGTTCTGCGGAATTGACTCGTTATGGAGAGCAGGGGGTATTCATTCCGCTGAATGATCTAATTGACAAGCATGCACCAAACATTAAGAAGCTGATGGAGGAGTACCCGGATATTAAGAAAGGCTTGACGATGCCGGACGGCAATATTTACTCCCTGCCATCCTTCTATGATCCGGCGCTGCTGTCCATGCTGATTGGAACGCCGCTCTGGATTAATCAGGATTGGCTCACGGAGCTTGGGATGGAGGAGCCTCAAACCACCGATGAGTTCTATGCGTATTTGAAAGCAGTGAAGGAGACGGACCTGAACGGAAACGGAAAGAACGATGAAATCCCATATGGCGCAACGGGAATTACGGGCATCATCGATCACCTGAAAGGATCCTGGGGACTTGGAACCAGCGGTCTCGGCCACAAATTTGTAGACGTTGATCCTGCTTCAGGCAAACTTCGCTTCACGAAGGCAGATCCGAAGTACAAGGAGATGCTTGAGTTCATCAACAAGTTGTATGCTGAGGGACTGCTCGATAAAGAAATCTTTACAATCGAGGGCGGCGCGCTGAATGCCAAGGGTCAGGAAGGCTTGCTCGGATCGACGGTTGTGCCGAATCCGGAGACGGTTATGGGCCGTAAAGAATATATCGGTCTTGGCGCCTTAAAGGGGCCACATGGCGATCAATTGTATTCTCATGTCAAAGTTCCGCTCGTACACGTAGGCGCATTCGCGATGACGGATAAGAATCAGAATCCGGAAGCGACTATCCGCTGGATGGACCACTTCTACGGTGATGAAGGTGCACAGTTCTACTTCATGGGCAAGGAAGGCGAGACATATAACAAGAACGCGGAAGGTCAACTGGAATACGTGAAGGAAATAACGGAGAACGCTGACGGGCTGACTCAGGATCAGGCGATGGCGAAATACTTCACCTGGCTTGGCGGCAGCTACCCGGGACTCGTACGCGAGCAGTGGTTCAAAGGTTCGGAGACGCTTCCTACAGCGATGGCGGCTGCCGAGAAAGCTGAACCGAATGCGGTCAAGGAAATCCTGTATAACTTCAACTATACGATTGAAGAGACCGACATTATGTCCTCCATCGGTAAGGATATTCAGGATTATGTAACGGAGATGGAAGCCAAATTCGTCAACGGTTCCGCGTCCTTCAGCCAATGGGATGAGTATGTGAACACGCTGAACAAGATGGGACTTGATCGGTACATGGAAGTGTATCAAGCCGCATATGATCGTTACCGCGCAGAATAGGTAAGAGGAAGCTGAGGCGCGTTGTGGATATATCCGCAGCGCGCTTTTTATTTATTATGGTGAAATATCCCAGGAGTATGATAAGATCGAATTACGATGATGGGTCAATGTTCTATGGGTGAGGGGCTTATGAGATGGAGACTAAAAGCGAAGCCGATGTACAAACGAATGAAAAACATGAAAGACCTCAGGTGAATACAAGCATTTATACGATACCCAGAGGCTGATGTGGCTGCTAAAGCCGAGACGAAGGTACAACTCCAGCAAAAAAATCGAGTGGATCGTGGAGTGGTTGATCAAGGGATTTCTTGTTTTTTGGGCATACACCTTTGTGCGGGCGATCATCATCCTCATCCTCGGTACCATGAGGCATTATGGAGTCATTGAATGAAGCCGTTGACTGTTAGAGTCACGGCTTTTGTTGTGTAACGAGAAATACCAATCATTTATTGTGGTAACAAAATAATACTTGCTATATAATTATCAGTGTGAAATGCTCATACAGGTGAATTTACCATTGTAACTTAAATTTATTTCGTATATTGTGAAAAAAGATGTATTTACATGAAACAATTCATGCTATAATTTCAATATTACTACTAAGTTTATTGGAATTATCGGTATATTTTTCTTTTAAAAATAAAACATGAATATGGATCTTCGGGGTAAGGTGAAATTCCTGACCGGCGGTGATGCTTCTATCTTGAATGAGATGAGGCTCAGCCCGCGACTCGCTAAGTTTGCGATTGAAGCGAACCTAGCGACTGACTTGGTGCAATTCCAAGGCCGACGGTAAAGTCCGGATGGGAGAAGATCAAGAATGAGTTTGTCTTGGCGCGCGATTTTTGTGCATCCCATGCAAGCTTATTTGATCAGCCCCCGTACACATCGACTTTCGTCGATTGGCGGGGGCTTTCTGCTAGTAAGACCTCCGTATTCAAGACAAGGGGAGAGCAAGATGGGTAATGTTAATACCGGGACTCAAGTCGGGTCCTACAATGCTGATGCAGAGGCAAAACGGCGTGCACGAGGAGGATTTTGGCTTGTTGTGCTCGGTGCTGCCTTATGGGGCGCGGACCCGTTATTCAGGGTCATCCTCCTTAAGAACTTAAGTTCCGCGCAAATTGTGCTTCTGGAGCATATCATCATCGCGCTCATCGCGATTCCGGTTCTGTGGAAGAACCGATTGGAATTAAGGGGGCTTGGCTGGCGGCATGTCGGTGCGCTGCTGTTCATTTCATGGGGCGGTTCCGCCCTGGCCACCGTACTATTTACGATGGGACTGTCAAGCGGGAATCTCAACGCAGTGCTGTTGCTGCAGAAGCTGCAGCCGCTCTTTGCCATCATTCTGGCGAGCCTGCTCTTGAAGGAGAAACTGCCGCGTCACTTTGGAAAATTGCTGGTTGTAGCCCTTGCAGGTACGTATATGCTAACCTTCGGCTTTACGTTGCCGATCGGGCATTGGAATGAATTTATCCAAGTCGGCAGCCTCTTGTCACTGGGGGCGGCGGCGCTATGGGGCGGCTCTACGGTCATGGGGCGCCTGATGGTCGGCAAGCTGAAATATGAGACCGTCACCTCCTTGCGATTTGTGCTTGCGCTGCCGCTATTGACCATCATTACCTGGACCGAAGGAGCAGCTTGGAATATGCCGAGCTTCGGCACGGGTGAATTTGCCCTCGTGTCCTTGAATCTGATTGGCCAAGCGCTCTTGCCGGGGCTGCTAAGCTTGCTGGTCTATTATAAAGGCTTGACCACAACCAAGGCTTCCGTGGCCACGTTGGCCGAGTTGAGTTTCCCAATGGTCGGCGTGCTGATCAATTGGATCGTCTTCCAGCAGATGGTTACTGGACCCCAATTACTCGGATTTCTTCTAATTTGGGTCGTATTGTTCCTAATATCCAGACAACAATCGGCATCTGCGCCGCCGATCCAGTCTTGATTATGGTTTTATAAGGATGGGAGTCTCTTTTCTCGTTTGTGGGTAGGCGTTGAGCTATGACAGACGCGAGAAAGGAGGCTCTCTTTATTCATGCCCCAATTTATTTCTAAAAAATGTATTGAAATTATCCAATGCGTCCTTTACAATAAACCCAACTACCATACTAGTTATACTAGTATACAAATTATGATTTCCTACATAACCATGAAGAGGCGTGATACCTCCGTTCGATCTGTCAGTGAATTCTCAGGAAGTCTAATTTTATCCGCATGAATGAAAGCGCTTAACAGTAGAGGAGGGACGCGTGATAAGAAGCTGATGTAGAGAATAGGAGTTTGTTGCTGACGGGATTTCCATAGAATATTATTTTCGAATCACATATTTGAAAGCGGTTTCTATAGAGGCCTTACGGATTGGAGTGATTACGACATTGGAGCCGAAACTTGCAAACGAGCCTTTTGAGACATCTCGAGAGGTTAAGAGATCCAAGCTGAAGACGGTAGCAACGCTAATCCGGAAAGATTGGCAGCTGTATTCCCTGTTAGTATTGCCGATTATCTATCTGTTGATCTTTAAGTACGGTCCGATGGTCGGGAATGTGATTGCGTTTAGACGTTTCATGCCGGGTGGCAATATTTACGGTGAGAGATGGGTTGGACTGCATTACTTTAAGATGTTTATCCATGATCCGGCGTTCTGGAACGTATTCACCAATACACTGCTACTCGGCGCATTATCGCTGCTCTTCACGTTCCCGATCCCGATTATCTTTGCACTGCTATTGAATGAGGTGAAGAACAAGCGGTTCAAGAAGTTCGTGCAGACTGCTTCATATCTGCCGCATTTCCTGTCGATTGTTATCGTGGCCGGAATGATTCTGCAATTGACTTCAGTCAACGGCTCGATTAATTCCCTGGTCGATTTCTTTAATGGGGAACGAATCAATTTCATGCAAAAAGCCGAATGGTTCCGAACGATCTATATTTCCTCGGAAATATGGCAGGGGATGGGCTGGGGTGCCATTCTATACCTTGCGGCGCTGACCACCATTGATGAGTCCTTGTACGAGGCGGCAAGAATTGACGGGGCAAATCGCTGGAAGCAGACATTATTCGTTACGATCCCGGGCATCCTGCCAACGATTGTGACGCTGCTTATTCTGAATATGGGGGCCTTCCTTGCGGTCGGATTTGAGAAAATCTTGCTGCTGTACAACCCGCTGATCTATCAGACGGCCGATGTTATCTCGACGTATCTGTACCGGGTCGGCCTTGTATCGAACAACTTTAGTTATGCTACTGCGATCGGACTGTTTGAGTCCATCATCGGGCTCATCTTGGTAGTTACCGTAAATGCGGTTTCCCGCCGCTTGACGGAGCGAAGCTTATGGTAAGGGGGAGGACATATGAGGGAGTCAATATCCTATAAAGTATTCAAAGTATGCAACGTTATCATTCTGCTGTTTGTCGTCTTCATTACGCTGTACCCCTTCCTGAACGTAGTGGCCCAGTCCTTCAGCAGCGAGTCCTACATTAATTCGGGCAAGGTCAATCTGATTCCGCGAGGATTCAATCTGGATACGTACCGTACGGTAACTAAGGACATGATGTTCTGGACTAATTATAAAAATACCGTGGTTTACAGCATAGTCGGGACGGCGATCTCTATGTTCCTGACCACGATCTTCGCTTACGCATTATCCAAGCGTCGTTTGGTGGGGCGCAAGTTCCTGACGCTGTTCGCCGTATTCACGATGTTCTTCAACGGGGGCCTGATTCCAAACTACGTGTTAATCAGCAGCCTCGGATTCAGCAACTCGATTTGGGCAATCGTTATTCCGGGAGCCATTAGCATCTACAATATGCTGATCATGAAATCATTTTTCGAGAATATGCCCGAAGAACTGGAGGAAGCAGCAGCCATTGATGGACTGAATACGTATGGCATGCTATTTCGGATCGTGCTTCCGCTTAGTAAAGCGGTGATCGCCACGATGGTGCTCTTCTATGCTGTCGGACACTGGAATTCCTGGTTTCCAGCGTTCCTCTACCTGGATCAGAAAGAATTGTTCCCGGTTACGATCTATTTGCGGAATATGATTGCCGGGGCAACGGGCGTTACGTCTGCTGGAGCGACTTCGGCGGATAATCTGACCCAGATCTCGGCCAATATCAAATCGGTAACCATGGTGCTCACGATCCTGCCGATTCTAACGATCTATCCGTTCGTGCAGCGGTATTTCGTTACGGGCATTATGCTTGGCTCCGTCAAACAGTAAGCAGTCAGTAATCAGAAAAATGAATTAGGGGGAAATGAGATATGTTGAGCAATTCTCGTCCATTGATCGGTAAAGCTTTCTTGTTATCGTTAATGATTGTCGTATTGGCGGCATGTAACAGTAATAATGGCGGAAATAAGTCAGAGATTAATGATGATGCCGCTATGGCTTCCTATGGAGTAGGCGATACATTCAAGGCGACTGAGCCGTTTGATCTCACGATCCTGTACAACGATAATCCTGCTTATCCCTTCAATAAGGATTGGATGCTGTTTACCAAGCTGCAGGAAATCACGAACGTAACGTTAAAACCGACCATCGTACCGATGAGCGACTATAGCCAGAAGCGCAGCTTGTTGATCAGCTCTGGCGAAGCACCGCTCATTATTCCGAAGACATATCCAGGAGAAGAATCAGCGTTCGTCGCATCAGGCGCCATTTTGCCGGTTAGCGATTATATTGATCTGATGCCGAACTTCAAGGATAAGATCGAGAAATGGGATATGGAGAGCGAACTGGAAGGCCTCCGTCAAGAAGACAAGAAATATTATGTGCTGCCGGGATTGCACGAGGCAATATGGCCCGACTATACGCTGATCGTTCGGACCGATATTTTCGAGAAGCACAACATTGCGATTCCAACGACTTGGGATGAGCTGTACACGGCGATGAAGCAGTTGAAGGCAGAATATCCGGATATCACGCCGTTCTCAGATCGCTTCAAGTTCAACAGTACACTAAATGTTGCTGCAACCGGGTTTAACACCAAGGGCGGATGGGGCTATGGCAGCGGCTTAACTTATAAGGAGGATCAAGACGAGTTTGTATACACGGCCACCACGGATGAATACAAGGAGATGCTGGCGTATTTCCATAAGCTTGTAGCGGAAGGACTTCTTGACAAAGAAAGCTTTACCCAGGATGACGACCAAGCCGTGCAAAAATTCGTATCGGGTAAGTCCTTCATCATTAACGGGAACTCCCAGACCGTCGTTATGCATCGGAATGATATGGACAAAACGCTGGGTAAAGACAATTATGCCATCCGTAAAATCACGGTTCCAGGCGGTCCAGCCGGCCAATTGATGTCAGGCGGACGGTTCGAGAACGGTGTCATGATTACGTCCAAAGTGAAAGAAAGCCCGAACTTCAAAGCCATCATGCAATTCATCGACTGGCTCTACTATAGCGATGAAGGCCAGGAGTTTGCGAAATGGGGGGTTGAAGGCGTGACCTTCACGAAAGAGAATGGCGTGCGCAAACTCATGGACGACATCAATTACAATGGATTGAATCCGGCGGGAACGAAGGATCTTCGCATCGAGAACGGTTTCTCGGGCGGTGTGTTTGCATACGGCGGAACGACGGAACTGCTGCAATCGATGTTTAGCGAAGAGGAGCAGGTATTCCAGAAGAACATGCAGGAAGTGAAGACCGTGGTCAAACCTGAGCCGCCAATCCCATACACGGTGGAAGAACGCGAGCGGGTAACCTTGCTGAGTACACCGCTGAAAGATTATACGGACCAGAATACGTTCAAGTTCATTCTGGGCGACCGTGATTTAGCAGAATATGATAAGTTTATTGCAGAGCTGCAGAGCCAAGGCGTTGACCAATACTTGGACATCGCCAATAAAACATATAAAACTTATAAAGAGCAGAAATAACTGTCGTATTAACAGGCTGCCTTTCGCTAAGAAAAGGCAGCCTGTTGTTCATTAAGCGGTGGTACGTAGAGAACGGAGGCTGCACCCCATTGAATATTACGGTACAGGATGTCATGGCTCATTTAACCGAATCCATATGTTTGCCTGAATCGACGGTTGACCGATTGATCAGCGGTACTCCAGCGGATGAAGTGCAGGGAATCGCCGTCATGTGGCTGGCTAGTTATGCTGCCATTCAGCAGGCGCTTCAACTCGGCGCGAACCTGATGATTACGCACGAAGGCGTATTCTACAGCCATCATGAGACGGCAGAGGATGAGGAACATGAGCTGAACCCGGTCTATCGGGAAAAATTAGACTGCATTCAGTCCGGCAAGCTGTCCATCTATCGTTTCCACGATGCTCCCCACCGTTACGTGCCGGATATCATCACCCGTGGTTTAGTGGCCACGCTCGGATGGGAGAATGAAGCCATGTATCCTCTTGCTACGGCAGCTACGGTGGCGCTTCCCGAGGAGAGATCGCTGCGGGATATCATCAATCATGTCAGACGAGCGCTGGACCTGCCTTACGTGCGTTTCGTCGGAGATCTGGACTCTCGCTGCAGCAGAATCGGCGTAACGGTCGGGTATCGGGGCGGTGGCGCCCATGCTATACCGCTGCTGCGCGAGCAGAAGCTCGACCTGCTCATCGCAGGCGAAGGACCAGAGTGGGAGACATCGGAATATATTCACGATGCGGTGTCGCTGGGCCGCCGCCAATCTTTACTCTTACTTGGTCACGCCGCCAGTGAGGATCCCGGCATGGCGCTTGTCGCCAAGAAACTGCAAGCGGCTTTTCCCGACGTGCCGGTGCATTATATTTCTTCCGAGCCGCGGATTCAGGTATTATAGAGATCAAAGAGTATAGGAGAAAGAGGTAACGATATATGTCAACGGAGCAAAAGATTAAAGGCTCTACCCGGGAATATTCCTATCAGTTATTGAAGGAACGGATATTCCATCTAGAGCTGGAGCCGGGCACGAAAATTTCGGAAAAGGAAATCGCGGATGAACTGAACGTTAGCCGCACGCCCGTGCGAGAGGCTTTCATGAAGCTGGCGGAGGAGGAATTGCTGGACATTATCCCGCAGAGCGGGACGATCGTGTCGCGAATTAATCTAAGGCATGTCGAGGAAGGCCGCTTCATTCGGGAGAAGATCGAGAAAGAGATTGTCTCGCTCGCTTGCACGCAATTTCCGGAAGAGTACCGCTTCCGACTGGAAACCAATATTGCCCTGCAAGATATATGTGCGGTGAATCACAATTTCCATAAACTATTTGAGCTGGATGAGGAATTTCATCAGATCTTGTTCGAGGGTACGCGCAAGGAGAGAACCTGGAAGATGCTGCAACAACTGAACATCCACTTTAATCGGTTAAGGTTGCTGCGTCTGTCGAAAGACTCGAACTGGGGAAATATTATCTCGCAGCATAAAGAGTTGTATCAGATGATTGTCAATCAAGAAGCGGAGCAGGCAAGACAAGTGATGGAGGATCACCTGCGGCTTGTCGTCGTGGAGCAGGATATTCTGCGTGAGAAATACCCGCACTATTTTATATAGAATATTCGGTACCCATGTTTGCCCCAACCTATGAGGGAGATGGCTTAAATCTTGGATCCATTTATGTTCACGTTGCCGTATTCGGAGGCCGATCCGTGTTGGCTGCGCTACGATCGAAAGCTCTCATTAGAAGAAGTCCCGTGTCTATCGAGAATCTCGGTATCCGAGTCCTCTGACTGTATCACTTCGGCGATTCATGAGTTGCGCTACGCTATAGGCAAAATGACTGGAAGAGTTCCTGTGGTGGACTATAAAGATGAAGACATAGCGTTAACATCCGCGGTCCGTCTTGTAAGCGCGGCCCGGGCATCCACTTTGCCCGACGAGTTCACCGCAAGCGGCCTGTTGGAATCGCTGGGCGATGAAGGGTATAGCCTAAAGCGTCTCACGCGAGGCGAGCAGGATATTCTCTATATCGTTGGCTATAGCGACAAGGGCTTATTGCATGGAACGTTTCACCTGCTTCGACTGCTGCAGTCCGGGGATTCCATTTCATCGCTGGATGTGACTGAGCGGCCGCGGAATCGACTGCGCATGATGAATCATTGGGATAACATGGATGGTTCTATCGAGCGGGGATATGCAGGGAAGTCGATCTTCTTCCAAGACAACGGTTTTGTCGAAGAGGATGGACGGATTCGGGATTATGCACGGCTGATGGCTTCCGTAGGGATCAACGGAATTTCCATTAACAACGTCAATGTTCATGAAGTAGAGACCAGACTCATTACGGCGGCGGAATTGCCGAAGGTCGCCCGGATTGCAGGCATCTTCAGAGCCTATGGAATCAGGCTGTTCCTCAGCGTGAACTATGCCAGCCCGATGCAGCTTGGTGGCCTTGCAACGGCTGATCCGCTTGATCGTGATGTACGGGAGTGGTGGAGCAGGACGGCAGCGGAGATATACGGTCAGGTTCCCGACTTTGGCGGAATCGTGGTGAAAGCGGACTCCGAGCATCGACCCGGTCCTTTTACGTACAACCGCACCCATGCCGACGGCTCGAACATGTTGGCAGAAGCGCTGGCTCCTTACGGCGGCATCGTGATCTGGAGATGCTTCGTCTATAACTGCATGCAGGATTGGCGGGACCGGACGACTGACCGGGCACGTGCGGCGTATGACCACTTCAAACCGCTCGATGGGCAGTTCCGGGAGAATGTGATCCTGCAGATCAAGAACGGCCCGATGGATTTTCAAGTGAGAGAGGCCGTATCGCCCTTGTTCGGCGCGATGCCGGATACGAATCAGATGCTGGAGCTTCAGATTACGCAGGAATACACGGGCCAGCAGCGGCATTTATGTTATCTCGTTCCGCAGTGGAAAGAGATATTGGATTTCGACACGTACGCCAGCGGTAGCGGTTCCGAGGTGAAGAAGGTCGCTTCCGGCGAGTTGTATGAGTATTCTCATAGCGGGATTGCGGCTGTAATCAACGTCGGGGACGATCGGAATTGGACGGGCCATGCACTGGCACAGGCGAATCTGTACGGATACGGGCGACTGGCTTGGAATCCGGATACCGAGGAAACGCAGATCACGGAGGAATGGGTGAAGCAGACTTTCGGCAGTCATCCCTTAGTCATGGAGCTTATCAACTCCATGCTTACGGATTCCTGGCGTATTTACGAGAATTATACGGCTCCGCTCGGCGTGGGCTGGATGGTGAATCCAGGCCACCATTACGGACCGAACGTGGACGGTTATGAGTATTCGGTGTGGGGCACGTATCATTTTGCCGACCTGCACGGGATGGGAGTCAATCGTACGCTCAAGGACGGTACGGGCTACACAGGCCAGTACTTCCCGGAGAATGCGGCACGTTATGAATCGCTTTACACCTGTCCGGACGATCTCCTGCTCTTCTTCCACCATGTGCCGTATACGCATCAGCTGAAATCAGGTAAAACCGTTATTCAGCATATTTACGATTCCCACTTTGAAGGTGCGGTGGGGGCGGAGTCCCTTGTGGAGCGCTGGATTCAACTGGAAGGATTGGTAGAGCCGGATCGTTATGATACTGTCTTGAAGCGGCTTCTTCATCAAGCTGACCATTCGAAAGAATGGAGGGACATCATTAATACGTATTTCTTCCGAAAGTCAGGCATCGGTGACGAGCAGAACCGGCAGATCTTTTAATGATCGTGTGACCAACACCTCAACTCTATGACAATAAGATGGAATGAACCCGTCTCTGGTTTCACGGTTTGGATCGTGAGCTGGATGCGGGTTTTTTCTCGCATGATGCTGGCTAAGTTGTTCGCATTCACGGTTCGGTCATGGTATATTGAACACGATACTTTTTAAGGATGGAGTCGTTAATAACATGAGCGAACAACGGCGTTCCGGTGAGGGAACGAAGTCTAAATCTAGAGCGGCATACGGAAAGAACACAGGATATAAGAAATCGTCGCAGCCTCATTCCAAGGCCTCGGCTAAACATACATGGGACAAGCAAGTAGCACGTACCTCTTCCAAGCGGGAGAACGCCGACGAGCTTCAAGCAGGTGACGTTATCGTCGTCACAATCAAACGGCTGGGTATTAACGGAGAGGGCGTCGGCTATTACCGCCGCAAGGCGGTGTTCATCGATGGAGCGATCACCGATGAGGTGGTCAAAGCTGAGGTGAAGGAGGTCCAGGCCAAGTTCATCAAGGCACGGCTGCTGGAAGTGGAGAAGCGCTCGCGTTACCGGATTGAGCCGCCCTGCCCGGTGTTCGGTATCTGCGGCGGCTGCCAGATTCAGCACATCTCGTACGAAGCCAATTACAGGCCAAGACGGATATAGTGCGTGAGGCGTTCAGCCGATACGCGGGACGGGACGACATCAAGTTCAAGCCGATTCTCGGAATGGAACATCCTTGGGATTACCGCAATAAGGCACAGCTTCAATTGAAGCGCAAAGGCCACGAGGTCATTGCCGGACTATATGAAGCAGACAGTCATACCATCGTTGATATTAGCGGCTGTCCTATTCAGCATCCGCAGGTGAATGAAGCGGTGGAACGCGTGAAGTCTGTACTGGAGGAGCTGCGGATTCCCCTTCACAAAGAGAATGGACAGAAGGATGGCGTAAGAACGATTGTGGTGCGGCATGGTTTCCAGTCTCAGGAGCTGCAAGTGACTTTGGTCGCGGCGGGGAGCAAGCTGCCACGGAGGATGAGCTTGTCCGTCTGTTGCGCTTGAGTCTGCCGAATTTGAGTGGAATCTCTTTGAATATCAACCCGAAGAAGACCTCGCTGATTTTCGGCGAGCGGACGATGACTCTGTGGGGGAGCGACAGCATGCAAGAATCGTTGAGTGATCTGCAGTTCTCCTTATCTCCAAGGGCGTTCTTCCAGCTAAATCCACAGCAGACCGTCAAGCTGTATGAGTCGGTTCGCGGGGCGGCTGGATTGACGGGGAAGGAAACCGTCATCGATGCTTATTGTGGAACCGGTACGATCGGTCTGTGGCTTGCGCCTTATGCGAAGGAAGTGCGCGGCATCGAGACGATTCCTGAAGCGGTGGAGGATGCAAAAGCCAATGCTGTACGTAACGGACGCGATAACGCAAGTTTCCATGTAGGACAAGCCGAAGAGCTGCTGCCGCGCTGGGTGAAGGAAGGTATGAAGCCGGACGTTGTCGTCGCCGACCCGCCGCGTACAGGGCTCGATCCACGCTTCCTGGAAACGGTGCTACGGACCAAACCGAAGAAGATGGTGTACGTGTCCTGCAATCCGTCTACCCTCGCGAAAGACTGCAAGGTGCTGCTGGATGGCGGGTACGAGATCGAGTGGGTGCAGCCGGTGGATATGTTCCCGCAGACGAGTCATGTGGAGAGTGTAATATTGATGGAAAGAAAAGAGAAGTGACAGATTCGCTTAAGAAAATAAATGGACAGGAAGACCTCACATGTGGAGTGCTATTCGTTGATAGTAAGTAGTAAAGAATAAGCAGAAGGAGCCGAGAATCTATAAAAGATTCTTGGGCTTCAGTCTACCTTAATTTCAATTCGATCGATAAGTCGATTCACACTACAATTGAGCATGAATCCGATAAGAAGGCTGGATGGGATTTCTTCAGAGCCTTCTCTTATTACTGTGATCAGGCCTTTTTCCTCCCTTCCCAACTCTTTGACCTTATTCTATCATTGCTTACTTCGTCATTCTATTTTAACTGATGGTTAATCATAGCCACGGCTTCCAATTTCCTGTTTCTTTTAGACAATGATATTACCAAATAAGAAACTGCTATCATCACAATAGTTGTGACCAAAGAGGATAACACATTACTTTCCGTCGTTATACTTTCGCCTAGAGCGTTCCAGATTGCGTGAAACAGAATGCAAAGCCAAATACTCCCACTAATTTTGTAGATAGCTGCCAGTATGAAAGATAAACCAATTACTGTTATGGCAAACGCAAAAAAGTTCCATGTATATTGATTAGTTCCTTTCATGAAAAATAAGGGTAAATGCCATATAGCCCAAACGACTCCCGTTAGCAGTGTCGCAAAGGTAAAGTTCATCTTTTTTTCAAGATTGGGCTGCAAAATCAGTCGCCAACCAACTTCCTCCAATCCACCGCCTACAATCATTATTGGAAGCATAGCAGGGCAATATATAGAGGAGCTGTAATTGTTGAAGTATCCATCACAATAGGTATTACATAGGATACAACAGCTGCTATTATAATAAAAATATAGAACCGTATAGGTTGTTTGAATCCAAAAATTTTGCGGATCAGTTCTTTTCCGGTCATCTCCTTTAATTTAAGCAATAATATAATGGCGATAATCGGTATTGTATTTCCACCAATCATATAGAGAACCAGCATCAAAGGTGTTCCATAAGTTAAGTATCCATACTGATTTGCTATTACAATTCCCCACCAAAGTATCCAAGTGATTCCTATCGTTAGGATGACAAAAGATATCGCGATATTTTTCGACTTCATTTTATTTCCCCTCGCTTTCTTCTATGTAGTCCACGATTGCTATAATAAGTGTATCAATAGCTTCGTTTTTTCCCTGTATTGAAATAGATGTATTGTTATTGAGATTACCAACACAATCCAATAATGCACCCAATACCTCCATTTGAACTATATTAATATTGAACATTTTCATGGAATCTGCCATATTATTTTTCGATTTTTCATTTTCTGCTTCACTAAATTCAGGGGGGAGTTTTCGTAAAAGGATTTCCATATCTGTTGGACTTACATATCTACTAATACTGTCCTCAGAAAGATACCTTTCCCTAATAAACATTGTGATTTTTTCACGTTGCATCATTTCCGTTTTCATTATTGTTTCAAACTGCTCAAACAAAGCTGTTTCCCATTTCTTGATTACATCGTATAAACATTCCTCTTTAGAATTATAATAAGAGTAAAATGAACCTTTCCCCATACCCACAAGTTTAACAATATCATCCACTGTAATATTTTTAATTCCATTGTTCGTGCAAATAAGTTTTCTTGTGTTTTCAAAAATTGCGTTTTTTGTTTTGGCTCGTTCATGTTCGCTGATGATCTTTGGCATTGGAACTGCTCCTTTTTTATTTTTATTGACTGTAAAAATATTTCTGGTCAGTAAAGATACTGTAGACCCTTCTCTATATTTTGTCAATAATAAAACCCTCATCTACCCCATCAGAATGATCAGAAAAATCCGATTACAAACTATATATATCGCATCTCCCAGCACTGGACATGGTTTTTTCAAGAAATGCAATCTGCTCACCTTTTGGCTTGTATTTTTGCACTGCTGGGTAGTAACGGTACAGAAAAAAACACTGTGATCAAAATTTTCACAACGTTATTTAAGTCTAATAGTTGTACTATAACTGTAAACGGCTATGGCGCATCTTTATTCGCATTAGATACCCAAAAATAAGAGCTAAGAAGGACCTGAGTATGAAATAAAGGAGCGGCTTTATCTTAGCCGCTCCTTTAGTGAGCAAATGCCATTCATATAATTAATGCCGTCTGTACTCCCTATCAACTCGACACATGTGGAGTGTTGTGTGTCGCTCGTAAGGGAGTAAAGTAAAGCCGCATTTACCGATAATATTAAGATAAGTAAGCTCAAGCTGTTACTGCTTGGGCTTATTGTTTTGTATTAATAGTTACACTTGCAGTTATCTTCGAAGGTTATGCAGCGCTAGTGTGTTATATTATAGTTAAAAACTATAAATAGGGTGGCAATATGATACAACATGAAATAAAAGAAACGCCAATTAAACAAAGATTCAGCAAAAT
This sequence comes from Paenibacillus sp. JCM 10914, assembly GCF_001315105.1. GTDB lineage: Bacteria > Bacillota > Bacilli > Paenibacillales > Paenibacillaceae > Paenibacillus_AQ. The sequence goes on along the minus strand of NZ_BAZR01000033.1, from coordinate 10,806 downwards.
TAAAAATCGATTTTTAATACTTACTCCAGGGTGGAAAGGTGCTTCTATTGCAATAACCATTTTTGCAATAATAATGTTCTTCATTCAGAGTTACTTTTTTATGGAGTCACGTGGGTACGTCGATGTTCTAACTGGTACATCAATATCCTTAATTGTAATAGTAGGCATTACTGGTATATTGGCTGGGGCATTCCATCTCTCAAAACGTTTTCCGACAAATTACATATGGTTAGCACTTGTATCCTTTTTCATATTAATACTCTGCTTTATCGGTATGTTGCAGGTTGGATTAATTATAGCTATGGCGATCATTGCCGCACTTTCCGTATTAGGAGCTAATATACCGATGGAAGTCAGGTGTTTATCGCGGGGCAAGGCTTATTTCTAGAACAGTAGCAGTGATATTAGCTGCCATTTCAATGCTCTTTATTGTCATCATTGGGTATTGGCTTATTGGTAACGGTACTTCTGAACTCGCAAGCCCATTTCGATTGCAAGATATGAAATCAGCAGACCGCTATTTTACAACAATGACAAACCCAGCGTTGCAAGGTACTTATGAGATCAACTCATTGACCTATGGCAGTGCTAATAACTACAGAAAAGAATTTAATCAAAGCACATCCCTTGTGACGAAATCAGTAGATGGTTCTGCATTTGTTGATAACTGGTCAGCTCTTCGCAAAAAAACATTTGGTTTCGGTTCAGACCAAATGCCTTTAAATGGGCAAGTCTGGTATCCAGATGGTGAGGGTCCCTTTCCTTTGATCATTGCTGTTCACGGTAATCATATCGCAACGGATTATTCAGATAAGGGATATGACTATTTAGGCAAGCTGCTTGCGAGTCGTGGTTACATATTTGCATCGATAGACGAGAATTTTCTCAATTCATCTCCATTTGATGATCTCCTCTTCCTCCAATCGCTCAAAAATGAAAATCCAGCAAGAGGTTGGCTGATGCTCAAGCATTTGAAAGTGTGGGAGGCGTGGAACGAGACAAAGGACAATCCATTCAATGGGAAAGTCGACATGAGCCGAATTGCGTTAATCGGACATTCTCGCGGTGGAGAAGCGATAACGGCAGCTGCAGCGTTCAATCAGATGACAGCCTATCCAGAGGACGGAAATGTTAAATTTGACTATCATTTCAGTATCCGTACCATCATCTCTATCGCTGGTACAGACGGACAGTATAAACCGGCAGGCCAAACCACATCTCTAAAGGATTTGAACTACTTAGCTTTACACGGATCTCACGATATGGACGTCAGATCATTTAGTACGCTAAACCAATATAATCGAATCGGCTTTACGGAAGGAAGCGATTATTTTAAAGCATCTGTGTATTTGTATGGAATGAATCATGGTCAGTTCAACACAATATGGGGAAAGAATGACAGTATAGGGCTTAACAACAAGCTTTATAATACGAAGCAGCTCATCACTCAGGAGGAGCAAATGGAAGCAGCAAAGGTATTGATTTCAGCCTTCTTGGATGCAACACTTAAAGATAATAATGATTATCGATCAGTCTTCCAGGATATTGGCTATGCCCGTGATTGGCTACCAAATACGATGTATATTAGCAATTATATGGATTCACAAACAATCTTAATAAGCAACTTTGAAGAAGATATTGATCCAGGTACGACAACACTTTCAGGTGGTCGACTAATCGGAGAAAACTTAAAGTTGTGGAAAGAGGAAAAAGTAGAGATGAAATTTGGGTCTGACATGTATAGCGCAGTAAAGCTCGGATGGGCCCACATGACGGATACTGATACTCCATCGTATACGGTTATTTTACCAGCTCAACAAATGGTTATAGGTGATAACAGCTCCATTGTTTTTGCTATGGCGGATGTGAATGAGAAACAGGAGCTCGCAGATCAAGATTCACTTATTGACCTGACTCTAACAGCCGAGGACAAGCGCGGCAATATAGCAACCTTATCCCTTAGCAGTGAATCCTATCTACTTCCCATGTTCGCTGGAAACATCGTTAAATTTCCATTCTCATCTCTAACGCCAACCAAGGAGCCAGTGTTTCAGAACTTTGCATTCCAATTAATTGAATTTAAAAAGAACAATCCAAATTTTCAACCCGAACAATTAAGCAAATTTAGCTTTGTGTTTGATAAAACAAATGAAGGAACCATTTTGATTCGTGATATTGGCATTCGCAACAACAATGCTCAAAATGACACGTAGACCACATATTCAATCATTTTAGAGTTGTGGGATATTCCTACAACTCTTTTTATATCTCGTCTAAAGTAGCATTAGGTCATTTGCGAATTACACTTACTTTTTGTATTGCTCAAGCTACATGTTTTGATTCTGAAGGCAGATTGAGTTATTGGGACAAACTTGTCTCCTAACTATATTTGAGGTGGTATAAATCACCTCTACTCCATGCTGGTTCATCATCGCATTGAAACGAGCTGTGGCACAATTGAATAGAATAGCAGAAACGTACACCACTACATCAAATGTCTGCGATCTCCACTCAAGCCATGTGGAGTGTTGTGTGTTGTTGGTTAGGGAGTAGTGTTTTGGAGCCACATTTACCTGATGGTATTAACGCTGTGATACGGGCGGGTGCTTGCCACGATAATCAAATCCTGCAAATTTCTATGATATGGAATTTTCAATAGCTTTGTGATGTTCAGTGTTTTCAAATGTCCCAGTAAGACGCGGTAAAGGTATGCCTAATTTCTTTGCTTCTCTCACAACTTCAAGTACCGCAAAACCTGCTTTACTATTGTTGTATTCCATGAAAAGTCGTGGTAAGCTGCCCTTTGCAAAAATAACCTTGTTAAAAAGCGTGCCGAGAAGTGCCGGTGGAATCTTAGTCAACAATAGAGAAATCGTATCAATCTTTGCGCCTCTTGCTTTAAGTACAGGGATAATTTCCCTCATATTCTTACCAACATTTGCGAATGAGTCACTATGATTCATGAGTGCTGGAAAACTTCCCAGTTTTAACACCTCGGTCTCTATAGCCGCATTCATGGCAAAGTGACCCCATAGCCAGTTTTGCATATTCTTTATCCAACTAATTTTAAAATGGGCACTTTCAAATAGTTCTTTGACCTTGTTGTTAATGTGTTCAGTGCCTCCCCGTGGTTTTTCCAGAAATAGCATTTTCAAAAAGCCACCTCTAAGCCTATTGTCCGCGATGCCTCCTCCTCCTCCTGGGAACCCAAAGACAACATTGTTCATAGACAATGGTGAGATCGATGATTTCAAATCTTGCCAAACATTATTGAATATTAGGACAGGGGTGTTTCCAACAGCAGTCGATAGTAATTGGGCTGCTGCTGGAAGCTGTTCCGTGTTGACACTCACAATAATGAGATCGTAATTCGGGCTCAGTTCCTCATGCAGTTTGACGTTCCAGCTTTCTTTTATGAGTTGTTTCCCTCTTCGTGCGTCCCACATTTCAAGCTCTATATTGCTTCCGAAGGTTTCTTTTCTCCCTTTTCTAACGTAAAACTCAACTGTATGCCCTGCCTTTTCAAAAGCCCAAGCATATTGGGTCGATATTACACCTCTACCGAAGAATAAAATTCTCATATTAGCCTCCCAAAAAAATATATATAAATCCTTGTTGATGATCAAACAACGTGTTGTATAATGTCATTGTATAGATTCACTATATGGTCATCAACCATCAGATTTTTAATATCTGTCGTATAATCGATTGAGCATAAAATGGAGGCAAAAAATGAAAAAGCAACCTGAAATTACGGACAAGACAAGGCAAACATTTGTAAATGTATTCTGTGATTTATATAGCCAAAAACCAATCGAAAAAATATCCATTCAAGAAATTGCCAACCAATCAGGATATAATCGCAGTACATTTTATCAATACTTTACCGATATCTATGAGTTGTTGGACTACGTTGAAGAGCGTATCATGAAATCCATTAACGAGGAAATGGCAGGCAGAGAGTTTTCTACACATACTTTCCAAGATGCACTTCAATGCTTGGAAAATGCAGAGGAAATTTCAATTCTTAAAGCCCTCTTGGGTGACTATGGTTCTGTTCATTTTGTTGAACGCCTAAAAAGAGAAATTCCCTTTGAGAGATTGATTGTGGACTTTCCAACAAATGATGTCTTAGCACCATACATAATTGAGTTTTACTTATCAACATTAATATCTATGTTTCGCCTTTGGATACGCAACGGCAAAGATCTATCGTCGGAAGAATTGGTCAAGTTGATAGATAACCTATTTGCAAATGGGATAACACCTTATCATATCTTTGGCACGGTCAATCCGCGGCGCCCTGATTCTAATAATTGAGAAGATGGAATTAGAGACCTTGAAGTAATACATTGCCAACGGCCGACAGATTTTTAATCACGCTGTTCACTCAAACCCTGTTTAAGGAAAAAAAACCTTTTACAACCACTATCCGTGCGTTATAATACAATCATCAGATAGCTTGAGCAACTTATTATTAAAGAATAGATAGTGGAGGTATGGTCATGGTCAATAGCAATAGAAAAGTGATTGCCACAGCCCTCAGCACAGCGCTAGTCGTGTCTATTTTGGTGACAGGCAGCACAGTCTATACCCAGAACCAGACTTCGTTAGAGTTGGCGAAGACAGCAGGAGATAAAAAGGTTGAAGTTATTAAAGCATAATTGTTAATGAAATAACATACCTATCTGCGAAGACAGCCTTGGCATTTCATGAGGGCTGTCTTCCTCTTTCTTCCGAAAATCGAGACAAAAAAATATCGATAGAGACCAGTTAATGCTATCGGAATAAGTCGCTGACAAAGCGGCTTTTTTGGTATGGTATTATGACTATGATTGCATAAAATGATCAAGGGACAGAAGGGAAGTACGAATATTACATTGGGAGGAGAGTAGTTATGAGTAATCTTTTGCAGGTTAGAGTAACAGGGATTTTGGTTGAGGATGGTAAAATCTTATTGGTCAAACAGAACGTAACGTCTGACCGAGAATGGTCTTTGCCGGGAGGCAGAGTTGAACAAGGCGAGACACTTGAAGATGCAATTGCAAGAGAAATCGAAGAAGAGACAGGACTTAACACTAAAGTTTCTAAGTTATTATACATATGCGATAAACCGGATGCTTCGCCTTCACTACTACACATAACGTTTCTACTAGAAAAAATAGGTGGGGAAATATGCTTCCCATCGAACGAGTTGGATAGTAATCCTATAAGTGGTGTGGAGATGGTTCCGATTCAGGAACTTGCAGCTTATGGATTCTCTGAGAAGTTTATGACGATTGTTACAAAAGGCTTTCCTGAGTCAGGAAGCTACAAAGGTCTAAAAAGCAATATTGGCTTATAAGGGTGGAGTGCTGCACGCTGTTGATCAGGAAATACGAATAGTTAAGGTGTATTGGCGGATATAGTGAAGAGGGGAGTTGAACCCCTCTTGTTGCTATTCCGCTATTTAATCTACCTCACTCAGAATCTTTTCAATTTTTTCGATGCGGGTTCGAATTTGCGACAATTCCTCAGATGATTTGTCTTGTCTGTCCTTGATTTCGTGCTGCATAACGGAAAAGCTTCCCGTTAACTTGCGGAACTCATCCTCCAAGTTGGTCGACATTGCGTTTTGGGTTTCCAAACGATTGGTCTTGGACTTCTGAATAGTGACTACGATTGCAACAATTACCCCCAGAATGAGAATTCCGAATCCGAATGCCATTCCGAAATAACCATATAAACTTCCGCTACTTGGATTCATGGACAGACCTCCTATTATTCATCACTGATTTGAGCTTTGGCACTTAATGTTGGAACCAATTTCGCAATTGTTTCCGGCGAGAGCGGGATATTAAAATCCATTAGCTCATAGAACTTCATCGCCTTCCCGTCATTTGATAGCTCTAAGCTGCCGGATACCAAACCGGCTCCTTTTAGTTTCAACTATTTTTTGAATGGCTTTATTACAACTCGATTAGTTGATGATAAAGAAGGAAATTAAAAATGCAGAATCGAAAGGTGTATGAGAGAAAAAATAGCCAAGGATATTGGAAGCCGACCTCATGAGAATGACAGAATATGTATAAATAAATCTGTGAGGAAATGGAGTTGTATCATATGGATTTCTTTTTTGACGGAAATATATCAAGAGAAGTTTTAAATCATTATCTGTCACGTGCAGTAACACATTGCGGCATTGGCGAGGATAACAGTCTGGCTTCGGCAACCTTTGAGGACGATATTCGAATGCTAAAGAACGAGGGTGCAAAGTTTATCGGACGAGCTTCCTATGTATGGGACAGCACGGATGATGAACGGCATTTCCGGATTGCGAAGGAACGGGCCGACCGCGCACATGAGGTGGATCCGGATTTTATATTACAAGCTTGCGTATTCGAATGTATTCAAAAAAGCTTCGTAAACTCCGTGAAAGTACCCGCATGGGTGTTTGAAGCTTTTGGACTTGATGTGGAGGACCGTTATTTCTCCTATGAGAATATGGTTTTTGAAAATGGCAGGTATATCCATCAATGGGGGAAGGACTCCTCGGTAGAGGACATTAACCGTTTGGAATCCCGTTTATGGATTTACTACAGAGCCTGTTCTTATATCCGTGCAGGGTTTGAAGGCATTCATTTCGGACAGGTGCATTTGATCGGTGCGGAGGATGAAGGCTTCCGGTATTTTAAAGAAGTGATAGGTATGATCCGGGATTATGCTAAGCAGCATGCCCGCCGCCATTATGTATTATGTGATGCGCATACTCACGGAATCAGCGTGGACGGTGTTAGTCTGTTTGACTATAATTGCTTTCCCATTCGCTTAAAGGAAGTATTGAATAAGCCAATGGAATGTATCTGTGAAGAGGGATACTTGGACAGCTTGTTCGCACGCAGTGCACCAGGCGTATCCCCAAGCGGCTGGGCGGCTGATTCGATGCCCTTTATCGTAGAGTTTGATAATTTCGGTCGAGATCGTGCTCGTGGGGTGCCGAACCATGAAAGCCATTTTGCCTGGGGATATGACGAAATCACATGGTTTGGACTTCTCCGGGATGATGCCCGTGCCGAATTTCTGCGCTATATCGATCAATGGGTGAATGAGCGTTATCCTGAGGGATGGGTTCAGATGCCATCCCGCCGCATCATGATGGAAAGCATCAAGAGGACTTATACTTCGAAAACGCTGACTGCAGAAAGACTTGCAGAGCTTGCGCCGGAAGAATATATAACTGCATACGCAAAATATGAGGACTCCTATGATATGTACCGTTGGTATTACAGTGCTAACCGTCCTTCTGATGAATGTCCCTTTGGATATGGTGATGAGGATGTCATCAGGGAATTGTTTGCCTCAAGGAGCAGTAAGGAGAAAATCCTTGAGTAGATCGGTTGGATGCAATAATGCAATAGGTTCGCCAATCAAATCTAGATTCGGTCTTATGAGGGGGATTCAAGGAGTATACTGGGTTGAAACAGAAGTGTAATTATGCTAGAATGCTAACTAAATTATGGACAGGAGTTGAAGTGAATAATGTAATATTTCTTGCTTATTTACAAAAGATAAAACTTTAGCTGTTTTATTCTTTTTAAGCATGAAAGTTACTTATTCTCTTTACTCAAAGTATATACATTGCTAGTCCCGTTAACTGCTATGGACTAGTGTATCTATTTGGGCTACAAGAAGGGTAACTTTCTTGTAGCCCTTTATTTTTTCATGAAGGATTTTGTATATGTCTTTAATCCATGTGACCAATCTAACTTTTGCTTTTGTAAATTAGGAGGTTGAAATAAATGTTTGAAGTTGTAAATATTCATGTGAACTGTTCATTGTCCGTTGGCATGGTTCACGATCAAACTAAACGGATGCCGGAGCATTTTCCATCTATTGATAGATGCACGTAGCGAATCTAGCTACAATCTTGGTTTGTTTTAATTAGTTGGTTAATGTAGATTTTATGCACCTTTTATGGTTGCTTAAGGCATTTTCTCCGGCGTAAGAGGAGAAAAAACATGAAATTAACTTCGAAATACGAAATGATTCAACATATATTAACTGAAATGAAACAACCAGCATATCGGTTCCAACAAATTGCGGATGCGATCTTCAAGCAAAGAATTGGTGAATATGAGCGAATGACCATACTACCCAAGAGGATAAGACAAGAATTAATTAAGAACCTTGGCGAACACGTTTTAAACTTAACACCTGTTATACAAAAGACATCCAATCAAGTCAGTAAAGTGCTTTTTGCTATTGAGGGTGGTGAACGTATAGAAGCAGTTCAACTAAGCTATGAGCGAGGCTGGAAATCATACTGCATTTCAAGCCAATGCGGATGCGGATATGGTTGTAGCTTCTGTGCTACAGGTACAATCGGATTGAAACGGAATCTAACCGCGGATGAAATTACCGATCAGTTGTTGTACTTTCATTTAAATGGTCAAACCTTGGATAGTGTATCATTTATGGGTATGGGAGAGGCACTTGCCAATCCTAATATCTTCGACACGCTTAAGATTCTAACAGATCCACGTATCTTTGGTTTAGGGCACCGAAGAATTACTGTTTCCACCATCGGAATTTTGCCGGGTATCGATCGTCTGGCAAAGGAATTTCCACAAGTTAACCTGACCTTTTCACTACACTCTCCGTTCGACGACCAGCGGAGTGAACTAATGCCCATTAACAATCGATTTCCGCTTAATGATGTGTTAAACAAGTTGGATCAGCATATTCGTGATACAGGTAGAAAAGTATATATTGCGTATATATTACTTCGAGGGGAAAACGATTCAAATGAGCATGCGGAAGCCATTGCTGCCTTATTAAAGCACAGAGGTCCTTGGGAACATTTATATCACGTCAATTTGATCCCCTACAATTCAACCGACGTAACGCCTGAAAGCTTTCATCGATCAGACAAAGATCGAGTTCAAAAGTTTGTCAGTATCTTAAAGTCAAAGGGAATTAAAATCACTGTACGAACTCAATTCGGAACGGAGATTGATGCAGCATGCGGTCAACTCTACGGGCACAATAAGCAAATATAAATAAAAATTCTTCAACAGAGGAGAATGGGTTATGTCTCAAAACTTCACAGTAACTCATGTTCAATTCCATGCAAAGACAGATATTTGGTGATAATTGCATGGAATAATAGCATCACCAATCATGCTGGCTTTGCTACTTGAGATATTACATTTATTCGAGGAGTGAGTCTACATGAGGTATGTCAACGCTAATGATATTCTTCCAAAAGAATTGATTGAAAAATTGCAAGATTTTGTACAAGGTGAATACATCTACATTCCTGCAATAAAAGATCATCATAAAAATTGGGGAGAACTCTCTGGTTTTCGGAAAGAGATTGATAGGCGAAATAGAGAAATAATACAAGCATATACTTCAGGTAATTCGATTCAAGAACTTGCAGAATCTTACTACCTTTCTGTTTACGCTATCAGAAAAATAATTTATAGCAAATAAAAACAACACTGAACTGTCAGAAGATGATCCCTGTATTCATTTCATATGGGATTGGATTTTTTTGAAATAACGAAAAAGGCGGAATCCATATCAAACCATTGATTGTAGACTATATTCGATAAAAATATTCAAAATACGACATCGATAACCGATATAGCAAATAACAGAACACACTCGAGTGTGTTCTGTTATTTGCTATGATCATAGAAGGGAGAGATGTCAAATGAGTAACATAAAAGTGAAGCTAGCCGTATTTCTGATTATTCTGCTAGGTTCAACCCCATTTCAAGTTATCCAAGCAGCTCCTACAGTTGTTGAGAAGTTTGAGGTCGTAGATCATTGGTTTCCTGATGTGCGAATGTACCCTATCCTTGTTTTAGCTGAATATAATAACGGAGTTTATGAACGAAGGCCGAACGGAACAGGTCTTCCTGCTGGCATTTTAGCTTATTGCTTTGATAAGTCGAGAAATTATCCATTTACGAAATATCTTCCCGGTTATCGTACCGGTGAAGAGTTCTATTCACCACTTAAAGAAATTAACAACTACCTCATTAAAGGAAAGGTGATTAATGGGGATATGCTAAGAGCGGTTCTGCTCAATAGTTTTCCGATGAAAAGTGTTGCAGAATTAGAAGCGACCACTGGTATTACAGGTTTGGACGATAACATGGCACTTTGGGCTACGCAATATGCCATTTGGCATTACACGAATGGAGCGACTTTGGAACACTGGTACAATGAACATTATCCGCCAACACAAGCGGGAGAGGATTTGTTTAATTACTACCTCAGTTTAAATCCTATAGGGCCAACGTATACAGAATCGGATGTGGATGTATTTGATCAGCAATTATCATTTGATGCGAATGATAACCTGGTTGCATCGGTATCCTATAAAGCAACAGAAAAGAACTATGACGGAACGGTTATTTTACCATCAGTCCAGCTTGATAGTGCTACGAAGGCTAGATATCCAAACGCGACTGTAGTTGAATCAACATACACTAATGTAGGACTTGACAGTAGGACGATCACGATTACAGTCGCAAACGGCGATTATGATAATACGGCTTCGGATGTAGATATTGGACTCCAATTTATGATGCGTCAATCTGTCAACGACGTGTTCATCACTTCGTCAGTGAGGTATGTCGATGATGTTCAAGATTTAGGTGCGGTGGCAGTCAATGTATTGGATGTGCAAAGAAATGTACTATTGAACTTTAAGAATCCTGTGCCGCCAACGCCAACGCCAACGCCGACAACGCCAACGCCGACGCCGACGCCAACGCCAACGCCAACAAAAGAACCAGAACTGGTAGAAGAGCC
>NZ_BAZR01000032.1 GCF_001315105.1 Paenibacillus sp. JCM 10914 | reverse complement strand
CCGTTATATAAAAAAATCCAGGAAGATATCAGACGTCTGATTGCCATCGGCAAGCTGCGGGAAGGGGATCGAGTCCCATCCGAGAAGGAGTTGGCCGAACGCTACCGTGTCAGTCAAATCACGAGCAAAAACGCGTTGGTCGGATTGATGGAGGAAGGCTTGCTCGTCCGAATCCAAGGGAAGGGGACCTTTGTCATGAGCAGGCCGGAGAACGCCGCCGCGCTTAATCCATTAGGTGAATGGACGGAAGGTCCGAGTCGAAGCGGACGAATCGGGTTGGTCCTGCCGACGATGAAGACGAAGGTGGACCAGCGCTTTTTGGATAATATTGAGAAGTACGCGACGGCCGCAGGTTATGAATTGATGCTAAGAATTACGCGCGAATCGCAGCAAGAGGAATCGAAGGTCATTTCTTCCTTTTTGAAGCAGGGAGTGGATGGCATGATTATTTTTCCGGTTGAAAACGAAACGTACAATGATTCGATTCTAAGGCTCTCGCTGGACCGGTTTCCGTTCGTCTTAATTGACCGATTTCTGAAGGAGGTCAAAACCTACAGCGTCAGTTCGGATAATATCAGCGGCACAAAGGAAGCGGTGAATAATTTACTCGAGAAGGGACATGCCTCCATTGCCTTCATCTCGCCGGAAATTACGAATACAGTGACCGACGAAAGATCGCAGGGGTTTGAGCAGGCTTTCCTTGAACGCGGTTTGTCGATCGATAAGCGATTATGGTGCCTTCTCTCACTAGAGGAGATCGCGGCCGGGCAGTCCACCGTCAAAATTAAGGAGTTTCTGGCATGCAATCCCGATATCAGCGGAATCGTTACGGCTAATACCGAGCTGTGCAGAATCGTCTACAAAGCGGCTACGGCCTGCCGTAAACCGATACCTGAGGAGATGGAATTGATAACCTTTGATCCGCCGGACCTGCCGAATGTTCCTTATATCCGCCAAAATGAAGGGGAGATGTGCCGGCTTACTGTTGAGCTGTTGATCGAGCAAATTGAAGGCGGCCATGAAGCTAGACGGCTCGTCGTGCCGGTCAAGCTCGTCAAAGATTAGGTGGATTATTTAGAATAACACCTAAATTTTATATTGTATTTAGTATATAAATTATAAATTATTATACTTTATTATGATTTTGTAAAGCGCTTACACTAAATCTTATAGAAGAGGGGAATCGCATGAAATCGAAGAGCAAGTTCGCAGGTATGATCATGTTGCTGCTGATGTTTACGTTATCCGCCTGTAGTGGAGGCAGCAATGGCTCTAGTGGAGGGGCTTCCCAAAGTCCGGACAGCACGGCACCAAACAGCGAAGCAACTGCCGGGACGGACAAAAAGGATCCTGTCACCATCGAGTTTATGGGTCACGGGAATCCGAACGAGAAGAAGATTTTTGAGAAACTGATTGCTTCTTTCGAGGAAAAGTACCCGCATGTCACCGTTAAGTACACTTCGGTGCCTCCAGGCGAGTATTCGCAGAAGATGACGACGTTAATCAGTTCCGGCAAGGTGCCGGATGTCTTCTATGTCGGCGGTTCCGAATTCTACAGGTTCGCGCAAGCGGGTACGCTGCTGAGCCTTGAATCCTATCTGGATCAGACCACGTTGTTTCATGCGGACAACGTATGGCCTCAAGCACTCGACCGATACCGTTATGACGGCAACAAGGTTGGCGCTGGTGATCTGTACGGACTTCCAAAAGACGTAGGGCCTTGGTCATTTGTTTACAACAAGGATCTGTTTGACCAAGCGAACGTACCGTATCCTTCTGCTGTAGCCGGGGAGTGGACCTGGGATGACATGCTGGAAGCGGCCAAGAAGCTGTCGCTGGATCTGAACGGCGACGGTAAGCTGGATCAATTCGGGGTAGGCGCATACACCTAGAGTCTGCAGTGTGGGCTAACGGCGGCGAGTACATCGATTATGAATCCGGTACGGTAAAGGTCAACGAACCGGCATTCTACGAAGCCATGCAGTTCGTTGCCGATCTGAATCTGCAGCACAAGGTGAGTCCGAATCAGGAAGCCGAACAAGCGATGAATGCGTATACCCGCTTCGTGAACGGCTCGCTCGGCATGTTCGCCATGGGGCCTTGGGATCAGCCGTCCTTCTGGGAACTGCCGTTCCAATGGGACATTGCTGCGTGGCCGGCAAGCCCGAATACGGGACAAACGGCAACTTGGCTCGGATCAATGGGGTTTGCCGTATCGGCCAAATCCAAGCACCCGCAGGAAGCGTTCGACCTCGCAGCCTATCTGTCGCTGGATGAGCAGGGACAGCGGGAAAACTATCAACTCGGTCAAGCGGTGCCGAACCTGATCGACATGGCAAAAGGTGAATTTTTGGAGATGGAACAAGGACCGCAAACGCGACAGGTCTTCCTGGATATTATCGAGGAGTATGGTCGGCCGGACGTCATTGCCTTCTCGAAGGATACGCAATGGATGGATGCGTTTAACCAGAATGCGAGCAAGGTATGGAACGGGGATATGTCGGCGAAAGACTTTACGGCCGAAATCCAGCCGAAGATGCAGGAACTGTACGACAAAGGCAACAAGTAATGACAAAGGGGCAGGTAGCCGACGGTTGATGTCGGCGCCTCCCCGTTATACAAACAACGCCCTGTCATAACGAATACAGGCGAAGGTGGAATGTGAATTATGGGAACGAAGCTTCTTGGCGGATATCGCAGAAGGGAACTGGCGTGGTTGTACCTGTTCGTTGCTCCGCCGGTTCTCGGATTTCTTTTGTTCGGCCTCGTGCCGATCGTGTTCTCGATCTATATCAGCTTTCATAAATGGGATATGCTGTCCGATCCACAGTGGACGGGACTTGCCAATTATAAGGATCTTCTGGGCGACGAAAAGGTGTACAAATCGCTTTACAACACGGTGTTCTTAATGATCGGCATCCCGATCGGCATGGTGCTGTCGCTGCTGCTGGCGATATTGATGAATCGCAAATTTGCGGGCATCTCGTTCATGCGGACGATTTATTATCTACCGGTTATCTCGCCGATTATCGCAGTCTCATTGTTATGGCAATGGATATTGAATCAGGACTATGGGCTGCTTAACAACTTCCTGTGGGAAGTGTTCGGAATAACCGGTCCCAACTGGCTCGGCCGACCGGAATGGGTAAAACCCTCGCTCATCCTGATCGGTCTCTGGGGTGGCATCGGCGGGAATATGGTGCTGTATCTGGCTGGACTGCAATCGATCTCTTCAACGTATTACGAAGCCGCGGAAATCGACGGTGCCGGAGCATGGCACAAGTTAACGAGAATCACGATTCCACTGCTTACGCCGATCCATTTTTTTGTCATCGTGATGGGCATCATCGGTGCGTTCCAGTCCTTCAGTCAAATCTACGTGCTGGCGGTAGACGGCGGACCGGAATACAGCGGCGCGACGGTAGTCTATTACATATTCCAGCATGCTTTTGAGTACTTCAACATGGGATATGCGAGCTCAGTGGCGTGGGTACTCGGCATTTTGATCTTTATGGTCACGCTGGTTCAATTCAAGCTTTCCAATCGATGGGTTTACCAAGACTAGGGGGGATTTCTGGTGAAACGGGAACAATGGACCGACCTCTGGTCACTGTTGCTGCTATTGTTCGGTTCAATCTTTATGGTCGCGCCGTTTATCTGGACGATATCGACTTCGCTGAAGGATCGGCGGAATATATTCGAAATTCCACCTCAATGGATTCCCGATCCGATGACATTCGGTAACTATGCGAAGGTGTGGCAGGAGTCGCCTTTGCTTCATGGATTCATGAACAGTCTGATCATCGTAGTGATCGTCCTGACCGTCGGCATGCTGGTGTCTGCGATGTCGGCTTATGCTTTCGGCAAATTTAATTTTCCTTATAAAGGCGTACTGTTCATGGGATTGCTGGGTACGATGATGATTCCCTATTCGGTTGTGATGATCCCGCAGTATATCGGATTTTCGAGGCTGGATTGGTCGATACGCTGCTGCCGCTCATCGTGCCCGGCCTATTCGGTAACATCGTTGTCATCTTCTTCATCCGGCAGTATATGCAGAGCGCGATGCCGACGGAATTAATCGAAGCCGCGAAGATCGACGGCTCAAGCTTTCCGGGGATATTCTTCAAGATTGCGCTGCCGATCATGAAGCCGGCTCTGGCCGCGCAAGCGGCGTTAAGTTTCATGGGCATCTGGAATGATTTTCTCGGCCCGCTGATTTACTTGCATACGCCGGAGAAGCAAACGATACAAGTGCTGATCGCCTCCATGCAGGCGATGTACATCGGACAATCCGATTATCCCATGATCATGCAGCTGCCATCATCGCCATGGTACCGGTCATCGTTGTGTTCTTCTTCTGTCAGCGATACTTCATCGAGTCGATGGCCATTAGCGGGATCAAGGGATGAGGCGTATGCCGAAATCGATGACGCGGATCGCATACGGTATCGGAACCATAGCATTGGCGGCTCTGCTGGTCTTGCCGGGATGCGATACCACCACGAAACCGGAGGCTGTTGAGATGGATATCTACAATGAAAAAGTGTATGCCAACCCGTTCCCTTCATTAGAGGAGGAGTGGGAGGATTACGGCAACGGGGATCCATATGTGCTGCGCTATGACGGTCGCTATTATCTGTATGTCAGCACAAAGGATCATCGCGTGGGCATCAAGGCGTGGGTTTCGGATGACCTCGTCACTTGGAGTTATGCCGGCCTGGTCACCGAAGATCCGGTGTCGACCGGGGCTTATGCGCCGGAGGTCATCTACTGGAACGGCTGGTTCTATTTATACACATCGCCTGCGGGAAAAGGTCATTACGTGTTCCGCAGCGAATCGCCGACAGGCCCGTTCGAGAGAATGTCCGACAACGTCGGCATGAGCATCGACGGCTCGGTATTCATCGATGACGACGGTTCCTGGTTGTTCACCCACGCGGGCACTTCCGGCATCGTCGGCGTTCCAATGGAGGGACCAGCCGAGTTCGGCGTTGGCCAGGTGATTCCGGGAGCATATCTGGGGCACTGGACAGAAGGATCCATGATTATCAGGCGGAACGGTAACTATTATTTGACGTATACCGGCAATCATGTATTCAGCAAGGGTTATCGAATACATTATGCCGTATCCCATGACTCGCCGCTTGGTCCGTATACGGCACCGGTCAACAATCCGCTCGTTATCAGCACGCAGCCGGATTTTTACGGACTTGGTCACAGTTCTACCGTCATGGGACCGGATTTGGACTCTTATTATCTCGTGTATCACAACCTGACGGGAAGATCGCAGGAAGGTCCGCCCGTGCGGCGCATGAATATCGACCGGCTTGTGTTTAATGGAGATAAAATGGAGGTTTTAGGTCCTACAAATTACGATCAGCCCGTACCTAACGGACCGGATTTTGCCGACAGGCTAGACGCTTCTACTGTCGATCCGGCGCATTGGGAAGCGGAAACCTCAGGAGTAAACGGGAGAATAATCAGTAAGCAGAGCACGGCTGGGTTCTATACCGCCGAATACAATCTCACGCCGCTAACGGCGCGGGTCGAAGCTATATTCGCTTATGCCGACGAGAATCATTATGCTTACGTGGCCATTGAACCAGAGCATAAGCGGCTCTCCTTGAACATGATGGAAGACGGGAATCGCAGAACCTTGGCCGAGATCGAACTTCCAGACATGGACGCTTCCAGACTTCACACGATTCGCGTCGAGCGCGGAGAAGAACGGTTACGTGTGTATTTCGACGGCTTGCTGAAGCTGAATGAAGCGGCGGCGGGGTTCGGGCCTGGCCGCATCGGTTATTGGTATGAGAACGGTGAGCCGAAATTCTCTTATACGGCATTCTCGAACCATGCTTCCGGCACGAGCGACTTCGACACGGCGAAGCCTCTTCCAGGTAGTATCGAGGCCGTTCATTACCTAAGCGGCCAAAGCAGGGGGTACTCCGTCCGCAATCCCTCAACAAGCACCGAGTGGCGCATATCGGATGGCATAGACATCCGACGCACGGAGGATGGAAGCTATTCAGCGGCACTGAAAGACAGAGGCGATTGGCTGCGTTATACGGTAAACGTAGCGGAATCCGGCACCTACGGGGTGGATATGACGATTAGAGCCGGTCAGCAACCGTCAGCGATCAAGCTGCTTGTCGACGATCGGGAAGCCGCGACCTTTAAGACGGGCGATGGCGATTACGAAGGGGATGACCCTTGGGTTAAAGTTCGGCTTGGATCCGTGCAGCTTGAACCCGGCTTTCATACGATAGCGGTTCAACTGGATGGTCGCAGCAGGCTGGAATGGACAACGCTGGACTTCGAACGAATCGAGATACAGCCGTTCACGGCGGAACGATTGTTGGAGCAAGCAGGCTCCGAGGACATCCATGGCGCTTGGAGCGAGACGGCTGACGGCTATGTCGGCGCGGCCAATGCCGATACGAAGATGTACGGCGGGAGTCCGCTGTGGAGCGACTATACCGTCAACACGACCGTGAAGCTGGGCGAAGAGCCCTCCGGTCAAGCGGGCGTACTCTTCCGCGTCACAAATGAGTCGGATTTCCCGGATCAGGTGCACGATGCGTTGTCGGGATATTTCCTCGCGGTCAGTGCGACGAAACTGGAACTGTACCGACTTAATTACGACTCCGAACTGCTGCATAGCGTCAAAGTAGATCTGCCGCGAAACGAGACGACGGCCATGCGAATCGAAGTGGTGCGCGGCTCCATCCGCATATTTGTTCAGGACGGGGAGGAAGCGGTCTTGTCGTACGACGACCCTCGCGCATTCATGCAGGGAAGAGTCGGCATCCGCTCAGTCTTAGCGGAGCAGATCGAGCTTGGCGATCTCACGGTGGAATCTTTGGCAACGAAATAGCAAGCATAAACTACACAAGATGGAGAGTGGAACATAATGTCTAGCTCGCATAAATATATAAAGGACTACCCCAGACCGCAATTGGTGCGCGAGGACTGGGACAATTTGAATGGAGCATGGGATTTTAGGTTTGATGACGCTCAGGAAGGTGAGCGCGGCAAGTGGTTCGACCGTCTTGAAGCCGACCGGAAAATTACGGTGCCTTTCACGTACGAGACGAAGGCCAGCGGTATCGAGGATGAATCGTTCCATCCGTGTGTATGGTATGAGCGGA
This sequence comes from Paenibacillus sp. JCM 10914, assembly GCF_001315105.1. Lineage (GTDB taxonomy): Bacteria > Bacillota > Bacilli > Paenibacillales > Paenibacillaceae > Paenibacillus_AQ. Next base: position 57,098 of record NZ_BAZR01000032.1, on the reverse strand, counting down.
TTGTTACCGTTCCGGCCGATAAGTCAGATAAACGCATTCTGCTCCATTTTCAGGCGGTGGATTACTCGGCAACGTTATGGGTCAATGGCAGCAAGATCGGTACGCATGAGGGAGGATATTCGGCCTTTTCGTTCGATATAACCGAGGCGGTAAAGCTTGGGGAAGAGAATCGGCTTACGCTCCGTGTCCTGGACAGTGACAGCTGCACGCAACCGCGCGGCAAGCAGCGCTGGGCCAAGGACAACTTCGGCTGCTGGTATGTGCAGACGACGGGGATATGGCAGACCGTATGGATGGAGTACGTGAATCCGGTTCATATCGGCCGGGTCAAGATTACGCCGGAACTCGAACGCGGGTCGGCCAACTTTGGTTACGAACTAGGTAATCTCGGGCATAGTCTCGATGGATACACCTTGCAGACGATCATCCGCTTCGACGGGAAGTTAATTCGTTCAACGGAAACCAGCGTGGAACGGGCCGTGGTCACGGTGGATGCGAGCGTTGTCAACGAAGCGGCGGGAGAATGGAAGATTAAGCCGTGGCATCCGAACCACCCGAATTTGTACGATGTGGAGATCGTCTTGAAGCATAACGGCCAGCCCGTGGATAAGGTCTACTCCTATTTCGGCATGCGGAGCATCCGGATCGTGGGCGATCAAATCATGCTCAATCATACCCCGATCTACCAGCGTCTCCTGCTCGACCAAGGGTATTGGAGTGATACACATCTGACCCCACCGTCGGAGGAAGCGCTGTTGGAAGATATCGAGCAGACGATCGCGCTTGGCTTCAACGGCGTGCGCAAGCATCAAAAGCTGGAAGATCCCCGTTACCTATACTGGTGCGATCGCAAAGGGCTGCTGGTATGGTCGGAAATGCCGTCCACATACGAATTTGGAGATGATGCAGTCGAGCGCTTTACAAACGAATGGATGTCCATCGTGAGGCAGCACTACAACCATCCTTCCATCGTTGCCTGGGTACCGTTTAACGAGTCCTGGGGGATCACGGACATCTTTACCGACCGCAAGCAACAGCAATTTACTGAATCGATCTATCATCTGACCAAGGCATTCGATCAGATGCGGCCCGTTATCGTTAACGACGGGTGGGAGCATACGGTATCGGATATCCTTACGCTGCATGATTATGAAGAGGTAGGAGCCTTTCTGGAAGAGCGTTACCGAGACAAAGATGCGCTGCTGGGTAATCAAATCGCGCACAATACGCACCGCTTTCCCTTCGCGCTTGGTTATGGATACCGCGGTCAGCCCGTAATCATCAGCGAGTACGGCGGCATTGCTTTTAAGACCGAAGAGGGCTGGGGTTATGGTAATCAGGTTCGCAATGAAGAGGAATTCTTGAAGCGGTACGAAGGAATTACGCAAGCGATCAAGAATCTGCCTTATGTGTGCGGATTCTGTTATACACAAATCACGGACGTGCAGCAGGAAGTCAACGGCTTGCTGACGGAGGACCGCAAACCAAAGGTCAACGTCGAGTCCATTCGAAGCATAAACCTGGCATAAGCAATCTTTTGCGTAACATATCCACATTTGCATTTATTGGGGCTGTCTTTCTACAAGATCTTGGGTCTTGCAAGACAGCCCTTCCTTGCTTTTTCGGTTAAGCTCCGAGATCCCCGCATATGCTCACCATCGTTCGCCCATGAGCGAACACCCCAATTTTCTTCTTGACATTGAGTTGACATGAACTAGTATTCATTGCAAAGACTATATATAATGAATCTCAAAAAAGCGGAGGTTCACCATGCAAAGACCCTTAATCGGCGTACTGCCCTTGTATGATTCAGAGAAGGAAAGTTATTGGATGCTGCCGGGTTACATGAAGGCGGTAGAGCATGCCGGTGGAATCCCCGTTATGCTGCCATTGACGACGAACGCAGAGATGATTAAGGAACTGGCCCAACGATTCGATGGATTTCTGTTTACGGGCGGTCATGACGTAAATCCTGTCATGTACGGAGAAGCCGTCGGTGAATGGTGCGGGGAATTGTGCCATGAGCGTGACCGGATGGAATCGATGCTGTTCGCGAAGGTGCTTGAGCTGGATAAGCCGGCACTGGGGATCTGTCGCGGGCTGCAATTGTTCAACATTTTGCTGGGCGGATCGCTCTATCAAGATATTCCTGCACAGCTTCAGTCGGATGCGATGATTAACCATAAGCAGAAGCCTCCCTATTCCACGCCCGCGCACCGCGTACAGATTGAAGCAGGCAGTCTGCTTCATCATGTTTTGCAGACGGATGCGATCGAAGTGAACAGCTATCACCATCAGGGAATCAAAGTGCTTTCAGGACAGCTGAGCGTTGCGGCAACGGCTGCGGACGGGATGATTGAATCGGTGTTCATGCCAATTCATACATTCGTTCTGGGCGTGCAATGGCATCCTGAGTTCAGCTACCAGACGGAACCGTACAGCGACAAGATCTTTTTTGGATTTGTGAATTCTTGCAGACTGGGTACGCATCGCGTCATTGATGCAGTATAAAACAAGAGGGGGACCTGGTATGACCATGACAATAGGGCAAGTCAGCGAACAATTCGGACTCTCCCAAGATACGCTTCGTTATTATGAACGCATTGGTCTGATTCCGCCGGTTAACCGAAATCAGAGCGGTATAAGAGCCTATACCGAAGAGAACCTCAGATGGGTCGATTTCATCAAATGCATGCGGCAAAACGCAGGGCTGCCGGTTGAGATGCTGATCGAGTATGTGACGCTTTTTCAAAAAGGCGAGGAAACGTTGGACACTCGGAAACAAATGTTGATCGAGCAGCGGAATCAACTTTCCGCCAAAATCGAAGAGATGACCCATACCCTGCACCGGCTCGACCATAAAATCGAACGATATGAACAGACCATCCTGAGAAAAGAAAGAATGCTGACCATCCAAAAAGACGAAGTACGAAGCGTCTCTCCGAACTATTAGCCGGACACGTATTTAAAACTACAAGAACGTGGAGGATATTGCATTTGAATAAACCAACATCCTGCTGCACAGGTTCAAGGGATCAGGTTCAACAGTCTGGTACAAGCAAAGCTAGCGCCTGTTCAAAATTAGCGTTCTCACCCGTTACGAATCAAGACATTGGGAAACGCTTTGTCAACATTCCCGGCGGTGTTTTCGACATGGGAACGAACGCGCAAGACGGCTTTCCGCGAGATGGAGAGGGGCCGGTACGTCCGGTTGAGGTCTCGTCATTTCAAATTGCTCCGTATGCAGTAACGAACGCGGACTTTCTGGCCTTCGTCAAATCCACCGGTTACGTCACCGAAGCGGAGCGCTTCGGTTGGTCGTTCGTGTTTCATATATTGGCCTCCGAAGAAACTAGGCGGCAAGTTGTGAATGTGCCGCAGGAAGTTCCATGGTGGCTTGTGGTTGAGGGGGCTTACTGGCGTGCGCCGGAAGGACCTGACTCGGATGTTGCGGATCGGCTGGATCATCCGGTTGTACATATTTCCTGGCATGACGCACAAGCGTATTGCGAGTGGGGGGGCTTCCGACTGCCTACAGAGGCAGAGTGGGAGTACGCCGCCCGCGGTGGACTTGCGGGCAAGACGTACCCTTGGGGAGATTTATTGAAGCAGGACGGCACGCACCGCTGCAACATTTGGCAAGGCAAATTCCCTTCCAAAAACAACGCGCTCGACGGTTACGTCGGTACGGCCCCAGTGGATGCTTATGAACCGAACGGTTACGGACTATACAATGTGTCGGGGAATGTATGGGAATGGTGCAGCGATTGGTTCTCTCCCGCATACCATCGGCAGACTGCTGCCATCGATCTGGAATTTAGGCAGCCGACCGGGCGCCGTTCCATGCGGGGCGGCTCGTACTTGTGCCATCGCTCGTACTGCAATCGCTATCGGGTAGCGGCACGCAGTTCCAATACGCCTGACAGTTCGACCGGAAACTGCGGATTCCGGGTGGCGAGATCATTGGACTAAATTCGGATATAATAAATAACTAAATGACTAAATTACGATCCTCCTACCGATTGGCGGAGCGAATAAGGTGGTATGCAGAGTGTGGTGGATTATTACGATTTGCGGAGTCATTGCCGCAGGGTTTGTATGGTTTCGATTTTATCCGACGTTCGGCGGACGTATATCTCGTGAGGAGCGCTTGGCGTTCATTGCGAACGGGGCTAGATATTCCGGCGGGAAATTCATTAATTTGATTCCAACTTCTGCGGGGGTTAGTCCTAGCAATTTGCTTGCTGTAACAAAGGAATATCTCAAAGACAGTAAGCATCGGCGGCCAGCGACAACACTCTCGATCGACCCTGTAGATCCGGTCGAATTTACGAGCGGCGATCAAACGCGTATTATATGGTTCGGACATTCGACGTTTCTGCTGTTTATTGAGGGGCAGACGATCTTGGTCGACCCGATGTTGGGGCGCACTCCATCGCCATTCCCGGCATTCGGCGGTAAACGGTACAGCGGGCGACCACCGCTAGAAGCTGAACAATTGCCTTCGCTGGACGCCGTACTGATCACGCACGATCATTACGATCATCTCGATTACGGCACTATTAAGCGGATTAAGGATAAGGTGGGGCGTTTCTTTGTTCCGCAGGGCATACGTGCTCACTTGATTCGTTGGGGTGTAAGAGCAGATAACATCGAGGAACTCGGATGGTGGGACGCCACTACATTCGGAGGGCTGACACTCGCTTGTACGCCAGCGCGTCATTTCTCGGGCAGACGGGGATTCGATCAAAACGCGACGCTGTGGTGTTCATGGGTCGTGAAAGGTCGGAATACGAGCGTCTTCTGTAGTGGAGATAGTGGATACGGTCCCCACTTTAAAGAAATCGGAGAGCAGTACGGACCTTTCGACGTCGCTTTGGTGGAATGCGGCCAATACAATGCTAGCTGGGAAGCGATACATATGATGCCCGAGCAGACGGTCCAGGCGCACCTTGATGTGCAGGCAAGGCTGCTAATTCCGATTCACTGGGGGGCTTTTACATTAGCACTGCACGCATGGACTGATCCAATCGAACGTATCGTTACGGCGGCACGTCAAATGGGTGTGGAGATTGCAACTCCAAGGATTGGACAAACAGTGGTATTAGGAGATCCGGAAGAAACGTCTTTGGTTTGGTGGAGATAGGCTAATCGAGTGGAGACAGCCCGAATAGCACACGATCTCGCCTTACTTATGACACGTTTCCTTGCGCGGTCTGTAACGGTAGATTTTAAGGCCACGTTCGCTGGAGGGTTCTGTTACGCTGTTTACTTGACTGCTTGTAAGACCTCCATCATGAGATGGGGGCTCTTTTTGTGCAGAAATCACCACCCCAAAGTGCTGGGGTTATTCCCGTTTTACTTTCGTCATCATCTAAGATAATATATAACGTGGATATTGTTTATCCGCTTTAGATAGAAATGTGTTGAAGTCCGATATTGTCATAGAGATTCTAATGAAAGGAGATGCTGGACATGCATATGAAAACCGGGGTTGAGCAGTCCGTTTATGCCTTGGTTCTGCTTAACATGCTTCCCGACAAGGCCGTGCTGCCAGGAGAAGCCATTAGTCAGCAGCTTGGAACGTCACCCACCTATTTTCAAAAGCTGCTGCGTAAGCTGGTTGCGGCAGATCTGATTGCATCGGTCCCAGGGATCAAGGGCGGCTTTAAGTTGAAGAAGACGGCGGCGGAGATTCGAGTGTATGATGTGTACCTTGCGGTAGAGGGTCAGCAATCGCTGTATTCATCCCACGGGATTCTGGTGGATATGCTGGATCTAGAGAAGGAAGACCACTGTTGTCTGCTCAACAATTTGATGGAAGAGGCGGAATCTTCCTGGAAATCGGTATTGAAGCGGGAGACGATAGCCTCCTTGGCCGATGAGATGAAGTCAGAACGATTTCAAGATAAGGTTGAGGCGTTAGAGGAATGGGTTAACCAGAAAATGGTCAAGTAACGAAGGGATGATACGAAGATGAGATTAAGCATTTTGGATCAAGCGCCTGTTACAAGTGGCAACACGCCTGAAGGTGCTCTTCATAAAGCAGAAGAACTGGCCATATTGGCCGATGAATTAGGTTATAGCAGAATGTGGATGGCTGAACATCACGGCGGCAATACGTTCGCCAGCTCAGCACCTGAAGTTACGGCTGCTCGCCTCGCGGCAAGAACAAAGCGGATTCGCATCGGGACTGGCGGGGTGATGATGATGCACTATTCGCCGCTTAAGCTGGCGGAAGTGTTCAAGACGTTAAGTGCTTTTACACCCGGAAGAATCGACTTCGGCGTAGGTCGGGCTCCGGGAGGAGATACGAGTGCGATGTATGCTCTTTCCGAGGGTCGTCAGTTAATGCTGCACAATATGTACGACAAACTTGGAATTACGATGCAATTACTAGCGGATCAAATTCCTGAAGACGAACTTTATGTCAAGAATCTCGCAGCTCCGACAGAAGTTGCTCTGCCCGAAGTGTGGCTGCTCGGCTCCAGTGGTAACAGTGCGTTGAAGGCGGCACAGATGGGGGTAGGGTATTCGTTTGCCCAATTCTTCAACGGCGCGATGAGTAATGACATATTGGATCAATACCGTAACCATTTCCAATCGTCTGACTTTATGGCGAAACCGGAAATTAATGTGTCTTACATGGTGACCACAGCTGAGACCAAGGAAGAAGCGGAGTACGAGGCACTTCCACAAGATATTTTCCGCTTAATGATGGGAAAAGGCAGGATTACGCAAATTCTGACGCCGGAAGAAGCTCAGAATGTATCGCTAACCGAGATTGATCGGATGGCGATTCAAGAGGGTCGCAAGATTCACTTGGTAGGAGCAGTCAAAGACGTGGCAACACAGCTGTTGGAAGAACAAGCTCACTATGGCTTTGATGAAGCGATGATTTGTAGCATTCCCCATTCTCAAGAGAAGCGACTGGAAGTATACCGCTTACTGGCGCGTGAACTGCTGTAACGAACTATGACAGGGATGGGCGAGAGCCTGTCCCTGTTTGATGGTTGAACACAAATTCTTCTATACCGGTGAATAAGGTTGCTCAGCACAGGAGTACCCAGCTAGGTGTTGCTTACAATATGGTGGGTGCATTGAAACTTGTATCTATCACGCGATCATAGATGGCTGATATCGTCAATTCTACTATTTTGGCGCGAGTTTGCGGCAGGTGAAGCGCAGAGCTCCGGATTACAACGGGTTGTGCCGTTGATCAGCAGCTTTTTGCTTGCGCTACTCGTCACGCATTTTGTTCAAATTTAAGTATGTACTAAGAAGAAACGAAGATCGTGTAATGATCATGCCTACTCTGGAGTAGATAGCCATATGTCACGATAACTATAAACACGTGTTTTGCCTAACAACTTTTGCAGTTTTGAATCATATTTTATTGTAATGGCGTGGAAGTGGGAGGTAAGGCTATGAGCCAAAGCGTTCAGAAAAGACGAAAGAAACGAAGTACACTTAACAAGGCTACGGCTAAGCAATTGGTCTTAGTAGCAGGTATCTTAGCTTTCATCGCTTCAGCAATCGGCCTTTACATCGCGTACGAAGAGCTGAGTTCGGATGAGGATCTGGAAGAAATCATCATCTGATTTCTCGCTGTATCCTTATCTCCACATAAAAGGGCATAACCAATTCAATTTATCTTTTTATAACATAACCAAGGCAGCCTGTCTTTGTTCCATACGGCTGCCTTTATGCGTGTAAGTGTAAGCGTCAATTTACTCACCTTGATGCAATACCTTCATGCCCACATGGTCCAGAAACACCTCGACTTTAACAGCATTCAGCGATTCGCCATCGATATGAAGCATTCCTTCCTTACCCTGTTGTTGTCTCCACAATTTCATGTTCTTCTTGAAAAAAACATGCTCCAAGCTATAAACATCCGCTTTTATATTAATGCTGTTATTAAATGTATCCAGAATCTCTTTTCTCACCTGGACGGCAGCTTGGTTTTCCAGTTCATGCTTGGAATATTTCTCTAATATTTCGACCACATTGCCATGTAATCGAACATGGATGTTAAACACGGGTTTTCCTTGCTCCATTACCAGCTCTTTACGAATTCTAGGATTCTTCAACACAACAACGCCTGAATAATTACCTTCATTATGGATCGGAAGATGAGAACGTCTTGTGAAGTGACTCATCCAGCGCAAACCGCTTAATTTTACATTATCAAGATAACCTAGCAATTTGTCCTCGGACAGCATAAAGGCACCATCAATAGCGAGCTTAGGATCTCTTTTGTCCTGGGTCGACCATGTTACCTTATTGATGGTAAGGTTAGGCAAAATGACGGTGTATCCGGGTTCTGTTACCTCGGCAGCAAAGTCAAAGAAACGAATGGGCGCAATGACCGATTTCTGTTTGTATTCCTCTAATGGCTCGTGCAGCATCGTGTTTAATGGGGACAAGTTAAAGAATGCGGGGGTGTAGAACAGTTCTTCAATGGAATCCCTTGTGCCATACACCCACGGCGTCATCCGCACCTCCTGAAACCGGGCAATGGTATCCATCTTGTAGATTACACCTTGAGATAGTGCACGTTCGCTTATCACAATGCTGGAAATATGTCCCCAGATCGTCCGAACTTGAGCGGAATCATATATGTTATTGATCGCGGCGTCCAGTGTCTTGCCGGTTGTTCTAGATACCCAGATTTGCGAGGGAGTTGCCGATTTGCCGCCCTCCGTCTTGGCAATGGAGGTGAAATCAATCATTTGGCTATATAAAATATAGTGGTCATCCTCGTAATCAACGCCAATGGCCGTTATATAGTTAATGTCTTGAATCTCTTTAATGTCCCAGCATCCGGTAAGTAGGTGGAGAGACATTAAGACAACAATGAGTTTGAATAATTGTACATGGTTTCTCATGAAGGATCATGTTGGCTCCTTTTCTTGAGATGTCGAATCCTGGGTTTCAAGCATCCGAGGTCTTTCTTTTGTAAACGCCCATGGCTTCTTGAGAAGTGCATTCATCGCGTCTTTCCAATATAGAGGGGTAATCGGGGCCAGGTATGGAAGTCCAAAGGATTGCAGGACCGAAAGATAAGCAAACAAGCTTAACATGCCAATGAAGAACCCGACCATTCCTAATAACGAGGACCATAATATTACATAGAGTCGAACGATACTTACAGTCCCAGTTAAAGTCTGATTGACTAATGTAAAGGTGGCAACTGCGGTGGTGGCCGATACCACGAGCATCGTTGGGGAAGTTAATCCCGCACGAATCGCCGCATCGCCAATGATCAGACCACCGAGCACCGCGATGGTCTGTCCAACGGCTTTGGGCAGACGAATCCCTGCTTCACGAAATAGTTCAAACATTCCGAGCATCAACAGAATCTCCATCGGTCCGGAGAAAGGCAAACCGAAGCGGGATACGGTTACCGTGGCGAGTAAGTGAATCGGCAATTGGTCTACATTATAGCTGGTTAAAGAGATCCAGAAGCCGGGAAGGAAAATGGCGATAATTAACCCGATCAAGCGAAGCAAGCGTTCAAAGATGACAAAATAGTACGGTGAATACGCGTCCTCTGGAGATTTCAAAATTTCGAACAAATTGCAGGGACCGATGATGGCCATGGGTGAGCCGTCGACAATAATAACAAAACGCCCTTTGAGCAGACATTCTGCTACAAAATCGGGTCTTCCAATATAATCTACCAGCGGAAAAAGAGCCAATGTAGAATCAGCGACCGCTTCCTCCAATTGACCGCTTGTAATTAGAGCATCAACCTGAATCCCCTCTAACCGATACCTTGCCTCCTCAACCAGTTCTGGCCGAATAATATCATGAATGTACATCAAGACGACTCGTGTCTGACTACGGGTACCGATTACAAACTTTTCGTTATGCAGTGAAGAGGTGCGAAGTCGCTTGCGAATCAGCGCTACGTTGATGTTCAAATCTTCCGTAAATCCGTCGCGCGCTCCTTTAATAGCGACTTCGGTGTTAGATTCTTCTGGCAATCGTCCGGGAACATTGGAGACATCAATCGAGTAGAAACGATTGGCGGAAGGGAAATAAGCGAGCAGACGTCCAGCGAATAGAAGTGTGTCAATGTCGGTCTCTGGCTTGATTTGGCTCCATTCCATAGTCAAATCCAACATGTTCTGTAACGAGTTCCAGTCTGTATAATGCTCCAGTTTTTCTTCCAGATCAGGTAGTACGTACTGCGTCATTAAGTCGGATTTCACCATTCCCTCAGCGTATAATAGTAGGGCATGGATGGATTCCTCGCGATGGCTGGTAAAGTGGGCAATGACCACATCGGCAGAGGAAGCGTAGCGAGCGCGTAATGATTCTTCATCCGTGATGCCGGAAGTTGAATTAGCTTGATGCGATCCCGTTGATGCGGTTGGCTTATGAGCATGGCGTCTAGACATACGACGGTGAGGTCTGTTCGTCATGACGGCGGGCCTCCTTTCGATTTTCGCTTAAACATAGTGAAGAGCAAGATCATCAACGTAAATGAAGCAATAAAGATCAAATAGATGAACGAATAGCGACCCATCAGGTATAGCTCAATGTGAGCATCGATTTTGGGAATGAGCGAAATGGTCGACAACGCCAAGCCAAGGATAAGCAATACGATGAACCGGGTGGATCGCTTTTTGATATTCAATCCCTCCATGACAATAAACAAGAAGAGGGAGATGCGAATGGTTGCGCCGGATATCCATTGATAGAGTGCGAGGAAATCCAGATGTGTAATATACTTGGTGATGGTCACAAGCATCCACTGATCATACGCTGGATAGCGGGCTTGCTTGGCTGGAATCGGCCCGAAATTCGCAATGGCACCCATCAGCGGTCCTAGTGTGAGTCCACCTAACAAGAGGGCAAGGATTACAATGGTTGCATAACTGATTTTGCGCTTGGCATGATGGTGGATAAATACCAGGATCAGAAGTTCCATAAATCCACCGGCGGCAATGACCATACTTCGTATCATCGGCATGTAACCATCCACGAACAATGGAGTCAACAGGGAATAATCCTTATACTCCAGATTGGAAATCGCGACAAAGTGACCAAGAATCCAGACTGTTGGAAGCAGAATGCCGGAGATGATCGCAATGGTCCGTATGCCATGATAAGCGAGAAAAACGCAGAATGAAATAATACAGAGTGATACGACGGTTCTAGGTGTTTGCGGCAAATAGGTGACATTGATCCAGGTCGTCGTTTCTCTTAACATCATCAATGCCATCGCAAAGAAATAAAATGTGGATATGGCGATAAATAACCAGCCAATAAAGGCCCCGTATTGGTCTTTGAACCATAGAAATATCGATTGCTGCTTGGTACGCTTCATAATGACATATAAAATGTACACCCAACCGATATTCAGAACCATCGTGAGAATGATGCCCATCCAGGAATCGCGGTCAGCGGCTTGCAGCATTAGCGGAATGAGAACCACATGATTGGTTATGCCCAACACCAGCAATACGATGAAGTACACGTCAATGATCGATAATTTTTTGCTGTGCATATAAGTAATCTCCATCTGAGGGAATAGATTCTAATTCATTAAGTATTTGCTGATAAGCAAAATTTATGTATGCATACGTCAGTAACGAATCGTTATCGTTGTCGAATGCATGTGCTTTTTGCGATTACCCAAGAAATAATGAGGGGATTGAAATTAAGGAACCGGTCCGCTTTTCGCGGAAATCTCGCCGGTATCTAGGTACTAGGGATGCGATAATGAGAGAATATTATTAATGGCATTAAATAAAATATCAAGGATATTGGATCAACCGATAGGTATGGCATCGGAACGGGGATTTACAGCTATAGCAGAGGGGGTAGTTAATCAGATTAAATATACAATTAATGTAGTTAATTATAAAGTGCGCACAAGTGAAGTGACAGAAAAAAGCGGCGTTACCGAATGTCGGAATACACCGCTCCTTCTTTATAACTTGCTGTTATTTGCTTGCTGGCAAACCATAACTCTCACGTATTAGGGAGAAATAATCGTCTGCGCGAACCACTTCAAACTCACCGTCAAGCGATTCAGTCAGTTTTAACACGTCACTTGGCGTCATACTCCACGCCAGCAGGCCGAGTGAGACGAATAGAGGGGACTTGCCGTCCCATTTCGCTTTCGCCTCGTTCAGCACCTGAAGTCCGTCTTGCACTGTACTGATACCGCGAATGGTCGAGACGGGCAGCGTGCCATTGACGATCTCGACACCGTAATTATCTTCATAGCTTATGAATAGTCCTGGAACATGGTATTGCTGTTGGTAGGCCGTTACTTTGGCTGAGGATAGTGGAACATTCTCGCTATCCACCCGGTTTAATACATAAGGAATAGTCATTCCGGTCTTCTTAAGATAAGTATTTGTCTTCTTCAGAAATTCACGGAATGAAGCATCTGGCCATGCGTTGGGATAGAAATAACCGGCTCCGGACGGACCGGCTATGAGCAGATCATTCGGAGTAGCCGTATTCAGATAATAATTCAGAATAGCCGGCGCCCCTTCATGCAGCAGTGGACTGGAAGTCCAGTTGATCGGTACTTTACCACGAGCAGGATCATCCCACATGACGCGCATTCGATGCTGATTGTATTGAAAATTATCCCCTTCGGTGAAGGTGTACGTCACGTAGATTTTATTCTCGAGTGCAGGGCGCGGCGCTTTTGTGGCAGGTTTATAGTCTGGCTGCGTACCCGAGAACACCGTCAAATTGCTGAACCAATCGGCTGCAAGCACGTATACTCCGTAGCGGGAGGCGATTTCAACGGAACTGAATTCGCCTTCAACGTCATTGCTGAACCAGCCGAGGTATGGCGTACCCGGTCCGACATCAGACATGATTTTCTCAAATAAGGCGAGCTCCTCAGGCACGTTGGAATCAAGCCAGAATACCATCGCTTTATTAGCTACGGCATAATCTCGTAGATAAGCATAAGGTTCACGTTGTTCGGCGGAGAGCGGCTTGATATTACCTGCGGAAACTTTGTACTGATTCCACATATCCACCTCGGCTGTCAGTTGCTTCGTTCCTGCCGGAGGCGCGAATTCATAAACAAAGTAGTTCCCGTTGTCGGCAAACCGATGGCCGCCTTGCCCTTCTGCGAATTTGGAGTTTTGTCTATCGTATAGATGGGCTTCTTCTTCCTGGCTCCCTGCAATGAAACTCGCGATCGGCTTACCATCTGCCTTCACGATCACTTGATGCACCGCCGGCCCCCAGCCGTCTTGTGTAAATGCGTCGTCAAACCGCAAATAAACGGATGATTTCCCTAGTAATGCCGTAAGATCCAAGTGATAAATTTCCCGATTGCTGGCATCGCGGATTTGCTCTTTCTCCTCTGCGATGTTTACGAACGACTCAGGGAGTCCTGGTGGAATACGAATCGCCGTATCTGGTGCGAGTCCGACTAACATCTGGTGGTTGGATCGCTTCCACAAGTTCTCATATTGCCAAGTATAAGCCTCAAGCCCACTATCGAATTTCCCTCGCAAATCATCGATAATCTTAAGTTTAAATGGTGGAGCCGATAATCGTACAGAGAGCTCCGGGCTTACCACAACCGCATTTTTCAGTCCTGCTAGCGTTGTTGCCACGTTAATGCTGTCAGGTAGATTTGGATCATATACGATCATGCCCTTTACATCTTTACGATAGGTTCTGAGGATGTCCCAATAATCTTGGTGCAGGGTATAGGGTACTTTCAGGTCATGGAGCCATGTTGTTTTGCCTTCTTCCTCGGATTCGAGTAAATAGATGCGAGGCTGGTGTCGATTCACGATCCCTTGCAGCGAGCCGAATAACAGTTTGACATCACCATGTGCATCATAAATGTCCGCTACGTCTAAATGCTTGGGTTTCTTGAAACTGGGCAATTCACGGTGCGGGTTGTTTTGCGAATGTCCCGCTTCTTTAGCCGAAACTGGCACCGTACAAAAAGCAAAAGCACAAATCCATGCCAAGCATATCATCGAAAATTTACGATTCATGCGGAATCACTCCTTGTTATTAGGCGAATTTGCAGTGAGTGTGTCCTATCATCACCAATCCCTCCTTTATTGGTTCGTACGTTTTTTTGCAATAGACACATCACCACCCAAGACATATTAAATATATTCAAGTATAATATTACAAGGCATTCGACAAAACTTCTGATCATTCATTGAATAATGTCACGGCAGAGTTGGCTTTTTTTAGCCAGTCGTATAAATGAACTAAATCGCAAACGCCTTGTTTATTGCGCTTGTCTGTGTGAGGATATATTATATATTACAAATATTAAGAATGAATTGGTGATGTGATTAGAATGAACACTAACGAACGTATTCCGTTGTATCAGCAGATTCAAGATTATATCCGACATGGCATAGCATCAGAGAAATTAAAGCCTGGGGATCGTATACCGACAGAGAAGGAGCTGATGGATCAGTTCCACGTGAGCAAAATTACGGTGGCCAATGCTTTAACGGGCCTGGCGAATGAGAAATTGATAGCCCGAGTACCAGGGAAAGGCAGTTTTGTAGCAGAAGAAGGGGACCTCAGCCAGAATCGTCTGCATGCCGAAGCCCCATCCAAGAGAAGGGAAAGCGTCCTGACCAGGGGACTGATCGGTGTGATTATGCCAACGATTCACGATTACTTTGCGATCCGGCTCGTGGAGGGGATCGAGGAGGCGCTTAGCAGTGAAGGCTATCGCTGCATGATTATGTTGACCAGCGGCCAACTCGAGAAGGAGAAGGAGGCGATCAAGGAGCTGAAGGCACTTGGAGCAGACGGGCTATTGATCTTTCCGGTTGATGAAGAGAACTACAATGAGGAGATACTCGGCATGAAAATGTCGGATTTTCCGTTCGTCCTGATCGATCGCTACTTGCCCGGAATTGAGACTCACTTTATTGCGGCAGACGGCCGTAAAGGAGCGCGACTTGCCGTTGAACACTTGTGGGAACTCGGTCATCGCGATATAGCGATCTGTTCGGACTCTCCGCTGCAAACCGTTACGGTACAAGAGCGGATTGAAGGATACGTTGAAGCGTTAAAAGACAAAGGGGCACTCATCAATCCCGCTCATATGATTACGGACTTCAATCCACTTAGCGTATTGAAAGACGCTGAAGCTCATCCGCTCTATCGCTATATCCGCAATCGTATGGTGACTGCCTATATTTCACTGAATGGCAGGCTCGGCGTACAGATCTATCAAATGGCTAAGCAAGCCGGGCTGCGAGTGCCGGAAGACGTGTCCATTGTCAGCTTTGATGATCCGACCTCCATTGTAGAGGAATTCAGCATCTTTACTCATGTTAAGCAGTTCGAAAGGGACATGGGACTCCGAGCAGCGAATAAGCTTCTTGAAGTTTTAGGGCATGACGGGGCAGGCAAAGGCTACAGTAAAATGTTGATCGAGCCCGAGTTGGTCGTACGACAGACTTCCGGTATTGTTCCGGCAACATAATACATGAACGTGATATTAGGGAAGAGCATCTCCAAGATTCTAGATCTGGCGAGATGCTCTTCTTGCTGGTTGGCGAAGTATCCGGAGGAAGCAGCAATTAGTGACCCAATAAGCCGGCTGTCTCTAGTCGATTATTGCTCAAAAAAGCGGCTATCAACCTAATACTGACAACGGCGGTGCAGGGATTGTCTTCTCAGCACCGCTATTCTTTTGCGATAATTATAAAAAATATATTGAATATATAGATAATGTATATTATATTTTAGGAAATGCTGGATCATTAGACATTGATGTATCACATTCCACTTTGGATGAGGAGGTTATGATCATGTCTCGAAATCGAAATGAAGAGCGAACCGGATTTCAGGAGTCGGCTCCTTATCATCCGGATTACGACTTGCAGACAGACTTCGTGATGGTCTACGGAATTGACGAGACGATGCCGCAACGCATTCAGGCCTGGAAAGACAAAGGTTATATTGTACATCTGATGACTGGCGTCGCTTGGGGAGAGTACAACGATTATCTGGATGGCGCGTTTGATGGTGAAGAACACTGGGACGAAGCTCAGACCGATCGTCACGGCGATATGATCCTCCATGGCAAGCAGCCCGTGATCCCATATATGGTGCCGACGATTTCATTCGGACGTTACATCGCGGAACGAATTCGCATCGCGGTTGATGCCGGGGTGGAGGCGATTCATCGTGGAGGAACCCGAGTTCTGGGTCAATGGAGGTTATTCTGAGGCGTTTAAACGAGAGTGGCAACTCTATTATAAAGAGCCGTGGACTGCGCCACATACATCGCCGGAAGCTCAATATCGAGCCTCTAAATTGAAAGCGTATTTATATACGCGAGTGCTGGATCGGTTATGTGCAGAGATGAAGGATTACGCATTGAAACGATATGACCGCGTGCTTCGCTTTTACGTACCCACGCATAGTTTAGTAAATTACACGCAATGGCGAATCGTGAGTCCGCAATCCCAATTGATCGAGCTTCCGTCCATTGACGGTTACATTGCACAGATCTGGACTGGAACCTCGCGTACGCCCAATGTGTATGAAGGGGTGCGTAAAGAACGAACATTTGAAACCGCTTACCTCGAATACGGCGTCATGCAAGAGCTTGTAAGAGGGACCGACAGGCGCATGTGGTTCCTGCATGACCCGATCGAAGATAACCCGAATCATACGTGGACGGATTATCAGCAGAACTACTTGAAGACGGTGGTCGCTTCCCTTCTTCATCCCGGGGTCGCGCATTATGAAGTTTCTCCTTGGCCGCGGCGCATCTTCAAAGGCAGCTATCCTGCCGAGGACGGACGGGGTAAAGAACGCATACCGCCCGAATATGCTACCACCCTGTTACAAGTCATGCACACGCTCGGCAATATGGAGCAAAATGTCCACCAAGCGGATGAAGAACCGCTTCAAGTAGGTCTGCTTATTGCCGATTCGGCGATGTTCCAGCGAATGAAATCCGATCCGAATGCCCCGGGTGCCGGGAAGTACGACGGGACGGACCCGGAAGGCTTTCTCGAAACGGGGGATACGGAGCTACTGGACTTCTCGCCCTTCTATGGACTGGCACTTCCGCTGATCAAGCATGGCATTCCCGTCCGGCCGGTACAGCTCGACAACGTGAGACGCTATTCAAGTTATTTGTCTTCATACCGTGTCCTTGTCCTTAGTTATGAGTTCATGAAACCGGAATATCCGGATATCCACAATGCACTGGCGCAATGGGTGCGAGATGGCGGGGCTCTCATCTACGTTGGCGACGACAGTGATCCCTACCACAACATTCGGCATTGGTGGAATGATGATCGACTGCGTAATGAAGCGGAGGGAGGGCTGCGATCTCCGCGCGAGCATCTCTTCACGCAGCTAGGCGTGAGGCCAGTAAAGGAACAGGTGCACGCGGTTGGTCAAGGGGCGCTTACGTGGCTGGAAGTCAATCCTGCGGAATTGGCTTTATCCGCAGCCGGAGCGGATCGCTTACGTCAAGCCGTTAAACGAACGGTGTCGTTCCTGCGAGGCAATGATGCGGATTGGAAACCCAAGCATTATTACAAATTACAGCGAGGTCCCTACGTCATTGCTTCCGTGCTGGAAGAATCCGTTAGCCGCAAGCCGCTGGTTATACCGGGTCCGCTCGTCGATCTGTTTGATCCGAAGCTTCGCGTGCTCGAACAGGCCATCCTCGAACCGGGACGACAAGGACTACACTTCGATGTAACAGCCGGCCGTCCTTCCGATCACCAAGTGGCCGTCATTGCTGCTTCTTCTCGCATCGAGGAATTGATCCAAACCGAAGCGGGATTTCATTTCTCGGCCAGGGGGCCGGCGAATCTTCGGGCAAGTGCCAGATTGTATTGCCCTACGAAGCCACTGTCAGCGCACTATGCATGTCAAGACTCATCACAGCCGGTTTCCATGGCATGGGATTGGGATTCCGCGACTCAGACGGTACTGCTTGAGTATGAGCATGGCAACGGTAATCATGCCAAGGTTCATGTGAGTTGGGGAGAGGGCTCGTAAGCAACGGTAATTCAGAGAGGAGCATTGCAGCATGCCATACGAACCGATACGACCAGAACGATTAAGATCATGGTTAGATAAGCTTCGGGAAGCGATATATGAGCCGGTAGCTGAATTAGGCATCGCAGCCTGGGTCACCGCAGAGCCTGTACCATTCGAGGAACGAATGCAAGGCAATCATGTCAAGCTTGCAGCAGGAGACCGGTGGGGGGAGTTATGGGACTGTGCCTGGTTCTGTTTCACCGGCACGATCCCTGCGTGGCAGAACAGCGGCAACGAGAAGCTTGTCCTGCTGATTGATGTGAACGGCGAGTTGTGCATCGTGGATCAGGAAGGAACTCCTTATCAAGGATTGACCACGGTAAACTCGGAGTTTGATTTTACGCTTGGATTGCCCGGCAAACGCGTCATCGATCTTGAGCAACTGCCAAGCAGCGGGAACGCTCTTGAAGTGTGGGCGGATGCGGGAAATAACGACTTGTTCGGGAAATACCGCGGCGGCACGATTAAAGAAGCGACTATTGCGATCTGCCATGAAGAGATTAGAAGCCTCTACTATGATGCGGAAGTATTGCTGGAGGCGGCGGAGCAACTGCCAGCCGGTTCGGCGCGGAAAGAGAAAATGTATCATGCGTTGTATCTTGCATCTATGGAATTATCGGATTTCTCGGCAACGCGCGTGGAGCGAGCACGAAGTTTATTGCATGACCAGTTGGCCCTTCGCAACGGCGATGCCGTGCTCACGCTCAGCGCAGTCGGTCATGCGCATATCGACCTGGCGTGGTTATGGCCGATTCGCGAAACGATTCGCAAGGGCGCCCGTACCTTCTCGACAGCGCTCCGCATGCTGGAGCGCTACCCTGACTATATCTTCGGAGCGAGTCAGCCTCAGCTCTATGATTGGATCAAACATCATTATCCGAAGCTGTATGATCAGATTCGCGAGAAGGTACGCGAAGGTCGTTGGGAGCCTCAAGGCGCAATGTGGTTGAATCGGACACGAATGTACCGGGAGGTGAGTCTCTGGTACGACAGATCCTGTACGGCAAGCGATTTTTTCAGCAAGAATTCGGACAGGAGATGAAGTCCTTGTGGATGCCGGACGTGTTCGGATACACGGCAAGCCTGCCGCAAATATTGAAGAAATCCGGCGTGGACTACATGATGACGCAGAAGCTCTCTTGGAGCGAATATAACCGTTATCCGCATCATTCCTTCTTCTGGGAAGGGATAGATGGATCCAAAGTGTTGACCCACATGCCACCGGAGGATACGTATAACAGTCCGGCAGCACCACGCTCCATCGCCAAAGCCGAGCGCGAATATCTCGATAAGAACGTATCCCAACATGCCCTCATGCTGTTCGGGATCGGTGATGGCGGCGGCGGTCCGGGGGAGGAGCATCTGGAGCGACTATCGCGCGAGAAGAATCTACTCGGATTGGCGCAGGTAGAGCAGGTGCCTTCCTTCATCTTCTTCGAACGGCTAGAACAGGAGGCAGAGCACTTTAAGAGTTGGCGCGGCGAGCTGTACCTGGAGAAGCATCAAGGCACGCTGACCAGTCAAGCCCGCAACAAGCGATACAATCGCAAGCTGGAAAAAGCGCTCAGAGAGCTGGAGTTCGCATCGGTGCTGGCCCATGTTGCGCTTGGTCGTAACTACCCGCAAGAGACGCTGGAGACCATCTGGAAAGAAGTGCTGTTGTACCAATTCCACGATATTCTTCCGGGTTCCTCGATCAAGCGTGTCTATGATGAATCTTTAGAGCGCTATGAAGCACTACTGGAGCAAACGGAGACGC
Source organism: Paenibacillus sp. JCM 10914 (assembly GCF_001315105.1). Taxonomy (GTDB): domain Bacteria; phylum Bacillota; class Bacilli; order Paenibacillales; family Paenibacillaceae; genus Paenibacillus_AQ. Next base: position 37,282 of record NZ_BAZR01000032.1, on the reverse strand, counting down.
TGATTAAGCGCACGTATGAAGCATTAAGCCAGCAGATCGCAGCGGTTCAACCTTCAACGGCCGGGATCGCCCTGTTCAATTCTCTTCCATGGGAACGAATAGAGTGGATTGAGGTGAATGGGTATTGGCAACAAGTGCGTATACCAGCCATGGGACATACCATCGCCACCGCACCAACCGGGACGGATAACGATGCAGCCATAGCGACGTCTCAAGGTAAAGCTATGGTTCGGTTACTTCCGCAAACGGAGGAAATGACGCTTGAGAACGACATGGTCCGTGTACGATTCGCTTCGAATGGAACGATTGCATCGATTGTGGATAAAGAGGTTCAACGAGAGATTATCTCCCCAGGAGGGCAAGCAAACCATCTTCGGGTGTACCATGACGATGGTGATGCGTGGGATTTCAATCATGATTATGCCGCCGCATCCGGTCAAGAACTTGCGTTAATGCATGTGGAGCAGCAAACCGAAGGCAAGATTGACCAACTGATTTTCCATTATCGCTACGGGGAATCCGAACTGGTTCAGACGGTCAGTTTGAAGCAGGGGCGTCGCCGCATTGATTTTGCTACCAAGGTCGATTGGAGGGAAAGAGGCAAAATGCTGCGCACCTCCTTTCCCCTGGATATCCGGACAGAGCAAGTGGTTGGGGAGATACAATTTGGGAGCATCAGCAGGCCGACGCACCGGAACACGATGTGGGATTTCGCCAAGGATGAGATCTGCGCGCATCAATGGATCGACTTGTCCGAACCCGATTATGGCGTAGCGCTCCTGAATGACTGCAAATACGGGCATCGAGCCTATGATAACGTACTCGACTTGAATCTGCTTCGCAGCAGCGGCTATCCCGATCCCGAAGCGGATCTGGCAGAACACCGGTTTACGTATTCCTTATTCCCACATCCGGGAAACCATGTGGAAGCCGAGGTGTACAAGCAAGGGCATGAACTGAACGTGCCGCTGCGCATCGTGAACCTGATGGAAACAACGGTCCAAGCAGAGATCGATCGTTCGTTACCCGCCTCTCACTCATGGTTTACACTGGATGATTCGCTCATTATGGTGGAATCGGTGAAGCGGGCAGAAGACAACGGTGATATCATTCTTCGTCTTTATGAGACCTCGGGCACTCGATTAACGGCGCGGCTGCGAATCGGATTTGCAGTTGTCGAAGTATGGAGCGTTGATCTGATGGAGCAGCCATTATCACCACTCGCATGATCGGCGATTCCGAGGTAGACGTGTCCTTCAAGCCATTTGAGATCGTAACGCTGCGATTGAAGGTGATGTCGTCATGAGCGGGCGGAAAGGTTCATGCAGAGTCGAGCTGGGAAAGGAGGTGGGAATGTGATGAGAAATCGTATGGCTATCCACCAACTCCTGAAGCGAATTTGGCAGCATAAGCTGTTCTACCTCTTCATGCTGCCCGGGATCATCTGGTTTTTGTTGTTCTCCTACGTGCCGCTGTACGGCATTCAGGTGGCTTTTCGTGATTATACCTTCGTCGGCGGCTTCAGTGGGAGTCCGTGGGCGGGATTCAAATATTTCCAGCAATTCTTCGCTTATTACCAATCTGGCGATATTATCCGCAATACGGTGATCATCAGTCTGATGAAGCTGTTGATTGGTTTTCCGATGCCGATCATTCTGGCCTTGCTGCTGAATGAAGTGCGCATGCTGAAATTCAAGAAAACCGTGCAGACGCTATCCTATCTGCCTTACTTCGTGTCCTGGATCGTGGTGGTTACGTTGATGCAGCGCCTACTGACTCCATACGGTGGTCCGGTAAACGACCTGCTCGTATCTTTCGGAGCTGAATCGATTCAATTCCTGAACAATCCGACTTGGTTCTACCAGATGATTGTCGGCTCGGATATATGGAAGAACATCGGCTGGAACTCGATTATCTTTATGGCGGCCATTGCCGGGATCGATCAGCAGTTATATGAAGCAGCGAAGATCGATGGTGCCGGACGTTACCGCCAGATGTGGCATATTTCACTGCCGGGCATTCGCACCGTGGCCATCATTCTGTTTATTCTCGCAGTCGGCAACCTGATGAGCGCGGGTTATGAACAGTTGCTTCTATTGAGTGGTCCAGCCACGGCCAGCATGGGCAGCGTGCTTGACGTCCATGCCATTAATTCGGGTATTCGCGAGGGTCGCCTTAGTTATGCGGCCGCGGTCGGCTTGTTCCAGAGCATTATTGGATTGATCCTGGTGTTGACGGTCAACCGCATCGCCAAAAAAGTCAGTGACGTATCCCTGTTCTAAGGAGGTGACGATATGAAGCGCAAATGGTCAATTTTTTCGATTCTTAACTACACGGTATTATCCATCGTTGGTTTTGCCATGATTTATCCGTTTATCTACATTCTGGCCTATTCGCTGAATGACGGTAAAGATTCAATGCTAGGCGCGATTTATTTCCTGCCACGAAAGTTTACGCTGGACAATTATGCGCAGGTCTTCGACAATGCCCGCATCTGGCAGGCTTATCAGATTACTTTGATGCGCACGTTGATCGGTACATTCCTGCATGTCGTGCTATGCACGCTAATGGCGTATGCACTGTCGAAGAAAACATTGCCGGGACGCTCTTTCTTTACCTTTTATATCTTCCTGCCGACGATATTCAGTGCAGGTTTCATTCCGTTCTTCATCACGCTGCAGAAGTTGAATCTGATTAATTCATTCTGGGTGTACGTGCTGCCGATGCTGTTTAACTTCATGCATATCGTCATCATTCGGACATTCCTGCAAGGCATTCCGGAAGAACTGGAGGAATCCGCTCGTATTGACGGTTACGGGGATTTCCAGATTTTCTTGAAGATCATTTTGCCGCTGTCCGGACCTGTACTGGCTACGATCTCGCTCTTTATCGGGGTTGCGCATTGGAATGACTGGTTCTCGGGCGCCTATTACGTCTCAAACAAGAATCTGATTCCTGTCCAGACCTTATTGCAAGAGATGCTGACTGAAGCCGAGGCGTTATCGAACTCGATGCAGCGCGCGGCACAACAGGGCGGACAAACAGTTGGCGGTACCGGCGGCGCAGGGGCAACACCGGAATCACTGCGGATGGCTTTGCTTGTTATTACCGTCTTCCCGATTTTGTGCATCTATCCATTCTTGCAACGCTATTTCGTAAAGGGGGTCATGATCGGTTCGGTTAAAGGTTAGGTTAAGGAATCCTGACCCGTTCTTTCGGGCATATGCCCAAGATGTTGATATTCCTAATCCAGGAGGCGATTGGTTTGAATAGGATTTGGTCGAAAGGCGTATCCATTTTGCTCTTGTCCACAATGGTTGGAAGTTTGCTCATTAGCTGCACGAACACATCAGGATCGGAGAACACCGGGGAAGGAGGCACGCTAAAGATCCTTCATAATTGGAATGGTTCCAACGGATCGGATAGCATAACGCCGATTGAAGAAGTCATCAAAGAGAAGACGGGGGTTACGCTGCAATGGGAATACACCAAAGGCAGTGAGACGGAGAAGGTGAACCAGATCTTCGCGACGCAGGATCTGCCGGATATCTATACTGGTCCGGCGTGGGGCGGTGAACTCGATGGGATGATCAAGGCCGCCAAGGAAGGTCAGCTGGTTGATATTTCCGATAAGCTAGCGGATTATCCGAACCTGGCGAAGTCGATCGCCCAAGAGAATGTGCCGCCGGCATTATATGAGAAAGCCATTGATGCATTCGATGGGAAAAAGTATCTGCTGCTGCAGAATCAGCCGGCAACGAACGAAGACGGGATGGATTGGCTGTACGGCTTCTATGTCCGCAAGGATATTGCCGAGAAGATTGGCATCGATCCGCAATCAGTCGTGACGAAGGATGATTTCTATAATTTCCTGAAGGCGATTAAAGACGCGAATTTGCAAGAGAATGGGCAGCCGGTCTTTCCGCTTGGGGGCTTCAGCAACGGCTGGGCGGTCGGCATCGGCAACACGATGTTCTCCACTGGAGCGAGTTATGTCGATAAGGGCGATGGCACGGTAGAACATGACTTCTTCACGAAAGGGTATGAGGAATATACATTATTCTATCGCCAATTGCTCGAAGAAGGACTACTCGATCCGGAAACGTTCACGCAAACCGATCCAATCGCCAAGGAAAAGATCAACCAAGGGCGCATCGCGATTCTGGCCGCGCATTACCCGGCGATTCTGGATGCATCCAAAGAATATGTGGATGCTCATCCTGGCAGCGATTACATCCCACTCGGCCCGCTTGAGCGTGCGGGGGTTGAGCAGGGTCGTCCGGCTGATCTTGGAATTCAGGGCAACAATGTCACAGCCATTACGAAGAATTGTAAAGGCGCGTGTGTAGACGAAGCGCTGAAATTCCTGGATTTCATGGCGTCCGATGAGGGCTTCCTGCTCGCACGATATGGTGTGGAAGGCACTCACTGGGAGATGAAAGACGGTAAGCCTGTCGCGAAGCAGGAATGGTTCGACAAATTCATTACCGACGCGAATATGAAGCTGCGCAAGAATGAGGGCATTAGTATCGGCCTCGAATCCTTGACGGGGCTGGATCGGATCAATTCCGTAGGCGGCGGCGACATCTGGGCAGGTCAGGAACGGCTCGATGCAATGGAGAATGCGCGGAGCATTCTGCGCCCGAACGGCGTTCATGTTATCAGCGCTTACAATCCGGGCGATGTCATTACGAAAGCCCCGGAATGGGAGATGCTGAAGCCGTCCATTGACCGGATGGGAGATGCCTGGAAGGAAGCTGTGTTTACGAAATCGGATGAAGCGGCGATGAAGATTATTAACGAACTGCGTGATCAGCTCAAGAAGACGGGATACGATAAGGCGATGCAGTTCACGAATGAGAATCTTGCAGGCAAGGAGATTGTGACGGTGCAGATGCCCAATTAGCATAATTAGCATGGTCACGATGAAGATCGGCTTGTCCTGCGCAAGGCTTTGCCATACCTTGGCATTCAAGGAGCGCGAAGCCTTGCGCGTTTTTTTGTCGCATATGGCAAGGAGATCCAGTCTCCATGAAGAAATGAAGAAGACAACCATCATTCTCTCTAAGGAGTTGAAATGCAATGACAAATACATTCAGACCTCCATCCGTGCCGCTGGTTACGGTGGATCCTTATTTCAGCGTATGGTCGGCAGCGAATCATCTGTATGATGAACCGACCCGGCATTGGACCCATCATGTGAACGGCATGGTGGGAATTGCTACGATCGATGGGAAGACGAGAAGATTCATGGGAACGGTCGGAACGGAGGATTCCACAGCATATCCTGGGCCGTTAGCGCTTGAGCAGACCAATTTGACGGTTGAACCCGTAACCACCCGGTATACGTTTCAAGGGGAAGGGGTTGAACTCAAGCTTCACTTCTTCACGCCGCTCTTGCTGGACGATCTCGATCTATTGTCTCGTCCGGTCACTTACGTGGATTTCGAAGTGCGCTCGATTGACGGGGAAGCGCATCAAGTCAAGATCTACATCGATGTCACCGCCGAATGGTGCGTTCATACAACCGATCAGCAAGTCAGCTGGAAGCGTCACGTGATTGACGGTCGACTCCATGCCATGTCGATGGGAACCGTTGATCAACCAATTCTGCAACGTGTTGGCGATGATACCCGCATCGATTGGGGGTACGTGTACATGGCGGTTCCGCAAACAGGAGATAACCAGACCGTGATCCATTCGGTCGCCAGTCGCGAGTCGTACGCGCAGTCAGGCTCATTGCCATCTGAGGATGAATCGAATCATCCAAGAGCCGCTTCTGACCAAATGCCGGTCTTGGCAACCGAATTGAACATGGGTTTGGTACGAGAGGAGCGAGTCTCGCAATTCCTGATGCTGGCGTATGACGATATTCATGCGGTTGAATATTTCCAGAAGCCGCTGGATGCGTATTGGAAGCGTGACGGTCTCACTTTTCACGAAATGCTGTTAGTCGCCGCTGATCAGCATGATGCGATCATTACGCGATGTGAGCGCTTTAATGAACAGCTTATGGCAGAGAGCCTGGCCGCAGGCGGTGCGAAGTATCGGGATATACTGGCACTGACATACCGACAGGCAATTGCCGCGCATAAATTGGTTGCCGATGAAACGGGAAATGTTTTATTTTTCTCCAAAGAGAATTTTAGTAACGGTTGTATTGCCACGGTGGACGTCAGTTACCCGTCGATTCCATTGTTTCTGCGATATAACCCGGAACTGGTCAAAGGAATGATGCGCCCGATTTTCGAATATGCCAAGAGCCCGGATTGGGTGTTTGACTTTGCCCCGCATGATGTGGGAACGTACCCGAAGGCTAATGGTCAAGTCTATGGCGAGAACAAATTGGAGTTTCAGATGCCAATCGAGGAATGCGGAAATATGCTCCTGATGGCTGCTGCGGTATGCAAATACCAGAACAATGGGGATTTTGCCCAAGAGCATTGGGAAGCTCTTACGCAATGGGCGGCATATCTTCTTCAGAACGGTCTCGATCCGGAGCATCAATTATGTACCGATGACTTCGCGGGTCATCTGGCGCACAATGCCAATCTATCCATCAAGGCCATTCTCGGTATAGCGGCATATTCCTATATGTGCGCCAAGCTTGGACGTCAGGAGGGGGCCGCTTATCGAGAGGCTGCTCAGCACATGGCGAAGGAATGGGTGTCCATGGCGGATGCCGGGGATCACTATAAGCTGACGTTTGATAGCGGACCTGATACGTGGAGCATGAAATACAATCTGGTGTGGGATCGTTTGTTAGGCTTGCATCTGTTCCCGGCTGATGTTGCTGCACGTGAGTTGGCATATTATCAGTTGCAACAGAAGCGCTACGGCCTCCCGCTGGATAGCCGGGATACGTATACGAAGTCGGACTGGCTGATATGGTGTGCTCCATGAGTGCGACGCAGGAGCAGTTCGCGTCATTCATCTCGCCGCTATGGGATTTCTTGAATGAATCGCCTGCGCGCGTACCGGTTACGGATTGGTATGATACGATCACAGCCAAGCAGCTGAATTTTCAGAATCGCTCGGTCGTGGGCGGGTTTTTCATCCGCTTGCTGACGCAAGCAGGGGATGACCATGAACAACGTTAAAACAGCGAATCGTTTGGAACTCCAGGAGCTGATAGATCAATTCGAGAATCCGGCTCCAACCTTCCGGCCACAGCCGTTCTGGTTCCTGAACCATAGGCTGGAGAAGCCGGAACTTGAGCGGCAGATTCAGTCAATGGGGGAAGCGGGCGTCGGTGGCGTCGTTCTGCATGCACGTCACGGGATGCAAGCCCCTTATTTATCGGCTGATTTCATGGAGGCGCTTGCGTTCTGCACGAAGGAATGCGCGCGGCGTGACATGGTCGTCTGGTTATATGACGAGGACAACTGGCCCAGCGGAACCGTTGGCGGCAAACTGACGCGGCAGCATCCTGAATACCGCATGCGTTATTTAAGGATGGAGGAGAAGCGGTTCGCGTGGGCTGAAGCTCAAGAGGCGTTACCGCTGGATTTCGTCCAGCATGATCACAATGAATTAATAGCTATATTGGCGTATCGTGCAACGGAACGCGAAGGGCAGTGGCTGCTATATGATGATCCGGTAGATATTACTCATCTATGGGGGCATGATTGGAAGCCGGATACGGAAGATTGCTATATCGTGCTGGCTTGCTGGTCTTGTGAGATCGCGGAAGGTATGACGTTCGCTCAAGGTTACTATCTCGATACGCTAAATCCTGCAGCCGTCCAAGCGTTCATTCACATGGCTTATGAACCGTTCCACGCATTGCGGTCTTATTTCGGTTCTACAATCCAAGGGGTGTTCACGGATGAACCAGGTCTCATGATTCATGACGGATTCTTCGGCGTGGAAGCGATCCGAACCGCGGTGGACGATGTGGGCGCCACTTTGCCCGGCATGGTGTTTGCTTGGACCGAAGGTATGGCGCAGCGCTATCAGCAAGAGAATGGTTATGATCTCATTCCACGGTTAGGTGCACTATTATATAACATGGCCGACGGGAGCCGATCCACTAAACAGCAATATTATGACACGATCACCCGGTGGTATGTCGAAGGTTATCATGCGGCGATTCGGTCATGGTGTGAGCGGCAAGGACTGCTGTATATCGGACATACGCTTGAGGAGCCGGTCTGGGGGCAGGCCAGGTCCCAGGGCAATCAGACCCGTGTGCTGCAGCAGTTCCATTACGCCGGGGTAGATTATCTAACGCCGGGCATTGGAACGAAGGAGAATCCGCACCGGATCGTCTCCGTCAAGACGGCGGCTTCCGTGGCGCAGCTGGATTCGAAGGAGCGGGTGATTTGTGAATCGTTTGGCGCTAGCGGCCATGGCTATTCCATGCGGCAGCGTCGGCTGGATGCCAACTTTATGGCCTTCCTGGGAGTAAATCTGTTTATCCCACATGCGTTCTATTATTCCTTCGCCGGGATCAGGAAGACGGATTTTCCGCCGACGGAGTTCCTACATGCACCCCATTGGCCGCATTACCGGGCGTTTGCCGATTATCTCGGGCGATTAAGCTGCTGGGAGCAAGCTCAACAAGAACGCCGAAGGTATTGTTAATGTCGCCGATTCATACGGTATACGAAAATATGTTCGTATCCGGGGGATCGAATAAACAACCTTCTTCCGATGTGTTGTTCTCGCGATTATCTGATCGTATGCTACGCGAATCCATTGATTACGACTATGTGGATGAATGTCAGCTTCGCGAATCGACCCTCGTGAAGGGGGAGGGGCTTCGATTTACAGTGAATGAGAACATATATTCGGTTATCGTGCTGCCGGAGATCGAAGTTATGACTAAAGATGTCGCACAATTCCTTCTTTCTTTTGTTAAGCAGGGCGGCACACTGATCACGATAGGCACCATTCCGCAACACAGCGAGTCTCTGCACCAAGATCCGGCGCTGGCAGCAATCATGCAAGAGCTGTTTCCGCTACAACCGCTGCATGCCGAATTGCACAAGGTGGATAAAGGATACAGCCTGTTTTATTCCTTAAAGGAGCAGAAGGACGCGGCGCCAGCGGAGTCCGCAGTTGAAGAGCAGACGGTGGAGCAGCATGTTTCGCTTGAGCGATTCTGCGTTCGCTTGCGTGAAATGTTAAGCCGATCGCCTGCCATTCGCTGGAGATTAATTGAAGGACAGAGTGGGGATTTAATCACTGTAGAACGTGTGTTCGGTAATCGTGTGTTTGCATGGCTGATGAACTGGTCGGAGCAATCGATCTCGCTGCAACTGGAATCAGGAGCAGTACCGTCCATGATTGAGGAATGGGATTTGGAAAGCGGGAAAATAAGCCCATTCAACCAAGATGCCGTTCTATCATTTGCCCCGGGAGAACTTCGTGTGGTCTCGGTTCAGACTCCACTTCAGACGAGTACAGAGATGTTGCAGGAAGCCAAGAGCGGTGCCGTAAGGATCTCGGAAGATATCGTTCTTCTGCCGGAAAAGTGGCAGTTCCAAGCCGTTGACGGAAACGTTTTTCTGTTGGATCAATGGCAGGTCACGTTGAATGATCGTCAATCCAGGATGAATGCAACCATGCCGGGTCAAGTGAATACGTACCGTACCGTGTTCAATGTGTCATCGGCATTGATGGAACGTTTGCAATCGAAGCGGGGGATAAGTTACCCCGAAGGCAGTTTGAAGGATCGATTTGCGAAGGTCGAGCTTATCCTGGACGATGTACAGCAGCGCATTCCCTCTCACATCGGATTTTTACAGCGCAGGCGGAATCTCGAAATTTTCGTTAACGGCGTGCGGCAGAATTCGCTTCAGCCATCGTCATGGCAAGACTCGTATTATGATAGCTTAGATATTACCTCGCAGATCAAGGCGGGCGAGAATGAGCTGGAGATTCTGACCGTTTCTTTATTAGAACCCATGCCGGCCATATCCTTTCCCGCCTATCTGGTTGGATCATTCATTATAGAAGACCAGATGACGTTGAACGTGGAGTCCGAGCATATATGTGGAACTTGGGACACCGCAGGTTATCCTTATTATTCAGGAGCGGGAGTCTATACTCAGCATGTGGATTTGAGTCCGAGCGACCTGGATGCTAGCGATGAGATCTGGCTGGAAGCTGAAGATATTCGTGAGACAGCCTGCTTATACGTGAACGATAAGGAGGCAGGTGTTCGTTTGTGGCCGCCATATCACTGGAACATCACGGATTTTGTAGAGCAGGGGAGCAATAGAGTGACGCTACAGGTGGCCAATACACTGGATAATTTGTACGGGAAGGCTTTATTGTGTTCCGGAGTGAATGGAAGGGTGAAGTTGGTACGGCGTTCGTGGCGTTAGGATAAACGTGTTGATGTATTATTGAATGGCTGCACTCTAAAAGAGTTGTAGTCATTTTTATTTAGTTTACATAATATACAATATGTAATTTAATTTTTGCATGTGAAGCATTTATCGATGACAATCCGATTCGAAATGATCTACAATATGTTTATCTATGATTATGGCTTCCACCAGTCAAAGAAGCTTTTATCACAGAGAGGAGTTAGGGTACGTGGCTGCCATATTTGAATTGAAGCAATTGGCGAAGTATGCATGGCAACAAGATCGTAAGCCGCAAACGCTTTATCTGTTCGAGCAGATAAGCGCAGAAGTCCTGCAACCGCAATGTATAGCGCTGATTGGAGCCTCGGGGCAAGGGAAAAGCACATTACTGCGAACATTGGCTCTGCTTGAATCGCCTGACGAGGGCGATATTTTGTATAAAGGAACGTCGTTTCGCTCGCAGGACATCCGCTGGTGGAGACAACAGGTCTGTTATGTCCCGCAGCAAGCGATTATGCTGCCTGGCAGCGTAGAAGATAATCTGCGCACGGTTAGTCGACTTCATGGTGAACCATATGAAGAAGAGCTGGCCACACGGTTACTTGAGGATGCTATGTTCGATGGGCTCGACATGACGAAACAAGCTAAGGATCTATCTGGCGGAGAAAAGCAGCGGATCGCACTCATTCGCTCACTCATGCTGCGACCCAAGGTTTTGCTGCTGGATGAAGTGACGGCGTCGCTGGATAGCGTGAGCGCGCGAGCGGTTGAGCAAATGCTGCTGCAGTGGCATATTCACGAAGGAACCACATTAATATGGATTACTCATGATTTGGAACAAGCGAGTCGTACCAGTAACAGGATATGGTTTATGTCGGGGGGAACGCTGCTGGAAGATCGGCTCACGGCCGACTTCTTTAATCAACCGGCAACGGAAGCCGGTAGACAATTTGTTCGTTTCCGGAATCGTGGTGAAGAACAATGACACTGCTTGCATTAAGCTTCACCTTGGTTTTTGTGCTCGCTACGATGCTCGTTTCAGTATGGCAGAAGCTCGGTCTGGAAAAAGAGATCGCCGTGGGGACGATTCGGTCGGCCATACAACTGCTTGCGATCGGGTATGTATTGCAATATATTTTTCGAACGGAACAACCGAGCTATTTGATTTTGATGATCATGCTAATGATCGGCGTTGCAGCTTGGAACGCGGCACGGCGCGGTCCTGGAATGCGAGGAATTCTGTGGCGGATCGCTGCAGCCATTCTGACGACGGAACTGTTAATGATGGGCATCCTGTTAGGATTAGGCATCATTGAACCTACACCGCAGTACATAATTCCACTAAGTGGCATGACGATTGGCAACGCGATGGTCGTATCCGGATTGTTCGTGAATCAGATGCGCCGTGAGGTGGCTTCTTCGCAGGGAGAAATTGAAGTATTGCTCTCGTTAGGAGCCACGGCAGCCCAATCGATGCAGGACGTTCGAAAGAGTGCCGTGAAAACGGTTGGGTTGGTTCAATTACCGGGTATGATGACGGGAATGATTGTCGCGGGAGCCGATCCGGTAGAGGCGGTACGGTATCAGATTCTGATCGTCTTTTCATTCACCGGTTCAGCTGCGGTTACGAGTATGCTGCTTAGCATACTGAGCTACCGCTTGATGCTCACGAAGGATTTACGCTTAAGCCGATTCTGTTGGATAAGTAGATCATAAAAAATCCTGATGATCTATTCACCAGGATTTTTTTATAATTAGTTCCTACTAGATGTTCGCAACCGCTTGTTTCTACATTAATAGGAGGGGATGGTATTGAAACATCATCGGAAGTAAGTAATTAAGTAATAATTCTTCCTGGACTGGATGATGATGATGCATTCATATTTCCGTTCCGAATATAATTACGTAAAATAATAATTTGACGAATATTTGTGTTTGATTTATTATAATAATAAAGGAGGCTGGTGTTGGATATGGATCGAAGTACAAAACTGCACTTCATGAATCGAATCGACGATAAGTTATCTGAGCTTCCCTGGTACGTTACCGAATACATAGATAGTCGCAAACGTAAGTTAGCACACACAACGCTGCTTAATTATTGTCATGACTACATTATCTTTTTTGATTGGCTGGTTACAGAACAATCTTCAGCTGCCAGCCGTAAAGATGTCGGTTTAAATCAATTAGAGATACTTACCGTACGTGAAGTTGAAAATTTTTTATCCTTTCTGGAATATCAACTCGGTAATAATAAATACACAATCAACCGTAAATTATCAGCATTGAAATCTCTTTTTGATTACTTGCAAAACAAAGCGGAAACCCAGGATCTGAAACCGTATATACAACGTAATGTTATGGCTAAAATGGAGTTTAACAGCGTGAATGAAACGCAGGAAACGATCGCAAATCGAATTGAAGGTAAAATATTGCGCGAAGATGATTTTGAACACTTCCGTCAGTTTGTTGCCCATGACTATGGCATACAGAACAAAGCTAACGCAAGAATCAGCCGGTTTCATGAAATTAATCGTGAGCGAGACACAGCCATCGTTTCTCTAATCTTGGGATCCGGACTTAGATTGTCTGAAGTTGCGGGTATCAACCTTGAGGATTTGGATGTTATTAAAGGTCAGGTTCGTGTATTACGGAAAGGCAACAAGGAACAGTATGTATATTTTAGCAAGCAGGCGTTATGGGATTTGGAGAGTTATCTCAAGATTCGTGAAAGTCGTTATGGTGCTGAGAAGTCTGAACATTACTTATTTATGGCGGCGCCAATTGGTCGTAAAGGAAAAAGCCGGCGATTAACACCAAGATCCATTGAGAAGCTCATTGAGAAATATGCTGCAGCTTATGGAAAACCAGCATTAACGGTTCATTCCTTAAGACATTCATTTGCGACGCGTTATCATCTTGAGAATAACGATGTACCAAGGTTAAAGAATCAGCTGGGACATTCGTCGATACAGACAACGATGATCTATACGCACTTAACTGATGAAGAGATGCGCAATGCAGTGAATAATATGGATAAGAGTAAATCTGAATGAATTTGATTTTTGAGCCTTCCCAGCTTAAAAACATGATCTGTTTCACAAAACCCGTATTTTGTACATATGTTGATAAAGTTATTTACCTGATCAAGATGTTTTTGAGTCGTTTCGTTGAAGCTAAAGCCGACTCCGTTATCCTCATTTCCCTCAGCAGTTTTATATTGATCAATAACATCTGATCGAAACACTAAATTAAATTGACAAATCAATTGATAAAAACTCAGGTAGTTGTTGTTCACGCTTGTCGAGCATAATCTGTTTAGGCTTGATGCCCTGCTCACATTCGAGCAGAATAACTTATTCCGAACACTATTTTAATCAATACAAATGCACGTTAGCGCAACGCGGCTGCCGATCCATACCAGCAGCCGCATCTCCCCTTCCGCCCTTTGATGATAGGCGAATGTAGCCAAGCCAAGCGCTAATCCCCAGATGAGCCATGTAAGCTCAGGCGCATAGGTAGCTATATTTCCTTTTGGAAAAGCCCCTATTATCCAAAGGCGGTTATACATCAGACCTGTTATAAAGACAACAATGGATATGAACATGTCTTCACCGAAGATTAGTATCCCTGGAACCTCAAATTCAACTTCTGCGATAATTCCCTTCTTTAAGAATTGAAGATCTAACAACGATCCGATTGCGATTTGGAATTATAGATGTCGGAGAAATGGTTGTATTTGAATAAGGGTTTTTTCTTATTACGTTTCAAGAACCGTTTTTTAGCTTTCGTATACTTCTAATTTTTTGTAACCAAGCTTGATCTAATACCCTTGGGAAGAATCGATAAATACGCCATGCCCACCGAACGGAAGCCGGGAAAATAATAATAGCTTTATTTTTGATAATGCCCTTTAATATAGTATCAACGGCCTCGCGTGGATTCATTGCGCCTTTGGGCAGAGATTGCACTATTTTTTCATTCGCTACATTAGCAACCGTCATATTCTTATAAATGTCGGTTTGAACATGTCCGGGACAGATCGTACTTACCTTGATCCCCAGATCAACTCCCTCATACCTTAACGATTGTGAAAGTCCGATGACTGCGTGTTTACTTGCGCAATATGGCGTGTTGCCAGGCTGCGGCATTAATCCTGTGGCAGAGGCTGTATTGATGATATGTCCAAATCCTTGTTTGGCCATCACCCGATAGGCTATCGTCGACCCATAAATGACACCATACAAGTTGATATCCATAACTTTTTCCCACTGCGCTAAGTTCAAATCGCTGACATCCCCGCCAATCGCAATGCCAGCGTTATTAAACATATAGTCAATCCTGCCATATTGTATTACGGTATCATCAATTAGCTGCTGAATATCGGTTTCGCTAGCAACATCGACACGCATATAGTTTGCGGTTCCACCGCTATTCATGATCTGATCAGCAGTCATCTTAGCATGATCTTCACGAATGTCTGCTACAACAACGGTCGTTCCCAATTTAGATAATTGGCAACAAAGCTCTCTTCCGATGCCAGCGCCTCCGCCAGTTATAATGGCAACTTTATTCTTATAATGATTCACTATATACACCTTCCTTTATTGACTGACTTCAGTCAATGGATTATGAAAATAATACAACTTCCGAAGAAGTTGTTAATCGATGCCTAACATGCGTTTATAAAAATACTTTAGCTTCTTTACTCTTTCTTCATCGGAGATGCTTGAATCAATCGGCTGCCAGCCGTATAAACAGAATTTCGCTGTTTCCTCAGGATACGAGCAGTTGAAAGAACCGTCCGCATTTCCAATTTCAATTAATTCTTTGAATATAGGGAGAATCATTTTTAACCCTGTGCCACCAATTCGCTTGTGAATCTCCTCATTCTCGTGCTGATGTATGGTTGTGATTAAAGAAGCATCTTTTTTTAGCATATTGCTTGTAAATAGGAACATTTTTTCTAATCGATCCGCTGCGCTTATTGTGTTGTCTTTCATCAGAATCATTAAATCTACCAATATCTCTTTAGCCCACTCTTCAACTACGGCATCGAGCAATTCTGATTTTGATTTCACGTAGTGATACACAAGCCCATGTGCAACACCCATTTTATTCGTAATATCACTAATTTGTGTTCCTTCATACCCCTTCTCCTCAAACAATTCCTTGGCTGTCTGAATAATTTCAGCGCGCCGCTCCTCTGGTGGCTTCGTCTTTCGGGCCATGGATGTTAACCTCCTTATGTAAAACCATCGGGTTGCTTCAAAAATGAATATATCATTTTCATTGACTTGAGTCAATCGTGATTCGTGCCGGCCCTAACGCTGATCTCACGATCAGCTAGTTTACGCCCATATATCCCCAAGCCTCCACCTGACATTTTCCCCCTGCTCGTTCTACTTATGACACGAATTTGCAAGTCTTCCCTAGAAACAGAATCCAATCTAGGCCACAGGAAATGAGAAAAAGTTGCAGTTAGCAGATGCTTGTCAACTTTGGGTGATTTTGTTCATCTTTGATTGTGCTGAAAAGTAAAAAAACCAATTCCACATAAACCCCAGTGAAGTTGGCTTATAGATTGCTTTTGTATCCCGAATGTAAAGTTCCATTCTGCTGGCTCTTTTCAATAAATCTCCGTATCAATAAATTTCCCAAAAACCCCAATTGTAGTAGGCATTAAATGGTCGTATCCTCCCATTTGATAGGTTGAAAACACAAGGAAATTTTTAGAGTGAACATTATAGACCTCCATACCCTTGTTTTTTTCTTTCCAATGCTGGATATAATCACTTTTCGAGGGATTAGTCATTATTAAAATAATAATACCAATTAATGATAGAGCTAAAATAACCCGCTTTATTAGTTTCATCATTCTCATCACCTTTCCTTCCCATGCCTGCCTATGTCTGATGAAATTCTTGTTTTTCAGTTCATTAAATAACTGTAATAATGTTTAAGGGGTTAAATTGATGCATCTGGTTGAGCTGCATTATCTCGATTTGCTGTTTTTTTGGCGTCCGCACTGACGTCGTTCTTATATTTCTCTTTAAGTGCAGTTAATTCCGGCTGGAGGATATTATTCGCTGCTCGATCTCCCTGTTTTGCAAAAAATGGCCTATACATCAGCAAGAATACTACCGCTAAGATAATGACGATGGTAATCATATAAAGAAACGATTTTTTTGTCATACATAATCTCCTCAACTTATGCGAGATTTTACTGAAAATTATAGCAGATCATACCAGAACCTTCCAATAGTTTAAATACCAGTTGAAATAGACGACGTTTATCAGCATTCGATAAAACAAAAAAAGTCGCTTAAAGCGACTAATAGATATAGAATATACTACTTTTGAAACACACTCTTTTCATATTTCTCTAAATAATCGATTGGAATAGCAAGACCTACGGTGACAGATTCATCTCCCTGTGATGTAGTTGTTGTGGCATATACAACTGCTATAACATTCCCCTTATTGTTAATAACAGGGCTGCCGCTGTTTCCGTTGTAAATCGGTGCCTGGATCATGAGCATGGGAAGATGGCGACTCTCCGTTGGAGTTAGTCCTAGCACTGTGCCTTCAGTGGCGATTCGGTAGAATTCTAGTGGGTTTCCGATGACATGTATAGGGTCCCCCTCTTGATACATGTTCTCTGTTTCCAATTGCAGTGTAGGCAGGTTGTTCGCAGCGTCTCTAATTTTTAGTATTGATATATCAATCTCACTGTCACTAACGATAACATCTGCCAGATATGTTTTTCCATTAAGAAATTGGATTACGCCAGCATTGTCATCATCTATGACATGTTGATTCGTAATAATGAGTCCGTTTGGAGCGATATTAAATCCTGAACCTTTTCGATCGCCGACACTAACATTAACAACGGCTTGTTTATATTGCTGTATTTGCTCCTCTTGTGATAACTGTGAATCCTTTTTCAAAAACCGTAGTGCAGGCAGATTATAAATCTGTGGTATAAAAGCGATAAGATTACCGAATAGCAGAATGACCAGCATAACAATAATTGTTTTTTTGATCCATGTTCTTTTAGGGCGGTGATTTAACTCATCCTCTTCATCGTCATCTTCTAGGTTCCAAAATTCTTCTTCCCATTCCAATGGGGCATCGGTATCATTTACTGGATCGACGGATGTAATGGGATTATTCGGCTCATCGTTTCGGATGGAAAACAACTCCCTGCTGATGATTAATAGAATAATATAATAATTCAAGTTGATTATACCAAACCTTGACAGACTGTGACCGGAAACGAATGGATATACGTATAATATAAGCAAAACAAGCTGCAGTCTAATGAGACTGCAACTTGTTATTTACTATTTTAGTCATATTGTTCATTATCTTAATTAATTTTTAAGTGACAATAATCGGCCCATTTTTAGTAAGGATAATCGTATGTTCTATTTGAGCTACATAGCTTTTTTTTGTAGCATAGGTCCAGCCGTCTCTTTTTTGGTACACTTCTTCTTCAAGGGTGAGATAAATGGTTCAAAGGCGCGAGTCTTAGCACTTTTAGTGAAACGTATGATTAAGCCCCATGCCTCCTCCGTCTCCCCGAGTTGCGTGTCCATAGCCGCTGATGTCGTGACAATGCTGCTTTTTTTCCTCACCAGAAGGAATATAGAGAAGTTTTCCTGCCGCGTATTTCTGGACTTCTTTCAATAGTCCTTCTGGTATGACATCGCTGGCATTTTCATATTTCATACCATCACCATCTATAAGGCGTATAGTCGATCTTTCAATTCACTGATTGATTTCATGATGGACATGCAGGTTTCCGTATCATCAATCGATGCATGCCTACGCAAGACATCGATTCCTTTGTAATATGCCATACATAAGAATCTCTCTTTAAAATCTGGTATGACGATGTCCCTTTTCTCACAATACTCAACTAACAATTCCGGTATTTTTAAGTAAGGCTTATTTAAGTCCATGATGGCAAAATCCAAAAGGAAATCACAAACGCCAGATCTACTCCAGTCAGGAAAACCGACCATTGACTTACCATCTGTGATCATATTGACGAAAAACGTATTATTATTCACTAAATAACGTTTTCCTTCACAGTAGTTAATTCTGTCCTCCATTTCCTTCAAGTATGTCTCGAAGAATTCACGCTCTAAAACCGTCATATACCAGTATCCCTCTTTATCTTCAACAAATGTACCGATCAGAAATTCCCTGCAGGTCCCATATTCTGTTTTACAGTCATTATCAAACTCACCATAGCCTTCTACTACCGCTACATTGGATGAACTAATTTCTAAAATCTTGTCAAAAAACAATTCATAGCAATCTGTAAACTGTTGTGGGCTTAATTTATCTGCAACAAATCCATTTGGTGTCATACATACCTTTTCTGAAAGCATCGATTTAATGATATTGTCCTTACCTATTTTTATATCTCCTTTTTCAATTCCAAATGATAATTTCTCCGCGCTGTCTATAACGGCAAGACTTAGGGCCGTCCTTTGCGGGAAGGCCCTTCCAGTAAGCATGGTCGCTCTTTTAGATCCAACTATTTCTAGCGGACATTAACAACAGGGATCCATAACTCAACTTCTTTTTCTTCGGTGTACACCTGTTTTTCTAACCCTACCTCGATTTCAGGGCCCACTTGTATCATTGGACCCTCAACTTGCTCGTATCCTGAGGAAGGAAACCATTCTCCATAAATGCGGTGCCATTTCTCCTTTTCCCAAGGAACTTTTACTTCAAATACTACCCAGGTCATAGCTGACACAATTAACTCCGAGAGGCTTTCTGGACAGGGTTCCGTTGAAGCAACTGCCATGTAATAATCATAATCACGGTTCATACGTACTCCTTCACTGAAGCTACGTTTCGTTATCAGTCGATTTCCAAACCTGTTCCACACCAGGATGTTCACCAGAATCTTTTGGTGTAACTCTATTACTTACCCCAACCACTCGAAAAGCGTCCTTTTGCTCAATTCTATACTTCATTGGCTCACTACCTCCTATTGATAATCGAAAGTTCATTGGAGGAAATGCTTTTAGTGAACGGTTGGTAATTCTCGCTTCTGTTGGTGTAATTCCATGTAACGCGTGAAAAGCGCGAGTAAATGCATCAGGTGAATTGTAACCATAATTAATGGCGATGTCGATCACTTTGAGAGTTCTATCCTGCAAATCAAATGCCGCTAGCGTGAGACGTCTGCGACGAATATATTATTGAAGACTCACCGTTAATTCGATCTTCCGCTTTACCACTATTTGTGATACGGTTCATCAAGTATGATCTTAAACTATACTGCCCGTTAGTTTAATAAAAAGGCGTCTAATCATCTTTATTTGACAACGTCGATGAAATCATATAAGGAATGTAACAGCGTCTATTTTCATTAGTCCGTGTTAGTTTTATCTTATTTCCTCGTTCCATAATAAATCATACCTGGATCATCAGAAAAAGAATCGCTCAATAATAGAAGAATGAAGTAACTTATATGTTTTGAACAATATCTTTTAATACGGCTAAAAATGTTTCTCTTAGAGATATTTGAAAAGAACTTTAAAAAACCTCTCTGCCCCGTCCCACTTTAAATTTCCTCATTTCAAAACGATCGCTAAGCTCCGTCTTTAAAAGCATCTGTAGATAGTAGTACTGATGATTCAAAGAAAAAGTAACCACATAGTCGATTACGGAGGAAGCATTGAGAAGTACAGTCCGCTATCAGTAAATTAAAGATACATACTACATGAGAGATCAGCGTGAAATTAGAGCATGAAAAAAACACCCTTTTTTAGGGTGCTTTAATGTTAACTTTATTTAGAAGACAGTAGCCAATAAATCTGTAACGTGATAATACATAAATCCGAATACTAAAGATGCTATAATTTTGTATATAATTTGATTTTTCGAGTTTTTTAAACTATTGATAAAACACCACATAAATAGAACACCAATTAAGAAGTAAACAGTATTCAATTGATGATCTCCCCCATAATTATAGGTATAGTGAGGGGTATATTTCCAGTCCCAATTATAGTTAAGTTTTATATCCACTAATCCTCGTTTTGAAGAACGATCGTAAAGTTCCCGTTTTTGATCAATATCATACATATCTATTACTTCCTGCGGATAACGGTGATCGATTAGATATTTGTCATAGGTCTCCGAACTCAGACTAATTCACTTTAGCCCTATTCGCTGTAACTGACTTCACTTTCTTGTAATCATTTCAATCAGAGAGTTGTAATTTAAAGCAACTTAATTAGCTCTTCTAGCTCATCAACCAATACTTTTGCAAATTCAAAATTAGTATCTTTTAAAGCCAATTCTATTTTCATTTCAACTGCTTTTTTGTTTTGTTCCGCTTCTAAGTAGTCTTTATCAAAGTGACTAGCATAAATCATCTGTTTAAATTTTTTCATAGTCATTTTTCTAATCGTCTTATTGTCAATGATTAATACATAATCCATACCATTTACAACAGAATAGAAATCATGAGATATCATGAGAATTGCACCTTTATAGTCTTCAATGGCTTTTTCCAGTGCAATTTGTGTATATGTATCTAAATGGCTTGTCGGTTCATCAAGAAGCAATACGTTTGCATTACTAGCAGAAACTTTAGCCAATTGAAGTATGTTTTTTTCTCCACCAGATAGTGATTCAATCTTTTGATTAACGATTTCGCCTTCAAATCCATAGTTTGAAATATACGATCTAACTTCATCATAAGTTTTAAACCCAGCATCGATGAATTCTTCTAGTATTGTATTAGAATCCTTTAGCATTTCGCCTTGATTCTGAGATAAATAAGCCATTTTAACATCATCATTTATTTCAATGGAATCATGATTATTGTTAAAGATATCTCGGAGTAAAGTCGTTTTCCCTGTACCGTTTGGACCAATAATGGCTACTTTATCCGTAGATTTTATCTCAAAGCTAACATTCTCTAAAAGCAGTTCATCAAAGGCAACACTATAATTATTGACTTTTACAACAATGTTGTCTTCAATTTCATTCTCAATACCGAAACTGATATTCGGTTGCTTAATATCAACAAATGGTGCCTTAATTCTACGCGTTTCCAATCTCTCTTGAAATCTAACTCTAGCTTTTAACGCTCTACCTCTAGATGCTTCTGAATTAATAGTTGCGATAGCTCTAAGATTATCAATAATGTTATCGTATCTCTCAATTTCTTCAGCTTCAGCGACTGCGATTTCTTGCAACTCAATTTTTGTCTGAAGTAATGAGAAATTATACTCAATATATCGCCCATCAAACTCTTGGATCTCTGTGTTTTCAAGGTGAATTATTTTGTTGAAACAATGATTCAATAGATATCGATTGTGCGTAACAACTAGCAGTATGCCTTTGTGAGTATTAATAAGTTTTTTAAGCGCATTTAGGTTCTCAAAATCTAAAAACACATCCGGTTCGTCCATGATCATTAAGTCTGGACTATTAAGCATTTCCTTCATTACTTGAATAAGTTTGAATTCCCCGCCGCTCAGGTCGGATACCCTAACATCTTTTAGCTTCAAGAGGTTTGCAAGATTTAGCTTCTTATTAATATTACTCTCAAAATAATCTCCGCCCATTGCATCAAATGCGTCTAAAGCGAATTGATACTTTTCGAGTAACGGCTCAATATCCGATGATGTTTCCATTTCATTACAAATAGATGTTATTTCATTTTGTAGCTTAATAAAATCTTCTCCGATATATTCAAAAACAGTTGTTTCTTTAGTTCTGTCTAGTTGGGAGAACTGACTTACATACCCAATTTTGCAGGTTGGATCTATCTCTAACTTGCCTTCGAACAAATATCTTTCTGGATCCATCAGTATATCGATCAGTGTACTTTTACCACTGCCACTTGTTCCAATAAAAGCGCAATGCTGTGACTCTTCTAACGTAAATGAAATGTCTTTATATAGTTCTTTTTGTGGAAATGAGAAGTATAAGTTATCAACTTTTATCATAGTAGTGCCTTTCTTTATAACTAAAATGGTGACTATTATTAAATGTATTGTCGAACACAGACTTTTAGAGTAACACTCTTTACTACCAAGTTCAATCCATTTTTAGCCCTTACCATGACAATGATCCACCCTACGCATATTATGGGACCAAGCTTTGTGCCCTGGCACAATGATATGATTTATGCCATGCTTCGAGACGATTTATGATACGCTTCCCCGCGATTAATCTTAAACTACCGCCCGTTAGCTTAATGAATTAACGGACATAAATCGATTAGATGCATGCCTAATCGGTAATGGGAACATGTTTTTGTCCATTCCGGCAATCGGTACAAGTTCATGTCCTTGGCTCGGGACAAAAACTTGTACCGATAAAAAAAAGCCGCTAAATAGCGACTTTCAACGGGACCATGTTCTTGTCCCCCGACATTAGAGAACAACATGTAGCTTCTACTCGTCGTGGAAGACGACGACAAGAACATGTAGCCTTAAATGACAAGAACTTGAGCACTTAACCGATATTATTACCTGCTCCCGCCTTAAATGACAAGAACTTGATAACATAAATTTAAAAAGCCGCTTAATCAGCGGCTCCTAATGTTACTAGTTTTTGTCACCCGACAAAAACAAATCTCCACCTTAGCTTAACTCTGACCAGCTGCCTTTTCTTCTTTATTCAACTATCGTTTCCCGTTAGCTTAACAACATTGTAAATGCCAACATCAGAAAGTACACTTTTGCTTGTATGAGATTGTACAAAAACGCTTGAAAGAAAACACGGCTAAAACATTTTTTAGCATATTATTTTCGACTTTCATGTGATTTGATTGCAAATGAGTTGACCACTCAATTCATGACTCTCAGTCTGTGGAGTCGGGAGAAATCACATCCCACTTTCCAAACAACGTCAAACCCGCCGCATTAGCCAGCGACTCAGACGCCTGGTTATCAAGCTGGCATCGGTACTGGGGTTCATATTCCTTATCACAAGCATACTTGCAGATGGAACGCACCACTTTGCGAGCGTGACCTTTTCCTCTAAAGGACGTCAGAGTCAATACGCCGAGATCCGCAATCTTCGCATTCCCCCAGGGATACATGCTGGCGGCGCTAACGAGGCGGTTTTGCTCAAATGAGCCGAACACTGTCCAGTGATCCAATTCCACATAAGCGTCATCCAAGTCTTGTTCCGAGGCGGAGGACTCGAACTCGGAGAAAACCGCTTCATCTTGCTCTGTTAATCGGCGCAAGCCACCTTCCAGCTTTTCTTGTAGCAGTATGTTCTTATCGGGTTCTGAAAAATAAAAAAGATAATCTGCGCCATGCAGAGTGATTCCCACTTCATTCAATTTCCGGCGAAATATCTCCTCAGACAAGTCTTGTCGATAATATAGGTCTACCTTATCTGCTACCGCAGGCGTCAGGACCGCCATAACTCGGCCGTCGGTGGTTTCCAGCACCATGACCCGACTGTCTTCCTTCAGGTCTGGGTTGACGACGACAGTAAAGACTTCATCGCTGTAGAGGACTTCTCCGTTCAAAAATTGCGCCTGCCAAAAGTCAGTTATCGTTTGTGAAAATAAAGGCATATTATTTATTCGACTTTGTTGGTTTGTCATTATGTTCACTTCCTTAGACACTTGTAATTTTACCCCTCTCCAAATGCGATTTGATCTTATTCTAATCGAAATCAATTGAATCGCGGTACATAAAAAATGTTTTTAATTAAACTAACCTGCCCGTTAGTTTAATGAAAGAGCTGTCTAATCATAATTAGATATGTGTCTAATCGGTAATCGGAACATGTTCTTGTCCTCGACTCGGGACAGCGACTTTCAATGGGACCATGTTCTTGTCCCTCGACACGAACGAACTCCTCCTTCTCCTTTTAACAATGACAAGAACTTGATAACATTCCCCACCTCACCAACAACAAGATCAAAAAAACAAACCCTCATTCTTTTCATGAAATGAATGAGGGTTTGTTTTTTTAATTTAAAATGAAAATGCCGGAGTTCCTATAATGATTGGTCTTCCTAAATGACGCTCTTGGGACTAGATGGAATTCTGCTCTTCCAGCCATCTCAAAATCGCTTGGTTTGTTTCTTCCGGCTTTTCTTGCTGGATCCAATGACCGCAATCCAGATTGACCACTTCCGCATTAGGCACAAACTTTGTCAGGTTTTCAGACCTCTGGACCGTATCCCGGTCACCATAGATCATGAGGGTCGGCTGTGCCATAAAAATGAAGGGGGTTGCGATTTTGGATGAGCTGTTTCATCCCTTCTTCATTTAGCGATTTGATTTATGCCTCGCATTTAAAACGTTCTGACTTTTGATGAGAATTAAACCCTAAATGATTGAGAAATACAGTAGCTCCTCTCTCCTAAAGATCAGGGAAACAATAGACCCAGATTTATGCAGTACCAAAAATCCTTTTAACGATTCTTTTGTTATTTATATTTCCTTATTCTGCAATATTTTTTTGCAATGTTGAAATTTTAGCCCTTCTTCAGATGAAGCGATCAATATTCCAAGCCTTCTTAATCGTGTTTCTTCTTTCTTGGCGCTCATTACCCACCAGATAGAATCTCTTTTATAGGATGGTGATAAATTAGTGAAGAATAGCCAGGCTGTTTGATTTGCCTTGATTTGTTCTTCATATTCTTTGGCAAGTTCCACGTTTCTTTGTTCAGAGGAATAGCCTTGTGCATCGGTTCTGTTGTTAAAGACGTGCATTCCTTCTGGTCTCATCTTTCCAAGCTGTATTAGTGCTTTTACCTTCTTTACGTTCACAGCACTCCATACACTATTTACTTTGCGCGGAGTAAAGCGAATCTTATAGCTTTGTTTATCAATGGTTTTTCGTATACCGTCAATCCACCCAAAACAAAGAGCGGCATCTACTGATGCAGACCAAGTAAGGGTTGCACGCCCTGTACTTATCCCAAAATAGCCCACCCAAATTTCACTAGCTTCAGCATGATGTTCTTCTAACCAATCGTTAAACTCTTCTTGGTTGTTGAAAAAAACTACATCTCCCATTGTTCCAGCCATTTTAAAATCGCTTGGTTTGTTTCTTCCGGCTTTTCTTCCTGGATCCAATGACCGCAATCCAGATTGACCACTTCCACATTGGGCACGAACTTTGTCAGGTTTTCAGACTTCTCAACCACATCCCGGTCGCCGTAGATCATGAGGGTCGGCTGCTGGATGATTGGGTTCACTTTCGCCAATAAGCGCCAGTTGCTGTCAAGGTTCCTGTACCAATTTATGCTGCCCGTGAACCCTGATGTTTCAAAAGCGGAGACGTAAACGGCCAGCTCGCTTTCGCTCAATACGGGCTCACCGAGCGGTGTTTCTGCTCTGGCGAGATTGATCAACGCCATACCTGGCTCAGGTGCTCTGAGAGGCTCGTTCTTCCGGTACAGGTTGCGAAGGAACCTGTATGTATTGTCTTCGAATACGGCGTCCGCGACGCCTGGCTGTCGATTGAAGTGGACGAAATAGAAATCGCCGCCAAGTATTTCTTCCATGAACTCGATCCAGGGTTTTTCTCCTCGCTCTTGGTAAGGCAAGCTCAGATTTATCACTTTATTGACGCGGTTTGGATGCAACAAGGTCAGTCCCCAAACGACGAATGCACCCCAGTCATGACCGACAAAGGTAGCGTCTTCGTATCCGTAGTGATCGAGAAGGGCGACGAGATCACCCGACAAGTGTTCAATGTCATAGTCTGTTACTTCGGTCGGTCGGGATGAGTTGCCGTAACCCCGCTGGTTGGGGACGATGACATGGTAGCCCGCTGCAGCAAGTGCGTCCATCTGATGGCGCCAAGAAAAGGCATGCTCTGGCCAGCCGTGGCAGAGTACAATAGGTTTTCCTGCGTTTTCTCGGTCTGCTTCAAACACTTCGAGTTCCACACCGTTGACTGAAATAAGGGTGGGTTTAGGAAAATTGGTTGAATTAAACATTGAATTAATACCTCCTTCTTGTGATACATGTAGTATAATGGATAAACGGTGACATATTATTGTCACCGTTCTGAAATCATGTAAAAAAGAGGGCAATTATGGACAAAGTGGAGAGACTCATTTCAATTATCATGATATTGCTGAAAAAAGAGGTTGTTGCGGCAACGGAATTCTCACAACTATTCAATGTCTCCAAAAGAACGATCCTTCGCGATATGGAAACATTGTGCTTATGTAACATCCCCATCTACTCTGTCATTGGGGTCAAAGGCGGCTTCGGCATAATGGATGAATACAAGGTGGATAAACGCTTATTAAGCAGCTCCGATTTACAGAATATATTAACTGCGCTGGGTGGATTTCAACAAATTCTCCTTACCGAAGAAGTTGAAAGAACGATAAAAAAAATAGAGGCAATGGTTAGTCCATTGTCTCTTAATCGTTCCATTCAACTATCGTTTTATGATTGGGAAGGTCGGTCCGAAATTCTTGAAACCGTAAAGACATGTCAAGATTCCATAACAAAGAAAAGGCTGGTTTCGTTTAATTATACAGATAAAGACGGGGCTGTAACGGATAGAATGGTTGAGCCCTATGAGCTGCATTTCAGCGAATCGAGTTGGTACTTGAAAGGATTCTGTTTACATCGACAGGGATCTCGAACATTCAAGTTATCCCGGATCGATCATATTTCTATGGATGAACGCGCGTTTCATCCAAGAGACGATTGGTCTGAGCCAGGACACGAAGCAAGTTATCTACCGCAATTCGTCACCATTAAGGCATGGATATCGCCTAGCATAAAAGATCAAATCATCGAAAGGTATGGTCGAAAAAGTATTGAAGACCATGGTCCTGGACTTTTATTAGCAACCATATATGTCCCTCAAAATTATATGGGATTTCAACTTTTAGCAAGCTTCGGCACTCATCTAAAAGTTGTAGAGCCCAAAACCTACGTTGATGACTTTCGAAATTATTTATCTCATATGATGGAGAACTATTCCTGATCAAGGTCTCGTCTCGGCCTATATGACCTATTTCACATGAGTTGGGGCTTTACGCGCTTCTTCATAGATTTAGCATCGAAGCTTCAACCTTCAACTCAACTTTTCGCCGCTACTTATAGTAAGGTTCAGCGCGAATAATCTTCAACTATCCTGCCCGTTAGTCTAATAAAAGGACGTCTAATCATCTTTATTAGCCGCCGTCGATGAAATCATATCGGGAATGTAACAATGTTCTTGTCATCTGTCGGGAATGTTATCAAGTTCTTGTCATTCTGTTTAGATAAGAACTTGATAACATAAAATCAGGACCACCCGTCCAACGGGTGGTTTGCTCTTTGGGTATAACCCCCTGTTGCCAAACTGCGCCTAAAGACGCTAGCCTGATTACATATCTGTTCAGGCTCAGTGTTATTTGTCACTTTCACCTACCAGTTACACTGGTTTACTTCTTTTTGCTCTTGTTGCTGCTAAATGGATCTTCGTACTCTTTCACACTCAGCTTGTCCACGGCTTGGTCATGTGCTTCCTGCTCACGTATATACTTGGCTACGGTCGCTTCATTCAGGCCCACAGTACTTACGTATATCCTTCTGCCCAACATTTCCGATTCCCATATTTATACTTTAGTTGTGCATGCTTTTCAAAAATCATTAGCTAACTTTTCCCTTTCAGATATCCCATGAATGTGGATACGGCTATCTTCGGTGGTATCGCTACCAGCATGATCTCGCATCATATGACCTTCCAGAATTTCCACGCCCTTATATTTACATAGACGCTTGAAAATTTCGATTAGATCTTTCCTCACTTGAATATATCTCTTTCCGTCTATACTTAGGGGTGAATACAATGTGGTATTTACACATCCACTTTGTGTGCGCTAAACTATAGTTCTTGTTTGCCATCTAAGACCGTTCCTTTCTTTTGAGCCTGAATATCTCAATTTTATCGGAATGGTCTTGGTGGTCAAACCCTCGATCCCTCCACCCGCATAGCGGGTGGTTTTTTGTTTCGTGCGTTTCACGCACTCAACTGGCTAAAGCCTAAATAAAATCTCATCAAAAACTTGATGGGAATGTTGGAATTTATTTAGTTGCCAGTCTGTAGCTTTCATCTATTCTTTGCCAGACCTCTTCTATGGGAACAGAGCCATCTAAGCAGATTGTACACCAGTGCTTTTTGTTCATATGGAAACCGGGAAAGTATCCCTGCTTGTCGACGATTGTTTCTATGTCTTCCGGAAGAATCCGCAAATTAATAATGTCAATAATATCGTCAGAATCCATGCCCAGTTTTCTTTTAGCTAACACCAGCAATGCGGCATACCACTTATTAGTATCTTTTCTTCTCCATATGGCATTATTAGGAAATCGTTGCCATAGAAACTCCAGTTCATCACCATAAGTTTTCTCAACATAAGAAATCACCCTGTGTGCATAATCGCTTTTAAACACATCGGTTTCATAGCAAGATTCAGCAATTTTATTCAAGACATCATCATGTGCTTCTCTTACCTTGCCAATGAAAGAGCCTATGGCTACATCTGTTCGGTGAAGTACATATTCGTCTCCTGATTGGCTGTCGATCACTTTAGTATCAACGATGCCATCATCTGTAATCAACACAGTCAACTGAAACTGCTGCTCAGCGATAAGAGTGGTGTATGTATAGATATCGTTTTTTTTATGAAAACCGTATTTCTCTAGTCTATTATAATTCGGTTTCTTGTTTTTAAATATTGTATGTGTAAGCACTCTAAAATCTCTCCCAGATCCTTTTATTTAATTATATCCAATAATACAATAGGGTTATTCAGAAGTTAGCAAAGACTAACTGTGGTGCGTCAGCCACTGAACAGTTTAAATTCGGTAAGATCTTTCAATGGCTTGTGAATTGTTCCCTCTTAGCGGGACGATGTATTTTTTTAAATGTTTTTAATACGTCATCTCTTCGACATTTACAGTATCATTTCTAATTCGAATGATCACAAGTAAAGGGGGTAATGCAACCTCATGGCGTGCCTTAACTATGTTTTCTTCATGCGGAGTAATATCCGGAAAGAGAATACCCCTACTAATAAAAGACATTTGGCAAGCACTTTCTTTTGTAGTCGGGTTATTCCGCATAACTGTTGCCAGATAGCATGGAAACGGCAGCTAAATGTTGACCAGGCTTCCATCGATTCAAAACCCACGATAGATGCCGGTAGCCGCGCCGTAAGTTTTGTAGAGTAGAGGGCTGGGTTCTCCCTCGTCAAACCGTACGAGCTGTTTTCCCGCATATGGCTTTCCGATGTTCATCACCTTGCGCAGTATAGCTCCCCCAAGCACTCCCTCGTTTCAGTCCTAAATGAACGAGACCATTGCGACCTTTCTTGCATGCAGATTTCTTGTTCATATCTTCGAGATCTTCCGACTCCCAACAGGCAAATGTCTTATCGTCAGCAACGATACGGCAAGAACTGCTGGTTCATTTTTATCTTGGGACGCTTGCCGATTGCAGAGACCAAATCGATTTCTCCGTTAGGGGCGGTTGATTTTATTAAGCAAGAGTAGCTTATCAGGGTTTCGTACAATGTAGATTCCGGCTAGCTTTCCGTGTTTGCGTTGTAAAAATATAGCTGCCACTGTTTCGTCCCCTGAGCGGAGCACTATACTGGTCTCACTGTTCAGAGGAGCAATCTCGGTGAAAAGACTCCCCCGATAGTAGGGTTTTATGCCTTCGAACGCACTGGCAAGGATTCGTGCGACTTGATCGCGCGATTGTATCGGACGCGTAAAGGCGAGCACTTTTCCGCCTCCGTCAGAGACGAGCATGACATCTTCGGTCAGCAGGGATAGGATCTGATCGACGTTTCCTTGCTCGAAGGATATGAGGAACCGGCTAACCCACTCGATTTCAGCCGCTTCGGCCGCTACCGGCTCCCCCACCGATATTCCCATCTTGCTTCTTGCCCGGCTCATTAGCTTCCGGCAATTCGCCTCTTGCTTATCGAGCAGTTTGGCAATTTCGGGATAATCAAAGCCCAGCGCCTCACGCAGGACGAAAACCACTCTTTCTGTCGGCGTCAGCCTCTCGAGCAAAACGAGCATGGCGTAAGATAACATATCGCGCCGGACGACCGTCGACTCGAGCGTATCCTCTTCCGGCGTGTGAAAGGGTTCGGGGAGCCACGGACCGACGTATATTTCCCTTTTCCTCCGCGCCGACTTCTGCAGATCGAGGCAGCGATTGGTTACCATTTTGCACAAATACGCCTTAGGCTCCTCCAATCGTTCGGGATGTACATCGTACGCCTTAATAAACACGTCCTGTACCGCATCTTCTGCTTCCGCCGCAGATCCCGTTATCTGATAAGCCAGCGTGAAAAGTAGCGATTTATATTGACAGTATAGTTCTTCCAATCGCTGTCCCTCCTTTCATTTCTATCTAAGCATACTGGCAGTATCCTCTACCAGCTTTTTGATTCTCCCTGGAAGCTTTCCCGTCATGATCATATCGAGTCCCCATTTACGTATCCAGAACACTCCATTTTGCCCAAGTGCGATGGTAAATTCATCCATATTCGATTTGGCAGAATGATGACTTGGAGCCGGTCGGCCCTCTAAATCTGCCGCCACGATTTTCCCCAGCCGAAGCCCCTGCTCCCCAGCTTCAAAGCACGTCATCTGAGTCGCTCTGCCGTCTCTCGGATCGACGATTCCTGAACAGTCGCCAATGCTGTAAACGTTCGGCATCCCTTTGACACGATAGCATTCATCCACCAGTACCTTCCCCTCAGGAGTAAGAGGTAGACCCATGTCCTCAAGTCCCGGATTGGGTATCAAGCCCAAAGTCCAAATACATAGGCCAACTACCAGCCGTTCGCCGCCACTAAGTGCCAACGATCCTGCTTCCTCCCGAAGCGCCTTACGATTGTGAAGCGCTGTTACTCCACATTCGGTGAGTTGCCGATCCAACCTCCGTCTAAATTTCTCCGACACTTCCGGGAGCAGTCGTTCCTGTGCATTCAGCAAATACACTGAGACATCGGACGGGTTCAGCCTTAACGCCGCTGCTTCCTTCCTCATGGCGAGCGCAAGTTCGGCGGACGTCTCAATGCCACTGATGCCCGCTCCAGCAACCGCGATGGTCATCAGTCTCTTGCGTTCCTCTGGCTTCGTCTCGCGGGCAGCCTTCCGAAGGTTGGCACGCCAGCGCTCCCGGATGTCTTCCGCGGCTTGCGGGTCGGTTAAAGCGACACCGCCTTGATCAGGATCCGGTCGCCGAACTATGCTGCCCACCGTCACAACTAGAAGGTCATAGTGAATTCGGGCATCGTTGTTTTGTGGACCTGTATATCGAACCTGTTTTTCCTCTCCATCCACAGACGTAACCGTACCTTGTACGAATTCGAAATCTTTAAGAGTTAACTGATTCCAAGGAATCATAATTTCTTCCTCGGCCGCCGCAGGGCGGAACATTCTTAATTTGCGCAAATGACCGGGCTGCATGTCGATCAGAACAAACCGAATCCTCCGCCCATTCGCCATGCCTCGGGTCTTTTCCTTTATTGATTTGATCGCTTGAAGTCCTGCATACCCTCCTCCTATGATGACACATGTCAAGTCGTTCATCGTTCCTCAGCTCCTTTTGGGTTTTGCACAAAGAACGATGTAAGCCTCTGATTTGTGACAGCAGAAACGAATAAAATGAGTCCATTTAAAAAGCCGAAGTTTCGTGCCAGTTTGTTGAGTAAATCCGTCAAACCGGAACTTTTTGTCGATACGGATATTTAATACCGTTTGTGAGTGATGTATTCTTTTCGTTGCATTTGTAAGTCAATGTAAATAAATACACAGACTTAGCCCTAAATATTATACGGTTCAGCATATCCTTTGTAGAGCGAATCGGGTGGGAAGGAGCGGTTAGCACCTATCCACTCCTATTACCCCAGATTATAACTCTAAGCTGACGAAGCTTTCGCGCTTTATCCTACTATACAGTTATACCATTACTTGTAAACTTCACTTATTCACAATTGGTCTCGAGAAAATAAAAAAGTCGCTGAATAGCGACTTTAAGTGGGGTTAAGTTCTTGTTTAACATAAAGAATGTTTTAAATTCGGATATGAACTTATTGGGGAGGCAAGCTCATTGCCCTCACATGCATAAACTCCTCTTCGGATCCGCCGAAGTGTAATGGGCCATCGATTACTGGCCACTAAAGAAAATATTCAGTTCCACAAGCGCTATTTTTCAGTAAACTTTATTAAAAACCGACAGTGGTTGTCACCGTCAGATTGGCACATGACACGTTCGACTTGCTCCGTCTCCAAAACATTTTTGAACATTGCTGTTTCACATGTACATGCTAGCTTATATTGTTTGGCTACTTCGAAAATCGGACAATTATACTCAATTAATTCAAACGTACTATCAGATAGTTGTTTAATATCAGCCATATATCCTTTTTCATTTTGCAACGCAGCCAACTCTTTCATTTTTTCAACAGTCGATTTGCCTATCATATGCTTATTGTAGCATTCCGACAAACGTAGCTCCCGTTTTTTAAACAAATAATGAATCGCTTCATTTCCATGCAACTCTCGAATATCATTTAAAAAATCAACAGTTATACCTTCATAATTCTTTGGAAAAAGCCGTTCGCCTTTTTCAGAAACAGAGAACAACTGTATCGGTCTTCCCATTTCTTGTTTTTCTTCGCGATATTGAATAAATCCGTCCTTTAAAAGCAAATTAACCTGTTTCCGTATAGCAATTTGTGTGAGGTTAAGTTCACTAGCTAGTTGAATTACGCTTAGTTCCGGTTGTTTTTTAAGCGAGTCGAGGATTTTATCTTTAGTTGATTGCTTTTGAATCTTCAAGTCCTCACCTCATTTTCATTTAAAATTAGTGTACTACAAAGTATAAAAAGTGAAAAGGATCGGCTAATACTTAATAAGCTATTTCCAGTAATTAAAAAGATTTACCTTGCATTTCATAAACTCTATACGATATTATACTCATATCTTTTTATACCATATGATATAAAAAGTAAAAAAAACATTAAGGCACAAGGTGATCACAAATGACAAACGAATATGTTAAAGATGCTATTGACATGCCAAAGGCTACTTGGCGTGAATGGGTGGGCTTAATACCTTTGACTTTAGCGGTATTTATGCTGGCTACAGATATGACCATACTGTTCCTAGCCATGCCATCCATCGCCGCCGACTTAGCACCCAGCGCTACACAAATGCTTTGGATTATTCACATCGGTGAATTGTTAGCGGTAGGATTCTTTTTGACAATGGGACGTTTAGGAGATCGGATTGGTAGGCGGCGGCTGCTAATTATCGGTGTAACGATATACGGAGTATCTTCCATTGTTGCTGCTTTTTCGACAGAATCTTGGATGTTGATTGCTTCACGCGCACTTCTCGGTCTAGCTTCGGCAACTGTTATGCCATCTACAATGTCGTTATTAAGAAACATGTTTTTCTACCCGAAGCAATTTTCCGTAGCTATT
The DNA here is from genome assembly GCF_001315105.1 of Paenibacillus sp. JCM 10914. Classification (GTDB taxonomy): domain Bacteria; phylum Bacillota; class Bacilli; order Paenibacillales; family Paenibacillaceae; genus Paenibacillus_AQ. The sequence continues at coordinate 3,472 of NZ_BAZR01000032.1, read as the reverse complement.
GCAATTATAATGAGCTCATTCTCTGCTGGTATGGCTCTCGGACCTCCAATAGGAGGCCTACTCTTGGATCATTATTGGTGGGGTGCAGTATTTCTCGTCAATGTTCCTGCTGTGGTTGTATTGTTAGCTGCAGCTCCCCTTCTCCCAGAATATCGAAACAAGCAGTCACAACGCATGGATTTAGTTAGCGTGCTTTTGTCTTCACTGACATTGATAATCTTTATATTTGCTTTGCAAGAAATGGCTAGTCACGGTATTAAGATAATTTACGTCGGATTAATAGCACTTAGTATAGCCGTTGGATTTTTATTTATAAATCGACAGTTACACTCGAAAGATCCCTTGCTGGACCTGTATATGTTTCGAAATTCAGTACTGACTAATTCATTAATATCAAGAGTGTTTTTATCGTTGTTGATTACAGGGGAGAGCATGCTTTTCGCTCAACATCTACAAGTTATTGGACTTAGTCCAACAGAAGCTGGACTTCTACTGATTATTCCAGCAATCTTTTCCATTGCGGGTACGTTAGTGTCACCCGTTCTTACAAGGTGGATGAGTCCAACCTACGCCATGGTATCCAATCTGCTAACTGCAGGAGGAGGCGCATTTCTACTTATGTTGACAGTTCAAAAAGCCGATATACTTCTCTTGATGATTGGTGCATCGTTGATGGGGATTGGTGTTGGACCGACCATTACCATTGCCAGTGAGCAGATCATTTCCAGTGTGCCTCAAGAACGTGCTGGTACTGCTTCAGCGTTGAGTGATGTTAGTAATGGGCTGGGTTCTGTTTTAAGCGTTGCCATAATAGGAAGTATTGGAATGCTCGTTTATCGTTGGACTTTAACAGATTCAATACCGGCCGGAGTACAACCAGAAATAGCAAATTCGGCTATGGAAAGCGTTGGAACAGCTCTTGCAGTATCAGATGGGTTACCGGACATGCTACAAGCCATAAGGTCTTCCTCTACCGTTGCACTTCAATCTGTATATGGGTTCGTTACAATCGGTTTCTTGGCCTTAATCATTTTTGTTGTATGGAAACTCAGAGATGTAAGATAAGACACTGCCACGGCTAGAATGAGTCCGGCTAACACTCTTCTAGCTTTTTTTGCTGCTCCAAAGCCTTTCTAATAACATATAAGCGTATGTCTTCCCATCTCATCACCTCATCCTATACACCATAGGGGCAACGTGAAATGAAAAGTAAAGTCATTGCTACCGGGATGTAGATCCCGATGACCAGTCAAGTTCCTAGCCATGCCTTCGGCTCGCAACTGACAGCTATCTGCACAATATCTCCGATCTGCAGGAACCGGTGAAGCATCTCAGCCCCGCATACGCCGCCTTTTAGACCCGGATCTGCAGGGCTGGGATGCGCATCCTGATGGGCCGGCAATCCTTCAGCTCACCACCGGCAGCTAGATTTCTAATCGGCTCCTCTCTTAGGAATCGGTTGTGTCTGTTAGTAATAGGGATAGAGATTTTTTCTGGGGTGTCCTACTAAATACATATTATTTCCCTTATTATCCAACATCTCGATAATTTTCGAAATGCTCATCTATATCTTGAGCACTCAACCAATATCTAAACATTAGCAACAAACTATCCTCATGCAATTATACATCTGATAGCTATCTAATCGGCCAAGTAATCAAGTCATGTCAATTTCGGCTAAGTATATAAGTTCTTGTCATTGAGTTACGATAAGAACTTATATACTTTAAACATAAAAGCCGCATCATGTTCTTGCCCCCCGACAGTATCCAGGATTTTGGGATGAATAGTCATCTACATTATAGCTCATTCACTTCGACTACTTTATATTTGCTGGTTTCACTCCTTGAAAAATCAACCCTTATTTTCTTGATTACTTGCTCTCCATTCCCTTTCTCCTGATTTAGCTGCCCTTCAATTATTAAATTTCTACCATTCATTTCACAAACTTTTTGCGGTGTGAAACCCCAATCAGTCCCGAATTTCTCATGGATAGAATTGTTGATTTCTTTATACAATATTTGCAAAGTATACGCCCGAATGTCTTGTACCATAGGTTTATTTGTATCTATGGGTTCAGCCAAACATTATCATAATTAATCGTTAGACAAATCACTGATAAAGCAAGAATATGTTTCAGTATATTTTTCAGATTGCTCATCTCTTCTTCATCTTTGCCTTAGTATTTCTTGAATTATTAACAAATATATAATCAAACCACGAAGAAATAGTTTAACCTGCCCGTTAGCTTAAATGAAATTAGACATTCATCTAATCGGCTAAGTGTACATGTTCTTGTCAATTTCGGCAAAGTACCCAAGTTCTTGTCGTTGAGTCAGGACAAGAACTTGGGTACTTAAATCAAAAAAGCCGCATTTTATGCGGCTTTCATAGTGTATTTGTTCTTGTCGTCGGACAGCTGTCTGTCGGAGCGACATACTCATCATCGATGCCCAGGGCCTTGGCTACTGTCATATAGCCAAGGCCTTCCTCTACGTACATGGCCACAGCCTTCCGTTTGAACGCGATATCGTATGTCTTTCTTAACCAGGGCCATGAGAAATCCCTTCACTTACTTAACCATCAAGAGCTTTCTTGAGAAAAAAATTATTGGCTTACAACCGCTGTCTTGGCGTTGTGAAAATCCTCCAGCGCCTGACGAACGGCTTGGGGCGTATCGAGGCGAAGAATGCGCTCTGCCAACTCACGGCATTCCTGCCGATCCAGTCCTTGGAGCCTTTCCTTAATCGAGCTGAGTCTACCTGCCTCCATGCTCCACTCATCAAGTCCAAGACCGAGCAAGAACGGGGCGGCCAAAGGGTCACCCGCCATACTGCCACACATGCCGGTCCATTTACCGGCCTTATGGGAAGCTTCTATCACCGCCCGGATTAGCTGAAGCACGGCTGGATGGAAATAATCATACAGATGCGCTACGTGTTCATTCATGCGATCCGCGGCTACCGTGTACTGAACGAGATCATTCGTACCGATGCTGAAGAAATCGACTTCTTCAGCGAAAAGTCCAGCCAGCACGGCCGTGGAGGGAATTTCGACCATAATGCCGACTTCCATATTCTCGTCAAACTGGACGTTCTCCTGCCTCATTTCGGCTTGCACTTCCGTCAGGATTGCCCTCGCCTGCCTCCATTCTTGCATGCCAGAGATCATCGGGAACATCACCTTCACCGTTCCGAAGGCGCTGGCCCGCAGCATCGCCCGCAGCTGTGTGCGAAGTAGTTCCTGACACACAAGCCCTACCCGAATCGCACGATAGCCCAGAAAAGGGTTCGTTTCCTTCGGCAGCTGTAGATAGGGAAGCTCCTTATCGCCGCCGATGTCCATCGTGCGAATAATGACGGGGCGGCCCTCCATCATACGGGCCGCTTCATGGTACGCGCGGAACTGCTCCTCCTCGCCCGGCATGGCCGGGGCGTCCATGAACAGGAACTCCGTGCGAAACAGCCCCACG
>NZ_BAZR01000031.1 GCF_001315105.1 Paenibacillus sp. JCM 10914 | reverse complement strand
CTGCGGGCACAGCCGCATCGCCATACACCGACACCGCCCGTTTCACGTACACGGGCGGCTTCGGCCGCTCGCCGGCGAGCAGCTCCACCGCACGGCGGCGGATGCTGTTGAGCTCGCGAATCGGCACAATGACGTCGCCATACAGGTCGACGTCAAGTGCCTCCAGCTGGAACAACGTGCCGCCCAGACGGCCAAGCTGCTCATCCAGGATCTCCTGGCTGAGCGGCCGCTTCTGGGCAATCTCCAGTTCCAGCTCTGAATCCACCTGGACCGTGGTGCCTTTCTGCACATCGGTCCACCAAGTCGACAGCGGCTGGCCGGGACGGCCGCTGACACGCACATGTACCGGGAATACCCGGTACGGCTTCTCCGTCTCGAACGACTGACGGAGGCGCTTGTCCAGCGCCGGGTCATTCGTCTTCCAGATGCGGTCGCCAACATGCAGCTTGCGCAGGTCGACGTCGCTGCGGCCGGGAACGATATCGATGATCCAGCCTTCCGCCGCTTCGCCCTCCACCTTCACGCCTTTGCGACGCACGTCGTAGATACGGCCGCCTTCTTCTTTTTTGGTCGGATCGCCCGCATCGAATACGATCCCGTCTCCGCGCTTCACGGGTGCTTCCAGCTTACAAACCACGCCATCGCGCAGAATCTGCTCCACGCGGCCAAGATAAACGCCGCGGCTTTTCGGGAAAGTCCCTTCCACCAGCTTTTTATTATTCGTCCCGTCCAGGAAGCCGTGTGTAAACCCGCGCGAGAAGCTCTGCTGCAGCTCCCGCACCTCTTCCTTGCTCGGTCTGGCGTCCTCCCCGTCAAAGTGACGGTCAATCGCCTTCCTGTACTTGCTCACTACGTTTGCAACATACTCCGGCGTTTTCAGACGGCCTTCGATCTTGAACGACGTAACACCCGCTTCAATCAGCTCCGGCATCAGATCGATGGCAGCCAGATCCTTCGGAGAGAGCAGGTACGCCACGTCGCCCATCGGCTTCTGCTCCCCGTCCACGATCAGGTCATAAGGCAGGCGGCAAGCCTGCGCGCACTCTCCGCGATTGGCTGAACGTCCGCCCCACATCTCGGAGGTCAAACATTGGCCGGAGTAGGACACACACAGCGCACCATGCACGAATACCTCCATCGGCAGTTTCGCCTGTTCACCGATCTTCTGGATCTGCTTCAAGTTATTCTCACGCCCCAGCACCACGCGCTCCATGTTGAACGGCTTCGTGAATTCTACCGCCTCTGGCGAAGTAATCGTCATCTGGGTAGAACCGTGAATCGGAAAATCTGGAGAAATCTCGCGGATCAGCTTCACCAGCCCTAAATCCTGCACGATCACCGCATCCACGCCTGCATCCACGCAAGCATCGATCAGCCCCTTCGCATCTTCGAGCTCATTCTCAAATACGAGAATATTGAACGTCAGAAACCCCTTGACCCCGTAACTGTGCAAGAATGACATAATCTCAGGCAGCTCATCCATCCGAAAATTGTTCGCACGTGCCCGCGCATTAAACTTCTCCACTCCGAAAAAAATCGCGTCCGCTCCGTTCGCCACCGCAGCCCGCATGCAATCCCAGTCACCCGCAGGTGCCAGCAATTCCACGTCTTCTCTTCGCAACGCTATCGTATCCATGTATATCCTCCATAATCCGGTCCGCACCGGTGTGCTATATATCCCTATTCTTCCATTCATTCACGACAGCCATACTCTATTTTCATAGCGTATAACATCCAGCCAACATTCACTATAATCCATTGCATATTCATCAATAGTTTCTCAACTTATCTAGTTTACCAAAAGTACAGGCGCTCTTCTACCTGCTAACTAGATTTCCACCCATTTAATAACTTTGCCATAATTCACACATGATCGCGTCAAAAAAGGTGAACCCCCGGACTACAAGGAGTTCACCTTCGTTATTGAAACTGCTTATTGCCCAAACCCTACTCGGCACCCTCCAGCATAAAATCCATGCTGGCCAAGCGCTTGCCATTCACCACGATATGCAGTCGGTGATCGCCCGAATAGAAACGGCGGGTCGAGATCGGCTTGAAGGATTGTTTCTTCTCCACCTTCCAGCTGCCTGGCGAATACGTTTTGTGAGAGCATTTGTAGCGCTTGGGTGCCAGCTTGCCGCTAGACTTCATATAGTCGATCTCGTAGTCGATCCGCAGCGGAATCGCGTTGCCCGTTTCATTGACCAGATGGAACGAGAACTCCAGATCTTCTCCCAGCGCAATTAACGGACGCTTGATCCGGAGATCGCGCACTTCAAGTCCCTCCAGCTCTTCCAGTTCCTCGTAACCGAAAATAGCCAGTGCCCGGATATCGCCTTTACGCAGCAGCGTCCGCAGCGCATGCCGGACGATCCAGTCGGTCAACGGATGCTTGCCGTACCAATCCGCAGCGATCCCTAGTACCAGATCGGGATGATCCTTGGAGATATCGTTCAGGTGATTGGCGACGCTTTTTCTTACATACAGCGAGCTGTCTTCCTTCAATTGTTCCAGAATCGGCAAGACCGGACGCGGGTCCCGGATCAGTGCAGGCAGCTGGGGTGCCCATGGCAGACGCGGCCTCGCCCCTTCGCTCGCCAATCTCCGCAAATGCTCATCGTCGGTACGAGCCCATACCATCATCTGTTCAAGCATCCATTGCTGGTCCTTCATGATAAAAGGCCTGACCGCAAATTCTGCCGTAGAAGAGTGCGTGAATACCGCCAGGGCTTCCATCGAAGTCTTCAAATCCTCCATGCCGTTCACTTCAACATAATCGGGAAAGAACACGTATTCCACGCCCCGGAAATGGGGCGCTACCTGGGTAAGAATGCGTACCGCTTCCGAATAAGAGGAGGGCAGCGTTGCCGTTAATGCCATGGTGACATGCCGGATACGTTGCTTGAATTCTTCATGTTCCCAAGATTCATTATATATAAGCTCCATAAACCGCTCCGTCTCAAATGCGGGGTATACCTCCTGCATCCGCTCCGTGAGCTGTTGAAATAATTGAGTTGAGTATAGATCTTTCAATGTTTCTCTCATGATTTGGTCTCCCTAAAATTTTTTTTGCATTATGGATACACTTCTGCAGCTAAGCCCCTAAAACCCTGTATCTCGCGATATGGCGGGTCTGCGCCAAAATGTCGGACTTCCGCTCAGGGCTATTGCAGCCTGCCCCTGCCCCTTCCCATTCCTTACCATGTGGTGTAGGATGAAGCCAATACACCAATCACTTTCATGTGATTGGCCCGGACGGTTCCAGTGTACCAAATTTGGGAGGGGCTCTGCCTTAATCCCAGATTAGGATTACATAATTAAAGTAAGTGACAACTACTTTCTCAACCCAAGGAGGGGATTAACCACGCCAAACGATATCTGACAAAACGCACATCAGGAGATGAAGAAGACATGGAAAGTTGGAAAAAGAATTTATGGATATTATGGTTCGGATCATTTATCGTGGCATCCAGTTTCTCAATGGTCATACCATTCCTCCCGCTTTTTCTGATTGAACTCGGCGTAACCAAGCATACGGAAATGTGGTCGGGGCTGCTCTTCAGTTCCGCTTTTTTTGCGGGAGCCTTGTCCTCTCCCTTCTGGGGAGCGGTGGGTGACAAGTACGGACGCAAGCCGATGATCATCCGCGCCGGACTGGTATTGTTCGTCATATATGTGCTCATGGCCTTCGTCACGAACGAGTATCAAGTGCTCATCTTGCGCCTACTGCAAGGGCTACTGTCCGGATTTATCCCCGGAGCCATTGCGATCGTCGGTACGAACACACCGGAGAAAAAAGTAGGCTATGCGCTCTCCATGATGTCTACAGCAACCGCCACTGGCGGTATTATGGGTCCCATGATCGGCGGCACGCTCGCCTCTCTGTTCAGCAACCGGATGGCATTCGGATTAGCAGGGATGCTCTGTTTTGTCGCCACATTACTTGTCATCTTCTGGGTTAAAGAAGAGAAGTTCGTGCCGAGCAAAGAACGCGTCTCCGTCGTGAATACGTTCAAGGTCGCAGGACATAACAAAGCGCTGATGATTGTCCTGATGCTGACCATGCTGACTCAGTTCTCGGTCATGACAATCGAACCCGTATTGCCGCTGTATATCGCGCAAATCGGAGGCTCCACGTCACATACCTCCATGATTGCCGGCTTCGTCTTCTCCATCATCGGGATCGCCAGCATTCTGTTCGCCCCACGATGGGGAAGATTAGCGGATAAAGTCGGTTTCCAGAAAGTACTGCTCATCGGCTTGCTGGCCAGCGGTCTCGGATCATTGGCGCAAATGCTGTTCAGCAACATCTGGGCATTCTCAGCTATCCGCTTCGCCTATGGCGCCTTCTTCTGTGCCGTGTTCCCAGCGCTTAACGGGCTCGTCGTCCGTTACACAGCCAGCGAATTTCGCGGGAGGGCGTTCAGCCTGAACCAGACAGCTAACCAGATTGGCGGTATGGCTGGGCCGCTTGTAGGTGGGCTGATCAGCGGAGTGTTCAACATTCACTCCGTATTCCTCATGACCGGCATACTGATGCTGATTACCACGGTTATTACCTATTGGACGATGCGTTCATCGAAACAGATGTCCTTAAGTGATCAAAGTTCCACCCTATCATAGGCGATATCCGCCAGCAGCTTTTCAAGAGTCTCCCGATCAGGGAGGCTCTTCTTGTTAAGCTAACGATAATTATACATGCATGTGACGGTCTGCTTCATCCCACGGAACGGAATAGCCGCTGCCCTTGGCACAGAAGATCGAGGAGGACGTATACTCCGGATCTGCACTCTTATCGTATCCTGTACGAGCGATGACTTCCGCCTCATTATGACAGCGGTCATATCCGCCGTAAATGAGGGAGAGCGTCCCTCTTCCCTTCGTATAGGCGGCTAACTCCATGCTGTAATCCATCATCGTAGACACTGGAGCATGGCCGCATACGATCACCTTATCGCCTGTCGTTTCCGGTGGATCAAAGTGTGCCTTGGCTTGCGTTAGATCCGACAGCAGCCGTCCCACATACTCCACATCTACTTTTACCCGAAATTGATAATACGGCTCCAGCAACATATTGCCGGTCTTCTCAAGCCCCTGACGCAATGCCCGAAAAGTAGCCTCCCGGAAATCACCTCCATGTGTGTGCTTGTTATGCGCGCGCCCTTTGAGCAAAGTGATTCTCATATCGGTGATAGGGGAGCCCGTTAACAGACCGTGATGCTCTCTTTCCATGACATGCTGAGCCACGAGATGCTGATAGTTCACCGGCAGCACATCAGGATGACAAGCATTCACGAATACAAGCCCGCTATTCCGCTCCGCCGGCTCCAGCCTAATATGTACTTCCGCATAATGTCTCAGCGGTTCAAAATGACCACTACCGACCGTCATCTCCGTAATAGTCTCCTTATACAGGATCTCCGGCTGCTCGAAGTGAATTCGATACCCGAAGCGCTCATGCACGATCCGCTCCAGCACTTCCAGTTGAATAATGCCCATCACATGAATATGAATCGCTTGCAAGGCTTCGTCCCATTGGACTGCGAGCGAAGGATCCTCTGCATCCAGCCATCGAAAGCAGCGCAGCATATCCTTCGGATGAATACCGGCATCATGCTGCACTCTGGATTGCAGGGTGGGCACAAGCTCATATGCGGTTCTTCCGCTCAACGAGCCGAGCCCATCGCCTGCACCTGCCAGGGTGAGACCCGTCACAACGAACAGATCACCTGCTTCTACCTTATCTGTATTCGTCATCCGTCCACCACTTAACAGCCGAATCTGGGTGATCTTCTCCCGCACGACCTCCGATCCATGCATATAACGAACCTCATCGCGCATTCGCAGCGTTCCACCCATCGATTTAATATAGGTCAGACGCGCCCCGTCTTCGTCGTGGCGGATTTTATATACTCTGCCGGCAAATTCAGCGCCGTGATCATAATCAGTCACAATCAATTGATCAAGCTGTTCCAGCATATGGGATATACCGATATTCTGCAGCGCCGATCCGATAAAGCAAGGATGCAGCCGCCCTTCCCTGATCATCGTTATCATCGATGAATGCCATAACTCTGCTTCATACCCCTGTTCCATGTACATCTCCAGCAGCCGCTCATCCCGTTCAGCAACAGCCTCGATTACCTCGGGGCGCATCTTGCCTCCGCTAACGTCGTCCTGTTCATTCAGCAGACAGACATCCTCCGTCAATTCGCTTCGGATCTCTGCCAGCACACGAGCGGGATCAGCGCCGACCCGATCGATTTTGTTGATGAAGAAGAAGGTTGGCACTCCGAATTTGTGCAGCAGCTGCCAGACTGTCTCGGTATGACCCTCAACCCCTTCCACTGCACTGATGACCAAGATGGCTGCATCCATCACCTGTATTGCCCGCTCCATCTCCGGAGAGAAATCGACGTGACCGGGTGTATCGATTAAATAATACGTAGATCCGTTGTACTGCATGGTGGCCTGATCGGCAAAGACGGTGATGCCCCGCTCTTTTTCGATATCATGATTGTCCAGAAAAGCACTCTGGTGATCTACTCGCCCACGCTCAGAGATCGTCTGGGTCATATATAACAACTGCTCTGCCAACGTGGTCTTGCCTGCATCCACGTGAGCGAACATACCTATCGTTTTTTTCATGTCTGCCCTCTTCTACATTTCTATTGGTTTAAGGGGATCGGCTAGCAATACATCCTCTATTTTAACATACCCGCACCGATTGGCTTACTGCCGGCTGTAATCCAACGCCCAATACAAATAGCTGCCCCGCTGCATCCTTATCGGGATACAGCCAGGACAGCTAATGTTCCAAGCAACTTATTCTACCGGTTTAAATGAGTTCAGCGCCCGTTCCAGTGCAGCCTGCTGCATCGGCGTGGCATTCGCGTCGTTCAATTGTGTTCGGATCGTATACGTGATGTCTCCCGACTCGAATATGATCTCGCGTGTGGTAAAGCCAATCCCCTTCTTCACTTGATGTATCTTGAAGGAGACGGCTGGTACACCGGCAAACGTAATATGTTCGATGCCCAGCACCTTGATCGAGTTACCCGAGCCTGAGCTCACCTCGTTGTAATAACGCTTGAGGCTGCTAACGATAAAATCGGCCGCTGTGTCCTTTTGCGCAGAAATTTCGAAATCCCCTCCAGCGAATCCATACACCACGGGCGATAACTCAAATTGATCACTAATCGGCTGCCAATAACGCGGAATATCCACGCCATATTTATAAGCTCTTGAGCTTTTGGATCTCATCTGGGTCTTATCAATCAAGAACTCTTCGCCGCCGATCCGGCCAAACGATGAAGGAACTATCTCATAATCAATCTCAACGGAATCCAGCAGCTTCTGCAGATCTGGAAGCTTCTCTTTCCTGTCATCGGGGATCGCATATTCCAAATAATAGCGGTAACCATTCTTCTGCACCATGACTTCGTATTCCGTGATCCATTGTTTACCGTAGGTATAACGTACTTCTTGCACCTGTCCTTTGACTCCCGATACTTCCACCGAAGTTAGACCCTTGATCTCATAGGAGCCTGCAATAAACGACTCCTCCATCCAACGCTTGAGCTGCTCCGACCAGGCAGAAAGTGTTCCTTCCTTGCCGGTGGGAGCCGACGTTACGGAGACCGATACATACCCCTCTCCTTCACTGCCATAAAGCATGTCGTGGTTGTTCATTTGCCACCCGGCAGGCACGCCCAGCCAAATACCGTACTCTTCGTTTCCGGCTTCCCGCAGACCATCCACAATCGTAGATACATCTTTAACCGATTTGTCTACGCGATTATATGTCGTTTTGAACGAACCCAGCAAGCTCGCGTGCTTATCCATATCTTTGTAATGAGCCGCTTCGAAATCGGCAAAAAATAATTCGTACACCTTATCATTGGCATAATACTGCCTGGATTCCCATAACACGCCATCCCTGTCTCGGGTTATTGCCCTAGCATAAGAGGCGGTGCCGCTCGTGATGGTCTCCTGATGCAGCACGATATCACCGGAATCGCTCATCTCTTTCAACAACTGCTCCAACAGGTCATCCGCGTCAAGTTCAACCAATTGCGTCGAACTATGAACCTCTAGATAATATCGACCGGTTGCGTCATTGAAGGCCGTTCCACTCTCATCGTCCGTCCCATAGCCGACAATCATCCACGAAGGATAGTTAATGCTCCAGCCGTAATAACTGTTACCGACCCTGGTCTTGCCGCTACTGTTGTTGATCACGTCCTGGTCTGGCTTATCCTCTTTATCCTTGACCGTGAGGCTGATCGATAGCTTACCGCTGTCAGAACTTACTGCTGCTCCTATTCCTGTGGCGACTGCTCTAAGCGGTACCATGAGCGTTCCGTTGATCATTGTCGGCTCAGCGGGCAACTGCACTTTCTTCCCATCGATCCAAGCCACGCGGTTATCCAACACGAGCACAATCGTATGCGGGCCCTGCAGAAGCCGAACCCGGTTCTCTCCTTCGAGACGAATCTCGCTGCCAAACGCTTTCTTAAACACGCCAAGCGGTACCATCAGCACGCCTTGTCTAACGATGGGCTTCGCTATCGTGTAGGAAGTGCCATTCACCGAAGCCGTGCTGCTCCCACTCTGGACCGTTAATGTTCGTGTCTCCGCAGGTGTATCCGCCCAGGCCGGAATGGACAGGGTCGTAAACAGCAACAAGCTTGACATCATACCTATTGAGACTTGCCGCAGGCGGTGCGGCCATCTTGATTTATTTTCTCTTAACATTGACAAACTCCCCTTCTCCACCCTCGACTGCCATCGCTCCATCCTGACTCAGTTTCAGTGTCACTTCGATGATATCTCCATCCCGCTGCATCAGCAGCCTAACCTGCTGACCCGGCATGAATGATTTCAACCGCTCATTAATGTCGACCACGGAGTACACCCGCTTGCCGTTAATGGCGTACAGCACATCTTGATCTTCTATGCCGGCCTTACGAGCTTCACCAGATCGTACCTTCGTGACGGTTAATGGATCGTCGGATGGAAGCCCCACAATCGCTGACCAGCTCTCCTCAAGTTCCAACCCTAACGAAGCTCTGCGAACCTCGCCATACTTCAGCAAATGATTCGCTACATAAGAAACCGTCTCCGCAGGAATCGAGAAACCCATGTTCTCAATGCCAACCGCTGCAAATTTCTTGCTGTTGATTCCAATAACCTCGCCCTTGAGATTGACCAGCGGGCCTCCGCTGTTGCCAGGATTGATCGCTGTATCGGTCTGAATCAGCCGATAGGAGCCATCCACGCTCCGATTCAGTCCGCTAACGACACCGACTGAAGCTGAATTCCTCAATGAGAAGGAAATCGGGGTACCGATTGCTACCACCGTTTCACCTACAATCGCCTCTTGTGCAGAGGCAGCGAATTTGGCTGGCTTCAGTGACTTCGCATTGATCTTGACCAGGGCAATATCGCTTTTAGGGTCGCTATGCACCGCCCTGGCTTTGTAGGATTTGCCGTCCGATGTGACAACTGTAATCCCGCTAAGCCCGTCCACCACATGGGCATTGGTGATGATCCAGCCATCTGACTTCCAGATAACGCCCGTGCCATGCGCGAGATTATATCGATCATCCACATCATTCATGCTGCCAGGCGTCACCTTGCCAATAATGCCGACTACCGACGGGGACATGCGGCTAATCACCTGTGGTACTCCAGTCTGTTCATATGTACTCTTACTCTTGGATACTGCATCTGCTGTCACGACATTACCGTCAACAGTCATTACACTACCTGCTATCAAAACGCTCCCTAGCAGTACGGCTATCGATTTCTTATGCCGATTCGTATTCATGTACTCACCTGTTCCTCCCCTGTCCCATCCTTTATCCATCATGCTTCTTCAATCTATCATATTCTTCCAATTTCAACCATTGCTTCTAGTCCTATCTTTCTTGAACTCCCGTTGCGTAACAAGCGCGACCAACACAAAAAGACACCTCACACTGCAGCAGCAGAAGGTGTCTTGTTTGTATGTATGAAATTATGGGGCGCTAATTGTTAATCCAGTTCATCACCATGGCGTAGTCAGAATACAGGAACACAAACAAGCTGACAAGACCGAAAGCGATTGCGAATTTATTTTTTTGGCGGGCCATCAGCAAACGAACCACACCAACAAAGATCAGAATCGTAAACAGGATCATGAAAATATCGAAATGCTTAAACGTCGCGCTTGCATCCGCAGCTGCTGCAATGATCATGGAACGTACCTCCTCTTGAGTATCTATCTCCGGCATTTTTGCATATCTTCTTATATGTTATCCATGTGCCCGTCCAGATGCAAGCCCCATACGCCCATAATTGAAAAAAAGTCATAGAAATTTCTTATTTTCAATCCATTTTGATGCGGTTTGCACTTGGATATCGCCTTGGTTTACTGCTATTCGATGGTACTCATGACAATCAGTCACTTCTGACTTCCATGTCAACTTGGCTCTCCGTGCTGATACGGCTGGGCGGGAACAATCGTCCCGGGTACGGTTATCACCGGCGGCTCGTCATCCAGATCATCACTCGGCTCCGCTACGGAAGGGTCCATTATAGTCAATCGATCCTCCGGCTCTTTCTTGACGTGCAGCACGATTTCGTTGGACCGGTCACTGATCATTTTTAAACCATTTAAAGCTACCACATAGATCGTGTACTTACCGGAGCGGCCAGATAATAAATTTCGATTGGCGATGACATACTCAGGTCTTCCGATAAATTCATCATTCAGTCGATAATGAACTCCGTCTGGACTTATGTAGTATACGTTGTAATGAACATCCACCTGGGAATCGGACCATGTCAAATTTATGGATTCCTCTTCCTCATTTAGGATAGCCTGAAGACTACTTACTTTATGCGGACGGTTTGAAACTTCATTGGAAAAATGACTCTTTCCGGCTGAATTAACAGCTTCCACCACATAAAATGTTTCCTCTGACTGAAAAACATCCGTGATCAGGAATGAACCGGCATTCAGATCATTACCACCATCAAGTAAAATGTAATCTGTTCCGGATTCCAAACTGGAGTAAACGTTATAGGTTTCGCCATACTTCTGCGTCCATGTCAAAAGAATTTCCCCGCTACCGTATCGAAATAACAGATCATCCGGTGCCGATGGAATCGTAATTTCAATTGGTGTCACTACTCCGTGAATAGGACCTTCACGCTGCCCAGGCTCGACCGTATCCGTCTGATCCTGACCCGCCTGCGGCTTGTCTCCTTCAACATGCAATTGCTGCTCATAGGTTCTAAACCACTTAGATATGACGGAGATCGTCTCTTCCGATGTTACAGTAGCTTGGGGCACGAAAGTCTCGATCACATCCGGGAATAATCTTGTCTTCATCGCATATGCCACAGCATCTTTGGCATATTGTGCAGCTTGAGTGATATCTTCTGTCTTCGCATCTTCATCTTGAACCGGATCTATCTCCAGCTTCTTCAGGGCACGATAGAATACTACAGCCATGTCCTGCCTGGTTATGGGTTGTTCTAGTCCAAATCGTCCTTGTCCAACACCTTGAATAAGCCCGGCTTGTACCGCGGTCTCGATTGCAGCAAATGCATAATGACCGGAAGGCACATCCTTGAACGTTTCTGATGCAGGTGTACTCTTGATACCATCCAACTTCAGTACATCGACCAGCATGATCACAAAATCCTGTCTGTTGATCATGGTTTGCGAATCTGACGTCCTTGTCCATTTATCTGCATTAAAGTGGGATTGTGCATACTCGCTATTTGATAGCACAGCGCTGGCATGCGCTGGCGTGGGTGAGCTGATGTATAAAGCACTTGCTGTCACAGCAATCAGAATGGATAGCGTCATTCTCTTCATACAATCCCTCCAACAATCAAAATCACCAAAATCATACCATATATTGGGATGCAAAGGAATTGGAGGAGTTTATAAATTTCTTCTAACAGCCCAAATAGCCTTGGTAATTATACCAAAGCTATTTGGGACTATATTGGCAATGAACCTGCTCTACTGCGCTGCGCCAACCTTCTCCAGCGCTGCAGTCCGCTTCGTATCGCGCTCCAAAATTGGCTTCAAGTACTTGCCTGTGTAGGAGTCCTTCACTTTCACCAGATCCTCGGGAGTTCCAGTCGCAATAATTGTACCGCCTCCACTACCCCCTTCTGGCCCAAGATCGATGAGATAATCGGCGGTCTTGATGACATCCAGGTTATGCTCGATCACAAGAACCGATTCCCCGGAATCTACAAGTCGATGAAGTACAACCAGCAACCGATCGATATCATCCACGTGCAGGCCTGTCGTTGGCTCATCGAGGATATACATCGTCTTGCCCGTGCTGCGACGGTACAGTTCAGATGCCAGTTTCACACGTTGCGCCTCACCACCTGAGAGCGTAGTCGCAGGCTGTCCCAACGTAATATAACCCAGACCCACATCCATCAATGTCTGCATCTTACGATGAATCTTGGGTATATTCTGGAAGAAATCAGTAGCATTCTCTACTGTCATCTCCAGCACCTCGGAGATATTCTTGCCCTTATATTTCACTTCCAGGGTTTCGCGGTTATAACGCTTACCCTTGCACACCTCGCAAGGCACGTAGACGTCCGGCAAGAAATGCATTTCGATCTTGATGATGCCGTCGCCGCGACAAGCCTCACAGCGTCCACCCTTCACGTTAAAGCTGAAGCGTCCCTTCTTGTAACCGCGAATCTTCGCCTCATTCGTCTGAGCGTATATATCACGGATATCATCGAAGACGCCTGTATAGGTCGCAGGGTTGGAACGCGGTGTGCGGCCAATCGGAGATTGATCAATGTCAATCACCTTCTCAATATGCTCAAGCCCCTTCATTTCCCGATATTGACCCGGACGTACTTTGGCTCGGTTCAGATCGCGCGCCAACGTCTTATACAGGATCTCATTAACAAGTGTAGACTTCCCTGATCCAGAAACACCAGTTACAGCCGTAAATACACCGATTGGGATCTTGACATTAATGTTCTTGAGATTATTCTCTCTCGCACCCTTAATCTCCAGCCAGCGACCATTCGTCTTCCGCCGCTTACCCGTAACCGGTATGAATTTGCGACCACTCAAATACTGCCCAGTCAGAGAAGCCGGGTCTTCCATAATCTCCTTCGGTGTTCCTTGGGCGATCACCTGACCACCATGGATGCCAGCTCCTGGCCCAATATCAATAATATAATCCGCCGCCATCATGGTATCTTCGTCATGCTCTACAACAATCAAGGTATTGCCCAAATCACGCATATGCTCCAGTGTTGCGATCAATCTGTCATTATCGCGCTGATGCAATCCGATACTAGGCTCGTCCAAAATGTACAATACCCCCATCAAACTAGAACCAATCTGTGTAGCCAGTCGAATCCGCTGTGCTTCACCACCAGAGAGGGTACCCGCCGAACGGCTTAACGTCAAGTAATCGAGTCCTACATTCACCAGGAATCCTAGTCTGCTGTGAATCTCCTTCAAGATTAGATTAGCGATCTGCTTCTCCTTCTCACTCAGCTCCACGCCATCGAAGAACTTCAGCGAATCCCCGATCGAGAGACTCGTCACATAAGCCATGTTGCGATCATTAATCGTAACGGCCAGGCTCTCCTTACGGAGACGATGACCTTTACATACATCACAAGGCTTACTGCTCATGTAGCCTTCGATGTATTCACGAATGCCATCTGAATTCGTATCCCGATAACGACGCTCCAGGTTCGGAATAATACCTTCAAAGGTTACGTGCGCTTCCTTCCGCTGCCCGAAGTCGTTCTCGTAACGGAAATGCACCTTCTCTTTACCCGTGCCATAGAGCAACTTGTTCATATGTTCCTGGCTGAGAGTGCTCACGGGTTTATCCAACGGAATGTCATAATGCACGCACACGGATTTCAGAAATTGGGGGTAATACGTTGATGTCCCCCCGCTCCACGCAAGAAACGCACCTTCTTCGATGCTCTTGCTCATGTCCGGCACCAACAACTCAGGGTCAACAATCATTTCCACACCCAGCCCATCACAATCCGGGCAAGCGCCAAACGGCGTATTGAACGAGAACATTCTTGGCGTCAGTTCTTCCATACTAAAGCCACAGATCGGACAAGCGAAGTTCGAGCTGAAGCGCAGCTCTTCCTGACCCATAATATCTACCAGCAGCTGACCACCTGACAGGTTCAACGCCGTCTCAATCGAGTCAGCTAGACGCGCCTCAATCTCTTCCTTGACCACGATCCGGTCCACAACAACTTCGATCGTATGCTTCTTGTTCTTCTCCAGCTCGATATTCTCTGATACATCGCGCAATTCACCATCTACGCGCACCCTTACAAAACCCTGCTTCGCAATATCAGTAAACAGACTCTTATGCTCGCCTTTACGTCCCGAGATGACCGGAGCCAGAATTTGCAATCGAGTCTTCTCCGGATACTGCATAATTCGGTCTACCATCTGTTCTACGGTCTGGGAGGTAATCTCAATCCCATGCTCCGGACAATGAGGATGACCGATCCGGGCAAAGAGCAGACGCAAATAATCGTAGATTTCGGTTACGGTTCCGACGGTAGAACGCGGGTTGCGACTGGTTGTCTTCTGATCAATCGAGATTGCAGGTGATAAGCCTTCAATCGAATCTAGGTCCGGCTTCTCCATCTGTCCTAGAAACTGACGGGCATATGCAGACAACGATTCCACGTACCGACGCTGACCCTCGGCATAAATCGTATCAAACGCAAGCGAGGATTTGCCCGAGCCGCTGAGTCCGGTCAGCACGACAAACTTGTCGCGCGGGATCGTAACGTCAATATTCTTCAAATTGTGTGCACGTGCGCCTTTGATCACTATGTTTTCAATTGCCAAACGATATCATCTCCTACTCCAAATGGCATGCATCAGTCATTTATATTTCACAAAGAGAACGACCCAACCGGCCATACTCCTTGATATGAACCTCTTGAATCGTTGGTCTTACTCTGCCTGCAGTTCCAACAAAGCATCGCGAAGCTCGGCTGCACGCTCGAATTGCAGGTTCTTCGCAGCGTCTTTCATCTCGGCTTCCAGACGCTGAATCAGACTTTGGCGATCTTTCTTCGACATCTTCTGTCCTTCGCCCACCAGATAGTCTGATTTGCCTTCGGCGACCTTGGTTGCTTCAATCACGTCGCGTATCTTCTTGCGAATCGTCTGCGGTGTAATCCCATGCTCTTCATTATAATTAATCTGCATACTCCGGCGACGTTCCGTTTCCTTAATGGCCCGATCCATCGAATCGGTTATCTTGTCCCCGTACATAATAACCCTGCCCTCTGAATTTCGGGCAGCCCGGCCAATGGTTTGGATCAGAGAGCGGTCCGAACGGAGGAAACCTTCCTTATCGGCATCCAGTATGGCTACTAGAGAGACTTCTGGTAGATCGAGCCCTTCACGTAGAAGGTTAATACCCACCAGCACGTGGAATGTACCAAGTCGCAGGTCACGCAGAATCTGCATCCGCTCCAGTGTCTTGATATCCGAGTGCATATAACGCACCTTAATTCCAATCTCCTTCAAGTAGTCTGTGAGATCCTCTGACATCTTCTTCGTAAGCGTAGTGACCAGCACTCGCTCGTCTCTTGCCACACGATCATGGATCTCGTTAATCAAATCATCAATCTGCCCTTGCGTTGGGCGAACATCAATAATCGGATCAAGCAGTCCGGTTGGACGTATAATCTGCTCTACCATCGTATCGCAGTGCTCTATTTCGTAAGGACCTGGCGTTGCCGATACATACACGATCTGATTTACCTTGTCCTCGAACTCTTCAAACTTGAGCGGACGATTGTCGAGAGCTGATTCCAGGCGGAAGCATGATCCACGAGTACCGTCTTACGGGCACGGTCACCGTTATACATCGCGCGAATCTGCGGCAAGGTTACATGCGATTCATCGATGACAAACAGCATGTCGTCTGGAAAGTAATCGAGAAGAGTGTAAGGTGTCGCACCTCGTTCCCGGAATGTCAACGGTCCAGAATAATTCTCGATTCCGGAGCAGAACCCAACTTCCTTCATCATCTCGATGTCGTAACGGGTACGCTGTTCCAGACGCTGAGCCTCCAGCAGTTTCCCTTCAGATCGCAGCAGCTCCAAACGCTCTTCCAGTTCCCGCTCAATATTCACAATTGCCACCCGCATCGTCTCCTCGCGGGTAACGAAGTGAGATGCAGAAGATAGCTACGTGTTCACGTTCCCCGATGAGCTCACCGGTCAACACGTCGATCTCCGTAATCCGCTCAATCTCGTCACCGAACAGTTCCACCCGTACGGCATGCTCACCGTTCGAAGCCGGGAAGATCTCCACTACGTCTCCTCGTACACGAAACGTACCGCGGACGAAGTTAATGTCGTTGCGCTGATACTGTATATCGACTAACCGAGACAGAATCTGATTTCGCGGTTTCTCCATCCCCACACGCAGCGAGAGCAGCAATTCGCCATATTCATGCGGAGAACCGAGACCATATATACAGGATACGCTCGCAACGATAATGACATCGCGCCGTTCAAAGAGCGAGCTCGTAGCCGAGTGACGAAGCTTATCGATCTCTTCATTAATACTAGAATCCTTCTCTATATAAGTGTCAGATGACGGTATATAGGCTTCCGGTTGATAATAGTCGTAATAGCTGACGAAATAATCCACAGAATTATTGGGGAAGAACTCCTTGAACTCACTGGCCAGCTGTGCAGCCAACGTCTTGTTATGTGCAATGACGAGTGTCGGACGGTTCACGCGGGCGATGGTCTGCGCAATCGTAAAGGTCTTCCCCGTTCCTGTTGCACCGAGCAGGGTCTGATGTTTCTTGCCTTGGTTTAATCCTTCGACCAACGCATCAATAGCCGAGGGTTGATCACCCTGCGGCTGAAATTCAGACTCAATCTCAAAAGATTTGGTACTGATTACTAAATCGCTCATTGTCCTTCATCACCCTCATAATCTAAAATATAAAACAGGCTAAAAGATATGTCGAAACTTCCCGATGATATACTATTGGGAAATTAGTGGTCTAATGATTAAGGAATAAGAATATCTGTTCCCGTCCCATTATACTCCTTCCCTTTTTTGATGCAAACCATTTGTATTCAATGGCAAAAGATTCATCTATACAAATGATAAGTATATAAGACTACTACCTCAAGGAGATGATACTACATCGTGGATATAACAATCATATTAGGTATAATTGCCGGCTTAGCTGCATTGATCGGTGGTTTCTTATGGGAAGGCGGGCACATCAGCGGTTTGCTGCAGGGGGCTGCTGCCCTCATTGTATTCGGGGGCACCTTCGCCGCTGTGATGATCAGCTTCCCACTGGCCAGACTGCGGACCATTCCCGCTGCGCTAAAGCTGGCCTTCGGCCGCAGCGACCGCTCATCTGACGAACTCATCGATTCTATCGTCGAAATGTCGGTCATCGCTCGCAAAGACGGTGTGCTTGCATTGGAGCGGATCTCGTCGGAACATAGCGACCCTTTTCTTAACGAGGGCATGCAGATGGTGGTAGACGGCTCCGATCCCGAGACCGTTCGTCAAATCCTGGAGCTTGAAATCACGGCAGCCGAGCAAAAGCATGAAGGTTATGCCAAGATCTTCGAATCAGCCGGCGGCTACGCTCCGACGATGGGCATTATCGGTACGGTCATGGGGTTGATCCACGTGCTCGGAAGCCTGCAAAGCCCGACAGACCTTGGCTCGTCCATTGCCGTCGCATTTA
The DNA here is from genome assembly GCF_001315105.1 of Paenibacillus sp. JCM 10914. Taxonomy (GTDB): domain Bacteria; phylum Bacillota; class Bacilli; order Paenibacillales; family Paenibacillaceae; genus Paenibacillus_AQ. The sequence continues at coordinate 48,030 of NZ_BAZR01000031.1, read as the reverse complement.
CAGCTACGTTGTACGGCGTAGTCAGTGCCAATATTATCTTTTTGCCCATTGCATCGAAGATTAAAGCACGTTCTGAAGAAGAAATTGCGAATATGGAGCTGATACTCGAAGGAGTCGTGTCGGTACAGAACGGGGAGCATCCGCTGTTGATTCGCAAAAAGCTGACCTCCTTCGCTTCCGGCGGCAGTGCCAATATCCCGTCTTCGAGGGGGATTGCGCATGAAACAGCCGAATAGAAGGCAACGACTGCGTAGAAATCGTAACCACCAACATGATCAACGTGACCGCTGGATGATTACATACGCCGATCTGATTACGCTGCTTCTCATCTTCTTCGTGGTTATGTATGCCATGAGCCGGCTGGACACCGAAAAGTATGAGTTGGTCACGCATGCGCTTCAATCCACCTTTAAGAGCGGAGACAGTGTGCTGGAGATGGGATCGGGAGTAACAGGGACAGCCGATACGGAAAAGCATAAGAATCCTCCTCCGACCGTCGAGCCGACCGAGCCAGAGACACCCAAGGGAGAAGAGCCATTAAGCCAGCGAGAACTCGCCTTCCGGGCGCAGGAGGAAGAACTCGCCGGGTTCATGGAGGTTATACGTCAATATGTAGCCGACAACCAACTCGAAGAGGATATATTCATTGCGGACGAGCCGCAAGGGATCGCCATTACATTAAGCGACCGGTTTCTGTTTGATGTAGCAGAGCGGATCTTAAACCAGGAGCCGCGCCAGTGCTTAGCAAACTCTCCACCTCTTCGGCGACCTTGATTCCATCATCAGCATTGAAGGTCATACAGATAACGTACCTGTCGGCAGCAACTCCAGTTATAAAGACAATTGGGAGCTCTCCGGCGCGCGCGCAATGTCCGTGCTAAGATTCTTCCTTGAAGTCGGCGATCTCAATCCGGCAGGCTTCCAATATGCGGGTTACGCCGACACGCGTCCAACAGGAGACAATGCCACCATGGAAGGCAGACAAAAGAACCGCCGGGTTGAAATCACGGTCCTGCGGCAATTAAAGGAGTAAGGAACAAACGCTTGAATAGAAAAATGTCGGTGTGGGTCATTATATCCCTGCACCGACATTTTTGGTTTATAATTATTTCTCTTCTAATTAGTCCACACTTTCAGAAGTTACTGCGATTTCTCTTGCCGCTGCCGAACTTCGTTTGTTCCGGATATGAAGTTTATTCGCCAAAAGTGCGAATAAACTCACCGGCTTCAGACCGACTGCTATATCATCTCGCGGGTCCGGTGCCACAATGGCACCAAGCTGATGATGATCACCGTCATAAATGGCTCGCTGCAGAAATTTACTCTCCCCGTCATGATTCTGAACCTCCAACTTGCAGAAGGCCGGGCTCTGCCGCAATGCGCCATGCAACTGCTCCTTATTATGAATCAGGGTACCATTAACCTTCAGTATCGTTTCGCCGGGCAGAATACCGAGCTCGTGAGCAGGACTGTCCGGCAATACCGCCAGTACACGTAAACCGCGCACGGGATGCACGTAGATTGGGCTTCGCTGTTGTTCTTCGTATCGGCTGTACCATACTAAGCCTTCGTGCAGGATCAGTGTAGCCAGCGCAGCTACGATCATCAGCGGCGCCCACCAGTCAGCGAGCAGGCTGAGAGCGAGCACAATGGCTCCGTAGAAAATAAGACGCTTTGATGTAATGTTTGCTTTCTCCTGCGTTAGCATACTCTGCGTCATTTCGCCAAAACCGATGACAACAGGCAGCGCCATCATCATGAACCCTCCGCTCCATGCGTCCCCACCAAAGAACGGTGTCCATGGCAGCGTGCCGCCTCCACTGCTTGCAGGCACCAGAAGAAACAACGGCAGCGGCCAGAAACTCTGCATATGATATCCGCCTACCAGCTTCCCACGCTTGCCCTGTAGAAATAAAGGTGTAGCGAAACCTGCTCCCTGTAACCTGACCAGCAGCGCTTCAGCAAAATGAAGGATTGCAGCCAAAGCCAACAGCGCCGGAATATTTAAACTCAGGATCGTGGAAACCACCGTCTCGGTCCAACCTGTTGGCTGCCAATTCGGAAACCAGCTTAAACCGAACTGGATGATACCTAGCAGGCCGATCGAATAAGCAAAGCATAGATATCGTATATGAAACAACATAAGAATAAGAGATGTCACCCAGATGCATAGAATCGCGCCCAAAGTTAATGTAACGCCCAGAAAAGCAACGATCAGAGACACTCCAATGCCGGCTATCAAGCCGCCAAGAACCGTTCTCCAGGTCTGCATCCCCCAGGAATGCAACTTGACGTGGAACAGCTTACGCTCAAGCAGCACCTGTCTTCGGTATACCAACATGACAAACAAAATCGAAATATAATAAAAGGGCTGTGTCAGCAGTTGTAACCCTGCATCCATACCGTACTTTAGAAATTGTTCCAGTGTTTCCAAGGCAGCCTGCCACACTCCTTCCTACGATAAAAGAAAAAAAGAAGGCTAAATTTCAGCCTTCTTATTTGTTCGACGTCTTTGCTGCGATTTCCTTCTGCACCTCGGCAATTCCACGATTCATTTGGTTATCCTCTTTCGGATCCTGAATCTTCTCGATTAATGCTGCTTCTAGCGCCTCAGCCGTTGCGCTGTCGATGATACCATCCGACTTCAGCTTGTGCTTCGTCTGGAAGTTCTTAATCGCCTTCTCCGTATTACGATCAAAGTAACCGTCGGTGCGACCCGTATCGTAACCAACCGCTTCCAGCATGATCTGCGCGCTCTTCACATCCGTGCTGTTCGCGTCGAATGCGTAGGTCTTCTTCTTATCGATTGGAGCGACCGTAAAGTATCCAGGTTGAGCCACGTTAATGTCCGGCTCGATGCCATCCTCATGAATCCAGGTACCATTAGGTGTCAACCATTTAGCGATGGTAACCTTGATCATGCTTCCATCTCCAAATTGCTTGTCGAAGCTGGTCTGCACCGTACCTTTGCCAAAAGAATGCTCGCCAAGCAGCGTAGCGCCTGCTGACTGCTGCAGCGCACCTGCCAATATCTCTGAGGCGCTTGCACTTCCCTTGTTCAACAGAACGGCAACAGGATAAGGTTTCGCTTGCCCTTTCGACAAATGCTCCTCTCGCTTCTCGTTCTTATCTTCAACCTGAACGATCAGCTCGCCCTTAGGAACGAATTGCTCCGCTATGTCGATGACGACGGATAACACACCGCCCGGATTATTCCGTACATCGATCACTAGCCCCTTCATGCCCTGGCTCTCCAGGCTTTCCAATTCCTGTTTGAACCTCTCGGCCGTATTCACGGAGAACTGTGAAATTTCAATCACGCCAACGCCGTTAGCCTCCATACGTGAGGAAACCGTCTCGAGATCCACCTCATCCCGAACGATGGTAAACTCAATCGGCTTTTCGGAACCTGCACGCTTGACCTGCAATACAGCTTCGGAACCCTTCGGGCCGCGTATTTTGTTAACGGCTATATTCAAATCAAGTCCTTGCAGAGATTCGCCGTTAACGGATAGAATGAGATCCTTCGCTCGAATCCCTGCCTTCTCGGCAGGTGATCCCTTAATCGGGGATACCACAATGACATTGCCATCCTGCGAAGATACCTCTGCACCGATTCCAGTAAAGGAGCCTTCGATGCTCTCTTGGAACTGAGCTGCCGTGTCTTTCGCCATATAGTTGGAATATGGATCTTCCAGGGCATCCATCATCCCGTTGATCGCGCCGTCGATTAACTTCGACCGGTCGATATCCTTGTAATAATTGCTCTCGATCAGATCCAGCACCGTGCCTAATTTCTTAGCCTCGGCCTGTTCCAATCCGTTCTTGTCTCCGATACTGGCTAGCAAACCCTCACCATTGCCAGTCTGGCTGGCAGGCAGCTGGGTTAAAGCCATGCTTATCATAATCCCGCACAACATGGCAGCTATGACCAGAAATACAGCCGTTCGTTTTTTGAGCAAGTACCTCACCGCCTTTGTACGTATCAACTGCTAAACACACACGGGGAATCCCGTCCACCTAGTATATGATTGGCTTGTCGGGAATATTTATACAGCGGCCTTGATAAGGTTACCATTCTTGCCCGAAGCCAGGCTACAGATACGGCGAAGGATTAACCGGCGATCCATTAACCCGGACTTCAAAATGAAGATGAGGACCTGTGCTTTGACCGGTTGATCCAACCTCAGCAATCTTTTGTCCTCTGGATACCTTGTCGCCTTCACTTACTTTGATGCCGCCGTTACGGATATGACCATACAGGGTCCAAACTCCGCCCCCATGATCAACAATAACACAGTTTCCGTAGCCGCTCCACCATTCGGCCATAATTACGGTACCACCTTCGGCTGCACGAATATCCGTTCCTTGAGGAGCTGCAAAGTCTACGCCTGTATGCATCTTGCCGACTTGACCCGTTACCGGATGGACACGCGGTCCATAACCGGAGGACAGTCGGGCCCCGGATACCGGAATCGCAAACGGCCCACCGTTACCCGTAAATCCAGCACTCTTGCTTCCACCACCCTTACTTCCACCAAGCTTGGTGGCTTGAGCTTGAGCCCGCTTCGCTGCTGCTGCTTTGGCTGCGGCCGCTTTGCGAGCTGCTTCTTCGGCAGCCAATTTGTTCTTCTCTTTCTGCAAGTCAGAGCGCTTGCTTGCCAGAGCTACGAGCATTCGATCCTGCTCTTCGGTCAAGATATCCGCGTCCTCGATCTCTTGATCATACTGGGCAATCAACACACGCTTCTCCTGTTCCTTCTCGTTCAGGATGCTCTTGCGATCCTCCATCTGACCGTAAAGATCTTTGGCGGTAGCATATTGTCCTTCAAGCTCCTTCTTCTTATCGATCACCAGCAGCTTGTCCTGTTTATGCTGTACAAGCAGATCCTGATCTTGATCAACGATCGTCTTCAAGGAATCCGCCCGTTCAATGAAATCGCTGAAGCTTGTTGAGGAGAGCAGTACGTCAAGATACGATACTTGCCCGTCCATATAGATGAGACGAACGCGAGACTCTAACAGCTTCTCGCGAGATTCAATACGTTCCTCGGCAGCTTCCAGTTCAACCGTAGTTATTCTAAGCTGGTCCTCCGTCTCCTCGATCTTCATGGAGATTTTGGTCAACTCATTACTCACAATACTAATCTGTTCCATCACATATTTCAGATTATTCGTCGTCTTGTTCTTATAGTGCTGCGCTTCTTGTTTATCATCGGCGGCTTTGCTCTTCTGCTCCCGCGCCTTCTTCACCTGCTCCTGCAGGGTCTTCAGTTCCTTGTCTACATCAGCTGCCGTCTTCTTCTGTGCTTCTGAGGCAGTAGGTTGGATCATAACAGTGGCCAGTAATAAGGCTGCTAAGCCAGCGGCGATTTTTTTCAACGTTCGCTCCCCATCCTTTACTCTGTTATTTATTATACTTTCAGGAATTTACGTATCGACATCGTGCTTCCCCAAATGCCTATGATCATGCCAAGTCCAATGATGGTTCCCCCGAGCAGCATCCATAGATCTCCAAGTGGAATCAAACTTTGCGCAAGGGTTATGTCACTCTGAACCGCAGTGTGCAAGCGGGAGTAACCCACGAACAACAAGGCAACGGTAACGATGGAACCAAGCAGGCCGATCATAGCCCCTTCCACGAAAAACGGCCAGCGGATAAAGTTGTTCGTCGCTCCGACCAGCTTCATGATGCTGATCTCACGGCGGCGGGCCAGAATGGTTACCCGGATCGTATTGGATATCAGGAACATCGACATCAAGGCTAGACCACCTACGAAAATAAACCCGATATTCCGCACGGTTCTTGTGATTTTGAACAACGTCTCAACGGTGCCCTCACCATACTTCACTCGCAGGATCGGCTGTTCCGCATGCTTCTCGTTCAAGGCGCTGATCTTGTCCGCCACAAAAGCGACGGTGGTCGGTTCAATGACCGAAACTTCAAACGCATCCGGCAACGGGTTCTGATCCTCTTCGCTAAAGCCTTCCAGCCATTCGGAACTCAAGCTTTCCTCAAGCTGCTTCATCCCCTCTTCCTTGGAGACGAACTTAACCGTACTGACTTCCGGCATGGCTTTGATCTCGTCCTCTACCGTCGAACGCATATCCTCATCCACATTCAGATTGAGGTATGTATTGATCTGTACGTTGCTATCTGCTTTATCGGCTAATGCATTCACATTCATGACAAGTAGGATGAAGACACCCAATATAAATAAAGACACCACGATGGAGGTAATGGATGCGACCGACATCCAGCCGTTCCGGAAAACGCTCTTTGCCCCTTCCCGCAAGTGCCGCAAGAAGGTTCTAAAATTCATATCCGTAATCCCCTCTCTGTTGGTCGCGCACAATCTGCCCCTGCTCAATGGCAAGCACCCGCTTGCGCATCGTATTCACGATATCCCGGTTATGGGTCGCCATCACGATCGTCGTTCCCCTGAAATTAATCTCGTCGAGCAGCTGCATGATTCCCCACGACGTTTCCGGATCCAGGTTACCGGTAGGCTCGTCCGCGATGATAACCGAGGGATTGTTCACGATCGCTCTTGCAATCGCAATCCGCTGTTGCTCCCCGCCGGAGAGCTGGGAAGGTTCACGAGTCGCCTTGGACTTGAGTCCCACCAAATCCAGTACCTCCATCACCCGCTTCTTAATGATGCGCTGCGGCGCTTCAATAACTTCCATTGCGAATGCTACATTCTCATAAGCGGACAGCTTCGGCAGTAATCGATAATCTTGGAAAATAACCCCGATATTTCGACGAACATACGGATTTTACGTTGCTTCAGCTTCCCGATATTAAACCCGTTAACGGATATTTGCCCTTTCGTAGGTACTTCTTCTCTATAAATAAGTTTCATAAATGTCGACTTGCCTGCACCTGACGGGCCGACAACATACACGAATTCATTACGGTCAATCTTAACGGAAACTCCCTGAAGCGCATGAGCACCAGTAGGATAGGTCTTCCATACGTCCTGCATTTCAATCACTTCATCACTTCCCAATCCATAATTAGCCATTATACTTTCGACAGTTTCCATCGAATTCCTTTAAAAATATAGAAAATTCCTCACGACATCACTCATTGTAACAAAATTGTTACCTTTTTTGTACCCGAAAGTTTGAGCCTATCGTGACATATACATGAACAAGCGCATGAACCGTGGCTAATACGAAGTTAAGAAGGTGGTTATCATGAAAAAGATTCATCTAACCCTCATCATTATCATCAGCTTTGCTCTTCTGCTCTCCGTCGGTTTTGGCTTGTTGACGATCTACGTCAATCAGAAAGAACTTCCCAAAGGAGTCGTATTATCGGACTGGAATGTCGGTGGCCAACCGGCTGATAACGTACTGTCGGAGCTGGAAGATAAACTTCAGACAATATCGGCGATGACGATTCAATTGCAATCGGATGCTCTGAAGGGGGAACGCGTGAGTATCAATATGCTGGAGGCCGGGGTTACGTTTCAAGCGGAGGCTTTTCGGGCTGGAGTGCAACAGCTATTCGAAGGATCGCTATGGGAACGCGCCGTGTATAGACGTAATTTCAAGCAAGAATGGCATATCGCCACGGAATGGGACCGGGATGTGTTGAAGAAGAGATTCAATTTGGCATGGGAAAAAGAGCACTTCGGTGAACCCGTGCCCGCGGTACGTAGTATTTCCAAGGACGACATCGTCCGCTATACACCCGAGAAAACCGCCTACCGCATTCACTGGGCAGCTCTTTACGAAAGGCTAAGCGCTGCTCTGCCAAATGAGCATAATATCACGGAACTGCAACAACAGGAGCATCAGGGTATCGTCATTGAGCTACCACTGATTAGACAGAAGCCCGACGTCACCGTGAAGACGCTTCAAGCTGAAGGAATCGCGAGAAAGGTTGTCGAGTTCTCGACCAGTCTGGGCGCCAGCGCGCCTGGCCGAATCCATAACGTTAGCGCCGCGGCTAAGACAGTTGACGGTATGATTCTCAAACCTGGGGATGAGTTCAATTATGCGCATATCATCGATACCGCCAAAAAAGAATACGGATTCAAGGAAGCGCCTGTCATCGTAAACGGCAAGCTTGTGCCTGGCATCGGCGGCGGCATCTGTCAGGTGTCGAGTACGGTTTATCACGCTGCGCTGCTGATGGGGCTGGATATCACGGAGCGTCGTAACCATTCGTTACCTGTTAGCTATTTGCCTAAAGGACAGGATGCTACCTTTGCCGAAGGTGCAATTAACTTTCGTTTCCGCAACAATACAGATAAGCACCTGCTTATCCTGGCCGATGTCTCCAATGACACGCTCACTTTGAAAATGTTCGGAACTTTCCCGGAAAATACGGAGTACGCGATTGAATCCAATACGATTGAGACGTTGCCTTCACCGGAGAAAGTCATTCATAACACCGCGCTGCCACCCGGATTCAAGCAAGTGGTTCAGAATGGGAAACCCGGTTATGTCGTTGAGACCTACCGGACCAAGAAAGTGAACGGCGAGGTCGTGGAGAAGGTCAAAATATCCAAGGACACGTATCGCGCCCAGAACAGCATCGTGGCGATCAATCCAAGCAATGAGATTCCGATGCCGAATACCAAGGAGCCATCAAAAGAGGAAGTTGTCGAGGATGGTGTCAGTACGCCCTAAACCATAACAGGGACCTCACAGGGCTATATAGCCCTGTGAGGTCCCTGTTTATCCGCTCGTTTGGATTCTTCAACGCAATCAGATTCGGTCAGACGCTCCAACCTCCGCTTCGGGATGTTGATTATACTCATCCCGATATTCAACTTGACGCACTTGGCATCCCTTACCCAGAATGACCCGATTGCCGCGGACGATATCCGCTTCCACGTACTCAAGGTCGAGCACATCGCCTTCGATGACACGTGCCTCCAGGCGATTGCCGCGCAGGTTAATGGAGAGCATATCCCAGAAGCGCTGCCCTTTACGGCGAACCGTAATCCGATCCCCCACGATCTCACGCGCAATGCTGCGACCGAGCACCTGGATGTGGGCGGAGCCGACATGTAAACGACCATCAATATTAAACAATCCGTTAAACGTCGCCTTTTCACTCCGTACATCACCATGCACACGTAGATTCCCGTTCACTTCAAGACTTTCCGATTCAGAATCGCCTTTGACACTGGTGTGTCCATCGATCCCAATCGATCGGGAACGCAGGTTGCCTTTTATATTGAGATTACCGGCTACTTCAAGATCTTCGGACTGTAAAGAACCCTTCACGCTGCCCGAGCCGTTCACCACCATCGATTGGGTGGCAACGCTTCCGCTCACATTCGCTGAACCATTTATTACGAAGGACTCACAATCCACGTCGCCGTCAACACGCCCTGCGCCATCGATCCTCACCTTGTTATAGTAACCCCCACTGGCACTCCCAGCCCCTGCGATCTTCATATCCTGACGTTTGTGCTCTTGCTCCATCATCATAAGCCCTCCCGGTTATTAATAGTCATTATCATATTTTGCTATTCACGAATCGTATTATTGTATCTCACTCCCTTTAAGATACCATAATGCGAATATCCGCTAAACCGACCGTTGACGGAATTTGTTCTCGGTCTTAAGACCGAGGTGTTACGTTCTGGTGCCCCAGCACCTAAATTCTAGTAGTGAGATCTCCATTTAAGTGGAGCCCAACCTATGCGATTATGATATGATCCCTGTAGGTAATGTGTTAAATGATATATATGAAAGAATGAAGGGAGAAACGAAGCAATGGCACTTATGCAATGTCACTTTTTCTCTGAGGTACTCGGACTTAGTACATCCATGACGGTGATTCTCCCGCAGCAGACCTCATCACAGATCGGTATGACCAACAACGCACACGGAGGGCTTCACAAGACGCTCTACCTGCTGCATGGCTTGTCCGATGACGATTCAATCTGGCTGCGCCGCACTTCGATTGAGCGTTATGTCGCGGCCATGGGGATCGCGGTCGTGATGCCGCAGGTTCATCGCAGCTTCTATACCGACATGGAATACGGCGGCAAGTATTGGACCTTTATCAGTAAGGAGCTCCCTGCTATCGCCAGATCCTTCTTCCCGTTGTCACATGCAAGAGAAGATAACTTTGTAGCCGGATTATCCATGGGCGGCTATGGTGCATTCAAGTTGGCCCTGCGCTGTCCGGATACGTTCGCCGCCGCTGCCAGTCTATCGGGTGCGCTCGATATGGCAGGAAGGATCGGGGAGGATAACCGGCAGTACGATCATACTTTAGTCTACGGGGAACGGAACATCTCCGGCACAGAGGAAGACCTGCTGTGGCTGCTTCGTGAAGTGGATGCATCCACGGGGCCCAAGCCGAAGCTATACCAAACATGCGGTACAGAGGACTTCCTATATGAAGATAATCAGGTATTCCGAAGCGCCTGCGAAGGCACCACTCTTGATTTCACCTATCATGAAGCACCCGGCGGCCATGATTGGGGCTACTGGGATACCTACATTCAAGATATTCTGAAGTGGCTGCCGCTCCAAGACTAAGGAATTCATGAGCGAAATCTGCTGTTAGGAAAAAGATGCATGCACCTTATGTTAAGCGGAATTCACCCTATTACTTGAATTCGCCGCCATCTGAGGGCTTGCATCTATTTTTTTGAACCGCTTCATAAAAAAATGGACTCGCGGCTTCATGCCGCAAATCCATTCTCTTCAACCCATCCGTTACTCTACATGTCCTTGACGAACACCGAGCCAACCCTCGGTCACTTGCAGCGTCGTTACACTGCGATCGATGGCTGCCTTTACCTGCTCCGTGGCCGTTCCACCGTAAACATTGCGTGCATTTACCACCGTCTCCGGCTGCAGCACCTCATAGATGCTGTCGTCGAACAGCTCGGAGAACTGCTGGAATTCTTCCAGGGTCAGATCGAGCAAATACTTCTGGTTCTGAATGCAATACAATACCGTCTTACCAATCACTTCATGTGCCTGACGGAACGGAAGTCCCTTACCCACGAGGAAATCGGCGATATCCGTTGCATTCGAGAAGTCGGTATTTACCGCTTCCCGCATACGGCCTTTGTTCACCTTCATCGTGGCGATCATTGGTGCGAACAGTTGCAATGCACCCTCCAGCGTAGCCACGGTGTCGAACATCCCTTCCTTATCCTCTTGCATGTCTTTGTTGTATGCAAGCGGAAGCGACTTCAGCACAGTCAGCAGACCGATCAGATTACCGTAGACGCGTCCGGTCTTGCCGCGGACCAGTTCCGGTACGTCCGGATTTTTCTTCTGCGGCATAATGCTGCTGCCCGTGCAGAAGGCATCATCCAGCTCAACGAAGTTGAATTCCGTGCTGCTCCAGAGCACCAACTCCTCGCTGAGGCGAGACAGATGCATCATAATAATCGAGGCATCCGACAGGAATTCCAGAATAAAGTCACGATCACTCACCGCATCGAGACTGTTCTCATATACCCCGTCAAAGCCCAGTTGTTCAGCCACAAAATGACGATCAATCGGGAAGGTCGTTCCCGCAAGCGCTCCGGCTCCAAGTGGCAGTATGTTAATACGTTTGTAGCTGTCGATCAGACGGTCGATGTCACGCTGGAACATCGATACGTACGCCATCAGATGATGCGCGAACAAGATCGGCTGTGCCCGCTGCAGATGCGTATAGCCTGGGATGATGGTGTCCAGGTTGTCCTTCGCTTGTCCAATCAATGCGGTCTGCAGCTCATGCAGCATACCCGTCAATGCCACCACGCGGTTACGCAAATACAAGTGCATGTCCGTTGCGACCTGATCGTTACGACTGCGGCCCGTGTGCAGCTTACCGCCGACTGGACCCACTTCCTCGATCAAGTTCTTCTCGATATTCATATGAATATCCTCATCCGACACCGAGAATTCAATCGTGCCTTCACGAATGCGTTCGAGCACCTTGTTCAAACCTGCCTTGATCGTCTCCACATCTTCTTCCGGTACGATCCCGCATTTGCCGAGCATCGATACATGCGCCAGACTGCTTGAATATCTTCTTCTGCCAGTTGCTTATCAAAACCGATGGAAGCCGTATACTCTTCCACCAATGCGTTCGTCTGCTTCGTGAAGCGTCCGCCCCATAACTTGCTCACAGCACTTGCCCCTCTCTGTTTACAGCAGAGGGCCGCTTCCCGCCGGATCGTCATCCGCCCCACATGCAGTTGCAGGGAAACGGATAACATTCGAGCATGGAAACGGCCTTCAGCCACTTTATGATTATGATCTTATTGATTCTGGTTAACCCCGGTCGCCACTTTCAAACGCAGCGCGTTCAAACGGATAAAGCCCGTTGCATCACCTTGATCGTAAGCTTGCGTCGGATCGGCTTCCATGGTGGCGATGTCCGGATTATACAAGCTGACCGGACTCTTCACGCCAGCGCCGATGATGTTCCCCTTATACAGTTTCACGCGCACGGTGCCGCTGACGTTCTTCTGACTCTCGGTCACCAGCGCCTGGAGCGCCAGACGCTCCGGTGCGAACCAGAAGCCGTTATACACTAGTGTGCTGTACCGAGTGATCAGACTGTCACGCAGGTTCATGACTTCGCGGTCCATCGTAATGGACTCCATCTTGCGGTGAGCCGTGAACAGAATCGTGCCGCCCGGCGTCTCGTAGACACCGCGGCTCTTCATCCCGACGAAGCGGTTCTCTACCATGTCAACCCGGCCGATCCCGTGCTTACCGCCGAGTTCATTGAGCTTCTCCATCACTTGCAGCGGAGTCAGCGACTCGCCGTTCAGCGCGGTTACGTTCCCTTGCTCAAACGTCAATTCCAGGTATTCTGCTTCATCCGGTGCATCCTCTGGGGATACGCTCAGCAGATACATATCCTTGCTATCCTCGGCGCTAGCATCGAACCAAGGGTCCTCCAGCACGCCGCTCTCATAACTGATATGGAGAAGGTTGCGGTCCATGGAATACGATTTGGCCGCGGAAGCCGTTACCGGAATGCCATGTACTTCTGCATATGCGATCATCTCGGCGCGTCCTGGGAAGGAATTACGGAACTCCTCGATACGCCATGGCGCAATCACTTCAATGTCTGGAGCTAGACCAGCGACACCCAGTTCAAAGCGAACCTGGTCATTCCCCTTACCGGTAGCTCCGTGTGCGATAGCCGTAGCTCCTTCTGCACGCGCAATATCCACCATACGCTTGGCAATCAGTGGACGAGCAATACTTGTTCCTAGCAGATACTGCCCTTCATACATCGCACCGGATTGAAACATCGGATAGATGAAGTCATTCGCGAACTCATCGCGCAGATCGTCGATGTACACTTTGGAAGCGCCCGTTGCCAGCGCTTTTTCTTCGAGACCATCGAGTTCTTCCTTCTGGCCGATGTCAGCCGTGAACGCAATGATCTCGGCGTCGTACGTTTCTTTCAGCCATTTCAAAATAACAGACGTGTCCAGACCGCCGGAATACGCCAGTACGATTTTTTGTTTTGCCATGCAATATAACTCCCTCTCATGAATACTCTACTCTATCAATTAGTCCCGTTCATCATTGTTTAAGCCATCAACGCAACCATCAACGCCTTCTGCGCATGCAGACGGTTCTCGGCCTGATCAAAAATCACGGAGTTGCCTCCGTCGATCACGCCTTCACTCACCTCTTCGCCGCGATGGGCAGGCAGACAATGCAGGAATAAATAATCGGATTTCGCGACTTTGACAAGTTCTTCATTCACCTGAAAATCGGCGAATGCCGCTTCACGCTGCGCCTGTTCTTCTTCAAAGCCCATGCTTGCCCATACATCGGTATAGATCACATCCGCGCCTTTCGCCGCTTCAACCGGATCTTGCGTGATCGTAATGCTGCCGCCGGTCTGGGCCGCGATTTCTTCGCTCAGCTTCACGATGCTGGCATCTGCCTCATAACCCTTCGGACTGGCTACGGCCACATGCATCCCCATCTTGGCTCCGCCAATGAGCAGCGAGTGTGCCATGTTGTTGCCATCGCCGACGAACGCCATTTTGAGACCCTTCAGTTTGCCCTTGTGCTCCAGCACCGTCTGCAGATCGGCGAGCACCTGGCACGGATGTGCCATATCGCTTAATCCATTGATGACAGGTATGGAAGCGTATTTGGCCAGATTGGTCACATTGTCATGCCCGAAAGTCCGGATCATAATACCGTCCAGATAACGGGACATCACTTGTGCCATATCGCTAATCGGCTCGCCGCGTCCAAGCTGGATATCGTTCTTGCTCAAGAAGAGGGCATGCCCGCCCAACTGGAACATTCCGGCTTCGAACGATACCCGCGTCCGCGTGGACGATTTCTCAAAAATCAAACCGATCGTCTTGCCCTTCAGCGGCTGGTATACTTCACCGTTCTTCTGTTTGCGCTTAATCTCGATGGCCGAGTCAAGCAGGAACTGGATTTCCTCCGGTGTGTAGTCGTCCAGCTCGATCATATCCCGCCCTTGCAGGCTGAGCTGTTGCACTTGTCCGCTTGCCGTCATAATCGTAAATCCTCCTTGCCGATAACTGTAGTTGTCCTTATTGTATCATGGTTTCTTACCCTTGTTTAATTGCTGAAAACTCGTGAATGAGTTCGGCTAGAATTGATACTGCCTGATCGATCTCCGGTTTGCTCACATAGAGGTTCGGCAGTAGGCGAATGACGTTCGGCCCCGCTGTAACGAACAGCAGGCCTCGGCTCTGTCCTTTCACTACAATATCGCCCACCGGCTCCGCGCATTCGATCCCGATCAGCAAGCCTTTGCCGCGAATCGCCTTCACGAACGGGTTGCTGCCAAGTGCTTCATCCAGCTTCGCCATCAAATATTCAGCAGCATCCGCTGCACGCTGCGGTACGTTATCCTCGATCATTGTCTCGATTGTCGCTTGAATGACCGCGCTGGCAATCGGCGTACCGCCGAACGTCGTAGCATGGCTTCCAGCCGTGAATGCGTCACGCAGGTATGCTTTGCCGAGCATCGCACCGACCGGGAAGCCCGAGCCAAGCCCCTTGGCCACGGTGAAAATATCCGGCTCGATACCGTAATGCTCATGCGCAAAGAGCTTACCGGTTCGGCCCATGCCCGTCTGCACTTCATCAACGATGAGCAGCAACCCGTGCTTCTTGCACAGCGCCACTACGGCTTGGATGAAGTCTGGTTCAACCGGGTGAACGCCGCCTTCGGCCTGAACCATCTCGATCATAATCGCTGCCGTTTTGTTGCCAATCGCAGCTTCTAGCGCCGGTAGATCATGCAATGGAACGCTAAGGAATCCTGCCGGAAGCGGAAGGAAGCCTTCCTTCACTTTGTCTTGCCCCGTCGCCGTCAGCGTTGCCAGCGTGCGTCCATGGAACGACTGCGTGAACGTAATGACTTCATAGCTGTCTGTTCCCTTCACCTTCTGGTGATAACGACGCGCCAGCTTAATGGCTGCTTCGTTCGCTTCCGCGCCGCTGTTGCAGAAGAATACGGCATCCGCGCATGTATTCGCGGTCAGCAAAGCTGCCGCTTTCTCCTGGCCAGGAATGTGGAACAGGTTCGAGACATGCCACAGTTCATCCAACTGCGCTTTCAGCTTCTCTTTTACTTTTACCGGCGCATGTCCGAGGTTCGTCACCGCCAGGCCTGCCATAAAATCAAGGTATTGATTGCCCTTGTCATCCCAGAGCCAGCTGCCTTCGCCTTTGACTAAAGCGATGGGATATCTGGCATAAGTCTGGAAGAGGGAGCTATCATTCCCCGTTACGATGCCATTTGCTTGTGGATCGGTTGTCATTGCGTTCACGCTCCTTTTATATAGTAAGATTCTCAGCACTTCAAATGCGGATTGTTCTTCCGATCGCTGTTGCCCCTGGATTTTCTCGAATGAGTCGATCGCGTAGTTAAAATCCATGGGCAAAGGCGAACGCTTCGCTTCTACAGTACAATTCCGCCTTCTCCGTTGAAGCATTTTAACTAAAGTAAAGTTAGTCCGGTAGATTGATCACGACATGCGTACGATCCGCGTTCCGAGCACCTCGCCTGATAGCACTCGGCTCAGCACGTTCGGCTCGCTGCCATCCACAATGACCACTTCCTGCACCCGTCCATGGATGCAGCTAATGGCCGCCCGTACTTTCGGGATCATGCCGCCGTAGATCTCACCTGTCGCGATCATATCCTCGATCTGCTGTACGGTAACGGTAGGAAGCACCCGCTTCTCGCTGCCCGCGCCTCTCATGATGCCCGGTACATCGGTCACGACGATCATCCGGTTCACGCCCAGATGCGAGGCGACCGCCCCAGCTGCTGTGTCCGCGTTGATGTTATAACGCTGCCCGGATGCATCAACCCCAATCGGGGCCACGATCGGCATATATCCCATCTCCAGCACGCCATTCAGTATCGAAGACTTCACATGGGTAACGTCTCCGACCCAGCCTACCTCCGCATGATTCGAAACAGGCTTCGCTTCAATCAAACCCCCGTCCGAGCCGGACAGGCCAATAGCCGATCCGCCAACGCTCTGAATGCGGCGTACAATCTGCTTATTAATCGTACCTGCCAGCACCATCTCCACAACGTCCAGCACTTCTTCCGTCGTCTTGCGTAGTCCGTTCACGAACTCGGTCTCGATGCCGAGCTTCTCCAGATTGCCAGAGATTGCGGGTCCACCGCCATGCACAATGACGGGATGGACTCCCTTGCGCTGCAGGCTCTTCAGGTCCTCGAAGAAACTGCTCGGCAGCGCAGCAAGCGTGCTGCCGCCGCACTTCATCACAAAAGTATCATTGCCGGTTGTATCCATCGGTTGATCTCTTTTTGATCCGTTGTGCTTGTCATGTTCGTCTCCCCCTCTTCATTCGAAAATCTAAGTACGGTACGCCGCATTAATGCGGACATAGTCATAGGTTAAATCACAGCCCCAGGCTGTCGCTGATCCATCGCCGATGTGCAGCTTCACGTCGATATCGACTGTATCGCCTTGTAGATAGACAAGCGCGGCATCCTCATCGAAGACCACCGGTCTGGACTGCTCGAGCACCGGGATCGGCCCGATGGCAATGTCCACGGTCTCCGGGTTCACAGGGCGGCCAGCGCGGCCCACCGCGGCGATAATCCGGCCCCAGTTGGCATCCGCGCCGAACACCGCCGATTTCACGAGGCTGGATCCGATAATTGTCTTCGCGATCGCCTGCGCGTCGTCATCACATTCCGCTCCATGCACACGCACTTCAATCAGACGCGAGGCACCTTCGCCATCACGCGCAATCGCCATCGCAAGCTGCTGGCATACGTAATGGAACCCGGCAGCGAACGCTTCCCAGTCCGGATGCTCCGGCGACAATTCTTCATTGTCCGCAAGTCCGCTGGCCATGGCTACCAGCATATCGTTCGTACTCGTATCTCCATCCACCGTAATCATGTTAAAAGTCAGATTCGTCGTCCGACGGAGCAGCAATTGCAGAGCGTCATGCCGGATGACTGCATCGGTGGTCATGAAACCGAGCATGGTCGCCATGTTCGGATGAATCATGCCGGACCCCTTTGCCGCACCTGCAATAGTAACCTGCTGCCCGCCAACTTGTACGGTGACGCAGGCTTCTTTTTTCACTAGATCGGTGGTCAGGATGGCTTGGCTGAATGCTTCCGCCCCCTCGCTATCCCCACGAAGCTGCGCAGGCAGATTCACGATCCCTGTCGTTACCCGATCCATCTTAAGCAGTTCTCCGATGACTCCCGTCGAGGCTACCGCCACATCCTGTGCATCGATGCCAAAACGTGCTGCAGCACTGGAACGCATCGTATAGGCGTCCTCTTCCCCTTGTATGCCTGTGCAGGCATTCGCGTTGCCGCTATTCACCACAATCGCACGCAGCTTGCCGTCCTGCAGGCTCTCGCGCGTGACCTTCAGCGGTGCAGCTTGCACGAGATTCGTTGTATATACAGCCGCCGCAACGGCTGGAACATCGCACAAAATAATTCCCAGATCGTTGCGATCCGTCTTCTTCAATCCACAGTGCAGACCAGCTGCCTTGAAACCGCGAGGCATTATGATGCTGCCCCCATCAATAATCGTAAATTGATTGTCTCCCATGTGTGTGTATCCTCAAGCGCTTACGGATAAATCGGTGTAAACGTAAGTCCGAGGCTCTCCTCCCATCCCATCATCAAGTTCAGGTTCTGGATCGCCTGGCCGGCCGCACCCTTCACCACGTTATCAATCACCGATATAATGGTCACTCGGTTCGTACGCGAATCTACTGCAAATCCGATATCACAATAATTGGAGCCGCTAACTTCCTTCGTGGCTGGCCATATCCCTTTATCCCGGATTCTTACGAATGGGCGACCCTGGAAATGTTCGCGATACAATTCAATAAAGTCATCTTCGGTATAAGTGCCGTTCAGCGTGGCATACATCGTCGTCATGATTCCTCGAGTCATTGGAACGAGGTGGGTCGTAAAGGTTACGGTAACCGGCTCCCCGGTCACACGCGTTAATACCTGCTCGACTTCGGGGATATGCTGATGCTTATTCACCTTATACGCCTTAAAGTTCTCGTTAATCTCGGCATAATGCGCCGTCAGACTCGTACCCCGTCCAGATCCGGACACACCCGACTTGGCATCGATGATCAGTGAGGCAGGATCAATCCAGCCCGCTTGGATTGCCGGAATTAGTCCGAGCAGTGTTGCCGTCGGATAACAGCCCGGATTGGAGATAAAATCAACATCCTTCACTTCTTCCCCGAACACTTCGCATAAACCATACACAGCCTGTTCAAGCAGCTCAGCACTTGGAGCGGGGTGTTTATACCACTGTTCATATACAGACCCGTCCTTCAGACGGAAATCGCCTGACAAATCGATGACTTTCAAACCTGCATTCAGCAGATCGGGTACCAACTTCGCGCTAACGCCGGAAGGCGTCGCTGCAAATACCACATCAGCTACCTTGCGATCTCCGCCGGGTCTACACCATCCAGGTCCCGCTTGATAATGTTCGTCAGATGCGGAAAGCCATCCGATATCGGCACGCCTGCACTGGATGAAGATATGACCGATGTTATCTCTACTTGCGGATGCGCCTGCAGCAAACGGATCAACTCCACCCCGCCGTATCCGGTAGATCCGACAATCGCTACTCTCACTGTTGCTGTACTCGTCATTTCGTTCATTCCTCTCCCCACAGAACGGTTAAAGGACCTTAAACAAGGTCCGTCATCCCATTCATGTATTCAATTCATTAACACCATCGCAGCGGATAGTGAACAACTTCAAATCCGTCTCTTAAATATGTATTATTATACGACCGTATTCATATAAATACAATGTATTATTACAATTTGGGTTATTTTAGCGAGCAAAACAAGCTCATTCTTCATTCATTTATAATTATAGGCCCTTTAGCTAAAAAATAAAGAATTATTCACCGTGTTATCAGCAATCAATCCCTATTACGCAAAAAAAAAGGCAGCGCATTCGCGCTGCCCTTTCATCTGAAGGCAATTTGCTCCTTAGATTTTAATATTTCGAAATCCCTCACCCAGCACCTCGTGTGCATTGCTGATGATAACGAACGCGTTCGGGTCCACGGACTGGACCAAGGTCTTCAGCCGTGGAATCTCACTCTGCCCCACGACGACCATCAGCACCGTTCGATGTTCACCGGTATAACCACCCTCTGCGGTCAGCTTCGTGAGCCCCCGATCCAAATCCTCCAATATGGCCTTCGTGATCGGCTCGGTATGATCCGATATAACGTACGCCACCTTCGTAAAACTGAACCCGAGTTCAACAGCATCGATTACCTTGCCTGTAACATAGAGACCGATCAAAGCGTAGAGCGCTTGTTCGAATGACAGCACCAGGGCTGCGGACGAGATGACAATCGCGTCCAGCAGCACGACGCAAAGGGAGAAGGTGAGCCCGCTGTATTTTTGCAACAGCTGCGCAACGATGGTCAGTCCGCCTGTGGAGCCTCGGCCCCGGTATACCAGCCCCATTCCAATCCCGACGCCAATCCCCCCATAGATGGAGGCCAGCAGCGGGTTCGAGGTCGGTACCGGCCAGTCCTTGGTGAGAAAAACAAACAACGGCAAGATGACGCTTCCGAGCAGAGACCGGATCCCATACTCACGCCCAAGCAGCCAAAATCCCATGACGAACAGCGGGATATTCAAAGCCCACTGCGTGTATGCCGGTTCAATGCCAAGCCAAGCCTCAGCCAGTACCGACAGCCCGGATACGCCGCCGGAGGCTATCCCGTTCGGCAAGAAGAACAGGTTGAAGGATAAAGCCATAATGAAGGAACCTACCACGATGAAGACGGTATCCGCCGCCTGCCGCAGCGGACCGTTAATCGGGATGAGCGGTTCTCTTTTTCTTCGATTGATCGTATTACCAGCGGATTGCGCCATAGTTCACTAAATCGCTCCTCAACTTACCTACTCAACTTCATGCTTGATCTGGCTGCGCAAATATCCATCGATGAACGTATCCAGATCGCCGTCCATCACCGCGCCGACATTGCCTGTCTCCACCTGGGTGCGATGGTCTTTGACCATGCTGTATGGATGAAAGACATAAGAGCGAATCTGGCTGCCCCACGCGATGTCCGACTGCTCACCGCGAATCTCGGCAAGCTCTTGCTTCTGCTCTTCAATCTTGCGCTCGTAGAGCTTGGAGCGGAGCATCGTCATCGCGCGCTCGCGGTTCTTGATCTGGGAGCGCTCGTTCTGACACGTCACGACGACGCCCGTCGGCAAGTGCGTAATTCGCACCGCGGAGTCGGTCGTATTGATATGCTGTCCGCCGGCGCCGCTGGCGCGGTACGTATCGATCTTCAGATCCTCGGTGCGGATGTCAACTTCGACATCATCCGTGATCTCGGGTACGACATCGCAGGACACAAACGAAGTATGTCTTCTGCCAGAGGAATCGAATGGGGAGATACGGACCAGTCGATGAACCCCTTTTTCCGCTTTCAAATACCCATACGCATTAAATCCCTTAATCAGCAGCGTCACACTCTTGATACCTGCTTCATCACCCGGAAGATAATCGAGCGTCTCCACCTTAAAACCGCGCTTCTCCGCCCAGCGGGTGTACATCCGATGCAGCATCTGGCCCCAATCCTGAGACTCGGTGCCCCCTGCGCCAGGATGGAGTTCAAGAATGGCATTCATTTTATCATATGGCTGGTTTAACAGCAGTTGGAGCTCGAACTCCTCCACGCGCGCAACCAGTTCTTTGATCGTATCGGCAATCTCGCCAGCGAGCGAATCGTCGCCCTCCTCATCCGCCAGCTCGATCATCACCACCGCATCATCATAATCCTGCTGCAGCTTCAGATATTGATCAACCGAGGATTTGACCGCATTCATCTCAGCGATCACGCCCTGCGCTTTCTCATTATCATCCCAAAAATCAGGGGCAGCCATCTTCTCCTCGAAGTTCTCAATTAATTCCTGCTTGAGATCTAAGTCAAAGAGACCCCCTAAGATTGGTTAGTTTCTTGCTGATTTCGCGCAGGTCTTGCTTCACACTTGGATCGATCATGTTCCTCGTCCCTTTCTTATCGCACATATTATCTACACAGTATACCCTGTATGGCTTGAAAAACGTTCCAATCCCGGACCAAAAATATACATGCCGTTATTTATTCAGATAAACTCCCTTAAGCGTAACGGAGGAAACGCAGAAACGATGGCTGCTTCAGCCACCATTCCTCGCCCCAGCTGCTCTTAAGGGAGTTGAAAGTCCATGTCTATTCGTTAGACAGGATATATAATGTTGTTCAGACAAACACTCCAGGCACGTTAGGGCTTATGCACCCTGCCCATGACAATGCTTGAACTTCTTGCCGCTGCCGCAAGGACAAGGATCGTTACGTCCGATCTGATCGGCCACTTGTACCGGACGCTTCTGTGCAGGCTCGCTGCTGTTCGTGGATACCTTGTTCTCATCCACAACGGCTTGACGCTCCTGATTGGTTGCGATCTGTGCTTTCATGACGTACGTCGAGACTTCCTCTTGAATCGTAGCAATCATGGCGTGGAACATCTCGAACCCTTCGAACTGGTATTCGCGAAGCGGATCGGTACCGCCATAAGCACGGAGATGAATACCTTGACGAAGTTGGTCCATCGCATCGATGTGATCCATCCACTTGCTATCAACCGCACGCAGCACGATAACCTTCTCGAACTCGCGTACCATCTCTTCGCCAATTGCCTCTTCACGTTCCGTGTATTTCTTCATGACACGATCGAACAGATATTCCGTGATTTCTTCAGCTTCCTTACCCCAGAGGTCTTCACGAGTTATAACACCTTCGTCAAACAGCTTGCTGTTCACATAATCGGCCACGTTCTGCAGTTCCCAGTTCTCCGGAATGTCGTCACTGCAGTGCGCTTGAACGACCCGTTCGATAACCGGCTTAATCATCTCAACAACGATCTGCTTAATGTCTGCCGATTCCAGAATTTCACGACGCTGCTTATAAATAATCTCACGCTGCTGGTTCATCACGTCATCATATTGGAGAACGACTTTACGCATATCGAAGTTGTTACCCTCAACCCGCTTCTGAGCCGACTCCACCGCACGGGTGATCATCTTGCTCTCAATCGGTTGATCTTCTTCGAAGCCGAGACGTTCCATCATATTGAGGACGTTATCGGTACCGAAACGCTTCATCAATTCATCGCCAAGCGACAGGTAGAATTGCGTAGACCCCGGATCGCCTTGGCGTCCGGCACGACCGCGCAACTGGTTATCAATCCGGCGCGATTCATGGCGCTCTGTACCGATGATATGCAGACCGCCTACCGCTTGTACGCCATCACCGAGCACGATATCCGTACCACGGCCCGCCATGTTCGTGGCGATCGTCACCGATCCCGGTTGACCGGCGCGAGAGATAATATCCGCTTCTTCTGCATGGTATTTCGCGTTCAATACTTTATGCTGCACGCCTTTACGCTTCAGCATATCGGACAGGCGCTCCGAGTTCTCGATCGAAACCGTACCGACCAGAATCGGCTGGTTGTTCTTGTGACGCTCTACGATCTCCGTCACTACCGCTTTGAACTTGCCTTCCTCCGTCTTATACACGACATCCGGCATATCATTACGTTGATTTGGTTTATTGGTAGGGACCTGAAGAACCTCAAGACCATAAATCTTCTTGAACTCCTCTTCCTCCGTCTTCGCTGTACCAGTCATACCGGCAAGCTTGCGGTACATACGGAAGTAGTTCTGGAACGTAATCGTAGCGAGCGTCATGCTCTCGTTCTGAACCTCGATACCTTCCTTCGCTTCAATCGCCTGGTGGAGACCATCGCTATAGCGACGTCCGGCCATCAGACGGCCCGTAAATTCGTCCACGATGACGACTTCATCGTCCGTGACAACGTAGTCCACATCAAGACGCATGATGACATTCGCCTTGAGTGCCTGCACAATGTGATGGTTCAACGTCACATGATTTTGGTCGTACAGGTTCTCAATGCCGAAGGAACGCTCGGCTGTGGCTACGCCTTTTTCCGTCAGGGCTACGGACTTCACCTTAATATCTACTGTATAATCCTCTTCAGCCGTCAGGCGTTTCACGAAACGGTCTGCAGCATAATACAAGTCCGTTGATTTCTGGGCCTGTCCGGAAATAATGAGCGGTGTACGTGCTTCATCGACCAGAATGGAGTCCACTTCATCAATAATACAGAAGTACAGCGGACGCTGAACCATCTGCTCTTTGTACAACACCATGTTGTCACGCAGGTAATCGAAGCCAAACTCATTGTTCGTACCATACGTAATATCGCAAGCATACGCTTGCTGTTTATCCGGGTGCTCCATGCCGCTCAGGTTCACCCCGACCGTCATGCCCAGGAAGTTATATATCTGCGCCATCTCTTGGCTGTCACGCTGTGCCAGATAATCGTTGACGGTTACCACGTGAACTCCTTTGCCAAGCAGGGCATTCAAGTATACCGGAAGGGTACCTACCAGGGTTTTACCTTCACCGGTCTTCATCTCTGCAATTCTGCCTTCGTTGAGGGCCATACCTCCAAGGAGCTGCACGTCATAATGACGTTTGCCCAAGGCACGCCTGGATGCTTCACGAACCGTGGCAAAGGCTTCGGGAAGGATCTCCTCCAGCGTCTCGCCTTTCTCAATCCGTGCACGGAACTCTGCGGTCTTGCCTTGAAGTTGCTCATCCGAGAGTGCCTCAAATTCCGGTTCCATTTTGTTGATTACCTCGACCGTCTTCATGAGACGTTTGACATCACGCTCGTTGGTGTCGCCGAATATCTTTTTGACAAGTCCTAGCATGGTTAACCCCTTTCGTGCAAAACAAGTGATAGAATCAACTTCATTAAATGCCAAAGGGTTAAATGATGAAATCGATTCATAATACCATATGATGATCTCATAACTGCGCAGGTTAAACAGACCTGTCCCACAGTAATGAGGGTTTGCATAAATTGTAACAGTTTGTAAGGGATGCCGCAACAAATTGCTGTGCTGACACGAAGAGTTCTATGACAGCCTTACTAGGTATTAGACGACGATCCACACGTAAAAGTTGCGTGGTGGATTTACCCAAGCTTGTAATAGCCGCATCCCTGCCTCTGTACTCAAATATATTATCCATCCGAGTAAGCGGAGTTCTGTACCTAAGAAATACGCGTCCTATTCAAATAAAGAGCCCCACCCGCTGGAAGCGGATGAAGCTCATCTTACATATGCATGTTTAAGTTAACATTACCTTAATCTCGTTCAATCAAGCCATACTTGCCGTCATCGCGCTTGTAGACGACATTCACTTCCTCAGTTTCAATGTTGGAGAATACGAAGAAATTATGGCCGACCATGTTCATCTGCAGGATCGCTTCTTCCACGTCCATCGGTTTCATGGTAAAACGCTTTGTACGAACCACTTCGTAGTTGTCTTCATCATACATCGGCTCGGCTTCCGCCTGGCTGGTTGCCGCCACACCGTTCTCAGCAATGAGCGCCTTGAGGCCGCCTTCTTGCTTGATCTTGCGGTTCAGCTTCGTCTTGTGCTTGCGAATCTGACGTTCCAACTTGTCCACAACAGCGTCAATCGAAGCGTACATATCATCGCTCCGGTCTTCCGCACGCAGTACCACGCCTGTGAGCGGAATGGTTACTTCCACTGTGTGCATTCCTCGAATGACATTAAGGGTTACATATCCTTCGGAGGCGGGGGGTGCTTCAAAATACTTATCTAGCCTGCTGAGTTTCTTGTCAACATAGTCCTTCAAAGCATCGGTCACATCGATTTGTTGACCTCGGATACTGAATTGCATTGGGCACTCCTCCTTTGCATCTTCATTATAGCATTTTGTTAAGCCCATGTAAAAGTCGGAATTGTGAATTATTGCACAACTCGGATTGTTATTATTTAACCCGGATATCGGGTGCTGAAACGACCTCCGGAGAACTCCTTCTCGGTGTGATCTGCCCGATATAAAAATAGAAAAAGACTCCGGAATGATCCGGAGTCTTTCGCTAGCGAATCTTCAATTGTTAACCATCTATACCGTTTATGTAGGTCGCTATGCCGGGATGATTAGATCTTGATTACGTTAGCTGCTTGCGGGCCACGAGCGCCTTCAACGATCTCGAATTCAACGGATTGTCCTTCTTCCAGCGTCTTGAAGCCTTCGGATTGAATCGCGGAGAAGTGTACAAATACATCGCCGCCGTCCTCAGTCTCGATGAAGCCATAACCTTTCTCTGCGTTGAACCATTTAACTTTACCTTGCATGCACTAACATTCCCTTCATTGTCAAATAAAGTGTGACACTAATTGTCCACATTTCCGACTATAGCACCCGGCGTTTGCAGTGTCAATTACCCTAAAGACGGTTTTTCTTAAAAGGATACGTCTAATATTGTCGAAAAGTCTTATCGACATCCTTAGACACTGAGTTTGCTAGACGATAGTGAAAAAAGAGGGTTATTAGGTTTAAGGTTATTTAACCATGCAGGCAGATTGTGAAACATATTTTCACAGCGTATTAATAAAAATATCTAAATATATGTCTGTTAACTGTTTTAGTTCATCTCTTTGTTTTACATCATAATCATCATGACGTTTTTTTTCTACCATATCGACTATAAACTGCGCATTAATATTAGTAACATTCAAAAAATTTTGTTCCTTACCAATTAATTCTCCAAACAGCGTTAGCTTTTCATTCCAGATCAACCAATCGCTGGGATATCTAACGAGTAGGCTGTAATAATAGCATGCAAACGCGCTCCAACTATAACGTCAAATTTTGAAACCATACCAACATATTCTTTCGTATTTTTCGGTCGCGGCATAAGATTATTACGATCCATGCCTAAACTATCTAGCAACTGTAATCCAAAATTATAATCAGAAGTAAAACCATTCGAGAATAACGTCCATGGAAGCTTTCTTTTCTCAAGCTCTTTGACAATATCCTGATATAGATTCATCACTTGATCTTCTGAATAATTAATTCCATATTTCATAAAATTATCACTTCGAATTATTCCCAGACCGATTCGACCGCTTCTTACCCTTTCAATCTGATAATATTCTGGAATATAAAATGCAGGATCTCCGACCAGTGCAGTAATTATAGATTTATTGTCGATGTACTTTTCATTTAGCAGTGTTAGATTGTCTCTCGTCGTAATCATCTTTACACATGGTCTATTAATAGCTTCTTTAAGTTTTTGGCATCTTCGATCTGTTGAACTATAACCTTCTAAGCCCATTCCACTCATCATCACCGGGATATCTTGTTTCATGGCTATTTCGGTGACCATGTCTACTAAATAGTTCAGTTCTTGTGTATGATATTTGATAAAAGCACCGCCAGTAAAAATAATAGCATCTGCTTTATTTAAGTGTTGTTTATAATAATTATACAGTTTGATTTTCCATGAAAAGTATTGGATATAATAGGTAACTTCGTCTGAACGCTTAAAAAGTTTAGAGATAGGCTCTAGCTTTCTAATTAAATTAAAACATTTGAACCGAATCGGTATCTTTTCTTCGCAAAAAGAATCGTATGGATTGATGTCCACAAAATATGTTTCAACTTTATCCTCCCGCTTCTTTTGAACCAGATACTGCATAGTTTCCGATATGATTTGATCTCCCATGTTATTAAAATTATTAAGTCCCACTAAAGCAATCTTCTTTTTCATCGCCATACCTGCTTATCATTATTTTCTTCACTTTAATCTCAAGGCTTTATCAGACTAATTTCATACTTTTTATTAGATTTTGGAACATTTCTTCCAACCCTACCTCGGCTGACCAACCTAGTGTTTTCAGACGGGAACTGTCAAGACAGATTTTAACCGGCGGATTATATCCGTGTTTTTCGTTATCAGCGCATTCGAACACAATCTCCGTATCGGAACCAAACTTAGATGCAAGTTCGGCCATATCACGGATCGATATGCCAGTATCCATATTTGCTACATTGTAAGCCGATTCTTTTTTTCCTTTTAATAAAATATAAAATAACGCTCTAATTGCGTCACTGGTGTAACAGTAATTTCTAACCGTGCTTCCATCTGTGTGCATCACAATGTTTTTTTGCTCAATAACACTTCTCGCGAATTGGGCAAAGACTCGATTGTCGTTATATGACACGCCTGGACCAAACGTTTGTGTAAGTCTTGCAACTTTTACGGGAAGCCCATATTCCGACGAGTAAGCACAACATAGATTTTCTACCATACGTTTACTTTCTGAATAACTGCTCCTAACCACTAGCGGATCGATATAACCCCCTGCTTCTTCCTTTACGGGAATATCAGAGTTGAATGTACCATATATCTCTAGTGACGACATATATACCATACCTTTTATATTTTTCAACTTTGCCAGCTCTAACACTTGATTCGTTCCGTTAATGGCTGTAAAAATAGTCTCTACGGGATGCTCTACAAAATCTCTAGAAGAAGTCACACTTGCTCCGTGAATAATATAATCTATAGGTTCACTAATATCAGGAATATCCACAATATCTCCGACAATTATTCGTAATTTATCATCATGAATCAGGTTACCAAAAGTTGCTTCAGCTTTCTCCGAGCTCCTTACTAATGCAACTATAGACACATTAAAACGATAGCAGCGATTCAAACATAGTAGCGATTTAACAGTAAGCGAACCCAATAAACCGCTTGCGCCTGTTACAAAAATCGTTTTGTGATTGAGCTCGGGGAAATTCACCAACTCCCGAGCAACTCTATTAATATCTCTTTGCAATATGCAATCGTTAGGTGCTTCAATATTCATCTATTAGTCATCTCACAATCCAAAAATCTGAGAGTTTTCTCGAGCTTCATATATAGCTCTGAAAATGTAGTAATCCAAAGGAGTCGTTATCTTGATGTTTTCAACGGGACCGTCCACGGTATGCAGTTTGTAACCATAATGCAACATTAATGATGCCGAATCCACCATCTTCACATTATTTTCTTTTATCGCTTTTAGGTGCGCACCCATAATATCATTGAGATAGAAACTTTGAGGAGCTTTGGCTATTTTCGCAAGATTTCGATCCTGAATGTCAACAATTTCATTCTGGTCATTCGTACTAATTACGGTCTCTACTGCTTTAGTCACAGTGATTGCCGATCCAAATTGTTTTACAGCAGCTATATTATCGGAAATAACTTTCTCATTAATTAACGGTCTAACACCGTCATGTATTAAAACAATTGTATCTTGCGGGTTATCACATGATTCATAGATTGCTTTTAGTCCATTAAATATCGATTTTTGCCCCGTTTCACCTCCAGGGACTACCCAGCGCACTTTCTCGAAAAAATGATGTTTTAGTTGTTCTTTAAGATAATCTATCCAATCCTCACGACAAACAACAGCTATACTGCTAATCTCTTGACTATATTCAAAATGTTCCAACGTATGAATAAGGATCGGTTTACCGTGTAACTCGAGGAATTGTTTTGGTTTTGATCTGCTATTCATTCTGGAACCGGTGCCACCTGCGAATATTAGTGCAGTTGTCATCATGTATAATTACGCTTCCCCTCATACAATTAATAATCCTTGTTTACTTTGAGCTCTGTCGGTTCTATGAATGAGTAACTTGAGCAGGGGATATGGCTTGCTCTATCCTTTTCTGCCGGGGGTGTCATGTAGTCGTTATAAATCGATTTTAGATACCAGTCATATTCGGTAAATCCCAAAAACTTGTGGCCTTCAAATTCGTACTCACTTAAAGAGTTGAATAGACTCCTTGGAAAACCATAGGAGTGTTTTGGGGGATGTGGCGAACACATATGTCGAACTAAAGTCGATTGATCATTCTTGTTACATAAATCAGCAACTTTATCTCTTATATGGAATAGGGACTCTTTGCTGATTTTCGATATGAGTTTGTAGTAAGTTCGTAAAAGAAGATTCGGATGTACAATCTTTCCTACCTCAGACCATAAAGATTTTCGGATGCAGTAGCAAATAAATTTATGAAGGACTCTTCCTAAATAAGGATTCGGAACGCTATCCAAAGTGAAAATATCTACAAACACACCATTTTGTGATTTAAGATGTTCGTGTCCTGCCCTAACGTACGAAGTGCCTTTCCGAAGCAATCGAGCGTAACCCCATCTGTAATATTGGTCCGTTTTATAATCTTGCAAGAAAAAACAAGAGTGGTTCAGTTCTTCTTCACAGGCATATTTAAACCTTTCGTAATCTTTCCTCAAAATCACGATATCTGCGTCAGGATCCCATGGAATAAATCCTTTATGGCGAACCGCACCAAGAAATGTCCCTCCATCTAAAGAATACTTTATTTTATGTTTTCGGCAGATACGATCAATTTCAATCAGTATCTCAAGCATATTCATTTGCATTTTGCGTAATTCGCTTTTAGAAAGTTCAACGGTTTGAACTTCTCTTCTCATTGCATATCTCATCGTTTTCAAGTACCTTTGATTTAAATTTCAATGATATCTGTTTTGTTTTTAATAAGAAAACATCTGTTCTTTCAGAAACTTGGATGCAAAGTCATGAGCGGCTTCAGGAACAACAAAATAAATTATTTTCTTATTCAAATCAGGGATATCTTTAGACTTTCTAATCTTATACCCTTGATATTCACCGTGTAGTTATCGTCTATAACCGTACATAAGTTCCATTTAGGGAAATGATCGGCGATTATATGGTGCAGGTTCATCGTCTCTCCCTTTACACCACATAATGCATAATTTACTTGTTCCGGCAATTCTGATATTTGTTCTAATGAATCAATGATTCCTTTATTATACACCGATCTCCGTCTATTCTTGTATAAACCGCTTCACTCGTATAAGAGGTGGTTTTCCTCATACGCCTTCTTTATTCTGTAAATGAATTGTTTCTTAATTATCTTTTTGTCCTCTTCGTAGTCGACAGGACTCGGATTCCAGTTGATTTCGCTAAACTCGCCAGGAGTATAGAGTGGCAAATACTTATCAATCCATGAGAATCTGCCGTCAAAGTTTTCACTGACAAGTATGACAGGTATCCCCATTGCCATGCAGGGTGCAGCTACATGTAATCTTGAAGTTACAACGAGACTAGCATTATTTTCATAAAGCTTAAGTTGATTAACACCTTGCTGATAATAATTTTGTTCTTCCTCGTCTGTTAGAAAGATATCTTCGGAAACCCTTCGAATATAAGGCATATGCGTAAGAAACTCCGAATTATCTAAAATACTTTGTGGAATGAAATTCTTCAGACTTGGGGACAATCGACAAAGTAAATCTTGCTATCTTTTGGTGTTTTTTGTCGTTTCGGTAACGTTGCTGTAACACATCCTGACAAATAAGCACGAATACCGTGACTTCTTAAAACAGCCATAGTTTCTTCCGTCCCTACATCCTATTGGCTCATAAGTCTTCAAATGATGTACGAGTTCTGAATCTAAGTTACGCGAATGTAAATGAAAACTTACAAAAACAGGGGTGATCTTGTCTAAAACCGGTAACGCATTATGTTTTTTTCTATCGAAAATCATATTAAAGCAATGGAAAGATAACATAGTCTCCGTCATATGTCTTTGATGAATTTCTATTGATTTTAACGAGTTCAGACTCCCGTATGCCCATCTCTTCATAAATTTTAATCATTGCGTAAGACTGAATGGGATCTCCCAAGTTTGTCCATTTTGTGCCATTGGGTCTAACTGCTTTTCTATATGAGATAATTCCGTACCTCATCCGCTCACCTCAGAAGACTAATTATTTGATGGTTTACTTTTTTGCCACAAGAGCCGTCCGTATTCACTATTGAATTTCTTACATCCCTCAATCGCTCCGCCTTCTTTTCGTCTTCACCGGAAATAAGCAAACGACAAAACTCCTCTATGTTGTAACCATCATTTAAAAAATAGCTGGAAAAATGATCAAATACACATAATTTGCCATTTTTAGCTCGGCTAGTTCCCTGAAGCATTAACACAGGCTTTCCAGTTGCGATATATTGACGTGCCCAAGAACTGGTGTCGCTTATCATCCCGCATGACGCTATGGTTGCAGATAATGTACCTCCAGACTGATCAAGGACAGCATTCTCATGTTTCTGAACCATTTGAATGATTTCATTATACTCACCTAATAAAGCTGGTCTCATAGAGGAGATAGTGGTTTTTAGTAAAGGATGAGGTCTCCATATGAGAAATAATTCATTAAAAGACAGTATGATTGATATTCTTTGCTTTAATTCAGTAAGATAGTTTGGAGCTACCAATAGAGAACCGATGCTGCTATTTAATACAACCGCTTTCTTTCCTTCCATCTTCTTAATCCAATCTGTAGGAATTAGACTTTGCTCCTTGACCATATTTTTCACAGAGTCCAATTTAGGAGAACCAAGTACAAGTAATTTATTTTCATTCACTCCACAGGCTGAATACAGTTTCTTGTGCATATGTGACTGAACAACAATTTGATCCACTGATTTTAAACATGATGTAAGGTGTTTCTGTGCAAAAGCCTCAACATTCGCGTACACTCCGGAAATAAAATATGGAACATAGACAAGTATATTCGTGTATTGTTTTAAATGATGGGAATAATATCTCGGATCAACTGAAGTAACCCTGTTGCTGTCATCATAAGGATTATGAATATATATGATGTCTGGTAAATTTGAACTTAAATCATAGTTGTCATAGTGTACAATGGGGACTTGGTCGGGAAACTGTCCCCCCTCATAATGTATTGCTGCTACCGTTCCATCTGGGTGCTTATCATAATAGGGAATCGGTATAACGGTCGGATTGCACCTCTTGTCTTCCTTAGCCGCTAACCATATACTTTCAAGGCTATCCCACATACTTGATTTATAGGGCATGAAAACCACTTCGATCTTCACTTCAGATTCTTGTTCCAGCTCCCTCTCAACTTTACGAAGCACTTTCTTAAATTTATAAGATAAATCAGAAGCTGCATGACCAGAAGCTGTTTTTTCATGAATATTCTCAAGTATTTCTAATGTCTCATTTAATAAACCTTGATAAAAGTCGAACCGTTCTTCTGTAAGTCCGATTTTAAAAAAATCCATTATAGATTTAATTGTGGAATAGCAGTCGCCAAGGACAATAGCTGCTTGCTGCGAATTCGTAGTCACGGCATAGTTAACACCTTCCAGGATAGTTGGAAGAATACTCATTATTTGTAGTTGTACTTGCTTTCTCACGTTGAGCCTCCGTATCTAGCAGATAATTTACCTAATATATTTATCGACGTTTATTCCAATGATTGTTATGCTATTCAAAAAAAACCCCGTAATCTCCTACTTATATAGGCAGATTCACGGAGTTATTTGTGAAAAAATCAAATTATCTATGTTTTTTTATGTTTTCAACTCGTATCCTGGCTGGTTCAAAATTCATTTCAGCACTTTCATTATAGCAATTGATGGCTATTTCAACTTGGTTTGTCGCCTCATAATATACTCCGAGATTATAGTACGATCTATATGACCCAACACCTTCAACAGACTCGTATATTGGATTTGTCACTTCACCCATTGCAATACAATGCTCGAAT
Source organism: Paenibacillus sp. JCM 10914 (assembly GCF_001315105.1). Taxonomy (GTDB): domain Bacteria; phylum Bacillota; class Bacilli; order Paenibacillales; family Paenibacillaceae; genus Paenibacillus_AQ. Next base: position 14,957 of record NZ_BAZR01000031.1, on the reverse strand, counting down.
GTTTCCTTAATGACTTCTATATCTTTCAGATTACCCCTTTGGATTAGAGAAACTCCATATAGGAAATACAAATCAGTGTAATCAGGGAAGAATTCAAATGCATCATTCAAAAGACGATCTAATATTGGATACTGTGAAGTATTATGCAAGCAGTAACCATATGAAAGGAAAACTGTAGGAAGAAAGGACGGAATTGTGTCCTGTGACGAGATTAATTGCAATACTTCATCAAAATTTTCTATCGCCTGATGATAATGACCGCCTACATAATATGTTTGGCCTATTTGATACCTTAAGTAAGTGGACTCTGGTTCGCTTTTTAGTTGCTTTTCCAGCAGTTCCAAGTTCCTGTTAATTTTTTGTTTTTTCTTTACTTCTGCTTCATCATAGCCAAAATGATGCAAAACAACATTTGTTGTTTTTACTTCATTGATAGAATTTCCTTTATAATAAAGTTGTTCATGAATCATCCCATGATAACGATAATCTTCAGAATTAGGAAATAAACGTGTTATTCTAGAGTTTACATTTCTATAACGATCCAATTTGCTCACTATGTTAACTGAAGCAGGGAGATTTCTAGAATGAGACAAGTATTCATTTAAAGAGGGCACTGTACTTGGGTCTAAAGTTTCATCAGCATCTATAACCAATATGGTTGGCTCACTAGCCAAACTGATAGCATAATTTCTTGCTTCAGAGAAACTATTATTCCATTCGTAATGAAACACGTTAATGCTATTCTGTTCCAACTTTGCAAGGGTCTGATCTGTAGAACCCGTATCCACAACAATGATTTCATTAACTACTGGTTTTAACGATTGAATACACTGTTCGATATACATTTCCTCATCTTTTACAATCAAACAAGCCGAAATCGGTAAAGTTGTTATCATAATCAAGTCCTCACAATAAATTTGAATATATAAATATATAAAGGGCCATTGGCCCTTTATATATTTATAACCGCTTTACTTATATTCAAAATTCAATGTACCGCTTTGCTGTCCATCTGGATTCACAATATAAAAAGATATAATACCCGCTGCGGAAGCTGCCGGGGTTTTAAAGACTACTCGGGTAGAATTCACGAAGGTCACAGCATATTCGATACCGTTAAAAACGATCTTGGCACCAGACCTCAAATTTCTTCCATCAATGTAGATATTCGTACCACCTCTGATTGGACCTGTTGTTGGAGATAACCCTGTTAAAGTTGGAGCAGGTAGAACAGGAGGTGCCTCATAAGTAAATGTCGTTGTTGACGCAGCTCCTGATGGGCTTGATACTGTAAGTTCTACATCTCCTGGAGTTGAAGCAGCAGGTGTTCTAACCACTATCCGAGTGGAATTCACATACGTATACGTCAACTCAACATGATCTAATGTAACGATCATATTAGACGTGAAGTACCTACCGTCAACATAAATATTGGTTCCCCCAGCCATAGGGCCAGAGCTTGGTGAAATACCTGTAATCACTGGCAGGTCTTCAAGGTAGGTATACCCTCCGACAAGGGTGTGAGACTTTCCATCCGGGTTGATTATGGTTACGTCCACGGCTCCTTCCGTACTTACCGCCGGCACCCTGACTCTTACATTAGTTGTACTCATATAAGCAGCCAAATCCAATTGTTCAGTTCCTAATACTACACGGGCACCGCGCTGGAAACCCGTTCCATATAAATCGATCAAGTTACCTCCACGCTTGCTTCCCTGGTTTGGAGCAATACTTGTAATGACCGGATCTGGAAATACTGGGGGTGCATCGTAAGTGAAACCGCCAGCCAATACACCAGACTTCCCATCGGCATTTACAACTTTAACATCCACGGGGCCGGGCATCGTCCCAACAGGAGTCTTAGCTACTAATCTGGTAGCATTAACAAAAGTAGCGTTTAACTCAACTTCTTGTCCATCCATTATGAAATACAGCTTGGAATCTGTTGTAAAGGAAGTTCCATCTATATAAATAGTCGTTCCTCCACCCAATGGCCCATTAGCTGGACTCATCCTCTGAGTGTTGGGGCAGGTCTTTCTGGAGGAGGGTTATAAGTATAGGACCCAGGCAAAGTATGGGATTGCCCATCAGGGTTTACTACTGTTATATCTACCGTTTCAGGTGTGGACCATGCCGGCGTTCTAAATGTCACTCTTGTCGAACTAACATAATTGGCATCTACAGTTTCAGTGCCACCTATTACGATTTTAGCTCCTGATACAAAAAACTTTCCGTCCACATAAACAATTGTCCCCCCAGTCAGCGCTCCATTACTAGGACTTAGCGTTGAGATCAATGGTGCACTAGGCGCAGGCGGCTCTGTATAAGTAAAAGCTTGTTGCAAAACAGACTCTGTTCCATCCCTGTTAACAACTTTTACATCCACCGTCTCCGGTTGTGCCCAGGCAGGAGTTTTCGCTGTTATTCTAGTATTGTCATTATATGCAACAGAGGATGCTTCTACATCGTTAAAGTACACTTTGCTTGTATTATTAAACAGCTTGCCCGTTAAGGTAACAATTGTTCCTCCTGTGACTACACCTTCATTTGGAGACACAGATAATAGTTCAACAGAAGGAAGAGGTTCGTATGTAAAGGCATTTGGAAGTATTAATTCTGTTCCGTCTGGATTTTCGATTGTTACGTCTACTAGGCCCGGTTGTTCAACTTCTGGAGTAACTGCAAATAGATAGGTTGAAGAATGATACGTCACATTCTGCGAGTAATTATCACCAACCTTTACTTTTACACCAGACAAGAAATGCTTACCATTGATGATTAGCCTAGTGCCCCCCGATACCGGACCTTTGTCTGGAGTTAAACTAGATACCTCAGGTTGAGCATAAAATCCAAAATCCGCAGTAGCTGATTGGTTATCTGTATTGGTTAGAGTAACTGTAGTATTGCCTTGTTTGACTGAAGGAGTAGTGACCCTTACTTCAGTATCGCTAATATAGGTTACATTCTTTGCACTCGCTCCACCAAATCTCACTCTCGGATCAGGGAGGAAATTCTCTCCTGTAATCGTGACCTCTTCATTACCTGAAATATGCCCCTTGCTGGGATTAACCAAAGTAATAATAGGTGCAGGATATTTCACTACTACATTAGCTGAAGGAATCGTATATTGTTTATTTGAACCTGCATAATCTTTATAAGTAATATTTGAAGACGATGTAGTTACAGGATATGTACCTGCTACTCTATCGGATTTGTGGCGAACCTTATAAGTAAACTGTAGGTTATCGTTTTTCAACTCCAAAAAACTCCATGTGAGTGTATTACCGTTAACTGTAGGTTTAGGTATGTTTTTGTCGTAAGACCCCGGTACAATTTCGAATGCATTATTGACAACTGCAGTCACAACAATGTCATAAGCGCTAGCCAGGCCAATCTCTTGTACAATAGCTCTGTAAATATCAGCCAACCCTACAGAACCTAGCACAAAATGATGGTGATGTGCAGTAGTGGCCATATTTTTTAATAAGATGTTAGGAGCACTTGTCTCTGGATCGGCATTGGAATTAAGTAATGCAATTGTGTAGAATACAATTCCTGCATCCTTAGCTTCATTCGCCTTTTTCAAAGTATAATCGAAGGCGTTCAATCCATCACCGGTTCCTGTCGCCTCTCCATCTGTCAACAAAACAATAACCGGTTGCGCATCCGTGCGATGAGTAGCCAATAATTCAGTTGCCCTCTGAATAGCATCACCGGTATTAGTCTGGCCACTGGCTCTCAAGGTATCAATATATGCTTTTACGCTTTGTGTATCAGTAGTCAATTCAGTTGACGATATTGTATCACTATAATCAACGATTCCAACACGATGTTTCGTAAAGTCCATTAAATCGATAAAGCCTTTAGCCGAATCCTTGGCGGCATTCATTTTTTCAGTCCCCATGCTTCCAGATCGGTCGATGATGAGGATAACATCATTAGGTTTAACAACATTGACAGGGGGTGTTCCTTTAATATTCAATGTCACCTCTGTCTCGTCCCCGACCAAGATCTCAGTTGGATTAACCTTTGTTGATGCAGTTACATAATCTCCTACTGCACTTTCAATTGGAGTTAATGGAACTACTAGATTTGCACTAACGAATAACATTAAAAGCACTATCAAAAGCTTCCTCAGCTTGATCATACACACCCTCCTAATTATAATTTTCGATCATAGAAATATGATTCTGCGATTCCAGGTGTCTCGTACTGTTTTGATGCTCTTGGTGTCTGCATGCGAGTATGTTGCAATTGATTCATCGAATCCACTAACAACTCTTCCATAGCATGATTTAATTCAGATATGATCTTGAGCAAGTCTCTTTCTGAATCGCTATAAGGGTCATGAGAAAGAGCTTGCAATTCTAGGAATGCTTCATCAATTTCGGACTCTCTTTGTAAAAAACGATTCGCATCTCTGTATTGCAAAATTCCCTCGTATGTCTCCTTTAGTTTCAGCATTAACTGGTAACGGTTCATATCAGTTCCCTCTTGTTGTCTTTGCAATTTGAACTGCTTCTTTCCAAGTCAATGCAAATCCCTGGGCAAATTCCAGGACTTGCTCTAATAACTCTATATCCTTTTCAATGACAAAGGCATTAAGCTGTCTCAAATAAAACATATACAAATCTCGAAGCTGTCCAGAAATTTCATAGTCGAAATTAAGTGTTCCTAGTAACTCGTACAATATAGAACTAGCTCCGTGAATTCTTTCTAACGTCTCCGTTTGTTGATTCTTGAGAAAGTGTACTTTAGCCATATTCAACTTTCGATACAACTCTTCGTATAAAAGGAGAGTTAGTTCACCTGGACTAGCTGTTTCAACCTTGGTTTTAACATATTGTTGTTGATAATTTAACGCATTCATTTCTGCTCTCTCCCTTTTAAACTAGGTTGTCTTTAATTTGAATATGGTATTTACAACAAACACTAATCAACTATACAACTGTGACATAAGCCAAGAACTTTTATTGTTCAATTTTTGCATGGCAAGTTCCATGGCTGTAAATTGCTTATAATAGCGATCTTCGATCATCTTTAGTCTTGCTTCCATAGTAGACATCCGGTCGTTAATGGTGTCGATTTTCTGACCCAGTTGACTCCCATCAACGGCATCAGCTACGGTCCCTGAACCGATTCTTTTAATTATTTTGTTAACAGAGTTCGTAAGCGTCGTATATAATCTTTCCGCATAACCTATTTGGCTCTGGTAAGCACTGTCCTTTGGGTCTAGTGAGCTTGTTTTCGTAAACAACCTCATAATACCATCAGGATCATTGGTTACGGCCTCATTCAGCTTAGTCTCATCGATTTCCAACTTGCCTAGTTCCGTTGTTTTCAAGCCAGTAGTATATTTCTTGAAGGTTATGCCAATATCAGATAACGAATTCATCTCGTCCTTCAAACCACTAACATTATTCACAAGCGCACTATGAAGAGCAGACAGTGTCTCTTGGAGTATATCATCGCGATATAACAAACCAGACTTCGCCTTTGATTCCCATAGATCGATCTGCTTCTCACTCATTGATTCCTTTTGCTCGTCTGTCAATGGGGTATAGTTACGATTGGGAGTAGACTTGGTTTTATCATTCACCAAATCAACTAAACTGTTGTATTGTTCAACAAAGCTTTTAATCTGGTCGACAATATTAGAAGTATCCTTGGCAACGGTAACAGAAACCGTTGTATTTGATACACCTTTTAGATCAAATCGAACCCCATTAAATTCGAAGGCATTATTTTCTATTTCCATATTTTTCCCATTCACTTGCACTAAAGCATTAGATCCTGCAACTGCGCGATTCTCTCTTATTGGATTTCCATCTTGATCAGTTGTATCAACCATCGTGGTCAGTCCAAAAAATTGTGCGGCGGTACTGCTCGAATCATCGTTAACTAGAATGGTTGATGTCTTTCCCGTCGTATTTGAACTCAACATAAATCGGCCATTGATACTATCATAACTCATCGTAACCCCGATGTTGGAACCGTTTACTTGCTTCATAACCGATTCATATGTTGAATCAGCTGTTATCTGTACGGACTTACTGCCGTTTGGACCAACAATTTCAAAAGATCCGGGGGTGTTGATTTTTGATTTTAAGTCGACCGTGACCTTATCACCCGCAATAAGAGCACTCGACGCAAGACTGTCGACGCGAATCGCGAAACTGCCACTGGAAGCCGTAGAAGAAGCCGTTGCCGTAACCACACTATTATCGCTGCTTGAAGCAGACTGCTTGTTAAAAGCATTGGAGAAACGCATCTTCTCAACCAGATTACGAATCGAGGTTAAAGCTGTATTCGTTTCTCTATAAGACTCTCTTTTCCAAGCGATGGTTTGCTTCTCTTGAATCAGCTTATTTAACGGTGTCCTCTGAGCTTGCATGAGCTCTTTAATTAAAGTGTCTGTATCCAATCCTGAAGCCATTCCACTCAATCTTATCGGCATTTTTTTCCCTCCCAACCTTTATTTCCTTTCGTCTAGGAATAAACCGACTTGCTCGCATAAATTTTGAACTAAATCAAGATATTTCTCAGGAGGAATCTCTCGCACAATTTCATCCGTTTCCGTATTTAAAACTTTGACGATTAATTTTTGGCTTTGCTTATGCAAAGACCATTGCAGATGAGTATCCATTCGTTGAAGGACCTTATTCCCATGCTCGATTAAATCGTTGAGTCGTTTCTCGCCGATAGAGTTAATATTATTTACTTGCTGACTGGTGCTCTTACCTTCGTTCTGACTCAACTGAAGGGACTCTTGCGATGGGGGAATTTTCACATCAGAGAACGCATCTACTCGCATCCTTCTCAACTCCCTGAATTAATTATAGAAAAAGAGCCCGCCGGTTAACCCGGCCGGCTCCACGTTAAATTATCAATTAACGAAGCAACTGCAGTACGCCTTGTGGTTGTTGGTTAGCTTGTGCCAACATCGCAGTCGCAGCTTGCTGAAGAATATTAATCTTCGTGGATTCACTCATTTCTTTCGCCATATCTACATCACGGATACGGGATTCGGCAGCTTGCAAGTTTTCAGAAGTCGTTCCCAGGTTATTGATTGTGTGTTCCAAACGATTTTGAACAGCACCAAGATTGGAACGGATATCAGACACCGTGTCAATTGCCGCCTTGATGATCGTCATATTCCCTTTAGCTTGATCATTTGTGGCATCTTCCAGATCTTCCAAATCATCGAGACCAAGCTCTGTAGCAGTAGCCTTTTGAAGGTTAATAGTAATCGTCTCATCTTCATTGGCACCTACTTGGAAAGTAAGGGAGGCTGGAGCAGCATTCCCGAGAAGATTCTTAGTATTAAAGGAAGTTTGTTCGGCAATGTTATTAATTTGTTCTTTCAACTGTGTAATTTCTGATTGAATTTTCGTTACGTCCGAAGTAGTCAACGTTTCGTTGGCAGCTTGAGTAAACAGTTCACCCATACGTTGGAGCATTGCATGAGTCTCATTCAGTGCACCTTCAGCAGTTTGAATCAGAGAGATACCATCCAGAGCATTTTTGGAAGCTTGCTCCAGACCGCGGATTTGATTACGCATTTTCTCGGAAATCGCCAAACCAGCAGCATCATCAGCTGCGCGGTTAATACGGTAACCCGAAGACAATTTCTCCAAAGATTTACTTTGAGCATTGTTGTTAGCGGTCAGCTGACGCTGAGTGTTGTAAGAACTGATATTGTGGTTAATACGCATGATAGAATTCCTCCCTGGAATGTGTTGGTGATTAGCATCCATGCTTCACCCATTTGTGATCGAAGAATAGCGTTCGGCCGTCACTGCCATATCTTCCGACCCATATTATATATATCGGCTTATTCACCCTTTTGTTTATAGCTATTTAAGAAATTCAATAAGATTTCTAATTCTTTTTTTGTCTGGCTAGACCATTTAAAATACCCTTAATTTCGACGTTAAACTCAATGGCATGCTGGTTCTGCTGTTTAATCGATTCATAAATTTCTTCACGGTATATCGAGACATTCGATGGAGCCTCAATGCCAATCCGAACTTGATCCCCATTGATTTCAATGATGGAGAGAACGATATTGTCATTGATCATGATTTTCTGACCTCTATTCCTGGACAAGATCAACATTCGAATCTTCTCCTTCCTTCCCACCAAACAACGAGTGTTTTGTCGTATAGCTCCCATGCTCCAATACAATTTGAGCTGCAAAGCTTTTAGCCCTGTTTAGTACGATCGGTGCTCTTAAATTGCAAGTAATATCACTAGCTGAACGAGCCGTTACGATTACTAGTACCTGAACATCCTTCTCATCGACTACTTCTAAAGCATCCATCCAATGGGAGTCCAAATGAAATTCATACTCGTTAACGAAAACAAATGGATCTGTCACTATAAACGTCAAGTTTTGATCTTCTACGGATTGCAGGAATTCGAATGGAAGTTGGCTGTCTTCAGATTGAATAAAAACATACTTTTGAAAGTAGCCAAACCCCAAAATTGGACCCTTGAAGGTAATTACTTCTTTCTCATCAATTTCAATTTCCCCAAATCTTCTGGTATTGACAATCATGTTTCTAAACCTCCCTTTCTAACAACAATAGCTATAACGACAGGTGTCTATTATAGCTATTGTATATCTGCCGTTAGACAACCGCATTCAGTTGTCCCCCCGCCACAGACATAGATATGTAATTTTTTTGGATCAGATACGAATTAACCTTGCCGGGATAATAATCAACAACCGGCTTATAGGTTTCAGGACTGAAGGTCACTCCTCCAGGTGTATAATTCATTTGCAATTTCCCAGGAGTAAAAGTGACATCCACATTATCATACCCCGGCTCTCCCACGATCTCAACTCTAGGCCGAGCTTTAAATACATTATCCCTTGCAATCTCCGCAAATACATTCTTACTTTTTTGAAAGTGCATCATCCGGTCTCCGTTACGGGCAATCTCCGCGATATTATGCATTGATATCTCCATAGAAGATTGTGCAATACGGTCATTAACTTCTACAATACGCGCTATGCCTAGAGCTGACCAGGCTTTTCTCGAATCAATCTCCAATGTAGGATTGGTTCTTTTCACTTCAATTTCACCTTGTTGCTGATTCATATTCAAGGAAGGCCGGGGTTGCTCAATGTTATGCTTTCCTCTGGTTGTTTCGATCCCTAATCTGGAATATTCCTGCTGAATTTGAATACGAGGGAAGTTCATTCATTTCCCTCCTCTATCTAAGGAAGTCCATTAAACTTGGACGAATAATACGAGCCATCGTATCCAATGACGCCTGATAGATACTTTCCGATGTTTTCAATCCAATAATAACTTTTGAGATATCAGCATCCTCGACTTTGGATTGTAGATCCATATAGTTCAAATTCAAATCGCCTAGGCGACTCAGAGTAAATTCCAGACGATTTTGTTTGCCGCCCATTTCTGCCTGTGCAGTAATGGTTGTCTCCAAATTTTTCTGTAGTGAAGGGATGGCACTTTGAATTCCTGCTGTATCATCTGCCAATAAAGCCTGCTTCAAGTTATTAACAACCGCGAAGATACCATCAGCATCACCATGAGATCCAAATACCTGCTCCCCGAGCGTATTCACAGACACAGTGATCCCTGCGCCCACTTGATACCTTACTTCGCCGTTATCCAAATCATAAGCAGTGTTAATTGGATCATCAGGAAAAGGCTTCTGATCCGTTCTTTCTCCATTAAATATATATTTTCCTTTGAATTGAGAATTACCCAGTGAGACAAGTTGTTGATATAACTGATCCACCTCAGCTGCAATATTTTCCCTTGCATCCTTTGGAACTGTATCTGTTCCACCCTGCACTGCCAGTTCTGAAAGCTTTTGGATAATTTGAGTGACCTCGGTCATCACCGTGTCTCCATATTTCAGCCAAGCATCTGCGTCCTCCGCATTCTGTTCGAACTGCGTGGTAGCCGTAATCTGCCCACGGTATTGTAGTGCACTGGCTATACCCACCGGATCGTCGGAAGGGCGGTTGATGCGGCGCTGGGTCATCATCTGTTCCTGGTATTTGTCAAGACGTTTGTAGTTCCCCTGCAAGCCGCTCATCATGGAACTAGTCATCATAGATTGGGTTATACGCATGGATTAAGCCTCCTATCTGCCGACGATGCCGGTACCGTTAATTAGTTTGTCCAACATTTCATCAATCGTGGTTACGACGCGGGATGAAGCACTGTAAGCATGTTGGAATCGAATCAAATCCGACATTTCCTCGTCTAGCGATACACTGCTGATCGATAGACGCAATGTGTCTGCATGCTCTACGAGCAGTGTGCCGTTCTCTACCATCTTAATGGCGTTGCTGCTGTCTGAACCCAATTTGGAGATAACGGACTGCAGATAACCTTCGAAGTTCGTAATATCCGTAATGGCACCGTTATTATTGTTCGGATTAAAGCTGAACGTCCGCTCAGATAAACCAGCAATCAGAAGCGCCATGCCCCCGTTACCCTTCAGCACCACTTCCGAAGTGGAACCATCCGGATTGTTGCGCATTTCCGTACGAAGGGAAGCCCCGATATTCTTCAAATCGGATTGGACGCTTTGGCTAAGCCTCATATTACCCGCAGTAATCGTTCCGCCATCGGCTGCAACGAAGAAGTCGGTTCCATTGGTTGCCGGCTCATTAAGCGTGTAGCCCAGCTTGTGCAGGCCATTCAATCCATCCACGGTATGCTTCGTATCCTCTGCAAGCTTACGCGGATTACCCGGGTCCATGACCGCACCTGGGATAGTTACTCCAGGAGGAAGAATCGTACCTGCGGGTAACGTCACTTCCACTTGACCGGTAGCGAGCGTATTGGCCATAATGTTGAGCTGCGAGATGTATCCTTGTACATGAACATCACGCGAGGTAACATAGCCAGCAATCTCACCGCCTGTAAGAGTAGCCGTAATCGCTGCAGTTATTGGCGTTGAGATCATATCGTCCACTACTAGCTGGCCACCGAAGGTTACTTGGTAAGTATCACCGGTCTCGTTCACGTTCACGTTCCCAAGCATGGACAGTTGGTCAACGAGCAAGTCCCGCTTATCCCGCAGGTCGTTCGCGTTATCGCCAAGACCTTCGATTCGCTTAATACTCTGCGTAAGTTCCGCAATCTGGTCTATGTAATTGTTCGCTTCCCCAACCTTCGTGTCGATACGGGATGTCAGGTTATTGCTGAGCGTCGTTAGCTGCGAGTGTATATGGTTGAATGTCTCCGTCAATGCGATTGCTTTCTGCTGCACGGCCATACGAGCCGACAAGTCGGTATCGCTCGGGTTCTTGCTTAGCGTCTGCCAAGCTGTCCAGAACTCGGCAATACTAGCACTTAAACTGCTGTCTGAAGGTTCATTAAAAATACCCTCTATATTAGAAAGTGTCTCTTGTTGTACACTCCAAGTCGAAAGATTCGTATTCTGATTACGATATTCAATATCCAACAGGAAGTCCCGCACGCGCCTAATGCTATCAGCTTCAACCCCCATACCAAGCTGACCCGCTGCCATGGTCCGCTGCAGACCGGGAAAAGAAAGCGGATTAGCCGCTACGAGTCTCGTGGTCTGGCGAGAATAACCTGGTGTATTGGCATTCGTAACGTTATGTCCTGCTGTATTCAGCGCTGCTTGCTGGGCGATCAAGCCCCTCTTACCAATTTCGAGCAAGTGAAATGTCGATCTCATCGTTCATGTTCCTTTCTTCTTATGCCCTGGTATCAAACATGCTTCGGCCTTTGCCTGCACTCTGCTGCTGCTTCGGATGTTGATATAACAGATCGTCTTCCGGACGGCTAACCAGCAGATTGAGGCTATAATCAATGAACGCTAATGACTGCTCAATCAGTTCCTTATTCATTGCATTCAATTCCTTTAATGCCATGAGCCTGTCCATTAACTGTTGCTGCACTTGAAGCAACTCGTTCTTCTCATCCGGATTGAATACAAGACGGGTCATTTCGGTAACCGTCAGCTGAAGCTGGGAGCGGATGCCCTTCTCACGTAAGAACTCATCTGCGGCATCTTGCCTCTGCCTCTCCGTTTCCGCCACCTGCTTCAGCAGGCGGTTCTCCTTGGTCATGACCGATGTCAGACGCTCTACATCGTTATCCAAGATCGCCTGCCGTTTGTCTTGTCCTGCGGCGATCAGCTGTTCATGCAGCTCATCCTGCCGCTTCATATAATCGATAATGGATCTAACACTCAATTGGATTCACCCGATTTATTATAAGATTGAAAATAGGGGAGCATCTTGTCTGCCAAACGATCCGCCGGTACCTCATAGGTGCCGTTGGCTACGGACTCCTTCAGGCGCTGGATCTTCTCCGCGCGCTCAGGGTCCTGAACCTTACTCATTGCGCTGAGCTCCATCGCCTGCGGCGAAATGGACACCTCATCCTTGCGACGTTTCTTCTTATCGATTGGCTGCATCTCCCGTGATTCTATATTCCGCTGATACGAATTGATGCCGTTCACACGTCCCGATTCGTTAATCTTCACGTCAATCACCTCACTTAAAATAAAAGACCGATAAGCTTTACTAAGTTTATCGGCCGGATATGAAACATTGTTAATAGTTCTATAGTTAGTATTTACGCTCGTTATCCACGGCACGGTATGTCTGGCGCTCATGCGTAGACCCAGTCTTATGGTCCTGGTCCGTCGATGTCGCTTGCCGCAGCTCCCTTGTCAGGCGAGTCCGACAGGAGTCGCACATATTGCTCTCCCGGATCAATATCCCGCATACTTCGCAGGGGTAGGCCAAGTTCGGCGCATTCGCGATCGAGATCCGACCTTCCTTGATAAACTTCGTGATTTGCCTTACGGATACTTCCGTGGCTTCAGATACTTCATGAATGGTTGCACCCTTCTGCTCACGCAGATAGGTGACGCACTTCTCGTATTCTTTCTCGATTAATTTCATGCACGCAGGACAGAGTTCCCGTAGGTTCAGCGTATATAGCTTACCACAGCGCGGACAATTTCCCAGATTCATGCTCAACAACCTCCATGCTACATCGAACCTTTTTTGATAACCCTAGATTACCTTATCTTAAGTCCTGCGTCTATCACCCAAAGCGAGATTTCATACTTTTTACCTGATTTGCAGCGATTACGACCTCGCCCACGTTAAACTATAGATTTCGATCGGCCAGCCAAGCTGCACTTCATACCGTTTTAATACCGCAGCGCAGGCATTGATGGTACTGCCTGTGGTGTAGATATCATCTATCAATAGTAGACAGAGCGGTGTTTGCCCTCGTTCATCTACAGATTCCTTCACGCGCATCCTTACAATCTGATCTAGCGTTCCAGGCGCCTCCGGCATGACACCGAATACATTTTGCATGTCTCTCAACCGATCCATTCGGCTCTTGAAGCTTTGCTTGTCCGTGTGTCGGTTTCGGACTAACAATCTAACATAAGGAAGCTGCATTCGCGCTGCCAATCCTTGAGCAAGAACCTCCGCTTGATTGAATCCACGCTCGCGTAATCGTTCATCGCTAACGGGAACCGAGGTCACCGCATGTATATTCCACTGTCGGTGTTGATCACGCGTCCCATGATTGGCTTCACGATGCAATTGCGCATACGCCCGAACCAGCATTGCGATCAGCACATTCGCATATCCTTCATTTCCTCTGTATTTATACTGTGCCAGCCATTCTCTCATCTGCTCGGTATAGGTCACCGCGCTTCGGTTAAGCACAAAGCTGCGTTCATCCAGGTCCACTCGACTACAATCCGGACACCCTATCCCTCTTCCACAGCGTAGACAACGCACGTTTGCAATCCAGGGAATACGGCTGCGGCAGGCATGACATACATTCGGCAACTCCCGTGTAAATGAACCGGTCTTGCCGCAAGTCAGGCAATTTTCCTTCTCAGGTGCCATCAGGCGATGCGCATAGCCCAGCAAACGATTAAACATTCCGATCAATGATCCCGCCTCCTCTTGGCTTCTTGAGTACCTTCTAGCAAATACCCGCCTTTACGCGCAATCCGGTTCATCGCTTTGATCTGGCTAACGGCTGCGCTTTGACCGCGCGTCCAATATGGCGCTGCAAACACGACCCTGCCCGCAGGATCGTCCTTCGATCTCCCGGCACGTCCCGCCATCTGAATCAAAGCCGCCTCATCAAACAGCTCACTATCGGCGTCTGCAATAAACACATCGCTCATCGGGACGGTCACTCCTCGCTCCAATATCGTGGTCGTCACAAGCAAGCGAATGGCCCGGTTCCGAAAGGACATCACTTTCTCTGCCCTGGCGGGATCCACCGAGGATGTGCCCTCAATCTGCAAATTCGGTATAGCGCTGCGAAGCAAGTCCAGAAACGGTTCGATGTGCTTGATCCTTGAGACGAAGAGGAACACTTGCGCTCCGCGTTCAAGTGATGCTTTCAAACTCCGTACCAAAGCCATCGGCAACTTCTTCTGCTGCAGACAGCGGGCAACCGTCGCTATTTTCAGCTTGCGAGGAACCGGTAAAGGGTGCCCATGGAACCGGGCCGGCACCTTAGCGTGCGGCAGTATTCCGGCCTTGGCCTCTCGTTGCAGCGGAGCCGGGGGCGTGGCTGATAAGTAAATATATTTGCCACCAATCTTGCACGCCCCTCGTGCTGCATGATCCAGCATCGGATCATTGTGATAGGGGAACGCATCGATCTCATCTATAACAACCAGATCAAAGGCTTCGTTAAAGCGCAGTAGTTGATGTGTCGTGGATAACGTAATCGTCCCGCGCTTCCAGCGATCCGGACTGCCGCCATAGAGCGTGACCACGTTCTCATCAGGAAAAGCCTTCGCTAACCGCGGCGCAAGCTCGAGCACCACGTCACGCCTCGGTGCAGCGACCAGCACACGCCCGCCCGCATCCAAAATCGCTTGCAGCAGCGGAAAGATCATCTCCGTCTTTCCGGCCCCGGTCACCGCCCAGATGA
>NZ_BAZR01000030.1 GCF_001315105.1 Paenibacillus sp. JCM 10914 | reverse complement strand
GGAGCCTTACACTTATCGCGCAAGGCTCCTTTATATCCGATGTTTTATTAAATTCAAACGTAAGTATGTCTGACTTGGGCAGTTCCTACAATTGAAGCGCTATCATGGAACAATCGGTTCCCACCATTCCCATAACGTTAGGGCGAACATCTTCTTCGCATTTCCAGTCGTGCTCCCGCAATTCGAACCGCGGCCAAATCTGCCGACTGACAGCTGACTTCATATATGCCCTGCCTATAGACCATCCGCAAATCGGTAATGCCGACCCCATTCATCCGCAGCGTTAACTGTGGCTTCATGCGACGGATACGACTGATCATTGCAGCAAATCCGGATACACGATCCACCGGTTCTTCTGAGTCAACGACCTCATAACCTTCCGAGTCCAACACAATCACATCGGCTAAACGGGCGATTTCCGCCGCTGCACCGGGGTCCATGCCTTCTCTCAGAAGCGCTCCGTACCGAATGCGGATAAATCGCTTCTGGTCCATAAGCGTCTGTTCAGCAACTTCCTCTATGAAATTGTGAATAGCAATAAATTCTTCCGCATGTTCTGGCCTTACAGCAGCAGTTCCAACTGACACTCAACACCTTCTGTACTACATTGTTCCATTGCACGGAACAAGGATTCCAGTTGGGCATCCTGCGCTTCCCGTTCCTCCATTGAACTGGAAAGTGAATCGTCCCGCAGTAGACCAACGGCACATTGGGCACCTTGGGCAGCATGAAACACGGACACCCAGTATGAGGTCCACAGCATGATCAATCGCCGTCTTAGCCACGTGCTCTTCTCGCCGCTGCGCGCATGAAGCCAAGAGACGTATACTTCTCGCAGCAGCCCCGACTGGACGGCCTCCTCTCCTCTAATTAAGCCGACACCCTGCACACCTTGGTTAATATCGCGCCGAATCGTGTCAGGTTGGGCAGATCGAGTGAGTACCTTCAATCTGCGGTTTCCATCGCTCCAATTGAGCAAGCGGTTTAAGGAAGGGTGATCTGTGCCGTTGTGCCGGATCCCGGATATTCTCAGAGCTTCCTCAATATGATCCGGAGCGGATAACAACAGCAGAACTTCCTCATGCGTAACGCTTCCCGACATCGCAAGCTGTTTCAACAGCTCACCATCCGGCACAAGATCACCTACGTTTAAGTCATCTACCTCGCTATCCATCTCCACCAGACGCTCTCCCAATCCGCTGCCAGTTCCCCATTGCCTTTCCGTCATGGTTATCCCTCTACTCCCTTTCGCATTGAATTGGATATCGCCTCCATACAGGTTATTATGTGAAATCAGGAATTATACAGGGAACAACGATTATGGACGACCCTAAAAATATCCGCCCATGCGTCCCCTTCAAGCGATGTCTGTTCTGATATAATAAGTCACAATTCCAGATAATCAGAAAGGAGTGGAAAGATTGCGATCCGACTATTCGAATTGGGAGCCGCTTAGCGTAATGGAGATCGTTCACATTTTTAACGATATCCCTGCTCAGTGGTACATTGCGGGAGGTTGGGCCCTCGACTTATATCTGGGTCAGCAATCCAGAGAACATAGCGATATCGATATCACAATCCTTCGAGAAGAACAGACTATCGTGTATGAGAAATTGTCCAGCGAATGGACGCTCTACAAAGCGCATCATGGGAAGCTCAGCCTCTGGGAAAAAGGCGAACATCTCGACATCGTAGGTGATGTATGGGTAAGCCGGGATTGTAAGTCCCCCTTTGCCTTTCAGCTGATGCTAGTGGATACCGAGCAGGAACAGTGGATATATAAGCGGCAACCCGCAATACGAAGACCACTGGACGACATCCTTCTCACGACAGCAAGTGGCGTACCCTATTTAAAACCAGAAATTCAGCTCCTCTACAAGGGTGGTGGTTCACAGGTCCGTCCGAAGGATGAACAGGATCTTATGACCGTGCTACCCATACTGAATGAGCAAGCGAAGGAATGGCTTCGATATGCCCTGAATGAACAGTTCCCCGAGGGCCACCCGTGGGTAACTCAAATCAACAACTCCGGATAAATTACCATGAAAAAAGGCAGCCCTTAGGCTGCCCGTACCAACAATTTTGAGCGATGAGTGCGGTTTACTTCTGGCTCGCCGCGATGGCTTGCTCCAAGTCATACAAGATATCGTCAATCGACTCGGTTCCAATCGACAATCGCAGCAATTCCGGATTCACACCTGCGGTTAACTGTTCGTCTTCGGTCAACTGCTGGTGCGTTGTACTGGCAGGGTGAATAATCAGTGATTTGGAATCACCCACGTTAGCCAGATGCGAGAACAGCTTCACGTTCTCGATCACTTTGCGCCCTGCATCGGCGCCGCCCTTAATCCCAAAGGTGAGAATCGCTCCCTGCCCTTTTGGCAAATACTTGCGGGCCAAGTCGAATGACGGATGGCTGGACAACCCTGCATAGCTGACCCATTCCACGGCCTCGTGATTCTCCAGATACTGAGCAACCTTCAGTGCGTTCTCGCTATGACGCTCGACTCGAAGATGCAGTGTCTCCAGCCCCTGCAGCAATAGCCACGAATTGAATGGCGAGAGCGAAGCGCCGATGTCGCGCAGCAATTGCACTCGTGCTTTGATAATGTAGGCTATCGGTCCAACGGCCTCTGTGTAGACAACCCCATGATAGCTCGGATCCGGCTGCGTCAAGCCCGGGAATTTGTCATTGGCGGTCCAATCGAATTTGCCGCTGTCTACGATCACCCCGCCAATCGACGTACCATGGCCGCCAATGAACTTGGTTGCGGAGTGAACGACAATGTCGGCACCGAACTCAATCGGACGCAGCAAGTACGGGCTCGGGAACGTATTGTCTACAATCAGCGGAATCCCATGCTCGTGTGCAACCTCGGCTACGGCTTCAACATCCAGCACGTTGCCCTGAGGATTACCGATCGTCTCTGCAAAGATTGCCTTCGTCTTGTCGTTTATCGCTTTGCGGAAATTGTCCGGGTCGGTTGAGTCCACAAAATGCACCTTGATCCCCAGCTTTGCCAGTGTGTTGGAGAACAGATTGTACGTCCCACCATAAAGACTGGAGGAGGAAACGATCTCATCACCTGCACCGGCGATGTTCAGAATAGAGAACGTGATGGCGGCCTGCCCGGAGGAAGTTGCCAGCGCACCCGCGCCGCCTTCAAGTGCTGCGATCCGCTTCTCGAACACATCCGTTGTCGGATTCATGATACGCGTATAGATGTTTCCGAATTCCTTAAGTGCAAACAAATTAGCCGCATGCTCGCTGTCCTTGAATCCGTATGAAGTCGTCTGATACAGGGGTACAGCCCGAGACAACGTGGTAGGGTCGAGCTCTTGCCCGGCGTGCACGGCTAACGTTTCGATTGAGAATTGACGTTCTTCTGACATGGATATTTCCTCCCTTTTCTTCACATGGAAAGTTTTGTGGCCTCATAATTTCTCCCATTCTCTCATACTTTCCACGCTTTGAAAAGAGCCAAAACCAACTAAATTCATCGGAATATTCAAAATAATAGTAAAGTTTTCAAGTTAATCGCTTTCATTATCCTTCTCAGCATACACCTTGCCCCAGCCGTACCCCGCTTCTGGCGACGTATCCTCCGGCATACCGGGCAGAATAAGCCCACCATCAATCCGAAGATTAATTCCGGTGATGTACGAAGCGGCGTCCGAGGTGAGCCAGGCGATCGCTTCACCGATATCGGCAGGCGT
This sequence comes from Paenibacillus sp. JCM 10914, assembly GCF_001315105.1. GTDB lineage: Bacteria > Bacillota > Bacilli > Paenibacillales > Paenibacillaceae > Paenibacillus_AQ. The sequence continues at coordinate 63,119 of NZ_BAZR01000030.1, read as the reverse complement.
TCCAAGCCGTCCCAGCGGGATTTTGTTGCCGAGCGGCTCCTCTTCGGCGGACTGTTCCAGCTTATGAACGGTAGCTCCCGGAGCGACGCAGTTCACCCGAATGCCATGCGGTGCCCACTCCAGCGCCAGCGATTGCGCGGCCCGTATAAGCGCAGCCTTCATGCCGCCGTAAATGCTATCCTTCGGGTACGCCCTCTCCCCTCTGGATGAAGTGATGAAGATAATATTCCCTGCGACTCCTCGGGCGATCATATCCTGCACCGCATACTTGCTGAGCAGCATCGGAGCTCTGAAATCCAGATGAATCATCGTGTCCAGACCGTCCTCCGCAAGTTCCGTGAGTCCCTCATGAATGCCTAGTCCTGCATTGTTTACGAGCAGATCCACGCGTCCCAACTCTTCCACGGTCTTACGAATCGTATTCTCGGCTTCGCTGCGAATCGTCAGATCGCTCTGAATAATAAGCGGCTCCTTGCCGTAGATATGGCGTAAATCCTCGGCTAGCGATACGATCCCATCCTTGCTTGAATTGTAGGTGAGCGCAAGCCGGTACCCTTTCTCGGCCAGTATCTTGGCGATACCTCTTCCGATTCCGGCACCGCCTCCCGTAACGAGGGCGACCTTCTCCGTTCCATGATTACTAACGGTTCCCATTCATCTCTCTCCCTTCGGGTTCGGATATCTTATACTCTTCCTTACCCTGTTCAGTCAGAGATGATTGACCTATTATAAGATCTGCGTCTAACTTCAGCCCCGTCTGGCCAATGCGTTCATATGCAGGAAGAAGGTATCCTCCAGCGTTGGTTCCTTCTCCGTAAACTCCAACCCGGGCTGCTTCTTGCCCATCATTCTAACCTTCATGAACCGTTCCGTCATTTGAAAATGAATGAGTAATTCCTGCGGAATCTGCTCGAACGATTCCAGGTCTACCTCTCCTTCCCACACGCTTGCAGCTACGTTTTGCTTCCACGACTTAGGCGAGCCGATATAGCGGAGGCGACCACGATGGATCCAGATTACTGTATCCGCCGCTTCCTCCCACTCGTTCAATTCATGGGCGGCTACGATGACCATCCTGCCGATCGCATACCGTGTAAGATAGGTAATGAGGAACTTGCGCTCCTCCGCATCCATCCCGTTCAAGGGCTCATCGAGGAAGAGAAAGGACGGCGCGGCAAGCAGCGCTTGCACGATGGCAATACGCCGCTGAACTCCTTGCGATAAATTTTTTACTTTCAGCTGCCGTACAGGCTCCAGCCTGAAATCACTGATCAGCCTTTCAATAGTGTCCGGGTTATAGATTCCTTTCAGCTCGGCCATATACGTCAGCAGTTTGCCTACCTTCATATCACCGTACAGCTCAATGTCTGCCGGCACATACCCAATCTGACTGCGAATAAGCGGGAGATGTTGCTGTGCCTTGCGTCCGCTGTACAGGATTTCGCCAGCATCCGGGGGCTGGAGCGTCGTCAACAGTTCAATCAACGTCGTTTTGCCTGCCCCGTTCGATCCAACAATCAGATTCAATCCCGAATGAATCCTTGCATGGTCAATTTCCAGTCGATACGTCCCGCTCTGGCGCTCCAGCCCCTCGATACTAATCATGCGACATTCTCCGGGCTCCGTTCAATTTGAGGCTGCGTCCGTATGAAGAGATCAGCAACAGCACGCCGACGGTCATCAACACAAGGTCGGTTAACATTTTACCTGTTATAGACACGCCGTAATCGACGATCTGTCCCTGAATGACGATCCACATCCCGTACACAAACACGGCCGTTACGAAGGAGACCATCATCCCTTTGCGGAAGAGCATATACATGGCCGCCCCGCCTGTGACAAGCACAATGCCCAGCCACTCCATCATGAAAGGCCCGAACAGAAAGTAAGAATTCTCTGCCTGTATCGATCGAAGTCCCAGTATAAACGTACTGAGCAGAGCCATGCCCACGACAATTCCCGTAACCAACAGCAGGCGCGTATAAAGCACAAGCGCTGGTGGATAAGGCGTCAGAGTCTCAACCGCCCGCATCCCTTTATCCCAGGTTCGGCTGCTGAACAGCATCGAGATAATCAAGAGTAGAGGTGTAATCAACGGGAAAATACCACCGGGCAATCCAGCGAATTGATCCAGCGGCGTCGTAGGATCAATCAGCAGCACCAGCATCGTGAATACCGCACCAGCCGTTAGCAGAATGGAGCGCTGATTCAGACGAATCTGGCTGCGCAAAATCTGCTTCAATGAGGGCGGGTCGACCTGCGGGTTAAAATCAAGCTTGGGTGATTGTGGATCCATCTTCAACTGATCGAACTCGCCTTGCAGTGACGTGATAAGCCTGGCCGTCTCGTTGCCCGATGGAGCCGGCGGCGCTGCACGCCGGAGCGGTCCCCGTAGTTCTTCCTCGAGCTTGCTCAATTCATTATCGAATGGATGACCCATGGTAATACACCTCGCTTTCTTTTGCATTCTGATGTGCTTCTTCTTCCGATTTGGAACGGTTTCGAACTTGGGCATCGGCTGCTTCTCTCGACAGTTTCTTTGTCGCGGGTATCGGAACAAGACCTGATCGCTCTAGCGTTAGCGTCTTCTTCAGCTTTCGCAAGCCGTTATATAAGTGCGTCTTCACCGTACTCAGGGGGAGATCAACCAGGTCCGCGATTTCCTGCAGCTTCAGATCATGGAAGAATCGAAGCGAGATGACTTCCTGCTGAATGTCCGGCAGGCTCTCAAGCGAAGCTGCAATTTCCAGAGAAGTCTCCTGCTGCTCCATCAATTCTTCGGCGCCTGGTGCCGGATCATAAGCGTCGGGCAAATCCTCCCCTGCAGGTCCCTCAGACCTGAAGGTGGCGCTTTTCCAGTAGTCTTTGCACAAATTAAGCGCAACCCGGTACAACCACGAGCGTACATGCTCGAGCGTACCATGCGTCTTCAGATGCCGGATTAATCGAATAAAGGTTTCCTGTACGATATCCTGGGCCTTCTGACTGTCCTCCAGCCGCCTGGTGGTATAACTCAACAGTGGCCCATGGTACCTCGTCACCAGCATTTCGAACGCTTCCTGGTCACCTGCAGCCATACGCTCTGACAACTGCTGATCGGAAATCATGACTCTCCCCCTTTCTACGTGTAGCTTATCCTTCCCAATTCCATGCTCTCTCTATTATAACGAAGGTGTGGATTTGTGCACGAATGCGGTCAAGCTAGCGTTAACGACCATTCATGACCCGGTCCCACTCCTGCTCCCATTGTGAGTACGAAATCGGCTCCTCCAGCGGCCGTAGCGGATTCGAATTCGTGTTGGGCATCATGAGGCCTTGCTGATAGAAATGTGTTAAAATCTGCTTCACCTGATCCCCTTTCCCTTCCAGCAGCGCTCGTCTGACTTTGGTTGCCATCGTAATGCCGATTTTGTTCTGAGGATCCGTTCCGTTGCCATTCTTGAATAACAGTTCCTGTACGGATCTCAGGTTCATATAAGCGGACTTTAACTGTTTATCGCTTAAGCCCTTCTCCTCGATATAGTACAAATACCAGAACAGACTACTGATCTTTCCGCGGACATCCCGCTCTGGATATTCATAACCATAGCCCAGGCTAGCCTGGGAACCGAATAAGATATAGTTCATCCACTCGCCCGCCAGGTTTGGAGGATTATAACGATCCTGAATCGATAAAACAATCTGATCATGCTGTCTGCTTAAGTTGTTGCCCTGACCAAGGAATAATATCGTGTCGATACCGGAGCGAAACGAAGGTAGCCAGCTGCTGAAATAATCATGCTTCTGCTGCAGATCCTCGGCCAACCCGATTGTCGCATTCTTCATATAAGGCGTCGTGACGAACCTATAAGGAAGCCCAGCCTTCTGCACTTCGATCCAGTTCTCCCCTCCATAAAGAGAGAGGTTCTGCGTCATCCCGCTCTGCGCAAACTGCTGATAACCAGGTCTGCGCTCCAGCTCTTCAAGCCCCGTATAAATGGGATGATCATACCCCTTGACGGTTAACCTCATGTCACCGTAGGAATAGGCCATCAATCCATTGCTTCCACCCGTAAAGATACGCGAAGGCATCTCTGCGGTATCTTTGAGATACACGTTCTGATGACCCGGCAACGGATACCATGCCATGTACCCTTCCAATCTCACTTCAGAACGAATACTGTATGCATATAGTCCAGCCCCTTGAAGGCTATACTCATGGACTTTGCCCGAATAAATGAGTTCCACCTCAATCATGTCATGCTGCCCCTCAGGTAACACGATGGTTATGGAATCACCTTGTCTGCGATAGTCCACTTTCTCAGTCGCAACCCGAACTTCGTCCAATGTAAACATGCGATTTAAGGTAAGTGGGAGCACTCCTGTATGCTGAAGCCCCTCAGAAGATGCTTGCAGCATGGTACGAATCCGGAGGGTATCATCCTTGAGCCGTTCCAGCTCGATATCATAAGATGCAATGGGAAACACCTCTACCGGAGATTTATAACCCTCATCCAACGTCACCACGAGCGGATCCTTAAGCTTCTCCGCCGTTTGTTCGTAGCGCTCGGCCCATAAACCAAAGTAAGGCAGTGCAGCGGCCGAGGTTAACAAGCTCCCGCCTACGAGCAGTGCCCACATCGACTTTTTCCATCTTGTCGGTCTCGTCTGATTCAGCAGCAACAGGACTACCGTCAACAGCAAGATGGTAAAGGCAATCACGAACCAGCGTGAGCGAAGGATTTCATCATGGTATAACTCATTGCTCCAATTCTCGTACATGAAGGTATTGGTCTGCAGGAAGAATTGATTTAGATGAAACACTTTCATCGGGTACAAGCTGGATCCCGAAATGATAAAGATATCCATAAAAAAGGTGCCGAACATCCAGGCGCAAAATCCGATCAAATACACGATGCGGTTCGGGATGCTTGCGCCAAGCAGCATCGCCAGCGCAAGTGTGACCAAATATGAAATCTCATATTGCAAGGCAAAACCTACCGTATTCTTCAACGCAATGACGCTGTCAATCCCTTGGCTCACCGATATCACATAGAAGATGACAGACGTTGATAACGTGAACAAGGAGAAATAGAACATACTCACGGCATACTTGGATGACAATAATGTTAAGAAAGACACGGGTAAGCTATGGTTCCATTCGAATGAACGCCGTCTGATATCTCTGCGAATGGACAAAATACCGATCAGCATAGCGGGACCCAGCGTCATCGTATGGCCAAGCATATGAAACGAGTAAGCCGCACTGTACAGATTGTCGGCCGCACTGGTGCTTCCTGCGGCTTTTAGCATAATGGACACAAACAGGATGGCATATAGAACAGGCAATGAAATGAATAGCGGGTTACCGAACAGCAGCCGAAGCTCCAGCAGACTATGTCTCCACCACTTGCTCATAGGGCCCCCTTCCGCAGCAGCGCCAAATACCCATCTTCTAGAGTAGGGACAGCCGCATGCGCGTGGTCTATCGGCGCGTATTCTCCGATGAATCGGCATAATATACCTTCAGGGACCGTCCGCGTAGCCACGATATGCCTCGGCTCCATCTGTGCGAATTCCTCCGGACTGATGACAGCTTCCCATACGTACCCCTGACCGCACGCCTGAAGCTCGGCCAGACTTCCCGTCATCGCCAGATTTCCTTTATTCATCACGCGATATGGCGGCAATTGCTCTCAATATCTGCCACAATATGCGTGGAGAGCAGGACCGTCCGATTAATGCTGAATCGTGTTAGTACGTTGCGAAACCTTACCCTTTCCTGCGGATCAAGTCCCGAAGTCGGCTCATCAACGACGAGTACGTCCGGTGACCCGAGCAGGGCTTGGGCAATTCCGATCCGCTGCTTCATGCCGCCCGAATAAGTCCGAACCTTCATGTCGGCTTTATCTTGCAGATTTACCGTCTCAAGCAGTCTGGCAATTTCCCGCTGTCTGGCCATTCGATCCGTTATTCCTTTCATAACGGCTACATAATCCAGATAATCCCGTCCCGTCAGCTGCGGGTAGATATGAAAATGCTGTGGCAGATAGCCGATAAGACGTCGAACCTCCTCCGGACGTTCCAAGGGAATGCCATTCACGGTGATTTTCCCGGATGTAGGTGCCAACAAGGTTGACAAGATGCGCATCAACGTCGTTTTGCCTGCACCATTGGGGCCGAGCAGACCGGTCATGCCCGTATCCAGTTGTAATGAAATATCGGTGAGTGCCTTGACACCTTTACGATAGGTTTTATTTAAATGCTCAATGGTAATCATTCCAGGATCCTTTCACCATCTTATATATAAGAAGTGTGCCGCGCGGCTCTAGTGTGAAAACGAGGCATATGCAATAAAAGTTTGCGACCGGGTGTACGATCATTTTAAAAAGTATAAAAAGCCCGTCATCCATATACGGATCGCGGGCGGTGTTCGTTCATAGCATCAACCTACACGTAGTATAACATGCAACTCGATAGATAATTCCTCTTGTTAATTATCAATCATTCATGACCGTAATTATTCATGACGTGAGCTACTCTTCCCATGCTATCGATGAGCATCGTAGCGGTTGGCACGGCTAATCGTTTGCAGCGTCTGAACCTGCTGCGTCGTCAACTCCGGCATATCGCCAGCAGCGATGTTTGCCCGCAGCTGATCAAGTGAACTGGCACCCGGAATGGCGCAGGCAACAGCCGCATGAGACAAGGCATAGCGAATGGCCGTCTTGGATAGGTCTGCTCCATGGGCTGCTTCCGCGAATTGAACGAGTATGTCTTCCAGCTCCTGCTGGCGATAATCCAGATACCCCTTCTCGGCCTTGGCCTTTCCGCCGTCAGACAAAATACCTCGCGCCACCGGTCCCCGGGCAATTAGCGATATCTCATTCTGGGCGAGCAAATCCAGCACTTCCTCCTCCGGTCTCCGATCCAGAATGCTGTACTGGCTCATCACACTTACGATGTTGGAGCGTTTCACATACTCCCGGATTACGTTCGGACGAATTGAGGAAATGCCATAATAACGAATGAGCCCTTCTTGTTTAAGCTCTTCAAACGCCTCAATTGTCTCGTCAAGCGGATCGTCAAGCGTACCCCCATGAAGTTGATACAAATCGATATAATCGGTGTTCAGCCGTCTGAGGCTGTCCTTTACCGCCGTCTTTATGTATGACTTCGATGGATCCCAGATCCAGCCCTCCTTGCCTGGAACGCGCCGATTGCCCACCTTCGTGGCCAGAATGACTTGATCCCGGCGACCTTGGATCGCTTTACCTACAAGTTCCTCGTTACGCCCCTCATCATATAAATCTGCCGTGTCCAAGAGGTTCACTCCACGATCCAACGCCTCGCTAACAAGCTCCGTTGCCACGGCCTCATCCGTTCCCAGCGACATGCAGCCCAGGCCAATCTCACTGACGTACAACTCCGATGATCCGAGTTGGTTCTTTCTCATATGTAACGCCTCCTTCATTCTTCATTAACGTGTCCCGTTACGTTAGATTACCCCATTCTTCACTTCATCAACGCACAAAGCCTGGTTCAACTCACGATATCCATCCAGATCTTAACCGCTGTCATGGCAATGAGGACAACGAGCGCATATCGCAGCAGCCGCACATTCATTCTGCGGCTTACCACTGCACCAATCGGAGCACCCAGGAGACTGCCGACCACCGCAAATATCGAGAGCATAACTGGAATGTCGCCAGAAGCGAATTTACCGATAACCCCGCCCACGGCAGATAGAAACACAATCGCCAGAGAGGAAGCAATCGTAATACGGGTCGGGATCTTCAGTATCGTAAGCATGATGGGGATCAGAATAAAAGCTCCGCCTGCACCAACGATTCCTGCAATCCCACCCACAATGAAAGCTGAGCTAATGGCTATTGAGCGGTTGTAATTCACTTCGCTTAGCGCAAGCTGTTCCATGGAAGCCCTGGTCGGAAGCACCATCAGGATGACTGCGATGACCGCGAGGAACCCATAGATCATATTAATGGCATCACTGCTCATCAGTATGGAGGACAGACTGCCAATCAGGCTGCCGACCAGCGTACTGACACCCATCTGCAGCACCAAGGTCTATGGACGTATCGTTCTCCCTTACGCCCGATTACCCGATTGGTAATCATACCCGACAATGAAGCAAAGAACACCTGCAGCATGCTGATCGCTGCCACTTCCTTCGGGGTCAAAGCCTCAAGTCCGAACCAGGGAGGGACGTATAACAATAACGGAAAGTTGACAATCGCCCCGCCGATTCCCAGTAACCCTGAGAAGAAGGAACCGATGAGACCAATTAAGATCATTACGGCAAGCTGTACTATCAAGATGATCGATCCCCGTTCATTAGATATCTGGTAGGGTCACTTAACTCTTGAAGGGACCCGCTTCATAGATTATAATAAAACCAAGTATTTATATCGGAAAATAAGGTGGTGTAAGACGGCATGTTCACAAAATTCAAACGCCTCTTCCAAGACCGTTGTCCGGACTGTGAACAGAAGCTGATCACGAAGCAAGGCGAGATGGCATTGATCAAGCACTGCCCTGATCACCATTACACCGAAGAAATCTATAACCAGTTGGGCGTGACCATTGTGTACCACCCTAGCAAGGACAACCATTAGGTGATATGCTCATCACACTGTATTGATTATATCATGTTCTCCTCTAATCTCCGTCAGCAAGCCTTAACAGAAGCAGGGTGACCAGGCCCCCCATTTCTACCCATATTCCCTCCATTCTTTGATTTCACCGTTTCCGTTGTTCATTGTGTTCTATCTTAGCACGTAATTCTGAAGCACTGACCTAAATTTTGAAAATAAGGAACGCGCCGGATGGACAGACTAGCGGTAAAATCACAGAAGTTAAGGAAGGTGTTTAGCGTGAATTCAACCGTAACCGACATCACGAACTGGCTGCAGTCCAAACATAATCATACACTGTACATCACAAAGACCGAGGAGCATGATCAAGACGAGACTACCCTGCAGTTACAATCGTACGAGCACCAACAGAATCAAGCTCTCTCCATTGACGGATATGGCGAGCATCATGCCCTGCTTCTGCATGGTCACGGCAAAATCACGACTTCGGGTCATGAAGCACCCCTTCCAGGCAACGCTTATGTCATCGCATTAGACGGACTTCAAGGAAGCGACGTTCAAGAAGATCATCTAATCCTCCGAACTAACCGGGGCACCTACTCCATTACAACTGATTAAGGAGTACATGCGGAAACAGGCCACCCACATGTCATCTCATGTGGGTGGCCTTATGTTTATGCTAGGAATGATTACCGTTAGATTCGTTTAAACTGCCAAAGATAGCTCTGAAAATCACCGTGCATCGATGGAATCGTCAACCCAGAGTTCATGAGACGATCGCCACCGTATACCTGCCCATCTTCCAAGCATTCATAATCCCCCTCCGGGTCGAGTCCTTGGGTACGAAGCCAACGAATCGGCTCATTCCCCTCACTCAGGACGCGAAAGTAATACAGGACGCTTCGGAGCGATCCTCTGAAACGACCGTCCACGCCGCCTCATTGCTCTCGAACGGATTACGCAAGCGATAGAAATCACCGAATTGGACCAAATGCCGGATCTCCTTATACAGCTCAATCTGCTGACGAACCTCTTCCTTCTCCTGTTCCGTAAAGGCCGTCAAGTCCAGCTCATATCCAAAATTACCAGACATGGCCGCATGGCCGCGAGTTCGGAGCGAGGTGTTCCGATGCACCTGATGGTTCGGTACCGCCGATACGTGCGCACCCATCGAGCTGAGCGGATACACCAGGCTCGTGCCGTACTGAATCTTAAGCCTGCTGATCGCGTCCGAATTATCGCTTGTCCATGTCTGAGGCATATAATACAGCATCCCCGGGTCATATCGTCCACCGCCGCCGGAGCAGCTCTCGAACAGTATATGCGGAAACTCCGTGGTTAATTGCTCCATCACACGGTACAACCCTAACATGTAGCGGTGCGCGGTTTCCCGCTGTCGCTCCGGCGGCAAGGAGGCGGAGCCGATCTCCGTCATGTTCCGGTTCATATCCCACTTCACGTACGTGATCGGGGCACTCTGCAGAATGCTTCGTACCATGCCGGCAATTGCATCGCACACTTCTTCGCGCGCAAAATCCAATATCAGCTGCTGTCGGCCTTCCGTTCTCCTGCGGTCCGGGACGTGGAGGCACCAATCCGGATGGTTGCGGTACAGATCACTATCTGGCGAGATCATCTCCGGCTCAAACCACAGGCCGAACTCCAGGCCCAGATTACGCACACGCTGCACCAGGTCCTCTAGCCCGCCAGGCAGCTTGTTGCGGTCCACAATCCAGTCCCCAAGCGAGCTATTATCCGCGTTACGCTTGCCGAACCAACCGTCATCCAGCACGAACAGTTCAACCCCGAGTCCTTGCGCTTCCTTCGCGATGTCCTCGATTTTATCTGCATTGAAATCAAAATAGGTCGCTTCCCAGTTGTTCACGAGTACCGGCCGGGTGCGATCCCTGAAATGCCCGCGACTTAGACGGGTCCGGTACAACTTGTGGTAACGCCTTGACATCCCGCCAAGCCTTCGGCCGAATATACCATCACGGCCTCGGGTGTCTGGAAGGATTGTCCCGGTTCAAGCAGCCACGAGAAATCAAATGGATTGATTCCCATGACGACCCGTGTCGTATCGTATTGGTCAACCTCAACCTGTGCCGAAAAATTACCGCTATAGACGAGGCTGAAGCCGTATACCTCTCCAGTCTCTTCCCCGGCGCCGTCGGACAACAAGGCGAGAAAAGGATTATGGTTATGACTGCTGGAACCCCGCCGACTCTCGATCCCCTGCATGCCCGGAGACAGCTTTCTTCGGTGTACATGGCGTTCTTTCGCCCAAGCACCGTGCAAGTGCAGAAGCTCATAAGCGCTGTGCTTCATGTCCACGCTGATACTCATGGCGCGAAGCAGATTTATATTCTCCGTTCCTTCGTTATGCAGTGTTACCGAGCGTGTGATGGCATCGAACGACTTCATAACGGTATAGGATAGATAGATCGTCAGCCCGCTGATGGGGTCAACCAGCTTCAGTTCCAACGTATCTGCTTCATCATCCTGTTCAGTATAGACAGCTGGAAGTCCGGCCAGCTTGGGCTTGCCGCTGTATATGCGATGCGATACATATTCCGCTTCAGCCACCGTCGTCCCGTTCGCCAGCTGTACTTGGTATGCCGGCTGCCTGAAGTCGCCGCTGCCGTACCCTGGATATTCCTGCGGCAAGCTGTCGAAGGAGAAAGCGGCATCATCGCGGAACGGAGTCGGCGAGAACGATGCTCTTCCTCTGCGCTCAAGCAGTCCGCCTACATGTTCATCCCGTATCTTGCTACCCCAATATGCATGTGCTGGATATACGCCTCTTACCAACTGAATCACGTAACTGGAGCGATCGCTCTGCAGATGAAACAAACCTTGTTCCTCATGAAAATATATACTCACTGCTATGTCCTCCCTGCCTTGGTTCGAAAGTGGGATAACGGGCAGGCTTAAGGCCTTCCCGCTGCGCTTCCTTCCATAATCATAACGTCCCGTCCAGGAATCGTCGTGAGCCCGGAGATCGGCAGCCCGCTCAGAATTTCGATTCGATTGGCAGAACCTGCATCAAACGTCATCGCTTCAGCATTATGGTTCATCACGAACAGGTATGAACGGCCGTCCTTCACCCGCTCCGCTACCTCCACACCGTGCGGCGTATTCAGTAGCGGCTTCACACCTTGTTCTTCGCACAGATTAGCGAGCAAAGCCTGAAGGAATGCTGCATCCGGACTGCTCGCCACGTAGTAGGACTGTCCCTTTCCGAAGCGGTTCCTCGTCAGTACCGGGGTTCCCTTGTAATAATCGGAGCCGTATTCCGCCAATATCTCCGCGGTTTCACCATGGATGACGTCGCACAAAATTCCACAGGAATAACTTCCACGCAGCGCCCCCCATTCCTGCTTAATCACGATCTCATTTTGCTGACCCGGGAGCAATGCATCCAGTTCCTCCGCCCATATGCCCAGCAACTGGCGAAGCTCTCCCGGATAGCCGCCAAGTGTCACGAGATCATGCTCATTAACAATACCGCTGAAGAAGGTTGTCAGGAAGGTCCCTCCCTCCGATACAAACCGTTCAACTCGCTTGGCAAAGCCTGGTTTCACCATATACATCACTGGGGCGATCACAATGTCATACTTGTCCAAATCTTCTTCCACGCCGATGATATCCGTCTGAATATTCATCTGGAATAAAGCGTCATAATACTTATGGAGCTCATCGACATAGTTCAGCGCTTTGCTTGGACCGCTCGACAAGTCCAGGGCCCAGCGATTCTCCCAATCATATATTACGGCTACTCGCGCTCTGGAGCGGGAATCCACGATCTTGTCTCCGAGAGTCCCGAGCTCCTGACCAAGCGTCGCACACTCGCGAAAAACGCGCGTATGTTCATGTCCCGCATGTTCAATGAGTGCGCCATGGAATTTCTCGCATGCCCCCACGGAGCGGCGCAATTGGAAGAACATAACCGTATCGGCCCCGTGGGCCATCGCTTGATAACTCCATAACCTCATTACGCCCGGACGTTTGGCTGAGTTATAAGGTGACCAGTTCTGTACGCTTGGCGTCTGTTCCATCAGCATAAAGGGCTGGCCGCTCTTCAATCCCCGCATTAAGTTGTGGGCCATAGCGGTAAAGCTGACCGGCGTATCGATGGCCGGATAGTTATCCCAAGAGATGACATCCATATGTTTTGCCCATTCGAAATAATCCAGCTCCGGATAAAATCCCATCAAATTCGTAGTAATCGGAATGTCCGGCGTAATCCGCTTCAGCTCATCCCGTTCCAGACGGTAGCATGTCAGTAGACTATCCGACTGAAAGCGACGATAGTCCAGCGAGATGCCCTGAAAGAACGTCCGATTCCCTCCGAACTCCTCACTGAGCGCGTTCGGAACGACGATCTCGTCCCAGTCATAGAAGGTGTGTCCCCAGAACCCGCTGTTCCAATCCGCATTCAGCGCTTCAAGCGAGCCGTAACGCTCTTGCAGCCATAAGCGAAATGCTTGTTCACAGTTATCGCAATAGCAATACCCGCCATATTCATTAGAAACATGCCATATGGCCAATGACGGATGGTCCTTGTATCGTTCAGCCAGCTTCCGCGCCATGATCGGTGCGAATCTACGGTAGGTGGGGCTGTTCGGACAGGAATTATGCCTTCCACCGAACTTCCGTTTACGCCCTTCATAATCCACGCGGAGAATATCGGGATATCGCTTGGCCATCCAGGCCGGATGCGCTCCCGTACTTGTCGCCAGGCACACCTGGATCTGCTCTGCAGCCATTCGATCCATGATACGGTCCAGCCATTGGAAGTCATACGTTTCTTCATTACGCTGGGATCTGGCCCAAGAGAATACGTTCAGCGTTACTACATCAATACCGGCCAACTCAAACATTCTTATATCCTCTTCCATGGTCGCTTGATCCCACTGCTCCGGATTATAGTCCCCGCCGTACCAAATCTTAGGCAATCGTTCGTTAATCATCATAACGCCTCCTTCAAGTAATTAGAACAGCACCGCCCCTCCCGAATCATGGGCAAGGGACGGTGCTGTTGTGCAGCTGCAATGAAATCTAGATGTGACTTACTGGCTCAAACTATCCCAAGATGTCTGCATGTCTTCCAGCATCTTGTTAGCGTCGGATCTGCCGGCGAAGAATGCCTGCATTGCGCTTGAGAACTCCTGCGCTACACCGTCAGGGAACTTCGCGGACTGTCTTGGCAGCACTTTGCCTGCTTCGACATACTCCCACACAGCTGCGCCCAAATCACCCATATCTTCAGCCGTTGCTTCAATCGTAGTCAGCGCCGGAATGAATTTGAATTTCTTCACGATATACTCTTGCCCGATGTCCGATGTAACGAACCAGTTCAAGAAGATCTTGGCTTCTTCCTTGGATGCAGAATCTTTGTTGATCACCAGGTTGGCTGGCACTCCTACATTAATCTTGTCGTTCATTTCAGCATCCTCGCCCAGCGGCATTGGCAAGTAGCCAAGGTTCAGATCGGCATTGATGGCGTCGATCTCGGTTTGAGACCAGTTGCCGTTCTGCATCATAGCTGCCTTCTCGGTGGCCAAGAGGGAGATTGCGGTATTGTAATCGGTAGTCAATGGATTTTTGTTACCATGATCCAACGTCACTTGCATCAGCTTCGCCCATTCTTCAAACAAGGCGTTGCCTGGCATCTTCGTCGTTCCATCGTGCAGACCTTGAATGAACGCATTCGGGTCTTCTTGTTGAGCGAAGGCGGGGTTAATCCCTTGGTTACCGATCAGCCACCATTCTTGATAAGCGTTTGCAAAAGGCGTAATGCCTGCTGCTTCCAGCTTTTTGGCAGCATCCTCAAGTTGGGTCAACGTTTTGGGAAGCTCTGTAATGCCTGCTTGTTCAAACAAATCCTTATTGTAGATGTAGCCCCATCCTTCTAGGTTCATCGGCATACCATATACTTTGCCGTCCTTGGTCATGGGTTCTTTCGCCATATCTACCAAGTCTTCAACCCAAGGCTGATCGGACAGATCCTCGAGCCGGTCGATCCACATCTCCATCTCGGCGTCACCGCCATTGGAGAAGATGTCCGGCGCATCATTGGAAGCAAATTTGGTCTTGAGTGCCGCACCATAATCCGCACCGCCGCCAACGGTCTGGATATCCAGCTTAATATTCGGATATTCTTTCTCGAATTCAACCTTCAGTTCGTTCAGCCCATCCACGATTTCGGTCTTGAACTGGAAGATCTTTACCGTCTTTACTTCACCGGAATCTCCGCCGGTACTGTCATTCCCGCCACCCTCGGAATTGCCCCCGCAAGCAGCAAGCACGAGCGAGAAGGAGAGCAGCATGAGCAGAGCCAACTTCATTTTCTTCATCTGAATTACCCCCTAATTAAATGTATATATAAAGATGGAATTACCGTTTGGAATGTAAGGTGACGCTAGCTGCGTTATCCTTTGACGGAACCTGCAGCCACACCTTCAACAATGTATTTTTGAAGCGATAGGAAGAAAATAATGATTGGCGTAATGCCGAGCACCAAGCAGGTAACGCCAGGTCCCACTGTTTGGAGTACTGCCCAAAGAAAGCGAACGTCGCCAGTGGGATGGTTCGAAGTTCAGGACTCTGCAAGATGAGCGATGGCAGCAGATAATCATTCCATACCCAAAGGCAGTTCAGAATGATGACCGTCACCATCATCGGCTTCAGCATCGGCAGCACGATCCTGCCGAACACCCGGAACGGAGATGCGCCGTCCACGGTAGCCGCCTCTTCAATCTCCAGCGGAATCGCCTTGACGAAGCCGTGGAACAAGAACACCGATAGCGGAATGCCGAGTCCCATATAACTGAGTATCAAGCCAACCATGCTGTTGTTTACGCCCAAGGCGTTAATGACTTGCAGCAACGGGATCATGATCGATTGGAACGGAATAACCATCGCCGACACGAACAGCATGAAGACAATCCGGTTAAATACGGTATTGGCACGAACCATCCGGTAAGCAGCCATTGCACTAAGCATCGCAATCAACAAATTGCTGATCACCGTAATGATGACCGAGTTCGTGAACGCTTCCGGGAAGCGTGTCATCTGCCACGCCTTCACATAGTTGTCAAAGTGGAAGGCGGTTGGCCAATTGGCCGCATCTACCATAATATCCCCAAGCGATTTCACCGAATTCACAAGCAGGAAATAGAACGGCGAAAGAAAGATCAACGCAACGATCACCATCACGATCTGCAGCACGATGGCAGAAGGCGACATCGAAGGCTTTTTCATTTTCTCTCTCATTAAGCTTCCACCTCCTTCTTCTTCGTGAGTCGAACTTGAATCAGTGTAATGGCAGCCACTACAAGGAAGAAGATGAGCGACTTCGCGGTTCCGAGACCGTATCGGTTATTCAGGAACGCCTCATTGTACACATTCATCGCGAGCGATTCTGTCGAGCGATAAGGTCCGCCCTTCGTCAGCGACAAGTTCAGATCGAACATTTTGAAGGACCAGGAGATGGCCAGGAACAAGCATACGGTAACAGCCGGCATGATCAGCGGCACGATGACGCTCTTCAGAATCTGGAAGCGGCTAGCCCCGTCAATCTCCGCAGCCTCCATTACTTCCTTGGAGACATTCGTAATCGAGGCAATATAGATGACCATCAGATACCCTGAGGACTGCCACACGAATACCATCACGATTCCCCAGAACCCGGTTACTTCATCGCCGAGCCAAGGCAGCTGGAAGAATGAAATTCCCGTTACTTCACCGACTGTTGCGAATCCTTTGATAAAGATGAACTGCCAGATGAAGCCAAGCAGCAATCCGCCAATGACGTTCGGCATGAAAAATATCGTCCGCAGCCAGTTCCGTGCCCGAATGTTCTTCGTAAGCAGGTAGGCCAGGAAAAACCCAACCACGTTCGTCAGCAGTACGCCGACCACGGTGAACTTCGTCGTGAACCAGAATGATTGGAGAAACGCACTGTCATTCGTGAAGATTTGCTTAAAGTTCGCAAGCCCCACCCATTCCACGTTGCCCGATACCCCGTTCCAATTCGTGAACGAGTAATACATCCCCATCACAAATGGCACAATAATGGTAATGGCAAAAAACAGCAGCGCAGGTCCGATATAAATCAACTGCTGCGAGAGCGCAGCCGTTCTCTTGTTCTTCATATAAATCTCCTCCGCTTATCCTATCGTTTCTTCTCTATAATCTAATTATGCTAAGATTAAGACCGCGGCACTACCATCGGATGTGAACTAAATGGTATAGAAAATTGACCGGCAGGTGACGATATTGAACTGGAATAGCATTCGGACCAAGCTGATATTCTTCATGATCGTGGCAACGATCATACCCACCACGATCTCCATTGTGATCAGTTATAACATGACCACCCAATCGCTTAAAGAACGAGCGGTTACCGAGAATATGAGCCTACTCTATCAAGGAAGCTTGAACTTGGAGAACTATTTGGAAGAATTGAATCGAAGCTCGCTCACGGTCTATTCGGATCCGGATTTTTTTCGAAGTCTGAACTACAGTCATGAGAATACTAACGCCAGCGGCAGGCAATCCGCCACCCTTCAGAGTATCCAGAAAGCGATCGGCGATTCCATGCAGGTCTATCTCTACGTGGACGAACAGCGGGAAGCCACCTTGTTCGCTCAAGACATCGCCAGAAAAACGGGCAATGTGAGCCTTTATGCAGAAATCCCCGAGCTCGGGGGCCGCACTTTATTCATTCAGCCCCCCCATCCCTTGCATACCTACGGATTTCAATTGGCCTATCCGTACGAAGCGAACAAGCAGGTATTCACGCTCTACCGGGTAATCGAGAGAGTACCCTCTGCAGAGAAGCTGGGGCTGCTCGCCATCGATCTGGATTTGAGTTTTCTTAGCCGAATTGGCAGCCAATTATTCCAGCCCGACACCGAACGTCTATATATTACGAACGAGGAAGGGCGTGTCATGTATGCCGCCGATCATGAATTGCTAGGACTGAATCTGGAACAGGCGTGGCATGAGCAAGTCCAAAACTCCGATGATTCTGAGGGTTATTTTGAGCATGACGATCATATTTACGTCTATAATCATATCCGTTCGGCTTTAAGCGATTGGACGATCATCAAAGAGATTCCGACCTCTTATATACTTAGCAGTGCCAGCAAAGCCGCGTTCATCAACATTTTGCTGCTAGTCGTGTCGTTGATTCTCATCCTTGCGGCCATGATCTGGATTTCCGTGTACATCACTTCGCCGATTCGGCAGCTCGTAGGCATGATGAGCCAGGTCAAGAGCGGGCGAATGACCGTCGACATCTCGTCGGACCGCAAAGACGAGATCGGAACGCTGCATCGCCGCTTCGGCAGTATGATGGAGACGATCAATACCCTCATCGTGGAGGAATACAAGTTGAAACTAGCCAATCGAACCAATCAACTGCGTGCGCTCCAGGCCCAGGTTAATCCCCATTTCATGAACAATGCGCTGCAGACGATCGGAACTCTGGCGCTGGAGCATGATATGAAACGGATCTATTCCCTTATCTCTGCCTTGGCGCGAATGATGCGATATAGCATGTACAATACAGACAAACCGGTTACCCTGAGCACGGAGCTGGATCACGTGAAGGACTATGTGGAACTGCAGGGGGAACGGTTTGAGAATCAATTCGAATTCCGTTACGATGTGGATGAGTCCACGTTGCCGGTATGGATTCCGAAGATGCTGATTCAGCCGCTCATCGAGAATTATTTCAAGCACGGCATGAATCCGCTTGCTGATGATAACTACGTATTCTTGAATAGCCGCCGCCTTTCGGCCTCCATCGTTCAAATCACCGTTGAAGATAATGGCAACGGCATGCAGGAAGAAGCTTTCCAGGCACTGAACGAGCAGCTTGCACGAATGGAGCAGATGGATCTGGACCAGCTTCAGATTCATTCCGATAACGGTACGGACAGCAGCGGGATCGGACTTATTAATATTATGACAAGACTGCGATTGTTCTATCGCGGTAAATCGAACTTCACGATCGAGAATGGCCCGCAACACGGATTTCGAGTAATATTGACTATCAATGTGGAAGGTGTAGCTGATGAAGGCATTAATCGTGGATGATGAGGCACGGGTTCGCAAGGCGATATCTCTGTTGGTACGGTGGGAGGAGCATGGCATTACCGAAGTTCAGGAAGCAGCCAATGGCCAGGAGGCCATGGACCTGATTCCTTCGTATCGCCCGCACCTGGTGCTGCTGGATATGCTGATGCCGCTCAAGAACGGCCTGGATTTAATGGAATGGATGCATAAACAGACACCCGATACGAAATTCATCGTAATCAGCGGTCATGATGATTTTGAGTTTGTGCGCAATACGATCTGGTATAGCGGCACGGATTATATTCTGAAACCGATTGATGAGACGATCATCAATCAAGCGGTCGGCAAAGCGGCGGCAGCATGGAGAACGGAGGAGCAGGAGCGGCAGATCGCGCGGCAGCAGCATGTTCAAGTGAACGAGTACCGTCCGGTCTATTCCGAGAAGCTGCTGACGAGCCTCATTGACGATCCGAGCTCGCATCCGCAAATCGTAAGGCGGCTGCAGGATGAAGATATTGTACCGCCAGAAACGGAACGAATCCGTCTTGCGGTGCTCCAGTTGGACTCCTCCGACCATGCACTATTTCAGCGGTTTGGCCACCATCTGGATCTGCTGATGTTCGCCTTGCTGAATATATGCAATGAATTTTTGCAGCAAGACCGGACCGGAATGGCTTTTCGTCACTTGGGTGCCCAGCACCACATCGTAATTATGTTATGGGATCAATTATCAACCATGCCGATCAAGCTGCAGGAGATCAATAGCGGTTTTCAACGTACGTTATCCCGCAACATGCATTTTGGCCTGAGTACCACCGGACAGTATCCGGCAGACATGCCGGCTTTATATGCGATGTGCCTCCGCTCCTTGCGCTCACGCGATCTGACGCTGCTGAACCATTTCGTTCATGATGCAAACGATTCGGCACCGAGTGCCGGAACTTCACGACAGGTGCCATTCAGTGACTATGAAGATTCATGGAGATTAGCCGTCCTTAGCGGCCAACCCAAACTCATGACGGAAGCGGTTCAGGAATGGATCTCCGCGATCCGCAAGAATGGGTCGTTAACCCCAGAGCAGTTGGAACGCTGGGACCGGGAAATCGAGCGTTTCGCCAATCGACTGATTCATGAAGCGCTCCATCTTAGGGCGGAGTCGCTGCTGAAGACGTATCAAGAAGAGCAGGGCACGCTCGTACAGCCGAGTCCGGATCGATACATCTGTTCCCTGACGGAATGGCAGCATTATTGGGAACAATCGATGCATATGCTGGCATCGGTCCTGCAATCCCAGAAGCAGACAGGTTCCGACCTGATGCATGACGTTACCTCGTTTATTGATCAGAATTATCAGAACGAAGTGTCATTATACGATATCGCCGCGCGCTTTCATGTGAGCCGGGAATATATCTCACGGAAATTCAAGCAAAAACACGGCATTAACATACCGGAATATATCAACCGCATTCGGATCACGAAGGCCAAGGTTCTGCTGCAGAACCCGGACATGAAAGTAACCGCCATCTCGGAATTGGTAGGGTTCAAGAACGATAAATATTTCAGCCTTGTATTCAAGAAACAGGAAGGAATCTCACCCAAAGAGTTCCGAAAACTGCATATTTGAATAGACCACCGCACCTCTACTGAGATGGCGGTGGTCTTATTTTAGTTACCCGTGTCCTCCAGAATCATGACCCCGCGCCCCGGAATTATGCAACGCTCTCGCTCTTCCTTGCCTGTCAGGAGATCGACGTAGACGCTCTCTCCAAGCGACACTTCCTGAGGATTGGCTGTATGGTTGAGTACAAACGTATAGGCGGTTCCGGATTTAACCCGTCTTGTTACTTCCACGCCTACGGGTGCATCCAGTACAGACTCAATGCCGTGCGCTTCGCATATGGTCTGCATCAGGTCCTTCAGGAACTTCGGCTCCGGACTGGAGGCCACATACCACGCCTTCCCTTGCCCGAATGTATTCACGGTTAATGACGGCGTTCCCTGATAATAGTCCGAGCCATATTCAGCAACGACCTCCGCCCCTTCGGCGTGGATCACGTCGCACAGAATTCCGCAATCATAATCTCCTTCCAGACGTCCTTGCCGACCACGAATCACCATCTGATTCTGTGTGCCTGGCAGCAAGGCATCGATCTCCTCTGCCCATATTCCAAGCACTTTGCGAAGCTCGCCTGGGTAGCCTCCAAGCGTAACGAGATCGTTCTCGTTAACAATCCCGCTGAAGAACGTCGTTAAGAAGGTTCCTCCCTGGGATACGAAGCCTTCTACGCGCTCGGCAAATCCTTGCTTCGACATGTACATCACGGGCGCAACAACAACGTCGTATTGGCTCAAATCGTCCTCTACGCTGACCATATCGGTCTGGATATGGAGCTGGTGCAGGGCATCATAGTATTTATGGACCTCATTCACATAATTCAGCGCTATGCTCGGACCGCTCGACAGCTCGATCCCCCAGCGATTCTCCCAATCATAGATAATGGCTACTCTAGCATCGGACCGGGCATCGAGCAGCTTGTCGCCAAGCTGCTGCAATTCCTTGCCCAGCTCCGCGCACTCACGAAATACGCGGGTATGTTCATGTCCCACATGCTCGATCACCGCGCCGTGATACTTCTCGCAAGCTCCCATCGAACGCCGCAATTGAAAGAACATCACCGTATCCGCGCCATGCGCTACCGCTTGATAACTCCATAGGCGCATAACGCCTGGTCGCTTCGCGGAATTGTACGGCTGCCAATTCTGGACGCTTGGTGTCTGTTCCATCAGCATGAAGGGCTGCCCGCCCTTAAGACCGCGCATGAGTGCGTGGGTCATCGCCGTATGACTGTACGGTGTGTCGAGGGAAGGATAGTTATCCCATGACACGACGTCCATCTCCTTCGCCCATTTAAAGTAATCCAGTTCAGGATAAAATCCCATCAGGTTAGTCGTAATTGGAATATCCGGCGTGATCTTCTTCAATTCATCCCGCTCCAGCTTGTAGCAATCCAACAGACTGTCGGACTGGAAGCGGCGGTAATCGAGCGAGATACCCTGGAAGTTCGTACGGTTCCCCGACCATTCCTCGCTCAGCGCATTGGGCACGACAATATCCTCCCAATCGTAGAACGTATGACCCCAGAAGCGAGTATTCCACGCCTGATTTACGGCCTCCAGCGTGCTGTAACGCTGCTGCAGCCATGTTCGGAAAGCCGAGGCACAATTGTCGCAATAACAATAGCCACCGTACTCGTTGGATACGTGCCAGATGAGAACAGCCGGATGAGCTTGATAACGTTCAGCCAGCTTGCGCGCGATCCTTGTTGAATATGTTCGATAGGTTGGACTGTTGGGGCAAGAATTGTGGCGACCGCCGAATCTGCGCTTTCGTCCTTCGTAATCCACGCGCAGCACGTCCGGATATTTACGGGCCATCCATGCCGGGTGCGCTCCCGTGCTCGTCGCCAAGCAGACATATACGCCGTTCTTATACAGTCGATCGATCGTTTCGTCTAACCATGCAAAATCATACGAATCTTCATTCGGCTGGTTCAGGGCCCAAGAAAAAACGTTGACGGTCGCAACGTCAATGCCGGCCAGCTTAAACATGCGATCATCTTCTTGCCACACGTCCGCCTCCCACTGTTCTGGATTGTAATCCCCGCCGTACCACATTTTTGGTAGTTTTGGATTGATCATCGTTCTGTTCCCGCCCTTCATATTATTTATCCTTGGTTTGCGATCGTCGACTACCTTCGGTAACCCGCGTTATATAATAAGTCACACCCTGCGTGGTAGAGTAAGCTCCATCCTCTTCTTGGGGTAGCTCGCTTCCATCTTCAACATGAACTGCAATCTCATCTTTATAGCGTATCTTGAATGCTAGCCCATGCGTAGAGATAATTTGCGCAGACCCAAGATTCCCCTCGTTCCATTGCATATCGATGACAAAACCGCCGCGTGCCTTCAAACCACGCACGGCCCCGCTGCTCCATGCATCAGGCAAGGAAGGCAGAAGATGGATCTCTCCGTGATGGCTCTGCAGCAGCATCTCGGCAACACCCGCCGTTGCGCCAAAGTTCGCGTCAATTTGAAAGGGAGGATGGTCGCCCAGCAGATTGACGTGCATCGAACGTGATAACAGTGTACGGATGTACGTGTACGCCATTTCCGGCTGTTCCAAACGTGCAAACAGATTGATCAGCCATACACAGCTCCAGCCTGTATGCCCGCCGCCATGGCTTATTCTGGACAGGAGGGTACGATAAGCCGCTTCCGCTAATTGCGGCGTATGCCGCAAACTGATATCCTCACCAGGATACAATCCGAATAGATGGGACACGTGGCGATGGCCAGGCTCGGCCTCGGGAAAGTTCTCGCTCCATTCCATCAGTCTTCCTTCCGCGTCAATCGCGTACGGAAGCAAACGATCTATTGCTCTCTGCCATTCTTCGCGCAGATCGGAATCACAATCCAACTCCACCGATGCAGCGATGCAATGTTGAAACAAATCGCGAATGATCGCCATATCCATGGTGGAGCCCGCCGACACGCTGCAAGGCGTTCCGTCTTCCGTGAGGAACTGGTTCTCCGGAGAGGTGGAAGGGGTTGTCGTCAGATGGCCGCTGTCGTCTTCGATCAGCCAATCCAGACAGAATAAGGCGGCATCTCGCATGAGCGGGTAGGCTGTATCACGCAGAAACAGAGAGTCAGGATTGAATTGATAATGCTCCCACAAATGTCGGCTGAGCCAGGCGCCGCCAAGTGGCCAGAATGCCCACATCGCCCGCCCATCGCTTGGTGTTGCCATGCGCCATAGATCCACGTTATGGTGGGCAACCCAGCCGCGAGCGTGATAATGAATCTTTGCGGTGCGAGCCCCTGTCTGGCTAAGTTCACGTATAAGCTGGATTAATGGTTCGTGGCATTCGCTCAGATTGGTGGTTTCGGCAGGCCAATAATTCATCTCCGTATTGATATTGATCGTGTAATCGCTGTTCCACGGCGGCTGTACATGCGGGTTCCAGATGCCTTGCAGATGGGCAGGCTGGGTTCCGGGACGCGAGCTTGCGATGAGCAGATAGCGACCATACTGGAACATTAAAGCCTCAAGTTCCGGGTCGGGGTTACCTGCCAGATAAGCCTTCATCCGGTCATCCGTTGGTATCTCCGACTTCGTCTCATTTCCCTTCCCCAGGCTCAGTTCCACTCGCCTGAACATAGCTTGATGCTCCTCCAGATGACGCGAGCGAATGGCTTCGTACCCTAGCCGATCAGCTTGTTGGATGCGTTCACGGCATAAACGAGCCGAGTCTTGAGCCGTGCCCGGCATTTGATCATATCCGGCAAAATCGGTGGCTGCGGCAATCCATAGCGTAACGGATGTTGCTCCTGCAACCCGGATACAGCCGTTATGAATGTCCGCCTGACCTCCCTCTGTTCGGACGGTTAGCTGCATCTCATACTTGATTCCCAGCCCTTCCTCATAGAGGACCGATCCCGGATGATCCTGATGATAATTGTCCGCGATATGGGTTGGAGCCTGTCCATAGAGCACGAGCGCGTCGTTCTCACATCGTATCCGATGCGCTAATGGAGAATCATAGCGTACATTAAGGTTAACACCATCGGGCCGATCGCTTGTATAACGTATAGCAGCCACTTGATCCGGCTCACTAATCCATATGTGACGGTTATACGTCGTTTCGCCACACCGGAATCGAGTCGAGATTATGCCGGTATCCAGATTCAATTCACGGCAGTAATCCTTCCATTCCCCTTCCAAACCACCGTGTTCTATGATCAAGTCTCCAAGCGGCAGAAAAGATTCGGTGCTTCGCCCCACCATCTTGCCTTCGATCAGCTTCTCGGCCTCCACATAACGGCGGGAAGCAATTAACTCTCGTGCCGCAGCCAAGTGACGGAGCGCCTCGTAATTGTTCGTATCCCGCGGAAAACCGGACCAGAGCGTATCCGCATTCCATTGTATACGCTCTTCCCGCACCCCTCCGAATACCATCGCGCCGAGCTGCCCATTTCCTATCGGAAGCGCTTCTTCCCAGCGCGCGGCAGGCTGACGATACCATAATGTAGACGTGTATGGCCTTGGTGAACTCACAGCCGCAGTCCTCCTGTCGTTATGATGTAATGACATGTTCTCAAAGCATAACTTAGACGTTTATCTTAATAAGCCCATAGATTGATAACAAAAGGGGCCGCAAGAAATCCCGGCCCCTCTCTCATTCCTTATTTCCACAAGTCGACGCGCTGCTGTACAAGCTCCGTGTACTCCTGCTCCATTTTCTCTGCGCCTGCGCTGTTCAACTCTTGGATGAATTGGTCATATAACTGATCGAACTTTGCCGGATCCGCGAGAATGATTTCGGGAATACGCTTGCGGGTAATCTCCTCTACTTTTTTGTAGGTTATGTTGATGTTAGAGTCGCTTGGCACCGGGATGTTGTAAGCCACGCCCCATGGCTTCACCGGGAATTCTTCTTCCTTCGGCCACAAGTCTTTCCACATCTCCACGCCGTAAGCTGCCAGCGTCTCTTTTGCAGCCGGCGTGTAGTTCTCCATGATCGTCTCCGGGAAGTTCGTGGTATAGTAATTATCGGTCGAATCCTTCACCCCGTCTCCGTAACGCGGGAATATGGCGTTATACAAACCGATACCAGTCTCTTTGGTAAAGTTGGTGTTGTCGTACGTCTTGCGCTCTTGTATGTCTTCAGGGATGACGCGCACGCCGTCCACCACGTTGTAATGTTCGCCTTCAATGCCCCAGTTCATCAGTATCTGTCCTTCTTCGGAAGCCAGGTAATCGAGGAACTTGATAATTCGAACCGGATCCTTAGCGGATGTCGTAATGCCTACACCCCATCCCGCAACGTAACCGGCATTTTGGAATGTAGCATCTTTGCTTGTCTCGTCCAACTGAATCGGGAATCTTGCATAGGTACGATTCTCCTTACCGGAGGATCTAAGTGCGTTAGTCGCGTTGCCAAAGCCCCATTCCTGATCAATGACACCCAGAACACGGCCCGAAGAGATCTTCGCTTCATATTGGTCCGTCTTCTGTACGAACGTTTCCTTGTCCAAAAGACCTGACGCGTTCATATGATTCAACCAGCGGAAATATTCCTTCTCCTCCGGACGCTTGTAATGCAATTGCGCCTGTACCGTCTCGGGGTCGATATAATATTCGCCGTCATCGGATACGCCTGTTGCGATGAACGCAGGATTCGTCACCGAGATCATGATTCTCCATCCATCCGCATTCAGGGTCAACGGAATCGTCGGCTGACCGTCAATCGTCGGATTTTTCTCATAATAGTCCTTCAACGCTTTCTCGTAATCCTCTACCGTCTTAAGTTCAGGGTAATCGAGTTCCTTCAGCACTTCGTGTTGGATTTGGAAAGTACCTCCTGCATCGAGCATCTGATGGTCTACCGCGGCAAGCGTCGGCAGGACATAGATACCCTCATCCTCGTTGCTCCACTTCAAGCGGCTCATATAGTCGCCGTATACTTTCTTGATGTTCGGCGCATGTTCCTCGATTAGATCCGTCAAATCAATAAAACCACCGGCATCCACAAACAAATTAGCCTCACCTTTAGCGAATACCAGGTCTGGATATTCACCACTGGCTACCATCAACGGCAGCTTTTGATTAGAACCGTCCACCGCGTATTCCGCTTGAATCGTTATGCCTGTCATCTCAGTCAATTTCTTGCCGATGGCATCCTGCATATTCACCCAGTTGGCATTGGAATCGGCGCTATAATAAGTCATGGTCATCGGTTCCAATGTTTCTTCCTGCTGCGTATCGTTTCCGCCGGTTCCTGTTTCTCCGCCATTGGCGCTATTGCCGCTATTGCCGCTATCACCACTTCCGCAAGCCGCGAGAACGAATGTTGCAAGCATCATGACGGCGAGTAGCAGTGACAGTCTCTTCTTGTGTTTCATTGCTTTACCCCCTAATCAATTTATAAGTGCTTTATTGTATATCAGGCCAAGACAGCCTGCTGATACCATGCTTTATCTGATACCTAGCTTTTCACAGCACCCAGCGTCATACCCTTGACAAAATAACGCTGCAGGAACGGATATACGAGCAGGATTGGAACCGTTACGACGATCGTAATCGCCATCTTAATCGATTCAGGGGATACCTGCTTGACGATCTCGGCCATGTTCTGGCCGGACATCATGCCGCTGGTGTGGCCCTGCGTGCTCTGTAGCACCTTCATCAGCTCGAATTGAAGCGTCGTTAAATGCGGCGCCGAGCCGTTATACAGATAGGTATCGAACCAGGAGTTCCACTGTCCGACGGCAAGAAACAATGCAATCGTGGCCAGCACCGGCTTACAGAGCGGCAAGATAATTTTGTAATAAATCGTAAAGTCGTTCGCGCCGTCCAGCTTGGCGGATTCCTGTAGGGAATACGGCAATCCGTCAATGAAGGAACGGATAACGAAGACGTTAAAGGCGCTTATCATACCCGGGATGATATAAACTAGGAAGCTGTTCATCATGTTCAGGTCCCGGATCAGAATGAATACCGGAATCATCCCGCCGGAAAAATACATCGTCAGTGCCAGGAAGGTGGACATGAATTTACGTCCCTGAAAATCGATTCGACTGAGCACGTATCCGAGCATGGTTCCGCTCAGAAGTCCCAGAAATGTCCCGGCTAACGTGCGGAGAATCGAAATTTTGGCTCCGGTTAACAGCCCTTCATATTTAAAGATTTGGGCGTAATTCTCAAAAGTAAACTCCCGCGGCCAGATATAGATCCCGCCACGAACCGTATCTACCGAGTCGTTCAAGGAAATCGCCAGAACGTTCAGAAACGGATACAGAGTTACGACCACGACCAATATCATGAATGTATAATTGGCTATATCAAACACTCGATCAGAGAGCGAGGGCTTGAACGCTTTTGATGTACGTGCCATGCTGCTTCCCTCCCTTACATAATCGATTGCTTCGCGAATTTTTTGAAAGCACCGTTAGCGAGTAACAATAGGATGATGCTCACGATAGAGTTAAACATCCCGATGCTGTGCCGAACGAGAACCTCCCCATTCCAAGACCGTAATTGAGTGCATACAGATCCAAAACTTCGGAGTAATCTACAACGAGCGGATTGCCCAGCAGGAACTGCTTCTCGAACCCGATGCTGATCAAATGCCCGATGGACATGATAAGCAGTATCGCGATGGTAGGAGCGATGCTGGGCAGCGTGATATGCCAGATCTGGCGCATTCTGCTCGCACCATCCACCTTGGCGGCTTCGAACTGCTCCTGATCAATACCCGAGATCGCGGCCAGATAAATAATGGCGCTCCAGCCCATCTCCTTCCAAATGTCAGCGGCGGTTACGATATACCAGAACAGGTTGCCCTGAGCCATGAATTGAATCGGCTGATCAATGAGTCCGAGCCACATCAATAGTTGATTGATAGCGCCTCCATCCGTTGACAGCATTTTGGTCACGATACCAGCTACCACGACCCATGACACAAAGTGAGGCAAGTAGGATATCGTCTGTACGCTTCTCTTGAATACGCTTCCACGAAGTTCATTGAGCAGCACCGCAAACAAGATGGGTATCGTGAATCCGACGATCAGTCCCATAAAGCTCATCGCCAGCGTATTTCGCAGCACGAGATAAAACTTTTCATCCGTGAATAACGCAATAAAATGATCAAACCCGACCCATTTTTGCTCGAAAATACTGCGGCCCGGCCTATAGTTCTGAAATGCCATCAACCAGCCCCACACCGGCATATAGCTGAAGATGAACACGATAATAATGAAAGGCAGCGACATCCCGTACAGAACTTTCTGCTCCTTAAAAGTGGTCCAAAAGCCTTTTTTGCGCTTCGTGGCAGGTTGGATGCTGCCCTCTGTCTTTGTTACCGCTTTCAAACCAACCCCTCCTCTCGTATATACTCTGATGATAAACCACGGGGCGATAGCGGAGTACCCAAAGGATTGGCTGAAAAATCATGTAGAAATTAGACATTGTCGAAATGGAAATGACTTCAAGTCCGCTCCGTTGCCGGATCGTATTTCCGATCGCTGTTAAACCCGGGAAACTTATGAATGTATTTTATGGATGTTTCCCGGGTTTAAAGGCGAACGCTTCGCTTCTCCTATACGATTCCGGCCACTTCGCTTTAGGCTTCGGAGTGTGGAACCATTAGTCAATGTCTCTGGGAGGGGAGGAAAATAAATAAGACGCGTAAATTAGATACGCGTCATCGACAAGAGAATAATTGAAGTTTCAACAAATTACAGCTCCAGCTCTTTACGGAAGTTGGAAGGGGACGTGCCTACGTATTTTTTAAACTTGCTGTGGAAGTAATCCACGTTGGTATACCCCACTTTTTCCGCTACCTGGTACACCTTCATCCCCTGCTTCAGCAGATCCTTCGCTTTGTTGATACGCACTTTGTCCAAATACGTGTTGAAATATTCACCTGTTGAATTCTTGAACATCTTCCCTAAATAGGCGCTGTTATAGTTAAATACCGAGGCTAATGTTTCCAGTTTAATGTTCTCGCTGTAATTTCGCTGGATGAGGTCCATAATCTGCTTCATCCCTTGATCTCTGCTATCGCATGCAGCACAAGAGCTTAATTCCCCGAGAAACTCCGCGACATGAGCATGAAGATCTTCTAACGTACGCTGGCGGAATACAGCGGCGATCCGATCCGAATAATCCATCGCCCGGGTTTGCGGGTCTGTTCGACGCAAGGTCCATTTATTATGGATACTGGTAAGCAGCTCGGCGAGCGCGTTTCTCATGCCACTCTCAGTGTATTGCTCGTTCAGCATCGCGGCGACCGCCTGCTGGATAAGCTTGTGCAGCACTTCTACATTCCCTATATCTACGGCGTAATACAGTTGTTCAATGATAGGTGCAGAGTCGTATGAACGTAATGCTTCCCCGCTGTTTAGAGCATCTAAGAGGTACCTGGTCGATTCACTGGACAACATCTCACCTGAAGGATAAAAAAACCGCTCCCGCATCAATTCCTTGGCCGTTTGATATGACAGGTTGATGCCCTCCAAATCGTGCACGGAAGGACCTAATGCTGCCGTAAAGGAACCCGCTCCGCGCTTCTTTACGAGATCCGCCAGTTGCTTCCGCAATGCGTTACGCGAACCGCTCGTAAGCACCGGAGTTGGCAGTAATATCGCAAGATCACCTTGAATCGGGAAAACGACACCCTGCTCATTCTCCTCAAATCGAGTTATCAGCTGATGCTTCAATGACAGTCCAGTCTCTGAACCGATTTCCTCTCCCTGGACATGTACAAGCAGCACCTGATAATGCTCCCAGCATAGTTTAAGCCCCTCTGCCATCTGCCTTGAGACGGCATCCGTCTGAATTTCTTCGGTCAGCCATGCTTGCAAGAATTGCGCCCGGTTCCATTCGGATGCCGCCCGATTCATCGTGACCCACTCTTGCTCCTGTTCAATCGATTGTTTAATCTGAAGCAGATACCGTACCAGTTCCTCCTCGTCCACGGGCTTTAGCAAATATCCGTCCACTCGGTGGCTATCGCCTGCTTGGCATAATCAAAATCAGCATAACCGCTCAGAATCAAGAGATGAATATCGGAATCCTTCGCCCTAATGGCTTCGATCAGTTGGAGTCCGTCCATGCCCGGCATCCGAATATCAATCAGCATTAGATCCGGTGAATACAGCCGATGTTTCTCTAACGCTTCGCTTCCGTTAGCTGCCGTATCCACAACTTGATAGCCCAGCTCATGCCAAGACACAATACTTTTCAGACCCTCGCGCAGTTTAGGTTCATCATCCACGATCAGCACGTTCATCATCATTCTCTCCTCCTGTCGGAATACTGAAATCAATGCGTGTTCCTAATCCCGGCTCGCTGTAGATAGTTAGACCCGCTTCCGGACCGTATGTGAGCTGCAACCTTACATGTACATTCCGCAGGCCGATTCTGCCGCCATCCGCCTCATCGGAATCGTTCAGAAAACCATCGATCAACTCCAGTCTTTCCGCTGAAATGCCTGCCCCATTATCCACGGTCGACACATGAATTCTGTCTTCGCTTACGGAGACAAGAACCCGTATGCACGTTCCTTCTTCTTTATGATCCATGCCGTGAATCACCGCGTTCTCGACCAACGGCTGAATGATCAGCGGCGGGATTCGGACACGATTCGCAGCTGGATCGACAACCAACTCATATTTGAGCCGATCCTCGTAACGGAATTTCTGTATATCAAGATAGCACTGAACCATCTCGATCTCATCTTGGATTGTGGTTTTACCGTTGCCCACCTCCAGATTGCTGCGCATCATCTTACCAAGCAGACGAACAATGCGGGCGATTTCCGTCTCCCCCTTCAGATGAGCCTCCATCCGAATTGCTTCAAGGGCATTAAACAGGAAATGGGGATTGATTTGGCTCGCCATCATCTTGAACTTGATCTCATTCTGCTTCTGCTCCATCCGCCGTTTCTGCTGATTGGAATCCTGAACTTCATTCATCAGCTCATTGATATTACCTACCATGGAATTAAACTGACGCGATAATTGTCCGATCTCATCCTTGCCGTCAATAACCATAACCACACCGAGATTGCCTGTGCCCACCTTGGTGATATGCTTGCTCAGCCGCAGCAATCGATTGGATATCAAGGAAGAGAAGCTGTAAATCAAGAGAACAGCAAGCAGCAGGCTGATGATGATGACGGTCATTGCCAATTGGCTGATCCGGTTGGCGCCCGCCACGATGCTGTCAATCGAGAAGATCGAAATAATTCGCAGGCCGTTCACGCCTGACTCTGTATTGAGCGGCTCAATCAGTACCTTGGAAGCCTCTTCGTTTATGACGGATTCATGAGTGCCCTTCTGCTGGTACACAGCTCCGGAATGATCATTAATATCGGCAAGCGTCCTTCCGTATAATTCGGGACGGTTGGCTGCCACAATGTTGTTCTTGCTGTCAACAATAAGCGTATCGAAATTCTCTTGACTCAGAATCGTATTCAGCATATTCGAATTCACATTGATGACAAGCACGCCACGGTTATCTTTGCTGCCCAGGTCAACCCCCTTAATGAGACTCAGATAGAACTTGTGATCGCGCTCGTCTTGAATGTAATCCCAGTGAACCAATCCAATCTTCTGCTCGGCTCTTGTGTACCATTCCGCCTGTCTGATGTCCTGCTCAGGATAAATAAACTCCCAATTGTTGATTAAGGTCGAATTGTCGCTGTAAAATCGGATATTCGATATTTCCTTATACATTCTGATTGCCTGTTGAAGATCGGGATAATCACGGTAAGCCAAAAACACATCGTATACGCTTTCATATTGATGGTTAGCGACATTCTTCAAGCGTTGATCATAGGATAGGCGGTAAGACAGATCGTCCGCTACGTTAATGACCTCGGAAGACCGCTTCTTCACCCGGTCCAAATTCTGATACGCTTGTTCCAAAGCATTATTAAAGGCAAATTTGCGTAATTCACCAGTCAAAAATATACCGACTATCGCCACTGGAACAAAGACGACCACCACAAAAGAAAGTATCAGTTTATTGCGAATCTTCATATTGTTTAAGACCTGGATGAAAAAAGATAGCATCGTAACCGCCCTCGCTCCTGTCCCATCATCGTCGGCAATCGTATAAGAAAACGGTTGCAATTCCATATGTGCTAACGGCTGCCGTATCCTCATTATAACAGGCATCCCTAAATCACTCTGCAAAAAAAGAGGGAAGAAGCCCGTAACCATTCTCGCGATTCCGGGCATTTTCCATATTGTTCATGTGATAAATTAACTATTCAGTACAACCGCAAATGTATGTGTACCTTCTCCTGCCGCCACTAGAACACGGCCATCTTCATGCTTGATGTCTTGACCATTCACACTCGAGACATCACTCATGCCGTGGAGCTTCACGGAGTACGGCTTGCCTGAGCCGACAGCCGTGAATTCAATCCGGTTGCCTTCACGGATCGCACGTACCTCAAGCTCACGTTCTCCATTCATATCTACGACTGCGGCAGCGGCTGCCTGACCCTCGGCGAGTGCATACAAGCCAAGCTCTACGCCATTGGCATAATCATATTCGGGCCCGTTATCCTCCGCTCCCAGCGCGAGGAACGAGTTCTCCCGCACGAATATTGGCAAGCTGAGGAAGTCATAGGCTTCCCGGCGCCAACTTCCGCCCTGGACGGTCTCGCCTGTCAAGAGATGAGTCCATCGACCCTGCGGCAGATAATACTGAACATCCCCGCTCTCACTGAATACAGGCGCAACCAACAGCGAATCACCGAGCATATACTGACGGTCCAGCATCTCCGCAGCCGGATCCTGCGGGAATTCAAGGAACATGGCCCGCATGCTCGGTATCCCTTGTTCCGATGCTTGCACAGCCGTATAGAACAGGTAAGGCATCAGGCGGCTCTTGAGCTTCGTGAAGTAGCGCGTAACATCGACGGCCTCTTCATCGTAAGACCAAGGCACGCGGTAGGAGCTGCTGCCGTGCAGGCGGCTATGGCTGGATAATAATCCAAAAGCAAGCCAGCGTTTAAACACGTGCGCCGGCGCAGTATTCTCGAAGCCACCAATATCGTGGCTCCAGAATCCGAAACCGCCAAGGCCAAGCGACAATCCGCCGCGCAGGCTTTCTGCCATCGATTCATAGTCCGCGTAGCAATCTCCTCCCCAATGCACAGGGAACTGCTGTCCGCCCGCGGTTGCGGAACGAGCGAAGACCGCAGCCTGATTATTGCCGAACTTCTCAACGAGTACGTCAAACACCACTTTGTTGTAGAGCTGCGTGTAATAGTTGTGCATTTTATGTGGATCGGAACCATCGTGATATACCACGTCCGTTGGGATACGCTCACCGAAATCCGTCTTGAAGCTGTCCACGCCCATATCAGCAAGTTCTCGCAGGTAGGTTGCATACCACTCGCACGCATCCGGATTCGTGAAATCAACCAGAGCCATTCCCGGCTGCCACATGTTCCACTGCCATACGTCTCCA
Source organism: Paenibacillus sp. JCM 10914 (assembly GCF_001315105.1). Classification (GTDB taxonomy): domain Bacteria; phylum Bacillota; class Bacilli; order Paenibacillales; family Paenibacillaceae; genus Paenibacillus_AQ. Next base: position 29,384 of record NZ_BAZR01000030.1, on the reverse strand, counting down.
TTAGGCTTCTTCACGAGATAGCCTCGCTCACGCCCTTCCTCGAACAGACGCGACCGTTGAGCAATATACGGGTTAATCCACACGCATATCTTCAGGCCTTTCTCTTTCAACCGCTTCAGCATGCCTGCGGGATCAGGGAATACCTCCTCGTCCCACTGAAAATCGGTCCAGGTAAGTCCCTTCATCCAGAAGCAATCGAAGTGGAATACCTCCAGCGGAATATCACGCTCCAGCATGCCGTCCACGAAGGAGTTAACCGTCGCTTCGTCATATTGGGTGGTGAATGAAGTAGAGAGCCACAGACCGAACGTCCAAGCAGGTGGAAGCGCAGGCTTCCCTGTCAGGTTCGTGTACTTGTCAAGCACACCTTTCGGGTCAGGACCATCCATGATGAAGTATTCAAGCGATTCGCCAGATACGCTGAACTGCACGCGCTTGACCTTCTCCGAAGCCACTTCAAAGGAGACCCGATCCGGCTGGTTGACGAACACTCCGTAACCCTTGTTGGTCATATAGAACGGAATATTCTTGTAAGCCTGTTCTGAGCTTGTGCCTCCGTCCTGATTCCAGATGTCTACAACCTGACCATTCTTCACAAACGAAGTGAAGCGCTCGCCAAGACCATACACCCACTCCCCAACGCCAAGATCCAGCTCTTCGCGCATGTAGGCTTGACCGCCCTCTTCTACGACGTGCGCCATGGATTTAAAGCGGCTGCCCGTAATCCGCTCTTCTCCTCTGTAAAAATGCACCGACCATTCCGGGCCTTTCCGAATGACTGCCCGCAAATTGCCGCTCTTGAGGCTTGCTTCCTGATCATTCTCCTCAATAACCGCATGGCTTCCCTCCGCCTTGTACAATTGGAACGCGGGTCCCCGCTCGCGTATGCCTGCATAATGGACGAGCTTGACCCCAATAACGCCAGGAGCAGGAGAGTGGAATATGACCGTGATGAGCTGAGCATTAATCGTTGCTCCCCTTCCCGGTATCGGTGCCGTGGACGCGTAGGCCGTCAATGTGTTATCTTTCACTGCAAAATCATAGGCTTGCACCGCGCCCGCGATGGAGAATCCTTCGCGAACCATCCAGTTGCCGTCTGTAAATTTCATGTTCTGAAAACCACCTTTCTATATTTTGAAAATTGAAATCAGTGTTGTAAGCGTTATAATGTCATTATACTGATCAATATTGACTCCAACTATCAATATTACGCACTTTTATAGCACGATATTGATGAATATATAAATACAACCTTATTCTCATTCGAAAGGAGAGCTCTGGATGGATCAGACCTTCAGGCAGTCACTCCAAGAAAGCACGATCCACGGTAACGATCAGTTCCCGTTCGGCGCCTACTGGCGCCAGTTTAACCCTGGCGCGCACGTTGTAGACACCCACTGGCACAAGGAAGCTGAGATCCTCTATTGCATCGACGGTGAGGTTCTGTTCCAAATTGACAGCGAATATATCCCCGTCCGTGCTGGCGAAGCTATATTTATCGACGGTGGCGACATCCACACAGGGCTTGCACAAGGAGATAAGGGCTGCAGTTTCTGCGCGATGGTATTCGATTTTGGCATGCTGGCAAGCGCGCACTACGATTCCGTGCAGGAAGAATTCATCGTTCCGTTTCAGGAACGCAAAGCCGCATTTCCACGACTGATCACATCGCAAACCGATCCACGACTCATCGATCACATACAGCAGATGATCGTACTATCCGAAGAGACGCCAAATGGATATGAGGCAGCCATTAAAGGACATCTATTCCTGATGCTGTTCCACGCTTCCGCTTCGGGCAGGTTGGCCAATCGGAGCCGCAGCGAGGCCGCGGATATGACGCGAAGCGAACGATTGAAAAAGGTCATCGTTCATATCCAGAACCATTACCAGCAGCCGATTCGATTACGCGAACTGGCCGCACTCATTCCGATGAGCGAGGGACAGTTCTGCCGCTTCTTTAAGTCCATGACCGGCCAGACGCCGATGGACTATATTAATTCCTATCGCGTGCGCCAAGCAGCGGAGCTGTTGCTGCGTCATCCGGAACATAAAATATCCGACATCGCACTCGATGTCGGATTCGGGCATATCAGTTATTTTGTTCGTGTATTTCGGAAGATTATGAATTGCACCCCGTCGGAATATCGGAAGAAATTATAATTTCGGTAAGCATGTACGAATCACGGACCCATCCGATTCATGACCCTCAATTTTATATTGGTAAAATTTTGTATAGCAGGGATAACATTTACTTCCAAGGGCAGAAATCTATATAATGGAACAAATGCATAATAAAAAGCCATCGCATGCGCTACAGCGCATGCCGATGGCCTAGTTCGGGCAGCTTACTGGGTGGTTTCACGAAACATTCGTGCAAAAGGACACTTGGGCAAGGATTCATTATCGTCACGCAAGAAATACTGCTTCCATTCATAATTATCTTCGGCACCGTAAAATTTCAAATCGGGATGTGGCGGTACCGGATCATAGGCAGCCAGTCTCTGTCTGATCAACTCTTTCGTACGCTGCGCCTGCTTCGCCCTGGCATTGAATTGCTGCAGCACCCAGCGCGGGGTAAAGGCTAACATCATATATGGAAATGATCGACTTTGACGATTTTCGTGCGCAGGCGTTCCGCAGTATACGAAGTACGGCTCGCCACCATAACAATATTCCCAGAGATGCTCAGAGGGTACCTCCGGCAAATCGGTTGGCCAAGGCTGCGTGTCATAGGCCGTTGTTCTGCTTAAGAGCTGCCAAAATAGCCGCTCATAATATTCGACGCCAACCTGATGGTCCCTCTCTTCCGCATGAATCAGTACAACCAGGGAAGTATAGGGGCCAAACTGCCGCGAGCCTCTGCCATACTCGTGGAGCAGCCCCGCCAGGATTTCAGCCGATTCCGGAGCTTCGCCCAAAGGAATAAAGCCATATCTGAAATGCTGCAGCGCATGTCCTTGAACAGCCGGGATACAAGGAAACTTCGCAGAGCGGTCGGACAGCTTCCTATTTAATTGGATCATCGCGTCACGCTGCCAACCCTCTAATAATTCTAATGAAGCACCCATACTATCGATGGTCAATAATCGGCTCATCACTAGTACCTCCTCTTGCTACAACATATAAGATTGAGCAAAAATAGGTGACTGTCCCGACCGAAAATGAACATGAATTTCGAAAACCGTTTCACGAAGCTTGAACTTTCTGCTATCTTAAGTAGAGAAGATTATTTTTAATGTCCAGGCTTATGCCTTAATTACCATAGAGAGGATTCATTCACATTATGTCTAAACCCTTGCTTACAGATCAAGTTACTAAGGCCAAGCCTACGAAAAAACCGAGGCCTTCCGCACCGCCCGTACGCATCTTCGCTCTGGGGGGGCTTGGAGAAATCGGCAAGAATATGTATGGCGTTGAATTCAAGAACGAAATCATCCTCATTGATGCCGGATTGAAATTTCCGGATGCCGAGATGAGCGGCGTCGATTACATCATCCCGGATATCCGTTATCTCATCGATAACAAACATAAAGTAAAGGGGTTATTCCTCACGCATGGTCATGAGGATCATATCGGTGCCATCCCGTATGTGCTGCGCCAGATTCAAATGCCGATTTACGGGGGGCCTTTGACCATCGGTCTCGTGCGTGCCAAGTTGGAAGAACATCGCCTGTTGGATCAAAGTGATCTGCGCGTATTCCATGAAGACGAGACCTTCACCTTCCGCAATCTCTCGGTCCACTTCTTCAGAACCACTCACAGCATCCCGGATTGTTTCGGAATTGTTGTAGAGACACCTTACGGACCGGTCGTACATACTGGCGACTTTAAGTTTGACTTCACGCCGGAGGACAAGCCTGCTAACCTGCACAAAATTATGCAGATCGGCAAGAAGGGCGTGCTGGCACTCATGGCCGACAGTACGAATAGTGAACGTGACGGGTTCACTCCGTCCGAACGCACCGTTGGCAATTCGATCCTCAAGCAATTTCAGGAATGTCCTGGACGAATATTGTTTGCCACATTCGCATCGAATGTCCACCGTTTGCAACAGGTGGTCGAAGCTGCCATTCGTACCGGACGAAAGATAGCTATCGTCGGACGCAGTATGGAAAAAGTGTTTGTTATCGGCCAGGAGCTTGGATACATCCGGGTTCCTGACGGCATGCTGATCGATGTCAAAGCCGTTAACCGCTACCGTGACGAACAAGTGCTGATTATCTGTACAGGCAGTCAGGGTGAGCCTAATGCGGCATTAACCCGGATCGCATCAGGGGCGCATCGTTCAATTTCAATTCATCCGCAAGATACCGTGATCTTCTCGTCATCACCGATACCGGGCAATACTCAGAATGTAAACCGCAGCATCGATCTGCTGATGCGGGCTGGCGCTGAAGTGAAATACGGATCCATACTGGATATCCATACTTCCGGTCACGGTTGTCGCGAAGACTTGAAGCTGATGATCAGCAGCTTGAGACCCAAATACTTCGTACCCATTCACGGCGAATACCGCATGCTGTTGAACCATCGCCATCTGGCCGTGCAAGTTGGCGTGCAAGACAGCAATGTCTATCTGATGAATATTGGCAATACGCTATCCATGTTCCGCAACTACGCGCGTAAGGGCCGTAATATCCCTTCTGGGGATGTCTATATCAATAACGGAGAACTTCGGACACATGAGAAGGAGCTGCTTGAGGAGCGCGTTCAGCTTGCACATGACGGTGTCGTGATCGTGGCTATGACGATTAATACGCAGACGCGTAAGCTCATGTCGGGTCCTGAACTGATTACGCGTGGGTTTGTTTATATGCAGGATTCGAAGCCCCTGCTGCGACGTGTAGAAGCCATGCTGCGCAAGCAACTGAACAAAGCGGGTGAGCAGCGTGAGTATAACCGCGCCGCTTGGGAACAGATGACGAACACGACCTTGAATCGCTATTTCAAACGCGAGCTTGGAAGAAGCCCCTATATCATGCCGTCCATCATGGAGATATAATAAAACACAATGGCGCTGCGAGAGTTGCACTCTAGCAGCGCCATTGTTCATGTTAATCCGCTAATTCCAGTCCCTTCGTCTCTCTGCCAAGCAACAGCACGCCCAGCGCTCCAATCAGGATCGTAATGAAGAACATAACGAAGATGATCTCGATGCTTGTCCCATTCTGTTTCAACACCCCGACAAGCAGCGGTGCGATGACACCGCCAATCCGGCCAAACGAGGTCGCCAGTCCAACGCCTGTGGATCTGACCTTCGTCGGATACAGCTCCGGACTGTAGGCATACAAACCGCCCCATGCACCGAGGTTAAAGAATGATAAGCTGATCCCCGCCGCAAGCAGCGAAGCTTCCGTATTGGCATAACCGAACCAGATCGCACTGACGGCTGTCAGCACCAGATACGTTACCAGCACGAACTTGCGGCCGAACTTCTCGATAAAGTAAGCCGCCGTGAAATAACCTGGAAGCTGCGCAAGCGTCATGATGAGTACATATTGGAAGCTCTTAACTAAGCTGAAGCCTTTATCCACCATCACCGTTGGCAACCACAGGAACATCCCGTAGTAGGAAAACACCACTGTAAACCATAACACCCAGAGCATAATACTCGTACGTCGATGTTCAATCGACCACACCGAGGCTATCCGCTCAGCAAAGGACAGCTTGACGGCTGCTTGCTGCCGTACAAATCTAGGTGAATCATCGATAGCACGCCGCAAATATAACGCATAGAACGCCGGAAGCGCACCGATTACAAACGCCGCACGCCATCCATAATCCGGGATGACAAAATAGGCGATTAACGCAGACAAAATCCAGCCGGCCGCCCAGAAGCTCTCCAGCAGCACAACCGCCCTTCCCCGTACTTTGACCGGCATGCTCTCCGACACCAAGGTTGACGCTACCGGCAGTTCACCGCCCAGACCGATCCCGGCAATAAAGCGAAAGATGCAGAGCATTACAAGTCCTGTGGCTAATGCAGAAAGCCCGCTTGCTATCGAGAAGATGAGCAGGGTCCACAATAAAATATTTTTACGGCCATACTTATCAGCCAAGAATCCTGCCATGGCTGCACCGAACACCATTCCGATGGATGTGGTGCTCGTTATGATACCAACCTGCCCAGAGCTGAGCGACCACTCGGTTGCCAATGCTGCAACGACAAATGAAATCATACCGACATCCATCGCATCGAACATCCAGCTTAAGCCCGCGCTAAATAGCAGCTTACGCTGCTTAGGCTCTTTCAGCAACTCCCTGTTGCTCAATGTCACCGCCCCCGTTCCTTTTTATTCCTATAATGTAGTTCGAAGTTCAATCCGGGTCAAGCATCTTATTCGTTCCTTCCGAATTATAAATAAAAACCTAACAAAAGGATTATTCGGACATGAGGCGAATATATTGTTATGAGTTTCCTATATATGGTCCCAATCCCAATGCTATTCTAGTCAAATTGAAAGAAAATGGATTTTTTTAACTTGAACGGTATGCCTTTTTCGTTTATTGTGAAAGAAAGCAAGTCATTTACAGTCATACAGAGCCAGGACCGTTAATAAAGGAGTTTGCGAGTTATGTACACGAAACAGGATATTTGGATTGTGCTTACAGGCACGGGCACCTGGTTCAGCAGAATGATCCAATATTTCACAAAAGCCCCTCTCAATCATGCATCCATTGCGTTTGATTCCGAATTGCGCGAGGTATACAGCTTTGGGCGAAAAAAAGCGAACAATCCGTTTAATGGCGGCTTGGTACGCGAGAATCTGCGCGATCCCTTCTTCCATACCTCGGAGTGCGCCGTCTATCGCTGCCGTGTCAGCCACGAAGACTATCAACGAATGCACAATCTCGTACACGAGATGATGCTCGATCAACACCGCTACAAGTATAACCTACTGGGGCTATTAGGAATATTGTTTCGAATTCATATCGATCGTGACAATGCCTACTTCTGTTCCCACTTCGTCGCTAAAGTGTTGGAACAAGCGGGTCTGCAGCTCGTTAACAAACCATGCCATCTTGTTACACCGGAGGACTTCTCCAACTCGCCGCAATTAAGTGAGGTCTATTGTGGACCACTGCACGGTTATCTTGCCGCCGAGAGAGCCCTAACCCTGGGCCTGACGCAACCAACAGGTGCCTATACTCCCGCCACCAGGGAAGGCAGAGGCAAGTTCTTCAGAATTCGTAAAATGAGTTAAACATAATAAAGCAGCCTGGCAGGATGCCTGGCTGCTTACTTATTGTTGTATAAGTTGTACGGTTTATCATACGACTTATTATTACGCCGATGGTGTCTGGTCAGAGGTTTCTGCTGCCGTTGGTTCCACGCCGTCATCCTTCTGCTCTTGCTCCTGTTTCTGCTGTTCCAACTTCTTGCGGTTGTATCTGCGCTTCAAATAAATCCCCAATAAGATGACAGGAACGGCAATGAGTGCGATGTAGATCGATACATCCTTAACCATACCTTCAGCTGATCTCCCGTACAGGTAAAACAAGATCCCTACAACATAGAACTTGGTCGCTCTACCCAACGCGGCATAAGCCATCAATCTCCATAACGGGAAATTCAAGCAGCCCGACAAGATCGTAAATACCTTGAACGGAATCGGAGTGAACGACCCGAGCAGAATCGCAGCCTCACCGTTTTTCTGGAATAAGTTCGTTGCCGAATCAATCCATTGCTTCTTCAACAGCTTGTATAGCACGGGCTTACCCAACAATTTACCGATTAAATAACCGAACGGTGTCCCGAGCAAGCAGCCGATAAAACCATAGGTCGCAAGCCAGAGCGCGTTCTGTGGGTGCATAATACTTAGCGAAACTTGTAGAAAAAAGGCAGGAATCGGAAAAATCACCGCATCAGCGAAAGAGTGAATAAACAATCCCCAAGGACCAAACTTCATAAGAAAATCCAATATGTCCTGAAACATGTCTCAACCCCTAAACATTTTCTTCCTCTTTGAATCAAACTCTCTATAAAGTATAGCACATAATTATACTGGAAAGGACCTATACTGTCTCATCCCTTTAGATAAAACATGCATTAAAAAAACATGCCTATCTTCCTATATATTATATGCAACGATCTCTTCTAACAACAAAAAACCTTTCTTGCGAGAAGAAAGGTTTTCAAAATCATATTTGAATTTCGCATGAAATTACATTTATTTGCATATTTGTTGTCGATTACGCAATGCCATTGCGGTGCGCAGAATGTCTCGTTGGACCGACAAAGTCGTTCAACGGGAAACCGTTAGAGATCGCTTGCGTGATGAACGCTTTGGCTTGTTGTACAGATTCGCGCACTGACAGACCTTTTGCCAGATTGGCCGTGATCGAAGCTGAGGAGGTGCAGCCTGCGCCATGCGTATACTTCGTCACAATCGTATCTGCCTCAAACCATTCAAAGGTCTTACCATCATAGAGCAGATCCATCGCTTTACCTTCGCGAATCTTGCCTCTGTCTTTGATGAGTACGTGCTTGGCGCCGCGTTCATGGATGATCGCAGCTGCGGCTTGCATCTGCTCCAGCGATGTAATCGGTCCCGATTTGGCAAGCTGTGACGCTTCGAACAAATTCGGTGTCACAAGATCCGCACGCGGAAGCAGGAACTCCAGCATCGCCTCGGTATTCTCCGGCTGCAGCACCTCATCGGTGCCTTTGCACACCATCACCGGGTCGATAACGATACGCTTCAAATCATACCGATCTATATATTGGGACACCAGTTCAATGATTTCAACCGATCCGAGCATCCCCGTCTTCATCGCATCAATGCCGATCCCTTCCAGCACGGTCTTCAATTGCGCCTCCACAATGTCGAGTGCGACCGGGAACACTTGATGATCCCACGTCTTCGGCTCCATGCACACGATCGTCGTCAGTGCGGTCATTCCATACACATCAAACTCCTGAAACGTCTTCAAATCTGCCTGTATACCGGCACCCCCGCTCGTATCCGAGCCTGCTACCGTTAAAGCTTTACGAATAGTCATGATCAAATTCCCTTCGGTTGTAAAATGATGACTCTATTATATGAGAAACTCCCATAGACGTCTATAACGCCTCTATTGTTACCCGGGCTGTTATTGCTCCGTCAGAATGACAGGACCATCCTTCGTGATCGCAAGCGTGTGTTCATACTGGGCCGACCATTTGCCATCGATGGTTCTCGCCGTCCAGCCGTCCGGATCAATCTTGCACTGATATGCCCCCAGGTTCAGCATCGGCTCAATTGTGATAACCATCCCTTCCTTCAGGCGCGTTCCCCGGTGCGGCGGACCGTAGTGGGGAACCTGCGGTTCCTCGTGCATGTTCTCCCCGATGGCATGACCCACGAAATGCCGAACAACCGACAGGTTCTGGGATTCCGCGTAAGACTGTATCGCGTGGGATATATCTCCGATTCGATTACCGACCACCGCTTGCTCGATCCCCAAATAGAGCGACTTCTTGGTCACATCAAGCAGATGCTGCGCCTCTGCCGAGACACGGCCAACCGGATACGACCAGGCAGAGTCGGCAAGCCAGCCATCCTTCTTCACGACCATATCTATCGTTACAATATCCCCGTCCTGCAACGGTTCATTACTGGGGAAACCGTGACAGATCACATCGTTGACCGAGGCGCAGGTAGCATAAGGATAACCATGATATCCCTTCTGTTCGGGCGTAGCGCCCCGCTCGGCCAGGAATCGTTCAACGAACTGATCAATGGCGAGCGTCGTGACGCCCGGCTTGATCATGGTGGCAATCTGTCTGTGGCACTCAGCCAAAATATCGCCCGCCTTATTCATCTTGGCGATTTGTTCTTGAGTCTTTAGAATAATCAAAATAGCATCTCTCCTTATTATCCGTGGGTCGTTGCTGTTGTATCAAACCAAAAAGCCTTAGCTGGCGGAAGCAAGTCGGACAGGCTGACCCCGCCGTCTCTCTCCCTGGCCAATAAGGCTAATTTATGATCGCATCTGTAAACACACTTCCTAAATAAAAGCCCTACAGTATCTTATTCTACTCCTAAGGCAAGGTAACCTCAATCTTTTCCGTTAGGAGTTGAACATGGTGGTAATGCTATCAATTAATTCTCTACTTGCTGTCTTTCGGCTTCGGTCATGTCCCCTTTGTCTTTCGACAAGAACCACCCCAGTACGGCAATCAGAATCAGGATGCCCCAGAATACGAGCTTCCAGCCGGTGCTCTTCGGAAAACTCTCCGAAAGTATCGCAATATCGGGGTGAGCGAGCGTATACACCGCCAGCTTGATCCCGACCCAGCCCACAATCAAAAAGGCGGCGGTCTCAAGCCCAGGCTTGCGAGCAAGCAATTTGACGAAGTAGGTAGCTGCAAAACGCATAATGACCAAACCGATCAGTCCGCCGGTGAGGATGACCAGAAATTGACCGCCATCTAAACCTCCGATGTTAGGTAGTCCGGATGGTGGCAGGGTTAGAGCAAGCGCAACGGCCGCTAGTATGGCGTCTACGGCGAACGCAATATCCGCGAGTTCTACCTTTAGCACGGTTACCCAAAAATTTTCGTTTTTCTTCGCCGCTTCCTTCAAATGCTTTTTCCTCTTAACGAACAGCTGTTTCACGATATGGTTGATACTGATATAAAGAAGATAAAGCGCACCTAACGCCTGCACATACCATACATCCGCGAGAAACGAAATGATGAACAGCGATCCGAAGCGGAATACAAACGCCCCAGCCAGACCATAGAATAATGCCTTCTTCCGCTTATCGTCCGGCAGGTGCTTTACCATGATCGACATGACCAGTGCATTGTCCGCGGCAAGCACGCCCTCCAGTCCGATGAGTACGATCAGCACCCAGCCGTATTCCAGTAACAGCCCGATATTCAAGGCGTCATCTCTCCTTCTGTGTAAAAATGATTCCGATTCTATGTCGAAGGCAGCAAAAAAATACCTCTACCCCGAAGTAATGGGATACAGGTATCATGCCCAGAAATCATATATGTATATAGCGCCTGACAAAACAATAGGACTGGATTGCAAATATCGCATTGTATTTACTAGCGCTTGCTGCCCTTCCAGCGGTACAGGAAGACGATCACAGCCAGAACCACGACCCCGGATATTCCCCATATCAGAAGGCGGAGCGAAGATGTTGCTTGTGGGCCGTCTTCTCCGGGGACCGGGATATAACCTTGCCCTAATTCCCCAAGCTCTGCCGATGCGGCTGAGAGTAACCCAGTGCCTTCACAGATTCCCGTTTCCAACTGACCATTGCCATTAAGATGTGCAAAAACAAGGTATTCTCGACCAACCTCAAACCCTTCATATCCACAGCTTGCGGAGGATCCGGCGGTCTGTACGATCGTATGCTCAGCCAGATTCCCCTTCCAAGCTTCCTTTACTTCAAAGGATATGTTGACTGGATCAGCTGATGACCTAACCAACCATTGCGGCGAAAATGCAATATTCGTAACTTCGCCTGCAAATATGGCAGACTTGCGTTCCAAGCTCTCGGCAACGGTAGGCGGAGCCGCACAAGAACAAGCCTGTGCTGGGGTCGGACCTACGGTCAGCACGGTTAGTGCAATGAACAGCATGCTCAGCAGGATTGCCGCTGACTTGAACCTTTTCATCGATCATCACCTCTAACTAAACAGACGGAATATGTCAAGAAAAGGTTCCAAGGCAACCCCGAACTTTATTTAATCGCAATGATCAAGTAATGGCGATCACTCACGAACTCGATCCCATTAACTTGAAATCCCGCTTGCTCCAGCACAGCTTGCATATGCTCCGGCTTCACCCGACTCGGCTTAGGATCTCGTTGTTCATTGGGATCCTCCTGCCACTCCAGGCATAAGCAGCGTCCACCTGGCCGCAGCACTCTCGCCAATTCCTTCACGGAATCCTCGAGCCGCTCCGTGATATGGAGAATCAGCGAAGCGATCACACGATCCACCGATGCATCCGCCAGTGGAAGCTGCTCTATGATCCCTTCCCTGACTTCCATATTCTTAGTCCCTTGCGCGGCTGCACGATCTCGCATCAACTGGAGCATGACTGGCTCCGTGTCCACAGCGAACACCGTTCCTGCCGTCATACCGGAGGCAGGAATGGAGAAGTACCCCGTTCCCGCCCCGATATCCAGTACGTCTACGTCTCCATGTACGCCAAGCTTCTTCAGCAGCTCGTCTGCTGGCAGCTCCCGCTTCCGTTCGGGACTTTCCAGTCGATCAATTAGTGTTCGGTCAAAGCGTTCCTTCATCCTTATTCCTCCTGGATTGTGTACTATTAAATTCCATTATATAAGCACCCTAACATAGACACAAAAAAGGGGCAACGAGAGCACGTTCTCTCATTAATCCCGATCGATATGCGTTATGAAGGCGCTGCTTGCTGTTTATCCTCGATGACCACTCGATCGACCAGTAAGTCTACCAGGTGCACGGCTTCCACGCGATTCTGCATCCCGGCACGTTCAATGCCCCACTTCATCTGTAATAAGCAGCCGGGATTCGAAGTCACGATAATCTTGGCACCGGTAGCTTCGATCTGCCCCATCTTATGATCGAGTAAGGTCGTGGACATTTCCGTTTGCGTCAAATTGTAAATGCCGGCTGAACCGCAGCAAATTTCCGCTCCCTGAAGCTCGCATAATTGCACTCCTGGCAGCTGCTGCATGATCTGACGCGGCTCTCCCTTCACGCGCATCACGTTGCGAAGATGACACGAGTCTTGATACGTAACCTCGGTGCGCTGATCCTCTTTATCAGTTCCGCTGCGCGGCACCAAGCGCGCCCGTAATTCTGGATTAGCTCAGAAACATCTTTGACCTGGGAGGCAAAACGATCTGCCGCCTGGCGCAGACGCTCGTCTGGTTCCTGTTGCATTAGATGATCATACTCTTTAAGAAGGGCACCGCACCTCCGGCATTACTCGCAATATAATCGACATTGGCCTCGCCGAATAGTGTAACGTTCTGTGCAGCCAACTGCTTCGCCTCATCCAACTCACCGGCATGGGCATGCAGAGCACCGCAGCATACCTGATCCCTCGGAATGACAATCTCAAAACCTGCTTGCCGAAGCAATCTTATCGTGTTTACGTTTGTTGAAGCGAACATGACATCCATGATACATCCGCGGAACATGCCTACTCTGGCGATCGTGGGGCCGACCGCGGGAATCATCATCAGATCAGAGCCGCAGGAGGTCTGCTCGATACGGTACGGAAGCCCAGCCTTGCTCCAGGTATCCTCCATCCCGTCTCCGGATACTTCCGGCAGCGCCTTTTCAAGCTGCTGCAGGTGCTCCGGGAAGAGCCTCATCGCACCGGTAGTACGTGCCAGCTTCTGTATGCCGGACTTCTGGTACAAACGCAGGGTTTTGCCGAGCAGCTTCAGCCGGCCTTTATGCGGGAACAAACCTTGAAGAAAAGTCTTTCGTACGACTCGAACCGGCATGGAATATGGTTTCTCCGCAGCTATGGCTGCCCGGGTCTGCTCAATCAATTGACCATACTTCACATCCGATGGGCAAGCAGGCTCACAGGCTCTGCAGCCAAGACACAGGTCCATCTGTGCGCGAAAGCTCTCGTCCGGCTCCATGATGCCGTCCACCACAGCCTTCATCAGTGCAATCCGCCCTCTCGGGGAGGCTGCCTCCAGACCGGTCTCGATGAATGTCGGGCAGGCCGTCTGGCAGAACCCGCAGCGCATGCAATTCGTCAATTGATCCTCGTCGAGCGTCAGCTTAAGGGATTGAGCCAGCTTCTCGTTGGTTGCATTCATCTCAAACTTCCCCTCCTTCCCTTAAGGTGTCTGGATCTGCTGGTCTTGCTCCGGAGACGGGGTTCGTTGATAAATCATCCGCTTTCTCGTCTCCGCGAACAGCTTACCAGGATTCATGATCTGATGCGGATCAATCGCGTCTTTGATCGACTTCATCATTCTAATCCCGGCCTCGCCTACCTTCCATTCCAGATAGGGAGCCTTGACGATTCCTACGCCGTGCTCACCGGTAATCGTTCCGCCCATCTCGATCGCCACTTCAAATATTTCGGCAAAAGCCTGCTCCACTCGATGAATCTCTTCGGAATTCCGAGCATCCGTCAGCGCCGTTGGGTGAAGATTGCCATCCCCTGCATGGCCGAAGGTACAGATCTGCACATCGAATTTTTGAGCAATTCGCTGTACCTCCTGCACCATGTCAGCGATCTTCGAGCGCGGAACGGTCGCGTCTTCCAGTATCGTTGTCGGACGCAATCGCGATAGTGCAGCCAGTGCGCTGCGCCTTGCTTCCATCACCTTGGCGCCTTCCTCCGGTGTCTCAGCGACTGTCAGCTGTACCGCCCCTGAAGCCATACATATCTCTTCAAGTTTCTTCAAATCTCGCTCTACGTCTTCAACGTTTCCATCCTGCTCAATCGCCAGCATCGCCTTGGCGTGGATCGGCAGACCGATCTTCGCAAAATCCTCAACCACTTGCAGGGTAGGCTGATCCATAAACTCCAATGTACATGGGAAAATATGATTGGCAATAATATTGGAAACCGTTCTAGCTGCCGCACTCAGATCATCATAAACGGCAACCATCGCCTTCCGGAACACGGGCTTTGGAATCAGCTTCACGGTCGCCTCGGTCAGGATTGCCAGCGTGCCGCCAGAGCCAACCAGCAGACGAGTGAGGTCGTATCCTGCGGCATCTTTGACCAGTTTGCCACCTGTTCTTAGAACGCTCCCATCGGCAGAACGGCTGTCAGGCCGAGCACATAGTCCTTGGTCGTTCCGTACTTCAATCCGCGCAGACCCCCGGCACCCAAGGCAATATTGCCCCCCATCGTGCAGATGATCATACTGCTGGGATCGGGTGGATAGAATAATCCCGTTCGTTCCACTGCGAGATGGAATTGTTTCGTATTCAGGCCGCATTCAAAACTCGCGGTCAAATTGTCGGCATCGATTTCGAGCAGTTTGTTCATGCGCGTCATCACGACGACCAAGCCGCCTTGCAGCGGAATCGTGCCGCCGCATAGATTACTCCCTGCACCGCGTGTGATAACCGGTATGCGGTGCTGTGCGCATATTTTAACAATATTGGATACTTCCTGCGTGCTGGCGGGAAAGATGACACCGTCTGGCATGGCCTGATACAGAGGTGTTGCATCATAGCTATAGGAAACCAGACTTTCAGGGTCATCCTTGAACCATTTCTCGCCAACCACCGTAATAAACTGCTTGCGAATTACAGAATCCAGCACACGCTACGCCCCCTTTCCATGCGGGTTCATTCCATTCCATCTAAGGTAAAGCCAATTTACCCATCACAGTAGCACGAATGGCTCCTGTTGCCGCGGGTAAGTTATTCGGTACTCCGTGCATAAAATCATTACCCAGCAGAGCAAAGATCACGGCTTCCTTCGCATCATCATCAAAGCCGAGCGCCCTGGAGGTCATCACCTTCTGTTGTGGCAATCGCTGATCCAACATCCGCAGCAATGTCCTGTTATGCGCGCCGCCTCCCGTTACGATCACTTCATCTATCCGGTATTTCGGAAACACGAATCGACTATAGCCGTCAGCGATGGACCGTGCAGTAAAGGCTGTTGCTGTCGCTACGATGTCCGCATCCGGTAAAGCTCTCGTTCTGGCTTGTTCCATGAACCTGGCCGCATAATGATGCCCGAACAATTCTCGCCCCGTTGACTTCGGTGGGAGCGTCTGGAAATACGGATGAGACATCATCTCATCCAGCAACCCTTCGTGCGGACTTCCTTGTGCCGCCCACCTCCCACCTTCGTCGTAGCTTAAGCGACCTGCGGACAGCGTATGGACGACAGCGTCCATAACCATATTCCCTGGCCCCGTATCAAACGCCAAAACATCGGCAGAGTCAGCCCCTGCGGACAGCGCCGTGCAATTACCGATCCCGCCGACGTTCTGCAGCAGCCGCCCTCGCTCCGGATGGCGGAACAGAATGAGATCGCCATATGGCGCGAATGGTGCTCCTTGACCGCCTACCGCCATATCCGCCGGTCGGAAATCACCTACCGTCAGCTTACCGGTATGCTTGGCAATCACGGATATATCGCCGATCTGCAAGGTCGATGCTGCCGAATAAGGAACCTCTGGTTCCGGGAATGGCAGATGCCAGATCGTCTGTCCGTGCGAGCTGACGAGATCGATATCCTTCATCTGCATCCCTGCCGCCGCTACCGCTTCTTGAACAACCTCCGCGAATCGGCTTCCCAGATAAGCGTTCATGCTGCAGACGGCAGCACTTGTGGAGCCATCGATACTGCACAGCTTGCGGAGTTGATGCCGTAATTCGGGTTCATACGGTTTGCTGTAATAATGCAACAGCTCCGCTGTGGCACTATAGCCGCTACCTGTAATTCTCACGATAGCGGCATCGATTCCGTCAAGGGAGGTACCGGACATCAAGCCGACCACAACCGTAGGCTCATCTTGCATCCAAGGCGCAAACATCATTTATGGCGCCTCCCCATACAACAGATACGGGGCTCTCATCTCTCGCCACCTCAGAGCATCTTGGCTCCACTGCTGCTGAATTTGTTGCAACCCCTCTGCTTCATGAATACGCTTGCGTACATCCTCATTGCCTGTCAATAAATCAATGAAATACCGATTGCGACCCTCCGGCGGGGACAGCCACTGGAACTGATCCGGATACATTCGGCTGACCAGATGCAACAATAGCAGCCCCGTGTTAACCGCTTGGAACGACTTGTGTTCGGTTACGAACAGCATCACGCCCCCGCAAGCTTCACCTTGATGCTTCGAGAACGTTGGCGTCATGAACATCGGGTGAGCATGAACGCCCGGCATTTCATAATTGTTAAACGCCTTGGCCAACTCATCGCCATTCAGCCACGGTGCACCGATCCATTCAAACGGCCGAGTCGTTCCTCTTCCCTCCGACAGATTGGTCCCTTCGAAGAAACATGTCCCACTATATAACCGGACCGTATCCATAGTAGGTATATTCGGTGAGGGCAATATCCAAGGCAGACCGGTGTCCTGATAATCCATCGTTCGGTGCCAGCCTTCCAGCGGAATGATCTCAAGATCACAATTCGTTCCCCGCAGCTCATTCGCCATCAACGCGAACTCCCCAATGGTCATCCCTGTCGTGATCGGGATTTGCCAACCACCGATCATTGATTCATATCCCGGCTCCAGCAATCCCCCTTCACAACGCTCGCCACCGAGCGGATTAGGACGATCCAGCACCAGCAAGCTCTTGTCATGTTCAGCACAAGCTTCCATTGCATAGAGCAAGGTCGTCAAATACGTATAAAAGCGAACACCCAAATCCTGTATATCAAATATGACGGTGTCCACATCATCCAACATCGCCGCACTCGGCTTGCGGTTAGCGCCGTATAAACTATAGACTGGCACATTGAATTGCGGATCCATCTCGTCATTCACATGCTTGCCTGCTTGAAGCTGTCCACGGATGCCGTGTTCACAAGCATACAGTGCGGTAAGTTCAGCGCCAGGCAAGCTGGCGATCACCTCAATAGAAGAACGAAAATCCGACGTAAGCCCCGTCGGATTCGTAATGACGCCAAGGCGACGACCATTGATTTTGCCAATTTTCATTCCAGGCAGTACATCAATTCCACATCTTATGTTTCCGTTCATCATATGCTAACACCCCTAGCTTCCGAGGCCACAACCCCATCTGTTGCGGGCTTGGTCTCTTCCGGATTGAGTACATTAAACGCAACCTTATGCTGGAATATCGCCCACATGCCGTTAAACAAAAATCCGAAACCTACTACTGTAAGCAATAGTGGTACTGCTACGCAGAAGGCTTGAAAGCATGCGCCGAGCGTATAGCCGGGAAATTTCAGGAATAACTTCACACTATGCGCCATCGCTTTGAAAATGCCCATCTTTTCCTGAATAATTAGTTGAAAGGTGTAGAATTGAGAGATCAGTGCCATGATGACAAAATAAGTCTGGAACACGCCGATCGCCAAATACCCCACGCCGTCTTTACCACCGTAATACCACCAGGTTGACCATAGGATCAGTGCCATCACCACGAAGAAGAAACCCATAACGATCGCCGGACCCAGTCCTTGCAATGCTCCTTGAAACACGTCCTGCAATCTGGATTTGCCACGCTCCGTCTTCCGGTGATAGGCATAACACACCCCATAGAATAGAGGCATATAAAGTAGCGGCAACAGTACAAGTGCAACCATCAGAGGCATAAACATCACAACAATAACCAGCACTAGCGATGTAATCATGCTGTACAGGGCAACTGACGTGATCTCCCGGTATACCTCGACTCCCGTCTTCTTCAACACATCATTCAGCTTGCGCATAGCTTTCCTCTCCTCTTCGTCGCTTTGTTTACCAATCAATACGCTGTTCCGTCTCAGGATCGAAGAAATGCACTTTATCGAAATTGAATATAAACGTCTTCTCCATGCCTGGGTATCCGGTTGTCTCCGGATGAACCTTGGCCGTAATCGTACGGTTGCCGATGCGGAAATAAATCAAGTTCTCCGAACCCAAATGCTCAACGACCTGCACTTTGGTTGCATATTGGTAATCGAGATTCGGTGTGCCCGGCAAATCTTCGCCTGTAATATGTTCTGGACGCACGCCCATAATCAGATGTCCGCCCTCATACTTGCTCAAAGCAGCTGCCATCGCATCTGGCATCGTGAATTGTCCGCCCTCCATCAGAAGCACATTGCCTTCCTTCGTTACATCGATGAAGTTCATGGGTGGTGAACCGATAAAGCCTGCAACAAACATGTTCTGCGGCTTGGCATACAGGTGCGTTGGCGATGCAATCTGCTGGATAATGCCATTATTCATCACGACAATTCGTTCGCCAAGCGTCAATGCTTCGACCTGATCGTGTGTTACGTATACAATCGTGGCTTCAAGGCGTTTATGAAGCTCGGATAGTTCCACCCGCATCTGCACCCGGAGCTTCGCATCCAAGTTCGAGAGGGGTTCATCAAACAAGAAGACTTGCGGATCACGGACAATCGCACGACCCACAGCTACACGTTGGCGCTGTCCGCCGGATAGCTCGCGCGGCTTCCGGTCAATCATCGATTCCAATCCGAGAATCGAGGCGGCTTGGTTTACTTTTTCCTCAATATAGGCCTTCGGCTTCTTCAGATTCTTTAATCCAAAGGACAAATTCTCACGAATGGTCATATGAGGATACAAGGCGTAGTCCTGAAACACCATGGCGATGTCCCGGTCTTTAGGGTGAAGATTGTTTACGATGCGGTCGCCGATGACGATATCGCCTGAGGTTTGACGTTCAAGACCTGCGATCATGCGGAGCGAAGTCGTTTTTCCACATCCAGAAGGACCAACAAATACCACAAACTCTTTATCATGAATTACAAAGTCCGACCCCGCTACAGCGGTAAATGTTCCTTTGTTGTCGTCTACAAATTCTTTGCGAATATTACGGAATTCTACGCGTGCCATAACTTTGCCTCCTCCTAGCCTTTAACGGCTCCAATGGTGATGCCTTGCAGGAAATAGCGCTGAAGCGAGAAGAACAGTATCATCATCGGCAGTGCCGCGACGGTTGCTCCAGCCATAAGTGCGCCGAAATCCGTCGTGTCCGCATAGACAAAGGAAGCGAGACCGACCTGAATCGTTCTCATTTCCGCCGAATTGGTCACGAGGAAAGGCCAGAAGAAATCGTTCCAGGAGGCCACAAACGTAAAGATAGCCAGTACGGCCAGACCCGGTTTTGCCATCGGCAATATAACCTTCCAGAAGATCCCGAACTCACCGCATGCATCGATGCGAGCCGCATGAATCAAAGATGTCGGCAGGGATGACATGTACTGCTTCATCAAGAAGATGTTACCCACGCTGACAATGCCGGGAAGCAGAATAGCTGTGTATGTATTCCCGAGATCAAATACGTCAATCATGAGGATGTAGAGCGGAATCAAGGTGACTTGGGCCGGAATCATCATCGTGCTCAGCAGCACCCAGAATACCGCCTTGTTACCTGGAAACTTCAACTTCGCAAACGCATATCCTGCCAGCGAGGCCAAGAATACGTTCGTCACGGTCAGAATCGAAGAAATTAATAACGAGTTTAAGAGCCACCTCACCACATTGGTTTTGCCGAAAAAGCGCTCATACGGGGCTACAGATAGTACTTCGGGAATCATTTGCGGGATAAACGACGCGGCTGATTTGGTGTCCTGTACAGAACCGATCAGCATCCAATATAGCGGTATGATGGTGAGAACACTCCATACGACCAGGATGACCGAAGCCACAATCAGCAGGATCACTTTGGATCTTGATTTCATAGGTGCACCCCCTTTTTAACATGAAAAATAAACTTAATATTCAACATCGGATGAGAAATATTTGAACTGGATCACCGAAATCACGATGATCAATGCCGCAAGTACAAAAGATTGTGCTGCTGCCAGCCCGAATTCATAGAAATTGAACGCGGTGCTGTAGATCAAGTAAGCGATCGTCGTTGTCGCAAAGTTCGGTCCGCCTTGGGTCATCAGATACACCGAGATAAACACCTGGAAGGATGTAATGACGCCTGTTACCAGCAAATACAATGTGGTCGGTTTCATCAACGGCCAGGTAATGCGCCAAAATTTGGACCAGCCGCTGGCATGGTCGATATCCGCCGCTTCGTAAAGCGATTTCGGTATACCGCCCATCGCAGCCAGATATAAGATAATACCGGCTCCATGTGAACCCAACCAGTTCATTAAGATAAGCGAGAACAAGGCCGTATTGGATTTGCCCAGCCAAATCACCGGATCGAGTCCGAACAAACCGATAAAACGGTTCAATAAACCTGCACTCGTCGGATCATAGATCGCCAGCCATACTACCGAAATTGTTACGCCGGATGCAACGGCAGGCAAATACATCGTCGCTTTGAAGAACGTTTGCCATTTATTCTTCATCTGAAAAATAAAAAAGGATAGCGCATAGGTAATGATAATGTTGACCGGTACGGTACCGATGGTGAATATAGCTGTATTTCTCATCGATTTCCAGAACACGTCATCCTGAGCCATCCGTGTGTAGTTGTCTACGCCGATCCACTCGGAACCCATTACACTGTACTTCTGGAAGCTCATCAAAAAGGCGGAAGCGACCGGATATAAGGTAAAGATCAAGAACAACAGCACAGGAGCCAAAATGAATAAATATGCCCATCCATATTCACGCCAGTATCCCTTCATTGGGGGACGCGAGGGCTGAGCTGGTGTCGGGGCTGTCTGCATATCAATTCCTCCTTCCGCAGGGGTGAAGTATATTCACGAAGTCAAGCCATTTACTTTAAAAAAGGGAGTGGCCCACGTTCCTGAAAAAGGACAACGGGACACCCCCTCTTAACTTCAATTACTGTCCTAAGATTTGTTTGCCTTTGTCTATGAAGTCTTGCGCAATCTGTTCCGGCGTCTTCTCACCCGAGAACAATGCCTGGATGTTCGGCTTCACTACTTGCTCCTTGAATTTCTTCTGATTGCCCGATGCTTCCGCATCCAGGCTCAAGGTAACAGGCGTGTCTTTAAAGTTCGCAAAGATTTCGGCTGCCTTGATGGTCGGCTCAGTGCCAAGTCCTTTGCCTTCGAAATGCTCAGCCTGCGATTTACGTACGAACGGCAATACCAGTTCGTTCGCGGAATTACCGGCTTTCGCCCCACTCAATCCTTCCATGATTAGGAATGTATTCTTCGCGTGCTCTTCGCCTTTGTCCTTCTTCTGCTTGAACGCTACATAGCCTTCGCCGAACATGGACGTCTTGCGCTCTGCTCCATCATTGTGAGGAACCGGCAGCAGAACGAAGTCGATCTTCTCGCCTTGTACCGTTCCGCTATCAATGTCCTTCGCACGGTTTTGCAGCATCACATCATAATAAGGAATCGCTTTGGACACGATAGCCGCTTCCTCTGCATAGAACCAATCCATCCGTTTAGCAGGCTGGATCGCTGCAGTTTCGGCTGGCATGTGACCTGCCTTCATCAGATCGGACACGAACGTCAACGTATCGAGAATACGCTCATCGTTCCATTGGAACTCGCCTTTATCATTCAGAACATCCGGCATCCCATTGCTGCGCGTCAGCATCTCGATGAAGTCAAGGGAAGTACCATCAGTTACTAGTGCATAACGCTGTTTGCCGTTAGGAAGCTTCGTTGTCAGCATATCGGCAACCTCCTTGAACTCACTCCATGTCCAGCCGTTCTCTTGAATGGCCTGCCAGTCAATGCCGGCTTCCTCGAGGATCTTCTTATTTCCACCCCAAGCCCATAGGGATTGATAGAGGGGAAGACCGTATTGCTTGCCTTGGATCTGGCCAAGTTCCAGCGTACCTGGCAAATAATCATTCTTGATCTCATCGGTCAGATAAGGCGTGAGCTCTAGCGCTAGGCCTGTATCAACATAAGCTCCGTCCACGGCATGGAAATACAGATCCGGCGGATTCCCCGCATTCAAGGCCACGTCGAACTTCTTCGGACCTTCTGCCCATGTGAGTACCTCTGTCTCGACGGTGATGTGCGGATATTGTTCCTTCAAGTCCGCTACATGCTCCTTCAACTCATCTTCATATTTACCATGAACCGGATAAGTCCAGACCACAACGGTATCATTCTTAGGCTTAGCTTCACCTTCCGGAGTAGTCGCGTCGCCATCCGGTGCTGCTGTTCCACCGCCACCTGAACCTCCGCAAGCTGCGGTGAATGCCAGCATTAATGAAGCAAACAATGTAAGCCATGCTCTTTTCTTCATGTCATACTCCCCTTATCATTTATATATTTGTGGATACATGAATGTACTACAATCGCTTGATTGCCTGCCTGCTCTCATCGAGATACCTAACGGAGTTCTCATAATTCCTGCTGGCCACACCAAGATATAAAATATCGATAAGATTAAGCTGTGTAATACGGGATGACATCGCACCGCTACGGATCTCATTCTCGGTCGATGAGGTATATAGCGGAATATCCACTGAGCGGCTCAAGGTCGAATCTCCGTATTTGGTAATACCGATGGTCTTGCATCCTTTCTCCTTCGCTATCGCCGCTGCACGAATCACTTCATCCGTCTCTCCGGAGTAAGAGATGCACACGGCCGTATCGTCAGGAGTCAGCAGCACCGCCGAGGTTAGCTGCACATGTGGATCGGGAAAGGATATACACACTTTATTAATCCGCAAGAACTTCTGCTGGGCGTCCATACCGATCAGGTTCGATGCCCCTACGCCAAACATGAAGATTCGCTTAGATTGATCGAGAGCCAGAACGGCCTCTTCCACCTTCCCTTCTTCCATGATCTTCATCGTATCCCGAATCGATTGAATGTTATTGTTCGAGACGTTCTGAATAATGGCTGATATGCTGTCATTGGGCCGAATGTCTTGATACCCCGTAGTCAATGGCTCCTGCAAATCTCCCGCCACCTTCAACTTCAGATCCTGGTAGCCCTTGAAGCCCATGGTCTTGCACAGACGCACGATGGCAGCCTGACTGGAGCCGCTACGGACTGCAAGATCTGCGACCGACATATGTATCATCTCTGCCGGCTCCTGCAAAATAAAAGCTGCAACCTTGCGTTCGGACGGATTTAATGAATCGTATACCTCACGCAGTCGTACTAATCCGCCGTTCATTTCTTGCCCCCCTTTAATCATAATCCTCCTGAATTTTAACTTTGATGTTATATTATATTACATATCTTGAAGGAAAGCATGACTGGTATCGCTTTCACTATCAGTGGATTGAATTTATTATAAATTGTATGAAATTATATTTCAATACATAATTAATGATTTAAAATTTTATTTTACAAGCGCTCTTTTTTCTCCTATACTGATTATAGAAAGCGAAGTGGTTCAATATGGAGATTTTTATCGGTGTTGATGGCGGCGGTACCAAGACTGAGGCAACCGCTATCTTTGGAAACGGAGACATATTATCCCGATATGCAGGCGGGCCCACTAATCCTTACATCGTGACTTTGGATACTGCGTTGGAGGAACTGCACTATATTGTGGATCAAATTATCGCGCCTCTTACTAATAAGTCATATATATGTTCATCTATATGTCTAGGGATGTCAGGTATAAGCTCGGTGAAAGAACGCTTGCAGGTACAGC
Organism: Paenibacillus sp. JCM 10914; assembly: GCF_001315105.1. Lineage (GTDB taxonomy): Bacteria > Bacillota > Bacilli > Paenibacillales > Paenibacillaceae > Paenibacillus_AQ. Next base: position 5,221 of record NZ_BAZR01000030.1, on the reverse strand, counting down.
AGTCACTCCAATCCTACTTTAATACACGTCAACTTCGTATCCCCATATACATGCGTTCCGAAGCCGAAATCTCGTTGATGGCTGCCATGGAGCGACAACACGGCATGCTGGTCATTTCGGGAACCGGTTCCAACACTTATGGTATTACCAAGTCAGGGGATATCCACCGCGTTGGAGGCTGGGGACACATTCTCGGAGATGAGGGCAGTGGTTACCGGATCGGTTTACAAACCCTGCAAACCGTAATTAAAAGCCATGAGGGCATTATTCCTCCAACCTTACTGACGAAGCTTATCCTTGCCGCTTACCCTGTCCAGGTTATTCCCGATCTTAAATCGTTTATTTACCAACCATCGATAACGAAACAGCATATCGCCTCTTTCGCCCGCTGTTGCATTGAAGCAGCGGAAGCCGGAGATTCAGCAGCGATTCATATCATGGAGCAGCAGGCTACGGAACTCGCCAACACAACAGACGCTCTCATCAAACAACACCCCGAGTTTCCAATGGGAGAAGTCGTCTGTGTCGGTTCTATTTTCAAGCACTCGCGTGTATTTCGCGATCAGTATCGCCGGACCATGACATCGCGTTATCCGTCTCTCCAATTTCCCGATCGGAATTCGGAACGAACACCATCTCATGGCGCAGCTTTGTTAGCCTGCAAGCTTTTTACAGACGGAGTCTCTGACTCGCTATAGAACTTACATACCTCGGTGCCCATCCATATTTCAAGGCCAAAAAAGGAGACCTGTCACATGACCAACATTCTAAGTCAATTGACAACGGAACAGCCTCATGACAATACCCAAAATATTGACCAATTGAACTCGGAACAGATTATGACTTTGATTAATTCTGAAGATCATTTAATTGCCGATGCGATCCGCGAACTTATTCCGGTGATCGCCAGAGCGGCCGATCATGTCGTGGAAGCCTTTCAGAAGGGCGGTCGTCTCTTCTACATCGGAGCCGGAACGAGCGGCCGAATCGGAATTCTTGACGCATCGGAATGCCCTCCCACTTATGGAACAGACCCTTCCATGGTACAAGGATTAATCGCCGGTGGTTTCAAAGCCGTGAAGGAAGCGATTGAAGGCGCTGAAGATAGTGAAGAGCTTGGTGAACAGGATATCATCAGCCACGGCATTACCGATCAGGATGTTGTCATCGGCATTGCAGCTAGCGGACGTACGCCTTACGTGCTCGGAGCCATGAGACGCGCCAAAGCGCAAGGTGCCATCGTTATTGGGCTATGTAACAATTATGAATCTCCCATGCATGAATACGCTTTGTTTGTCATTGAAGCCGTCGTCGGACCTGAGGTCATTATGGGCTCTACCCGCATGAAGGCAGGTACTTCGCAGAAATTGATTCTGAATATGCTGACAACGACCGCGATGATACGCATCGGAAAAGTATACAAGAACCTGATGGTCGACTTGAATCCATCCAACAATAAACTGGTATACCGGGCCAAGCGTATAATTAAGCTGGCTACTGGAGCTGATGACGATGCGATTGAAGAGGCCTATCACGAATCTGGTGCCCACGTCAAAACCGCCATCGTGATGCTGCTCGCGAGCGTCAGTGCCGAGGAAGCAGCCGCTCTGCTCCAGGGTACTAGCGGGTTCGTTCGCAGCGCTATCGATTTAAAAACGCCACAATAGTGAGACCACGAAGAACAACAGAAGGGATATCGCTCAGATTGCATATCTGGGCGATATCCCTTCTATAATTGTACGACACGGGGCGGCTTCCCATTATGCTCCACCGCTACCCACCTGCTGGTCGCTCCATTCCCACAGACGCGCTGCCAGTTTCGGGTCTTTTGCTTTATCCGTTGTTTTGGCTGGCTTCATTTTAATATAATATTCCCCTGTTACATGCTCAACCTCCGGGCTTGATGCCAAGTAAATCGCTGTACGTGCACCCTCCAGCGGGGTCAGGAAGAACGGACGCAGCATCTTATGCACGGCTTTGCCGAATCCCGTATCCCGATCCACACCAATGCTGGTACTGACCGCTCCAGGATGGCAGGCGTTAACCGTAACCCTGGTAGGTTGCAGACGACGCGACAGCTCCTTCGTAAACAGAATGTTGGCGAGCTTGGACTGCGCATACCCTTTGACTACGTTGAAGCCTTTGCTCAGATTCGGATCGTCCCAGTGAATACTGCCTGCCTTATGAGCACCGGAAGATACATTCACAACACGCCCTTGCTTCGCCCGCTTCAAAGGCTCAAGCAGCTCATTCGTAAGCAGGAAATGCCCCAAATGATTAACTCCAATCATCGCCTCATACCCATCGGTCGTCGTCTCGCGCTTGATCGTAACCACCCCGGCGTTGTTCACAAGAACATCAAGTTGATCGTATTTATCTTTAAACGCTGACGCAAAGGCTCTGATCTTATCAAAAGAACCCAGGTCCAGCTGCATTAATTCTATGAGCGTACTTCCGCTCTCCTGTTTCGCACGTTCGAATGCTTCTTGCCCTCTGGATTGACTGCGGCAAGCCATGACAACACGGGCCCCCATCTTAGCCAATTCCACCGTTGTAGCCAGCCCCATACCGGAGTTGGCTCCCGTTACGATGATGATCTTCCCCGACAAGTTGGTCATTTCCCCAAACCCTCCTTCTTATCTTCTTTATTACCCTTCCTACAAAAAAAATCTCGCTGCCAAACATCCATTTGGAAACGAGATTCTTGAACGTATACTGCACTATACTACACCTGCCTGTATAAAGCACGCTTATCCGTGTATTAAACTCCGCTTCCGTTCATCGCAAGAATGATCGCCGCAAGACCAAAGCACAGATTGAGCAGGCACAGGAACACCAGCGTTTGCTTCTGGTTTAACCCTGTTGCGAGTAAACGGTAATGGGCCTGGGATGCATCGGCCTGATAGATCGGCTTCGATTGCAGTATTCGGCGAATGACGACAATAATGTTATCGAATATCGGTACACCCAGCGCAAAGATCGGTACGAACAAGGAAGCGAGCGTTGCCCCTTTAAAAGCACCATCGAGTGCAATAATCCCGAGGATAAAACCGAGAAAGGTTGCTCCCGCGTCGCCCATAAAGACTCTGGCCGGCGGCTTGTTGTATTTCAAATATCCGAGTGCAGCGCCCACAAGTACGACAGCGAGCAGAGCCGACTCTCCTCTGCCGAGCGTGATCGCCACCACGAACAGCGTTCCTCCGGAGATCGCGGAAAGTCCGCCTGCCAAACCATCGATCCCATCCGAGAAATTAATAACCGTAGTGACGCCGAATATCCACATGATCGTTAAGATCAATTGCAACCATTCCGGCAGATTGATATATTGCCCAGTGAATGGGTTGTTAAACCCTTCAAAAGCAATACCGTAACTGTACACGACAACAGCCGCGCATACCTGGACGATCAATTTAGGCAGGGACGCCAGCTCCTTGCCCTGGGATTTGTACCAATCGTCTACAAGCCCGATACCAAGGATAAGCACACTGCCGATAAATATTCCAATAGCTTCTCTGGAGATCGTACCGGTTAATGCGAAATATGTGATGAAAAATCCGATGAATATGGCAATACCTGCTGTTAGCGGTATCGGCTCGCGGTGTATCTTCCGCTCGCTGTCTGGTCTTGGCTTGTCCACAAAATCAAGCTTGATCGCAAGCTTTCGAAACGGTGGAATTAGCACAACAACCAGCACCAAGGATATGACAAACGCTGCGAAATAGAGCATGGTACCTCCCAATAAATGATGAATAATGGAGAACATTGCAATAATCTAAGTATATGACTTATATGGGATCCTATCAACCTAGCAAAATAAAAAAAGACCGCCGCATCGTAGATCCCTCTACGTAACGGCAGTCTGGTCGGACTTGCGTTAGGACTGCTTCTTATTCACCGCAAGTCCAATGATCATAACAATAAGTGCCAGCAAAGCAATCAGCTGATCAATCGTCATGGCATCCAGCCCCCTTATCCAAGGTTGGCTCTAGCCCGGATCATCCTCGCTCTCCCATTATTGCCTTACTTTCCCCATTATCATCTTATGCGTGTGTAGTTGCTGTTTATGACCCCTAGTTTGTGGATCACAGCCGCTTGCTCTTCTGGTGCGGGTTGGGGTGGAGCGCTTCATCGCGGTGTCAGCCGTGGCGACCTCGCCTATGACAGCCGCTGCCGATATGTTCTCATCTCATGCCGGAAACTCAGATCGGTCTGAACGCTTCCTCGCCCCTTCTCTACCGGGAAGCCAGGCAGCATATTGGCTTAGGCGATAACCGTGATGGTCCTTCGGGCATTTCGGGTATCGCCAAGTCGACGAATCAGTTGAAGGCGAATAGCCAAAAGCTGCAAAAATTCAGCTTTTCCTACGCTAAACTTGCGCATTTCCACAAATTCCTGCGATTGTGCATCTTTTTCAAGAGAAACGGTCCAATTGGAGCTTTTTCCTTGGAAAAAGATGCATTTTAGCAGGTATTTCCTCATTTGGAGCGTGATCCTGACTAAAAAGATGCACTTTAGCAGGCATTTCCTCATTTGCAGTGTGATCCAGACTAAAAAGATGCACTTTAGCAGGCATTTATCTCACCCGCCCCAATGTGATGTGCTAGCTTGCGGTTTGTGAGGTTGATTCTAGGTTACTTCGACCTGAATGGATGCAATCTGAAGTGTCCCCTGCTGAAAAGCCCCTCTCTTTAGTGGACAGCGATCACATCATTGGTAGATACCGTGCGAGTGCGAGCCGAGAGTGAATCCGCTGGTTCTGATATTTGTTCCAACGAGGCTTAGGGGGCTCGAGATAACCGACGTCCATCCGTTGTATCGCGCTTTCCACTCATCCGCTAGTGCGGCACTCGTGAGCTGAAATCTCCTCTGCTCGACTGGTCGCCATGGTAGAACAGCACATCCCCGTCTTGCAACGCAAAGCCATTCCCGTATGGTCGGTGTAGGAGCGATTGAACCCTTCCAGCTGCCACTGGTTCATCAGCGGGCCATGGATATATTGCAGATGCGGCCTGGCTGTATTCCCGTCGCGGATCGTCTCGATGTTGAAGTTGACAATGATGTAGCCGGTCTTCAGAAATATCGGTGCTTTCTCATCGAGGCGGTGACTTCGCCCATATCCGGCGACATCCGTCCCTTTCTTCACGACATACACGTCAGCTGGTAGCTGTATTCGCCATACCAGCGCTGAACCGCAGCGTTTGCACGCTCCGTATCGACCGTT
>NZ_BAZR01000029.1 GCF_001315105.1 Paenibacillus sp. JCM 10914 | reverse complement strand
AGCGTTTGTTGAGTTACTTCCTGCTAGGAGCGCTGTCCCTTTGGGATTCGCTGGAATATGGGGCTCACACCAAAAGGCTGCATGCGGGTGTTCCCGCTAAGCAGGGGTGAACATGCTTTCTAATAAAAGACTACAAGGGTAAGGGTATCCAATCGGAAGAGTTTACGTCCGCCTTTGGGAGCCCTTTGCAACCTTTAAAATACATTCAGGCAAAGGGCGGACAACAGCGGCTGGAGAGTGGATTCCCGTCCCACGAAGTTATCCCTCAGCTTCCCTCTGCGCCGCCCTACTATGATATTCAAGGAGAGAGATTAGGCATGCAAATGCAAAAAATATTCAATACCGAGGCTCCTAACCGTTCCACCCGCGTTATCGAAGGGGAGTGTTCAGGTATCCTGAACTGGAATGACATTCGGATGCCTCATATGTATAAGCTATACAAGGTATTGCTGTTAAACCACTGGATCGCAGATGAGATTCCGATGTCCAAGGATGCGCAGCAGTTTCCTCGACTGGAAGCTGAGGAACAGCGTACCTTCAAGATCAACATCTCCCTGCTGGCTGTACTGGATTCCATGCAGACGATGTTTGTTAGTGACGTGAAGCGGTACTTCACCGACTCCTCACTCGAAGCGATCTCGGCCATTATCGGACAGCAGGAGGTTGTGCACAACCAATCTTATTCGTATGTTCTCTCCTCCATCGTAAGCGACCAAGAGCAGAAGGAAATCTTCGAATATTGGAAACATGATCCGGTGTTGCTGGAACGCAATCAGTTCATCTCCGATATTTATCAGAACTTCCGTGACAATCCATCTCCGCAAACTTTTTTTGAAGCGATGGTGGCGGATTTAATTCTGGAAGGTATTTTCTTCTATAGTACGTTTGCCTTCTTCTATAACCTGGCGCGTGACCAGAAGATGATGGCGACCAGCCAAATGATCTCTTACATTCAGCGTGATGAGAATCAGCACTGCTATTTCTTCGCGGAAGTGTTCAAGCAATTGCTCAAGGATTTCCCGGAGTTGAACACACCAGCGAACATCGACTACGTCTACCGTACGATCGACCGTGCGGTTGAGCTTGAGACGAACTGGGCTCACTACACGCTCAGCAACGTGCGCGGCATCGATCTGAACGAACTGGGCGACTATATTAAATACATCGCCAATCGTCGGATCACAATGATGGGTCTGGAGAAAGCTTACGAAGGCGTCGATGTGAACTGCATGCCTTGGATCAAGCCTTTCTCCGATGAAGCATTGAACGCCACGAAAACGGACTTCTTCGAAGCGAAGTCACGTAACTACGGTAAGGTTGGCGATGATAACGGGTTTGACGATCTGTAAAATCCTCCAACAAACACAAACCTCCGTGATATTCCTACTAGGAACTTCACGGAGGTTTTTTTATTCCCATTTCATCGACTTGCTATCTACAAGACTACCATTTTGCTGATTGTACCGCTAAACGTGGGACAGAGACTGATCATCATCCGCTTCATTGAGAATAGCCAGCGTCTGATGGTCCTCCCACTGTCCGTTGATTTTTACATTTTTCCTGGCAATGCCTTCTTTATGAAATCCGGCTTTTAATAACACTTTAATCGATCCCAGGTTATGCGGCATCACCCCCGCCTCAATACGGTGAAACTTCAATTGCTGAAAAGCATGCTGCACAACCAACTGAACAGCCTCTGTCATATAGCCCTTTCCATTGTGGCTTTGATCCAGAAAATAACCGATCCAGCAGCTCTGCAAATTCCACCGCACCACTTCGGACAGCATGATCTCTCCGATGACCTCTCCGGTGTCTCGCAGCCCAATCACATAGGTATACCCGTGATCAGCTTTACTGGACTCGTTGGCGGTTTGGATTCGTTCGAGCTGTCCCTGGCGGGTATAGAAGGTTTCTTCTCTTAAGCCCGTGAACCGTTGAAAAAAATCCCGATTATCTACCTCGAGCTTCAACAGTGCATCCGCATCCGATTCCTCTACGGGCTTTACATAAATCTGTTTTCCTTGCAATAACATGGTGTACCACTCCTTAATCCGAGAAAATTAGAAACACAAAAAAACACCACAGCGCTCCTGTGGTGTACTTGTCGATCTATATCAACCACAGGTAAGCGACCTGTGGTGTTTAATTCCACTGCATCCTCATTCGCTTCAATGAATGAAAGGGTTGTTGATCGCTGAATATCCGATTTTGGACATACTTCTCCCGTCATCGGATAGATCAAAGAAAACAGCGGTGGAGTATCCCATTCCTTTGGACAACGATACCAATGATCTTTTTTTCATGTGAATACTCCTCCCTTCTGTCTCGTGCAGTTCATTTATGACCCATTATAACATATGATCACATAACCGTTCCCTTCGGATGTTCCTTAGATGATCCTCTACCAAGCTTAAGATGCTTAAGCTGAGCCACGATAATAACACTGATCACGACCAACAGAAACCATGAGCTAATCTTGCCGATATGCACCAGACTCCATGCCCGCTCCTGCCCCGGATAGGTCCAGGCGCCAAGGAAGGTGGAAATATTCTCCGCAATCCAGATAAAGAAGCCGATCAATAAGAACGATAGCACTAGCGGCATTCGCAATGTCTTCCCGTCTACGTCGAAATATACCCAGGTACGGCCGAAGACGACGAACAGCAGCAGCGTCAGCAGCCAGCGTGCATCCCATACGTAATGGTGAGTGAAGAAATTGGCATATATGGCCGCACTAAGCAGCATGGTCAGCACAGGCAGCGGCCAGCCGGTAATACGAAGATTCATACGGCGCCAAGCCTGACAGATATAACTGGCGACACTCGCATACATGAAGCCGCTGTAGAGCGGCACGCCGCCGATCTTGCTCCAGGCCTCCTCGGGATAAGACCACGACCCCATATGTACCTTGTACAACTCGAGCATCAAGCCGATAATATGAAAGACGCAAATGACTTTGAGCTCGTCCCATGTCTCCAGCTTACTGATAAGCATGCCGATCTGAGCCAACATACAGATCAGCAGAATGAAATCATAGCGCGCGATCCCTGGAATTTCGATTATTTTGCTCAAAGCGAGCGCTCCAAAAATAATAACCGGAAATATACAAGACAACGCCTGTTGATAACCAAATATCCATAACTTTCGTATAAATTCCATCCGTTCCTCCTGCAGGCTACAGCCGCTTGTCATACTTATCACGCATCATAATACGTCCATTCTGGGAATAAAAGAACAGCATTGTCATATTTCTAGCGCTTCCTCTCCCCACACAATGAAAAAGAGAGCAGCTCTTCGAGCTGCTCCCTCTCTCCTTCATGTTCTTTTGAACGACTCCCGTTCTAGATCGGACAAGCAACCGGGCAAATAGTAAGCCTGAGTTTATACAGTAACGGGATCGGCTGGTTTTTTCTTCTTAACTCGTAACAAAAATGTAAGCGGTACGGCCATTACGGCGACCATTGTTCCGATGAGAATTAGTTCAATCATTCTAACTTATAAGCACTGTTTTCATGATTCTAATTCAATTTCATCATCGAAACGAGCTTTTTTATTCCTAATTACTTAGATTAATTAAAGTTTATTTTCAACACCTAAACTAACTTTCCTCAAGCAAAAAGAGGCCCCTCCGGTCAAAATGACCTAACGAAACCTCTGACATACACCGTTTACTCCTCATCGTCTGCGAGCAATTCTCGCAGAATGGCTTCCCGATTGTTCACGAATTGCTTCGTGATCATATAATGATCCGTCTGCTCCAGGGTCGACCTCTCCACCCCTTCGTTTGTCAGGTTGTAGATGATGGAATCCGGATAAGCCATAACAATCGGGGAATGGGTGGAAATAATAAACTGCGAATCCTCCTGCACCAGGTCATGAATGCGCCGGAGGAGCGCCAATTGCCGATACGGGGACAGCGCTGCTTCCGGCTCGTCCATGATGTATAAGCCGTTCCCCGAAAAGCGATGCAAGAAGGTGGAAAAAAACGATTCTCCGTGCGATTGCTGATGGAGCGATTTCCCACCATATGATTCTTTAATGGGAGGACCGAAGCTCCCTTCCGCATCCAGCCGGTCGATATTCGTCGCGACGTTATAATAGCTCTCCGCCCGAAAGAAAAATCCATCGCGCGGTTTGCGTACGCCGCGAACGGTTCGAATATATTCATGCAGCTTCGAATGAGTCTCTTCGGTGGCGAACGAGAAATTCATCGTTCCGCCTTCCGGATTAAATCCGAGTGCCGTCGCGATCGCTTCCAACAACGTAGATTTCCCCATGCCGTTCTCACCCACGATGTACGTCACCTTCGGATGAAAATCAAGTCCGTCCATGGCGGACACTGCCGGTAAATGAAATGGATATTGGTCAAATGAAGGAACCTTCTCCCGCAGCAACGTTACGCTTCTTAGATAGGCCAGCATAGCTGATTGATTCAACGCTCTCCCTCCTGCATCCATGAATTCCTAGCCCTACTATATAACAGTTCCCCCCTCGATCCAATTCGCAAGCCGTCAAATGCCTTGGAGGTACAACTAAAAACGCGTCATCCCGGATACAGAATGAATCTGGGATGACGCGCTTATTCTACTCTCTTACAGGTTAGAACTGTACTCTCTACTCCTGAATGATAAATTGATATAGATCCTCAATCTTTGCATCCGTCAGATCCCCGCTGTTATCAAATACCTTAATGGAGGTTTGCGGAATATCCCAATTGACCTCCGGCACGAAATCTACACGCTTCTTGAAGTCTTCCCAGTGATCCAGCTTCCACTGATCGCGTTCGGTTTGTCTATCAATAATCCGCTCTTTCTGCAGTTCCATGTCCTTAAGCGCAACCACGATGACCTTCACATCCACGTCACTTTGGGTTAATCCAGCGGAGGTTATGACTTCTTCAATCCATTCGCGGTGTTTGAGTTCTGCGGTAAACGGCGAGATCATGAACACATTCTGTCCGGCATTCAGATTCTCGATGCATATATCCTTGGTCGTATCGTACTCCAAATCCCGCAGATTCTCCTTGTAGAATGAGGAGTCGCGATCATTGGGATCCAGTCCATTATGAATCAAGAATTTCTCAACAAAACGTCCTCCGACCGTATCACGGTCGAGAAATGCTGCCGGAATACGGCCTGCCAGCTTTTTGGCTACCGTCGTCTTGCCCGTGCCTGCCACGCCAACAAAAAACACAAGCTTTTGCAAATGATATCCCTCCTTCAGTCCATCGATCTCTACTCTAAATGTGGCTTAACCGTCTGTTCGTCCGGTCCGATAACGCGTCTCCTCGATCAGTTCGTCTACCGCTGAGGTTAACCGCTCCTGAAGCACCTCTGCTACATCGAAGCCGCCCGCCTCCGTCCGTGCCACTTGGGCATCCACCGCATATACGCCGCCCAGAATGTGACGGGCGCCAATAGAGGAGAGCACGGGCTTAAGCGAATAATCAATCGCGAGCAAGTGTGCCAGACTGCCGCCGATGAACATCGGCAGTACGATTTTGCCAGCCAGTCCCTTTTGCGGGATCAGATCCAGAAATGTCTTAAGTACACCTGTGTAAGAAGCTTTGTACACCGGGCTTGCCACGATAACAGCATCGGCCTCCGCCACCTGACCGTTGGCTTTGACGATATGTTCACTCTCGAATTTGGTATGAATCAGATCCTCTGGCGGCAATCCGGCCACGTCAATCCGACTGACTTCAAAATTAGCAGCCGTCAGCGTTTGTTCCGCATATTCCATAATGGCATTCAACCGGGAACCTGCCGTAGGACTCCCATTAATAATAACAGCTTTCGCCATCCTCACTCACCTCGGTTAGTCTAATAGTATCACCATCATCTATTCCTGCCTGAAAGCTGCATGATGTCCTCTCGGGTTGGAGTCAGACGGCTACAGCTTGAAAATGTAAAAGACAATTCGACCTCGCATCCACGCAAAGTCCGCTGGTGATCGATCAACTCTGCACATTGCGCCTGCTGCTAAGCTTAAATCAGAGCAAAATTGTCAGAATTAATATCATCGTATCAATGAGACGGCGCATTTGTCAATGCAGATCGTTCAAGCCTTTCCCGGCTCGGGAAGGAGCGGAGCATACATCATCAAGGCATGATTCTCGGTAATCCACTCATCTTGCAGCAGCGTCTCACCCGGAAGTAATAAAAGTCCGTTTAGTTCGCCGACAGCGATCCGTAGATTGATCACCTTATGATGCTGATACCACATATCTACATCCCTTAATTGCCGCATTAACGGGGTCTGGTGCGCGAAGATTCGGTACTCTAGCGGCTCCAAGCTTCGGACTCGGGCGAGCGTTCCTCCTTTGCCCGTTATCCAGTTCAGGTAACGTTTGCAGGTAAAATATTGCTTCCCCGCCCAAAGTCGCAGCTTTGATCGTTGAATCGGCTTCATATCGTCGCTCTGCCTCCCCATAACCGCTGTATCATTTGGAAATATTCTAGCATATCCCGTGCTGACCGTTACGATAAAAATGGCTGCTTGGCATTTGCTTTGCACCCTGGTCTGGGCGAATGCATAGAGATACAACATCACCATTCCCCAAGAAACGTCATGAATCAGGAGGTATTATATGAAACCGCAGCATCCCCTTCCGTACGTCGGCTCCACAACAGTATGCGAGGATCAGCCCATCGCTTTTCCTCCACAACATCAATCCCATCAGCCTGGACTCGAGAGCCTGATGTCCCCCCGTCCGATCAGCGAGGATCCCGCATACCGCGGCAGCGGTAAATTGGAGAACCGAGTCGCGATTGTCACCGGCGGTGACAGCGGAATCGGGAAAGCGACCGCAATCGCTTTTGCCAAGGAAGGGGCCGATCTGGTCATTCCCTATCTATATGAAACGTCCGATGCCGAGCTGGTGAAGCAGCGCATCGAGCAGCTTGGAAGGCGCTGCATCCTGATCAAAATTGATCTGCGCTACAAGCAGAACTGCGAAAGGGTTGTCCAGGAAACGATCAGTTGCTTCGGCAGAATCGACGTTCTTGTCAACAACCACGCCGTCCAATATGTGCAGCACAACATTCTCGACATTACGGAAGAACAACTCCACCACACCTTTCAGACGAATATCTTCCCATTCTTCTTCATGATTCAAGCTGCGCTGCCGCACATGAAACCCGGCGCTTCGATCATCAATACGGCTTCCATCACGGCTTATGCCGGCTTCAAAGAGTTGATTGATTATTCGTCGACCAAAGGCGCCATCGTTTCATTAACCCGCTCATTGGCACTCAGTCTGGTCGAGCAAGGTATACGCGTAAATTCCGTCTCACCGGGGCCCGTATGGACACCGCTAATCCCATCCAGCTTCGCTGCAGAGGATGTCGCCGTGTTCGGCACCGATTCCCCCATGAAACGAGCGGCCCAGCCCTACGAACTGGCGCCAGCGTATGTATATCTCGCTTCCCACATCGATTCCGCGTACGTCACCGGACAATCGATCCACGTGAATGGCGGGCAGATGGTGACTACTTAGTAGTCAACCGAGATCCGGGATTTGAAACTGTCATGTGTATAACAAAAGGACGTGAATCAATGAATATGGATTACAAGGGGTCCAGCCGCATGGACATGGGGTATTACGCCCTGAACAAGCTGGCAAGCAGCGGCGCGATCATGCTGATCCTGGCGCTGTCCGGATGGATATGGCCGAATGGGGCCGACCAGCTGTCCCAATGGCTGGGAATCTCCATGCCGCACGAGTACTGGGTATATGGGTATGCGCTGACTGCTTCGCTGGTAGCGGATGCGATCCTATCCTTTATTCCTCTGCAGCGCATCCCCAAACAAGCTGCCTTATATGGGGCCACCGGTTTTCTATTCTTTGCCTTGTTCTTGGGTGGTCCGGAAGAACAGCAATGGGCACGAGCTATCGTAGGCGCGCTAACGCTCCTTATGTTTCTATGGGGTAAGCATGCCTTCTCCCGCACCTCTTTGGTCACCCTCTTCTTCGCCCTCATCATCCCGTTGCTCTGCTGGGTTCTCTAATTGGAATAGTCCGGCTTGCCGGTTGAAGTGGTGCACAAAAAAGGCGCTCTCGATTAGAGCGCCTCGATGATATCCCCCGCGATGATGGATGCGGGGTGATTGCGAAGCCGCGCGGCCTGTTCGCCAGCACGACCGTGCAGCCACACCCCAAGGGCGGCTGCCGCCGGACCGGCGCATCCCTGCGCCAGCAAGCTGGCGATGATGCCGGTCAGCACGTCCCCGGCACCTCCGGTGGCCATGCCGGAGGTGCCGGTGGTGTTGATGTAAGCCGTGCCGTCGGGCGCAGCCACAACAGTGCGCGCACCTTTGAGCACAAGTGTGACACCGTGCTCTGACGCGAAGCTGACCGCAGCACCGATGCGGTCCTGCTGCAGCCGTGCTGTCGGTATACCCAGCAGTCGGGACATTTCCCCCGGATGCGGCGTCAGTACGGTCGCAGCCGGCCTACGCTTCAAGTGGCGCAGGTCCTGAGAGTCGGATAGCATGTTGAGTGCATCCGCATCGATGACCAAAGGGCCATCCCACTCTTCCCACAGACGGCGAATCCAGGCCGAATCGTCCTGGAAACGTCCCAGGCCAGGACCGGCAGCCATAACATCCCGCGTCTGTGCCAGCTCCAATACTCGCTCAGCGGAAGCCAGGTTCCAGCAGCCTCCGCTTGTTTCATCCGTCCCGGAAACCAGCATCACTTCCGGCGCGGTACCGCTTAGCGGAAGCACAAGTGAATCGGGCACTGCCCAGCTTACAAGTCCGCACCCGGTGCGGAGCGCGGCGCGGGAAGCAAGCAGACCCGCCCCCGACATGGTGCGGCTGCCTCCAACCGTCAGCACATGACCGAAAGTGCCTTTATGGCCTTCGGGTCCGCGCGGACGATTCGGGTTGACGTTCAGCTCCGTACTTAGCACGTGCGGCGTAAGCAGGTACACCTGCGCGACACCAAGCTCGCGGCACAAGAACGGCGGAATGCCAATCGAGCGAACCACGACACGCCCAGCCTGCTCCGCGCCGGGATATTGGACAAGCCCTCGCTTGAGCACGGCAAGGCACACCGTCACATCCGCCTTAATGCATGGTTCATGGATCGCACCGGTGTCTGCATCAAGTCCGCTCGGGATGTCAGCGGACACGATCGGCAGGCCGCTATCATTGGCCGCCTGAATCAGCGCGGCATATGCGCCGCGAGGCGCGCCTGACGCGCCGGTACCCAGCAGCGCATCTACAATGCCGCTGCAAGCGCCCACGTCCACGTTATCCTTGCCGTGGACCAGAGCCGGGATGCCTAGCGCTGCCGCTGCATCCCGCTGCACCGCCGCCTCGCCCGCAAGCGTGCCCGGATCGGCTGCGTATACCAGCGTGACGCGCAGGCCCGCTTCACGCAAATGCCGGGCGGCAACCACACCGTCGCCGCCGTTATTGCCCTTGCCCACCAGCACGAGCCAATGCTCCGCAGCGGCCAGCGCGGTGGGCAGCAAGATATCGCCATCCTCCACATCGGATGGACGGCTTAACCGGTGCAGCGCACTGCTATCGCCTGCACCGGTTACATGACCATCGCCCATCAAACGGTGTTCGATATGTGGATGTGACCTCCCATCGTGATCTTTCGGCGCTTCGCACCCGGCCTTCGTGTATACGAAGCGTTCAGCCCGCCTCAGACACAGCTTGATCACCTCTTCAGCGATTGCTTTGCCTGCGTTCTCCATCAGCGCCAGCGCGGAAATGCCCAGCTTGTGGATGACATGCTCATCGAGCTTGCGCATCTGCTCCGCTGTTACGATATGCATCGCGGCTTCACCTCTCTACCATGATACGAGGACAAACAAAACCCTCGGAGGAACCCCTGCACTTATCCCAAATGCGAACTTAATAACCGACCGTGAACCTGGACTGTACGAATTGGGGATCGTCCAGCTCATCGATCAGTGCCGCGGCATAATCCTCGACCGAGATACGACTGCTGCCAGTCTCATCGGTCACCAAGCGATCCATGCCGATTCGGAAATTGCCGGTCCGTTTGCCTGGCTCGATAATGGCTGCCGGACTCACGTAAGTCCAATCCATTCCGCTATCCTTATACAACTCATACGCATCGGCATGCGCCCTGGCCAACGGCCGGACCTCTTCCGGAAATTCCGGAGTGTCCATGAGCGGAATTCCACTATCTGCGATAAGCGAACCCGCACCGCCCACAATGAGCAGACGCGTAATACCGCTGCGCTTGGTTCCCTCGATAATCGTACGCGCTGCCGCTACCATCTCTTCTTCCCGTCCAAATTGAGGCCCGTAAGCGCTAATGACAGCCTCTGTCCCGGACAGTGCCGCTTCTAATGAAGCAGGATCCATTACATCGGCCTTCACCTTCTTCAACTGTTCATGTTCCACGTCCAATCGCTCCGGATTGCGCATAACGGCTCTCACGCCATGTCCACGACGTAACGCTTCCTGCACAATTCGCTGTCCGATCGTTCCACTGGCACCAATAATGGCTATATTCATGTTCATCGCTCCTTAGACTTAAAATTATACTATATCATCCTTCTTCATATACGGCACCCATGTGTCCGGGATCGCAATCCATAGTTTACCCACACCCCGCCTCACTTAGGCAAGACTCTTCTCCTACTTAATTATCCGGATCTGAATATCTTTAAACGCTCAATATGCATCATTGCACCTACAAACAAGTCTATAGTCCTATTTATGACAATAAAATCACGACCGATAAATACATAAGCGCTGCATAAATACGAATATCTTTCTTTCATAATGACTTTAAGCGCATTGCTTACGTTGCATATATGTTGACTTATGTCTTGATGGATAGGTAAGGAAAAGGAGAAGGAACGTTTATGAAAAAGTATGGTCTACAATTACTGAAGATTTGTCTCGCCAGCAGCCTGCTGCTGCTCAGCAGTTTTTCGATGTATCCGCCTGGTCCTGCGGAAGCCAAATCCAGCCAGAAGGCGACTTGGTTCTGGGAAACCCCCTTAATCAAGGACTCTACGCCCGAAATTCTCGAATTTGCCAATAGTCAAGGGATTAACGTCTTCTATCTGCAAATGAATCGTGATGTGCGCCCGGAATATTATCGTGATTTTATTCGTAAGGCAGGCCGGCAGGGTATTGAGGTGCATGTACTTGGCGGCGCGCCGAATTGGGCACTGGAGTCCGAGCGCCATCGCCTGGAGACCTTTATCGAATGGACGGCGGAATATCAAGCTGCGGCTGCGCCGAATGAACGCTTTACCGGTATTCATGTGGATATCGAGCCCCACGTGCTCGGCGAATGGAGAACAAATTACGATTCTGTTGTACGGCAATGGCAAAATAACGTTCGCTATCTGGTAGACGGAGCCCGCTCCTTAAACCTGCCGATTGCATCGGACATGACGTTCTGGCTGCATACCTATAAGCTGCCCGATCAATCCGCTTCCCTTAGCAGCTGGATGATTCAGCAGTTTGATCAAATCGTCATCATGGCTTACCGCGATTCTGCGCAGCAGATTTATAACCTGGCCGCTGCCGAATTAGCCGAAGCCGATAAATATGGCAAGGAAGCCCTTATCGCCGTGGAGACGAAATCAAGCAACGAGGGCAATTATGTCACTTTCTACGAGGAAGGGACAGCCTTTATGGAACAAGAATTAGGTAAGGTAAATAAACTGGCCGCCAAGCATGCATCTTTTTCAGGGATTGCTATTCACGAATACAGAGCCTGGAAGGAATTGCATGACTTAGATCGGTAACGCATTATGATTCCAATATCAGTCAAAAAAAGAAGATGGCGCGTTCAAGAGGTTCGGTCCTCTAACGCGCCATCTTTGCTTTTCAGGTAACCGAGCAGTCAACCCCATCTGATCCGTAACACGTTTCATCTCAAACGGTTAACACGAGAAGCAGTACATAACCTACCGTCATCTTCGCCCGCTGAAACGGCGCCTTCTTCACCTGCACTTCCGTCATCTGGCCCCTCCCTCTCTTCCGTTAACTACTGCCTTATTACTTTAAATATATGCAGGTCGAATTTATTTGTTACCCTAAGGAAAATTTGTTTCCTTCAAGCAAATTAAACTTGGATGCCATACCATTCATTTACGATCATCATGGTGCTTCAACACGTCTGCCAGATAATCTTCTGCTGCCATTACGAGGTGACGCTCTCCGGCATTCCATTGTTCTCTATTGTTATCCACGGATAGAAAGGCCGCAAGAACCTGCTCATCGCCATCCGTCACTGTTTGAACCATTCCTTTCCATCCCTTCGCTAATGTTTCAGCTAAAGTCGACTCGATTGGAACTTTTGAAGCCTTATAAGCTGCTGCTTGTAGAGATATTTTTCTAAACGTATTGTAAAAATCTAAAACCATTTGCTCCGATGTGAAGACCTTCTGAAATAGTCTTGAGTCTTCTTCAGGAAATTCGTACTCTTTCCAAGCCGACATATCGACCTCATTCAACGATCGCATGAGATGAGACAACAACTCCCAGGGTACCTCGTATCCTTCCCTCATCAATTCCTTGGCCACATGTAATCCGTCAAGTTTGGCTTGGATGCTCTCTTTCTGTGAATAAAGCAGCGATTCCTGATATTCCAGGATACGTTCAATATCTTGATCCTCTATGTCCGTAATCAATTGTTCTTTGATCTTACTTAAAGAGAAGCCGATAGACCTATAAAACGTGATCTGTTCAAGTAGATACAGCTGTTGTTCAGAATAAACCTATGCCCTAGCTCATCTCGTGCTGCTCTCATAATCCCTTCATTATCGTAATACTGGATGGTTCGAGGTGTTAATCCTGACAGTTTGCTGATTTCTTTTACCGAATACTTTTTTACCATCATCCCATCCCTTATTCGAGTTTTTCTAAAAAAGCTTCAATCGTTTCTGACAACTCCTCGGGATACTCTCCATTAATAGCATGAGAGGCATCTTCAAATACTACCATCTCACTGGAAGGGTGTTTCAAAGAATCCACACCGGTTTGATACGACTTGTGAGAATGGTGCATAGTCGATTCTCCAGCCAAAATACCGAGCACCGGCAACGTCAATTCAGCTAATTGTTCCGGATTGATAGCTTCTGGCATGGGTAGCTTACTTTTGAATGTCCGCATCCCGGTTTCAATCAATCTCGCAGTCGGATCACTGTCATCAATTTCTGCCCCACCAGAAATATAGCTGAGCATTTTTTCCCTGATCGGTTTGGGTACGATTGGAACGGACGCAGGAATGGATGCTAGAATCATCTTTAATGGAATGGGGCCGAACACATAGACTGGATCCACTAATATGAGCGAATGAATGGGCTCCGGGTCATGGAGCGCTACATTAGCTGCACTCCAGCCACCGAATGACAATCCTAATAAGTTGATTTTCGATTCCGGCAGCTGATCCAGCACTTGTCCTAACCAGACAGCTTGGTCCGCGGCAGTTTCAATCCGCCTTGTTTCAATACTTAATCCCGGTTCTCCGATCAAATCAAGCGTGTACACAGGACGGTGTTCTAGGAAATCACTCAGGTTGGCTTCCCACATGGGTGTAGCCGATCCCTTACCCGGTAGTAGCAACAATGGTGTTTTATCAGGTGTATGGGCTTCCTGGAACTTGTAGAGCTGCACCTCGCCAAAATCAGTACGGATCCTTGTTGATTCTACTGGTTCTGGTAAATGACTCATCGCCTCATGATAAGAATTGGTATACTCGGTCTGTCCATCATCTGTAACAAAGCCACTCATTGAACCATCATCTTTGAATAGAAAGCCGATTAACGACAGTATAGCTAGTATCACCATTAGAATGATACCTAGAATCACCCATCTTTTTTTTCGCATCACTTCGATCCCCCCTTCAACTTCACTATAGGCTATGACGTGACGTAATACGCAACTCCCAAATGATCTATACAGCTACCTGTCACCAAATCGGCTTGAAATCCCTTCCTTCTTATGCAATAGTGAAAGGTAGAATATAGAAGGAGGGATCGGCTTGTCCCTTACGGAATGGATTGATGAAATCTTCGGCTCATTCGATGCGCTACTAGCTGTGATGCTTGCGGCCGCGATTTTCTCGGGCTTATACATTTACAGTGCCTCCCGTCTCCTTGGGGCTCGCAAAGACTCCCTGGCCCGCATTCGCCAGACGCTGTCGATCTACACGCGGCTCGTTGGACCGCTTAGCACCGTAATCAACCAGCCCAGTCGAACCGCTGTACCGGAAGACCTTCTCATCCGTTTGCTACAGGAATGCAAAGCGGCGGACCATCTGTCGCACGAACTTCGTCAACAGATCGATACATTTCTTCAAGACCATGACGAATCCAGATTAACGCGATTACATAGACAATTGAACCGGGAGATTGATTCACTTGTGCAGGAACGCGATCGTCTGGTCGAAAGACTGGAGAAACCGGGTTGGGGAATGGGATTATGGCTGCTGCTGAAGCCGGCGATACCCGCTCTGGCCCTTGCTGCTGTCATCTTATGGACGGCCCTGTTCTATCGGGATCTGCAACAATCCGCAAGCTGGGTCGATCCCGTCATCTGGAGCTTATGGTTATCCAGCATCGTAGCTACCATCTCATTCTATCGTCTGCTCATGGATTCCAAACGGAGATCGCACGGCGTTATATATACTTTCCTGCATCTACTGATTGTGGCGGTGACTCTGGTTAATCTAGTCTGGAGTGAAGCTGCTCCGTATGTCTTAACCACACAATTGTTAATATGCCTGGCCGGGTTTCGAGTCAATATGACTCGCAAGCGGCGAGAACGTCCTTACGTGGGTCATACTGAGCTCCTTGAGCAGTTCGCTCAGCCTGTTGAAGAGCCGATAAGCGAACCTGGTTCGATTGAGGCAGACGTAACCAGCAGTCCGCTAAGGTCGAAATAGCTTTGAATCGTTTGAAGCTTTCGTCCCATATTTCCAGCCCGTCTGCACACCAATGCCGGACGGGCTGATTGACGGTGTATATAGCCAAAAAAGAACCTCCGCATGATATTGCGGAGGTTCTTTAAACATGTACTTATTAAAGATTGCCGATTAAGTAATTGATCTACCTTGAACTCGTTCTTCGATTCGCTGACTGTCCACCCGTGCGCGGCGTTGCAGACGATTTGACGGTGCCGGAGGCCGTATTCTCAAACCGCTTGCGCTCCGTTCGTTCCATCTGAACGATCTGACCCTCATGCACTACAATTTGCAGCGAACCGAATTCCATGTCGTTCAGCAGACCCGCAATGCGTTCAAGCCACATCTCATCCACCTTTAGGGGTTTAGCCATGGATACGCCTCCTCACCGGGCAGAGCCATATTCTATGCGTCTCTTATTTAATCATTCTTTTCCAACCAACATAGTATGAATTAACATTAGCATGAGTTGGAAACGACTGTCAATGGGCATTTTTTCGTGTAAACCAATTTTTGAGTACAAGAGTAACGAGAGCTAGTAACAACAGTAACGAAGCCACCGCGAACGAAGCGGAGAATTGATATTCGTTATACAAAATCTCCACGTGCAGCGGCAAGGTGTTCGTCTCCCCCCGAATATGACCGGATACGACCGACACCGCTCCAAACTCGCCCATCGCTCTCGCGTTACACAGAATGATGCCGTACAGCAGGCCCCATTTGATATTGGGCAGGGTGACCTTCCAGAAGATTTGCCAGCCTTTGGCACCCAGCGTAACCGCGGCTTCCTCCTCGCTTGTTCCCTGATCTTCCATCAGCGGAATAAGCTCTTTCACTACAAACGGAAAGGTGACGAACAAGGTCGCCAGCACGATGCCCGGCACGGCGAAGATGATCTTGATATCATGAGCTCCAAGCCATGGCCCAAACCAGCCTTGACGCCCGAATACGAGTACAAAGATCAGACCTCCGATAACCGGCGAGACGGCAAACGGCAGGTCGATCAGCGTCACAAGCAAATTCTTCCCCTTGAATTGAAATTTGGTAATCGTCCAAGCGGCAATGACACCGAATATCGTATTCAGCGGAACAGCAATGGCAGCCACGAGCAAGGTTAGGCGAAGCGCGGATAGTGCATCCGGTTCGGTTAATGCCGCGATATACACGTCCCATCCCTTCTTGAGCGCTTCTGTCATCACCGTAACCAGCGGCAATACAATCAGCCATAGCAATACGAGCCCCGCTAATCCAACAAGCGTCCATTTCACCCACGTCTTCTCCCCAGCTGCCGGAGAGGAGGAGGGGGCGCTGCGTTTCGTCTTGGAAGCCGCAGCAGGCACAGAACCAGCCATTTCTCTTCCCTCCTTTAGCGCGCGGTTTTCCGCATCCAATGCTGTAGAATGTTAATGCCGAGCAGAAGAATGAAGGAGATGAGCAGGAGCAAGAGTGCGACTGCCGTTGCGCCTGCATAATCGAACTGCTCCAGCTTGGTCATAATGAGCAGTGGCGCGATCTCCGTCTTCATCGGCATGTTGCCCGAGATGAACACCACGGACCCATACTCGCCTACTCCGCGGGCGAATGCCAGCGCAAAGCCTGTCAGCAGCGGAGGAATCAGCGTAGGCAGAATAATGGTGCGGAAGGTGCGCCATCGGCCAGCTCCCAGAGTGGCTGCGGCTTCTTCGGTATCCCGTTCGGCATCCTCCAGCACTGGCTGTACCGTTCTTACGACGAACGGGATACCGATGAACATCAACGCGAGCGTAATTCCGAGCGGTGAGAAAGCGGCCTTGATGCCGAGCGGCTCCAGCAAGGAGCCGATCCAGCCGTTAGAGGAATAGATCGCGGTCAACGCAATTCCTGCCACGGCCGTCGGCAGAGCAAAGGGCAGATCGATCAAGGCATCCCATATCTTTTTGCCGGGAAAATCATATCGAACCAGCACCCAGGCCAATAACAGTCCCAAGATCGTGTCCACCAGCGCCGCCAGCGCTGCCGTCGTCAAGCTCACCCGGTAAGAGGCCAGCACCCTTGGATCGCTTGCGACCGCCCAGAATTTCTCCCATGTCAATCCGGTATGATTCAGAAGCAGCGCCGATAGCGGAACCAGAACGACCAGACTCATATACAGCATGGTAAGACCCATTCCGATTCCGAATCCGGGAAGTACGCGGCGGTGGCTCCGGCCTTGCTTCGTTACTTGGGGCAGACCCATATCCATTCATCCTCTCTTGCCTTCGGCTTGCAATGCCGATCAGCTGCCTGGCACGTAAATCTGATTAAAGATACCGCCGTCGTTGAAATGCTTGCTCTGCGTCTCTTCCCATGTTCCGAATACGTCCTTCAAGGTAAACAGCTCGATGTCCGGGAATTTATCTTTGAACTTCTCGCTTACGCTCGCCAGCGTCGGACGGTAGTAGTTCTCGGCAGCAATCGTCTGGCCTTCTTCGCTGTAGAGATATTGCAGATAAGCTTCTGCAACCTCGCGAGTGCCGCGTTTATCTACGTTTTTGTCCACGATCGCCACCGGTGGCTCGGCCAAGATACTATAAGAAGGATTGACGATCTCAAATTTATCCGGTCCCAGCTCATTGATCGACAGGTAAGCCTCATTCTCCCAAGCCAGCAGCACGTCGCCGATACCTCGCTCTACGAATGTTGTCGTTGACCCCCGCGCCCCGCTGTCCAGTACAGGTACATGGGTGAATAACTCCTTGACGAATTCCTGCGCCTTCGCTTCATCGTTGTTGTTATGCTTCAGTGCATAACCCCAGGCTGCGAGGTAGTTCCAGCGTGCACCACCCGAGGTCTGCGGATTCGGTGTAATAACCTCTACTCCGTCCTTGATCAGATCCGGCCAATCCTGAATGCCTTTCGGGTTGCCCTTGCGAACGAGAAATACGATGGTCGATGTATACGGCGCGCTATTATGTTCGAATTTGCTCTCCCAGCCCTCATTGATCAGACCTTCTTGACGAATCGCATCAATGTCATACCCAAGCGCCAGCGTAACCACATCAGCCTCTAACCCGTCGATAACGGATCGACTCTGCTTACCCGAACCGCCATGTGATTGCTTAAAGGTAACCTTCTGGCCCTGCTCTTGCTCCCAGTGTGTCGCAAATGCCTTATTGTATTGGTCGTATAGTTCACGAGTCGGATCATAAGAAACGTTAAGCAGTTCGATGCTTGCCTTGCTTGAACCCGAAGCAGGCTGATCTTCCTGTGGAACAGCGGCCGTATCTGTTTTTGTTGTGCCGCAAGCTGCAAGCGATACACTCAACATTAATGTTAACCCTGCGAGAACCCCTTGTTTGAACACCTTTTTCATATGGATCACTTCTTCCCCTATTATTCTCTACTAAACAGGCATCAAGGTAGCACAAAAAGACGGAGGAAAGCTCGTCAAAATAAAGTCAAACCGGCCATGATAAACCGTGCCTGCTCATTCTTCGAGCGTTCCTCCGTCGATACGGTGAGAACAATATAATATAATTCCTACCTGTTTAGTATGTTATGTTGTTATTGTAATGAGCCTCTGCCTGTTTGTCAAACCTTTTTTTTCAAAAATTTTCAAGTTATACTCTCTCGTTCTGAAGAACCATTTTAGGGGCTGTAAGTGCAGCAACCACGCTGATTTCCATTTACTGATGGTTGTATGAACCCCTTTCCATCTTTATAATTCAACCCGGAAGGAGATGGTCACAATCAAAAGACAATCATGGAAGACAATTACTGCTCTATTCCTGAGTATTCTTCTATTCATACCCTTATTTGCCCCTGCAGCAGAGGCGGCACCGCTCCTAAAACCAGGGAGCTCTAACGGAGATGTATGGGATCTTCAATATCGCCTGAAAACGCTGGATTTCTATACCCAGCCGCTGGATGGTCAATACGGGCCTAACACCACAGCAGCCGTTAAGCGTTTCCAGCAGGAGTACGGTGTTCCGGCGGACGGAATTACCGGCGCACTGACCTGGAGACAATTAAAGAAATATACGTTAAACCAAGCCGAAATGGACATTATGGCTAAGGTCATCTATAGCGAAGCACGCGGCGAACCTTACAAAGGACAAGTTGCCGTTGGCGCGGTTGTCATGAATCGTATTCAATCTAGTGAATTCCCGAACGATATTCGCGGGGTCGTCTTTCAGCCAAGAGCTTTCACCGCAGTGGATGATGGCCAATACTGGTTGACCCCTGATCGTACCGCTTATCTGGCGGCATTCGATGCTGTCCGCGGGTGGGACCCGACTTACGAATCGCTCTATTATTTCAATCCCAAAACAGCAACCAGTAAGTGGATATGGACAAGGCCGCAAGTCGTGCAAATCGGCAATCATATTTTTGCTCATTAATCTACGGAATCATCATGAATAAAGAAGCAGTTTGAGGCCCGCTTCGGCTTCAAACTGCTTCTTCTGTTATTTCGATACACCAGCCGACTTATAAACGCCCTTCCTTCTATATATAAGTCAACAGCTGCTTCGCATTGCGCTTCATGTCCTCTGGACGCTGTCTGTAAGCGCTGTAAGCGATATGATCGAGGCCAATGTGAACAAGGCAGCACAGAAGACGCTCTTTCATCTGAAGCGGTCGCCCACCGTGTTCGTCCCAGTGGCGGTCTAGAATTTCCTGCAAGTCAATGTCCTGCCACCCCGGATACCACGGCCACCAGTACAGAAACCACGCAATATCATAGAGAGGATCGCCGTAGAATGCATTCCCCCAATCGATGACCCCGGTCAGCCGACCTCCACTCACCAGCACGTTCCGATTCAAGAGATCACTATGGACGATTCCCCGATGCTCACTTAACTGTGGTAACCGTTGACGCAATGTATCCACCCCGGCATCGAATACCTGTGCCTCATACGGAGAGGCATCGAGTCGCTCACGCCAGCCTGGTAGGCGATCTCTGGGTTCAGCTACGGATAGAAGCTTAACCGCCCAATCATGACCGGCCCCCTTCGGATACCAAATGCCAACTTGTTGCGTAGCTGTGAAGTCAAACCTCTGGAAGTCATGAAGAGCGCCTAGCAATTGTGGCAGGACCAGCCGCATCTCAGGCTCGCTCAGCTCATCGAGATGTATTCCCGCTACTCGCTTGGATACGGCATAATAGCCGCTCTCCGTCTCACCTACCTCTAGAACCTTCGGAATCGGAAGCGTTTCAGAGGAATAGAAGCCCATTGCGCGATCCTTTTCGAAGTCCTCCGAATGGGCGCCGAAGCGAATAACCATATCTTCCCCGTCTAGCAGAAAGGAGTAGGCTTTAGACCAGTCCCCGGCCGCAAGGGGCAAGAGGTCACGGGCCCGTTCGCCAAAGCGTTCCTTCACAAAACGATGCGCAGCTTGCATAACATCCTCCACCATACTTCCTCCTTATAGAAATTGCTTGGGGTTAGCCTCCTATATTTAATGCTTCGCTCTTCGATTAGCCCCGTACATACCTAATTTGAAGACGGCGTATGCCGTTAAACCGAGTTTGCCATGATTGAAACAAGGGCTGCCACCCGGCAGCCCTTCTGGTCTTGAACTATGCTGCAAGGTATCTGCACCATGAGCTTCATTCAATTAGCTCGTTTAACAGCTCTCATGCCTTCGCTTTCTCCACAGGACAGATGCACACCGGACGCGTAACTTCTAACGTATAGCCGGTGGCAACGAGATTTCCCGTATCCGGGTCCAAGCGGTAGCTTGCGATCAAGCCGCTGTCCTGATTCGCTGTCAACAGGAAGCCGTCCGGCAGAATATTGAAGTGGCGCGGTGTCTTACCGCCGGAAGAAACCCAGTTCACCGCACGCAGCGTTCCTTCCTCTTCATCGATGACATATTGTACGATACTGTCATGCCCCCGGTTGGAGGCATACAGATAACGTCCGCATGGCGACACGAGCAGGTGCGCTGACGTGTTATTCTCCATGACTACATCTTCCGGCATCGTTGAGATATGCTG
Source organism: Paenibacillus sp. JCM 10914 (assembly GCF_001315105.1). GTDB lineage: Bacteria > Bacillota > Bacilli > Paenibacillales > Paenibacillaceae > Paenibacillus_AQ. The sequence goes on along the minus strand of NZ_BAZR01000029.1, from coordinate 51,461 downwards.
AAGGATTTTCAAATCGCCGAACGTTGTGTCATTGGCATAAGCCGTTACCGTGCTGTTCAACTCATTCGTACCGTACACCCACTTCCCTGTCGGATGAAAAGCAACATGACGCGGGCCGGCTCCTGGCGGAGCACTGATCTCACGATGCGTGACCAGCTTGCCGTCTTCCAGACGATACAGATTCACATCATCCATTCCCAGATCACTAACGACGATATATTTGTTGATCGGATCCTCGAATATGGAGTGCGGATGAGCCTCGGACTGACGATCATCACGAAGGCCACGTCCACTATGTTTAATCTTTGAGGTTACCTCTCCGACTCTGCCGTCCTGCTCCAGCGCCAATACCGAGATCTGTCCATCGCCATAGCCGGTCGTCAACAGATACTTCCCATCGGCAGTACGGGATACATGGCACGCACCCGATGAACCGGTACTCTGTACATTTAACAGCGTTAACTCGCCGCTTACCAGGTTCGCCGAATATGCCGACACTTCGCTCTCACCCTTCTCACTGGCAGCATAAAGGACTGAAATAGACTCATCAAAATCGAGATAGGTCGGATTCTCAATCCCCGCAGTCCCCCCCAGAAGGCGAAGCTCGCCTGTAGCGCGATCCATGGCGCCCCAATGAATCCGGTTCTCATCCTCCGAGCCGTATGTACCTATGTAAAATATCAATTCCTGCCCTGTTGCCATGTGATCCACTCTCCTTGTTATATTGTGAATAGAGCCGATAAACGACTCGATGCTTTACTATGTATTACCCAGTGCCGCCCACTTCGAAGAAATGTATTGCCGCTAATAACTTTATCATGTAATATTTACCACAATTACATCCCTATTCTACCATTCGTTAAAGGAGATGACATCTACTTGAAGAAAAAAATCAGCCTTATCGCCATCACGCTGCTGTTCGTATTCGCGAGTGCCGTACAAGCCGCTCCTGCGAAGGCGCAGGCAAGCATCCGCGTCTATCTGGACGGACAGGAGATCAAATTCCAGGCACCACCAGTCATGAAGAACGGTGTCACCTTCGTGCAGTTCCGACCGCTGTTTCAAGCGCTCGATTACTCGGTCCAATGGAATAACACAAACAAGCAAGTTACGGGTACATACATCGACCAGAAGCTTCAGATGACGATCGGGCAGAAGACGGCCTACGTGAATGGTGTAAAGACCACACTAGAGATTGCACCTTTTACTGAATCCGGCAATACGTTGGTCCCACTCCGGTTTGTAGCGGAAGCTACGGGACTACCTGTCAAGTGGGACCAGAAAGCGCGCACGATCCACATTGATCGCCAAGGCGCGATCGATAAGGCGGAGGCTGCGGCGACCAAACTTTATCAAGCGCTGGATGCAGCAGAGACCGCCAAGAACCTTGAGCTGGCTAAGCAATCCATCCTTCCGAAATCGCCGGCCCTGGCCTACCAGCAGGAACTCTACGATGAACAATTCAAGCGCGACCTGAAAGTATCCAGTCGAGTACTGGAGGTTACGGTGGCCGGCTCTTCCATTCATGCCTTCACGGCGCGCAGCTTTGAACGGGTTAGTGGACCGTTCTCCTGGGATGCGACAATCTATTATGAGTCGTTGCTGAAGAAAGATGCCGGCGGCAACTGGAAGCTGCATGACATCAACGAATATGATATGGAATATCTGGTAAGCGATGAACTGCTTGATGCTAAGCCTAACGTGCCTGAGAACGTACAGAAGGCCATCAGCGAGACGATTGATACACAGTACAAAGGCTTTAACGATGAAGACGGGCCGCTACTCATGTCGGTCATCCATCCGGAGTCATCATTCTACGATATTTTCAAGACCAGCATCGATGAAGGGATCTTTGATGAAGTTAACTTCAACCTCAAGGCTGAGGTGATCCGCACCATATTCCATCAAGGAGATGATGCGGTCCTCTATATCGAAGAGGTCGATGATGCCGACGGCGATATGTTCTACAGCACTTCGCTATACTGGCTCAAGCAATCTGGCGGCAAATGGTTGATCTATGATGTGCTTGAACTCGATATTCTATAAATTCACTTAAGCGTTCTATCATAGTGGGGCCGATGATCCTGAAAAGGATGGTCGGCTCTTTTTTTTCAGACAGAATGTCCTGCTACTGGTCTACTTTACAGCCTATGGCATATATCATAGTAGTAATCCTTAAAGGAGGAATTTCATGGGAATCCGCTTAATCAAAATTGCCGTCGTCTATTTTGTCATCGGGGTATTGCTCGGCATGTACATGTCCATCTCCCATAGCTACGACTACGCTTCGGTGCATGCGCACGTGAATCTTCTCGGTTGGGCTTCATTGGCCCTTGCTGGCGTGATCTATCATATATTCCCTGCTGCGGGTGAGTCCACCTTCGGTAAAGTCCACTTCTGGCTGCATAACATCGGTCTGCCCATCATGATGATCGGTCTCTTCCTGCTTATGAGCGGTGTCGAGCCGGTCGAGCCGGTTATTGCTGTAGGTGGCATACTCGTTACGCTGGGTGTACTCGCTTTCCTGTACAATGTTTTCACGCAGGTGAAAAAGTAAAAATTGTTCCCTTCATTTGAAATATAGTCATCTTATGGTAGAGGGTATCTCAAAAGATCCTAGATCTTGCGAGATGCCCTTTTCTCGCGGTTTGAAGACACGGCGCGTAAGCGACGCAGTAATAACACTCCGGGATGGGTGTGGGTCAGCATGACCGACTTTTGGGTATAAAATAAATACCTTTCATTGAAGGAGGAATCATACTAATGAAATCGACAGCAGATATACAAGTTCATTTCAACTGCCATCAATGCGAAACGGATATCCGGGTTACGTTCCGTACACAGCAATTTACGACCTTGCAGTGCCCGCGATGTCAATATAGCCATTCCTTAATGAAACCCACCATCGGTCAGGAAATCCTGCTGGATTGGGAGAAGGAAGCCGCCTTCCAGAAAATACGGGCTGACCAGACCGAACACGACAAGATGGAGCTGATGCTCCTTGTCATTAAGGTCGTCGAGCTGCTGACCTGGAGAGATGAGGGTAACGGACAAGTCCGGGCCATCGAGACCCTGCGGCAGTGGCTGCTGCTGAATGGCGTACCCAAGGCACTCGTCGAGCTGCTCGACGCTAGAGGCCCTGACGGCAGTTCCCCTACCGAGCACCGAGTTTAACCATCAAAAGCGTGAATCCTTATATAGGTACAACTTAGAAAAAGGAACTGCCCTGTGCAGTTCCTTTTCGCGCGGAAGATTCTCCCTGGTTCTATAGTATGGGCACTCGCAAACCTTGTTTCATAACACCAGGATAACTGCTCAATTCAAACGTCAGTGGTTGTGGATAGGTTTCCGGTTCGAGATAGAGGTATTGCGTCATTTTATTTATCCCCCCCGCAGAATCAGATCGTGTCGAGAAGCTAATGCCTCTCCCTGTATCGAGTGTATGTTCGTTCCCTTCGCCATCCATAAATTCAGGCTTGATTGAGACACTTCCCCTATTACTGTCTACTTTCTCTTCGTATTCCAGGGTCAGGGTATGTTCCGCATACTCACCAAAACGAATGCCTCCGTCAGGTGATCGGAGTACCTGCCCTTTATCTGTGTCCACGACTACCGTCATTTCCGCAGGATCAACGGCATGGAAGCCCCCCGCCTTCAACGTGATCGACTCCGGATTGTCCAGGATGTTACTTGCGAAGAAATACGTCATCTCGTCACCTTCACCTGGTAAGAATGCGGAACCGCTCCCTAAGCGAACCGGCTGTCCGTCCACAACGGATTCTAAATACACATCCCATAAACCGGTTACCTTCATGGTGTTGCCGGAGGGAACCTTGGCCTTCAGTACGATGCCGGCTGGTGACAGCACAGCTTCCACCAAATAGAACCGCTGCTTCTCAATCTGCAGCATCTGGTTCAGCGGAACGGTTTTAACATACTCGCGAACAGTACCCAGATCCAGCGTTACATTGATATCGAGCACTTGTTCATTCTCGGTTTTGCGATCATACACGGTGTTGGTTGAATACGGCGCTATCGCAAAAGAGAACGTCAGATTCTGCTGCAGCTGGCCGCTTTCTTGCATAAAAACATTCAGTTGAGCCTGATGAGTGCCTTTACCCAGCTGATAACCTCCGGACGAGCCTACACTATAAGGCAACTCTTCAGCGGATCCTTGACGTTTGATCTCCACTCTCTTCACGTCCAAGGGCACTTCTGTCTTATTCTCGATGGTATAAAAAATCTCCATTTGCTGCGTGCCGATTAATATGCCGTTCACGGTTACCCTGTAATCGCCTTGGTCCGCCGATTGATGGATCGGCTGGATCAGGCCGTGTTTATTGGCTGTGTTCAGCGTAATATCCTCACCCAGATCAAATCCCGTCAATGGGGGATAAGGCCCTTGAGCCAATTGATGCTTAGGCCCTACTAAGCTGCCCGGAACACTTCCCCACATAACCAGCAGCAAGGCGGCGGCTAGAACCACCGCAATGGCCGAGAAAGTGCCCCGTCTGCTTCTGTACTGTAACCTGCGCTTCCCGCCCCGAATGCCGCTTCGAATCACCGCATCCAGCGCTTCGTCAGATACGGCTTCGGTATTGTCCGCCGTCTCCCGTTTCATCTCCCGTAGCATCCGTTCTTCCTTCTCAAACATGAAGCATCACACCTCCCGGGCCAATTTTATGCTTCAGCAGCTTCAACCCCTGATGTATTCGAGTCTTCACCGTGCCCTCGGGACACTCCAGGATGTTCGCGATATCTGCAATGGTCATATCCTGGTAATACTTGAGGATCAGTACATGCCGATATTTAGGCTTTAATCGTCCCAAGGCTCGTTCCAGATCGAGCTTGCTGTCACTGATCATCTCGGTCGATGCTCCCGTATTCGGAACGTGATCAACCGGCACCATCCGTTTCCTTCGCTTCTGCTCATCCACGCACAGATGAATCAGAATTCGGATGATCCACGGCACAAACGCTTCGGGCTGCTTCAGCTTCCCGCACTTCATCCAAGCCCGGCATACCGCCTCCTGCAGCAGCTCCAGCGCGTCACCCTCATTGTGCAAATAACTATATGCGATCTGATACAGACGCCTGCGGTGGATCGTAACGAGGGCATAAAACGCCTCCTCATCGCCCTTGCAAGCCGCCCGAGCAAGCTCCAGCTCCTCCATGTTCTTCAACTTCCCTTCCTCTCCCGGTCTCTCGATCTTTAACATCTATATAGTAAAGACTGCGAAGCACCACCAAAACGTTTTTTAATTTTTCCTCACAAAAAAAAGCCTGCCTTGACGGCAGACGGACGCTTTATTGCTATATGATCAAGCTTAGCTAACCTCGTCTTCTACGTCTTTTGAACAGGTAATGATAGCCCAAGAATCCGATGCCGCACAAAAGTAACAGGAGTGCCGAAAACCAGATGACTGGAAGCAGATAGGGCGCATGTTGACTGGCCACGTAGAGCAGCATTGCGGATAAGACATACATCACCATCAAAATAACGATGCGTTTGAATATATCCATATCCGTCCGCCCCTCATTGTTTTGATGAAACGCAATCTACAGTATTTACCGTAATTCTAACTTTATGGTAACGCATATCCTTCCATATTGCATTCAATATTTGGTAGAAAAAAGTTTTTTTTTATTTTAGTAACATTTAGCATTGCATAAACTAATAACATTAGTTATTATACTAATATAATTAGTTAACAACGAAAGGGGTTTATTATCCATGATTAAAACGACGATAGCCCAAGTAACGCAAGTATCATTCCTCCCCCGCCTTTTCCCAATCAACGTATACCTCGTTGAGGAGAACGATGGTTTAACACTTATTGATGCCGGTATGTCTTTCACGCAGAAAGGGATCGTTCGTGCCGCTGCCGCGATGGGTAAGCCCATTACACGCATTGTATTAACCCACGCTCATGGTGATCATGTCGGCGCACTCGACGGGTTAAAGGCCGTCTACCCCGATGCCACCGTATATATTTCGCAGCGCGATGCTGAATTGTTAAAAGGCAACAGCGCGCTTCAGCCGGGGGAACCCCAGACTCCCGTTCGTGGTGATTTGCCCAAGAATATTCAGACCGTTCCTGATGTCCTGCTGAAAGATGGCGACACGGTGGGCTCTCTGTTAGCGATAGCGACCCCAGGACATACACCCGGACATATGGCATTCATGGATCAGCGCTGCCGCATACTGATCGCTGGCGATGCTTGGCAGACCCGAGGCGGATTAGCCGTATCCGGCGTCCTTAACCTCTGGTTTCCGTTCCCCGCCATAGCGACGTGGAATAAAGAGCTCGCACTACAGAGCGCTGCCGCACTGACCGCGCTGAAGCCTACCGTTCTGGCTGTTGGCCATGGCAATATGCTGAAAGACCCTGTAGAACAAATGCAGCAAGCGGTCAACAGGCAGAATCTCTCCTCAAGGAGCGTACAACATGAGTCCAAGACCCGGTATCGATCGACTTCATCTACTTCAGACCGCAGCAGAACTTGCAGATGAGAGCGGATTTCATACGATTACCTTGGCAGCGCTAGCAGGCAGACTCGGAGTCCGCTCTCCCTCTCTATATAATCATATCGATGGGCTGCCAGGCCTGCACCAGGCCTTAACCCTGTGTGGCCTTCAGGTTCTTCAGCAGCAGCTGTTGAACGTGCTGGCTGGACGTTCCGGCCAAGATGCGCTTCGCCATGCCTGTCTCACCTATGTTCATTTCGCTAGAACCCGGCCTGGATTATATGAAGCTGCCCTGCAGCCGATTCTGCCGGAGCAGAGGGAGATACAGCAGGTTGGCGACCAGATCGTAGAACTGCTTCTGCAAGTGCTGGCCCCCTTCTCGCTGGAGCGAGCGGAAGCCCTTCATACGGTGCGCATGCTGCGAAGCTTATGCCACGGCTTTGCCTCTCTGGAGCGTGCCGGTCAGTTTGCACTCGACTTGGACCGGAACGCAAGCCTGGAGTTCATGATAACCGTGTTCATCGATGGTTTGAACCTGCATGAGGACGATCATGAGCATAATGTTTAGCTAATGACCTTGCAAGTGTCTACATCACCCTCGACCCCTTAAGCCGCCTGATTTTGTGTGAGATCAGAATATGCTATAATCGAAGCACAGCATCTCGGATGTTATCTTAATTAGGGAAAGAGGTTTTGAATTGTGGTTGATTTTAACTCCCCAATTCTTCAAATAGGTTCAACGGTTGCGATGCTCGTGATGGCGTTGACGGTCATTTTCATCCGGATGAAGGCCAGCCACCGGCCTGTTACCGTCAAGAAGATTATTATCCCGCCGCTCGCCATGAGCACGGGCTTTCTCATGTTCGTAGAGCCGCAGGTTCGCATTCCCTTATGGTGGGCTGGTATTGCCTTTCTGGTCGGATGGTTCATCTTCTCCTATCCCCTTATTCGCAGTACAAAGTTTCAGAAAGTCGATGGTCAGATCTTCATGCAGAAATCCAAGAGCTTCGTCTATATCCTGCTCGGTTTGCTTGCTGTCCGGCTGCTCCTGCACGGATACATAGAACAACATATCTCCATCCCACAGACGGCCGCCTTATTCTTCTTGCTGGCTTACGGCATGATCACGCATTGGCGCTTCTCCATGTATCGGCAGTATCAACAGATTACGAGCCCGGAAGCCGCCATGTAGAACAGATAACTTCATCATTAGCAACAAGAGTGCCGATGTCTTGATCGGCACTCTTGTTATATTCACGCCATTAAGTTCATGCTTCCCCTTCACTGACCTTCACGAGCTGCTTTCCGAGATTTTCTCCAGAGAACAGGCCCAGGAAGGCTTCCGGCGTCTTCTCGAACCCTTCCACGATGTTCTCTACGTACTGAATTTTGCCATCGCGCACCCATTCGGCTAACTCATGCAGCGCCTCGTTATATCTCTCCGTATAATCGCCGATTAAGAATCCCTTCATCAACGCCGTATTCGTCAGCAATAAACTCTGAGTGCGCGGCCCTGTATCAGGCTTCTCCAAGTTATACAGGGCAATCTGGCCGCAGATTGGAATTCGCGCGTTCTTGTTGATCAATCGCAGGACGGCATCCGAAACGTCACCGCCGACATTATCAAAGTAGACATCAACGCCATCAGGACATGCTTCTGCCAGCGCTAAAGCCACATCCTCCGTTTTGTAGTTGATCGCTTTATCGAAGCCAAGCTCCTCAACCAAATATTTGATTTTCTCATCCGAGCCGGCAATGCCAACGACGCGCGCTCCCTTGATTTTGGCGATCTGACCGACCACCATACCCACTGCCCCCGCCGCACCTGAGACGACAACTGTTTCACCGGATTGGGGCTGACCGATATCAAGCAGGCCGAAATATGCCGTCAGTCCGGTCATACCAAGCACGCCGAGCGCTGTAGTGACGGGCGCCAATTCCGGATTAATCTTGCGCAGTTTGGAGGTGCTTACGGCCGCATATCGCTGCCAGCCCCAATTCCCTGTCACGTAATCGCCTACTCGGCACTGCGGATCTGAAGATTCCACAACGCGCCCGATCGCTCCGCCTCCGATCACTTGACCGACGTCATAAGGCTTGGCGTAACTCTTCGCATCACTCATTCTGCCTCTCATATACGGATCGACCGACAGATATAGCGTCTTCACCAACACTTCCCGATCTTTGGGTTCTGGAAGCGGCTGCTCTTCGAACGTAAACACAGACTCATCCGGCAATCCCTCCGGACGTTTAGCTAGAATGATCCGCTCATTCATAGACATATCATTTCCCTCCTCTTCAAAAAAGCCTTCTCCATACATGTACCCAAATTGCGAGGCTCCTAAAGACATGGAAATATTTATCTACTCTTCACCAACAGGTTCACCGCATCTTGCACCAGCTTCTCCGTATCCTGCCCATTTACTTCAGCTTCACGAACACACTCCACCAGGTTGGAACTTACGACAACGCCGATCGTACGATCGATCGCTGTTCGGGAGGCCGATAACTGCGTAATGACATCCCGGCAATCCTGATTCTCCTCCATCATCTTGAGGATGCCGCGCAGTTGTCCTTCGATTCGCTTAATCCGATTTTTCATCTGATCATCGTACTGCATATATGATATCCCTCCTCGTATTCTTTCTCGTTGCTAATGGTTCTGCCAGTATAGACTTCTCTCTATTATACAACAATCGTCTCATGATTCATTGCAGCTTGCCGCGTGGGTCTTGTGCACCTCGGAAAGCCATGGTATATTCAATAAAGATCGAACATCATAATTTAAAGGCAATGTTATCTTACGAAGGTACAACCTCGGCTATTTATAGTCCTGGCTGTACCTTTTTTTATTTTCTAAATTTAAAGGAGGAATCATTCATGTTCTTGGAAGCCATCTATCACCGCCCGCGCAAAAACTGGTCCTATGCCTATGACGGTACAACCGTCCACCTCAGAATTCGTACCAAAAAAGACGATCTCAGCGAGGTGTACGCCCTTGCCGGCGACAAATACATGTGGGACAAAACAATGGAATACATTCCGATGAACAAGCTCTCATCCGATGAAATGTTTGATTATTGGGAGTGCGAAGCGACACCGCCCTACCGCCGCTTGAAATACGGGTTCCTGCTGCAGCAAGGCGAAGAAAAGCGCTGGATGACCGAGTACGATTTTCTGACAGAGCCACCTGTGAATCCGGATCGTCTATTCGAATATCCGTTCATTAATCAGGAAGATGTGTTCCAACCGCCGGCTTGGGTGAAAGACGCCATCTTCTATCAGATTTTCCCGGAGCGCTTCGCGAACGGAGACCCTAGCAATGACCCTGATGGAGCTTTAGCTTGGGGCAGCGCCGAGCCGACGCCTAAGAATTTCTTCGGCGGAGATCTTCAAGGGGTCATCGATCATCTCGACCATCTTAGCAGCCTGGGCGTGAACGCGATTTATTTCACCCCCCTCTTCACGGCAACAACGAACCACAAGTACGATACGGAAGACTACATGGAGATCGATCCGCAATTCGGCGATAAGGATACGTTGAAGAAATTGGTGGACCTGTGTCATGAACGCGGCATTCGTGTTCTGCTCGACGCCGTCTTCAACCACTCGGGTAGAACCTTTGCGCCATTCCTCGACGTGAAGAAGCACGGCAACGACTCCAAGTACAAAGATTGGTTCTATGTACGTTCACTGCCACTGGAAGTCGTGGATCGAATTCCAACCTATGATACGTTCGCATTCGAGCCGCTGATGCCGAAGCTGAATACCGAGAACCCTGAGGCAAGAGCGTATCTGCTGAAGGCGGCGGAATATTGGATCAAGGAAACCGGCATTGACGGCTGGCGGCTGGATGTAGCCAACGAGGTTGGACACGGCTTCTGGCGTGAATTCCGTCAGGTTGTAAAAAAAGCCAATCCGGATGCCTACATTCTAGGCGAGGTCTGGCATGAATCCTCCATCTGGCTCGAAGGCGATCAGTTCGATGCCGTCATGAACTACCCGTTCACCAACGCCGTGCTGGACTTCTTCATCAACCGTACCGCAGATGCTGAGAAGTTCTCTTTCATGCTGGGCAAGCAACTGGCAGGGTATCCAAGACAGGCTAGCGAAGTCATGTTTAATCTGCTGGACAGCCATGATACGGCCAGGCTGCTGACACAAGCTCAAGGAGACAAACGCTTGATGAAACTGGCTGTCATGTTCCAGTTCACTTATTTCGGCACACCTTGTATCTATTATGGCGATGAGATCGGCATGGATGGCGGGCATGACCCAGGCTGCCGCAAATGCATGGAATGGGATGAGGGGAAGCAGGATCAAGATCTGTTCAGCTTTTATCAGACTCTGATCAAGCTGCGCAAGGAGCATGCCGCTCTTCGCACCGGATCGTTCAAGTTCCTGAAAGCCGAGAAGAACGGCGGACGGATCGCTTACCTCCGTCAAGACGATAACGAGACGATCCTCGTTGCCGTCAATAATGACAAAGCTGGCCACACGATCACTGTCCCGGTGCTGGAACAGCAATGGACGAACCTCTGGAATGGCGAGCAGCATCTTGCCAAGCAAGGTCAACTGACCGTAAAACTGCCGGCATACGGATTTGTTATTTTGAAAGCTAACTAAATCATGGCCTGCGCCCCTCCTTCACCCCCTTGCCTCGCGCAAAGGGTCGGTTGAAGGGGGGTTTTTAGGTTGGCTTGCGCCGTCACCTTATTGCTTCGCATGAGCTGGCGGAGACATGCTTGTTCTGGGGAAGTGGTTACAGCTGGCCGATCAGGTTCTTAAGCTCTGTCGTGGATTTGATCGTCACACGATACCCCGTATGCGTGTCCGTACTGTATATGACCATGCCTTGATCTGAATTTGAATCGAGCCACAGATATACCGTCACCGGCTTCCCTTCAAGTTCGAGTTCTGCTTCATAATCCGGCATGCTTACATCGAGGATGCCTTGCTTTTGCATGGCATCTTGAATTGCCTTGTGGAACCGTTCCACGTCCTCCGGTCGCTCCAATCGTCCAAGAACACGTGAGTCCGTATCCGCGTTCGTGCCGGATGCCAGACCCCGTTTGATCACGATCATCCCGTCGGCGGGCACCGTGCTGGACGCAGATTCACTACGATCTACCCCTGCAGAAATCATCAGCCCTGCTGACGTTCCGCAAGCTGTAAGCGATATCGAGGCGAGCAGCAGAACCAGTCCCTTTATAAACCTGCTGTATACACTCATTCCGATCCCCCTGCTTTCGCTTGATTTTTGCGTTCCTTATAGTCTTAGACCATTCATTGCCTGCAAATGTTACAGCTCATCTCAATACTTCATCGATTTCATGTGGATTTTCCAGATTTCCGCTTCCTTCATGCCCTAAATCAGTTATGCTATGAATAACCTATATCACAAGAACGATGAGGAGGTACCCTGGTTGGCTATACATTGGAATGAGCCGGATATTGCCGATTATACAAGCAGAGGCATTGCCTACTTCCATTCGGAACACGAGATGATCAGTGGGCTCCCTTGCAAAATGTACCGAATTACCGAGGATTTCGGTTCACTCTCCGACCATATGCATGACTATCTTCAAATCTGGTATGTCAGCAAGGGCGAATTCATTCACACCCTCAACGGAAAACGCTACCGGATGGTACAAGGTAACCTCTTCGTCCTCCCTCCATACAGCGTCCATCGGGTAGAGATGATCCCCAGCCAGGAGCTGGAGGTGCTTGGCTGCGAATTCATGCCTGCCTTCATCCACGAGAAATTACAGAACAAGCCCACGGACGAACAACTCTTTGACCTCACGTTCATTGAACGCTTTATCGCACCGGAAGAGAATGTTCCGCCGAAGATTACCTTAACCGGAAGCAGTGATCTGGCCGCCAGAGCGCTGCTGACCGAGATGCTGAATGAATACAATACCCGCGGACCTTATTACCATATCCTCCTTAAAGCTAACCTACTGAAGCTGCTGGCTATTATTAATCGCGAGCATGACGATCAGATTCACCATCTGTCCAAATCCGCAAACGCCAGCATTCTGTATCGCGAGCCAATATTGGAATCAATCCGATATATCCATGACCATTACGACCAGCCGCTGCGGCTTGATGATCTGTGCGCTAGAACGATGATGTCCCGGACGAACTTTTGCCGTCAGTTCAAGGAGATGACCGGCCGTACCTTCAGTCAATATGTAGCCAACTACCGGATCCGCATGTCCATGCGCCTGTTATCCGAGCCGGATATGACCGTCACCGAGGTCTGTTATAAGGTCGGCTTTAATGAACTGCCTTATTTCTGCCGCATTTTCAAGAAGTATACCGGCACGACGCCGGCTTATTATAAGAAGAACGCCTTTACTCCTGTACAATAATCCAATAAATAAACACGATAATGAAATCGGTTCCTCGCTTCCCGTGCTATACTCAAACGCAAGTCAACCCTTGCTCTTGTATTCATGGCATGAACAATCCACATATCCGGAGGAGAAACGATGAACAACATTACGATTGCCGTTATCGGCTGTGGCACAATAGCCAATAGTGCCCATATCCCTGCTTATGTCGCCAATGCAGATGCGAAGATCAAATACTTCTGCGATATTCAGAAGGACCGGGCCGAAGCCGCCGTGACCAAATACGAATGCGGCCAAGCCATTGAGAATTATCACGTCATTCTGAACGATCCCGAAGTCGATGCCGTCTCCATCTGTACCCCCAACGACGTCCATGCCTCGATCGCAATCGACTGTCTGCGCGCGGGCAAGCACGTTTTGTGCGAGAAGCCGGCTGCCCGAACTTATTCGGAAGCGCTGGAGATGCAGAAGGTTCAGCACGAGACGGGCAAGACCCTCAATATCGGCGTGGTGAACCGTTATAATGCCAGCGTGAATCGCATTAAGAAAATGATCGAGAACGGCGATCTCGGCGAGCTGTACCACGTATATGCCAGCTTCCGCTCCCACCGCTCCATCCCAGGGCTCGGCGGCGCTTTCACAACGAAGGCCATTGCGGGCGGCGGCGCGCTGATTGACTGGGGCGTTCACTTTCTGGACGTGGTTATGTATTGTACCGGCGATCCGGCACCGAAGACTGTATCCGGGCAAGCTTATTCCAAGCTCGGCAAAGACATGGAGAATTATACGTATCTCAAAATGTGGGCGGGTCCGCCGAAGTACGATGGCACCTACGATGTTGATGATTTCGTCACGGCACTCGTTCGGACCGAAGGTCCTACCATCTCCCTCAACGGAGCCTGGGCCCAGAATATCGGCGCGGAAGAGATGTTTATCGACTTCCTGGGTGACAAGGGCGGTATTCGCTTGAAATATGGCGCGGACTTCACGTTCTACACGACCGATGACGGCGCCCTGATCGAGACGACACCAAAGTTCAATCTCGGCAGCATGTTCCAGAATGAGATCGACAGCTTTATCGAATGCATCCAGACCGGAGAGAAGCAGCCATCGCATATCGACACGGTCATTCTGTCCTCCCAGATCATCCAGGCGATCTACGATTCATCGGACAGAGGCGAGGAAGTTTCACTGCAAGCGGTAGCCCAGAGCAGCAAGTAACCTCATTGCGAACGGCCAGGGAGGCTAATATGATGAAAAAAATCGGGTTTATTGATCTTCACCTCGACCAATTTCATGCGAATAAATACCCCGCCTGGATCGAACAGGCTTCAGGCGGGGCCATGAAAGTCGTCTATGCCTACGGCAAGCGGGACAAGGAGAACGGCATTTCCAATGCGACTGGTGTAAGGAGCACGGCATTGAACTGCTGGCTACCATTGAGGAAGTCGTAGCACAAAGCGACTATCTCATTGTGCTATCACCCGACAATCCGGAATGCCACGAGGAGCTGTCGCAGCTCCCGCTGAAGTCCGGCAAGCCGACATATATCGATAAGACCTTTGCTCCAGATCGGGCTACGGCCATCCGTCTGTTCGATCTGGCGGAAGCCCATGGAACGCCGATGTTCTCCACCTCTGCGCTGCGCTTCGCCAGCGAGTATGCCGAGCTTGATTCGCAGGGCATCCAGACGATCAACAGTTGGGGACCCGGAGCATTCTCCAATTACGCAATACATCAGATCGAACCGATCATCAGCCTGATGGGCGCGAACCCGCTGCGCGTGATGTATACCGGGACCGCCGAGTCCCCCGCGCTTCTGATCGACTTCGGCGACGAACGTCAGGCGACAATCAACCATCTCGGGGATAACTGCCCCTTTACGCTTGGCATCAAGCAGGATACGGGAAGCTTCAGCCAAGTAACGGCGAATTCGAACTTCTTCCTGCTGTTTATCGAGCAGCTTGTAAGGTTCTTCGAGTCCGGCCGGCCTACCGTGGCTTCCGCGGAGACGATCGCCGTCATTACGGTGATCGAGTATGGTATGAAGCAGCTCAGACGCCTTACGTATGGGTGGATCTGCCTACAGCCTAATCAAACAAAGGGACTTGCTCAAGGCCATATCGGCCTGGTGGCAAGTCCCTTTGCGCATGTACAATCTTATACTTCTTTTCGCACGTTCTTTCTACCTTTTATGTGCAAAGGGTTCCATCATTCGTCATTGTAACATGGGAGATCATACGTTCAGATATCGGATCGGCCAGCCCTTAAGCACACTGTCGGGAGGAGAGCGGCAGCGGGTTAAACTGGCGGGCAGAGCTCGACAAACGCAGTGAAATATATGTTCTGGACAAGCCCTCAACCGGGCTTCATCTATCCGACTGCGAACGCCTGATGTCCATCATTAACCGGCTTGTCAGTCAGAACAGCACGGTCATTGTCATCGAGCATAATTTGGATATCATCAGCCAAGCGGATTGGATCATCGACATGGCTTCCACTGTTATAGATTGGCCGCTGCCTACTCCAAAATGACGGTCGTATAAGGCGGTAGCGTTAGGCTGCTGCCGTTTAATGCTGCACTGTCGTCCGTTGTTCTCGCCAGCGACTGGAACGCGTCATCTCCGCTCTTCGGTGCCAGCTCCACTGTCTGCTCCTTGCCAGACAAGTTATGGACCACAAGCGCTTTGTTGTCATCGGTACGGCGGACGTAAGCCATGACCTGCGCATTGCCGGAGGCAAAAGATTCAATGGTGCCGCTATGGATGGCAGGCATGTCATTACGCCATCCTATCAGCGTACGGTAACGGGATAGCAAGGAATCGGCATCCCTTAGCTGCTGCTCCACGCCTTGTACCGAATCGCCTTGATTATGCTTCAAGGGCTCCCAGGTCGTCTGCCCCTTATCGCTGCCTGTATTGGACCAGATCATGGGCTCCCGGATCTGCTCGTCAGGCTTCGTCCCCTTCATGCCGATCTCTTCGCCGTAATAGATGAACGGATTGCCGGGCATGGTCAGGAGAATGCCTGCGGCCATTCTGGCGTGATGCTCATTACCTTGCAACTGTGACATGGTCCGATTGATATCGTGATTTGTCAGGAATGTGGCATCGGAGAATGCGCCACCGGATACCTGGCTGAACAAGCCATACGTGCGCTCCAGTGTGAAGGCCAGATTATTGTCCTTCTCGTTCTTGACTGCGCCCAAGATGCTCTCGCCCAGTCCAAAATTAAACCCGGAATCGAATGCCTTATCCAAGTACGGTGCGATCACCGCGGCGGAGTTATCCCAGATCTCCCCGACGATGTAGGCATCCGGATTCACCTCGTTCAGACTTGCGCGAAACTCCTGCCACCACGCCGTGTTCTTCGCCGTCGTGGCCTCGCCCTTGTCGGTCACCAAGTCTTCGAATATATGCTTGGCCGCATCAATCCGGAATCCATCAACACCGAGTTCAAGCCAGAACTTGCCGATGTCCTTCATTTCCTCGCGTACCTTGGGATTGTCGAAATTCAGATCCGGCATACCACCCCAGAATGTGCCCATATAATGGGCCCCGTTCTTCTCATGCCAAGGTGTTCCGCTTCCTGCCGCACTTGCGCCGGTTGGCTCCTTGCCCTGGTCTTCGGCCCAGACGTACCAATCACGGGTATCGGCGTCCGCACCTTGAGCCGATTCCTGAAACCATGGATGCTCGGTGCTGGTATGGTTGACGACCAGGTCCATAATGACTTTGATCCCGCGCTTATCGGCCTCAGCCAGCAGCAATTTAAAGTCCTCCAACGTGCCATAATCCGGGTGAATGTCGCGATAGTCGGTGACGTCGTAGCCATGATAGCTTGGAGAAGGATGAATCGGCATCAACCATATCCCGGTCACACCAAGATCATCGGTTGTATCCGAATTGCCATCATTCAGATAATCAAGTTTCTCGATAACTCCCTGCAGATCACCTATACCGTCACCATCAGAATCATAGAATGAGCGTACAAATATCTCATAATAAACGTCGGATGGCTGCTCATCCACCTCCGTCTTCTCCGATACGACTGGTGTTGTCACCTCAGGCTGCAGGGTTTCCTCCGTAACGGAAGGCTTGGCCTCTTCTTGAGGTGGAGATGTATTCTCGCTGCAACCTGCAAGCAGCAGACCTGCCGTCACCGTAAGTGCTGCTAACCACACTGGAACTGAGCTGCGTTTTACTCTCTTTTTTAAAACCATGTAGAATCCTCCTGTTACTATATATCGATGTACCGCATATACTCTATGTATTTTCACGTCATATTAAAGCGCAAACGTTTGTATAATAACATCCTTAAACTGTAAATTAAGCGGTTACAAATCATTAAAAGTTTACGGATTACCTCGAATTTCTTATCCTATATCCAATTCGAGGTAACTATATCATAACTCACTTGTCGCATTTGTTAAACCGTTTGCACAATGTCGTAATAAGCTGTTTTCCGGATTTTTTGCGCAATTATATCCCGCTTTCTCGATTTTTCTAATCTTTTCTTTTATTTAATAACATTTGTGAATAAATGCGCTCAGCTGACTTGGATACGTATTTACAACCCTTGCAATTAACGTTAATATAGCAGTGTGAAACCGTTTAACATGGTGGACCCAAGCGGCTAGAATCCTGCGATTCTTCGCATATTTACACTCTCGCCGGCTCACCATGAGACAAATAAAAGCGAAACCGTGCCAGCAAAGATTGATCTTCATCTGATAAGAAGAGACCGCGTCGGTTCTATCTTATTTTCAAATAATACGCAAACGGTTCCACTGGAGGTCCTATATGGCTGTAACGATTAAAGATGTTGCTAAACGTGCAGGGGTATCCCCCTCAACTGTCTCACGCGTACTGTCCAATCACCCTAGAATCAGCCGCGAAACATCACGCAAAGTGAAAGAGATCATGGATGAGATGGGTTACCATCCGAATATCATGGCTAAGAGTCTTGTCTCCAAGACCACGGAGAGCATCTGTGTCATTCTGCCGAAGCCGGCAGAGGAGCTGTTTCTCAACCTCTTCTTCATGGAGTTGATTCGCGGTATTGTTACTCAAGCGAACCGCTCCGGCTATGATGTTGTCCTTAGCTCCGGAGGCACGGAACAGGAAGAAGTCGCTGCAATATCGCGACTTCTCAATGGCCGCCGGGTAGATGGTGCTATCCTGCTCTACTCCAGACAAGATGATCAGGTCGTCGATTTTCTCAAGGCGAATAACTACCCCTTCGTGCTTGTCGGTCGAAGCGAGAAGTATCCGGATATATTGTCGGTCGACACCGACAACATACAGGCTGCTTATGATGCAACCAAGCATCTGATCTCCCTCGGGCACAAGCGAATCGGCTTTGTTAGCGGCCCTCCCAATCTGATCGTATCCCAGGATCGGATGAAGGGTTACCGCAAAGCGCTCGCCGATGCGAATCTTGAGATGCGCAAGGAGTGGATTGTAGAAGGCGAGTTCCTGCAGGAGAGCGGTTATCGAGCCATGTCCTTTTTCATGAACTTGCCGGAGCGCCCGACTGCGCTTGTCATCGTAGATGATATTGTTGCCTTTGGTGTGCTGCGGGGATTGCATGAGCTTGGATATAAAGTTCCGGAGGATGTATCGATTATCAGCTTCAATAACATTTCGCTCACGGAGCTGTCCACACCGCCGCTTAGCAGTGTAGATATCGGCATCTATAACTTGGGTTACACCGCCTCACAGGCGCTGATCCAGGCGATACGCAACGATGAGAATGCGGTGCTACCTAACCGTTATATCATCCCGCATCGATTGATGACCCGTGAGTCCTCTATGTTTGCACCGCCGAAGTAACGCCTGGTTAACTGGATTACGACCCTGCCGTACGATTCCATAAATAAAGAAGCATTGCGGTGCTTCCTTTATTTTTACGATTTAATTCAAACGTTTGCACAAGAATTGATGGAGGTTTATCATGTCATCTGTATCCACATGTTTATTCGATCTTGACGGCGTTCTCGTGGACACCGCCAAGTATCACTACATTGCCTGGAAGCGCCTTGCCGAAGAGCTCGGCTTCTCCTTCACAGAGCAGGACAACGAAAGGTTAAAAGGAGTCAGCCGAATGGCCTCCCTGGACATCCTGCTAGAGATCGGCGGCATTACGCTCGATGAGCACACCAAGCTCATGCTTGCCGATAAGAAAAACGCCTGGTACGTCGAGTACATTTCCACCATGGATGCGTCCGAGATACTGCCTGGTGCTCTGGAGTTCATTCAAGCCTTGAAGCTGCCGGCATCCAAGTGGCGCTCGGCTCTGCCAGCAAGAACGCAATGCTCATTCTCCACAACACCGGACTCACCCCCTATTTCGATGCGATCATCGATGGCACCAAGACCAGTCAAGCCAAGCCTGACCCGGAGGTGTTCACGATGGGTGCCCGGGAACTTGGAGTTGAACCCACGGCCTGCGTGGTGTTCGAGGATGCCGAAGCCGGCATTGAAGCGGCGATTCGTGCGGGCATGCGCAGTGTCGGTATTGGTTCGCCTCAGACGCTGGGGCGCGCCAACCTGATTGTGTCCTCCCTCAAGGATATTACGGTGGACCGTCTGCTAACCCTTTAGCAGCATCATCCCATAGAATGACCCCCCTATTTTTTCTAAGATTAAAGGAGTTGATGGATTGTGAAACCATATTTAAAGCTTGATGAATGGTCGATTATTGAAGAAGGCTTTGATCCTCATACACACGAAATCTCCGAGAGCGTCTTCAGCATTGGCAACGGATTTATGGGCCAGCGTGCGAATTTCGAAGAGACTTACAGCGGCAACTCCCTCCAAGGCAGTTATATGGCTGGGGTATACTACCCTGACAAGACCCGGGTCGGCTGGTGGAAGAACGGTTACCCGGAGTATTTTGCCAAGGTGCTGAACAGCACGAACTGGATCGGCATCCAGATAGATATCGACGGTACTCCGCTTGATCTTGCTCAGTGTACCGTGAAGGATTTCGTACGTGAACTCAATATGAAGGAAGGAGTCCTGTCCCGTCAATTTACGGCCGAATTGGAAGACGGCAAGCAGATTCGCGTGGAAGCCATCCGGTTTGTCAGCATGGTGCGCCATGAGATTGGAGCGATCCGCTATGCGGTGACACCACTCAATTTTGCCGGTAAACTAACCATCACGCCTTACCTCGACGGTGATGTAAAGAACAAGGATTCCAACTATGACGAGAAGTTCTGGCTGGAAGTGTTCAAGGAGACAGCACCCGGTTCTGCCGCACTGACCGTAAAGACCAAGAAGCTTGACTTCCATCTCACTTCCGTGATGTCCTATGACATTCTCAAGAACGGCGAGAAGCTTGACCTGCAAGCCGTAGAACTGATCGAGCAGGAAAAGTATGCGGCGAACCGACTTACCGTTAACGCATCCGAAGGTGAAATCGTTACGATCTACAAGTACGTAGCCAATGTCACCTCTCGCAATCATGGGCTTGGCGAACTGCTGAATGCGGCACGTGCCGTATTGGCGCCTGCGGTAGAGACGGGATTCGAGTCGCTGCTTCAGGAACAGTCACAAGCGTGGGGCGACAAGTGGAAGGAAAGCGATATCGTCATTGGCGGCGACGTGGCGGCGCAGCAGGCGATCCGGTTTAACATTTTCCAATTGAACCAAACCTATAGCGGCGAGGATGATCGTCTGAACATTGGACCTAAGGGCTTCACCGGAGAAAAATACGGCGGCAGCACGTATTGGGATACCGAGGCTTACTGTCTGCCGTTCTACCTCAGCACCGCGGACGCCAGCATCTCGCGCAACCTGCTCATCTATCGCTACAAGCATCTGGAAAAAGCGAAGGAGAACGCCAAGAAGCTCGGCTTCACCAAAGGCGCACTCTATCCGATGGTAACGATGAACGGTGAAGAGTGCCACAATGAATGGGAGATTACGTTTGAAGAAATTCATCGCAACGGTGCGATTGCCTACGCCATTTATAACTACGTGAACTACACCGGTGACTTCGCATACCTGGCTGAATATGGGCTTGAGGTGCTGGTCGAAATCTCCCGCTTCTGGGAAGAGCGCGTCAATTACGTACCCGCGAACGACCAGTATATGATGCTGGGGGTAACTGGGCCCAACGAGTACGAGAACAATGTGAACAACAACTGGTACACGAACCGCATCGCTAGCTGGACCATGGAATATACGCTGGATGTGCTAAATTATGTGAAAGAGAATGAGGAAGACCGCTACGCCGATCTCATCCGTCATCTGGAGCTGCTGGAGACCGAAACATCCAAATGGCAGGATATCATCAGTAAAATGTACTATCCGGAAGATCCCGAACGCGGCGTATTCCTGCAACAGGACGGCTTCCTGAACAAGGAATTGATCCCCGTCAAGGATCTTGACCCCGTACAGCTACCGCTGAATCAGAACTGGTCTTGGGACCGCATTCTGCGTTCGGTCTATATTAAACAAGCTGACGTGCTGCAAGGGTTGTTCTTCTTGGGCGATCAGTACGATCTGGAGACCAAGAAACGGAATTTCGACTTCTACGAGCCGTTTACCGTACACGAGTCCTCCCTCTCGCCTTGCGTCCACTCGATTCTCGCATGCGAGCTTGGCTATCAGGAAAAGGCGTACGAGATGTACCTCCGTACAGCCCGGCTCGATCTGGACAACTACAACAACGATACCGAGGACGGTTGCCATACCACGAGCATGGCGGGCACCTGGATGTCGGTCGTGCATGGCTTCGGTGGCTTGCGCGTGAAGGATGGCGTGCTGCATCTCAACCCTTTCGTACCTGGACACTGGACCTCCTTCTCCTTCAAAGTGATGTTCCGTGGAGCTCGCTTGAAGGTCAATGTCACGGACAAAGAAATCCTGATCGTCAACGAGACAGATACGTCTGTCGAGCTGAATGTAAACGGTAAGGAGTATGCAATGGACGCTCTGGGCGAGATCAAGTCGGCCCGATAAGCTTGCTGCAAACAACAAGGGTGTCCCAAAAGATCTTAGATCTTGCGAGATGCCCTTTGCTGCTGGGAGACGCTCCGCGTACGAATCGTTCCTCCCCTCGCTGTTGCTCTCACATTTCTTGGAATGGTTCTAGGCAAGGATGAAATGTGAGAGCAAAGGCGACCGCTCTCGCTTGTCCGGAATCGATTCGTCCTCTCCGCTGCGCTGTGCAGATGCTCTACTTTTTAAGACGCAAAGAAACCGTTCTTTGGTAAAATGGAAGTGCTACCCACCATTGACGAAAGGAACGGTTTCTTTGTACATTCCATATAGCATGGACCAATTTCATCTGCCAATGGATCTGGAGGACGATATTCCTCCACATCATCTCGTCAGTGTGGTCAACGAAGTGGTTAAACGCTTGGACGACCGCATCTTTTCAGCCGTCTACCCTGGCGGTGGGCGAGACAGTTACCATCCAAAATGATCACCAAAATCATCCTCTACACCTACACCCAGCATCTACTCCTCTCGTCAGATGGCCACAACGGTCCGTGAGAATGTTTACGTGTGTACTTCAGGTTCTGGCATCTGGGGCAAAGCGGCCGTTAAGCACAAAGCGAAGCTCCAAAAAAAAGTCCAGACCTTGTTCGCAACCATCGAAGCTACTTCCACATCTAGCTGTTTCAAGAGCAATTGAACCTTACTTCTGAGACGGCCCCGTTTCTCTACACATAAGGCTTATATATAACAAAACTGACCCCTCTATGTTGACGAAGGGTCAGTTTCACTTCTCTAGCAATCGACACCTCTGTCTAGTTATAGATCAGTTGTGACTGCGGATCGCGCGGCGGCCGCTCCGACGGCTTCCCGAATAAATATCCTTGCGAAAGTTCAATGCCGATATCGCGGCAGAAATGAAACTCTTCCCGTCTTTCTATACCTTCTGCCAACACCATCGCTCCAAAATCATGCGCTACCTTCGTAATCGTCTCCAACTGCTTCTGATGTGCGGCGTTCTCGTCGCAATGATCGATCAAACTCCGATCGATCTTTACATAATCCGGCTTCAGCCGAATCATCTGCTCCAATGTGGAGTAACCCGCGCCCACATCATCCATCGCCACCGAAATACCGTGATTACGATATACTTCAAAAATAGACTGCAAATGCTTCACATCATCAATGCGCTCGGTCTCCACTACCTCAAACACGAAATCCCTCGGGTCCAGATGGAGTCTGTCAATCGTGTGGAATGTATGACTGAGGCACATTTGTGCGTCATATATGGACGAAGGAAGAAAATTCACAAAGCGTTTGACACCCGTGGGAAGCCATTCCGCACTGGTCTCAATCGCGCAGGTCCGCGCCGCTCGATCAAGATAAGCTTGAAGCCCCGTCTTTCTGGCCGTTTCGAACAGCTTATACGGCTGGAAGGCTGCCCCTCCCTCAATCGGACGCAGCAAAAACTCATACGCTACAATCTGCTCGAACGAGTCTACAATAGGCTGCATATAGCTCGTAAACTGCTTATGTACAATAATGTTGACCATATCATAATGCTCCACCTGCAGTTTGAACATCTCCATAGAGGACCATGTATACCGAGGCTGCGGAGCGGTGCCGCCAGTCACACAGAAAGACAGCGATTGACGAATCTGTAGCGGAAGTGCTTGCAGACACTGTACCATATCCAACAGATCCGCACGTTCCATATACTGCACAGCACAACCTTCATCGTTCTCTTGCACCGTGTAGCCGTTCTTCGCAAGTATGTCGGATAGCTCACTACATGCAGGTCTCATATGAACGGTCCCCTGTTCCTCAATCGGTTCAAAGGTGCTGCAATTGTCGCAAATCATGTTCGTCCTCCTTGGCAAGCTAGCTCTCACTAAGCTTCTTATCGGCATTTTGAATATGATTTCTTTGCATTTTATGGATTTTATATCGAAGTTATAACCACTTGCGCAAGATTCGTGCAAAGTTTGCAGAAAGTCTGACAAAAATCGACTTATATTGCTCTTAACAACTTATTGTCGACACTTGTCTGTTAATTCCGGTTAATCCAGCTTCTGCTCCAGCAACTGCAGCATCATCGTCTGCTCCACATCGAAATGCCAACGGGCATGCCGTTCCTTCGCGGCATACATCGCAGCGTCCGCTCGTCCAATCAGTTCTTGGTCGTTCTTCGCATGATCGGGATAGACCGCGATGCCGATACTGGGCGAAGTACGGATGTCGTGTCCCTCCAAGTCGTACGGTTCGCTGAGCAAGATCCAGATCTCCTCTGCCATCCAGATGAGCTCTTGGTCTTCACCTGCTGGGCATATCATCACCGTGAATTCATCTCCGCCAAGACGTGACACGAGAATCCCTTTGGATTCGAGCGATTGAAGTCGCTGCGCAACCTTCTGGATCAACAAATCGCCGGTACGATGTCCATAGCGGTCGTTGACGCTTTTGAACCGATTCAGGTCCATGTACAGCAGTGCAACCCTTGAACCGGCCCGGTCGGCGCGATGCAGGGACCTCGATAGCTGGGCATTAAAATACCTGCGGTTGTACAAACCTGTCAAATCATCACGATGGGCCAAAGACTCACTCTGCTTAAAACTCGAATGAAGCTGCTCAAGCAACCGGTCATTCTCGATCTGGATCAGCACTTGCCGGACCAGAATTAGGACAACGCACAGCGACAAACCGGTAAACAGGCTGTTCCAGCCTCCGAACCGCTGGGCCAATAGCACAAACATGAAGCTGAGGACGCTATAAGGAAGCACATATTTAACGAGCAGGGTCCCTAGCGGCCTGGACCTTCTCTCTTGCAGTAATCTCTCTTTTGCCTGGATGTGCTGTCCTCCCGCAAGCGCCACGAAAAATACGGATAAACTATGTAAAGGATACAAATAAGAACCGATATCAACATGCATGAATCCGCCTAAATAGATATGTAGCAAGGTTCCGGCTATATAGAAGCTTCCTCCCAGACACAAATATAAGGCGGTCTGTTTGGTCAACTGCTTGGTTTTGTAATACAATACCCATATAAAAAATAAAAGCACGCAGATGCACACGAAATGCAGTATATCGATCCATAACGCACGCCAGACGGTTGGAACCACGCCTTCGCTTAGCTCGGGTATGGTCATGTACTCCCATCCCACCGTTAAGAATGTAACGCAGATTATAACCATATCTAGCGTAAACCTCATACCACGTAGTAAGCCTTGTGCACGGCGGAATAAGTAGATTATGGCGACAGCAAACATAACAACAGAAGTGCTCCAGAGAATATTCTCAGCGTTCCATTCCGATGGTCCTGCCAATACGACTCCATCATTGCCGGAAGAGATCCATCTGGCCACTGCGTCCAAGAGCAACCCCATGATGATTAGCAGCCAGAATGTGCGATTCGGCGCTTCATGATGGCGAGTTGCCCAGACCAGATACACACAAGCGGCTAACGGGGCCATAATCACCAACGCGCGTTGAAGCAATAAAGCATCCGTCATCCACATTGAAACCATTGTCTGAATGAATGTGTACAGAATCGCGAGTCGAATCCATAACGAATCGGTTGGAGATCTACTCATAAGCATTCCCCCCGGGCAAAAGGTAAGCGTGCTCACTTATGATGAATTAGGACTTAAGAATTAATGGTTTCATTTCCCATGATACTTTTTACCCAAGCAAAAGTAAAGATGGCCTGTCCAGGAAATCTCACTCTCAAAGCCAACTTGACTCATAGGAATAATATGATAATATTTCTTATCATACCTCGGTTTATATGGAAAGGATGTTATCCCATGTCTCAAAAAAGATTGGATCATGTCGGTATAGTGGTTCGTGACCTTGAAGCAACCATTGCTTTCTATACCTCTGTTGTCGGTCTGGAACTGAAGGACCGGCTCACCCATACGAACGGTGTCTTTCAGTTAGCGTTCCTTGGTTTTAATGGCAGTGATGAGACCGAAGTGGAACTTATTCAAGGTTATAGCGACTCGCTCCCGTCCGAAGGCACCGTGCATCATTTTGCAGTCAGCACCGACGACATCGAGGCCGAGCACGCACGTGTTCAAGAACTTCAAGTATCTCATGTCGATGAGGAGATCGTCTCTTTGCCTAACGGCTACCGTTACTTCTTCGTTCATGGACCAGAAGGAGAATGGATCGAGTTCTTTCAACGTTAGATACAGTGAAGCCGAACGTTAACGCGATTAATTAAATCACGTGCATATGAGCCAAGGCCTGTCCATTCGGTGTACTCCGAACTAGACAGGTCTTCGTGTTAGGTCTATAATAACGGATGTATAACTTCATATTAACAGGGGAGCTGGAATATGGCCGGCTGAGAGTGTATCACGACAGGATACTGACCCTTTCAACCTGATCTGGGTAATGCCAGCGTAGGAAGCTCATGTGTACGGCTGTTTTCATAGGCCGTAGTATATACTTACGCCGTCATGCGTCCCGATTATCGGGACGCTTTTTTTAGTTGTGAAGTTACACATCATTTACTGCGATTTCAAGGGGGAAACATCAACAATGATCAAGAGCAAATGGTTGCCTTTGCTTCTGGCCGGCATGCTGCTGCTGGTAGCAGCTGGTTGCGGCGATAGCGCGCCAAACAACACGAACAATACGGGAGCTGGGGGAGAAGGCGAACAACCGCCAGAGAAGCTCCGCAGTGTGCAGCTCATGCTCGATTGGTCGGCCAATACGAATCATACGGGTCTGTATGCCGCCAAAGAGCTTGGATATTATGAAGAAGAAGGACTAGACGTGCAGATCGTACAGCCAGGCTCCGGTGGCACGGATGCAATGGTAGCGGCCGGTAACGTACCGTTTGGCATTAGCTATCAGGAAGGCGTTACCCTTGCACGAACTCAGGGGCTGCCACTCGTCTCGATCGCCGCCATCATTCAGCATAATACTTCAGGCTTCGCGGCACCAAAGGATAAAGGTATTCTCAAAGCCTCTGATTTTGAGGGCAAGGCGTACGGGGGCTGGGGGTCTCCGGTTGAGGAAGCCGTGATGAAATCGATCATGGAGATTGATGGCGCAGATGTAAACAAGGTAAACATGATCAACATGGGCGATGCCGATTTCTTTACAGCCGTGAAACGGGACATCGATTTTGCCTGGATATTCTATGCGTGGACCGGCATTGAAGCCGAACTGCGCGGCGAACCGCTGGACATGATCTATGTGAAGGACTATTCCGAGGCACTCGATTATTACACGCCCGTCATTGTGACTAATGAGAAGTTGATTCAAGAGGATCCGGAACTCGTGAAGGCGTTCATGCGGGCAACATCCAAAGGTTACGACTATGCTATTAAGCAGCCGGAGGATGCAGCAGCCTTGCTGTCACAGGCCGTACCCGATCTCGATGCGGAACTCGTGCTGGCCAGCCAGAAGTGGCTAAGCCCGCGTTATCAGGATGATGCCCCTCGCTGGGGTGAGCAGAAAGCCGAGGTCTGGTCCGGTTACGCCGACTGGATGTTCGAACGTCAACTGCTGGAGCAAGAGCTTGAAGCCGACAGCGCATTTACGAATGAGTTTTTGCCTGAACAACCATAGATTACAATTAGATGAACGAAAGGATGAACCGTGATGGCCAATACCCTGTTAAGCATTCAAGTGATTCCCCGGACACCGGACGGTGGCGACAGCATTCCATATGTTGACGAAGCCATCCGCGTGATTCTGGAATCCGGTGTGAAGTATGAGGTGCACGCACTCGAGACGACTATGGAAGGCGATCTGTCCGAGTTGTTGCGTATTGTCGAGCGTATGCATGATGCACTCGTGCAGGCGGGAAGCCCTAGCATTATTTCTCAAATCAAAGTTGCCCACCATCCGAAAGGCATCAGCATGGATCGGCTGACCGAGAAATATCGTCCATGAAGAGTATGTGGAGTTCGATCTGGCCGCCCGTCGTGGCGGTCATCTTCTTGTTGACGGTGTGGCAGACGGCGGTCTGGCTGTTCGATATTGAACCTTTTATTTTGCCTCCCCCCTCCGCCATCGGCCTCGAAGCCATTAACGGAGCATCCGGACTCATGCAGCATACCTTGGCTACTCTGCAGTTAACGCTGGTCGGATTTACGATAGGCACAGCAACAGCTGGTTCTTTCACTGACGCTGCACATCATACCTTTCTTGAAGACAGCCCTTTATCCGCTGCTTATTCTTAGCCAGAATGTGCCGACCATCGCTCTAGCTCCACTGCTTATGATCTGGTTCGGCTTCGGCATGCTGCCCAAGGTCATTGTCATCACGCTCGTCTGCTTTTTCCCCGTCGCCGTCGCTGCATTGGACGGATTGGCGCGAACGGATCGTACCATGATGAATTATATGCAGATGACAGGTGCAACTTCATGGCAGATCTTCAGCAAGCTGGAGCTGCCTCATGCCTTGCCTTCGATCTTCTCCGGTCTGCGAATCGCTGCCACCTACTCGGTGATGGGAGCCGTGATTGGAGAATGGATCGGCTCGGACCGCGGCATCGGATATTATATGCTGCTGCAGAAATCCGGTTATCGTACCGACCGGGTATTCGTGGCAATACTCGTAATCGTACTGCTTAGCCTGTTGATGGTTGCCCTGATTACATGGCTGGAGAAGAAATTAATTCGTTGGAATCAAAAAGCGTAAGCTGTACGCATTTCAAGAAGGAGGCCGTATCCTAATGAGAACACCATCTGACACGCATTCTCGCGATGATCACATCACGTCCGCCGAGGATGCGCACGCTCCGGCGCTGGAGATTCAAGGAATCAGCAAGACCTTCTCGAATCGGCGCCAGCACGTTCATGTACTGGATAACCTTTCGCTGGAAGTGCATCCCGGCGAGTTCGTGTCCATCATCGGCCCGTCCGGCAGTGGCAAGAGCACGCTTTTTCACATCATCGGAGGACTTACCGCGCCGGATAAAGGCAGCATCTTGATGGATGGCCTGGAGATCACTGGGGCGAAGGGGCGCATCGCCTATATGCCGCAGCAGCCGGCCTTATTTCCTTGGCGCACGATTGAAGACAATGTGCTACTGCCGGAGGAACTGCGCGGCACATCCAAAGCCGCTGCTCGTTCCCAAGCCCGCAGTTGGATGGAACGCGCCGGACTCACCGGCTTCGAACAGGCTTATCCCCATACGCTCTCTGGTGGCATGCAGCAGCGAGCCGCTTTTCTGCGCGCGCTCATGAGTCCACAGGAAGTCATGTGCCTGGATGAGCCTTTTAGCGCGCTGGACGCACTAACCCGCAGCGATATGCAGCGCTGGCTGCTCGATATATGGGAGGATACGCGGCGGTCGGTGCTGATGATTACCCATCATATTGAGGAAGCACTGTTACTATCCGACAGCATCTATATTCTATCGGCGCGTCCAGGAACGGTTCTTCAACGGGTAAAAGTCCCCTTTCCTCGTCCTCGCCCTGAAGCTATCCTGTTCGACCCCACGTTCATCTCCATGAAAACCGAAATAGCCGCGATGATGAGAGAAGAACAGCAGAAGCGTTAAGCGAGGTCCTGCTGTCCCTTTCAATGATCAACACGTACACATCGCAAAAAAACGCCACCAAATCTCTCGCGTGAGGTGATATAACGATGGAATCACAATCCAGTCAACCCGTCCGTTCCCTGATCGATACCCATATCCATCTGGACAGCTACGAGGAAAGCGACCAAACAAAGATCCTGCGGGATCTTCGAGTCGGCGGCGTGGAAACGGTAATCTCGGTATCCATGCATCTGGCATCGTGCAAACGAAATTTAGAGCTTGGGCGGGTACATGATAAAGTTCGCCCGGCCTTCGGCTATCATCCGGAACAGCCACTGCAGTCATCATCGGACCTAAAAAAGCTGCTGGAATGGATGGAACAACATGTGGATGAGATGATTGCCGTGGGAGAGGTCGGTCTCCCCTACTACAACCGAATGGAAGCGGAGACTGATGGTCATTCCTGGGATAATCGGCCTTACGAGGCGATGCTCGAACAATTCATTATCTTCGCGAAGAAATTCCATAAACCCGTCATTCTCCATGCCGTATACGAAGATGCGGACATCGCATGCCGCCTGCTCGAGAAGCACGATGTTACCCGCGCCCATTTTCATTGGTTCAAGGGCTCGCGTGAGACACTCGGACGGATGGCAAGGAACGGATATTACATATCCTTCACGCCTGATATTCTCTATGAAGAGGAGATTCGTGAGATTGCTCGATCTTATCCGGAGCATCTGGTAATGAGTGAAACGGATGGACCATGGCCGTTCGAGGGGCCTTTCGCCGATCAGATGACCCATCCCGAGATGACCGCCGCCGTGGCCTCAGCATGGGCTGAGCTTAAAGGGATGTCAGAGACCGAGGCGCGCCAGCGCTTGTATGATAATGCGGTTACTATGTATGGTTTGTAAATCGTTCTGACAACTATTACGTGGAGTGTCTGCGCTTTGACTTCGTCGCTCTAATGGAGCTGCTGTACTGGTTCAGCAATTCATCGAGCACTACGGATTGCCTGAGGACTTTAGGAT
Organism: Paenibacillus sp. JCM 10914; assembly: GCF_001315105.1. GTDB lineage: Bacteria > Bacillota > Bacilli > Paenibacillales > Paenibacillaceae > Paenibacillus_AQ. The sequence continues at coordinate 21,144 of NZ_BAZR01000029.1, read as the reverse complement.
GATTAAAGTCACAATATCGCTGCTTCATCCGATGAAGCTTATGTCTCTCTTGTTCGATATCATTCTTTATAACTTCCATAGTTTTCATGACAGTATGTCCTCCTCTCATGTAATATTTTACACTTTAATGTAAAATTATAGGATACCAGATATTAGACATCAGGAGTGTCCACCCGGAACTCTTGGGACGGCAAATCCACACATTGCTGCAGCGCTCCAAAGACCTCATGCACACAAAAAAAAGCGTCCCTACAATAAAGTAGTTACGCTTCCTCTCCATTATCGCTTCATAAATCCTTTCTGCTTGAGAAAATCCTGCATATGCAGTCTTACCGGTTCGGCAAGTCGTCTGGCCATCAGCTCAGACCACGGCGTGCTGTTCTTGCCCCCTGTCCGCTCGGACAAATACGCCGATGAAACCTGGTCATACTTGGCCACCTCAGTCTCGATGCCGTTGCAGTTATAGGTCCCTTGGTGAAGCACGGCTTCAACCGGCAATCGCGGGCGCAAGCCCGGCTCCTGATCCGGATAACCAAGGCACATGCCAAATACCGGGTACACCAGTTCCGGCAGTTCCAGAGCTTCAGAGAATTCGGCAATGTGATTGCGCACCCCGCCGATATAAACGATGCCCATACCTAGCGATTCGGCCGCAATTGCCGCATTTTGCGCAGCCAGCGCGGCATCCACCGTAGCCACGATGAAATTCTCGGTCGAATCGGCATACGCCTGTTTGTCGGCCAGATGCGCGTCTGCTCCTTTTTTCAAACGATACAGATCAGCGCACCATACTAGAAATACCGGACACTCTACGATATACGCTTGATTACCCGCTAAGCCCGACAACCTCTGCTTCTGGGCCGCATCGGTGATCGCAATCACGCTATAAGCCTGTACATTACTGGAAGTGGATGCCATCTGGGCCGCGGATATTATGGCTCGCAGATCCTCATCCATAACCGGTCTGGCCGAATATTTACGAATGGATCGGTGATTCATTAATAATGATAGCGTATCATTCATCCTGCCTTCACTCCTCATCCCGAGAAAATAGTGGGGTACGAACTAAAGACCGACAACTTTATGATCGCTGTCGGTCAAATCGTGCATATATGCCATTAAGATACGATATCGTACCCTTGCTCCTCAATGGCTTCCTTCAAGGATTCGAGGCTAACCTTCGTTTCATCGTATTCTACAGCTACCGTGTTGGATGCCAGGTCTACTTTGCCATTTGCACCGGCATTTTTCAGTGCACCTTCAACGGAACTTACGCAATGGTTGCAGGACATGCCTTCAACAGTTAATGTAACCTGAGTCATATTAACGCCCTCCCCTTTCATTCTATAAAATTCCACTCTTTCACTGTACTATACCCCCCATAGGTATGTAAAGTTCATAAATTTGCTCTTTTCTGCAACATAAACACGAAAAAAGTAGGAAGAATTATCCTATTAATCTGTTATAATCTACTTAAATCCATACCAACATACATATTAAAACAAAATGAATTGATTTCTTCCAAATTTTCTCGGTTATTCAGGATTTTGTTGAAGGAATTTCCAAATCGCTGTCGAACTATCTTATAACAGAGTTAAAGATATGAAGGAAGGAATTCTATCATGGTATTTGACGGCATTATATTAGGGTTCATTGTCGGACTGATACGTGGGGGGTTTCAGCACGGGCTCCAGCAATTCAGTCGAATTCGTCTTAAGGGCGGCTTGATCTTCCCGATTCTGCTGGTGTTACAGCTGCTGATCTTTCGCTTCCAAGGCGATTCCGAATGGCTGACAGCCGCGAGCGGCTATATCTTCTTATCGATCTATGTTGCCGGCATGATCTTTCTGTGGCTCAACCGCGATCAGAAAGGCTTTCGCAGCATACTCGTCGGCGTATTCCTCAATTTCCTGGTGATGGCGGTCAACGGTGGCCGAATGCCCGTCTCGATGAACGCAGCCATGGTGCTGGATCCGATCTATATCGAGCGGCTTATGGACACAACGGCTACTACCAAGCATTTCTTGATGGACGCCTCAACCCGCTTGTCGCTTCTTGGAGACATCATTCCGCTTTCACCGCCTTATCCAAGAACACAAGTCATTAGCATCGGAGACATCATTATGAACATCGGGATCTTCCTCTACATCGTCAACCTGATGACCGTCGGGAAGAACACATCCTCTTCATCTGTGGTGCGCACATCCGATGCACCCGAACATGCGGAACCGCAAAATTAATCATACATCATACTAACTGGAAAGGAGGGAGAACTATGAAAAAAATGGATAAAGTTATGTATTCCCGTCTTGTGCTCAATGCCATCATCGTAGCTTCCGTTGTTATCGCTCTGACTTCCGGATACAGACTGGGAGGCTCCATGTAATTTAGGTGTGAGCCTTTAGGCAAATCATCTATCATTTCAGTTGGAGAATATATAGAATTATGGAGAGACAGGCAGAATTATTCGCCTGTCTTTTTATATATTTTTCGTTGTTTTGCGCCGCAATATATCTTAAAATGTGGAGAATACATCATGTTTTTTTAATTGAGGAGAAACCATTATGTCCATATTTAAGCGTCCTACTATTTCCAGGGAACTTTCGGGACAGCTGTACTTTGTTTTCATTTCACTTATGGGCTGTTTAACCTTCCTGTTAGTACATAGAGGAGAGTTTATTCACTATACCCCATCGGACTGGGTATGGGTATATGCCATGCTGGGTGCGGCCCTGATCTTAAATTACTTCACGTTTCAATTGCCTCCTGAGGGAAATCTGCAATCCATGGATTCATCTGTTTATTTGGCTTGTATCTTTATCTACGGCGCACCATTTGCACTCTCTATCATTCTATTCAACACACTGGCCACGGCATTGTACGATCGGAAGATCCCTTTCTGGAAGCATTTTGTTAATTTCTCCATATACACACTCATGATAGTAGGCTCCTCCCTTGTCTTCAAAGCAACCGGAGGGCAGACAGGCCCCATCCTCAATGACCATTTCGGTGCTTATCTTGCTGCCCTGATCATCTACTTTATTACCAATGTGCTTCTGCTTGGACTTTATTATTACTTGCTGTATAGAGGCTCTTTATACGACATTCTGAAATCCTTCATCAAAGACACGCTGCTGGTGTACCTGAGCACGTTGATCTTATCGATGGTCCTATCCGTGCTGATTGTTCACAATGGGGTGTTCGGCCTGACGTTGTTCATCGGTCTAAGCGTTCTGCTCTCTTATTCCTTTAAGCAGCTCTTCTCAATGTATAATGAAGCCCAGAAGAGAGCGATCAAGGATCAGCGTACCGGGCTGTACAATCATAGTTTTTTTGAAAGCCTGCTGGAAGATGAGATCAAAAAGGCGAAGTCCTGCGATACCCCGCTCTCGTTAGCCATGATCGACATCGATGATTTCAAGAAATACAACGATCAGTTCGGACATCTAAAGGGCGACATGCTGCTCGGCTTCCTCGGCAATTATCTGAAAGTCGAATCCGAAGCGGCTGACATTGTAGCGTCACGCTTCGGGGGCGAGGAATTCACGATTCTCATGCCGGGTTATGACGAGAACAAAGCCCGTACGTTCATCAACAAACTTCGCAAAAAATTGAATGATACGTATTTTGACGGCGTTGAGATTTTTCCGTCAGGCTGTCTTTCCTTCTCGGCTGGTATCGCTACTTATCGAATTGATATCCACGACAAATCACAATTGGTGGAACTCGCAGATCAGGCATTATATTATGCCAAGAAGCAAGGCAAGAACAACGTCCACGTATACGGCAGCGGGGCGGAGAAAGAATCGGAAATTGATTTTGCCGACGATGTAAGAGAGATCGAGCAGCAGCTTAAGTTGTTTCTATATAAGGACGTGGATACGTTCAAGCATTCCAAGCGCGTGTTCCGGTATGCGATGGATATGAGCGATGTGCTGAATCTCGATAGCATTGAGCGGCGCAACTTTGTGCTTGGGGCCTTAATACACGATATTGGCAAGCTTGAGATTCCGTGGGGCATACTGAATAAGCGGGACAAGCTCACGGCCGCTGAATGGGAAACCGTAAAGCGTCATGTGAGCTGGGGCAAGCGAATCGCCGAAACGAACGAGAAGTTCAAGGAGCTTGTGCCGTATATTGAATTGCATCATGAACGATATGACGGCGGTGGGTATCCGCACGGCTTCACTGGCAGCCAGATTCCCAAACTGTGCCGCATGCTGACGATTATCGATTCGTTTGATGCGATGACCACGGAGCGGCCTTACCAACAGACCAAAACCTTCGAAGAAGGAATTGCGGAACTGCTGGAATGTTCCGGCACCCAATTCGATCCTGAACTGGTGGAGCTGTTCATTCGCTACCTGAGACTGAAGGCGGAGACGCAACAACAGCCGGCAGCGGGTCTTGAAACTACCTGAAACGCATGTTGACGAAGCTGTTCACGCTAACAACGGATGTTTGATCTTCCCTCAAAAAAGGTATAAAGGTATTACTACTCCTAAATGAGGTGAGATCAGTGGCTGATAAGAAGAAGAAAGATCTTCCGCTTGATAACGGTCCAGGCAATATGGATCACCCTGAACAATATCCGACTGAGACAGAAAGCCTCTTCGACAAATTCGAAAGCGAACAGCATGTGGACCCCATTCCGATGGAGGACGCCAGATTGGAGCGCCAAGAAGAGAAACAGCGAGATGGCACGTCCAAGAACCGCTCCTCCAGTGACGATAAATATCACAGCGGTTTCTAGTTACGAGGCTCCGTTCTGACGGAGCCTTTTTATTTCCGTTGTTTTTCTTTAATATAATTGGGGATCCATTGATTAGATTAAACAAGAGTGGAGTTGGAACCATTTGTTTTCCATATGGACATTAAATTCGCTGCATCGAAAAATACTACTGTTCACTATTGCAGCCGTACTGGTGATGTCATGTCTTCTGGTGTGGATCGGATCGCATCAGCAGGCGCACAGCTTCACCGATGTGATTGAGGAACGCTATATAGATACCGCCATCATGATCAATCAATCCGGATATGTAGAGAATGAACATGCACCTAACGTCATGCCGGGTGTACCCTTAATGATTGTAGGACTGACTGGGATATTCGGTAATGTGGAGCGAGCGCTGCTCGGCTATCAACTGCTTCAGTGCATATTCCATGCGTTCTCGGTTTATCTGGTTTTTGTGCTGTCTCGCTACATGTTTAATACCCGGGTTGCTTTTCTAGCGAGTATCATCTATGCATTGTTCTGGCCAGCTTATGGCGCGGTCGGTCTGATTCTGCCGGATGTGACCATGCAGATGCTTATGCTCCTTCTGGCATGTGCAGTGATCGGAGCATTGGAACTAAAGCAAGCCGGCTGGTACGCCGCCGCGGGTGCACTCACCGCGATCTTGGCCTGCTACAATCTGCAGGCGCTGCTCTATCCGGTCTTGTTCATTCCCTTCTGGATCAAGTACCGAAGTCCCATCAAGATCGTAGCTGGCGGTACGCTGTTGATTGTCATAGGCTATCTGCTGATTCTGTCCCCATGGTGGCTCAACATCCCGCTATTCAATCGGATGGCCCATCTGCAAGGACCGTGGAATCTGGCTTCCCTCTGGCTGGATTCCCGCTATATCGAAGGCAATCCGCTCGTACACTTGTTCCGCAGCATATTTGAAGGTCGCACCTCCAAATATGCTGCTGCGCTTGGCAATGCTGAAGCGCGAAGGGTGATGCAATCCGCACTGGACGCCATCCGACTTGTAATGCTGTTCGCCGGAGTGGCCGGGGTAATCTGGTCGGTGTGGTCCTACCGCCTGAAGCGACAGCTTCCCGTGCTGCTTACCCTGTTATACTTTATTGCGGCAGAATGGTTTGTCCCAAGTCTCGACGGTACCGGCTTCCCGTATGCTGTGTTTCTGCTGCTCTACACCGCCTTCATGGCGGATAAGGCGATCATCTATACGCATAAGAAGCGGCTGCTGCGTAATTGACCCCGAATTTCGGACGAGGAAATAAAAATTTGAACCTTTTCCCCTGCCGCGAGCTTAAGGAACACCTGCTTGAGACCGCCAGCGCGGAACGCAAATTGATTGTGCTGGACCCAACCATACAATGGATAACGAAGGAGGATGATTGATCTTGAAAAAACGTTTAACTTCCATTCCCGCTTTTGCTATGGGCGCCATCGTGGGCGTTACGCTCACCGCCGGCTCGGCTGTAGGGGCAGCGGTTTATCTGAAAGCCACCCCCTCTCTTGTCGACATTAGCGTTGACGATACGCCAATACGATGGTCCGCTCCCCCCGTCATCATTCAAGACAAGCTGTATGTGCCAATCCGTGAGATGTCCGATGCGCTGGGTTACCAGCTTCGATCCGCCACCAATCAAGAGGTTGATATCGTAAGCCGACCATCAAAGGGCAGTGAAGGGACAACCATTCCATCATCCCCGGCTACCATACCCGGTGGAAATCTGCACGTCCGCGACTTCGTTAAGGATATGGAGCAACTGATTCTCCCGAATAACGAGTTTAAAACCGAGCGGCTGATGGTCATCATCGCCGCCGGCGAAGCCGATCTGGAAAGCCGCGATGCAGCAACCGGCAACAGTATTCTGCACTATTTGATCCTTCATGGCGAAACAGCCGCATACGATACATTGAAGCAGATTGACGGGCAAGCCGGACGGCTCGATTATAATCTGCAGAACTTTGAGGGGCAGACCCCACTACATCTGGCGGTCATTCACGAACGCGATGCGTACATCGATAAATTGCTTAACCTACATAAGGTCGATGCCACTACGAAAGACAACGAAGGTAAGACAGCGCTCGATTATGCCGAAGCAGACAGTCCAACCCACAAGAAGCTGACAACCTATCTTAGCAGTCATTCGAAATAAACGGCTGTTCAATCCGATAAAAGACGTAAGCCCGCTGATCAGGCGGGCTTTTTTTATTGTGCGGGTGTCGGCAGGTTTTTTCTAGGAAAGTGTAACTAATCCAGCGGCTCATACGTGTTGTATACAGAGAGGAGGAGCATTACTGAACAGCTTGGAGCATATCTACCCATATTATGTAAAAGACATTTACCGGTACTTGTACTCCCTCTCTTACGATCACCACACGGCTGAAGACCTGGTGCAGGAAACCTTTTATCGAGCTTACCTGTACTTGGAGAATTGGAAGGATGAACGTATTAAAGCCTGGCTGTTTCGCGTGGCTCATAACGCATTTGTCGATTACCAGCGCAAAGCCAGCCGCAGTACGGTGAAGGAGCCCGACTACTTCCATCAAATGATCGATAGGCATACCCCAGAGCAGGCCCTGCTTCAACAAGAGAGGCGGCTGGAGCTCGATCGGCTCCTAACCGTTCTTCCCGATAAGCAGCGTCAGGCTATTCTGCTCGTGGATGTGCATCAGTTCACCTATCAGGAAACGGCGGATATTATGGATATCTCGTTATCTTCCATTAAAATTACACTGTTTCGCGCCAGGCAACGGCTGCGCGATCTGAATCGAAAGGACGAGTACGATGAGTGAAGCATTCAGACAGAAGCTGAAGGATTACGCAGACGGAAAACTAAGCGATAAGGAGCGGCTTGAGGTTGAGCAAGAGCTGCAGAAGCTGGAGGTGTATCAGGCTTATCTAGATGAAATCATGGATCGTGATCCTCATCATGAGCCAGTTCCCTCCCCCCCTTCCAAGAAGGAGAAACGCATCGTCCGTCGTGGGAAATGGAAAGCGCGAGTCTCCAATACGCTGACCGTGATTTCGGCACTGTTAATCATAACGGTAATCAGTTCCATCTTAACAGCATTATTTTTTGCCATGGGCACTCCTTCGCGGGATACCAAATACCGGGATGCCGTCCATTCGGCGATCTCTATTTCCCAACCTAACGTCGAGGTTGCCTTGAATGGACAAGGCAAACCCTTCTTCATGATGGAGATGTACGGAGATATGCAGAAAAAAGTAGGCCAAGATCGGGTCAAGGCGGGGACATATTCCGTTAATTTCTTTTTTGGTCTGCCTTCCGTTACTTCTGAATGGAATAACCACCAGGGCCGAGCGGCTACCGTGTTCTACCGCCCTGAGGGAGCATCAGGTGCGTCTTCCGAACATGGCGGGGATTGGTCCAGGCTGGAGAAACTGCCGGAAGGCACCGTTGCCGAAGCAACCGTCTCCTTCAGCCGCTACTTCGCGACGGATGACATACTGAAACAATTCGAAGGCCTGAATATGGAACCGGTCTGGTTCGCAGTAGATACCGGTCCAGATGAGAGATTCGGTGACAGGGATCAAGTTATTTCCGATCCTGTGGGATTTCCCGCATATCCCGTCTGGCATCATGACGACCTGACGGTTACGCATTACGAAGAGCAGAAGACCGGCTGGTTCGGCAAAACAGTGAGCAGCGGAGGACATTACCCTGCATTGGAAACCTACAGAGACGGGGACATACGCAATCAACATTTCATTAAATCCTTGCGGTTGTTACAGGAATATACGCTGATAGCTAAACGTGTCGCCCCCTTCATCGATATTGACGCCAGTCTGGATTACATCGACCAGAACGGGATCCGCATCTACGGTGCCGTGATTACCGGACCGGTGAAAGAACTGCTGGCCTTGCGCGAAGCATCATGGATCTCCAACCTAAGGGTAGGCGAAGTGCAACTATGGAATTGGAGCGATCGCTGATTCTAATATTTTTTTCAATCGTTTCTCCCGTCTGCTCCGTCTTATTAATATGAATGCAAGATAAGGGTCCTCTGCTGCAACGAGAAAGGGGGGGTGAAGTCTAACCCATGATCGATCACACCCTGCATGAGGTCCAGATGCACGATGACGAATGGTCGGAAAAAGAACTATTCTTCCAGCGCTTGTCCGGAGAACAGCGCAAATTGTATGCGATCGCATACAGCTATCTACGTTCCGAGAACGATGCGTTGGAGGCTGTACAGGAAGCCTCCTGCCGCTCATGGATGAAGCGTAAGAAGCTCAAGGACACACAGGCCTTTGCCCCTTGGCTGATCCGGATTACGATCAACTGCTGCATGGATGAACTGCGACGCAAGCAGAAGGTGTTCCCCGTTGCCCGGATGAACGAAGACGCTGCCGCCCAAGAGATGAAGAACAATGATCGATTGGATCTGGAACGGGCCATGCAGCGCATGAAGCCGAAATATCGGCATGTCGTGATGCTGAAATACTATCAGGATATTACGGTCCCCGAAATCGCGAAGGTGCTGCAAAAACCGGAAGGCACGATCAAGACCTGGTTGCGCGAAGGACTCAAACAGCTGCGAAATGATCTTTAGCGTACAAGGAGGTTGAACGACGAATGCCAGACAAAGCAGAGCAGCTATTAAGCCAAGATGCGTCTGATGTTAACCAAAAGGTAGAGGCTCTACCCGAAGCCGTGCTGATTCGTTCGGCTCGCGATGGGATGCGTCGCGGAATGGCCCGCGAGAAGCGACGCCTGCTCTCCTTCGGACTGAGCGCAGTAGTAGCTGCAGCCGCGGCAATCGTGATTTTCCTTTCTAACTTGCCGACCTCCGAGCAGAACACATCCTATCACGCTGAGCAGCCTGCGATTATGAACCAGCAGCAATTGGACGCTTATCTGCCAGCATTGGAGCTTATGCCCATCCTGCCCGCTCCGCTAGAACATAGTTTGATCCAGCCCATCTGGCAAAGCATGGATGCCGATGGTTTACGCGTGGAGGTGACCGGGGGATTCAGTGATGGCCGAAAAGTATTTATCCTGTACAGCGTACAGAATAACAGTGACGTAGAGCTTATAACCTCTTACACTTCGCTGGATCTCGGTATAGGAAACAAAGTGTCAACGACAGGCGTACTCTTGCAGCATGCCAATAGCATGTTCATCGCGCCAGGCGAGAAAAATCACTTCGTCTATGCCGCTAACCTGGATTCATCCATTGATTACACAAGCGAGGCAAGTTTCAAATTGCTCTTCATCGGAACTTCGGATTTGGCAATGTACTCGAGCAGTACCAAGTATAGAAAAGCGGTTGATATTCAATTCTCGTTGGATCCTCAGCAGCTCAGTGATCAGGTCCATACACTTCATACAGACCGTACAATCAAGGTCCATGATCAAGAGATTCATATTCGGCAGGTGCAGTACACACCGCTGAACACCTATGTCGATATCGAGTATGATGTGAACAACAGCCAGCACGTCTTTTCATGGCTTGCCCCTGAACTGAAACTTACGAACGGCGACCGTACAGCCGACTTAAGCTATCGCGCCAGCACGCCTACGGAAAATTCCAGGGCTACCCTCATCTTCGAGAATACACCATACGATCCGAATGCCTCCCTGATCTTGAAGACGACCGGCATCAATGCATTGGATAAGGATGACATGGAACTCGTCCTCGATCTGAAGCAGCAAGTGATGAAGGCGCCGGACACCAGCCTGACGTTCAGTCCAACTGATCATAATGCGGAACCGGGAACGATTGTTCTACAGCAAACGAATCAGCATGACCCGTCACTAGGCAACTTCAAACCAATGATCCTGGCGGACAGCTACACCGATGCAGCTGGCAACACGCATCAGCAAAGCATCAAGTATACGTCGGGCAGCACAAACTTGTCAGAGTATGCTTATGATTTAGGTGTCGATGCTCTGAATTACCCCCAACCCCTCACCCTAACGATCGAGCAGTATTGGAACCCGATCACAGACGAACAGACCGTCGAACTGAATTGAGATCGACGGAGAAGAAGCACGGTCGACTAGGACCGTGCTTCTCTTATTCCAAAGTCTAATCCTGCCCCACCTGCTCAAACTTTCGCTCCCGCTCCTCCCTCATTTTCCGATCGCGCTCCATAGCGTCAGCGACAAAGTCCCGCGGTTGAAGTTTACTGTTGATGCTCAACAAAATTCCGATAATAACGAACAACTGGATGAAGATCATGACTAGCATCGTTTTTTCCTCCTGATACAATTTCAACTTTCCTATTCTATATAACGCGCCTACTCGTTATAAGTTAGGCCGAAGCTTTACCATACCGCCAATTATCCGTTACACTGGTTAGGCTACAGAAATACGATATGATGGGTGAGCTACATGACATTAACCCCTTTCTATAAACGCCCCTTCGGCGGTTCGCGTCAGGATATCCCGTTTGCGAAGCTGGCTACCCTGGAGAATAGCCGGGATCTCATCGATGATGCTGCGCCGGATGCGGCTTTTTTCCGTGGATTAGAGTCCCAAGGCTTGCTGCTTAACCGGGCTCAAATTCAGGCAGTACGACATATGAATGGCCCGCTGCTAACGCTGGCGGGTGCCGGCTCCGGGAAGACCTCCGTGCTCGTTAGCCGGACCGGCTATCTGATCGCCGTGCAGCGCATCGATCCGGCTTCGATCCTGCTCGTAACCTTCTCGTCCAAGGCGGCAGCCGAGATGAAGGAACGTATTCTGGCCCTTCCCGGCTTAAGACATAACGAGGCGGGCAAGGTTACGGCACGGACCTTCCATTCCTTTTTCCTGTACCTTCTGCGAACGAGAGGGTATAAGCAGGAGATCCTTAGTAATGCAAGGCATCAGCAATTCATCTTGAAGCGGATTCTGCGTGAAATGGGACTTACAGACAGCTATGAGGCAGAGACGCTGCTCTCCCTGTGGTCGGCCCACCGCATGAATATGACGGGACTCGATGATCTGCCGATGAGAACCCCTGCTGAAGTGGAGCAGAAGCAGATTTTTGCACGCTATGAAGACTGGAAGACCGATCATGGCCAAATGGATTTTGATGATATTCTCGTCTTGTCCTACCGCTTGCTCTCCCATGATCCGGGATTACTTGCCTCCCTTCAACGGCGCTACCGTTATGTCATGGTCGACGAATTCCAAGATACAGGGCTGCTTCCCTATGAACTGCTGAAAAAGATCATTGCTAAGCACGGCAATCTGATGGTAGTTGGTGACGATGATCAGACCATCTACGGCTTCAACGGCGCGCGCAATGAATTCATTCTCGAATTCGATCAGACGTTTCCTGGAGCCAAGGTCGTGACATTGGACATCAATTACCGCTCCCTGTCTTCCATCGTAGGGCTTGGGAATGAAATTATCCGTGTTAATGAACGCCGCCGTCCCAAGCAGCTGCGCTCTACCCGCAAGAGCAGCGGCGTACCGTTGTACCTTCGTCCCGGAGACCCTGACCAGGAAGCGGAGCAGCTGCTGACGCATATCGCCGAACAGGTCCAGCATCACGATCGGCAGTACCGCGACCATGCGATTCTATACCGTACATCCAATAACAGCCGGGCGATCTTCGAGCAGCTCGTCATGCGGGAGATTCCGTTCATTCATTACGAGAATGGGGATCTGTTCTACGAGCAGTGGATGGTCAAGCCGCTCATGGACCATCTGCGGCTGTCGCTGGATCGCCGCAATTTCACGGCGATGGAAGGCATGCTGCACACGCTGTACTTGAACCGGGACAAGGGTATGGCCTTTATCCGGCAGCAGGATGCTCCGCGTCCCAAGAAAGGACCGCTGGCTCACCTTCTGTCTTTCCCAGGCCTTAAGGATTTCCAGATCGAGAATATAAGAGAACGCTCCAAGCTTATAAAGGGACTTAAGGCGCTGGAGCCTGTAAAAGCTGTACAGGAAATGAGGCGGCAATTCTATGATAAATTTCTGGAGGCAGATGAGCGTCAGGAGCTAACCCTCCATAAGGAATTTATCCAGGAGGGTCTCGATGAGCTGGAGACTTCGGCGAAGCGTTTTGACAATATAGCGGAGTTTGTCGAGTTTGTGGATCGACTGATTGTCATTCACAAGGAGATGGCAGCCATGAAACGAGATGAGCATGCCGATGCCGTCCGCCTCATGACCATCCATAAATCCAAGGGGCTGGAATTCCCTTCGGTATGCCTGATCGGAGCGAGTGAGGGGATTTTGCCGCATACCTCCGCCTTGGACGCTGAACGCAGAGATGATCAACGTCCGCTGTCGGACAAGCAAGACAAGGCGCTCGATGCACTGGAAGAGGAACGCAGACTCGCTTATGTCGCGATCACAAGAGCACGGGACGAATTGGTGATTAGTTCCCCGGGCTTTTATCGAGGACGAAAAACGGAAGTGTCCCGCTTCTTCCGCGATGTGTTCCTGACAGACGAACAGAGCAAACAAGGCAATCGTGTCCCGAACAAAAGCACGGGGTCTACGACCCGTACGACCTTTACGGCGCAACGCACCATTCACATCGAGAAACCTGCCAAACCGGCATCCCCGTCCCCTTCGTCAGTGCGGGGTACCCGCAGCGCCGTGAATCTGAACAGCCAACAAGTCCGTTCCGTTTCCACTTCCAGCTCACAGCATCAAGCTGCGCCTGTTGCTACGGAGACCGTTGATGCGTGGCTGTGCAGCAGTACCGTCTGCAAGGGCTGGCAGAGAGTCAACGCGAGAATCCCTGCTCGTACACGAGCCCGGGAGAACAAGGCTTGCCCGTTATGCCAGTCTCCCATGAAACAGGGGCGAAAAGAAGTTCCGGCGCAGCAACGGAGCCGCCCGGGTTCATAAATCAAAGGACTGAACCAGACCGTTCTGCTGCGAATGGTCTGGTTCAGTCCTTTATTTTCACCGACAAATTGATATCAGACAATAATTTGATCTGGCAAATATTGTGGAAACGCATACAAAATGAGTTACAATAGCCTTATGAACGTCTGCGCTCAAACTTAATACATACTGAGGAGGAATACCGTTATGATTAAAGGAATTGCCCATCTGGCATTTGATGTTGCCGATATGGAGAAGTCCCTGCATTTTTATTGCGATATTCTTGGATTTAGCCGTGCTTTTGATATTCCTAATGATCAGGGCGAACCGTGGATCGAGTACATTAAGGTGTGTGATGGACAGTTTATCGAGTTGTTTTACGGTGGACAGAATAAACCGGAACCTGTCAAGCGCCCGATTGGATTCTCCCATCTGTGCCTTGAGGTTGAAGATATCAACAGCATTGCAGAGCATCTTCGTAAGTTTGGCGTAACACTCGACGTTGATCCGGTTCAAGGGAAGGACTTCAACTGGCAGTGCTGGGCCAGGGACCCGGACGGCCACCGCATCGAATTTATGCAGCTTGATCCGAAATCGCCCCAGATGAACTGTTAGTTTCGTCCCATGGTTATCACGTTCACGTTAGATGTATTAAGCATCACAATCAGAAGGGCTATCCGTTATACGGATGGCTCCCTTGTGGTACATTCCAAAAATTAGTTTGTTCCCCATTTCAAACATCTTGCCAACATCTGTTAATCCGGATACAATAAAACCACCATATATTCAAATTTGAATAATATGTACATAGTTCAATATGAAAGAAGGGGCATCCATTAGATGAATGCACAACAAAGCAACATTAAGTTGGTCGTGGCCGGGCTGCTGCTCGGTATTTTCATGTCGGCCATCGATAACACCATCGTGGCCACCGCGCTGCCTACGATTATCCGTGACCTGCAAGGGTTTGATCAGGTCGTATGGGTTACGTCCGTATATATGGTGGCTGTTATGGCGGGTACGCCGATCTTCGGCAAGCTGTCTGACATGTATGGTCGAAAGCGATTCTTTATCTTCGGATTAATTGTGTTCCTGCTTGGCTCTGCACTCTGCGGCATGGCCGGCAGTATGGGAGAATTAATTATCTACCGTGCCATTCAAGGCATCGGTGGCGGCGCTCTGATGCCGATTGCCTTCACCATCGTATTCGACCTTTTCCCACCGGAGAAGCGTGGTAAAATGACCGGCCTGCTCGGAGCTGTCTTCGGTACCTCAAGCATCATGGGTCCGCTGCTCGGGGCGTTTATTACCGACAGTATTGGTTGGGAATGGATATTCTATGTCAATTTACCGATCGGGGTCGTGGCCTTTATCCTGATCATGACGTCATATAAGGAATCCCTGTCCCACGCCAAGCAAAAGATCGACTGGATCGGTGCCGCCACCCTCGTGGGAGCCATCGTTTGTCTCATGTTCGGGCTTGAGCTCGGTGGTCACACCTACGCCTGGGACTCTCCGCAAATCATGGGATTATTTGCAGGCTTCATCGCCCTGTTCATCATCTTTCTAGTCGCTGAGACGCGGGCGCCCGAGCCGATCATCTCGTTCAAAATGTTCCAGAAGCGCCTGTTCGCTTCCAGCAACATTGTCGCCTTGTTCTATGGCGCGACCTTCATTGTGGCGACCATCTTCATTCCGATCTTTGTCTCTGGCGTGTACGGCGCTCCGCCACCAACGCCGGCCTGATCCTGATGCCGATGATGCTGGGAAGTGTCTTTGGCAGCCAGGGCGGCGGGATGCTGACCACTCGTACGTCGTTCCGCAATATCATGATTGTGTCTGTTATCTGTTTCATTGCAGGCATTGCCTGCTTAAGCACAATTAGCCCAGAGACTCCGCGCTATCTGTTGACGATCTATATGGTTCTGACCGGTTTCGGCGTTGGCTTCTCCTTCTCCGTATTGAGCATGGCGTCCATTCATAATTTTGACGCCAGACAACGCGGAGCAGCGACATCCACCAATTCCTTCCTGCGCTCCTTCGGGATGACCGTTGGCATCACGATCTTCGGTATTATTCAGCGCAACAGCCTGAACAATCAGTTGTCGGAACTGACTGGCGGCGGCAAGGCTCCGGTAGGCGACCAACTCAACGCCGATGCCGTGCTCTCGCCCGAGGTGATGAATCAGATCCCGCCGAATGTGCGCGAACAAATCACGAACGCATTGGCCGACTCCATCGCCACCACCTTCATGTGGGCGCTTGTACCGGCCGTATTAGCCTGGTATTCGTACTGATGATGGGCAATGAACGAGTAACGGTCCCAAACAAGGCTAAAGGAGCCTAGCATCATGTCAATGAAACTGGCCATTCTGGGCCTACTGCTTGAGGGGAATCACCATCCATACGAGATCCGGCTCAAGATGAAAGATCGCGGGATGGATCAGTATACCAAGCTTCAGATGGGCTCTATCTACTACGCTGTTGATCGGCTGGCCGAGGAGCATTACATTGAAGCCGTAGAGACCATTCAAAGCGATAGCCGCCCCGACAAGACGATCTACCGCATTACGGACAACGGTCGTCGATTGTTCGAGCTGCTGCTGCTCAAGAAATTCCGCGATATCGAGCCGGTGCATCATCCGCTATATATCGCCCTCCCCTTCTCGCGCCATGCGGAGCCGGATGTGCTCGCCCCGATTCTGCTGGGGCGAATTCGGGACGCGGAGCACAGGGTGAACCAAGCGTATCAACTATACGAGGAGCATAAGCATATCGTGCCGCGCAGCGCCCAGCATCTTATGGTCGGTATGTACGAACATGCAAGGACGGATCTGGACTGGCTGAAGCGGCTGTACGAGGATCTGGTGGAAGGGAGGCTCGGCGTCATCGGCGAGCCGCTCCTTCCCGAGGAGAAGGATGAGGCTGAAAGCCGTTCTTCCGTGACGGTGTTGGATATGCGCAGCAAAAGAGCGAGGACCTCCCAGTGGGGTGTCCTCGCTCTTTTTTCATATAAAGCGGATCTAGAACAGGAATTCGTCCGGGTTGGAGCCAAAACGTTTGTTTTGATTCAAACCGTCAATCGCCGCCATGTCCTCATCCGACAATTCGAAATCGAAAATCTGCGCGTTCTCGATAATGCGATGCTCCGTAATCGACTTCGGAATGACGATCACGCCGTTCTGAATATCCCAGCGCAGGATAACCTGGGCGATCGTCTTGCCGTATTTGTTGGCGATTTCGGCCAGGCCAGGCTGATCCAAATTGCCCTGCATGAGCGGACTCCACGCTTCCAGCACGATCTTGTTCTCGCGCGCGTATTGCAGCAGCTCCTTCTGACTCAGCAGCGGATGCAGCTCGACCTGGTTCACCACCGGAACGACGCCGGTATCTTCGATGATATGCTGCAGATGGCGGATTTGGAAATTACTTACCCCGATGGAGCGAACAAGTCCTTCCTTCTGCAGATGAATCAGCGCCTTCCAGGTATCAAGATACTTATCTTTGCCCGGCCAGTGAACGAGATACAGATCCACGATGTCAAGGCCAAGCTTCTTGCGGCTCGTCTCAAACGCCTGCAGCGTATTCTCATAGCCTTGGTTGTCGTTCCATACCTTCGTCGTAATGAACAGTTCGTCGCGGGAAACGCCGGATTCGCGGATAGCTTGTCCCACACCCTCTTCGTTGCCGTAGACAGCAGCTGTATCTATGCTCCGGTATCCGGCAGCAATAGCGGATTTAACGGACCGGATAACTTCTTCGCCCTCTTTGGTCTTCCATACACCAAGGCCCAGCCAAGGCATTTTGACGCCATCGTTCAGCGTAGGTCCTTCGGTAAACACTTGATTAGCCATTCTGTTCCCTCCTGTATATGTAATGCAAACTGCGGCCGGACACGGCCACTCCTTTAATTATAGCAAAACCCTGCGATGCCGCTCAATGTTACATGCGTTTTTCGGAAATATAAAAAAACCGATTCCCTAAACGGCAAGCGCCCGGAAACCGGCTTCGATCTCAGAATCAATATTTACGTTTGAAAATACCAAAGGTCAACAATCCACACGCCACCATGAACAGATACGGTCCTGCTGCGGCGCCACGGATCGTCTCACCGAAGAAATCTATGGTCTTGGAGTTTACATATAACGTAGTGAAAATAACCGCGGCCAACGCGCATGCAAACGCTATGATCTTGTTAAGCTTCTTCTCACGGACAACCTGCAAGAGCGGATAAATGAAGCATACGATAAAAAATGCACCGCCCTGCAAAAATCCATTCTCGGCCGCTACGCCGATATCAAGCCATTTAAAGAAAAACGAGACGATGGCCAGGCAAGTGGCAATAAAAATAAATTTGCTCCCCAAATCCCATTTCATAAATCGAAATTTCATGTTTCAAGTACACTCCCCTAATCTCAATCGCTTGGAACGTTGTCCCGTTTCTTCGACAATCTTAGGGACATTATACCGGATATCCACCATCTGGGGTAGTCAATTACAGGTCTGCCGCACGGTTCAGCCACACCGTTTTGCTCGCAGCGGGTTGACGCTTGCCTTGCTTCGGCTCCATATCCGGATAGCCGATGTAGAGGAAGCCCAGCATTTTATCCTGAGGATTCAGGCCGAACGCTTCATTCATCAGGTTGTGGAAACAAGGTTCGCCGGTTCTCCATACAGCACCAAGTCCAAGCTCATGGATCTGCAAGAGCATATTCTGAATCGCGGCAAATACCGCGCCGTACTCCTCAAGCTCAATCACCTTCGGATCCGTGGAAGGTTCCACAGCCACACCGATAACGACAGGTGAACGGTATGCCTTGGTACGGCCGGATTCCCGCGCCGCAACGACCGCATCTTCGCTCGTATCTCCCGCGCCAGCTGCCTGAATGTCGCCCAGCGCGTTGCCCAGCACATCCCGGCCTTCCCCTTGCATGACGAAGAACTTCCAAGGCTCGGTAAGCTTATGGTTCGGTGCCCATGTCCCCGCTTCTATGATCTGTTCCAGTAATTCCTGCGCGACGGCATCCGGCTTAACCTTGCCCAGACTGCGTCGTGTACGGATCGCTTCACTTACGTTCATATCTGATTCCTCCTAGGCTATATATAAGATAATATGATTTACGCACTCTAATTGAGAGTCTATCTCAATTGTAGCAAAAAGAGAAGGAATTGTTCCAGCACCGCCATCAACTAAATTGACCATTAGCTAATTAAGATGTGCTGAATGTTTCATGATTCTGGTAGTTTGGCTCTAATCTACTAGCATTTGTAAGGTTAATTAGATTAAGTGTCGGAGTTTCATATAGATTTTCATAACATTATCTGGGATAATCGATGATAACCCGCATAGTAGAATAGGAGGATGAATCAATGACTAGCCCACGCGTTATGACCCCAGAGGACTTATACCGGATGCACTGGGTGAACGACCCGGTTGTATCGCCTGTAAGCGGTGCCATTGCCTACGTACATAAATCTGTCAGCGACAAAAAAGACGGCTACCGCTCCCACATCCGTTTGCTTAATGGTTCGGAGGATATCCCCTTCACTTCCGGCGAAGGCGATGCTGCCCCGGCATGGTCCCCGGACGGGTCCAAGCTCGCCTTCCTGCGCAAGAAGGGGGAACGCCCACAGGTATGGACCATGCCAGCCAGCGGCGGTGAAGCCCGTCCCGTGACGGACCTGAAACATGGCGCCAGCGCGTTCAAGTGGTCCCCGGACGGCAGCCTCCTCCTCGTGCGAAGCCAGACCTGCGGGACGGATGCCGACGAAGAGAGCGCTTCGAAGTCTGAGGAGAAGGATAAGCTGCCCGAAGAGATGATTATCAACCGGATCCGCTACAAAGGCGACGGCGTCGGATTGTGGAATGGGCGACGCCATCATCTATATATCGTAAATCCGGTCACAGACGAATCGCGCGCAGTGACCGAAGGCGCCTTCGATATCGGCAGCTTCGACTGGTCGCCGGACGGAGCCCGGATCGCATACACCGCCGGCGTCTCCTCGGATCAATATCCGGACCCGGACCTGCGTCTAACCAACGATCTGTTCCTGATGGACGCCTCCGGACAGAACACGAAGAAGCTGACGGATGAATCTTTGAGTATCTATAGCATTGCATTCACGCCAGACGGCGAACGCATCCTAATGCTCGCCAGCGATCTCAGCTGCGGCTTCGCTACGCTGACCCGAATCCATCTACTTCCGCTTGCGGGTGGACCATCGCAAGCGCTCTACACGGAGATGGATGTTCAGCTTGGACATGCTGCTGTCAGCGATATGAGAGCTGGCGCAGGCACACCCCCACTGTTCAGCAAAGACGGGCAAGCGGTATACGTGCAGCTGAGCCAGGACGGAAGCGTGCATATCGGACGATTCGCCCTGGATGGTTCTTCATATGAGCTTGTGGCCGGCGGCGAGCGTGAAATCTATCAATTCGATCTGACCGAGGACGAGAACCTGATTCTAGCCGCAGCCGACCCGCTGCAGCCTGGCGATCTCTTCAGCCTGACGGTGGCTAGTCAAGAAGAGTCCCGCTTGACTCACTGCAACGAGGAATTGTGGAACGAACTGAGATTCAGCACGCCGGAGAGCTTCACGTTCAAGACTTCGGACGGATGGCCGATCCAAGGCTGGATCATGAAGCCCGTGAATTATAAGGAAGGCTCCAAGGTACCTGCGGTGCTTGAGATCCACGGCGGACCACAAGCGATGTATGGGCATACCTTCATGCAAGAATTCCAACTGCTTGCTGCTGCAGGTTATGCCGTGTTCTATACAAACCCGCGCGGCGGTCACGGCTACGGACAAGTTCACGTGAACACCGTTCGCGGCGACTATGGCGGACGGGACTATCAGGATCTGATGGAAGCCGTCGATTACGTGCTGGACACGTATTCCTACGTGGATGCCTCGCGCCTCGGCGTGACCGGTGGCAGCTACGGCGGCTTCATGACCAACTGGATCGTCGGCCATACCGACCGCTTCCAGGCCGCCGTTACCCAGCGCTCCATCTGCAACTGGATATCCTTCTATGGAGTCAGCGACATCGGCTACACGTTTACCCAAGACCAGATCTGGGGCAATCCGTGGGACGATCTGGAGAAGCTGTGGCAGCATTCGCCGATCGCGTACGTCAAAAATGTCGACACGCCGCTCCTGATCCTGCATGGTGAGCAAGACCTGCGCTGTCCGATCGAACAGGGCGAGCAGTTATTTATCGCCTTGAAGCGGCTCAATAAAGAGACGCAGTTCATTCGCTTCCCGGGCGCAGACCACAACCTCTCTCGCAGCGGGCACCCGCACCTGCGCGTGAAGCGCCTCAGCCATATAGTGCGCTGGTTCGTGGAGCATATTGAAGTTTAGATTAGGCTAACGTTTAAAAACCATCCTCACGGAAGTTCGAGTTATCGAACATTCCAGGGGGATGGTTTTTTGGGAGGTTGGGCGGGTGAGCGCTACGCGAGGCCGCTCGGGCCATGCAAGTCCCTGCGAGGGACTTGTGGCGTTACCGCGGGGCCGTTCGGGCCCGGGCAAGTCCCTGTGAGGGACTTGTGGCGTTACCGCGGGCCGCTCGGGCCATGCAAGTCCCTGTGAGGGAC